>CAVVLT010000013.1:0-135643 GCA_963749105.1 Bryobacterales bacterium | reverse complement strand
AACCGTTATGATCGACGGGTGTTGAAGCCGGGCGCAGGCTTTGGCTTCGCGATAAAAACGTTCCTTGATTTCAGGCTCGACATCCAAGCCAGTGCTGATGGTCTTGATGGCGACTTCGCGATCAAGAACTCGATCGAGAGCCCGATGGACAGTCCCCATAGATCCTCGTCCCAATCGCTCAAGTATTTGGTATCGGCCCAAACTGGTCATATCAATATAACGGTTTCGCGGTGGCTACCGGTATATCAAAACGCCTGAGACATTGTCGGGGGCACCTTTCTCGAGGGCGCACGTTACCAGCCGATTCAAGGTCGTTTCGACATCGGTGGCTTCGGACAGCGTAGCTCGGATGGTTGGTTCGTCGACCACACTGTACAAGCCATCGGTACATAGCAGTAGTTTGTCGCCCTGGATTACCGCGCCTTCCCAGACATGAACGTCGAGAGTCTCCTGCGATCCCGCGGCTTGCGTCAACACGCTGCGCATTGGATGGACTGCCGCTTGAGCGGGCGAAAGCGCTCCTCTTTGCAACATCGTGGCGAGCATTGTATCGTCGGTGGACAGCTGTTGCAGGCTACCGCTTCGCAGAAGATAGGCGCGGGTATCGCCCACATTGCCGATTACGCATTGATCGCCATTGAATAGCGCTGCCGTCACGGTCGTGCCCATGCCGGTATTTTCAAGCGACTGCTCAGCTTTTCGCCACACCTGACGATTGGCCAGCCGGATACTTGTCACCAGGCGATTCGCATCGAGGGAAAGCTCATAGGTATACCCAAACGGCCAACTTAGATCAAACCGGTCGCTTGAGTTTGTAATGAAGTATTTGATAGCGCTAATTGCCAGTTCCGCCGCAAGTTCACCATGCTGGTGTCCGCCCATTCCATCGCAAACGACAAACACGCCGCAGGAGTCTTCGATGAGGATGCGATCTTCGTTGTCCTTGCGGACACAACCCCGATCGCTTTTGCCGTAGGCTTGCAAGTTAGTAATGCTCGCCTAAAAGCGATAAAGGATAGTAAACTGCATTTTACGCGACGGATACAAAGTCGAAAGGACGTGGCCGAAAGTATTACCAAAGGTAGTGCCGTTAGGACCACTAATCATCGGTGCGTTAATGTTGTCAGAATTACTGTCGTCGGGAACGTACCACGACGCATGATTGAACAAATTTACGGCCTCAAAGCGAATTCTCACTGACTGCCGCTCCGTAAATGGGAATGTTTTTTGAATCCCGAGGTTGACTTCCGAGGCCCACGGGTTATAGAACGATCTGGGCTGTAAACTGCCCACCTGACCTGCGATCGGATTTCTTAAGACTGAGTTATTGACTACCGTAGAACAGCCGTTTCCGGAATTGTTTGGTGTTGCTAGCGCACTCGCGGCGACGAAAAATACGCCGCACGGTGTCTCCCGAATAGAAATGAGATTTTGCACACCGCCGGGGGCATCTGCTGTCGTAAAGGGTGGCGGGTTAGATCCCCGGTAATCAGATGTGGGCACATTGCTATCAATGCTAAATGGCGTCCCAGATTGTCTGATAATGATACTGCTGACGCTCCAACCTCCTAACGTTGCTTTGGCCACCCCGCTTCTTAGCATATTCTCGACTGGAAGCAGGTAATAGAAATTGATCTTTATAGAGTGTCTAATATCGAAAGAAGCTGGACCGTAGTCCAGTTGCGGATTCGCTGCGCTTCGGAAGAATTCTATTTTCGTTATCGCTGAATTGCCGGTCGTTGCGTCCGCAGAGTCACTTAGGACTTTAGCAAAACTGTAGTTTGCCTGGAACTGTAAGTGGGAGCCGAATCGATGGTTAATGTCCAATTGAAAGGCGTGGAAAGTGGAATGCGAGAAATTTCCCAGGAGATTCACACCTGTTCGAGCATAGGGATTGCTGTAAAGGTTATAGCCGCTTCCGTATATGGCTGCTGCTTGACCGGCAAAACCACTCGAAACCAGAGAGCTGCATTTGGGAGTGTTAGTGTTATAGCCGGGCGCCGCACAGTTCGATGCAAAAGTCGTCGCAGCGGGAGAAGAAGCATTGTAAGCTGCAAAGTCACTCAAGAATGTATGCCCGGCTGAATCCGCGCCATTTAAATTCATCTGATTTATGTTCAACTGCCGCAAAAGACCGACAGCATGATTGCCTAAATAGCGTAAGTCAAAGACAGTACCCTTCCAGGAATGCTGTATATCGAAGTTCCACTGGTTTACATAAGGAGTGCGTAGGTTAGGGTCAACTCCACCGATACCAATGACGTTCGCGAAGCCAAAATCCCCGTAAGGATTCGTCGCCGAGTTGATCGATGTCGCAAGTTGTTGCAAGCTTATCGCTGTGAGCGTTCCGCTGATGTTTACTGGATTAAAGACCGGGGAAGCATTCAAACTCGTAGCCGTTTGATTCGCAACCGCTAAATAACTCAGCTTCGGCTGAGCAGCGCTCAGCGCGCTCAGGAGGTCGTCATTTCCATAAGCGATAGAATATCCAGCGCGAATAACCGTGACGCCCTTACCCGTGGGATCGAAGGCGAGACCGGCATTAGGCGCGAAATCTCGGTACCGATTCCGGTAGACTGGCGCTCCACTAAAGCTAAAAGCAGTAGAAGGATCGAGCAAAGCGGAGACGATATTTTGGTTTCCAACAGTAGGCTGTAAGAACTGTCCGTCCGTTTCGCTTGGCGCTCTATTTAACTCGTAGCGAAGGCCCATAATGGCAGTTAGTCTCGGAGAGATCCGAAACGTGTCCTGCCCGTAAAATGCAAAAGTATTTTGTTCGAATCTGCTTGGTTTGAACGGTCCCAGACTGTATCCCGAGCCATTCGGCAGAAGTTCATAGTTTATGGTTGGAGGGTTGCCAAATGATAATCCGCACGGTCCGGTTCCGTTGACACAAAATACAGGCCCAAATGTTGTTCCTGGCGTTTCAAACTCGACGTCTCCTAGACTAATCGTCGAATACTGATCTTGAAAAGACGTTTGCAGTCGTTGAAATTGGAACCCGAATTGGACCGAGTGGCGCAAATGATTCCACGAGGCGTTGTCTTGCGCGTTGTACGCTCTCGAAGATCTGGACGATTCGTCTCCAAAGGTCGGGGGAACCGACGCGAGAGGGTTCGCTGTCACTCCTATGGTTTGCGACGTGTTACAAGAAGCAACCTGACATTTGAGGCCGATGTACTGGCTTATGAGGCCTTCAGCCTGAGCCACGCCGGAGTAGAAGACTGATATGCTCGTGCTGGGAAAACCGCCTACCGGCGCATACACGACGGGTAGGTCTGAGACGCCAACCCTAAGTTCATTCACGAAAGATAATGCGCTGGTCCGCCATGACAATGAACCTAGATGGCGAAGATCATTACTCTGTAAAGTTGGCTCATTCAACGATGCAGTGCTGAACTTATCATTGCCGGTGTATGGATTTGAACGATCGTGGGAAAGTAGGTAGGAAAGAGCAATGCTGTTCTTGGCAGACGCATAGATATCGAGCTTCCCTGTGAAGTTGTCGAGGTTCTGCCGGTAGGCTTGACGCGTTATGGTAGAGCCGAAGTAGCTATCGTACAGAGTTGTCGGTAGAGGAAGAGCTTTAACGAGATTCAAGAGAGTCGAGTCGCTTGCTGGAATCAGGCTAATTCCGGCCGGCGATAGCGAATAAACTGTCTCCGGAGACTCGTCTTTGTAGCGCAACAGTTCATAATTCGCATAGAAAAAGATCTTGTCTTTCTTAAGTGAACCGCCAAGAGTAGCGCCACCTTGATTGCGCAAGAAATCGGTTCTGACTCCGTTGGCGCTGCTGAACCATTCGTTAGAGTTCGTAACACTAGGGCTCACAAGATAGAACAGATCGCCGTGGAAATTATTCTGACCTTGCGGTGTCGCGCCGAGCGGCTGCGACATGCCAGACGGAGTTGCAAAGGCAACTTGCGCTGCGCCATAGCCGAATTTTGAAGTTTCGTTGCTGGTCACCAGAGTAAACTCAGACACTTGGTCGAGAAACGGTCGACTCGGTAAGTAGTTCAACGTCCCGGCGCGATTTGGCGTATCCTGCGCATTGACCCCGTCAATGGTGACGTTGATCAAACTCGGTCGAAGGCCATCTATCGTTGATGCTCCGTTATTAGTAAAAACGCCAGCTTGGGTGTCGAGCAGTTGTAAGGGATCTCGCAGTGATTGCGGCAACAACTCCAACTGGGGAATCTCCAACGTGCTGGCAATCTGGGTATCGGTCGTCTGAACGCCCTCTTCGGCGCGATCTGTGCGTTGGCTCGCAAGCGGGTCGACGTTGGGAGTATTATCGTGCAAAACAAGATTACGCAAAACGGTCGGTTGACCAGGGCGAACAGCGACGTCGTTTTCGCTTAGTGATCCAATGTTGGAAACAATCGCAATACCGTAAGTTACAGGAGTCAACGAATTGATCGTAAACACGCCATGCTCGTTGGTTTCGGTCGAGATCAGCGGCGTGGCACTACCAGGCCGAATCAGACTTACTGTCACGTTCGCAGCTGGCTTTCCATTTGGGTCTAAGACGGTACCTGAAATGCTTCCCTCTACTTGCCCACTCACGGGCCGCACAGCGATCAGAAACAAGATCGCACAAAACAGGCTTCGTCCCACTAACAAGATCGTTTTCACAAACACCTCCAAAAACTGTGAAACAGTAGCATTACTATACAAGAAAGTTCAGCCTTAATAAAGAAAAATAATCACAAAAATGACGTACTGTATTAGTGCTCACAATGTAAGGGACGTCACAAAGGCTGACTTACTGGATAGGTGCAATTGTGGTTATGAATTTGCAGGCGTAGATTGGGCGAATCGAGCCGTAGTGTTAAGTTTGGAAGATTAACAGCAAGCCTTAACGCATCATGGAGAGGAACTTCGGTAGGTACCGAACGAAGGACGAAGATGAAATCGGCCGAGGCGGCTTTGGCCGGGTTTATCGCGCGCTCGATACCAGCTTTAATCGCAAGGTCGCGCTGAAAGTCCTTACTCTTGAGGGCACGCCTGAGGCACTGCGCCGATTCGAAGACGAGGCGAACACCACCTCGAAGTTACAGCACAAAAACATAGTAACTGTGCTCGATTACGGCAAGTACAGCGGCATGCCCTACATTGTCATGGAACTCCTTGATGGGCAGACTCTCTTCGAAAAAATCCACCAGCGTTGTGCGCTGACGCTGCTGCAAAAAGTGGAAATTATGCAACAGGTTGCCGAAGGTTTGCAGTATGCGCATGCTCGAAAAGTCATCCACCGGGATATTAAGCCTGCCAACATTATGGTTCTGAGTGACGGGGGCGTGAAAATCATGGATTTCGGAATCGCCCGGTTCACGCAGGACACCGAGACCAGGCGGACCCAAGCCGGCGATTTTCTAGGGACGGTTGCCTATACGGCTCCGGAACGTTTCACTGGTGAATCCGATGTCAAGACCGATGTCTTCTCTTTCGGTGTGGTCTACTACGAGTTTCTCACTGGTAGCAACCCGTTTGCCGCTCCCAACGGAGCGCAAAGCATGTACCGCATCAATTACGTAGAAGTACCTCCCCTAACTGAGACTATTCCCGATGCCCCCTCGGCGCTGGAACATTTGATTGAACGCTTAGTTGCGAAAGACCGCGAGGAACGATACGACAGCTTTGAAAGCGTGCTGCGAGACGCCAGGCCCATTTTGCTTAAACTTCAGCAGGAACGGGCGCAAGCGATGTTTGAGGAAGTTCGTCCCCAACTTGAGGAGGGCACGGACGCATCGGGTGAATTGATCGGGCGACTCAGGGAGATTTTGTCATTTTACGAACACGCGGAAGCCCGCTTCATGGCACGACCGGCTCGAACAGCAGTCACGCCGGAAGGTGCAGCTGGCAAAGATCGAACGCTTTAAACAGGAGTCGGACGATCACTTCAGAGCGGGGCGTTTTCTTGAGGCGAGTGCGGCATTAGGTAGTGCTTTAAAGCTCGACAAGGACGACGCGGAGCTACGCGCTTTGCTGGAAAGGGCGAAAGTCGCGCAGGACACTCAGACCAAAGTGGCCCGTCTCTTGAAGGAAGCTCGGAGTCTTGAGGCGCAAGACTCGCTGGAAAAAGCGCTCGAGAAGCTCAGCGAATTGTTCGAATGCGACGCTGAGAACCGCCAGGCGGAGAAGCTTCGCGGCGAATTGCAGAACAGAATAGCCGGCCGGAAAACAGCCGCTGTCTTGCAGCGCGCCCAAGACTTGAGCGCCGCAGCGAAGTACGATCAAGCGCTACGAGCTCTAGCAGAAATTGATCCCAGCGATCCGAGTGCTGGGAAGGCCATCGCTCTGCGGATTGCGATTCAGGATGAGCGCAAACAAGAGGAACTGAGAGAAAACCAGCGGCGGGTCCAAGATGCATTGGCCGAAGCGAGAGCGGATTTAAAGGCTGGACGCCTTGAAGACGCCAACCAGAAATCTGAGAGTCTGAACGCTAGTTACGGTGATCAGACGGTCGTCACCGACTTTCGCAAGGAGGTTCTGGAAAACGTTGCGGCGCACCGGCGAGCGCAAGCTATTGCTCGAATTTCGCAAAAAGCGCAAGAACTGATCGACCGAGGCGAGTTTGCCGAAGCTACAAGCGTTGTGCAAGATGCACTGAGGACCTATCGTAGCGATACGACTCTAGAACGGTTGCTGAAATCGGCTCTCGATCTAGAGTCCGCAAGAGAGCATGCGGCGGCTATTGCAGAAGTGCTGCGAGAATGCGACGAGCTTGTTCAACATGGCCGGCTAGAAGATGCGCTACGCAGGGTCGACGAGCGCGCGCAAAAGCTGGGTCCGCATCCAGCCCTGGCCGAAAAGAAGTCTAATTTGCGGGCCAAAATTGAGGATCGGCGTCGTGCGGAACAGAGAGAACAAGAGCAGGTCATTGTCGAAACTGCATTGCGGGTGGCAGAGGACCTGGAAAACCAACAGGCATTTCGGCCTGCGCTTGAACACTTGGAATCGGTTGGAACCCGCGTGCACGATGTTCGTCTGGGAGAAACGCGACAAAGGCTGACCGAAAAACTCCGGCGCCAGGAACGTTTGGAAGCAATTGAGGAACGCATTCAGGGTCTTCTCGGGTCGGAAGACTGGGAAGGTGCTAGAAGTTCTATCGCTGCTGCGCGGCAAGAATTTCCGGCCCATTCTACTTGGCTCAATCTCGAGGAGATAGCACAGCGGGGGCAGCGAAAACGGGACTTCAACACACTGCACTCTTCGATAAAACGCGCATTAGCTCAGGAACGATTTGTAGAAGCCGAGCAGCAACTCACTTCCGCCGCTAAGCGCTTTCCGAATGAGGTCGTTTGGGACGAATTGACAGTCGAGGTAAGAAATCTTCGTACGTACGTATCGCATTTGCAAACCGCCGAAGAGGCTTTGCAGTGTGGGCAACTGCAAGAAGTAATAGATCTGATCGAGCCTGTTTTAGATAACGCTCCGGATCAGCGCGCGCAACGAATTCTCGATGCGGCCAAATTGGAATTCAAAAAGGCGGAGGATAGGGAACGCCATCGTAGCTTGGCGCAGATAGACGCTGAGAGGAAACAAAGACAGGCTGCGATCAGCAAAGGGCTTGCGGAAGCCAGTGCCATGAGCAAGCGACAAAAGTTCGCCGAAGCCATTGCGTTGCTCGATCGTTTGGCACTTTCCTATCCGGATGCAAGCGAGATCTCAATTGCACGGAATGATACCCACGAAAGGCTTTTGAAGTTTGAACGGGCCGAGAGACACCGGGCTGAACAAGACGAGCAAAAGCGAAGAGCGCAAGAAAACGCGCGTCGAAAGCAAGCAGACGAGATCGCCGCTGGAACACGTGAGGCGAGCGCTTTGGTAAGTCAGGGCGATCTAGCGGCGGCGGTCGCTTTGCTTAAAGAACTTGGCAAGAAATACGAAGATGATGACGGGCTGAAACGATTTTATGAGAACACCGTTAACCAGCTGCGTGCCGCGGAACTAGCGAAACGCGAGGCTGAACAGCAGGCGAACAGAGAGCGAGCCGAACGAGAGTTTCAGGCTCGCGCTCAGGCCATTGACGAGGGACGGACGACTTCCGCCGAACTGCTTGCAATCAGTAGTCCGCAAGAAGCGATTCGGCTACTGGAAAGCCTAAACGCCAGGTATCCAGGCAGTCGCGAAATCGCGCAGGACTTAAGAGCGGCACGGAAATATAGGACGCCTCACGAGAACGAAAAAAGAAAACTTCGTAATCGGATAGCTCTATTGAGCGGGGGGATGATCGCACTTATTTTGGCGGTCTTTTTCGTTGGTAACCGATCAGTCACAAGCCCCGAACCTAAGCCGGTGATCGCGAGTGTTCCAGAAGGAAAGAGTGTGCCGCCGATTTCGCATTCGCTTCCTCAGGATCTCAAGCCAACCGTACAGGTGCCGGTTCTGCCTTCGCCGTCAACGCCAAGGATTGCCGTCAATCCGGAAAGACTGCGCTTCGATTTCGACGGCGTCTTGAAACCCGCACCGAAGTACCTGGACGCTCAGGGGGATGTTGACTTCACCATCAAACCAGATCGCTCCTGGTTACGGGTAGTTAAAGACGGCGCGCGATACAGGGTGGAAGTATCAACAAAATCCAATGGACTGAATCCGGGGTCGAACGTGGGTCATATTCTTATCAGCAGTTCAGCGGGAAATTTGTCAGTTCCGGTCCAATTCGAAATTCTACGAACATTTTCTAGTACCGTTCATTGGAGTGGAGATCTCGCACCAGGGGCCATACTCACCATTTACCCCGGAGGTGTTTCCGGCGGAAAGATTGATCCGCCCTTTCCTGCGGGCGTGATCACTGCCAGTGTTTCGGCAAGAACGGCACTGGGCCCGGCCGATTTTAGTCAGTCACTCGTCCGAGGTAAGCTGGCGGTCACGAATAGGGGAACCAGAAATATCGAGAGTATTTATATTACGGTGGTGTCAAAATGACGAACCAACCATTCTCGAACTTGCCATTTCGTATTTTCATATATTTGCTCTGTCTGGCGTTCTTTGACCCGGTTGTTGGATTCTCAGCCGATTTCCGCAGTGCCCTGAATCAGGCGAAAGAGGTTTTGAATGCCGGTAAGTTAGGAGAAGCTGAAAAGCAACTTACCGTCTCAATGGCCGATGCACGATCTGAAAGCGAGAGACTCGAGGTTAAGGCATGGCAAATGAAAGCGAAGAATACCGAGGGTTTGTTCAAAGAGGCTCAGGCAATCGGTGCAACGCTCTCAAATTCTCCCGATGCTAACGACACCATTGCGAGTTTCCTAATCCTTCAACGAGCGGATGCAGAGAAAGGACTAGGAAATTTTGAGCGAGCCGAAGCAGAGTATTTGTCGCTTTTGGATACGCCTCCAAATTCAAAAGAAGCCACCGACATTATCGCCGACGCAGCGGTGCGCCTTGCAGAGATCCGGATGTGGCGAGGTAACTGGGTCGAAGCTGCAAGTAGCCTGCAAAAAGCTCTCTCCCTGTACCCTTTGTTGGAGCCGGCAGGGCA
Source organism: Bryobacterales bacterium (assembly GCA_963749105.1). Lineage (GTDB taxonomy): Bacteria > Acidobacteriota > Terriglobia > Bryobacterales > Bryobacteraceae > Bog-105. The sequence goes on along the minus strand of CAVVLT010000013.1, from coordinate 126,156 downwards.
GGCACGAATAATTATTCAGCAGGGCGATTTTGCGCGCACGAAGGGCCAACTCGAGAACGCTGAGGACTTCTACAACAAAGCAATAGCAATATTATCGAAGCTACAGAGATACCAGGACCCTGATCTGGCAATTGCTCGTATTGGACTGATTGAGATTCGGCTTGAACAGGGTCGGGAACGGGAGGTACAGCCACTTCTGGCTGAAACGCGAGATATTTGTGGCTTGCTTGAATCAAGCGAAGCAAATTTGGGCTTCGAAGACGTGCGTGGGAGGACTGAACTCGCTCTTCGCGACCAGGCTGTGGCCCTCGTCCATATACGCGACACGGCGCTCATTGGACGGCAGTCGAACGAGCATTTTGAAACGGTCCTCAGTCTTGATTCCGTTGGCGCGATGGATCTAAGGATCGGCGACACGAATGGTGCTATTACGAACCTGGAAAAGGCGAGAGATAGTCTCCAAAGATCGCTGGGGCAGAATTCGCCACTGCTTGCCTCAACTTTAGTCCACCTCGCACAATCGTATCGGCTGGCAAAGCGCCAGAAAGAGGCGGCAAATGCGATTCAAGACGCCGCCAGAATAGAGGCGGAGTATCTTTCTAAAGACACGTTATACGCAGCTACTTGCGGTTTTGAGCAAGGGAGCATTGCAATTGAACAAAAAGATTATGTGAAAGCGGAGACTGTCTTCCGTCGGGTACATGAGGTTCGCTCACACTTACTGCTGGCACAAGATCCAAGGAGAGTCGATACGGAAGGTAATTGGGGGATTGCGTTAGCATTTTTGGGAAGAGGCACGGAAGCCGAGCCACTCTTGAAATCGTGGGTCACGGCCCACGCGAGTAATGCACCATCATTGCTTGGGCCGAACGCACTTCAAATTAATACAGCTTATGCATCGGCGCTGTATGCCTTGAAAAGGTACTCCGATGCCATCCCGCTTTATCAAACTGCCGTTCAGATGACGAAAGACAGCGCCCAAAAGCTGGACGCTTTGCAAAATTTGGGTGACTGTTACCTGCAGGTGCGAAATTTCCCTTCAGCGGCAAAAGCGCTGGGAGACGCCTTCGAACTCACCTTTCAATCATCTAATGACAAACCCTCAAGAGATCGTGTGGCCTTCTTGCTCTCGACTGCATCGATCGAGGTCGGAAACCTTGACCAGGCAGAAAGCGCAACAGCCATCTGGATGAAAGATATCGCCACACACGATCTCAGCAGCCAGCAGCTTGACGTTATCAACAAGCTAGCTGAGGGTTTGTACAAGAAGCTGGCGTATGCCAAGGCTGAGCCATATTTGCGGCGAATCATGGAAGCGGTCGGCTCCACCAGCAGCGTCTCCGTTACCGAGCGTCTCATGTTACAGCTAGCTACGGTCTGCGAGCACCAGGAAAAATCGGCGGAAGCTGCAGAGCTGTTTCAGCGGCTGGGCGAAAGCCTTGTGAAACACGACACTGCGGGAGCTAAGAACGCGTTTGATAAGTCGTTGCGACTTCGTGAGAAAGCACAAGGACCCGAAACGCCAGCGATGGTTCCCGTCCTCCGGCAGTTAGCTCACATCGAGGTGATTCAACGGCGCTATGCCGAGGCAGGTAACCTTCTTGATCAGGCGCAAGCAATTCTAAATCGGGAAGAACATGTTGACCTGAGCCACGCATCAGCTATTCTCAATGAGCGAGGAATGATCGCCCAGAATCAGGGTAGATCCTCGGAGGCTGAATTGCTTTACCAAAAAGCGAACTCGCAGATTGCCACAGATCCCTCAGCATCGCGCCGGCTCCGTGCAGATATTCTTTTTAACCTCGGGTCATTAGCGTTTGAAGACACCAGCCGGCCAAACGACGCGGACAAGTATTTTTCTCAATGCTTAAAACTTGGCGAGGGCGCATCAGTTGCTGAACCGCCGCCGGCTGAAGAAATAGAAGAAATCGGCCTTTTCTTTCAGCGGAACAAGCGTTATGGCGATGCCGAGGCCCAATACTTAAAGGCCAGTCAAATCAGGTCTGACGTGTATGGGAAAGAAAGCCCGCAGGCCGCGGCTGGCTATTACACGCTAGCCAGATTTTACGTAGACACCCAAAAATTCGACCGCGCAAGTTCTTACGCAAATCAAGCCCTTAAGATTTTCGAGGCTCATTCCCTCGGTGAGAACACCGAAGAAAATAATACCCTGAGCCTACTGGCTGACATTTATGAATACTCAGGGAACTATCAAGAAGCGATACCCAAACGGGAGCGTTTGGTGTCGTCACTTGAGTCGGCGGGACGGCCCAACACCGATCGACACCTGCAATTAACCAAACTCGGCGATGACTACAGTAAAGTGCACGATTATCAAAACGCCTTGGCGACATTTCAGAAAATTGCGCAGATCTGGAATGGCGATCGTGGCCTTGGCGATCCTAATTACCGCGAGGCAGAACAAAACGTTCTCGTCGCCTTACAGGAAATGGGTAAACACGATGAAGCGGAGAGAATGTTTCAGACGATTCGGAAATATTTGAAAGATAACAAGCGACCCTGGCAGGAAGAGTACAACCTGCTGAATGCTTACGTGGGTGCTCTAAGAGATGGCAATCAACCGAGTAACGCTAAAGAAGCAAATAAGCTTGATTCCGAAGCCAAACGTCTCAAACTTCCGCAAAGATGAGGGGTCGACTCCCTCTCACGCCGGTTCGTATGCGTTTTGCCAGCGGAAGAGGAAAAAATGCCGGCCACAAAGACAACACCGGTAAGGCTGCAGGAGCCAGCGGAATGCCCGTTCGAGAGCATTCCGCATCCCCACACTTCTGAGCTCGATCGATCTGCAGTGCGGGCAGCGCGCTGAGAAGAAAACTGCTTTTGAAGTGGGCATAATTGTGGCTCCTCTGCCGTCTAGCTCTCTACTTCATCGGCAACACTGCAGATCATCGCTTCCGTTGTTAACATAAGGGACGCAATGGACGCAGCATTTTGCAGGGCAGTGCGAGTTACCTTGGTTGGGTCAATAACTCCTGCTTTGACTAGGTCCTCGTATTTCTCAGTGGACGCGTTGAAACCATAATTAGGATCGTTTTGGCTCTTGATGTGCTCGACAACAACCGCGCCCTCGGTGCCGCAATTCAACACAATCTGGCGAACCGGCTCTTCGCAAGCGCGCCGCACGATGTTAACGCCGAACTGTTCGTCAACATCCAGTTTGAGGTTTTGCAAAGCGACAGAAGCGCGCAGTAACGCGACGCCGCCGCCCGGCACTATACCTTCTTCGACAGCAGCGCGCGTTGCATGCAGAGCATCTTCGACGCGGGCCTTCTTTTCCTTCATCTCAGTTTCGGTAGCTGCGCCGACTTTGATGATGGCCACGCCACCCGCCAATTTGGCGAGGCGCTCCTGCAGTTTCTCTCTGTCGTAATCGGAGGTTGTCTCATCAATCTGCGTTCGCAGCTGCTTGATGCGGCCCTCGATGTTCTTTTGCGTTCCTGCGCCATCGATGATGGTTGTGATGTCCTTATCTACCGTGACGCGTTTGGCGCGGCCCAAATCGGATAACAGCACACCTTCAAGCTTCTTACCGGTTTCTTCCATGATCGGCGTGCCGCCCGTGAGAATAGAAATATCTTCGAGCATTGCTTTGCGGCGATCGCCGAAACCCGGAGCTTTTACCGCGCAAACATTAATGGTTCCGCGGAGTTTGTTGACCACCAGTGTGGCTAGCGCTTCGCCTTCGATATCTTCCGAGATAAGGAGCAGCGGTTTGGCGGCGCGTGAGATTTGTTCAAGGAGAGGAAGCAGATCCTTCATACTTGAAATCTTCTTTTCGTGTATTAAGATGTATGGATCTTCCAAAACGCACTCCATGCGCTCAGGATCGCTGACGAAATACGGTGAGAGATAGCCACGATCGAACTGCATACCATCCACGGTGTCCAGTTCGGTGGTCATGGTCTTAGATTCTTCAACGGTAATGACGCCGTCCTTGCCCACCTTCTTCATTGCTTCGGCAATAACATCGCCTATAGTGGAGTCACTGTTTGCGGAGATGCGCCCAACTTGAGCGATCATATCGCCAGAAACTGGTTTGGAAACCTTCTTGATCTCCTCGACAATAATGTCGACGGCTTTATCGATGCCGCGCTTGATGGCCATGGGATTTGCGCCCGCGGTGACAGCCTTCACTCCTTCGCGAAAAATCGCCTGCGCAAGTATCGTCGCGGTCGTCGTGCCGTCGCCGGCGACATCGGAGGTTTTCGACGCAACCTCACGCACCATTTGGGCACCCATATTTTCCAGCGGGTCTTTTAACTCAATCTCTTTCGCTACGGTCACGCCATCCTTAGTGATGGTAGGGCCGCCGAATTTTTTTTCAAGAACGACATTTCGTCCCTTGGGCCCTAACGTGACCTTGACTGCGTCGGCGAGTTGATTGACACCACGCAGGATGGCCTGGCGGGAATGATCGCTATAAATAATCTGTTTTGCCATTTTGTTTTTTGACTTTCGACTTACTTCGATGCTCCGTTGGCAGCGCTCAGAATACCCAAGACATCGTCTTCGCGCATGATCAGGTACTCAGTGCCCACCAGTTTTGTTTCTGTGCCGGAATATTTTCCAAAGAGAACGCGGTCGCCCACTTTGACATCAAGCGCGACTAACTTCCCGTCCTCTTGGCGTTTGCCATGCCCGACGGCCATGACTTCGCCTTCCTGCGGCTTTTCTTTGGCGGAATCTGGAATGATGATGCCGTTGCGGGTGGTTTCTTGTTCTTCGATCCGCTTCACCACAATGCGGTCATACAAAGGTCTGATATTCATGTGTGTTTCCTAAATTGGCTTTTCTTCGGGATTTAATTTTCTGGAATCTGGGATCGCGACTGATCATTTGGCGCACTTGATCGTTAATCTCTTGCCAATCGTGAATAAAATAGCCGGCTTGGTCTCTGCTCATAACGGCAGCACGCTTTTCTTCGAGGATGGCGACGATGGCGTCCGTGTCGGCGCGCTTGCCGTCCATTTGCTTTCCAGCGATCAATCGAAAAGACGCGGCCACGCGGTCGAATTCAGCATTCACGTTGAGTCTGATGCGGTTGGCCCATTCCACTTGGTTAACTGTACCGGAGATTTGAACTTGGCTCGGAAGGAGTGGGAAGAGCACTGCTCCACCCTCGCCTTCCCAAGCCTCAAGTTCCTTACTCATTATCAATCTTTCTTATTGAACCGAGCCGGTGGAAGTCGCGTGCTCGCGAACGGAATAAGTATTGAGAAGGGCCACAAACTTCGCTGCGGCTTTCGGTACTTTTAACGATCTAGTTAGAATTTCACGATTGTCCAAGCGCGTGCCGTAGAGGTTGGCGTTGCCATCCACGTCTGAGCGGAGCGTTGCGCCTTCCAAAGCGACGCCGGCAAACAATCCTTGCGAGCGCGACCACGAAAGAATCTCGGCATGCATTTGAGCATCAGTCTGCGCTGATACAGTGCGTCCTACCGGGCCAGCGGCCACTGAAGCGTCGGCGCCTAAAGTAAATTTGCTTTCCAGAAGTTTTTCCTCGCCGCTCTTATTCATAACCAGCATGACCACATCGGTTTCTTTTCCACCAATCTGGAAGCCGACGCTACCACCCTCGACGCGAACGGTCGCTGGCGAAGTCCATCCTGCGCCGCCCGTTTTGCGGCAAGACACATATCCGGTTCCATATTTCGCTCCAACCAAGAAGGCCGCAGTTTTGAGACTTGGCACGATGATGATGCAGTGGGCATCTGACAACAAATCTTGGGGAATGGCCTTGTCAGGGGTTGCCATGATGTCGGTCAAGACCGCAGTCGCTTCGTCAAGCCGTTTTGCAGATTCGTTACTCTTAGCCAACAAGGGCGCGATCGCCAAAGCAGCCACTAAAATAATTCGCATTGTTTTAACCTTTTCAGTCCACCCGGTGAACCCCGATTGAGGGCCTATAGGCGACAGAGTGTTGAGTGCACGAGTAACGCCAACCTGTTCATTTGTTGAAGCTATTCACTCGCAATGGTTTAAGACTATGGTTTGCAGGCGACATGGCAATTGCAACTTGACCGCCGATGGTCAGATGACGAGGCGCGGTCAGTAGTCTTTGCGAACCCCAAGGTCATTCGAGTGGCAGATCAATAAAGAATGGCCATGAAGTGTCCTGGCGATTGGCGTGCCGTGCAGAACGGCATGAAGACGCAAGACGAAGAAAGCCTTCCCCGGCTCCGCGGCAGTTTGACTAGAGACAAAGGCCTTGGGCCAGATTCCGCGGGCCAATCCGGCGACATTCAAGGATTGTCAGACGATGAGGATGCGGATTCAGAGAGCGTCGTGGAACTGCTTGAAGAAGGACAAGCCTTCGAGGCGGAAGCCGTAAGCGGCGTGGAAAACGCACCGGAAGCCGATGTGGCGGAAGTCCACACAAAACAGGTTTTGGAAGACGATGTTCCTTTGGAATACCTAAATCAAGATTAGAGTTGAAAGGGTTTCTTTGGTGGGTTGCGTGCAGATCTTGACTTCATGATCAGTATCGAAGTTGAAAACGCCACATTCGCGACATCCGAAACAAAGGCGCATCAAAAACAGCGAGAGAGCAAAGCTAAACCTTATCAAAGTGTCAATCCATTTAACGGCGAAGTTCTGAAAACGTTCGATGAATTGAGCGACGAGCAACTTGAATCTTCGCTTGCGACAGCAGCTAGCTGCTTTGATAACTGGCGGAAAAAGAGTTATGCGGAAAGAGCGGTCGTAGCAGCCAAAGCGGGCCGACTTCTGCGGGAGAACATCGACCTGTTTGCGAGCCCAGTGACACGCGAGATGGGGAAGCTGATCGGCGAGGCACGCGGCGAAGTTGCTTTGAGCGCCGATATCATAGAGTATTACGCAACAAATGCCGAGTTCTTTCTTAGGACACAAAAGCTGAAGCCAAATTCGGGCGAAGCGGAAGTGGAAAGCAGTCCGTTGGGCGTGTTGCTTGGTGTGCAGCCCTGGAACTTTCCTTATTATCAACTAGCCCGTTTTGCCGCGCCTAATCTGATGGCCGGCAACGTTGTGATGGTGAAACACGCTAGCTGTGTTCCGCAATGCGCCATCGCCTTTGAGAGACTCTGGCACGATGCAGGTGCGCCCAAAGGTGCATATACCAACTTGCTGATCTCACACGATCAAGTGAATACGGTGATCGACGATCCGAGAATCAAAGGCGTGGCATTAACCGGAAGTGTGGAAGCCGGAAAACTTGTGGCCGCTCGCGCTGGCCAAAACCTCAAGAAAACCACCATGGAACTCGGTGGGAGCGATGCTTTCATCGTGTTTGCGGACGCGGATATCGAGAAGACTGTGAAGTGGGCGGTTTGGGGAAAGATGAACAATACCGGCCAGTGCTGCGTAGCCGCGAAGCGCTTCATCGTGGTGGATGAAGTGGCCGATGAATTTCTGGCCAAGTTTCAGACGGCGCTGGGCGCGCTTCAAGCGGGAGATCCTATGGATAGCGCAACAACGCTTGGCCCGCTATCGACAGAGGGAGCTTTGCTGCAACTTTTAGAACAAGTTAAGAACGCTGTCGCCAAAGGAGCCACTCTTTTGATGGGCGGAAACCGGATCGACCGTCCAGGTTCTTTCATGCAGCCCACAGTCTTAACGGATGTCAGACCCGACAATCCAGCATTTAGAGAAGAATTCTTCGGTCCCGTGGCACTTTTCTTTCGCGTAAAGAACGAAGATGAAGCCGTGGCGCTGGCCAACGATTCTGATTTCGGTTTAGGTGGTTCGGTTTTCACAAAGGACGTCGCGCGAGGAAGACGCGTGGCGAGCCGAGTCGATACCGGCATGATGTTCGTCAATCATCCGACCTGGACGACGGCAGACTTACCATTCGGCGGTATCAAGAACTCGGGCTACGGTCGCGAGCTTTCTAGCATGGGTATTCAGGAATTTGTGAACAAGAAGCTCGTTCGGGTTGTCTCGATAGACGAGCGCGCTTAATTAAAACTCCATGAGGATATTTCCGGAACTCGCTTCCTCATGTGCAATTGTCCACAGGTTGGACTATGAATCGCCGTGAGCGCGCGCCAGCAATTCTTCGGTAGCATGAGCCCAATCTTCGTCCGGCGAACCGCTCGGACACCCTCTCGCTTTCCACAGGTCGAAAGCAAGTTCAGCGGTTTCGTGATGGCCAAATGTGGCGACGCCATGTCGATTTAAATTTACCTGGGTTTGCCGGTGAGCGGCCTCGGAATGCTCTAGTGCCCTCCTCGAAAGTTCTTGCCCAGTCTCGTGGTCTTGCTTTCCATGTTGCTGCTGAGCGGCGCGATGAGCATGCGCCGCCAGATCGTGCAGTTCAGCGGCTCGTTGGTGGTTCTCGTAATGTGATCCGTTGTTGTAGCGTGTTGACATATTAGAGTGCCTCTATTTGGCCAGATTTATTGTGAGCGTCTTTGGCTAATTTGAATGCGTGATCGGAGTATTCCAGTGCTCGTTCCGCATGCCATTTGCCAGACTCGTCTTGGCCCTTTTCGTTGTGTTCGGCGGCAGTCCGATGAGCTTGTGCCGCGCGCTCGTGTTGTTCGGCAGCTTGCCAGTGTTCTTCGTGCATAAATTGACCTCGGTCCTTTCGGAGCACGTAGGCTGCCAACGCTTATGTGACGCAGGTAAGGTCAGACGGCAGTTCCCAACAGTTTTCCCATGCCCGCGGTTATGGCCATGGCGATAGCGCCCAACCGACAAGCTTGCCGCGGAAGCAAGAGCCGCTTGGATGGGGCGCGCACCGAGAGTTTCGGAGATACCCAGTTCGTCTCTGGCGTGAACGCCTATTGGCATCGCGTGCCATCAATCGCTCGGCAACTTGTTTCGCAAGTCTTGGTTGTCGCCCCCGTGCCAGATAGATCGCTGCTAGTTCTTCATATTCCGCTATTGTGGGTTTTGAGTTCGGTCCGCTCAAGGGCAAGTTGCGCTTTCCGTAGCCTTTGTGAATGGACGCACACATACTTCCGAGTGCACTCCGAACACCCTCGCAAAAACCACAACGAATCTGATCGACGTTATCCGGTCACTTGACCGTATGTCGTTAGCATCGACAGAGACCTCGAATCAAACGCGGAACGAATTCCCGTAAACACCAATTGGTACCACGCGTGCTCTTGCATCTTTGGATACGAACCACAAAGGAGTACGAAATTGTCTGAACAAAACTCAGTTGTTGCCATCTATGGTACGCATACGGGTGCGGAAGAGGCAGTGAAAGAACTGCAACGCGGTGGCGTTGATATGCACAGCCTGTCAATCGTCGGGCGGGATTATCACACTGACGAGAATGTCGTAGGTTACTACAACACCGGCGACCGGATGAAATACTGGGGCAAAGTTGGAGCGTTTTGGGGAGGATTTTGGGGACTTCTGTTTGGCTCGGCTTTTTTTGCCATTCCTGGTTTGGGGCCAATACTTGTCGCAGGACCGATAGTTGCGTGGATCGTGGGCGCCTTGGAAGGTGCGGTTGTCGTTGGGGGTTTAAGCGCGGTCGGCGCTGGACTCGTTAGCTTAGGCATTCCAAAAGACAGCGTTGTGAAGTACGAGACGGCGCTCAAGACTGACAAATTTCTGCTCTTGGTGCACGGTTCCGCAGCAGATGTAGCAAGAGCGAAAGAGATTCTTGACAGAACAGAACCTGAAAATGTGACATTTCATTCGGTTGAAGCTGTAGGGGCAACCGCAAGCTAGCGGCGACTCTGCCGCAGAAGGAGCAATAAATGTTGAGAGACGCGAGCGAGTTAGAAGGTCTGATCATCCGAGCCACGGATGGCGAGCTTGGAGCCGCAAAACAATTTTATTTCGATGACGAGTCATGGGCAATCCGTTACCTGGTGGTGGAAACAGGCGGGTGGCTCGGTGGCAAACAAGTGCTGATTTCGCCGTACTCCATTCTGAAGACGGATTGGTATGCCAGACACGTGGATGTGTCACTAACGAAGAAGCAAGTAGAAAACAGCCCAAGTATCGATACGCATTTACCGGTTTCCCGTCAACACGAGGTCGCGTATCTCGGATATTATGGCTATCCTTATTATTGGGGCGGTCCTTATCTTTGGGGACCGGGATACTACCCATCTGGCTTGGCCGTCCCTACAGTCATTTCTCAGGAAAACCGGATAGACAAGAGCCACGGACACTCGAACGACACGCACCTGCGGAGTACGGCAGCGGTCACCGGGTACCACGTGGAAGCCTCAGATGGCGACATTGGACATGTGCATGGGTTCATTTTGGACGAGGAAGCTTGGGCCATTCGTTACATCATTCTATCGACGACCAATTGGTGGCCCGGCAAACAAGTGTTAGTGTCTCCAGCCTGGATCAAGAGAGTGAGCTGGGGAGAGAACAAGTTCTACACCACACTCACCCGGGAAGCGATCAAGGACGCGCCCGAGTACATCGAATCGCGAAAAATTTCTCGACAGTACGAGGACGATCTCTTCGCACATTACGGCCAGCCGCCTTACTGGCAGAACGAAACCGAGCACAGATCTTCGTTTTCCCTAAACAGCGTTTGACGTTTGGGTGTGGGTATCCAGCTTAGTCTGGATGCCCATGGTTTCCAGTCGTCCGGATTCTAAATCAGATAAGGCCCATAAATGGGCAGAGGAAAAAGTATGCTTTGGACAATTGTCGCGGTGTTATTGATTCTTTGGTTGCTGGGTTTCAGCATGAGCATCGGTGGTGGTCTAATCCACATATTGTTGGTTGTGGCTTTAGTGGTGATCGTGATCAACTTGTTGAGCGGACGCCGCACTATTGGCTAATTTTTGCCGATGGCCTCGCGCTCTTCGGAATGAAGTTGCCGAACAACTAACTATCTATCGGCCTGCGGGTTGGAAGTCATAATACCAGTCTTCCTCGGCTGAGTTGCGTTTTATCATATGCAGCACCTTCGCGTGAGACTGCATCGAAAAGTGCGTGATTTGCCAAATGGCAGCAGACACGGGAGTCTTCTCAATTTCAAAGCGGGTTCCCGGCTCGACTTCGGCCAAAAATCCTTCGATGGATACGGGCCGGATTACTTGCGCGGTTACCTTGACCCATTCATAGGTGGCTTGGTCGATCCACATCTCGCCGCGCATTCCTGGGAGCACTTGGCAATCCATATTCGGAGGTCGGTAACCACGTTTTGGAGTGGCGGTCAGGACCCAGACGGTGCGCGGCCCAACTTTGCGAGTGCCGATCATTTTGAAGTCGAAGCCTTCGGAGAGCTGGGACATCATCATATGATCGCTCTTCCGTTCTTTTGCGTAGTTGGCGATCCGTCTTTCTCTCTGCTCGGTCGTTTGAGCTCGTCGCTGGGCGGCGGTCTTCTCTTCCTTCTTCAATTCCACTGCCGCTTGCGCCGAAGAAAGTGGCTTGCTCGTCGCGAGTAACCGCTGGTAGGGCGAGCCATCGATCATGGTCACCTGAAAAACCTTGATGGTTTTCCCTTCGCGATCTTTCTCCTTGTAATTGAAATCCGGCTCCGCTGCAAAGTCCTTGTCGTTTGCGGCGACTGACTTTTCAATAATGGTGCTCGCGTTAGGCTGGGTTTGAGCGGCGCAAAGGATCGTTCCAGTGAGTGTCAAAACTACCAGATTTAGCTTGCATATCCGCAATGTTTGTTTGAAGGGCGCGATTAACACAATGCAAATCTGTGCACGTGCCCAGCCATTGCGCCGGCCCCGAGGGTCAGAAGTCTTTCCGGGAGATGCCAAGCTTTCGCATCATTGCATTAAGCGTAGTCCGGTGAAGTCCCAGTTTGGTGGCTGCGGCTGTGACAACACCGCCGCTCTCGCGAAGCACTTTAACGATATAGTCGCGCTCTACCTGCTCCAGAGTGGCACCGCTGCCTGGACCCGGTATGTTTTCACGGATCTCAGCTAAAGGTGCGCGCAGGTCCGGCCCTTTCGACAGGATGACACTTCGCTCGATGAAGTTTTCGAGTTCCCTCACATTGCCCGGCCAGCGCCAACTGACCAGGGCTGCCATAGTGTCGGTGGGAATCTTCTCGATTTTGCGATCCATCTTTGCCGCGTATTTTTTTGTAAAATGCCGCACCAGGATCGGTATATCTTCCGGACGATCTCGCAAAGGCGGAATTGTAATAGGGAAAACCTTCAGCCGGTAATAAAGATCGCTTCGAAAGAGGTTGTCACCCATCATCTGATGCAAGTTGCGATTCGTCGCCGCCAGCAGTCGGACGTCAATCGGGATGGTTCGCGTGCCGCCCAACCTTTCAAAAGACTTTTCTTGCAAAGCGCGGAGTAACTTAGGCTGTAACTCAATTGGAATGTCGCCTACCTCATCCAGGAAGAGCGTCCCCTTATGAGCCATTTCAAAGCGGCCGATCTTCTGTGACAATGCGCCGGTAAAAGCGCCTCTCTCGTAGCCAAACAACTCGCTTTCCAAAAGCCCCGTTGGGATAGCGGCACAATTCAATGTGATGAAGGGGAGATTTCTGCGCGGACTGATCTTATGAATGGCGCGCGCGATGAGTTCTTTACCGGTACCCGTTTCGCCCAAGATCAGGACAGTCGCATCAGTCGATGCAACCAGTTCCACTTGGCCCATCACACGCTTCAGAACGCTGCTGGCTCCAACAATTTCGGAAAAATCGCCGACTGGCTCTTCCATTTGTTCTTCGACGGTTTCCAAGCGGTCGCGCTCGCTTAGATCCTGCACGAAAGTAATCCAACGGAAAGGCGAAAGTTTTAACACCGCAGTCGTGACGAGCACCGGGACGCGCGTTCCATCTCTTCGAAGCAGTTCTTTCCTATAGGGCGTACAAGCACCGAATCGCAATTCTTCTTCGTGCGCCTGTTCATCCTGGGCGAGATACTCAAAGGGAGTCAAGTCTGACCAGTGTAGGCGGCCGTTTTCCAAATCATCACGGCTATAGCCAACAAGCTCGAGAAATGTGTCGTTGGCTTGCGGTAAGTGATCGAACTCGCAGGATACAATACCGGCAATAGCAGACCCAGCTTGGATTGGGTGGGAAATCGTTCGAGCTGGTCGAAACTTTTCGTCCCTTTGATGGCGGCCGCTGAAATCGCGAGTCACCGCTGCGAATCCCTGCAACGCACCGTTTTGATCTTTCAAAGATAATGTGAGATTGTGCGCCCAGAATCTTTTCCCGTCCTTTGTCACTTGCCAGCTTTCAATCCCGGCATGACCTTCCTGTTCAGCCCGATGCAACTGATAGCGCGAATCGATCTGCGGTGCGCCCTCCTTGGAATAAAGAAGCGACAAGTCTTGCCCAGCGGCTTCGCTGTCCTTGTAGCCGTACATCCGCTCTGCACCCGCATACCAAGCTGCAATGTGTCCATGAGGACTCAGCAAATAGAAAGCGTAGTCTTGCGCGCTCTTGGTGCCGTCTACCGGCGTTATCTTGTCGCTCAGCAGAAGGAGATGCCGCCCTGGCAATACGTTCCCCTTGGAGGTGTAGGTGATTAGGCGAACACTGCCGTCTGCGGTCAGCAGCCCAAAGGTCCCTTCGTGTTCACTTTTCACGCGCAACGATTTAAAGAGCTGGGTCAAGCTTGCTTTCGAACTTGCTTGCGCAAATTCAGCCACCGGACGACCAACGATCTGTTCTTTCAGCAGGCCAAATAGCTTTACGGCGCCGGCGCTGACATCCTGGCAAGTTCCATCGTTATCAGTGATTAGAATTGGAGCGCAGAGGTGGTAGATGATCGCTTGAAAAAGCAGTTCAAGCTCTTTCGGACCATTTTGAGAGAGCCAGCGAGCTACTTGTGGTTGAGAGGCCATGGAGTGCAAATCGAGTTTATCTTTTGCCCCAAGGATCCAAGAAGCAAGCCGTCGCGAGACCTCATCATCTTCGCGGAGGAAAGATATGACCGACGGACCTGAATTTCAGGGTATCAGCAAACTACGGTTTGCGCAATGCCGCTGACCATATTTGGTCAAATGACGTAACGAAATCTTGCAGAAGTACTGTTTAGGACGGTTTTGTGGCTGGAATCACTGAAGAAAGCACGCTCGCCTTCGGCCCGTCAGTTGCTCTATTAACCATTCGGCAGCAGTTTCCAGAATAGATGAGGTAAGAAATGGCCATTTCATTCCAGGGCTTTCGTTCACTAATCGAAAATAATCCCGATGCAATTTCGCTCATCGATACGGAAGGCGAAATTCTATACGGAAGCGCGTCCAGTGCCAAAATCTTCGGCTACCAGCCGGAGGAGATAGTGGGCCGCAACTGCCTGGATTTAATGCACCCTGAGGATCGCCACCACGCCAACGGAGCCTTGCGGGAGGTGCTTGGCGCGGATGGTCCCTTGAAGTGTGATGCGCGAGTCCGGCACAAGGACGGTACCTATTGCTGGGTCGAGAGCACATTTTCAAATCTTCTGTTTGAACCCGAAGTGAAGGCGATCGTGATGCAGCAACGCGACATCAACTCGCGCCGGGCTGCGGAAACAGAAAAGCAGTTGTGGGCTGAGGAATTGACACGTTCGAATGCGCGGCTGGAAGAGTTTGCACGGATCGCGGCGCACGATTTAAGGGAGCCGCTGCTGACGATTTCCTTGTACGCGGAAATGATGCTGGAGCGCACGCAAATGGACGTGAGAGCGAAACAAATGTCCAAGATTGTAGTGGAAAGTGCTGCGCGCATGTCCATTTTGATTGAGGGACTGCTCTCTTTTGCCAGTACTGGAGAGCATGAACCAAGCAGATTTGTGGACCTGCGACATGCGGTTGCGCAGGCTACCCAAAACCTTATTTCACCTATTAAAACGAGCGGCGCAACAATCACCGTTGGACGGTTGCCGATCGTGAAAAGCAACGAAATTCACTTAGTAAGTCTCTTCCAGAATTTGATTAGTAATGCCGTGAAATACCGCGCCGAGCGAAGACTCGAAATAAATATCAAAGCTGAGCGTCGCGGGTCGGACTGGGTTGTGAGAGTGGAAGACAACGGCCTGGGCATTACTCCAGAAAATCGAGCGCGTGTATTTATGCCATTCGTTCGTTTGGCAAGTCGAACAGTGCCGGGTTGCGGTCTCGGGCTTGCTGTCTGCAAGAAAATTGTTGAGGAATTAGGCGGCACAATCTGGATTGAATCCAAGGGTGGGGGAGGGTCCAGTTTCTGTTTTACGCTGACTGCCGAAGACGCGGCCATTGTTGTTCCCCGGATCTCTTATGGCGCCGTTGTTTAAAAGCCTTAAGAAGTCGAACTTAATCGCCATTTTGAGTCTCCTGGGCCGGGTCGTCAAAGAGTGGAATGACGATAATGCCATGAGTTGGAGCGCGTCGGTTGCGTTCTACACTTTGCTTTCTCTCGCGCCGCTCTTGATTCTGATGGTTGCTATCGCCGGGTTTGTGTATGGCAAAGAGGCGGCGCAGGGAGAACTTGTGCTGGGCTTGCGAAATCTTGTCAGTCCTGAAATCAGTCCAGCCGTTCAAATTATGTTGACTCGTGCTCACGATACGTCAACTGGATTAATCACGGTCATCTTCGGAAGCGTGATCCTATTTTTTGGGGCGTCATCGGTACTGACAGAACTTCACGATGCGTTGAATGCGATTTGGCATGTGACGAACGATCCAAATGCGACGGATGCCGCCACTGTGTTCCGTCTGGTAAAGGAACGGGCGTATTCGTTCGTTGTGATTATTGGTTGCGGCCTGCTCCTGCTCGCTTCTTTATTGCTGGACAGTTGGGTTGGGGCTTTGGAGACGATCTTCCGTTGGCGCAGCCTGAGTTCCAGCGATTGGTTTGGTCCAGCGTTCTTCACCATGTCGTTCATCGTGATCACCTTCGTTTTTGCGGTGATCTATAAGCTGATTCCAGATGTCGATCTGAATTGGCGCGATGTGGCCGTAGGTGGACTAGCCACTGCGCTACTGTTTGTGGTCGGCAAGCAACTCATCTCGCTTTATATCGGTAAAACAGATATGGGCTCGGCGTATGGCGCGGCTGGATCGCTGATCGTCGTGCTGGTCTGGGTCTACTACTCGGCTCAAGTCTTTTTTCTGGGAGCGGAGTTTACGAAAGTTTATGCTGAAACCTTCGGCTCCCACAAGGACAAGACCAAACGGGTCACTTCGTTGTTATTTGGATGAGATCGCTAAAATCTTGCGCTACGGCATTCGATTTTGCCCGATAGACGCGGGCGTCTCCATAAGGCAACAGATAGGCGTCTCTCGAATGGGACTGCATATTACGGCGGGCATGCTTGATGGGACAGAAGTGCTGTTGAGTGCGGGCTGCTATTTCAGCTATATAGGCCAGCAAGCCATTGGCGTATGAACAATACAAACAAGCGACTTTCTCGATGACGTTTAAATAGGCTAGATGCCCGCGATCATAAACCAGATAGTCGCGGCGCGTAACTTTTGGGATTCGATAGATAGGAAAACAGATGGCCTGGTAAACGGCGACCGCAAGGTCGAGCATCAGAAATGGCACTACGCATACATAGATTAAAGGCGACGTCAGAACTATGAGGAGCGGCGTACTCCGCATGTGCCGCCACATCGAGATCTTGTGCAAAAGATGTTCCGCTCGCACTTCTGGAGAAAACGGTGCAGGGCGCTCATCAATTCTTTGGATCTTCATGTTGGTTTTGTAGAGCACGAAGATGGCCTTAGACTTTGGTGATTGGGGTGCATCGATAGACTCGAGGAACAAAAACCATGAGAAGTGGTACAGACCAACCAGTGACAAACGGGAGCAATGCGACCCAGACACAGAGCAGATGCGAATTGGACGAAGCGGAAGCGGAAATCGCCAGAAAGATTGAGGAAGGTATAAATGAGGCGAAAGCCGCCATTTTCCAGAAACTCGATGATGGCCGCCTTCAAGCAGAACGACTTTTGAAGCACGGCCGTTATGCTGTTGAGGATGGCGTGAGTGAACTCTCGCACAACATCAAGAAACACCCGATCAGTTTTTTGGGAATCGCTTTTGCGGTGGGTGCCGCTTTCGGTCTGGTGCTCTCGCTTTCCTCGCAGCGCCAGAAGACGGATTGACGCTGGCAAGTCACCTGACCGCATATCGTCGCTATGCACTACCGGAGGAAGACTATGGATATGGTTCAAGTCTGAACAATCGGCGGGAACGGGTATGGCCGAAAAAGTCAAGAGGCGGATCGCCTTGTAATGACGCCTCACGCTTGAGAGTCTGACCACACTATCTATTCTGCCTTGGGAGGTTTTTAAACCTTTGTGTTCGGCGAGTCTGCGACTCCTCCCGATGGCAGGATCTCTGGCAAGTCAAGGCGTGCTACGCCGATCCGGTTGTCAGCCATCCCATAGTACACGTCAAAACGGTCGGGCATTCCCAGATCGTCTCGTCTGTCAATGCCACTCGGGAAAACTACGTTAGCTACCGTTCCATGGCATTCTTGCGGAAGCGACGGCGTTAAGACGGGTTCGGTTGAGCGATAGAGAATGTGTTGTGGATGTTCCTTAGATAAGACCATTACGCCGGCCGAGTAGCACAGTTTGTGGGTGGTCTTGCCAGGGTTCGACAAGTCGCTCACACCGTGGTAGACAATCAGCCAACCATGCCGTGTAAGAACCGGCGGCGTTCCACCACCAATTTTTAGGCGTTCCCAAGGGGATACCGGAGTCGCCAACCGATGATGGGAAGTAAAGCGACTGAGCTCTCCTTGTTCAGGACCACTCAGGGACATCGGGCAATACGAGATCCAGATGCTTTCTCGATCAATATCCAGTTCACGCGTCGCGGGGTGGCACGCTGTTTCCTCCGGACGAGTACCAGGGAAAAGCGGACGGTGAATGAGTGCCAACTCCGGGTGGCCCGATGGATTTGGAATCGCTACTGGAAAGAGGCTGGCATCCTTGTCGTCTACGTCACTGAAATTCACGTCTTTGTAGGCGCCGAAAGTGGCCAGCCCCATGCGTTGCCAGTGGAAGAGGTCCTTTGACGCTGCTAAGGCGATACGCGGACCACGATCGGAAAATGCCGTGTACGTCATGATGTAGCGTTGCAACGGTTCGACGAAAGTAATTCGCGGATCCTCACACCCACCGCCGTCCGGCCGCTTCTCGTAATCGGCTTCCGGCTCCAAGGCGATACCCAGTCGCTCTACCCCGGCAGGATCTCCCTGCGCATTGAATTTCACTCGAGCAATGCCAATTCGCGAGTAGTTGCCTTTAGCGGTAAGCCGTGGAAAAAGATAGAGCTCACCATCGGGACCTCGCATAGCGGCGGGATTTAGGACACCTTCAGCTTCTCGCGGATTGCCCGGCTGAGGCTCCATTAACATCCCCAACCGTTTCAACGTAAGCCCGCTCGTTGAAACAGCAGCTGTGATCATGCTTGAAAGTTTCCATCGAAGCAAGCGATGATGGCTTCAGTTACAGGTTTAGTTTCATCGGGACCGCGCACGGATATGGAAATAACGCCAGCCTGTTCGGCGGGATAATCATTGCCTCCCACGAATAGCGCGTCACCTATATAAATCATCTCTTTGATCGAAATGCCTAGTAAGTCTCGCAGCTTTCCTATGCCATAGGCTTTGTCAATGCCAGGTTTGGTTACATCAATCGATGTGGCGCCACCCATCCGAACCGAAAAGTCTGGAATTAGCGGATCAAGGATTGCTTTGATCTTTTTCCGCTTGGCGTAATCGTGGTCCCATTTATCCTTCTCTTCCAAGGGAGCCTGCTGCCCTAGTGCCGAAAAAGTGATTTGGCTTCCGCGGTCTTCAATTACTTCTCCCCACGTCTTTTCAACCTTGAACCCTGCCTTGTCGACCGCGTGTTTCAAGGAAGCGATAATCTTCGTTTTCTGGTCGGCAGTGAAATCTTCTGAATAAACTTTCCTCCACTCGCCCGTGTAGCGGAAGAACTTGGTCCCGCATGTTGGAAGAAGCGAGAGGTTCGCCAGCCGTTCATCGTTAGGAAGATGAGAAAGCACCTGTTTTTCAAACTGTGGCCAATCGCCTCCGGAAATCACAGCAACCTTTACCACGCCGAGAAGATCATGCAGGAGTCCTGCCATTTTGGAGTCAACAGACGATTTGCTTTCGGCGAGTGTGCCGTCCAGGTCGTATACGATTAATCTTTTCACTAGTTCTTGGCCTCGGGATCAGGTATCGCAATTTCCAACAATGTCACTCCACCGCGCGGTTGAAAAGCAGAGACCCCAATCTCAGCAGGCAATAGAAAAACATCGCCTTTACTAACGGCATGAGTGACTCCTCCATGGACTATCTGGCCTGTGCCATCGATGCACACCACTATGCGAGGCACACCTCCTGCACCGACTGTGAAGGGTGATTGCGCGCGCAGGCGCCACATCCAGAAGTAATCGTTCTTGAATAACAATTCGCGTCTTGCATGCGCCGTCGTTTCTACAATGGGCGTCACCATACCCGCCGAACTCTCCCCAAAATCGACGGAAGCGAGGGCCTCATCCACCTGCAAGGGCCGCGGTTCGCCCGTCTTGGCATCGACGTGGTCCCAATCGTACAAACGAAACGTCACGTCGCTATTCTCTTGAATTTCGAATACGACCACATCCCCCAAAGTGTGGACTGTTCCAGCCGGGATGAAAAAGGCTTCGCCCACTTTGGGAGTCGAATAAGAAAGGAGTTCCGCTATTGTTCCGTCGGCAAGCGCGCGCGTTAAGTCTTGCAGTCCCGTGCCCGGTTGCAGACCGGCGCAGATACGGCTTTCCTTGCCCGTTTCCAGGACGACCCACGCTTCGGTCTTACCTGTTTCACCTGACGGGATCAAACCCTTGTGCTCATCTGAAGGATGCACCTGCACTGACAGCATCTGACGAGCGTCTAGAAATTTCAAAAGGAGTGGGAACCGGTGAAAGCGGTGAGCTAGCGTTCCCATCAGCTGTTCAGGGAACTCCTCTAATAGTTGGCTAATCGTCTTCCCACGAAAATTTCCATTCACGACTCGACTGGCATGGTCCTCACGATCGCTGAGTAGCCAAGCCTCACCGACCGGGCCAGCCGGCAGCGGTGCGCTTAACAGGCTGGCCAATTGTCGTCCGCCCCAAAGCCGGTATTGGTAAATCGGCTCGAAGCGCAGAGGATAGAGCAGCGTTTTGCTCACGGGTGGTGCTTTTCTGGTCGGGACCGTCAAGAGTTGGACCGGCATCTAAATTTTTTTCCTTTGTTATTGTTTTCTTGCACGGGGCAGACCAACGGAATCTGCTGTTAATCGAGCATTCTGAAGGATTAGAGTTCGTCAATCGACAACATTCGGTCACCTGACCGTATGCGGTTATTCCAATTCACCGCGCGACATTGTGTCCTCATCAGTTGCGATTGGTTCTCGGCGTGCATCTAGCTGACCTCAGGACTGTTGACGCTACGGGCTTGAAGGAGATCGAATGGCTGAACTAAACGGAGTATTAGCGATCTACGGCACACATAACGGAGCGGAAGAAGCCGTAAAGGAGTTGCAGC
This sequence comes from Bryobacterales bacterium, assembly GCA_963749105.1. GTDB lineage: Bacteria > Acidobacteriota > Terriglobia > Bryobacterales > Bryobacteraceae > Bog-105. The sequence goes on along the minus strand of CAVVLT010000013.1, from coordinate 105,748 downwards.
GCGCCGGCATTGACATGCGGAGTCTGTCGATAGTGGCCAAGGATTGCCACAGCGACCAGCAGGTCGTTGGCTACTACAACAACGACGATCGAATGAAGTACTGGGGCAAAACCGGCGCTTTCTGGGGTGGATGCTGGGGACTGCTGATCGGCTCTGGATTTTTTGCGATCCCAGGAGTAGGGCCCGTGCTGGTCGCTGGGCCGTTGGTTGCGTGGATAGTTGGTGCGCTCGAAGGCGCGGCAGTGTTGGGAGGACTGAGTGTCATTGGCGCGGGCTTATATGGCATGGGTATTCCAAAAAATAGCGTCGTTAAGTACGAGATGGCAGTCAAGGCCAACAAATACTTGCTGATGGTTCATGGCACGGAGTTGGACGTGGAGAAAGCGCGCGGCATTATTGCAAGCACGTGGCCCATAAACGTGACATTGCATTCGCCCGACGTGGCGGCGGTCGCCGCAAGATAGCCGCTTGACGAACTATGTTTTTCCGGAGGTCAAAGAATGTTAAGAAAAACGGCAGATTTGAAGGGGCTTGTGATACGAGCTTCGGACGGTGAGCTTGGAACCGTCGAACAGTTTTACTTCGACGATGAGACTTGGGCTATCCGTTATTTGACAGTGGAAACGGGCGGTTGGCTGGGTGGTAAGCCCGTCTTGATATCGCCCATGTCAATTGAAGACATAAACTGGACAGCGAATCGTCTGGACGTGTCTCTAACCAAGAAGCAAGTCGCCGATAGTCCCAACATCGATACTCACCTCCCTGTGTCGCGTCAGCACGAAGCAGCCTATCTTGGTTACTATGGTTATCCTTTTTACTGGGAGGGTCCACGTCTTTGGGGTCCGGCGTTCTATCCAGCTGGATTGGTCGATCCGCCCAATGCGTCTCAAGAAGCCTTAGCAAATCGGATTCGCGATGAGTCGCCAGATTCGCACCTACGCAGTACCGAAGCGACGATCGGATTCCATATTGAAGCTCGCGATGGCGAAATTGGCCACGTGGACGAGTTCTTTGTCGACGATCAGGCATGGGCCATCCGCTATATCGAAGTGGCAACCCGCAATTGGTGGCCGGGAAAGAAGGTACTCGTTTCACCAGCTTGGATTGAACGAGTAAGTTGGACGAATTCCAAAGTCTATACCGAACTCTCTCGCGAAACCATCGAAACTGCGCCTGAATACGACGAAGATGTGCCTATCACACGCGAGTCCGAAAACCTGCTCTACTTTCACTATGGCCGGCCTCCTTACTGGCTCCCCGAAACAGCCAATGAATTGCGCGAGAGAAGCTTGGAAGGAATAGCCGTACACAAATGACGAAAGCAGAAGCGAACGCGTTCCGTAAGACCCTCGAGAGCAGGCAAACAGAGTTACAGATCGCGAACAAGACTCAGCCAATCGAGTTAGAAGCGACTTCAGACGAGCTTGATCGAATCCAGCAAGCCACAGAGCGCGATTATGCCATTGGCAGCCTTGAGCGCAACTTTAGCCGGTTGCGCGAGGTAAGCGCCGCGATTCGCCGTCTCGATGCGGGCACCTTCGGAATTTGCGGGAGTTGCGAAGAAGAGATCACGACCAAGCGCCTTGCCGCCGTTCCGTGGGCGCCATTTTGCATCGTTTGTCAGGAGGCTGCCGATAATGAGCGCGCATCGGCATCGTTCGAGATGGACGAATCGTCGCTTGCGGCCGTTTAAAGTAATGACCAGCGAATGAATCGTGCCAGCTGGCGGAGCCATCGTCTAGTCGTGAGGCAAAAACGCCAAGTTATCGCTCACAATGTAGACAGTTATGGCCAAGAACATTAACACTAAGGCAACCCAGAAACGCCAATCGTGATGCGCACGCTTCCAGTAAGGAACAGCGCTAGGCAATTCTGGCGTCGGGTGATGGCGGTGCTTGCTCTCACTCATGGATCGTTTCTCCCTTAGCTCTAAGTTGCCTAAACATGCGTCAAGGTTGAGGTCTCTTCCATCGCTGCGGTGTACTCGCCTTGACGTGCAGCTTTATTACACTTAGCTCGATGAAATAGAGCGTTCTGCGCCGCCACTACGTTGTGCATGCTTCCTTTCCAAATCTCTAATGCGGGCTGCTGAATCGCGCGCGCAAACGAGAAAGCTAAAGCCCACGGCAATGGCGACTTTGATCTCGCATTCATGGCATTCAAGCGCGCCGAAGCGAGCTCACAGGATTGGCCACCCGATAAGAAGGCAACGCCTGGAACCGCCGCCGGGACAACCTGCAAGAGACACTTCACCGTGGCTTCCGCCACTTCGTTCACTGATTCTTGCTTGGGACAGGCCAGGCCCGGAAGAACCATATTGGCTTTTAAAATCATCCCTTCTAACATTACTCTTTGTGCGTTTAGGTGCATGAAAACAGTCCGCAGCACATCCTTTGTCAACTCACGGCAACGCTCCATAGAATGATCGCCTGTCATGAGAACCTCGGGCTCAACCACGGGGACCAGTCCGGCCTCCTGACAAAGCGCGGCGTAGCGAGCCAGCGCCTGCGAGTTAGCTTCGATGCACCCGTAGCTGGGAGTTCCATACCCGACGGTGATCACCGCGCGCCACTTGGCGAAGCGAGCGCCCATATTAAAGTATTCTTTGAGCCGGTCGCGCAACCCGTCTAGGCCTTCCGTGATTTTCTCGCCAGGGTGAGTTGCCATGTCTTTTGCGCCCGTGTCAACTTTGATGCCTGGAATTATACCCGCATCCATAATCACTTTGACGAAAGGCGTGCCTATTTTTTTTTGCTGCCGGATCGTCTCGTCAAACAGGATCGCACCGCTAATGCACTCGCCTAGAAAAGGAGTGGTAATCAATAACTCTCGATAGGCACGTCTTGTTTCCACATCTTGTGGAATTCCAACCTTCGCAAATCGCTTGTTGCAGGTTGGATTACTTTCATCCATGGCCAGTAAGCCCTTGTCTTCAGCCATCAGGCTTCTTGCGGTTTCAATCAGTTCTTGCTCATTCATTTGCATTACTCCTCTAATCTGATTCAATCTTTTTTGTGCAGCCGGATTTGAGAATGCGATCCACCGACCGGGCGATCATCAGTTCTTCATCGGTATGAATGACGCGAACGGTCACGCGGCTTCCATGCGCGGAAATGATTCCCGCGGTCTCCCTATTCCTCAAGTCATTCAATTCCAAACCAAGGAAGCTTAGACCTTCGCAGATACGTGCGCGAACAAGCGGTGCGTTTTCGCCTATGCCGCCGGCAAAAATCATTGTGTCCAAACCGCCCAGCACCGCTGCTAATGCGCCAACCCACTTTTTTGCCTGATAGCAGAACAGCGCTATAGCCTCCGCTGCTCGTATGTCATGTGCTTCCTCGGTGAGCAAGTCTCGCATATCGGAACTACTCTCAGAAATGCCCAGAAGACCCGCCTGGTGGTTCACCATTTCGTAAAACTGTTTTGTAGTCATCTGCTCGGTTCGTGCGAGATATGCCGCCACGCCGGGGTCCAAGTCGCCGGTGCGAGTACTCATCATCAATCCAGCTGTTGGAGTGAAGGCCATGCTGGTATCGATGCTTTTTCCGTCGCTTACCGCCGCCATGCTCGCCCCGTTGCCTAAATGAGCCAGAATCACGCGCCCTGTCTTCGCTGTAGGATCGCCAAGCCTGGCAAGTTCCTCCATCAAATACTCGTAAGATAAGCCGTGAAAACCGTAGCGCTGCACCCCTTTCGCCTCGTAGCGGCGTGGGATGGGAAGCATCTTGGCGATGCGCGGCATGCAGTTGTGAAATGCCGTGTCAAAGCAAGCAATCTGGGTTAGTTCCGGATGCCGCTCACGAAAGCTCTCAATCAGTTCGATCTCAAAGGGTAAATGGTCTGGATCGTAAGGACTGATGCGATGCAGCTCATCTAGTAACTGCTGACTCACCACCTCGGGTGCTGTATGGTGCATGCCATGCACTACGCGATGTCCTATACCCTGTAATGACGGAAAACCATTTTGTTTTTCAAGCCAATCCAAAAGCTGAGTGACTGCCGATCTACTGTCGGAGCCCATAAGATTAAGGGTATTCTGCTGGTTTTGGATCGGGTCGTTGTACGTTAGATTCGTCCCACTCAGTCCAATGCGATCAACCTTTCCGTAAAGCGCTCGCTTTAACGGTTCGCCCTCCTGATAGACCGCAAACTTGATGCTCGATGATCCACCATTGATCGTGAGTATCCGTGGGACAGGTGGGGACGCGTTTAATTTAACCGTCATTCTGCAATCCCAACGAGGCGAGTTTTGCGCAGGTGGATTGGTAGTCTGTATGCAAAATACTTCGAATGCCTAGGCCCTTGGCGATGTCCACGAAGAGTGGTGTGTTTTCGATGTAGACGATCTGTCGCGCCGGCGCTTGGGCAATATCCAGTGCAAGCCGGAAGATTTCGACGTCCGGTTTCCGCAGATGAACGTAGCAGGACGAAATGAAAGTATCTACGAAACCATCCAACTTGAATTCACGGATGCGATGTGCGTTTAGTTCACGCGATTCGTTACTGACCACCGCGATCTTGAGTCCATAACGCTTTTTGAGCCGGCTGATTAACCCAATCATTTCGGGGTAGCCTTTAGATTGCGCGCACATAAAGCTCCGAAACGCCGGCCGCGTGAACGGCCGTTTTTCATAAAACACCACCCGGCTCAAATAATCCTCAAAGCTAAGTTTTCCTTCCTCGTGAACCTCAAAGTTAAGGCGATGCCGCTCGTCCATCTCAGCCCATCCGAGCTTGAAGTGTTTAGCAGCTCTTTTGCGTGCGAGGTGATCCCAGCCGTTAGTGAGTAGAACGCCGCCGATATCGACAAAAATACAGCTGATGGGGGAACGGCGCGTAGTTTCGGTCGTCATAGTGCTTTCGTGAGCTCTCTTTTTTCGAGTTCCGAGATTTCGGCCAGACGTTCGCGAAAACCGTGTACCTTATTCGCCGCGACGGATACGCCAACACCGCTTCCATAAATGGCAACTCCGTGTTCTCCTTTTCCTGAACCAACTGCTTGCGCCATCGCTATCACGAATTCCGTATAGTCTTCTTCTATCTTCTGCCGGTCATCTCCAAAGTCGATGACTTCGTAACCAGCATCGGCTAGCTTGATAACGTGAACTTGCCTTGACTCATAGCCCGCATGGTCAGCTGCGATTCCAACACGCATAGCCTTGCGCGATGCAGTGTTGCTCTCGTTTTCTTCCACCCGAAATTCCATCAACTTCGGGTAAAGCAGATTTAGGGCCAACGCTCAACGGTTCACGAAATCAGTCGTTGGAGGTATGAGCAATCGTTGTTCTTCTTCCAACTCATTGACCATATGCGGTCATATGACCTCACCAGATCACTGAAGTTTCGATCCCCCCTTGATCTCGCGTGCTTACTGAACGGCCATTTGCTTGCTCCCCTATCTCTTGCCAACGAGAGGTCGAAAGGGTTACTTGAAGGAAACGTCAAAAATTCACAAGATTGCTTTTGTCGGTGACCACTTGCCACGAAAGTGCGGCATCGCGACGTTCACGTCCGACCTGCTTGCTGCCGTGGCCAGTGCGTATCCGCAGAGTCAGTGCTTTGCGGTATCGGTGAATGATATTCCAGGCGGTTACGAATATCCCGACGTTGTGCGCTTTGAGATTGAAGAGCAAGATCTGTCGTCCTATCTGCGAGCGGCGGACTTTCTCAACATCAGTAACGTCGATATCGTTTGTGTTCAACATGAATTTGGCATCTATGGAGGTCCTGCCGGAGGACACATTCTGGCACTACTGCGCGAATTGAGGATGCCCGTTGTCACAACCCTGCACACCGTGCTCCAGGAACCGAACGCCGAGCAGCGCAGGGTGATGGAGGGGCTGATCTCACTCTCTACACGCCTTGTAGTTATGTCCGAACGCGGACGACACATGCTGGCGGAGATTTATAGAGCGCCCACCCAAAACGTGGATCTGATTCCCCACGGCATTCCCGACGTTGGCTTCGTTGATCCCACCTATTTCAAAGACCAATTCGGCGTGGAAGGCAAGATTGTGCTGCTCACGTTTGGTCTCCTTTCGCCCAACAAGGGTATCGAGTTTGTATTAAACGCCCTGCCGGCTATTTTGAAGGAGTTCCCCGAAGTTGTCTATATTGTTCTCGGCGCCACTCATCCCAATGAACTGCGCGAGCATGGTGAAGCCTATCGGCTGAGCTTAGAAATTCTGGCTAAGAAAAACAAGGTTGATAGAAATGTCATTTTTTATAACCAGTTCGTAGAGCTTGAAAATCTAAAAGAATTTATCGGTGCAGCCGATCTCTATATCACGCCGTACCTGAACGCGGCTCAAAGTACTTCAGGAACATTGGCCGACGCATTTGGTGCAGGCAAAGCCGTGATTTCCACACCGTACTGGCATGCCTCTGAACTATTGGCCGACGATCGTGGCGTGTTGGTTCCATTTGCCGACGCTGCAGCTATCGCAGGCGCGGTGAATGCGTTGCTTCGTGATGACACGCGCCGTAATGCCATGCGTAAGAACGCCTATCGGCTGGGGCGGGAAATGATTTGGAGCAATACGGCACAACTGTATATGCATTCTTTTGAAGGATCACGCCTCGAAGTTGCTGCGCCCGCTAGAAAGTCTCTTGCCACCAAGACGCTTGACCAGAAGCCACGTGAATTGCCCGTGATGAACTTGAGCCATCTTTGGCGCATGACTGACTCCACCGGACTCTACCAACACGCGAACTTCAGCATTCCTAATTTTTCCGAAGGCCATTGCACCGACGACAATGCGCGCGCTTTCATTCTTGCCGTGTTGTTGGACGAATTGGGCGAAGATCCGGAGAGTATGCGGACGCTCGCTACCACGTCGGCCGCGTTCCTGAACCATGCTTTTGACATGGAGACTAAACGCTTTCATAATCATCTCAGCTTTGACCGCCAATGGGTTGACAAACAAGGGTCTGAGGATTGTCAAGGAAGGGCTCTTTGGGCCCTTGGGATTGGCGTCGGGCGATCTCCTTTTCGTAGCTTCCAAATGATGGCCGGTCAACTATTCGCTTTGGCCTTGCCCGCCCTCCTCACCTTTACCTCGCCGCGGGCTTGGGCGTTCGGCCTCATCGGCATCCATGAATATCTCCGCCGATTAAACGGCGACAGCTTGGTAACCCAAATCCGCGAGACACTTACTTGCCGTCTCATGAAGCTGTTCGACGCGGCCTCTCACCCGGACTGGCAATGGTTTGAAGAGGAACTCTCTTACGACAACGCGAAGCTCGCGCACGCTTTGATCTTGAGCGGTCAAGCGACCGGACAGCAGCTAGTACTTGACCGAGGCCTCAAGGCTTTACGCTGGCTCACCGAGCAGCAACTTTCCGAACAAGGCCACTTCCGTCCTATCGGTAGCAATGGGTTCTACCGTCGCGGCGGAGTTCGTGCTACTTTCGATCAGCAACCAATTGAAGCCCAAGCTACCGTATCAGCTTGTCTGGAAGCATATCGAGCCACCTCCGACATTTGGTGGTACGAGCAAGCGCAAATCGCTTTCGACTGGTTCATTGGCTCGAACGACCTCGGTTTAGAAGTTTATTCTGCTGAGACAGGCGGTTGTCGAGACGGCCTGCATGTCGACCGCGTCAACAGCAACCAGGGTGCGGAATCGACGCTGGCGTTCCTGCTTTCCTTGGCGGAAATGCGCTCCGCACAAGACATACTAACAATCTTTAAAGAACCGATTCTACTGAAACTTCATGCTACCTCCTCTCGTTGAACTACCTGCAACCATCGCAATTCATCTTAAGCGTACGGCTATTGTTTTAAAACCTGATCAGACACGAGTTCTTCTGCGGCCTTTCGACGTGGGTGATCCCCAGCGCATGGGAGCGATCATCAGCCGCATTATGGCTCTTCCTGAGGAAAAAGTTGGCCCTTTGTTAGAAGAGGTGTCAGCCGAGTTCTCGGAGCGGCACAAAGACATACGCAAATCCTTTTTGCAGCGATTCGGACAAGTTCGTGGATCGCTGTCAGCGACCGACAATATCTCACAACAGAGAAAACTGTTAATCGGCTCTTACTTTCTGGCCGAGTACTCTTTGGAGTCGGCCGCGCTGTTTAATCCCTCCATTGTTCACCACCCCGATCAAACTGGTCTTCCGGTGGGAGCTTTGCGATTTATTCTAAGCTTGCGCGCCACGGGAGAAGGTCACATTTCTTCCGTGACGTTTCGAGTCGGTGTCATTCACCCCGATCAGCGGATCGAGGTATTCAAGCCGACTGGCTTCCTCAGCGAGCCGCGGCAAGTCCCCAACGCCGCTTACGAAAAAGCTCTATTCGGCAGGAAAATTGCCGAGTTGGGGTTAAACAGTGCCTTTACGACCAAGCTCATGAGCAAACTCGCCGATTCCTTTACACTAGATGAACTCAGGACCGCCCTAAAGGTTGAGAAGCTTGCGCTAGGTGATCGCGTTTCGACGGAAGAACACACAGTCGCGCGTGGAATTTGGATGTTGGCCCGCTCTAATTATGAGGTCCAGTTTCAACCCGATCAGGAGCTTTCTGAACGAGTTATCTTCCCCTCCACGCCTTCCCAACGCAACGGCATCGAGGACGCGCGTTTCGTCTGTTTCCAGAACGATAACGAAACCTGTACTTACTTTGCCACCTTCACGGCGTTTGATGGGACGACCGTAGTCCCCGAGCTCTTAGAGACTGCCGATTTTCTTCTCTTTCGATTTATTACCCTGAATGGCCCAGCCGCCAAGAATAAAGGTATGGCTATGTTTCCACGTAAGATTGGTGGTCAATATGCCATGATCGCCCGTCAAGATAACGAAAGCATTTCTCTTATGTTTTCCGACAATATTCACTTCTGGAACGAACACTCGCCGCTCCTTAAACCTGCATTTCCCTGGGAGCTTGTGCAGATCGGCAACTGCGGATCTCCCATTGAAACCGAAGCCGGTTGGTTGGTTTTAAGTCACGGTGTTGGTCCAATGCGTAAGTACTGCATTGGCGCATTCCTGCTGGATCTGCACGACCCGTCTAAAGTGATCGGGCGTCTTCGCGAACCCCTGCTCAAACCAAACCAGAACGAACGTGAAGGGTACGTGCCCAATGTCGTTTACACCTGTGGAGCGCTCATTCACCAGGGACAACTTATCGTTCCTTATGGCTTGGCCGATCATGCCACAGCTTTTGCCACTGTTCCACTCTCGGAAGTCTTGGCCGCAATGGAGTAGCGGCCTTATCAAGAGCTAGTCAAGCGATATCCTACGCCAGGCTCAGTTGCTATATGGCGAGTGCTTCCACGATCGTAATCTAATTTCCTTCGCAAATTGCTTACCGTGACACGCAAAAGGTGCACAACATCCTGGTACTGTGTCGCGCCCCACAGTTCGTGAATCAACTGATAATGCGTCCTTACTATCCCGGCATGGCTCGCCAGAAGTTTCAAAAGATCATACTCAGTTGCCGTGAGTTTGACCTTCTCCTGCCCAATAAATACCTCTCGCCGGCTGAAATCTAACGTTAGGTCGCCCGCCGTAAAGACCTCCGTACGGGGGGTTCCGAAGGCTCGCCGCAAAGCAGCACGCAGCCGCGCTAGAAGCTCCCCCATATTGAAGGGTTTAGTTACATAGTCATCTGCGCCAGTGTCGAGACATGCAATCTTTTCCGCTTCCTCCTGCCGAACCGACATGACGATAATAGGCGCCGTCGTCCACTCTCTCAAGTGCCGCAGCACATGTTTGCCCTCCATGTCAGGGAGATGGAGATCGAGCAGAATTAAATCGGGCCGCGCAAACTGGAATCTCTTCAGTGCCTCTTTCGCCGTACCGACTCTATACACTCTATAGCCCGCTGACTTCAAGGCATCGCTAAGAAGATCGACCATCGAAGCGTCATCGCCAACAAGCAATACGCGAAGACCATCTTTTTTGATTTTGTTCAGTGCTGGGTTGTTCTCAATGATCGACCCAAAACTCTGCAATAACGCTGCCATGTCAACCTCGATTTCTTCAAACTACGAACGACACTGATTGAGCAACTCACGGGCCGAACGTGGGACGCAGATTCTATTGCACTTTTCACGCGCCTCTGCCAAGTCCGGCAACAGCGCCATCGTCCATTGAGTGTCAGATGACCACATGTTGTCGCTCGACGTTAGCGTTATACCTACACCAGGGTGGTCGAACCGAGCTTTTTTGACATGCTTTTGACGTTTTTTCAGCTAACGTTGAAAGTGACTTTTAGGTTCGGCTCTGCGTGCCTGAAATTTATAAAAAGGCGGAAATTAATGATCGAACTTACCACCGAACATCCAATCAATACCTCAACTTTTGCCGGCGAGAGTGAGACGTCCGTAAGAAAGAATCAGCCGAGCCTGACAGATCATGCATTGTCGCCCGAGATACTTGGCAAAATGAACGCGTATTGGCGGGCGGCGAATTATCTTTCGGTCGGCCAAATCTATCTGTATGACAATCCTTTATTACGCGAACCGCTCAAGCTCTCGCATATCAAGCCTATTGTCGTCGGCCATTGGGGCACCACCCCAGGCCAAAATTTTATCTACGTTCACTTGAATCGAGTCATCAAGAAATACGACCTCGACATGTTCTACATTGCCGGACCAGGCCATGGCGGGCCGGCCCTTGTCGGTAACGTTTATCTGGAAGGTACCTACACCGAAATTTATCCCAATATCAGCCAGGACGAGGCTGGGCTAAAAAAATTATTTACGCAATTTTCATTTCCAGGCGGCATTTCGAGTCACGTAGCGCCCACTACGCCCGGATCGATTCACGAAGGTGGCGAACTTGGCTACTCGCTGAGTCACGCGTTTGGCGCTGCGTTTGATAATCCAGATCTCATTGTCGCCTGCATCGTTGGCGATGGTGAAGCTGAAACTGGCCCATTGGCCACTGCGTGGCAATCGAACAAGCTGCTCAATCCTATTACCGACGGTGCGGTTCTGCCAATTCTTCACCTGAATGGCTATAAGATTAGCAACCCCACTGTGCTTGCTCGTATTGAACACGAGGAACTGGAAATGTTCTTCCGCGGTTGCGGTTGGACCCCGCACTTTGTAGAAGGTGACGATCCGGAAACAATGCACCTGCTTATGGCCGCCACTCTGGAAAAGGCCATTGAGGATATCCGCAAAATCCAAGAAACAGCGCGCAGCAAGAACGACAATAGCCGCCCCCGCTGGCCCATGATTGTGCTTCGCTCCCCGAAAGGCTGGACCGGACCCAAAATCGTCGATGGCCTGCAGATCGAGGGCACCTTCCGCGCGCACCAAGTGCCGCTGCTGGTTGATCCCGCGCATCCCGACCATGTCAAGCTGCTTGAAAGCTGGATGAAAAGCTACCAACCTGAGGAGTTGTTCGACAAGAAGGGTCGGCTTAAACCCGAACTCGCCGAACTTGCGCCTAAGGGCGATCGCCGCATGGGCGCCAATCCACATGCCAATGGTGGAATCCTCTTGCGCGACCTTTGCATGCCCGATTTCCGAGCGCACGCCTTAACTATCCCTTCGCCCGGCGCCGTGGATGCCCAAGACACGGAGATCCTCGGCAAGTTCTTGCGCGATGTAGCTTTGATCAACGAAGACCAACATAACTTCCGCGTCTTCGGACCCGATGAAACAGTTTCGAACTTATTGAGTGCTGTTTTTGAAGTGACTAAGCGTCAGTGGGACGCCCGGGAAGTAAAAAACGATGAATTCCTCGCCCCCTCGGGACGTGTACTCGATTCCATGCTCAGTGAACATCAATGCGAGGGTTGGCTAGAAGGTTATCTGCTCACTGGCCGACACGGCCTATTCAACAGCTACGAAGCGTTTATTCGAATTATCGATTCCATGTTTAGCCAGCATGCGAAGTGGCTAAAAGTAACTCGCGAACTGCCGTGGCGGCGTGAAATCGCATCGCTGAACTATCTGCTCGCCTCGCACGTTTGGCAGCAAGACCATAACGGCTTTACACATCAGGATCCCGGCTTCCTCGATCATGTTATCAACAAAAAAGCTGATATCGTGCGTTGTTATCTGCCGCCTGACGCCAACTGTTTATTATCTGTGTTCGACCATTGCCTGCGCAGCCGCAATTATGTCAATGTTGTCGTCGCCGGCAAGCATGCTCTGCCGCAGTGGCTAGGCATCGAAGCCGCTGTTGTTCATTGCACGCAAGGCATCGGCATTTGGCAATGGGCGAGCAATGATCAGGACGCCGAACCGGATGTCGTCATGGCTTGTTGTGGAGATACGCCAACATTGGAAGTATTAGCGGCAGTTTCCATACTCCGCGAACACCTCCCAAATCTGAAGATCAGAGTGATTAATGTTGTCGATCTTATGACCCTGCAGCGCGAACATCCGCATGGGCTCAGTGATTTGGATTACGACTCGTTGTTTACTAAAGATAAGCACATCATCTTTGCCTTTCATGGGTACCCCTGGCTGATTCATAAACTGACTTATAACCGGACAAACCGCAACCTTCATGCTCGCGGATACAAGGAAGAAGGCACCATCACGACACCTTTCGATATGAGGGTGCAGAATGATTTGGATCGCTTCCACCTTGTACAAGATGTGGTGGATCGTCTGCCGCAGTTAGGCACCAAGGGCGCCTACCTCAAACAGATGGTTAAAGACAAGCTCATCGAACACAAGCTCTACATCGATAAGCGCGGCGAAGACATGCCGGAAATTCGCAACTGGAAATGGCCCGGCGCTAAGGAGAAATGAATACCAGCAACACTATTCCGAATCACGGTGCCGTAGTCTCAGTGCGCGGTGGAGTTATTGACGTGCAATTCGACCGATGCTTACCTCCGATTTATACCGTGCTGCGAGCGGGAACAAAGGGGCAGATTGTCATCGAGGTGATGACCCAACTAGACGCTCGACGTGTTCGGGGGATTGCCTTGACACCAACGCAAGGTCTCGCTCGCGGCATGTCTGTGGAAGACACCGGCGAGCCTCTACGCGTACCGGTTGGCAAGACCGTTCTTTCGCGCATGTTCGATGTCTTTGGGCACGCTATTGATCATCAACCTGAGCCAACCGATGTACAGTGGCGAACCATTCATCGTGTCCCACCTTCACTCTCGGAACGCTCTACCAAGTCGGAAGTATTTGAAACCGGCATAAAAGCGATTGATGTCCTTGTTCCGCTGGAGCGCGGTGGCAAGGGGGGGTTATTCGGTGGTGCCGGTGTCGGTAAGACGGTCCTGCTGACGGAGATGATCCACAACATGATCGGGCATCAGAAAGGCATGAGTATTTTTTGCGGTATTGGCGAACGCTGCCGCGAAGGTGAAGAGCTCTACAGCGGCATGAAAGCTGCCGGAGTGCTCAAGGACATGGTGTTGGTCTACGGCCAGATGAATGAGCCGCCCGGAAACCGATTCCGCGTAGGCGCGGCGGCCTTAACCTTCGCCGAATATTTCCGCGATGACGAACACAAAGATGTCCTTTTGCTGATCGATAACATCTTTCGGTTTATCCAGGCCGGCATGGAAGTGTCAGGCTTGCTGGGACGCATGCCGTCTCGGCTCGGCTATCAACCCACCATGAGCACCGAACTATCGGGACTGGAGGAACGCATCGCCAACACGACTGCCGGCGCTATAACTTCTATCCAAGCAGTGTACGTTCCAGCGGACGACCTAACTGACCCTGCAGCGGTCCATGTGTTTTCGCATCTTTCCGCTTCGATCGTACTCTCTCGCAAACGAGCCAGCGAAGGGCTCTATCCAGCCATCGATCTGCTCCAGTCGAGCTCTAAAATGGCCACACCTGGAATTGTCGGCCTGGCCCATTACAACCTTACCCAGGAAATTCGCAAAACGTTAGCACAGTACGAAGACCTTAAGGATATTGTCGCCATGCTTGGCATGGAGCAGCTTTCCCCGGAAGATCGTATGATCGTTGGCCGCGCCCGAAGGCTAGAACGCTTTCTCACCCAGCCATTCTTCACCACCGAGCAGTTTAGCGGCATGAAGGGTAAACTGGTAAGCCTCAAAGACTCGCTCGAAGGCTGCGAACGCATTCTGCGGGACGAATTTAAAGACTACCCGGAGAGCGCTCTGTACATGATTGGCGCTATTAGCGAGGCAAAAAGGTCAGACGACAAAGTAACACCTGACAGTAAGGCAAAACCAGAACCGGTCAAGCCCCATGAATCTTAAAATTCTCGTGCCACCCGAAATCTTTGCTAACAAATCTGATGTCTTGCGCATCGTTGCTGAGACCGACGCCGGATCGTTTGGATTTCTGCCGCATCGGCTGGATTGCGTGGCAGCTCTCGCGCCTGGAATACTTACTTATCAAACTCAGGAAGATGGAACGGTTTATGTCGCGGTCGATGAGGGCGTGCTCGTCAAGACCGGCGCCGAGGTGCTGGTCTCCGTCCGACATGCCATCGGCGGCACAGATCTCAGTCAGCTCCATGCTGCCGTAAAGCGCGAGTTCTTGACACTCGACGAACAAGAAAAAAAGGTTCGCCTGGCGGTGGCCAAAATGGAAAGCGGACTCATAGGGCGCCTCGCGGAGCTTCAGCATGAGCGATGAACGAAAGAACATAACGCCACCCAAAGATGAGACTAATTTCCTCCGCGAAGTGTCTGCTCAGGCTGCGCGCAAGCTGAAGTTTCAAAAGGACGGCAGTCAGGGCATATGGTTCGGCCTCGGCATGGCCGGAATCATTGGCTGGTCGGTTGCTGTGCCTACCATCGCGGGCGCAATGCTCGGATTTTGGTGGGACAATCGGCATCCGGGCGCCCGATCTTGGACTCTGATGCTGCTAGCCATTGGGCTGGTCGTGGGCTGTGCCAACGCCTGGCACTGGGTCTCTGAGCAGGATGACGCCATGCACGATGAACCGGAGGACAAAGATGCGTGAAATTCTGGTTCTGCTGCTGACATCAGTCGCAGGCATTTTCCTCGGAACGATTTTTTTCGGTGGGCTTTGGTGGACTGTTAGGCGCGGCGTTGCTTCTCGTCAGCCCGCGCTGTGGTTCGTTGGCAGCCTATTGTTACGAACGGCCATCGCCATTTGCGGCTTCTATTTTGTCATGCAGGGTGACTGGCGACGTTTAGTGGCTTCCTTGTGTGGATTTGTGCTGGCACGCATCTGCGTTGTCAAACTCACGAGCCGCCCCATGATCCAACGGAGTCTCGTATGAATCTCACCTCTGACCAACAAATTTTCTGGCAGCATGGCTTTATAAAGCTCAATGGAACTATTGTCACTACTTGGGCCATGATGATCGCGATGTCAATAGGTGCGAAACTTATTACTAGCAGGCTGGCTACGGAAGGCAGCATCTCGCGCTGGCAGGGCTCTCTTGAAATCATGATCACCGGCATTGAAAAGCAAATTCAAGACGTAGGCCTCGAGGATCCGAAGAAATATCTTTCTTTTCTGGGCACACTCTTCTTTTTTGTGGCGACTTGCAGCGTCTGCATCGTGATACCCGGTTTCAGCCCGCCCACCGGCTCGCTCTCCACCACGGCGGCACTGGCTCTCTGTGTGTTTATTGCGGTGCCTCTCTACGGCATCAGAGAACAGGGTTTGGGCGGCTATCTCAAGACCTACACGAAACCCACTTTCATTATGCTGCCTTTCAATATCATCAGCGAATTGTCGCGGACCCTCGCTCTGGCCATTCGTCTTTTCGGAAACATGATGAGCGGGGTTATGATCGTCGGCATTTTACTCACTATTACGCCCTTTATTTTTCCTATTGTGATGACCGCGCTCGGTTTGCTTACCGGCATGGTCCAAGCATATATATTCAGTATTCTAGCCACGGTATACATTGCGGCAGCTACCCGGGTAAGCAAAAAAAAGTCTAAACCTATGGCGCAGACCGCGGCGGCCCACTGAAATCTAAACAAAATAAAAGGACCACTATGGATAGCAATCTAATAGCAGTAGTTTCAATCGCCACATCGGGCCTCACTATTGGCATCGGCGGCATGTGCCCGGCGATCGGCGAGGGCCGCTCTGTCGCCACCGCGCTCACATCTTTGGCTCAACAGCCCGACGCGTCGGCCACTATCACGCGCACCTTGTTCGTGGGGCTAGCCATGATCGAGTCACTGGCAATTTATTCCTTCGTCGTTTCAATGATTCTCATCTTCGCCAACCCGTTTTGGACACACGCTATCGCCCAATCTGGAGGCAAGTGAGCCATGCTCATCGACTGGTTTACCGTCGGTGCGCAGGCGGTCAATTTCCTAATCCTCGTGTGGCTGTTGAAGCATTTTTTGTACAAACCAATTCTCAGCGCCATTGATGCCCGAGAAAAAGGTATTGCCACTCAACTGGCCGATGCCAACACGAAGAAGACGGAGGCTCAGAAGGAACGCGACGATTTTCAGAACAAAAATAAAATCTGGGATGAACAGCGCAGCGCTCTCCTCAGTAAAGCCACGGATGAGGCCAAAGCCGAAAAAGATCACCTGATCGACGAAGCGCACAAACAGGGGGATTCCTTGCGCGCCGCCCAAGCCGCTGCGCTAGAAAATGATCAAAAAAGGCTGCGCACTCAGATTATTCATCTGACGAGAGAGGAAGTGTTTGGTATAACTCGCAAGACACTGGCGGATCTTGCGACCGTCAGCCTTGAAGAGCGCATGGGAGAAGTATTTACCCGCCGCCTGCGCGAGATAGACCCCAAATCGAAAGCCGCGTTGGGTGCCTCTCTCAAATCAGAGCATGACCCGGCTATTGTGCGCAGTACCTTTGCCCTGCCGGCTAACCAAATGGCTGCCATCCAGAACGCTCTCAACGAAACTTTCTCCGCTGAGGTGCGGCTCCGCTTTGAGACTGCACCCGAAACCGTGTGCGGCATCGAGCTTTCCGCCAACGGATTGAAGATCGCATGGAGTATTGCAGACTACCTTGCGTCACTCGATCAGAAGGTGGGTGCCCTCTTAGCCGCTGAATCCAACCCTGCCGCCACACCTGCACCTAAGCCCGACGTAAACCCAAAACCCGGAAACGCTCCGCCCGTCGAAGCGGCCGCTCAGGCTGGAGCCAAATGAACCCATCGTCTAGTGTGTTGGATGCCGCGCTTGAACGTACTTTTTCCAGCCTTCGTGACGCCCGTGAAGCTTTCAGGCCTCAACTCATTCCTCGCGAAGTGGGCGTCATTACAAATGTCGCCACCGGCATAGCAACAATCTCCGGTCTGCCAGGCGTTGGCTATGAGGAGTTAGTCAGCTTTCCGGGGGGTCTGCTCGGCATCGCCTTCAACATCGACGAAGATGAAATTGGCGTGATCCTGCTCGGTGACTTTCAAGAGTTGCATGCAGGTGATGAAGTGCAACGTACCGGTCGAGTCATGGATGTCGCTGTAGGAGATGGCTTGTTGGGACGCGTGATTGGCCCATTAGGCAATCCCCTCGATGGCAGAGGGCCCATAAATTCCGACAAGCGTTTACCCATCGAACGCCCGGCGCCTCCTATCATGCAACGCTCACCGGTTACTATCCCTTTGCAAACGGGACTCAAAGCCATCGACGCGCTCATTCCCGTTGGTCGTGGCCAGCGCGAATTGATTTTGGGCGATCGTCAAACCGGTAAAACCGCGATTGCCCTTGACGCCATCTTGAATCAGCGCGGCAAGAACGTGCTCTGTGTTTATTGCGCCATCGGCCAACGCGCCTCAGCCGTCGCCAAGGTCGTCGCCAATCTCCGAGAGAAAGGAGCCCTGGATTTTACCGTGGTGGTTGTCGCTGAGGGCAACGAGGCTCCAGGAGTTGTGTACATCACTCCTTACGCCGCCACGACCATTGCCGAATACTTCATGGAGAAAGGTCGCGATGTCCTCATCGTTTACGACGATCTAACTCATCATGCACGCGCTTATCGTGAACTCTCTCTCCTGCTCCGCCGTCCCCCCGGTCGTGAAGCCTTCCCAGGCGATATCTTCTATATCCACTCTCGAATGTTGGAACGGGCTACCCATCTGAGTAAAGAAATAGGTGGAGGTTCCCTTACCGCCTTGCCTATCATTGAAACCACTGCGCAGGATATCTCCGCGTACATTCCAACGAATCTCATCTCCATCACAGACGGTCAGATTTATCTATCGCCCACGCTGTTCGAACTCGGCGTTCTTCCTGCCATCGACGTCGGCAAGTCCGTCTCAAGAGTGGGCGGTGCAGCACAGCGGGCGGCCTATCGGTCAGTTGCGGGGAATATCAAACTCGCCTATTCGCAATTCGAGGAACTGGAAGGTTTCGCGAAATTCGGCACCCGTCTCGACGACGCTACTCGAAAAACAATCGATCACGGAAAGCGTATCCGCGCTTGCTTAAAACAGTCCGAATCGCAGCCAGTCTCAATGGAGGAGCAAATCTGCGTTCTTCTCGCCTTGACAGCGAATCTTTTCGACCCAGTCCCGCTGGACAAGATGAACGATGCTCAACAAGCCCTACAGAAGGCTGCAGCGCAAATCCCGGCTGAGATTGTAGAACGACTAACCTCTGCGGATAAGTTAAGTGACGCCGACCGTAAGTCTATTCTCGATGTGGCTCAGAGAGCTGTTGCCGCGTTCATACCCAAGCCCACACCCAAACCAAAATCATGAGCGGCACAATGCAGAGCTTGAGTCGAAAGATAGCCGGGGCTGGCGATCTCCAGGGCGTCGTCAGCGCTATGAAGGCGCTAGCGGCTTCAAGCATCGGACAGTATGAAAAAGCAGTCCAATCGCTGGATGATTACTACCGCACTGTGGAACTTGGCTTGTGCGCATGCCTTCATCAGGCGGAGCCGACTCCGGTGGCCTCGCATAAACAGGCAAAAGACACCGGCCCCATTGGTGCAATCGTGTTCGGATCAGACCAAGGCCTCGTCGGTCGTTTCAACGAAGTGATCGTTGATATGGCTCTTAACACTCTTAAGAAATTGCCCGGCAAAACAAAGGAAATCCTCGCCGTCGGGGAGCGCGTTCACTCCCTATTAACCGAGGCCAACTTTGCGCCAGTTAAGCAGCTCAATGTTCCCACATCGGTCCACTCGATTACTCCCTTGGTCGGTCGAGTACTCATCGAGATTCAGACGGCTCGCGACAAGGGCGATGTTGTGGAGGTTTATCTTTTTCATAATCAACCGAAACCTGGCGCGACTTACGAGCCCTTCTGTAAGCGCCTTCTGCCGTTCGACCGCGAATGGCGCAGCAAACTGACCGCCGTTCCCTGGCCGACCAAGAAGCTGCCGCAAATCATAGAAGGGCCCACCCCAGCGCTTACTGCCTTCATTAAAGCGTATCTTTTCGTTTTGCTCTTCCAGGCTTGCGCTGAATCGCTCAATAGCGAAAACGCCAGCCGCCTATCGGCCATGCAACGCGCCGAAAAAAACATCGACCAAATCCTCGAAGACCTTAACCTCGAGTTTCATCGCGTTCGCCAAGAATCAATCGATGAAGAGCTGTTCGACGTCGTGTCCGGTTTCGAAGCGTTGGCTAAACCCGCACATCGTTTTTGACGTGTCAAAAAATCGTCAAAATCGGCGTCTCACTCCACTCACGTTCTCTTTTTGACATCGCTTTGACCTTTTTGCCGTTACCTTGGATGCGTAGGCTCAGCGCCAATCCACGCCGAGTCCCTCTCAAAAATCGAGTCGGAGGTCAAAACCGTGAGCGAAAATAGCAGCGTACGAACAACAGAGAAACTCCTTGAAAAACCGATAGACAAACCCACCGTTATGGTCGAAAGTAACAACTTTGCGGAGGGCGTTCGCGGCTTTGAAGGTGGACAGCCACCCGCCTGGTTGGGAACCTTCTTGAAGTGGATTCTCCCTGTCGCGTTTCTCCTGATCGCCACTTTTGTCCTACTTCCAAGCTTTCTACAGAGGTGGTTGTGGATGCGCGAACTAAACTTCGCGGGCATCTTCTGGACATTGTTCTCCATCAAATTAGGAATGACCTGCATTGCTTTTCTGGCAGCTCTCATTTTCCTCGGAATCAATATCCGGGAGGCCGCGAGACATAGTTCGGCGGAACCATCCTCAAAAAGAAGTGCCATTGAAATACGTGGAGTCGCCATTAATCACCGCCTTTTGACTAGGTCTTTGGTCTTCATTACCGTGGCGATTGCCGCCATCTTTGCCATCGGCTTCTATACCCAGTGGGACACTTATCTTCGTTTTCGTTATGGCGGTTCGTACGGATTGTCCGATCCTATCTTTGGAATGGACCTCGGATTCTACATTTTTCGTCTCCCCTTTTACGAGCTCTTACAGGGGAGCGCTCTATTCCTAATCGAGCTTGCTATCGCAGCCATCGCTTGCCAGTACGCCTATTTTGGACTGTTTCGAGTTACAGGTGGCCGAAAAATTGAAGCTCGAGGCAATGTCATCCCGCACGTTTCCTTTCTTCTGTTGCTCCTCGCCGCCACGTTCGGATGGGGTTATTATCTGGATCGCTTCCAACTCCTTTACTCAACCACAGGCGTGGTTTACGGAGTTGGTTATACAGCGGCTAACGCAACCATGCCGGCTCTTTGGGGAATGATCGGGGTTTCGATTCTAGCGTGCATCCTACTGGCGTTCAATTTCTTCCGTCCACGTTGGCAAACTTTGGCGATTGGAGCCGGTGCCTACGTAGCGTTATACTTCTTCGGAGTTGTACTTGTTCCGGCCCTGGTTCAAAAGTTTGTCGTTCAACCGAACGAACTCAGCCTCGAATCTCCTTACTTGAAGAATTACATCGCGTTTACGCGCGAAGCCTACAACCTCGATAAAATTCAAGAAACACCATATCCCGCTGTTTCTGATTTAACGCCCGCCATTCTTTCAAGAAATCAAGACACAATTGATAACATTCGCCTTTGGGATAAGCGGCCACTACAGCAGACTTATCAGCAAACGCAAGCCATTCGGCTCTACTACAACTTCTACGATGTCGCCGTAGATCGTTATCATCTGGCGGACGGTTATCACCAGGTGATGCTTTCCACCCGCGAACTATCGGAGGAACTGCCGGCACAAGCCCAAACCTGGGTCAATGAAAATTTGCAATTCACTCATGGCTATGGCTTGGTCATGAACTTCGTCTCCAAGAGCATCGGTGGCGGATTTCCCGAGTATCTTATTAAGAACGTGCCACCCGAGTCTTCATTCGGATTGAATGTCACACAACCGGCGATTTATTTCGGCGGAGGCACTCCCGGTTCGCGGATCGTCTCCACCAACGTCAAAGAATTCGACTATCCACAAGGTAACGATAACGTTTACACCAGCTATAGCGGTAATGGTGGGATCCCACTGAATAGTTTGGCGAAAAGGATTTTATTCACTTTGACGCAAGCCGACATTAATATATTGCTAACTCGCTACTTGAAACCCGACAGCAGAATTCAGATTTGGCGGGATGTGAAAGAACGCGTCGCGCAAGTCGCCCCGTTCTTAAAACTCGATGCAACCCCTTACCCTGTCTTGAGTGAAGGTAAACTGTACTGGATTCAAGACGCCTACACGACCTCAGCCGGCTTTCCCTATTCGAACCCTCACAGCACAGACGTTGGCAACGGCTTAAATTATATCCGCAATTCCGTAAAGATTACCATCAACATGTACGACGGCAAGGTTGCGTTCTATGTCATGGATCCTCACGATCCGGTGCTAGCGGTTTATCAGAGTGCATTTCCTGGTGTGTTTCAAAATTTGGATCAATTACCGGCCGACCTCAAACTGCATCTTCGCTATCCGCAAGACCTCTTCGCCATCCAAGCTACGCAGTACCAAACGTTTCACATGACTGACCCGCAAGTGTTCTACAACCGAGAAGATCTATGGGTCCCGCCAATGGAAAAATACGACGGCAAACTGAGCCCGATGGAACCGTATTACATTCTCATGAAACTTCCTGGAAGCACGCAGCTAGAGTACATGTTGATGAGCCCGTTCACACCACAAAACAGGGATAACATGATCGCGTGGCTCGCCGCCAGATCCGACTTTCCGGATTACGGCAAGATGCTTTTCTACGAACTTCCAAAAGACAAGCTGACTTACGGTCCTAATCAAGTGGGTGCAATGATCGATCAGAGCACACTGATCTCTCAGCAACTCACTCTCTGGGATCAAAAGGGCTCAGGAGTCATTCGTGGCAAACTGATTGTCATTCCGATTGAGAATTCATTCCTCTATGTCATTCCCCTCTATCTAAGGGCGGAAGGCACCAATTTTCCCCAGCTCAAACGAGTTATTGCGGCTACGGGAGACAGGGTTGTGATGGAGCCTTCGCTTGATGGAGCCCTGAGTGCGCTGTTCGGGGGGCCCGGCGGAGAAGATGTTCAACAAGGTGGAACTCAGACCACCGGCGTCCAACCACCTCTAACTGGTGCCGACGCCTCAATGCGAACAACCGATTTGGCGCAAGAACGTCTACAGCTCATACAAGCTCAAAAGGCCTTGGATTCCCTAAGACGCCTGCTGAACGATCCAGCGGAGAGCAAACCGGCCAACCCAACCCCAGCGGTTCAAAAGTGATCGGCGATTCCGTCAATGAAAATCAATTCACAAGATTTCTGCGTGCTTCCTGGCAAGAAAGTGAAGCTGGCTGATTGGCCCACAACGGTCAAGCCTTTTTTCAAAACAAAAGACGAATACAAAGAGCTCCTAGATAGACACGTCGAGGAGCTAACTTCTCTACAACGGCTACATTACGCGTCCAACCGTTATGCGCTGCTATTAATATTTCAGGGCATGGACGCTGCCGGCAAAGATGGCGCGATCCGGCACGTCATGTCCGGCGTCAATCCTCAAGGTTGCCAGGTGTCCAGCTTTAAGCAGCCGAGCGCTGAAGAATTGGAACATGATTTTCTCTGGCGCACCACGCGCGCACTTCCGGAGCGCGGGAAAATTGGTATTTTCAACCGCTCATACTACGAAGAGGTGCTCGTCGTAAAGGTGCATCCGGAGATTCTCCGCGCTGAAGGTCTCTCGGAGGAACTCCGCGACGAGAAAACAATCTGGGACGAGCGTTATCAATCCATAACCAATTTTGAGCGCCATCTTTATCGCAACGGCACGCGAACAGTCAAAATCTTCCTTCACCTATCCAATGAGGAACAGCGCAAAAGATTCCTCGAACGGATTGACGAGGCCGACAAGAACTGGAAATTCAGCACTGCCGATGTCACGGAACGGAAATATTGGAAACAGTATGTGAAGGCTTTTGAAGACTGCCTCACTTCTACGACCACTCACCACGCACCCTGGTATGTAGTCCCCGCCGACAACAAAGAGAACGCTCGGCTCATCGTCTCCCAAATCGTACTAGACTCTCTGTCGGATCTCAAAATAGCCTATCCGAAGGTGACAGAAAAACGCCGTCTTGAATTACAATCCATTCGCAAACTGCTTGCAAAAAAAAACTGAAAAGAACGCCATCGTAGATGGTCCGGCCGCCCCCATCCAATCCAACGGTGTGACGAATCACGCCCTAGATTCGTCGTCAGGCCGGTGTCGCGGCGAAAGCGAAGTCCGTGGCGGGGATTCAGCGGTTCAAACATTAACATTGCCCAATGTTTCTGCTCTTGTCCAATGAAATGTTGGCGCGCCGAGTCGTGATTGCCGCCAGCGCTCCACATGACGTAATCAGGTCATCTGACCGCATAGCGTTATCTGACGAGGACCTCTATGAGACCGTCCTCAATGTTGTAGTGAGGCTTAAGCAACAAAACCTCAAAAAGCCTGCATCGGCCAGCGAAATGCTCTTAGTCAAGTGTGGGACATGCCCGCTGAGATCTGTTCCGCCCTTAACCCAAGCGCGAAGCAGGCTCTAGTTTGGATCAAAGGAAAGTAAGAAATGAAATCATTCAAGGCTGTGACAGTAGTGTGTGGCCTGGCGCTCCTGGGCGTGCTATCTGCACCCGCCAAGGCAGACGATTGGAACCAAAAAACGGTAGTCACTTTTAGTGGTCCGGTTGAGATTCCAGGAGTGCACCTCGCAGGCTGGAGCATTTTGCCTGCTGGCACGTACGTATTTAAACTCCTCGACTCCCAATCTGACCGCCACATCATTCAGATTTTTAGTAAAGATGAATCCACCATCTATGCCACTATTCTGGCGATACCGAACGAACGTCTCAAAGCCACGGATAAAACCGTTATTACCTTCCGTGAAAGACCTGCTGGCGAACCGGAAGCGCTGCGTGCTTGGTTCTATCCCGGTATGAATTCTGGCCAAGAGTTCGTTTATCCGAAGGCAAAAGCCATTCAGCTAGCCAAAGAGACGAACACCCCTGTGTTGTCTGCCGATTTCCCGTCCGAAACGGCCGAGCCGATTAAATCGGCCACCGAACCAACGGTCGTAGCACTTAAAGAAGCACCGATTGTGTCCGTCCAACCGACCGGCGAAGAAATGCAACTCACCGCTTCAGCGCCTCCAGTTCCGCAGACCGAACTGCTAACCAAGTTGCCGGCCACCGCCAGCCCCGTGCCGATGTTAGCTCTTTTCGGAGTACTAGCTCTCGGCGGAGTCTTTGCCCTGCGCGCTTTTGAAAGACGGCTAAACTAAGCAGACTCATAATCCAGGGCGTATCGCGAGAAACGCGCCCGCCCTAATTACAAAAAAGAGGTAACAACATGCGACGGAGGGTTATTCCGTTTCTTGCTTCTGCCATTAAGCAAAAACAGAACGAAGACCATGTTTACCATACACAAGCGCGCGGACTAGCCCTGCTCGGTTCTCCTCTTTTGAATAAGGGCACAGCCTTTACCGCAGAAGAAAGAAAATTGCTGGGCTTAAACGGTCTTTTGCCGCCGGAGATCAACATTCTAGCCACTCAGGTTAAACGCGCTTACATTCAATATGAGCGCTTGCCCGACGCTCTCAGCAAGAATATTTATTTGACGGCGTTACACGACCGCAACGAAGTCCTCTTCTACCGGCTATTTTCAGAACACCTCCGGGAGATGATTCCAATCGTGAATGATCTAACTGTCGGTGTTGCGATGGAACAGTATCACCATGAAAGTCGCCGTCCCCGCGGCGTCTACCTTTCGATTGATCAGCCAGATGGAATCGAAGAAGCTTTCACCAACTTTGGCGCGGGCCCCAACGATATCGACCTTATTCTGGCAACCGACGCAGAACAAATCCTGGGAATTGGCGATTGGGGAATCGGTGGGATTGAGGTTTCCATCGGCAAACTTGCTATTTACACGGCAGCCGGAGGAATCGACCCCACCCGGGTCATCCCTGTGATGCTCGATGTGGGCACCAATCGGGAAATCCTCTTAAACGATCCTATGTACGTTGGTAACCGTCACGCGCGCATACGTAATGGGCGTTACGATGCCTTCATTGATGCTTACGTGAAAACAGCCACCAAACTCTTTCCCAATGCGCTGCTGCAATGGGAAGATTTTGCGCCGAGTAATGGGCGTCGCATTCTCGAAAAATACCGCGATCAGATCTGTACATTCAACGACGACATGCAGGGCACTGGCGCCATTACCCTCGCAGCCGCAATCTCTGCGGTTCGCGTCTGTGGAACACCGCTTCGCAATCAGCGCGTGGTCATCTTCGGAGCGGGCACCGCTGGTATAGGAATAGCCGACCAAATTCGCGACGCCATGATGGGTGAAGGTATCTCAAAGGAAGAGGCAACCAACTGCTTTTGGTGCGTCGATCAGCAAGGATTGCTGACATCCGACATGAAAAGGCAACTAGGCGATTACCAGTTTGCCTACGCACGACCTGCCGTGGAGAGCAAAGATTGGAAGCATGAGGGCAAGGCAAACACCATAAGTCTAGCTGAAGTGGTGCGTCGTGTATCTCCAACTATGCTTATCGGTGCGTCCAATGTCGCTGGAGGTTTTACAGAAGCCATTGTGAGAACAATGGCTGCGCACACTGAAAGGCCGATCGTTTTTGTCCTTTCTTATCCCCAGGCTCGCGTCGAGGCAAACCCAGCCGATCTGATTGCCTGGAGTGAAGGGCGCGCTCTGATTGCAACCGGCAGCCCGTTCGCACCTGTTACTTATAAAGGAGTCACATACGTGGTGGCTCAAGTAAACAATGCCATGCTGTACCCTGGTCTTTGCCTGGGCGCGATAGTTTGCCGCGCTCGCAAGATTAGTAACGGTATGTTCGCCGCCGCAGCTAGTGCAGTATCGAGCCTTGTCACTGTTCGTCAACTCGGCTCCTCTCTTCTTCCGCACATTGACGATTTGCGCAGTGTGTCCTTGACTGTGGCTGTGGCTGTTGCCGAAGCGGCCTATGACGAGGGCTTGGCCAGAGTTGAATCCGATGACATTGTTCAGCAGGTGAATGACGCGATGTGGCAGCCCGAGTATCGCCGGATTCATGCCTCTTAGCGGATCACGACCGATGCTATCTGCCCGTTGCGCTCTCGTATGCCTGACCCTGCTTGGTCTTCTGGGCAAGGCTCAGTCGCAGACTCCGCCATCAAGCGAGACCCCGGCGCCGTATCTCTTTTCGACCAAGGTTGATTGGGTTATCTTGAACGCCACTGTTCGCGACCGAAAAAATTGGTTCGTCCCCGACCTTACTCAGGCGGATTTCAAAGTTTACGAAAATGGCTTTCCACAAACGATTCGCTTATTCCGCCACGAGGATATTCCGGTCTTCGTAGGATTGATCGTCGATCACAGCGCTAGTATGTTTCCAAAACTTGCTGAAGTCGTGGCGGCTGCCCAAACATTCGTCGCCGCCAGCCGCTCAGATGACCAAATGTTTGTTATCAATTTTAATGATTACGTGGTCCTGGAACCGGTCGATCGTCCAGAGCAACTAGCGAGGGCAATATCAAGCAGACCCACTCTAGGCAAAACAGCTCTCTACGATGCGGTTATCACCGGGTTATCTCAACTAAGAACGGGCACGCTCCAAAAAAGGATTCTCATCGTCATTAGCGATGGCGGCGATAACGCTAGCCGTCACACGCTTTCTGAGGTACTAAAGGCAGTTGAGGAATCAAATGTTCTTGTCTACACGATCGGCGTATTTGATGAAGATGATCTCGACAAGAATAAAGATGTTTTGCGTCGTCTTGCTCACTTTTCGGGCGGAGAGGCATTCTTTCCACACGAGCTTAGCGATGTTGTTTCGATCTGTGAGCGAATTGCGCGAGACATTCGCAATCAGTACGTCCTAGGATATGTTTCGACGAACGTCGTGCAGCCCGGTGTCTTCCGTTCCATTCGACTCTCAGCACAAGCTGAAGGGAAGGGAAGACTTGAGGCGCGGACTCGATCCGGTTATATCGCAGGTGACAGCGTAAAATGAAACGCTTTCTTAGCTGTTCAAGCCGCTTTCTTCTTGCCTGTGCTATTTCGCTGCTGGCTTATTGCAGTTACGTTCTTATAGACTCCTGGATGTTCCAAAGGGTAGAGAGCGATCAGTTTCAAAAATCGTTGACCATGCAAGGTGGAACGGCGTCTAATAAGCCGTTGCCCGCCGCCTCTGATGGACTGATTGGCCGCATTGACATTCCTCGTCTTGGAGTGTCAGTAATTGTTATGGAAGGGACGAGCCGCAGGGTTCTGGGTCGGACGGCCGGCCATATTGCTGGGACAGCATTACCCGGACAAGCCGGAAATATTGGTATCTCGGCCCACCGCGACACTTTCTTTCGTCCATTACGAGATATCCAGGAAAACGACACTATAACGCTTACTACGCGCGCGGGCGAATACCGATATCGAGTTATTTCTACCCAGATCGTGAGTCCGTCCGATGTCGGAGTCTTAAAGGCGGGCAAGAATCAGATACTCACTCTGGTAACTTGTTACCCGTTCTACTTCGTTGGTCCTGCGCCGAATCGGTTTATTGTGCACGCATTGCGAATCATCTAACCGATCCTCGGAGGCGATATTTGGTCATGTGACCCAGCTTGGTCAGCTTAGGCGCCAATGAATCGTTTCTCCATTATCTTTTTTCCTTATGAGAACGGCCATCTTCTTGCAGTTCTTGGCTGTGTATTCGACTCCAAGTTCGAAGAGGGAAATTTAATGCGTAGTTTTATCCTTTGTCCGGATCTCGCGGTGACGGCGCTGGACGAAGGTAGTCGCAATAAAAGGTGGACTAGCGTGCGAACAACTCGATCAAGAAGTATAAAGATCTTAGTGATTATCGGTGTCGCGCTCCTGGGCGTTGGTTTGGCGTATGCCGACCCTTCTTCGCTAGTGTCTGGAGTCGTGCTCGATGCAATCACTCAAAAACCGATTGAAGGTGCTTGGGTCACCTCCGGAGACAAAACCATACGCACCAATCGCGAGGGCCACTTTTCAATTGCAGAAGAAGGCTAATTCGGTCGCGGTACGCGCCGTTGGCCACTGGCGAATGCAACTGGCTGCCGCGGCAGAGTTGCAATTTGCTTTGTTCCCACTAGATGTCCGCGGACTCTACCTTTCACTTTGGGGCGTCGGCTCACAAGTGTTGCGTGATGGAGTTCTGGATACGGCGAGCAAGGCTCACCTTAACTCAATTGTCGTCGATGTAAAAGGGGATAACGGCTTTGTGAGTCATCGCACTCAATCCAAATTGGCGGTGGCCGCCGGCGCTAATCACATCATCACCATGGCTGATCCAATAGCGTTTGTCGCGGAGTTGCACAAGCGCCGCCTTTACGCCATTGCCCGCATCGTAGTCTTCAAAGACAATCCGCTTGCGCGCTTTCGGTCTGATCTCGCTGTGAAAACCGCGCAGGGAAAACTCTTTGTTGATCGCGAGCACTTCGCCTGGACCGATCCTTTCAACCACGCCGTTTGGGATTACAACATTGCCCTTGCCATCGAAGCAGCGAAAGAGGGATTCGATGAGATTCAGTTCGACTATGTCCGCTTTCCCGACCAGAAAGGCTTACAGTTTTCGGAGCCCAGCACTGAAGCGGATCGTGGCCCTGCCATCGTAGGCTTCTTAGCAGAAAGCCGCCGGCGTCTTAATCCCTATAACGTATCTATCTCAGCCGATAACTTCGGCTATGTTTGTTGGAACTTGGGCGACACAGGAATCGGCCAATCTTTTGAAGAAATCGGGCCTGTCGTTGACTATATCTCTCCCATGCTTTATCCGTCTTCCTTTCAAGCCGGCATTCCCGGACTTCCCAATCCGTTAAACGATCCATACCGCATCGTTTTTGCCTCTCTCCAACGAGCAAAGCAGCGTACGGGCTTCCCGCCGATTACTTTCAGGCCCTGGTTGCAAGCTTTCAACGATTACGCTTTCGACCACCGCAAATTCGGCAAGGTTCAAATTGAGGCGCAGATCAAGGCGGCCCAGGATTCGGGTAGCGGCTGGATGCTTTGGGATTCACGAAACCGCTATCCGACAGAAGTTTTGGCCGATATCGCTCGTGATCTGGGCTGGAGCAATAGTTCGCCGCTTCCAAAACTCAACACCCAGTCAAGACCGCCGAGGGTCAATCGATAGAATTTCATTCGCTCCAATTTGCCAGGGAAGGTCCGGAGAAAATTTCGCTTCAAATATCGTCGCTTAAAGGTCCATCGTCCTCGTTGTCGTTCTCTTCCCTTTGATTTCGACTTTCTTCTTCATCGTCCTCCTCATCCATCCGATCTTGTTCCTCTTGCTCTTCTTCCTCGGCATTTGGTTCTGGGTTCATTGCGATCTACCATACCATCAGACTTGAAATCCTCACGACTTCGTTTCCCACCACCTGAATCACAGTTACCACGTTACGCCCAAGCCCGTGCATCTGGGCACAAGAAGCAGGCGTTAATCAGCCCTACGTGGTTTTCGTTGTGGGTGCTGTCCCATGCGCATCATGATGTTAGCGCACTAGTGGGTCGTTGTAGCCTGCTGCATCGCGATCCCGACAGCCTCACTCCACAAACAGTAATCGCCGGGAAAAGACGTCAAACTTGGTGGCCCCTGCAAGGCTCGAACTTGCGACATCTTGCGTGTAAAGCAAGCACTCTGACCAACTGAGTTAAGGGGCCAGCCAGACACAAATATACCGCACATACGGCCCAAAGACATTCCTGCAAGGTGTTTTCAAACGCTTGGTCGCTAACAAAAACTGCCTCCAATCCCGCCGGTCCCACCCTGCATGGTAAAAAGGTTTGGCTGTTCCGTATTAAACCCGTGCAGTCGAAAGTGCCATAGAAAGGCTTTCATTAAATAATGTTCGGACGTGGCAACTGGGCGATCTTGGGTCTTGCAAAAGAATCTCTCGACGCCTTCAAAACGAATCTAGAAGACCGCTCGCGTATGATTGCCGTCTCGCAACTCGCGGCTTCTGCGATCACTCGTCATCTCAACACAGACACCTTGGGGCTCAATCCATTCAGCTGCCCGCGTTTGGATGAACAGCAAGCTATGCCGGTCGATCAGGAGTCGCTGCTCGTCCAGTATGCCACCCTCGAACAAGAAAAGCGCTCCGACGCCGCTCTTCCGCCTGAAGTGGTCCAGCATGAAGGCTACGCTTTTGGCCTTGAACAATTCCAACTGCACGACACATTGCCATGGTTCGGGCTTTGGTCCGTCGCGAATCAATGGAAAGACATCAGCGACTTAGCCTCGATCAGAGAGCAGCACGCCTACTCAGTGTTTGATCGGCCATATAAGTTTCTGCAGGCGACCGACAAAAAAACAGTCGATAAAGACACGCGAGGCGCAACCGCCGCCGTACGAAAACAGTTCGCCGTCCTTTTGGATTTCAACGACGGGCGCATCTATGTTGAAAATAGCAACAAGAAAACTCTCCATCTGGTCAAGGAAACGTTGCGCCAACTCGGTGCCGAGATCATTGCAGTCGGCTGGAATTTCAATCGCCCCAATTGGCCTTCAGCCATCCTTGGCCATTTATATGAAAGCAGCCACTACCTTAACGATTTCCAAAAACGCGCCGACGAAACCACACGCTTCCGTCCAAAGGAAATTGAAAAGCTGGAAGACCGCGAAGTCGAGAAGATAGTCTCCAACTATTTCTCTATGTCTCAGCTCGCAAGCGATCTTTGGGTGGGCATTTCCACACCTGCCTTGATCCGCCTTCACGAAACCAGCCAGCCCATTTCCGCCAAGGCTCCCACCAGTGCCACCACTTTGTTGGGGGTCACGAATGACGCCCAAGTCTATTCTGGTTCCCTTACCTTCCAAGACCGAATCACCGCAGAAAGTAAAAAAGGGGGAGCCATCACTTTTCGAAAAGATCTCTTAAGTCTCGACATTAACGATCAAATTAATTTGACCGACGCCGGCGCGGCTATGTTGCGCGGTTTTGATCTACCAGCCTTTCGCAAAGATATCCAGCGCGAGATCCGCCACACGAAGCAAGTCCCTTCCGTAGACCAGTTTTGGAGTCAATGGCTTCATGGAATGAGCAACGGCGTGCGCACAATCGAGGCAAGCTTTAGGGAGATCCTAGGACTCGACGCAGATGAACAAGGCGGCGTACTAACTATGCGGGCTCCGGTAACCGACGAAGAACTTCACCTTCAGCGTGTTTAAGTTCATTCCCGCTAAAAACTCATAGTAACGGTACTTTTTACACTCCAATCCGGGAATTGCACATCGACACATCATGCAGCCTTCTGTTATCTTTCTTACAGAAACAACGTTCCAACGCACTGGCTGTACATGGTATCCCAAATAAACCAGGAGAAAGTTCACAATTTAATTCGCCTGATCTACGAAGCTGCCGGTGAACCGCAACAATGGCCTGCGTTCCTCCGAGCTTTCGGTACGGCCGTGCGCGCTTCAGCCGTCGGTTTGGTGGTCATTGATTCAGGAACCGGCAAAGCTGGGGTCGATGAAAGCGTCAACGTCGATCCCTCTTACCAAACACTGTTCGTCCAGCACTATGGGTCCATCAATCCGTGGACTACGCCCGAATCCGCTCATCTCTGGACCCCTGGAAGTGTTTTGGAAGGGCGAGACATCATCGCAGATTCGGAGATGCTCAAGACCGAGTTCTACAACGGTTTCCTCCGACCCCAAGGCTGGTTTTCCGCGCTCGGCGGCGCTATTCACCGCAATGAGTCTTTCACAGGTTATATAACGGCCTTGCGCCCGCGTTCTGTGGAGCCCAATGAGGGGCGTCAACTTCTGACGACTTTAATGCCTCACCTACAAACGGCCATGCGGCTGCATCAACGAATCTGCCAGTTAGAAGTGACCGTTTCCGCTTTGGCCGATGCTATCAATCATTTACCCGGTGGCGTGATCATTGTCGATATTAGCTCTCGGGTCTTAGTATTGAATTGCGCCGCGGAGGGAATCTTAGCTGCTCACAATGGACTTATGAATGGACCGAATGGTCTGTACGCGGTAGAAACGGGCGAGTCGCTTGCTCTGCAAACGACGATCGCAGCCGCCATCAAGGCTCGCGACGGCGCAAACCAGGCTCCTTTTCCCGTCGCCATTTCGCGCGCTTCGAACCGTCGGCCACTCCAGATTCTCATTGCTCCCATCCCACCGCAAAGCTTCGGTACCCTGCGTCAGCCGGCAGCGATATTGTTCATTTCCGATCCTGACGATACCCATGAGCCCAACCGTACCCTCTTACAAACTACTTTTGGCCTAACGGAAGCGGAAGCTCGCGTCGCCGGCGCTCTTACGGCGGGAAGAAGCGTCGAAGAAATCTCAGCGGAATTTGAGATCACCCCAGACACCGTCCGGACCCATCTGAAAAGAATCTTTACAAAAACCGACACCTGTCGACAAGGCGACCTCATTCGCCTGCTTCTTACGACTTGGAGTACGCTGCGTCTGCACGACAAGCCGCCGGTCTGAACCGTTCGACAAAAAACTCGTAAATTTCCGTCCGCATTCCCCATTTGGGTGACGACAAAATATAGCGTTCTCGCTTACACTCTCAATAATTACTCATGGAAGCAGTTTGGAGGGTTTCCGTGGAAGTCTGAGTGGGTCGTGCGGCCGCCACTGGCCAGTTTCGCTGGCCAGTCGTGTTATACTTTTCGTTTGCGTGCTTTGTCTCAGCGCGCCGGAGTTCTCATGTCTAAAGTATGTGATATATGCGGTCGCGGACCGCAATTCGGCAACAAAATCAGCCACGCGCACAACGTTACCAAGCGCCGTTGGGATTTGAATCTACAAAGTGTTCACGCAGTCGTCAAAGGCGCCAACAAACGCATTCGCGCCTGTACTTCTTGCATTCGCGACGGCAAAGTTCAAAAAGCTGCTTAAGCTTTCGCAACACAGCGCTCAGCACTCAAAGTCGCCATTGGTTGTCGTCCAATTTCGCCGGGCGTTATGGTTTAACGCTAATCATCTGTTAGTCTCAACATAAGACCACCTGCATCAAACTAGAAATGGCAAACGCCTCTCGCTCTAGCGCGAGTTTTGACTTCTGGGATCGTAAAGAAGGGACACCCGGCCCGCTGGGCGTCACTTGGGTACCTTCTCTAAGCTCCTGGAATTTCGCTTTGTATTCGCGAAGAGCTACCGGCGTCACACTCTTGCTTTATGGAGCCAGCGATCCCGTTCATCCTATCTTTGAAGCGCGTTTGAACGTCAGGATCAATAAATCGGGAAGAATTTGGCATTTCTGGCTGCCGGCACAGCAAGCACCGGGGGCGACTTTCTATGCCTATCGGGTGGAAGGACGCCACGCTCCTGAGATCGGTTTTTGTTTCGATTCAGAGAAGATTCTGGTGGATCCTTTCGCCCCGGCCGTTCACTTTCCCCCAGACTACGATCGCGATGCGGCCAAACACCCAGGTCCGAACGACGGTCGGGCCCCACTCGGCATCCTTCCTAACTCTTTGTTGTCCCCAGATAGCGATGGCGAGCGGATGCCGCGCGCAAGCTACGACCTGATCGTTTACGAGTTACACGTCAAAGGATTTACTGCGCGCGCTAACTCAGGAGTTACGCCTGAAAACCGCGGCACGTTTGCCGGCCTGACAGAAAAAATTCCTTACCTTAAGTCTTTGGGCGTAACAACCGTCGAATTGATGCCTGTGCAGCAATGCGATCCGCAAGAAGGGAGCTACTGGGGATACATGCCCCTTAACTTTTTTTCTGCGCAGCAGTCTTATTCCGCCAGTGGAAGCAGCGAGGGTGCCTTGCAGGAATTCCACGCCATGGTGGAAACGTTTCACCGTAACGGCATTGAAGTCTGGCTAGACGTTGTTTACAACCACACCAGCGAAGGCGACCAGGGCGGCCCAACTTACAGTTACCGCGGTATTGATAACAGTGCCTACTATTTGCTGACAAAGGACCGCCGCCACTACCGCAACGACACAGGCTGTGGCAACACTCTGCGCTGCGATCATCCCGTCGTTCGATCGTTAATTCTGGACAGCTTATTTTTCTGGATCGACCGCATGAAAGTGGATGGCTTCCGCTTTGATCTAGCCTCAGTGTTCACTCGCAAATCCGACGGCACGTTGGACCTTGAAAACCCTTCCCTCATTGCAGATATCAGTTTTCTAGGCGCGCGCCGCGGGGTGCGTATGATTGCCGAAGCTTGGGACATTGAAAGCTACCTGCTTGGGCGCGGTTTCCCCGGCCTGAATTGGCGTCAGTGGAATGGCAAATATCGCGACGATCTGCGCGATTTCGTGCGCGGCGTGCCTGGACGTGTGGGCGCGCTCATGCAGCGACTCTATGGTAGCGACGACCTTTTCCCCGACGATCCCGAGAACTCATACCGTCCCTTTCAGAGTGTAAACTTTATCACGGCGCACGACGGTTTTTGCCTATACGACCTGGTCTCATACGACTACAAACACAATGAGCCGAACGGCCACGACAATACCGATGGCACTGACGATAACCGCAGTTGGAACTGCGGCTGGGAAGGCGACGAGGGCGTGCCCAAGGATGTCCTCGCACTGCGCCACCGCCAAGCCCGCAACTTCATGGCGCTTCTCCTGCTGAGCAACGGCACGCCGATGTTTTTCGCCGGGGACGAGTTTTTGGATACACGACGCGGCAACAACAACCCCTACAACCAGGACAACGAAATCAACTATCTTGACTGGGACCTGTTACGGATTAATCATGGCTTTTTCCGCTTCGTTCAAGGCATGATCGCTTTTCGCAAGTCTCACCCGTCGATCGCCCGCAGCCAGTTTTGGCGCGACGATGTTTCCTGGTACGGATCAAACGATAAGAATCTTGATTTTTCGGACCGAGGGCAGATACTCGCCTACTGTCTGCGTGGTGCGAGCCTCGACGATGACGATGTCTACGTGATGATAAACGGCGGCGCTGGCGAAATCTGCTTTGAAATCCAAGATGGCAAAGACTCTGATTGGTTGCTGGTGGCGGACACCAGTCTTCCTTCACCAGGAGATTTCGTGGAGGCTATTCATCGACAGCATCTCGAATCACAGTCCTATTTGGTAGCTAGCCGGAGCGTTGTCGTGTTGTGCAAATCGAAGCTGCACGGCACTAAGTTCTGAACGCTGACTGCGGTTTCCTGCGCAGTTCAGTTGAGACAGGGCCAAATCTAAGCGATAAAATGGGAGTGAAAGGCACTTCGTAGTTAGAGAATCAGATGCCCGGCGCGTTGGGAACATCTGAGCATTGAATATGTCAAATCTTTCCTTAAGAAACCCGCGCAGCGCGCCCTTTTCGCCTCACCGGATTGAAAACGCCGCGATCGAAATATGGATCGCGGGGGCTTGTCTCGCGATGGCAGGCATACTTCTCGGCTCCCGGGTAGCCAGTTCTACATGGCACTCCTGGCGGTGGCCGGCGCCCAAACCACAAAACGAACTCGATGAAGTTCAAAGCCAGCATGTACAGTTCAAGCTAACCGGCGAACGTTTTCCCATAGACATTATCGGCTCTTATAACATTGATCGCGCTAAAGCCATCATCGCCAAGGCTCCTCGCACCAGCAGGCCGGTCGCGGTCGCCTTCTGGCGCGCATTTGCCGATCGAATGGAATGGAAGCATCTTGCTGCCTTAAAAGACTCAACTATAGATTA
The DNA here is from genome assembly GCA_963749105.1 of Bryobacterales bacterium. Classification (GTDB taxonomy): domain Bacteria; phylum Acidobacteriota; class Terriglobia; order Bryobacterales; family Bryobacteraceae; genus Bog-105. Next base: position 69,865 of record CAVVLT010000013.1, on the reverse strand, counting down.
TTCGGTGCCAGTCATCATTGCCACCGCAAATGAAGCGGGCGGCAACTACATGCTGATCGATGGTTGGCACCGCATTCAAAAAGCCAGCGAAGAAGGCCAGGAAACGATTCAGGCGTTTTATCTCACCGAGGAAGAAAGCAAAGAAGCATTCGACATTTCGTGGGGCGGCTCCAATCCCGCCGGCAGTTTCGTCTGACAAGTCACTTCCGTAAGCTGCTCCGGCGATAATAGCTAATTAATGACTGCTGTTCGCCAGGTGTTCGACCGTATTGGCAAATCAGGCATCGCGTTCCTCCTCGCGTTGTTGCTCTATTTTGCGTTTTACTTCACGGGCCGTGTCATACCTGCTTTCTTAACTCTCTTCCTGCTCGTCCCTCTTGGCACCGTTTTCACGTTCCGAATGTTACGCTTCATTCAGCGGCACGCACTCTGGAGTGTTCGCAATCGTCTTCTTTTCGTCTATGGCTTGATCGGCGTCCTGCCCATCCTCCTCTTATTGGTGCTGGTTGGCCTGAGTCTGTGGGGCTTGACCAACGACTTGGCCATCTATTTAGCCACTGCCGCTCTTGAGCGCAAACTCGATCCCCTTAACAGCGCGGTAGAGAGTCTGTCGCGTATGTCGCCGGATCAACGCCGCATGGTGGCCGCCGACATGGAAGACTCCTTCGCGAAAGTTTTCCCCGGTGTCGCCTTTTATGTACGCGACCAGAATGGCGAACGTCGCTTTCCGTCCGACAGTCCCGAGTTAAAACTCGATTCCAAATGGCGCGACGCCCACGGACTCCTTTTTTGGCACAACCGTTTTTACGGCTGGGCTCTACGTGCCGACGTTCAGTCTCAAATCTGCGCTCTGGCTCCTCTTTCCAACGAACTGGTGGAAAACCTTGTCCCCAACCTCGGCGTCATCGCTCTCATTGAAGTAAAGGGCTCCCATGGCAGACCCGAACTGTCACTCAGTTTGGAAGATCCCTCCGGCAGCGCCGACGCCCCTTCCCGCCTTCGCCTTCATCTGCCACCCGCTCTTAGTACTTTCGATATCCCGGTCTTCCTTCCCTCAACCGTTCAGCACTATCACTTCGACACCCCGAACCAAACCCACGAAGGCGTGCTCTGGGTTTACTCACGTCCATCAGCTGTCTTATCTTCCTTCTTTTCAAAATCCGAATCACTTCGCGGTACGCTGGCCGCTCTTTTTGTCATCGTAGTCGTTCTTTTTTTCATTGTGGAAGCCATTGCCGTCACGATTGGCGTCTCCCTTTCGCACCGTCTTACTACTGCGGTGAACGAATTGTACGAAGGTACTCGCCGCGTGCTCCTCGGAGATTTCCAGCACCGAATTTCCGTCCGCGACAAGGATCAACTGGGTGACCTGAGTGAGTCGTTCAACCAGATGACCAGCAACCTTGAACGACTTTTCTCGGTGGAAAAAGAGAAGGAGCGCTTGCAGACTGAACTCGAAATCGCCCGTGAAGTGCAGAACCAGCTCTATCCGAAAGAAGCACCTCCCATGCGTGGCCTGAAACTCACTGTGTGCTGCGATCCAGCTCGCATGTGCTCCGGCGACTACTACGACTACCAGGAAATCTCAGGCGGCAAGATGGCCTTTGCGATCGGCGACGTTGCCGGCAAAGGTATCTCCGCCGCATTATTGATGGCCACCATCCAAGCGGGTCTGCGCGCCCAAATTTCGCTCAGCTTGCCAAATACCGAACTCTCCGTCTCCTTAGTCGTCTCCCGTCTCAACAAACAGATTTTCGCCAATACATCGCCCGAAAAATACGCCACATTCTTTTTTGCTACCTTCGATCAAATTTCCGGCACTCTTACGTACACTAATGCCGGACACCTTTCGCCGCTGCTGTTCCGCAATGGGGAAGTGCAATCGCTCGATTCCAATGGCACGGTGGTAGGTGCGTTTGCCGGCGCGACTTACGACGAAAGCACGGTCAAATTACATCCCGGCGATTTACTCCTCTGCTATACCGACGGAATCACCGAACCCGAAAATCCATACGGCGAAATGTTCGGCGAAGAGCGTCTCATTGACTTGGTGAAGAAACATGTTCAGCGCGACGATCGCGAAATCCTTAAAATTATCCTTGAAGCTGTTCGTAGCTGGACCGGCTCACCCGAACTCCAAGATGATATGACTCTCTTGCTCGCGCGGGAGGTCACTGCCCAATGAAAGTCCTAACCGCGGCCGAAATGCGCGAAGTAGACCGTCTCACCATCGAGAGCGGCATTCCTGGCTTGATCCTCATGGAGAACGCCGGCTTCCGTTTGGTAGATGTGCTGCGTGAAACGTTCGCCCCTTTGTCCTCCCATCGCGTGCTCGTCGTCTGCGGCAAAGGTAACAACGGCGGAGACGGCTTTGTGATAGCCCGTCAACTCTTCACGCGCAACCTCTGCCATAAACTGATTGTCCAGGAACTCTTTGATCCAGAGTTACTCTCTGGCGACGCGAAGACCAACCGCCAGGCACTCGCTGCCGCCGGCTGTCAAGTCGTTCGCGACCTCCCAAAAGACTCTAGTTTGGCTACCCTCGTCATTGATGCCGTCCTGGGCACTGGACTCAACGGCCCGGCGACTGGACCCGCGCTCGAAGCCATCCGCCTAATCAACACGGGCTTTCCGCTTGCCAAGAGAGTCGCCGTCGACATCCCATCGGGCCTCCCGTCCGACCTTCCCCACTCTCCCGGCGAATTCGTCAAGGCAGACCTCACAGTCACCTTTACGGCCGCTAAACGCAGTCAGTCCCTCTCCCCTAGCTATGAGTGGATGGGAGACCTTGTCGTTGTTCCCATTGGTTCTCCAGACTCACTTCTGGAAGAAATCCAACTAAACCAGACCACTCCTAACGACCTCCGCCATCTTTTTGCCAAGCGTGTCCGCAACTCTAACAAAGGTATGTATGGTCACGTCCTGGTTGCGGGCGGCTCTGTGGGTAAGAACGGCGCGCCTGTAATGACTGGCCTCTCCGCCTACCGCAGCGGAGCTGGCCTGGTAACGGTGGCGTCGCCGGCCGGTCCATCCGATCACCCTGAACTAATGACTGAGCCCCTAAATGACGCTAACCAACTTCTCACGTTGTTAAAGAAGATGAGCGTCTTAGCTCTTGGGCCTGGCCTCGGAACTGCACCGGAGACCGTTCGTCTCGTCAAAATGGTCTACGAACAGGCGGCTCTTCCCGCCGTTGTCGATGCCGATGCTCTCAACGCGCTAGCAGGCGCCCTCCGCAGGACGAACAACATACGAATCCTCACTCCGCACCCGGGCGAAATGGGGCGTCTCGTTAATAAATCCACCAAAGACGTACAAGCTGACCGTCTTTTGTTAGCCCAAACATTTGCTGCCCAAACAGCTACTGCGATTGTGCTGAAAGGCGACCGGACCATTATCGCTTTCCCGGACGGGGAGACCTGGATCAATCCAACGGGTTCCCCCGCGCTGGCCAAAGGCGGAACTGGCGATGTCCTCACAGGTATCATTGCCGGTTTAGTCGCCCAACATCCGAAAGACTGGAAGCGTGCGGTGGTGGCGGCTGTTTGGCTGCACGGTCGCGCCGGCGAATTGGCGGGCGCGCATTGGGGCGAAGAATCTACTCTCGCTACGGACCTCCTCAACTACTTGCCGGAGGCAATGAATGAACTCCGCCCAACAGTTTGAGACTCGTTCCGATGAAGAGACACGCGCCTTGGGCCGCCGCTTGGCGCAGCAACTCAAAGGAGTCGTTCTCTTGATTGGAGACTTGGGGGCGGGGAAAACCACTTTGGCTAAGGGCATCGTGGAAGGTCTCGGCGCAGCACCCGCCGACGAAGTTTCCAGTCCCACCTACACGCTGATCCATGAGTACGGCGACCCCGTGAAGGTCTATCACGCCGACCTTTATCGCCTAGACACCGCCGATCAAGTGCGCCGTCTCGGTCTTGAAGAACTCTTCGATAAGCCCGCCCTCATGTTAATTGAATGGGGTGAACGCTTTCCCGAAATCATCCCGTCCGAGCACACTGAAATTCGCCTCAGCCATATCGCAGACGAGGCTCGGCTGATCGAAGTGCAGTCCTAAGCCGCTTTCGTCGCCGCTCCCTTGACTTCTTTCCAAGCCCAATCGAGCCAGGGAAACAACGCCTTCAGATCGCTAGTCTCTACCGTCGCTCCCGCCCAGATCCGCAATCCCGCCGGGGCATCCCGATACGCGCCGATATCAAAAGCTACGCCTTCCACTTCCAACAACGCCGCGATCTTCTTGGCACCTTTTTCGCGCTCGTCGATTGGGAGCGCCGCGTACCAGGGATCCGTAATCTTCAAACACACGGACGTGTTCGACCGCGTTTGAGGAATCTCCGCCAGAAATCCGATCCACCCCGCTTGCCCAGCCCACTCTTCAATCGCCCGCAGATTTGCCTCCGACCGCGCAATCAACGCTTTGAGGCCGCCGATTTGCTCGCCCCACTTCAAGCCATCCAGCGCGTCTTCCACACACAACATTGAGGGCGTATTGATTGTCTCGCCCTTAAAAATTCCCTCAACCAGCTTGCCCCCCTTCGTCATCTGAAAGATCTTCGGCAAGGGCCAAGCGGGTGTGTACGATTCCAGTCGCTTGACAGCGTTCGGTGAAAGAGCAATCATGCCGTGCGCCGCCTCACCACCTAACACTTTCTGCCAGGACCAAGTGACCACATCGAGCTTGTCCCATGCCAAGGGCATTGCGAATGCCGCCGATGTCGCATCGCAGATGGCCAACCCCGTCCGATCCGCAGCAATCCAATCCCCGCTCGGAACCCGCACCCCCGAGGTTGTGCCGTTCCAAGTGAACACGACATCGCGCTTCCAATCAGCCATGCTCAGGTCGGGAATTTTCCCATAATCAGCCTTGAACATGCGCAGATCCTTGAGCTTTAGCTGCTTTTGGCAATCCGCCGCCCACGCCAAGCCAAAGCCTTCCCACGCAAATACATCCACGCCGCGGGCGCCTAATAATGACCAAAGTGCCATTTCTAGAGCGCCCGTATCGGAAGCGGGTACAATGCCCAGCACAAAGTCCTTCGGCATTTCCAGCAGCGCCTTGGAACGTTCAATCACCTGCGCAAGCTTCGCTTTGCCTAACTTGGCCCGGTGCGAACGCGCCACCGTGGCATCTTTCAATGCTTCAAGCGACCAGCCAGGCCGCTTAGCGCATGGTCCAGAGGAAAAGGAAGGGTTGTTGGGTTTTACGGAGGGTTTGCTCATCTAACGTTTATTGAGAGGAACCTTCATTATATGAGGTGCGTTGCGTTGGTTTAAGTGATGCCGCGCTCGCGGCGTCGTTCGTTGTAAAGTAAAAACGTCTACACTCTCAACCAGTCGGCAACAAGCCATAAGATAACCAAACCCGGGTGCCAACGTGAAGCTTACCGACCTGCGCGGGATTCTTCAATACATTCCGCAATTTCGCGACAAAACCTTTGTTCTTGCAGTGGACGGAGGCATTGTGACGGAGGAAAACTTCGCCAACATCCTGCTGGACCTGGCAGTGCTTCGCTCGTTGAACATCCGGGTGGTGGTCGTGCACGGGGCTGCGGAACAAATCAAAGCTCTCGCCGAGAAGCGCGGAGTCCAGGCGTCCAACTTCGACGGCACGGGTGTGACAGACGCCGCGACACTCCAACTTGCTATTGCGGCAGCGAACCGCATCACGCATGAGATCCTCGAAGGTCTTTCCGCCAACGACCTGCGCGCCGCCTGCACGAATGCCCTCATTGCGCATCCGCTGGGAATCATTCATGGCGTCGATCAGCAGTTCACGGGGAAAGTCGAGCGTTTCGATATCGAACTTCTTCAAACGCTTTTGAACCAGGGCATTGTTCCAGTCGTTCCACCGCTCGGCTTCGATGGAGAAGGTAAGACATACCGCGTAAACTCCGACAGCATCGCGGTCGCGGTGGCCGAGGTCTTGAAGGCGGCAAAGTTAATCTTCATTACCACACAGGATGGGTTGCGGTATCACGGTCAACTGATCCGCCAAATGTTGGACGCGGATCTGCAGAAACTTGTCCAGTCCGCGCCCGGCGGATTTGCGCCGGAAATGGTTTCCAAGGCTCGCTACGCGGCTGCCGCCTGTGCCGTAGGCGTCCACCGCGTCCACATTGTGAATGGCCGCGAGGACGAAGGGCTGTTGGCCGAAGTGTTCTCGAACGAGGGTATCGGCACGCTGATCTACGCCAACGAATATGAACAGATCCGGCTGGCAAGGAAGAAAGATATCGGCGCAATCCAGCTGTTGACGAAGAAGGCGATGGAAGCCGAGGAATTGGTCCGGCGGACGCGCGACGAAATTGAGAAGAGCCTGGGCGATTACTACATCTTTGAAATCGACAAGAACCCGGTCGCGTGTGTGGCGTTGCACGTTTACGCCGCGCAAAATCAGGGCGAACTCGCCAGTCTCTATGTCGATCCCTCGCACGAAAACCAGGGCATCGGCCGAAAACTGATTCAATTCGTCGAGAACAAAGCTCGCGAAATGGGCCTGAATCGGTTGATCGCGCTATCAACACAGACGTTTACTTACTTCCAGTCGAAGGGAGGTTTTGCCGAAGGCACACCCGACGATCTTCCACCTGGCCGCCGCGAGAAATACAATCAGAGCGGACGGAACTCGAAGGTTCTGGTGAAGCAACTGAAGGCTGGGCCGCCAAGCGTGTCATGATTTTCACACTGAAGGACTTTACAAGGCCAGCGCCTGCTCACCGTTCGGGCTCCGTTCCAAAATTAGGGCGGATAAGTTTTTCACCACTTACTGGGATCTGATCGAGACCATGCAGGCCACAAGAACGCAGCAACTTACTGGTCGTTGAACATTGGTGACTTGCATGAATATTTTATGTCCGTGTTACTATGTGGCTAACTCATGAGCAAGTCAGCACTTATTACCGGGATAACTGGCCAGGATGGCTCTTACCTCGCCGAGTTTCTCCTTGCCAAAGGCTATACCGTCCACGGAATTATTCGCCGTAGCTCATCCTTTAATACCGCGCGCATCGATCACATCTATCAAGACCCGCACCGCGCCGACCGCCGTCTCAACCTCCATTATGGCGACCTCACTGATTCCACAGGGCTCCGCCGCATCATCGAGATCGCACAACCCGACGAGATCTATAACCTCGGCTCCCAATCCCACGTCAAAGTTTCTTTCGAAAACCCCGAATACACCGCCGATTCAGTCGCTGTGGGCACCCTCCGTCTTCTCGATTGCATGCGAGACCACATGGCCCATTCCGCCCGCGAAGTCCGCCTCTACCAAGCGGGCTCCTCCGAAATGTTTGGTGCTGCCAAGCCTCCTCAAAGCGAAAACACACCTTTCTATCCCCGCAGCCCCTACGCCGTCGCCAAAGTCGCCGCCCATTGGTGGGCGATCAACTACCGCGAAGCCTACAACTTATTTGTCTGCAATGGGATACTCTTTAACCACGAATCCCCGCGACGTGGCGAAACTTTCGTCACCCGCAAGATCACGCGCGCCGTGGGCCGCATCAAAGCCGGTCTGCAAAAAAAACTCTATTTGGGAAATCTCGACTCCCGCCGCGACTGGGGTTTCGCGGGGGACTACGTAGAAGCCATGTGGCTTATGCTCCAGCAGCCCACACCCGGCGACTTCGTGATTGCCACTGGCGAAGCCTATTCCGTTCGCGAATTCCTCGAATTGGCGTTCAATTACGTAAATCTCGATTGGCAGCAGTATGTTGAGATTGACCCGCTTTATTTTCGTCCTACTGAGGTAGACTACCTCCTCGGCGACGCTTCCAAAGCCCTCAATACATTCGGCTGGAAACCCAAAACTTCTTTTAAACAACTCGTTCAGATGATGATCAACGCAGATGTTAAACTCGCGGTTACAGATGGCAATAGAGTAAGACCGTAATACAGCGTCTTTCACTCCCTATCATTTGGCTGCCAAGCACTTTCTTTTTCCCTAACGCACAAATGTTTCAATAGTTTAGCTGGCAAGTACTGAAGGTTTTGCCTCCCACGTTCCAGTACCGCCAACCGTTGAGAAATCGGCATCTACATGGTATTTCTGTAATACGTAATACGGATCGCCGATTACTTGTCTCAGCCTCACTGGAACCTGTGACAAAAACGGCGGAGCTTGCCCTCGTTGCAAAAACCGCTTTTCCTTCCTGCTTTTCCCCTTCATTTATGCCTATTGAATCCCGTAGCCGGATGATCAGTTTCCGCCTTACTGAGGAGGAACACGAACGCTTTCGTCAGCTCTGCTTCACTCATGGAATCCGCAGTGTTTCAGAGCTCGCACGTGTCGCCATGAACAATTATTTCGTGCAGCCGACCCGCGTCCCACAAGACGCAATCGAATCGCGCATCGTCGAACTCGAAAATCGGTTGCATCTCCTTGCTCTTGAATTTCAAAAGATCAACCAGCAGGAAACCGTTCGCTCCTTTCCTGCACGTCGCTATTCCGCTACATAACTTGTTCAATCAAAAGAAAGAGTGTTTCTATGCGTCGTAATCTATTCGCTTCCGTGTTTCTCTTTGCAGCCAGCGCTTGCGCTCAGGAAGTCACCGGGCATCTTGAAGCCAAGCAGGGACATTTAGAAGCTAAACCCCCCGCCGAATCCTATCAACTCGGAGCCGAGGATGTACTAACCATTCGTGTCCAGGAGATGGAAGAATTCGCCGGCGCCTTGCTATTTACGGTCAATCTTCGAGGGGATATAATTCTCCCGCGCATCGGTCGAGTTCGCGCCGCCGGGTTCACCCTTGAAGAGCTAGAATCTGCCATCGCGCAGCGCTACCGCGAATATCTGCAAAACCCGATCGTCAGCGTGTCGCTCACTGAATTTCACAGTCAACCAGTCTCGATTCTTGGCGCAGTGGCCGCTCCCGGAATTCACCAAGTTCACGGTAATCGCACGCTGTTCGAATTAATTTCCGAATCCGGCGGTTTACGCACTGATGCCGGCAGTAACATCATTCTGACTCGCCGTGTGGAAAACGGCCCGCTACCGTTGAAAAGCAACGTCCTCGATCCTTCCGGCAATTTTTACACGGCACAGGTCGATATCCACGCAATTATGGACGCCCATAGCCCTCAAGACAATATCACTCTGAAGCCAAACGATGTCATCAGCGTCCCGAAGGCCGAAATGATTTACGTTCTTGGCTCCGTCAAGAAACCCGGCGGCTACGTTCTGTCGGAAAAACCTAATTTCACGGTGATGGAAGTTCTGTCTATGGCTGAAGGTCTGGATCACAATGCCGGCGGGAAGAAAGCGAAAATTCTCCGTCCGGACCCTACTACTCACACGCGGACCGAAATACCGATCGACGTTGCTCAGTTGATGAAGGGTAAAGGAACAGACACGCCTCTTTACGCGAACGACATTCTATTCGTACCAACCAGCAGTGCGAAGGTCGCATCGAACCGGGCAATTGAAACAATGATCCAAGTCGGATCAGCCATGGCTATTTACACGCATCCCTTCTAAAGAACCCGCATGAGAAAAACAATGGATTACTCCGATCAAGCCCAACCAAGCGCTGAACTGGTTCCCATTTTTAGAAATAGGCCCCAGGTAGTACCATCGCTGCCCCACATACAAGAGGAAGCTAATTCGGAGGGGCTTGGTGTCGTTGAATACTGGCGTCTTGTCAAACGGAAGCGCGGCACCCTCGTAATCGCAGCCTTTCTTGGATTACTTGCTGGCGTCCTTTTTACGCTACCCCAGACACCCCTTTACCGAAGCCGCACTACTATCGAGATCCAGAACCTCAACGGCGATTTCATGAAATCAAAGCAAATGAATCCCGTAAATGACAGCGCTGATTCGACAGTCGATGTTCAGACACAAATAAAGATTATTCAGAGCGAAAGCCTGATTGAAAGCGTCTTTAATAAGCTTAAAGCCGACGGCAAGCTTAAGCCCGGCCGCCCTCAACTAGACCGATTTGCCAGTTTGCGTCGACTATTAAATCTCCCGGGTGCGTCTAACCTGGCTGCTCAGTCAGGTGTCCAGATGCCGACCCTAAAAGACTTGACGGTACGGCAACTTCCCCAAACGCGCATGTTGGAAATTATCTGCAGTTCTCCTGACCCCGAATTTGCGGCCACTTACATCAACACGCTTGCAAGTGAGTACATTCAATCCAATATGGAAGCGCGTTGGAAGATGACGGAGCGCACCGGTCAATGGCTAACAGCCCAACTCGATGAAATGCGGATCAAGCTGGAAAAGTCTGAGACTGAGCTGCAAAACTATGCCCAACAATCGGGATTGCTCTTTACGGGTAATACGACAAGTAATGAACGCGCCAATGTATCAGAGGACAGGCTACGCCAACTTCAAGATCAGCTCTCGAAAGCGCAGGGCGAACGTACTGCCGCCCAATCACGATACGAAATGTCGCTTTCAGCTCCCCCGAACGCCTTGGCGGACGTTCTTAACGATGCATCCCTTCGGGCTCTTCAAGACAAAATTACCGACCTAAGCCGGCAACGTGCAGACGCGATTGTGATTTACACGCCAAAACACGAGAAAGTTGAGAGAATTGAAGCGCAAATTGCTCCTCTTCAGACCGAATTTGATCGTGAAAGGGTAGCGATTCTTGGAAGAATCAAGAACGACTATGACACCTCTCTCCGCCACGAAAAGTTAATCGCTGCCGACTATGCAGCACAGTCACAGGTGGTGACCGATGAGGCAGGGAAGTCCATCCAATACAACATTCTCAAGCGCGATGTAGATTCAAACCGCCAAATGTACGAATCCACCTTGCAACAAGTGAAAGAAGCCAGCATTGCTTCGGCAATGCGGGCTAGCAACATCCGCATTGTGGACCCAGCCAAAGTTCCGGTCGTGCCCTATGCGCCTGACATGAAAGCAGACGCTATTGTCGGTGTGCTGGCTGGCATGTTTTTTGGCATTGTATTCATACTTATCCACGAACGCGCCAACCGGACGGTGCAACAACCGGGTGACACTCAAGTTTGGACACAGGTACTCGAACTCGGAGCGGTACCGAGCGCTAAATCGGTGCGTGGCAAGACTGGCTATGGACTTTCTCTGCCGGGTGCAACGGCGGAGCTCGGAACATACGGACTAAATTCCCGCACCTCCAGCGAACTGACGGTTTCCCACAATACATCCAGCGTGATCTCGGAAGCGTTCCACACAATTCTCACATCTATACTGTTTATCGGCGATCAAGGTGATGCCCCGCAAGTCATCGTTTTGACGAGCGGAAGTCCTGCGGAAGGCAAAACCACCCTTGTCAGCAATCTCGCTATCGCTATGGCGGATATACGGCGTAAAGTCCTCATTATCGATGCCGATTTGCGCCGCCCTCGAATCCACAACCTCTTTGACCTTCCAAACGATCATGGCCTTAGCACGATTCTCCGCGAGCGCGGGTCCATTTCTCAATCGGCGCTGGACGAAGCAATTCAACAGACTAATGTAAGTGGGCTTAGCGTCCTTCCCAGCGGTCCGCCTACCTCGTCGGCGGCTAATCTTCTGTATTCGGCTAACATGGCGGAATTACTCGACCTTGTTCGTGCCGAATACGATTTGGTTTTGATCGACACGCCTCCTACACTACTGTTGGCGGATGCGCGGGTGTTAGGTCGCCTTTCTGATGGTGTGGTCGTTGTTACTCGCGCTAACCAGACCACCCGCGATGCAATCGTCGCGGTTACCAAGAGGTTCGCTGAGGATGGAACCAATATAATCGGCACGATTCTGAACGATTGGGATCCCAAGAAGGCCCCAAACGGGTATTACGGGTATCACAATTACTCAGGTTACGGCTACGACTATGCATCGAAGGACAGTTCGGATTAGTTTGCTCAAGGCGACTTCTTTTCGTTAACGAATAGAGTTAATTATGGTCGTAATTTCTCATCCCACCGGTAATCAAAACGTGAGGCAAGCGCTTCTTGCTCTGCAAGAAGCGAGTCTGCTGGATCGATTTCACACTACCGTGTACTGGAATGCGAAGTGGAAGATCAACAGCTTGCTGCCCGGCGGCGTTCGCGCAGAATTAAACCGCCGGACTTATCCGCTTACGCCTCGTAACCGGATTCACGTAACTCCTGTGCGAGAAGCAGCGCGTCTGATCTCGCAAAAACTGGGCATCGATGCTCCTTCTGCTGCCTCGGTTCTCAGCATCGGCCACGAACTTGATCGAATTACCGCCAGAACTGTTTTAGCCCGCAATCCGAAGGCTGTCTACGCTTACGAAGGTGTCGCCCTGCAAACTTTTCAACAAGCCAAGAAGCAGGGTATTACTTGTATATACGAGCTTCCCAGCGGTTATTGGCATTACGAGATTGAGTTAGCGCGAGAGGAGGCAGCACTCCGGCCGGAATATGCCGATACGCTTGCCAAGCTCAAAGACTCGCCGGAGCATCTGCGATCTAAAGACCAGGAGCTTGAACTTGCGGACTACATTGTTGTCCCAAGTAGACATGTCCAACGGACCTTAGCGCGTCTCAATCTTGACTCAGCAAAGGTCTCGGTTATTCCCTACGGCGCGAATGAATCCGGGTCAGCGATGCGCCGGCCAGGCCGATCTAATAACCAGAAACTGCGAGTGCTTTACGTCGGCGCGTTAACTCAACGCAAGGGGATCGGTTACCTGCTCGATGCTGTCAAGTCGCTTGGCGCGGCGATCGAATTCACCATCATCGGCCACAAAGTTGGTACGGCGAAGCCAATAGAGGAGGCGACGGCGAACCATCGTTGGCTGCCTAGTGTCCCCCACCAGACCATCCTCGCGGAAATGGCGGCCCACGACGTTCTCGTTCTCCCTTCCTTGTCTGAGGGTTTCGCTCTGGTGATCGGCGAAGCCCTCTCTCGCGGCCTTCCCGTCATCACAACGCTGAACTCGGGAGGCGAGGAAATTGTCCGCGAAGGCCAGGACGGTTTTTTTGTGCCAATCCGTTCTTCTGTCGCCATTGCTGAAAAGCTTGAGCTTCTTATTCAAGATCCTGATCTCTTGGATCACCTATCTGCCTCAGCGGCGCAACGCGCGAGGGAACTGAGTTGGACCACCTATCGCGCCATGATCTCTCAAACCATTCGTACGATTCTGACGCGATGACTCTCGCCATCAAAAATCCGCGGCAATTTCTTGATCACGTGCAGGAAAAGGACTCGGGGTCGATCCTGTGGGTTAAGCGTGGGATATACGCTTATTTTTGGCTTCTAATCCTAGAGGGGGCTCTTCGTAAATGGGTAGTACCCCAACTCAGTGCGCCGTTGCTTCTGATTCGCGATCCAATTGTACTATTTATCTATTGGCAAGCGTACCGCTCAGGTAAACTGAAAAGCCCTGACTTTGTTTTTGTCGTCGCCATCGGCATAATTGTTACATTCCTTGCAGCGGCGCAAATTGCGCTTGGGGTAAACGACTTTCTGACCGCCCTTTTCGGGCTCCGCTCCTACTTCCTGCATTTGCCTCTCATCTTTATCATGAAGCAGGTTCTGACAATGCGGGATATCAAGAAAATCGGTCGGTGGGTTTTGTTGACTGCAATTCCGATGGCATTGCTCGTTTTGGCTCAGTTCCGTTCTCCAGAAAGTTCGTGGTTGAACAAAGGAGCCGGGCAGGGCGCCACGCAAATCGCCTTCGCGGGAGAGCACGTGCGCGCTTCAGGTACGTTCAGCTACGTCTTAGGAATTTACGACTTCTTTCCAGTAGTCTCAGCGTTCTTGTTATTCGCGGTCATCAAGGGGGATTATCCAAGGTGGATTGTGATACCCGCAGCGTTTGCGAATTTAATTACCCTGCCTGCTGCAGGCAGTCGCACTTTGATGTTTATGACTGCGATAGTGGCCGCAATCGCGATAATGCTCCACTTAAGGACAGTGCAGGATTTTGCGAGATTGTCTAGAGCAGCCGTGGTGGTGACTGTCGCTGGGTTGATCACAGCACAAATTCCCATTTTCAAAGAAGCCACAACGTCTTTTGAAGAGCGGTGGACGAGTGCCAACGAGGTGGAGGGGGGTGAGAGCGGAGTGCAGGGCGTTTTGGCTGCGCGGATATTGGGCCCATTTCTCAGACCGTTTCAGGAAAGCTCCGATATTCCTTGGTTGGGCATGGGTATCGGTCTGGGCAGTAATTTTGCGGCCACAATGAAAGCTGGGACGGGCTCAATGACCGGTGGAGTGGGAGACGATAACGACTTTCTCTTGGCCGAGGACGAATGGCCAAGGGTGTTCCAAGAGTTCGGTCCGTTGATCGGCTGTCTTTTTATGGGCTTTCGAGTCTACCTTTGTGTTGTTCTCGTCTCTTCGGCGTACCGATCGTTTAAGCATAAGAGCGGATCCAGTTTAGGCTTTCTCCTAGCCATCACTGCGATTCCGATTGTAGGCAGCGGCGTAATGGAGCAGGCAACAAATCTTGGATTTATGGTTTTCCTGGCAGGACTTTCATTGGCGGCTTCGAAAACTTATGCAAATCAGAAAACTCCGCTTGCGCTCGCATCGATCCGCCAGATGGGGCGATCCGGACGAGTTACGCTGTAACTAAATAGCAGGCCATGAATGAAAGTCTCAGTTTGCATACCGACTTACAACCAGCATGAATATCTTGAGTACGCTGTTCGTAGCGCGTACTCCCAGATAGAATCTGATCCCGAAGTTTTAGTTTTTAATGATGCCAGTACAGATAGTACAGCCAACCTTCTGACTCGGCTGAAATTTGAATTTCCGTCTTTGATTGTACAGCATAATTCCAATAATCTTGGATTGGGCCCTAATGTTAAGCAAGCTCTTATGAGAGCCTCTGGCGATCTGATTGTCAGACTGGATTCAGATGATTTACTCGAACCGCACTATATCAGTGAGCTCACTAATCTTCTGCTCTCAAATCCTCAAGCCGGATACGCCCATTGCTCGGTTATGCTGATGGATCGAAATTCAGAGGTTTTTGGTAATCGCTATCTTTCTCGTGCCGACGGATTTATCACAGGTGAGGAGTCGCTTAGGTCATTGGTATGGGGCTACCGCGTCAGCGCGAACGTGCTCATGTTCAGGCGAGAGGCTCTTCAATCAGTTGGGTATTCAGATAGTTCTCTGAATTTCGCGGAAGACTATGACCTTGCGGTTCGTCTAGCGGACGCAGGTTGGGGAAACGTTTATAAAAGAAGTACACTCGCTCGCTATCGGGTTTGGGTCGATCAGGCTGGAGTCAGAAGTCGCCGAAAGGCAACTGAGATTCGGGGGCTGAGCCATGTTTTTAATAAAAGCCTAGCGAGTGCTTTCAGGCGAAGGTCATGGTCGACACTTCCCCTTGTGGCGGGTCGGTTTCTGACCGCGTTGAACCAAAGTCGTTGCTTGTCTGAAGGCCCGGTTACCGCGAGTGACCACGACTTAATAAAGACGGAACTGTACGCTCTAGTAGCTTCAGAGTTTTTATCGCATGCTTTCAAATCCGAGCAAGTATCTAGCGCGTTGGTCAGGACTGTGGATGCCACCATAACCAAAGCTCTCGCATTGAAGAAAACGGCTCTGGAACACAGGTCTTTCACGAACTGAAGCAAATGACGTTGCCCTGCAATTCCCTTAGCGAAAAACAACGCAGTGAAAATACCCATATAAGTAGAACATGGGATTTCATAACTTGCGAGTACCCGCCCGAAATCGGGGGTCTCTCAGATTATACGCGCCAGTTGGCAGAATATTTAGCCAAGGGCGAATACAGAGTCGACGTTTGGGCTCCCGGCTTGCACGCTTCGGAACAAGTCTCGAATTCGTTGGCCGTGCATAGGTGCTTTAATCGATTTGGATTGAAGGACCTCTTTCGTATGGATAACCTTTGGAAACTTCAGGGAACCAAGCGAAATATCTTTCTTCAATGGGTGCCGAGCGGCTACGGATTTGATTCCTTGAATGTCTTCTTCTGCTTGTGGTTACTTTTGCAAGTAGTTCGTGGTCATCATTTGTGTGTCATGTTCCATGAATTCGGCTACAATTTGTCCGAGCGAAAATTTCATCTAAAGATCGCGGGTCTGATTCATCGAGCAATGGCCACCCTTTTGCTGAGCGCATCTTGTGCCGCATTCGCATCGTGCATGGCAGTTGCGAATCGCCTCAAATCCTATAACTTTTGCGGTCGTCGAATCGAGGTTCTTCCTGTGCCCTCCAATATAGGAAGATGTATACATTCTGAGGATCTGCGATCTAGATATGCCGAAAGCGACGAACTACTAGTGGGTCATTTCGGCCAATTCAGCCCGCGAATCGAATCTCTACTTATACCGAGCCTACGCCTGCTGCTGAGAATCAATCCGAAAGTAAAGATATTATTTATCGGGGATGGCTCGGATCGCTACCATGCGGCTTTGGCTCTCAATAGTCCTGACTTGAGCTCCCGAAGTTTCGGTACAGGCTCGAGTAGTGTAGAACGAATCGCCAGCTTTATTTCGACTTGTGATTGCATGTTCCAGCCCTACCAGGATGGTGTAAGTGCGCGAAGAGGATCTGCCATGGCCGCGCTCAGAAATGGCAGGTTGCTCGTTTGCACTGAATCGAAGGAAACCGAAGATGCTTGGAGGCGTACGCCAGCTGTTCATCTGATTAATTCATACAATCCCGAACAAATCGCGGTGGAACTGGCATCGGTCGTTTGCTCGCCGGAGAGGCTAGCCCATGGTTGCGCTGAAGCACATGAATTCTACGAGGCGAACTTCTCGATCAACAAAACCATTGCGGCGCTTCAATTGTGCGCGCAGTCTCTTAATCTTTAGTCGCCAAACTTCGTGACTGATCATGTCTTTGGTTACACTCAATTACCAGGATAAGTGTGGACCTTTCAAGAAATCCACGTCGGTTGTGTCTCCTGGAACAGCTTCGCTCCTTTGCTCGTAGGGATGCAATCCGTGTCATGTTGTGGGCGACGCCACTGCCCGAAGAATCGAATGGATGCGGCGAAACCGAGAAGATAGCTTCTTCTTGAACCTGATGTTTCATTCGTGGTGATATCGGTCAAAATTGAAAAAGCGAAGTCTACACTTCGTTCAAGTAACGTCGGAAATTTCCAAAGCTCCAAGACCATTGCTGTCTATCGATGAAAGTCCTCTTAATCGGAAACTATGTTCACGACATACAACGGAGCATGCAGCTTTTTGCCGCGCTTATGTTCGATAGTCTCGCTGGCGCGGGCCACGAAGTTCGCCTTTCCCGCCCGGAGCCAGTCTTAGGAAAGTTAAAGCCATCAAACATGGGCTTTGGAAAGTGGCTTGGCTATGTAGATAAATTTGCAATCTTTCCAGCTCGTTTAAAGAAGGATATTCTCTGGGCCGACATTGTTCACATCTGTGACCATGCGAACTCTATCTACGTAAAATATCTTCAAGCAAAGCCACACCTTGTTACGTGTCACGACCTCCTGGCAGTGCGCAGCGCTTTGGGCGAAATCTCCGAAAATCGGACGTCAACCACTGGTCGCCAGCTGCAACGTATGATCCTTTCTGGGCTGCGCCAATCTCGTCACGTAGTCTGTGTCTCAGAGGCCACTCGTCAAGATGTCTTACGACTGGTCGGCGTTCCGCAGAGTAGGGTTTCGACGGTGTACTCCAGTGTCAATTATGATTACTCCCCCATGTCTTCTCAAGACGTTCAGACCCATCGGCGCGCCTTGGGCCTAGATGAACAACCTTTCGTCCTACATGTAGGAGGAAACCAATGGTACAAGAACCGCCTAGGGACAATGCAAATTTTTAATTACTTGCGTCAGTATGAGGCATTTCATGAATGCCGGTTACTGATGGTTGGACGACCGTGGACCGACGAAATGCGCCAGTTCGTCTGCCGGAGCGGTCTTACAGAAAGAGTGCAGGAATTAACAAATGTAGGAGAAGAGCAACTCCGCGCACTCTACGGTTCTGCGAAGCTGCTGCTTTTCCCTTCCTTGCAGGAAGGTTTTGGGTGGCCTATCCTAGAAGCACAAGCTTGTGGTTGCCCGGTTGTGACCACCGACAGGGCGCCGATGAGTGAGATTTCCGGCGCTGCCGCTATACTCATAGATCCTACCGACCCCTCCGTTGCTGCTGGCAAAATCGCCAGCGTTCCGAACCTGGTTTCGTTTCGCCAAGCCGGTCTACAGAATGCTGCGCGATTCAGTCGATCCAAAATGACAATGCAATACCTCGAAATTTACAAAGCTTTATTGCAATGAGAATCCTCCACGTTGTACGTACTGTCAACCCAGAAGGCGGCGGTCCTATTGAGGGTGTTAAACAGCTTAGCGCATCGGCTAAGCTGGTAGGGCACAATGTCGAAGTGTGCTCTCTTGATTTTGCGGGCGCTCCTTGGGTTGCCGATTTCAACCTATCCCTACATACGCTCGGACCCACTTTGGGGAAATACGGCTATGCTAGCCGTCTGGGACCTTTCTTAAGACAAAACGCACCGCAATTCGACGTCGTGATTGTCAACGGAATCTGGCAGTATCATAGCTATTGCACCTGGCAGACACTCCGTGGAATGAATACCCCATACGTCGTATTTACCCACGGGATGCTTGACCCTTGGTTCAAGCGCACATATCCACTAAAGCATATTAAGAAACTCTTGTATTGGCGCTGGGCTGAGTATTGCGTCCTAAGAGACGCAGCCGCTGTGCTCTTCACGACGGACGATGAACGGATGCTTGCACGCCAATCGTTCTCGACCTACAAAGTGAACGAACTCGTTGTCAACTATGGTACAAAGCGACCTTCGCCTGATTCCGCGACACAGCGCGAAACGTTCTTGCAGCGTTTTCCAAGACTGAAGGGAAAACGCCTGTGTCTTTTTTTGGGCCGAATTCATCCTAAGAAGGGCTGCGATCTCGCTATCCGAGCATTTGCGGATGCACTCGCCGAACAGAGTGATTGGCACCTGGTTCTGGCAGGTCCAGATCAAGTAGGTTGGCAGCCCGCGCTTATCAAACTCGCCGCGCAGCTCAAGATTGCTGATCGTATTACGTTTACAGGAATGCTCTCGGGTGACTCGAAATGGGGCGCCTTTCGCGCTTCTGAAGTATTCTACCTTCCATCGCATCAGGAAAATTTTGGTATAGCCGTTGCCGAAGCACTCGCCTGTGGTCTGCCTGCTTTAATCTCGAATAAAGTGAATATCTGGCGAGAGGTGCAGCAAGCCGATGGTGGACTGGTAGAGCCTGACGATTTGCCTGGAGCCATCTCGCTGCTATCTCGCTGGGCCGCCCTTTCTGCGGAAGAAAAACTGTCGATGAAAGAAAAAGCCATCGCCTGTTTTAATAATCATTTCGAAATTGATGCCGCGCGTCGAAGCTTATACTCTGCCTTGGGATCACTTATCCACCGAGACTCCCTCGTTCATGTCTAGCAACGATCCTTACTTGCAGGCTGCATTCCCGCTTTCAAATCGGCTCCGTCGCTTGACTTGGGGTTTGGTCAGCGCGGTTTTCTTCCGCCCATCGCCGCGCCCGTTTCATGCGTGGCGAGGCTTAATTCTGCGCCTATTTGGCGCCCAACTCGGCCCTAACACACACATCTATCCCAAAGCGCAAATTTGGGCTCCTTGGAACTTAATCTGCGATGAAGCGGCCGCGATTGCCGACGGCGCGATTATCTATAATCCTAAACCGATTCGTCTCGGGGTGCATGCGATCGTGTCTCAGGACGCTTATCTCTGTGGCGCAACGCACGACTATGAAGACCCCGGTTTCCCACTGATTTCGTCCCCCATTACGTTGGGAAATTATTCCTGGATCTGCGCCAGGGCTACCGTGCAGCCAGGTGTCACGGTAGGAGACGGGGCAGTCCTAGCTCTTGGCTCGGTTGCTTCGCGCGATTTGTTACCGTGGACCGTTTACGGCGGGATTCCTGCGCGACGTATAAAAGCTCGAAAAATTCGCCAGGTATCCGAATTCAACCAGGTTTCTGCATGAAACCTTCCGTTGTCATTCTTGCCTTCAATTCGGCGGAAACGCTGCCTGCCACAATCAAACGCGCTCTCTTGATTTCGGACGACGTTGTCGTGGTTGACTCTTATAGTTCGGATAATAGCGTTGAGATCGCTCGATTGCTTGGGGCAACTGTTTACCAGCACTGTTTTGAAAACTATGGCAGTCAGCGCAACTGGGCCATCGACTCGCTGCCCTTGCGGTATAGTTGGCAACTTCATCTAGATGCCGATGAGTGGATGGATGATGTGTTGGTTCAATCGATCCGGGACTTACCGGAGGCTACGGCGCATGCCGGGTTTCTCGTTCCGCGGTATCTGAAATTCCTTGGGCGCGTCCTCAAGCATGGCGCCATGTCTCCTACTTGGCATCTGCGCCTCTTTCAGACAGGAATAGGACGCTGTGAAGATCGCAAGTACGATCAGCATTTCTATCTGCTTTCCGGGACTACGGCCCGTCTGCCTGGTCATATGATTGACGACGTCCGGATGTCTCTATCCGAATGGACGGCCCGTCACAATCGCTGGGCAGATTCTGAGGTGGATGAACTTACTTGTTCCAAATCTCATGAGTCAATCCAGAAGAAGGTGCTTGGCAACGCTATCGAACAAAAACGCTACTGGCGAAGCAAATATGACGACCTGCCTCTTTTTGTGCGGCCAATAGCTTTGTTCATTTACCGTTACTTCATCCGGCTAGGGTGCTTAGACGGGAAGGAGGGTCTCATTTTTTGGGTTCTGCAGACCTTCTGGTTTCGTTTTCTGGTTGATTCAAAACTGTTTGAAAAACGGATGAGTGAAAGCTCTCACGCATAACGTTTCTTAAAGTCTTGTCGAGTTTTAATCTTTTTCTTCGTTGCTAACACATGCCTTGTCCAATTCTGATTGATTACGGCTGCCACAGCTTCAGCCATCGCCTAGCGACGTACCTCACTGAAAATGGCCACCCGATGCGCTATTTTGCTAACGCCTCGCTGGAATCGCCAAATCTGAGTTCCCTCACAGGATGGCAGGAAGCACACCCGCAAGTAGTGCGGCCAATTTTGTGCTCTAGACCCTACGGCAAACTCAGCATTCTCCGGCGCCTTACGGGCGAGGTGGAGTGGGCGGGCGAATGCATTCGGGCGTTAGATGAGGAAAGTCCGTCGGCGATCATAGTTTCCTGTGCACCCATCGCGGTGGTGACTCGAATTCAGAGGTGGGCCCTCCGCAAACAAATTCCTTTCGTGTACTGGCTGCAAGACCTGCAAGGTCACGCCATCCATGGTCTTCTTGGCCGAAAACTGGGCTTGCCGGGCCGTGTTCTTGGATCATTTGCGTATATCTGGGAACAACAACTTCTTGACCGCAGCAATATGGTAATCACGATTGCGGCCGGCCATGAGAAAGAACTACCGCCATCGGTCGTGGCAACGGGACGTTATGCACTGCTCGAAAATTGGGCCAACATCGAAGAGTTTCCCATGTTCCCGGTTGCTAACGATTGGGCCGCGCGTCAAGGTCTAGACCGCACGCACAATATTATCTACTCTGGCACGCTCGGGCTCAAACACGATCTTGGCGTCTTTATCAGCTTGGCTGCCTCTTTCCTAAAAAGAAGCGACGTTCGAATCGTTGTGGTGAGCAGCGGTCAAGCCGCTCAGAATCTGCGCCAGACTGCGCAGGCTCAGCAACTCCATAATTTGGTGGTCCTTCCGTTCCAACCCGCGTCCGATGTTCCTAAAGTGCTAGCCTCAGCCGCCGTCCTCGTCGCGCCGCTAGACCGCTCCGCCGGCGGCTTTTGCGTGCCTTCCAAGGTTCTTTCGTACCTGTGTGCGGGGCGACCAACGGTGATCGCGATTAGTTCCACGAATCCGGCTGCCACCATGCTGAAAACGAGCGCTTCCGGCACAGTGGTCGAGCCTGGCAACAATCAGGAATTTGTAGATGCCGTTGCCGCGTATCTCGACAATCCGGACCAACGGCTTGCCGCTGGCAATTCAGCACGCTCTCACGCCGAAGCCACTTTCGCCATGCGGCACATCGTAGCCAAGTTTTTGCGAATTATTCACTCGGCGGGAGCGCCCGTGCCAGCGTCTGATATCACACCTGCACAAGTTTCGCCGAAAACCGTTGCAGCTAGCTAACGGAACCGACAATAGATCCTTCGAGTGCACGCCAAATCGCTTACTTCGGCATTGCTTGCTTCTTTGTTGCGAAGAGGTAGCTATACCATAGCGCTGCCCGGACCCAATATGGAGCGTAGGTTTGCAATCTTCTCGCTTCGATTTATCGTACTTCCCTAAATGCATCATTGAGGCCAACCTCTTATCCATGATTACTTCTGATTTAACGAAATCTTCGATTGAGGTGGATTCGATCACGGTTTCTCCAAGGGCGAAGGGCTTGACGCTCTATCTCACCCGTGAAATCCTTAAAATCGCAGTCATGTTCTCGCTGCTCTGGTTGGCGTTCTATGGTGCCTACGCAGGATTACCTTATTTGAGTTCTGGCGCATCGTTGATATATAGAGCAAAGCTCAATTACGAGACTCACGAACGGCTTTTTCCGTCGTCAGGTTCTAAACGTGTTTTAATTTTCGGCAATAGCAAGGTTCTTGCCGGCTTTGTACCGGATGAATTTGATCGTCTCGCAGCCGGCGACAGCATAAATACATCTTCCTTCAATTCTGGATACCCAGGGTTGGGAGATTTTGTGGCTCAATTAGAAGACATCGTGCAGAGAGGGCAGGCGCCGAATGTATTGTTACTGACAGTTCCGTGGCACGTCGCATCACCAAAGCAAAACGTATTTCGTTTTGCAACTGACGATAAAGCGATCGCCGAATACCTTTTTCCTTTCCGCTACTTGCCGCGCGACGCCCTAAGCTTCTTGTTCACGTCTCGCCAGCACGGCGGGCTACGTAAATTTTATGCCGAATCGAAAGGCAATGTTGCCCGTATGTTGCGCGACCGTGGATATTACTTCATCTCTGAGCAGAGCCGCTTTAAAGGGGATAAACTCCCCGACGATTTTCGGTTGCCTTCCGACGCACCAAACATGATCCAATCGCGAAGCGCCGATACCCGAAGTCCCGAGCTATCCGAACTCAACACGATCCTCCATCAGCATCACGTAGAATGCTATTTCGTTCCTTCATATTCAAGGATGGGGGAAGCCGCTCCCGCTCCTAGCCAAGATCTGATCTTTGTGCAGCAGGTTGAATCGAATTCCTCGTGCAAAGTTCTGGGTCCTGATTATCTTTCGTTTCCCAATAGCTATTTTTCCGATCAAACTCATGTCAATCATGCTGGGGCATCAGCGTACACGCGGGCACTTTACTCACTAGTCGCGAAGTATCTCCGCGATTCCCATTAGCGCCTATGCTCTTCAACACATTTCAGTTCCTCATATTCTTTGTCGTTTCGTGGATTGTTTTCTTGTGTCTTCGCGGCTCCCCGCGCAAAGTGTTTCTCCTGCTTGCAAGCTACTACTTCTACATGTGTTGGAGTACAAAGTATATCTGGGTGATCTGGGGGATTACCGTTGTTGATTTTATCGCTGGTCTTTTGATCGAAAGAGCCAATAGGATAGCGATTCGGAAGTTATGCTTCGGGTTGAGTCTCGCTTGCAACATTGGGCTGCTGGTGATCTTTAAGTACTCGAACTTCCTATCGACCTCTCTAAATTCCGCTCTTCAACTTGCTGGACTAGAGTGGCATGCGCCGCTCCTGCAGATTTTGTTGCCGGTTGGCCTATCGTTCCACACTTTTCAGGCAATGAGTTATACGTTTGAAGTGTACTCAGGGAAAGTGCGAGCCGAACGAAATTTTCTTAACTATGCCCTGTACGTTGCATTTTTTCCGCAGATGGTTGCCGGCCCCATCGAACGTCCTAAGCAACTCTTACCCCAATTTCAGCGCGAGCCAAAATTTAGCATAGAGCGGGTCAAGTCTGGCATAGCATTGGCACTTTGGGGCCTTTTCAAGAAGATGGTGATAGCCGATGCTGTGGCCAATTTTGTTAGCATGGTTTATTCCAAACCACGCAGTTACCCTGGTTCGGCACTTGCCCTCGCTACACTACTTTTTGCAATTCAAATCTACTGCGATTTTTCTGGCTATACCGATATTGCGCTTGGCCTTGCGCGTGTGATGGGGTATGAGCTCTGTATTAACTTTCGCCAACCCTATTTTAGCCGCTCAATTGGGGAGTTCTGGCATCGCTGGCACATCTCGCTTTCTACTTGGTTTCGGGACTATCTATACATTCCTCTTGGCGGCAATCGAGTCGCCGTACCAAGGTATTATGTCAATCTTCTGGCGACATTTCTCATTAGTGGTCTTTGGCACGGTGCTGCTTGGACTTTCGTGCTATGGGGCGGACTGCATGGTGCGTATTTGATTTTGGGACAAGTGACGTCACCGCTCCGAAACCGCATCCAAAAGATTTCTCGTATCGATAAACTGCCTCTGACGCTCGCCGTTTTGCAAACAATCATTACTGCTTTTCTGGTTCTCGTGGCGTGGGTGTTTTTTCGGGCCGCTAATATCGGTGACGCTTTCTACGTAGTTACTCACATGCTTCCGTTGGGCCGATTCGACTTGTCTTTGCTTTCTGTGGGCGGCATTCCACGCGCAAATGTTCCTTTCTTGATCGTTTTCATCTTACTTCTATTCACGGCGGACTGGTGGCTGGCAAATCCATCGCAGGTTCCAAGGGCTTGGTCGTCAAAGATGGTCCGGCAAAGTTGCTATTGGTTCTGCGCTTACAGCGTAATATGCTTTGGCGTTTTCGGCCACGTAGATTTTATCTATTTTCAGTTTTAGACGGGACAATGCTTGACGTTTGTTCCGGCTTGTCCTAATTTGAAGTGTAATTGCTCCCCCCTGTGGACCATCTCAAAGCCGTATCTCCGACCATCAAGATGTTCAGTTTGATAATTAGAATCTCCTGGTGTGCCGTTTTTCTGACCACCTTGGCCTCTGAAATCGTGCCGCTGCCGCCTATGTTCCTGATCTTTTCTTCTCTGTACATATGTGCGAAGGCACTACTCTTTCTGGCTCTCGGGTTTTTAACCCCCCTCAGTTTTCGCAGATTCAATTCTTTGAATTACGGTTTTCTCGTTGGCGCGAGCGCGACGGCATTGGTTGAAATCTCGCAGCATTGGATACCCGGACACACTTTTAGTTTATTGGAACTCCTCGGGAAATGGGGGATCATTTTCGCCGGTTTTGCACTCTCTTTGGATGCGAGATACGCGCGAAGAATTAAGCTCGGTGTATTGCGCGTGTCGTTACACAACAAAGATATTCGCTCGACTTCGCAAAAGTAACAGTTTAGTTATGAATTCCATAGTTTGTACGCTCTTTGAAGGGCATTATGAAATCGGCTTAGCAGCCTTCTTGAACTCATTGTCGAAAAGTGGCTTTTGTGGCATAACCGCCGTAGGCTACCGAGGCGCTCTGCCCCGATGGGCGTTGAATTGTGTTGACCGACAAGGCTATATGGAGTTCAGGCTTTCGAATCAAATTAGCGTTCAATTCTTCAAACTTGAAACAAAGAACCACTTTGCCAATTGCAAAGCCCAGTTTATGCTCGACCTTTGGCAGAATTCATTCTGCGATGCCGATGCCATGTTCTATTTCGATCCAGATATCACCATTCAATGCAAATGGGAGTTCTTCGAGCAATGGATTCGCGCTGGCGTGGCGCTTTGTGCAGATGTAGGTTCAGATTATTCGGAAAATCATCCTCTAAGGCATGCGTGGAGGGAGTACTTCTCAAGAGAAGGCATTGAGCTAAAAGTGCCGCAGAGGACCTACTTCAATTCTGGGTTCGTCGGTCTGGAACGCAAGAATGTGGCTTTCCTAGAAACGTGGCTGCATCTTCAGCGACTTGTCTGGCCAGCGGTTGGAGGGCCAGAGACGTGGGAGGTTGGTGATCGTACGTTCCTTTTTCATCGGCCCGATCAGGATCCTTTTAACGCCGCTACCATGGTCAGCGAAATTCCATTGAGCTGCATGGGTAGGGACGCAATGGGTTTTGAAGCGGGCGGCTATACAATGGCTCATTCGATTGGTCCTAAGCCCTGGAAGAAGAATATGTTGAAACTAGCTATTCTCAAAGGGAAATTTCCGCTCTATTCTGACAAGCAGTTCTTTGCTAACTTGGATAAACCTATAAAGCCCATCCATCCGCTCAAGTTATTTCTCAAGAAACTCGATTTGATCGCAGCTTCTGCGCTAGGTCGCTATCTCGCCAAAGCCTAATGAATTCAGCAATTGCAGAAAAGCCATTACCCAAACCGGCAAGCAATCAGTCCCGCGCGCTGTTCAACCGCGCGATCCTGCTTCTTCCAAAGCTCCTTGAGTTTGGCGTAATTCAGACCGCAGTGCAGTTCATATCCGCATTGAGTGGCTTTATCGTAATACGGGTTCTGACGAAGCAAGACTACGCCTGGTTTACCATTGCAAATTCAATGTTAGCAACTATGAACCTGCTTGCTGACACGGGAATAACCAGTAGCCTTTCTTCAATTGGCGGTCCGCTCTGCCAGGATCGGACGCACTTTGGCCAGCTAATAAATACAGCGCTCGGCGTACGTCGCAAACTGGCACTCGTCTCTGCAACAACGTGCCTTCCAGTGCTTGTTACGCTTCTTTTACGTAACAAAGCATCTGCGCGGGAATTGCTTATCATGCCTGTGCTGGTAGCCGGGGCTTTTTGGTTGCAGATTTCAGTCGGAATTCTATATGTAGTCCCGAGGCTTACACTTCGAACTAGACGGCTGCAGACTCTAGATTTCACAGGCGGAGCGTTGAGGCTCGCTCTTATAGGTGTCGCGGCTATCACCTGGCTAAATTCCATTACGGTGTTCTCCGCATCGCTTGGTGCACTATGTCTGCAGTTTTGGTTACTTAAGAAATGGGTTCCAGAAGAGGCAAATCTCGCGGCGACGGCTAGTGTCGAGCTTGCCAGAAAGATAAAAGGGTTCGTTCGAAGGCAGGCTCCCAATACACTGTTTTACGCAGTCCAGTCTCAGATCAGCGTCTGGCTCATTAGTATATTGGGATCAACTAAGAATATAGCCGAAGTCGGCGCGTTGTCTCGACTCGGGTTACTTTTGGCAATCGTCACGGCATTCCTGAATTCGCTGATTGTTCCGAGGCTAGCCCGGATGCGTGATTCGCACTCTATCGCATTTGCTTACTGGATGGCTTTGGCCGCGGTGGCGGCTCTGGGTACCGTTGTTATAGCTGCGGTCGCATGGTTCCCGGGAGTTCCATTGTGGGTGCTTGGCGCGCAATACTCCAACCTTCGCTCTGAAATTCTCCTAGCGGTCACTGGTTCAGTTCTGAATTGTATAACGGGGGTTGCCTGGGAATTGAACGCCTCCCGGGGTTGGATCGTTCCAATTCACCTGAACGTTGCGGTTACAATTGCGATTCAAATCGTCCTTGTGTTTGTTTTGAACTTATCTACTATTCACGGTGTTCTGCTTATGAATGCCATTCTTTCGCTGTCTACGATTCTTGTTTGCTGCACATTTGGCAACATCCAAATCGGAAAGTTAGCAAAGGGCACCGCAGTCAACTGTTTCTAAGCTTTTTGATAGTAGTCTATTTTGCATCCGAACTCGCATATGGCAATCTTTTTGACGGTTTGTTGGCTCCAGTTTTCATGTGCTTCATCGGCTTGCTGTCGCATCAAGGGAATAAGTTGTCCGAGCTTTTGAGCCATCGGTGGCTAGTTCTTCTTGGAGATGCCAGCTTTGGATTGTATCTTATTCACATGGTTGTAAGACATTATTTCGATCATCTTGACAATTTGCATTTGATCGATTTCACAACTGCTATTGGCGATTAACTTATATGGCGCTTTGCGTTTTCCTAAGCATTGCCAGCTACATGTATCTTGAAGGACCTTCGCGCGAGGTTTTGCTGAATCGCTTTCACACAACTTCCTTCGAGACAGCGGAACAGGCGTCCCTCGCTCCGTAACTGGCGACTTTAGACTCTTAAGCTGACTCGTATGTTTAGAATGTCCTTAATGGGCCACAAGCTTTGAGGTTTTGAAGTTAGCTTAGATGTCAGTTTCACAGTCGCTTCATATCCTCAGTCGCGAACAGCACAAGGCGATAGCGCTCACCCCGCCGCGAAAGTCCTTCCTGAAGACTGCTCTTCTGGACTAATCTTGCCGGTTCTTTGATCTTCAACCAAAGTCGGGAATTCAAGAATGTTTCTTCCCCTTCTCTCATTAATCGGCATGAGCATCGCTCTGATCTGGACTGTCTTAAGTAAAGGGGGAGTGTACCCGTCTGATTTCGCGTTTACCGTGCTCGGGCTGGGCGTGATTTCCCTGCTGTATTGGGTACTCAAAAGAAAACGACCGACCCCCTCCTTGAGCAGATGGCTAGTTTTCTCGCTAGTGGCCTTCCCCCTTTATCTGATCTTTCAGTTGATCCCGCTCCCGATTCATTTCATTGGAATTCTCTCGCCAGCACGAGCGAGACTGATAAGCAATCTTGACCCGGTCCTGGGAGATATTCAATACTCTCCATTGAGCACTGCTCCTGTTCAAACCGCTGTTTGGCTGACGGCCGTGCTTACCTTCATCGCGACGTTTCTGCTCGTTCGCCAGCTTGCCTGGCGATGGAACGCGCATCCGTGGATTGTTCTAACTCCACTGTTGTTTATTTCCTCGCTGGAATCCCTCATCGGTATATCGCAAGCGATCAACAATCTGGCAACTGGAACGGTAACGGGCACCTATACAAATCACGACCATTTCGCGGGATCCTTGGAGATGACACTTCCAATAGCAGTGCTGTACGGTGCTGCGGTATTTCGGAATGGACGTAAGGCTGGCGGTTCAGCGTTTCTCTTCACGGCGATTGCCTGTTTCTTATGGGGCCTGGCTGGTCTGTTCCTCGTCGCAATCAGTTACTCGCTCTCCCGCATGGGCTTTATGAACTCGATTGCGGTGCTCTTTTCGATAGGGTTACTTGTTGTCGCTTTCTATTTGAAATCCCGAATGGGGCGCTTTATCGCGATCGGCGGTTTACTGATAGCGGGGGCCCTTGTCGTGTTGGTGCTTCCCTCCCATGAGTTGCTCGACAGGTTCAACTTATGGGTTCCAGTAGATAATCAGGCTGCTGAAATGCGGCCTTATCTTTGGCGAGACACCCTTCCCCTGATTGCCGAGTTTCCCGCCTTTGGGTGCGGCATGGGTGGCTTCGAATCTAATTTTATGAAATATCAGACTGTTGGCAAGAATTATGAGATACAATTTGCCCACAATGACTACCTCGACTTTTTAGCTGACCTTGGATATGTTGGATTCGGTCTTATGTTGGCTGTTGTGATTGGAGTTCTCCAGCAAATCTTTGCGGGCCTTTCTCGTCAGCCTGATGAAAGCCGCCGATTCCTCCAGATTGCTTGTGGCGGCAGTATGATTGCCATCCTGCTTCATAGCGTAGTGGACTTCAACATGCACATACCCGCAAACGCAATGACTCTCGCTTGGATCGCTGGCGTAGGCTCCATCGGCGGCTTTAGAAACAATAGAGCCCCCAAGCTAGATCTTACTTAAGCCCAAATCCTTCTGTTAGCGCGTTTGACACAAATGACTAAATCAGCCCTCATCACAGGTATCACCGGCCAGGACGGCTCATACCTCAGCGAACTACTCCTGGCCAAGGGGTATACCGTCCATGGGATTATCCGCCGCAGTTCAAGCTTTAATACGGGCCGAATCAATCACATCTACGAAGATCCTCATCAGGCTGGACGCCGGTTAAACCTGCATTATGGCGACCTCGCCGATGCAACGGGTCTGCGTCGTATTCTCGAAATCGCTCAGCCCAATGAGGTTTACAATCTTGGCGCTCAATCGCACGTCAAGGTTTCGTTTGAAAACCCTGAATATACCGCAGATTCTGTTGCCGTTGGCACGCTTCGCCTCCTGGATTGCGTCCGCGACCATATGGCTCATTCGGGTCGGCAGGTGCGTTTCTATCAAGCCGGATCATCTGAAATGTTCGGTGCCGCGAAGCCTCCTCAAAATGAGTTGACACCGTTTTATCCACGTAGTCCGTACGCGGTATCGAAGGTTGCTGCCCATTGGTTTGCTGTAAACTATCGTGAAGCTTATAACCTCTTCATCTGCAACGGTATTCTCTTTAATCACGAATCCCCACGGAGGGGCGAGACATTCGTCACGCGCAAAATCACACGCGCGTTGGGCCGAATCAAAGCCGGTTTGCAGAAGAAGTTGTATTTAGGCAATCTTGAATCCCGCCGAGACTGGGGTTTTGCAGGAGACTATGTAGAGGCCATGTGGATGATGCTGCAGCAGCACGAACCGGCCGATTTCGCCATCGCCACAGGAGAGGCTTTCTCCGTGCGCCAATTCCTCGAAGAAGCTTTTGGCTATGCAAACTTGGATTGGAAAGAATTCGTCGAGATAGACCCTCTTTATTTTCGCCCTACCGAAGTCGACTATCTTTTGGGCGATCCCACCAAGGCTCGGGACACATTTGGCTGGAAGCCGAGAACCTCGTTCCAGGAACTTGTTCGAATGATGGTTGATAGCGACGTCCGTCTCGCTGAACGAGAGTCCTTCAGTGGCAAAACTTACTATCTCCCTTCCAATGCGATAGCTTAGGTGGTGTCCACCACCGGTACGTCTCTCGCCCGTTCCTAACCTTGCGGCTATCACCCTTACTTGTAAGACTTTCGGTAGAGTACTTTGGTTGCTATGCTGGTCGCGTTAGTAGAAACTTAGACGTGAATTGATTAAAGTTCATCTAGGTTAGCCTTTAATTTTACTGGTTCTTAATCGAACGATAAGGTACTCATTTGCGCAAAGCCTTAATCATAGGAGCAGGTCCGGCCGGCTTGACAGCGGCCTTCGAATTGGCTCATCGTACAGAAATCCAGCCAATAGTTCTCGAGAAAAGTGAGTACATGGGCGGGATTTCACGCACGGTCCGCTACAAAAATAATCGCATTGATATTGGCGGGCATCGATTTTTCTCAAAATCAGATCGCGTAATGGAATGGTGGATGCGCGTGATGCCAGTAGAGTCGGCGAGTGGCACCATGCCAGCTAAGATTTCCTACCATGGACAAGATCGCGAACTGACACAACCGGCCACGGGTGTTTGCCCCGGGTGCTCGGATCGAGTTATGCTCATCCGAAATCGAAAATCGCGAATTTACTTTTTGCGTCAATTTTTCGATTATCCAATTCAGCTAAGTACTCAAACGCTGAGTCAGTTGGGTATACTTCGTACGCTAAAAGTTGGATTCAGCTACCTGAAGTCGCTGCTTCATCAGCTTAAGCCCGAGAAGACGCTCGAAGAGTTCTTAATTAACCGGTTCGGCAAAGAGTTATATCTGACCTTTTTCAAGTCTTACACCGAGAAGGTATGGGGTGTGCCTTGCAACGAGATCAGTGCCGAATGGGGCGCGCAACGGATCAAGGGTCTTTCCATCAAGAAGGCCATTAGTCATTTCTTAAAGAGCCGTTTAGCGCCTAAGCCAATCAGCGATATCGCGCAGAAGCAAACTGAGACTTCGCTCATCGAGAAGTTTATGTACCCGAAGTTGGGACCTGGGCAACTCTGGGAATACGTCGCAGACGATGTGCAAGCCAAAGGCGGGTTGATCAAGACTGGCTGGCAGGTCGATAAATTGCATACAAATGGCTTTCACGTTTTGGCCGTTGAAGCTTACAACGAAGAGACAGGCGAACGCGAAACCATTAGAGCAGAGTATTTCTTTTCAACCATGCCCATCAAAGAACTTCTTCATTGTCTCGATGGTACGGTGCCGGTGAATGTAAAGGAAGTGGGTGATGGGTTGATGTATCGTGATTTCATTACCGTGGGAGTTTTGCTGAAAAAGTTAAAAATCCACGAGGACACGCCGCGGGGCGCCCAACTACTTTCCGATAATTGGATTTACATTCAAGAACCGGATGTACAAGTTGGGCGAATGCAAATTTTCAACAACTGGAGCCCCTATATGGTTGCGGACCCCGCAAATGTTTGGATTGGTCTCGAATACTTTTGTTATGAATCGGACGAGATATGGAAGATGTCCGATGTCGACATGATTGAATTGGCGAAGGCGGAAATGGAAAAGATCGGCATCATTGAATCGGCTGATGTCCTGGATGCATGTGTTATTCGAGTACCCAAAACATATCCGGCGTATTTTGGAGCCTACGATAGGTTTGACGAACTAAGGAATTATATCGATCAATTTGACAATCTCTTCCTGGTGGGTCGTAACGGAATGCACAAGTACAATAATCAGGACCATTCGATGTTAACTGCAATGACAGCCGTGGATAACATTATCGAGGGACGTGTCGATAAAACTAACATATGGGCTCTTAATACGGAGATGGAATACCACGAATCAAAAGGTGAAAAGTAATGCGTGCGGTGTCAGCCAACGTCGATGATTCTGTTTTCCCTCAAATCGCGCCGGCCCTATTGGGCCGAAAACGAGTCGCGCTGTTGCTGGTCATGTTGTTCACGATATCAATAGCGATCCGGTTGCCTTTGTTTAACAAAGAGATGACTACCAACTGGGAAGCTTTGTCAGCGCACGTCCTGATAACCAGTAAAGCTTGGTTTCAAACTCCTTCTTCAATTCACCACTTCAACCTACTCTTTACTTTTGCCAGACCGCAAGATAAGTTCATAAAGGATATAGGTGATTCCGGCGTAGAAGATAGATTTGGAAATTATTACTATACATCAATGCCGCATCTGGCTTATATTTTGCCACACCTGTTCTTTGTGGCTATTCGAAGATATCCCTCTATTGCGGGATTGCAGGTCTTTGGGCTCTTATTGCATTTCGTCAGTTGTGTGCTCCTCTACAATCTGGTTCGAAGGCTGACCACCTCCTTCAGAAGTTCACAAGTTGCTTCTTTGGCCGCGGTCTGCTTTCTATTATTTGCTCCTCAGTCGCTGTTCTATTTTCAAAATGGTGTCGTCGGGAATACTGTCATTGTGCCCTTCACGCTTGCTCTGCTGCTTTCTACGACAGCTTTGTTATCAAAAGTCCAACAGGGTGGAGCCAGCCTTGGCGTATTCGCCCTAGTGGCGTTATGGCTAATGTTAGGCTTGTGGACCGACTGGCATGAGTACTTTTATGCCATGTCGATTGCCATTGTGTTTCTTTTTTTGGCCAAGAAAGGATTGGTGCCCCGTTCCGTTGGCCTGAAGGTAGCTGCCTTGTGTTGTGGTTGCGTAATCCTTGCCGTATCAGTTTTTGTTTGGCAAAATTCCAGAATTGCCGGGTTTGATCCTTTTTTTCATGCAATCTTCGGTCGATTGAATGAACGTTTGGGAAAGAGTCCAAGCGGAATGGGGCTGAACAGCTTTGGTTACTACCAAAACGTCGCACGATTTTACTCCGCATATGTACCGTTCTTTATGGTGATCGGCGCACTCATTGCATCAGTCATTCGCAAAGGAAGTGGGCCGATTCTACGAAACGTATTTGTGAAACAGGGTGTTCCCTTTTGGATATCAGTTCTTGCTGTGGCGCTCGATCATCTTGTCCTGGCCAACCATACGGCGGCCCATTGTTTTAAGACGATTGACGACCTTGTACCGCTTAGTATCTTGCTAGGTTTCTCGGTCGTGGCCTTTCTCGAGACAACGGTCGATAACTTCAAAACTGCGCTGGCGGTTTGTACACTGCTTTTGGGTTGCGTTGCCGCGTCAGCCGGTATTTATTATTCTGTTTATCTAAATCGTCCGCACCCCTTCCGCGCGGCCGCGTCGTCCATTCTGGCGTCGGCTCAAGCGAATGACGTTTTGTTTTGCACGTCAGGGGAAGCGGCAGCTAAGCCGTTGTTGAATTACCTTGGTCGGAACGTAAAAATTGTCAGCGATGCGCAGGAAGCGGCGGCTTACCTCTCTTGCCATAGGTTCCAACACGGAATTCTGATAACGCTAGCAGACGATTGGAAGGTTAAGCAGATCGGCCCGGTATTGCCTTCCATTTCAGGCTGTCAAAACCCCCACAACGATTTGGCATTACCTCGATAGAAACTTCAATCATATGCGGCCAATCGTTTGGTCGATATCGCGAGCGCTCCGATGAAACCCGAGTTACCTCTTAAGATCGATCCTGGAACAAAAGAAGATGTCATGGAAGATCCGTTAAGTCCAACGATATTTCATGAACACTGGTGGCTCGACATTGCCACCAGGGGTCAATATACCTTTGCCGAAGTGGCATCTAATGGTAAAGTCGTTGGGCGGCTACCTTATTATTTAGAAAAGCACAGCGGTCTGGCCATCTCCCGCATGCCAACGTTGACGCGGTTTCTGGGGCCTTCGGTTGAGACCGGCGCTGGCAATGTGAGTGCGCGTTTCCTCAAACGGCTCAGTATAACTCATGAACTGATTTCCAAACTCCCGCCGCTCTCCTTCTTCAAGACTGTTTGCCACCGAGGCGTCACGGAATCAATTGCTTTCCAGGAGGATGGGTTCCGATCTTCCGTTCAATTCACTTACGAGATTCCCGCCCAGCCTCAGGAGGAGAGTTGGAAAAGAATGCGCGATAAAACTCGCAATTGCATCCGTCGAGCGCAAGACGTTCACAAAGTGGAGGACATCGACGACCCGGCGAACTTCATCTCTTTTTATGAAAAGACACTCCAGGCAAAGGGGCTTTCCAGCAGCATCGATCTCGAGATTGCTCTTAGGCTGATTTCCGAATGCCTGTCACGGAAACGGGGGAGAATTCTGGGCGCCACAGACCAAAATGGTCACCTCGTTGCAGCGATCTTTTGTATCTGGGATCGAGCGTCTTACTTCTACAACCTTTCCATGCGTGAAGAGTCGGCCGACAAAGGTGCTATAAGCTTGCTTATTTGGGAGGCCATCCAGGACGCATCGAAACGCAACCTGATCTTCGATTTTGAAGGCTCGATCGGCAAAGGTTCAAGTCGATTCTACGCCAGCTTTGGCGGTGCCGCTTCTCCCCGCTACATTGTGACACGCGCGACGCCCTTATTCCGCTTTCTCTCCGAATGCCGAGCTCTCATTCAAAGAGAGAATAGCTTCCTCTAGCCTCCTCCCCTCCTCCTAAATCCTATTTCCCAAACTGCCAACTGCCCCAAAGATTCGGCGTTAATGCGGCCTCCGATGCCACATCTGACACAATCGCCGTAGCTTTGTTGTGCCAGTAGACGCGGCCTACAGTTTGCCGGCCGTCACCGCGCAGAATTCCCACATCTCCTCTAACTCCTCCTCTCGTTAAGGTATTCAAGCCGACAAGTTCCAAGGGAACGTTGACCTGATAATTGCCTTGACCGTCGGTCGCGAGTTCTATCCGGCTACTCACGTCGATAGGCTTTGGCTGAGGTTGTCCCTGTGGCCAACCCCGGTAAATTAGAGCCTTAGTGTGTCCGTTCACTCTGGTGACCAATAGGCGCAGGATGCTCTCTGCACTCGAACTAACCATCAGGTCGAGCGCCCCGCCCGTCTTAAACAGCAGTTCCTCATATTCACCGGAATTCTGCAACAGATGCGGATCGCCGGTCTTCCAGGCGACAAAAAGCTTGTGGTTGGCGATAGCAGCCGCAGCTTCTACATCATAAGGCTTGGTGTTGGCGTCGAAATAAGCCGCTACCCCGCGCTTGTCAATTGGCACCCATTGCGCTTCGCTCCAATCTCTTAATTGATTGTTGAGCGTCGGTTCTTGAGATAGCAGCGGGATGGAAAGAATCTGCGGGTCCTCCGACGATTGCCGCTCCGCTTCCCGTTCATTTACCAACTCCAGGCAATTCCTGATGTCCTCAGTTGTCACATTGAACGGAATGGGCATTATCGAGCGAAGACTTTCCAAACCGCCGACTTTGACCAACGCCGGTGTAGCACCTACCATCAAGTAAATGTTCCCGTCGGGTCCTTGCGTTACCGTCGGAAAGAAGTTCTCGTCGTGGAGCGTCAAATCGTTCACTAGCATCTCGTGCTGAGCGATCGGCATTTGCCAGAGCTTGCCCTGGCGTACATCTTGGAAGAGCTGGCTTACAAACAAGCCGTCCTGTGTCATCACATAAACATTTCCCTGGTTGCCATTTATGAAAAACAGCGGTCCGGTGGTGGACATTTTCGGTGTAACCGGCTCACCCAAGAGTCTCGTGGTGCCAACCAGCATACCTCGACGGTCAGGTATTGGAGAGCTATGAGACGCATGCAAGCCAGGCCAAAGAGAGGGATAACTCCACATGGGTGCTCCGTTCTTTACTCCGCCCAGACTGGAACTCGAGAAGGGTTTCGGAGGGGTAGTAAAGAAAGTCCAACCATTGGTGCCAGTCAGAACCTGGTCTCCGCCTGAAGAAGCGGGCGGTTGCGTTCCAGTCGCAAGCAACTCACCCGCCCGGTCGTAAGTCGGCACGCCGTCGGAGGCAAAACTTACTGGCTTAAAGCGTTTGCCCTCTCGAGCAAAATAAAATGACCCATCTTCTCCTACAGTCACGCCTCCAGTTGCATGCATAGTAGTTAGCGGAATGACAGTTTCTCCTTCGTCAAGGAATAGAATCGCAGTCTTGCTGCCTGCGGTGGGATCGCTGTTGAAAGCGTTCGTCATGTATCGTCGGCCGTTGAAATATAATGCCGTTTCCGGTGGGCCGCTGCCCTTAAGTAACTTGACGTTTGCCTCGTCTAGCCTAAAGAAAACGCGCTTCAGTTTTGATTGACCGGTCTGCCAATCAAGCTGAAACTCCATGCCGTTGTACGAAAAACGGTTCGCGTTGTGGCTGTCGAGTGACCCACCGCCTCCGTATTGAGGCGGCCCATAAAAGGCCCTCCACAAACTTCCGTCAGGATTCCATACGCTGACTCGCTTTGGTTGAAAATCTTCTTCCGCCACCCATAGTCTGCCGTTCGAATCGACCGTAACCCCCGCCGGATTATTCATGTGGCGTTCTTCATAGGTACCAGCCTTCGGAACTCCCGCTACGCCATAGGTGCGGAACAAGTGTCCATCGGGCGAAAACACTTTTACTTGATGGCTCCTCCCCCGATCCGAAACGTAGATGTTCTGCGAAGTATCTAGCGTAATCCCTACCGGATCATCTAACTCCGCTAAAACCGTTCCGTCGCGCAATAATTGTGTTCCTGACAAGAGAAGTAACCTTCCTTGCGGGTCGACTGCTACTCCGCGAGGCTTGGCTAAGGGCACAGTTTTTAAGATTTTACCCGTCAGCACATCGACAAAAACCAACTGATTGTCTAACGTTTCGCTGACAATGAGGACTCCTTCTTGTGCAGCCAGCCCGCCCATTCCTTTCGAAGGAAACTTCGAGATAATTCTTTCCCCGGAGCTTGTTACTTCAGTAAGACGATTCTCTCCTTCAAAGTAGCTGCCTGCGTACACATGCGCACCAATTGATGTCAAATATTGTGCACCGGTCCAGTTTCCTCCAACCCACCGGCGCCCTCCCAATTTATTGCCATTGAGATCCACCCACGCTAACGCTGCGCCGCCCTCGCCAATATGACTGCCGATATAGACGACCGATTTTCCAATAGGTGATCTTTCTGCAGAAACGAATAGCACGCTAGAGGGAGGTGTGTGATTCGTGGTCCATCCTCCGGTTCCGTCAATCGTTTCCCAGGGAGGATTTCCTGCACTGTAAACCGACATCTCATAAAGCAGATCGATTTTCTTGTGCCAGAGGCCCCTCAAAAGATAAGTACCGGGATTCACCAAATGCGCCGGGATTGAATAAATACCGTGAGCGGCAGCCTGCAAATCGCGGCCTAGGTCATCTGTTCCGTCCCAATAAACTGTGTTCTGACCTTTCGGGAAGAAAGTGTCAGACACAAGATTGCGAACCCTTTTCCCGTCGGTATCGTCGACTACTAAGGTGACGTATCCCTCCTCTGGCATGGTGAATTTCAAAGCTACAGGTTCCACCTTCGTCTGGAGCGGAACATCAATTGCTCTTCGCAAGTCCGTGTCCCCGAGAGGTTGTAACGCAAGTAATTCGTCTAGCCAAACTCGCTTTCCAGCGTCCATCTTGTCCTTCAAATGGTCATGAACTTCGTTGGCGCTGAAGGTGGCGGTAATTCTCAATCTCACCGCCCGCGACGTGACGGATCTGCCAAAATCAATCCAACGAACCTCCAATTGGGCGGGATAGAGGCTCTTCAAATTCGCTATCGTTCTAACCGTTTCCCAGTCGCCGTTTGTCTTTAAAAACTGTGCGTCGGCCGAAGTAAAGCCAGGAAAAATGATGGCGAGACCCCGTAAGGTAATAGCGCTGCGCCAAGTGAGCGTGATCCACTCGGGCGCTTCGCTGATCTTCTTGGTGTGATCGTTGTCCCAAACACTCCAGCCATTGCTAATCCCGTCCACCAGCAACCCAGCCTTCTGTAAGTTCGTTCTCGACGTTGGCGACGATTGCGGAGCTAGGTTTGCGAACCGATCAGCAAGAACATAAATTCCCCCAAGCCAGCCCGAATAAGAGGGATCGCTGGCGGCGGCCGTATGCTTAAAACGTAGCGCCCGGGTCGAGAGCGCCGATGGCAGCACCCACAGAGAAATATCTTTGTCGTGGCTCTCCCACGAGTCGACTTGCCCATTTTCGACCCGCATAGCCGTAATCCATTCGGAGTCGTCGTTTAAATTTCCAGGATAGGCTGCGGTTGGTTTAAGCACGCTGAGTTGTCCACCTCCTCGCACCAAAATCGAGCCGGTCCGTATCGCTTCCTTAAATGGAACCCGCACATACCGCACGCCGGGTGTTCTTGAAGAACCATAAGAGAGCGGCGGCCAAAAGTGCGGGGAGTTGTCATCTGCCGTCCAAATAACACTTTGTTCCTTCAAAGAAACAGTGGTCTCTTTGCCGTCTACCCATTCTGCAAAATGCGATTGATCCAACGAGGATGATTGAACGGGTGTCTCGAAAACACTTCGGACCGACGTTTCTTTTCCGCTTGCCCCGCAAAGTAAGGAACCGACCAACGCCGCAGTCACGAAATAGAGCGACCCCCTGAGCATTCTTGCGGACCAAGCGCTGCGCATGAATTTGTTGATAGGAAATTGATACATTAATCTCACTCTAGCGAATGGCGCGCGCCCAGTTGATATTCTGAATCTGTCTGCGAAGGCAGATTCCCTTGATCCAAGAAGTCTCCTCTCTTGCCACATCCATCTCCGAAGATCTGCATCGCAAGATCATCAACAAGACTGCGCGCGTAGGTGTTCTCGGCCTCGGCTATGTTGGCTTACCCTTGGCTGTCGAGTTTGCCAAAGCCGGTTTCGACGTAATTGGGATTGATGTCCAACAATCAAAGGTCGACCAGTTCAACGCCGGCCGCTCGTACATCAAAGATGTCCCAGATCATACTTTTGCTCCGCTCGTGAGGAGCGGCAAACTTCGCGCAACCTCTGACTTTTCCATCATCCGCACGTTAGACACTATTGACATCTGTGTCCCCACGCCTCTTCGCAAAACAAAAGATCCGGACATGAGCTTTGTTGTCGCAGCAACTGAAGCCATCGCTCAGCACATCCACTCCGGCCTTTTGGTGATGCTCGAATCGACCACCTATCCGGGTACGACCGACGAACTGCTGCTCCCGAAGTTGTCGGCAAGCGGCCTGCAAGTTGGCAGAGATTTTTTCTTGTGTTTTTCTCCTGAGCGCGTCGACCCGGGCAATCCCAAATTTCATACAGCGAATATCCCCAAGGTTGTCGGCGGCATCACGAAAGCCTGCACCGAGACAGGCGCCTTGTTTTATCAACAAGCACTGCAGACCGTGATCCCGGTAAGTTCCACGCGCGTGGCGGAAATGGTCAAGCTCCTCGAAAACACCTTCCGCATGATCAATATCGGGCTCGTGAACGAACTCGCGATCATGTCCTCGCGTATGAACATTGATGTCTGGGAAGTGATCGATGCCGCCGCCACCAAACCGTTCGGCTTCATGCCGTTTTATCCCGGGCCCGGTTTGGGCGGTCACTGCATCCCCATCGATCCGTTTTATCTTTCCTGGAAGAGCAAGGAAGCCGGCATCGAGGCACGATTCATTGAACTTGCCGGCCACATCAACGGTCGCATGCCCGCGTTCGTAGTAGAGAAGATTCAGAATGCACTCAACGACGCCAGTAAACCGGTTCGCGGCTCAAGAGTTCACGTCTTAGGCATCGCTTATAAACGCGATATCGATGACGTCCGCGAATCTCCCGCACTAGACGTTATGATGCTGCTTAGTAGGCTGGGAGCGACCGTCACCTACTCGGATTCTTTTGTGCCGACCATCAGTCTAAATGCTTCAGTGTTAGACAGTCAATCTTTGCTTCCTAGCGTTGCTGCCGCCGATTGCGTGGTGATTATTACCGATCACACCAATATCGATTATGCCGAGGTCGTGAATCAAAGTAAGATCATAGTCGATACGCGCAACGCGCTCAAGGGCCTCAGGTCGCCCAAGATCGTGCGTTTGTAATTTTCTTGCAGTGAAATCAGAATTGCATCGGTGCTTCCATTCCAGCGCTAGCAATTATCGCGGGAAACACTCTCGACTCTGTAGCATCCTTAATCAGAATGGAACAAAGGCGGTTACAAAATAAGGTTGCGATTGTCACCGGTGGGGCCACCGGCATAGGGCAGGCCATCGCCATTCGCTTTGCCCAAGAAGGCGCTGCTGTTGCTGTTGACTACGTGGGACACTTGGATGCGCCCAAGCAAACCGAGGAGGCAATAGCGAACATTGGAGGAAGAGTGATCTCGATCGAAGCCGACGTCTCCCAACCGGAGCAAGTACAGGGCCTGATCGACTCAACCGTGAAAACATTCGGAAGGCTCGACATAGTTGTAAATAATGCTGGTATCGAAAAGAAATCTGCTTTTGTGGATTATCCGTTAGCCGAGCTAGAGAAAATACTGGCTGTGAACCTGCTTGGACCTTTCCTGGTGTCTCAAGTAGCGGCTCGCCAAATGATCAAACAAGGCCAAGGTGGGCGCTTGATCAATATCTCGTCTGTGCACGAAGATCTTCCTATGCCCACCAATGCTGCTTATTGTGCGAGTAAGGGGGGATTGCGAATGTTGACTCGAACCATTGCGGTCGAGCTGGCGAAAGATAAGATTACGGTTAATAATATAGGTCCTGGAGCCGTTTACACCCCCATAGATGCAGATGTCCAAGCGAACCCAGAATTGGAAGCCGCGCTGATGGCCGAAATTCCTCTAAGACGTTGGGGAAAGCCTGCGGAAATTGCTGGACTCGCTACGTATCTCGCGTCGGACGAAGCTTCTTATGTGACTGGTTCTACCTTTTTTATTGACGGCGGAATGCTTCGCAATGCAAGCAGTCTGTAGCAGAGTCAGTTGCGAAAGGGTTAAGCGGGGTTTTGGGAACAAAAGACTGCAGCAATGGTCATCGTCGAAACGGAACGCCTAATTCTGAGGCGCTGGCGGCTGTCCGATAGGCAAACATTCGCCAAATTGAATGCGGACCCTGATGTTATGGAATTCCTGGGCGCAACTCTATCACGCGATCAGAGCGACTCTATGGTTGATCGTATCGAAGAGCATTTTCAGCGGCACGGCTTTGGCCTTTGCGCTGCTGAGTTGCGCCTCTCTCAAAGTTGTATCGGTTTCATCGGACTGTCCATTCCTTCCTTCAACGCTCATTTCACTCCTTGTGTCGAGATTGGTTGGCGTCTGTCGGCGGGTGAATGGGGTCAAGGCCTAGCAACGGAAGGGGCACGTGCGATGGTTCGCCATGCCTTTGATCGTCTTAAACTCGAATCGCTAGTCTCCTTTACAACCACCCACAACTATAGATCTCGTCGCGTTATGGAGAAAATTGGCATGACGCATGATCCCGCTGACGATTTTGACCATCCATCTTTGCCGGAAAACCATCGGCTTCGCCATCACGTGCTTTATCGTTTGCAAAAAGTAGTCGGCTAATTCGCCGTTTCAACTGCGCAATTCTTTGAGGCGCCGCAGCATCTCGCGTCCTTCGCATTCGAGCGAAGGTCAATGCGTAAGCCTGCTTACTCTCGAACTGTCTTCTTGTTCAAATCGTTCAACCCAGCCGTCTCGGGAACCCTGTCGTCAAGCTCTTAGTAACTCTCGGATTCTTGGGTTCGTTTTGTTATTGATTGAACGCCGAAAAGAGTAGATCAATTGCCGATTTCCCGGACGTCTGACGTTTAGTGCGTCAGGTCTCCCATGATGTAGTGCTGCATGTGGGCGAGCGCGGCTTCTTGGGCGGTAATGATCCATTTAACGACATCGCCGATGGATACCATGCCCGCGAGTTGACCTTCCGCGTCGACCACAGGCAAGTGGCGAATGTGGTGATCCGACATGATGCGCATCGCCTCTTCGACAGAGTCATTGCTTCTTACCGTAACCGGGGAAGGGGTCATGATGGCCGAGACCGGAGTGTCTTTGGAGGCATGGCCTTTTAAAATGACTTTGCGGGCGTAGTCGCGCTCCGAGATGATGCCTAACAATGCGCGTTTATCCATCACCAGCAGCGCGCCTATGCGCTTTTCAGCCATTTGCTCAAGGGCTGAATAAACTGAGGCCTGCGGGGCCACAGAGAAGATCTCGCTTCCTTTTAGCTGAAGGACCTTCGAAATTGGATCTGAAACTTTCATAAAAATCCGCGGCTTTCTTTAATACATGCTTACAAAGCTACGGCAAGCTTACCGCCCGATTTAATGCATTACAAGCACGTATAAATACTTGGTTAGCTTACTGCGGTGTCGCCGGCACGAAGCCACCTCTTTTTCCGAACTTCGAACCGCGCGAGCCGATTGTTACGTCATTCCAAGTCCAGGCCCAATCATAAGTACTAAACTTCTCCAAGCTTTACAGCCGTTTGGCAAAGGGCTATACTGCAAACACCGGGGATCGCTTGATTACGGTTTTTTGCAAACGTTTCGGAGTTCTTTACCTTTTTTTCTGTTGGACGGCCATTACGGCTCTCGCTGAGGGTCCAGCGTTATTAAGAGATGCCAGTGTCTCTACTGTCCAAACGCTTCAAGGGTCCGGCCCCGTGCGGCTCAATTCGATTACGCCGGCGCGCGAAGTTACTCTCATCATCCTGGCGGATACCCTTTCAGCGGAGGATTTGGTGCGCGTCCGCCGCGAGGTCTCAGCCTCTTTGTCCAGCGCGTTCCTGGGTGCACATCGATTCCAAGTGGTGAATGTCTCAGGTTCGGGGGGCGATTTCTCCACTCCACTGACGAACAGTTTCCAATTGCAGGCTCTGTTGAAGATTGTGAGCGCCGGGAAACCCTCCGTCAACCCCTTGGCGCTTTTGGAAGTGCTCGGTTCGATACCGGCGCAACTGCCAGGCGGTTGGGCGAACACGATCATCGCCGGACGTCTGCCTGTCGTTGGGAGAGATGAGCAGTGGGTCTCAGCATGGTTGGGAGAAATTTATCGCAACCAGCATGTACGGCTTAGTTTCTGGTCGCTCGATAGTGCTGCCCCAGCGTGGGCACAGAGTTTAGCGGCCGGAAGCATGGGGCTGGTGGCAACCGGCAGTTTCAACGCACTTTTGCCTTTATTGAATGACAGCAACCCATATGTTGAAGTCAGTTGGGAGACGAAGCTTTCCAAAGGCGTGTGGCCGTATGCGGCGGAATTCAAAAACGTGGCCGGTGAACGAGTCGCTTCTGTCTCGTCATTGGCAAGCGGGGCAGGGTACAGTATGCCGCTGCAAGGGTATCTAGCTCTTCGCGCCGAGCTGGCAGCCGCGCCTCTTACCGACGAAGTTGTGGCGCAGAAGGTACTCTCCATGAACCCCTCCGATCTGGACGCGCTACGGCGGATCGGGCAACAACTTAGTGCGCAGAAGAAGAACAAAGAAGCGGCCGAATCTTGGCGGGCTGTGACCGAGATAACGCCGCAAAATGCTGCAGCGTGGGCGGAGTTCGGGAAGAGTTCTTACGCGGCGGAAGCCTTTGACGATGCGGGTAGTGCCTTGGGGCGGGCAGCTGAGTTAGGAGTGAAGGATGCATCGACGCTGGAAATCCAGGCGCGTCTTCGCATTCGGCAGAACGATTTTTCGGCCGCGATAAGCAGCGTGGAAGAAGCGCTAGCCGTCGCACCGAATCAGCAGAGCCTATGGTTGTTGCGTGCTGAATGCGCACGTTCTTTAAAACAG
This sequence comes from Bryobacterales bacterium, assembly GCA_963749105.1. Taxonomy (GTDB): domain Bacteria; phylum Acidobacteriota; class Terriglobia; order Bryobacterales; family Bryobacteraceae; genus Bog-105. The sequence continues at coordinate 25,771 of CAVVLT010000013.1, read as the reverse complement.
CGGCCGAAAGAGGCGGAATCCGTAGAGCGAGCGGCCGCGTTGGGAGACGTGCCGGCGTTTTGGGCCAAGGATCTGATTGCGGGTTATCTGGAAGCCAAGCAACCCGATAAGGCGATTCCCTATCTGCGAAAAGCCCAAAGTAACCTGCCCACCGATGCGCCTGGCTTGCTGGAGTACGCCGCGTTTTGGGAGCGGGCGCAACAGCCCAAGGAGGCGGAAGTTCTTTGGCAGAAAGCTTTGCAGGCAGATCCCAAATCGGAGGTCGCCTATGTGGGCTTGGTCGCAAACTATACGGCTGCCAAACGCTATGCCGATGCGGGCCAAATCGCCGATCGCGGCCTGCTAATCCTTCCCAAGTCGCTACCGATGCTGAGCGCGAAAGAACAAGCGTTGGAACAGGCCGGAGATTTTTACGGCGCTCGCCGTCTGCTGACGCGGTTGGCGAGCGAAGGAAGCAATCTCGAGTTGATCAAGCGGCGTGCAGCGTTGGAAGACACCTATGGCGGCGCCGGCGCTGAATCTTACTTGGCACTATTGAAAGCGCTCACGCAGGAGAACGCGGCTCAGTCGGAGGTAGTAGCGGCTTGCCGGCGGGGACTGGTGGTCTCCATACGAGAAGAACACCTGGATGCAGCGAGAATCTTCGCCGATAAATTGGCTTCCGCGGGAGATCGCAGTGGGCTCGATGTTCTCAAACCGCGAACTCCTCCGTCCTCGCAGCGGGTGGAAATCATCGGTGGTGCAGAGGCGCTGGAGTTTTTGCTCATGGGTCAAGCGCACGGCAAAACCGACCCGAATCAGAGTCTGCTGAAGGTAGCGGGCCTCATTGCGAATCGCAGGCAACCGAGTAGCGACCCAGCGGCGAAAGAAGAGTGGCAGCATTTTGCAAACTCAATCCATGAATACTTCCAACGCATTGCCAGCTTGAATGCGTTAGGCCAGCGCAAGGTTCACGCGTATGAAATCGTTTTGACTCTGCAGGATAAACCTGGCAAGCAGCGTACCGAGAAAGTGTTCGAGATTTTAGGTCTCAAGATGCATCGCGATAAGGAAGGCGTCTCCGTTAAGTCTGCTGAAGGTAAATCGCAAACCAAGAAACAGGATGTGCTTGCCGCATTGGCGATCGATGACCAAGGTATCGAAGAGGCGCTGACGCAAGGAAAGACGTACACGGTTGAGATTCCGTTCGACGAGGTGCCGGTATTTCCCGCCCAGCAGTTTTGGCGCGATGGGTTTTTGGGCAAGGAGATACTACCCGGAGGATTGGCAGAGGCCTTTGTTACAGACATTCGCCTGCCGAGATTGTACGCAGCCCTGAACACCATGGATCGAGCGGCGGCGCAAGCACTGATGCAGGCAGTGCAGCCTAAGAACCTTCTAGAGCGCGATAGTACGGGCCTGTGGTTGTTTGCGCCGGCATTCGCCATGAACGGTAATGCTGCCGAAGTGCCGGGAGGAGCGAGTGCGCGCGCGGTTTGGACGAATCTGGTAGGCGCCGATCCTAACACCGGGGCGGCTTTCTTTGAAACGCTGCTGCATAAGGATGACGGGCGTCTGCTATCGTTCTTCTACACGCTTTCACAACTCGATGTGGAGCATCAACGCTTCTTCACCCGTTCAGCCGCGCGCGCCAAGAGCTTTTATCAACTGTTTCACGATTCGATCGAAATGCGCCGTGGGGGAGACACGCGACTGTCGGAGAATGGCTTCGCGCGCTTCTTGCGTGAGGTTCCCCTGAACGAAGATCTCAGTGTCGACTTCCCGGGTTCGCCCGAAGTATGGATGGTGGCCAAAGGACTAAAAGCGTCGGGCGGTTCGGTGGCGAAGATGACTCGCAAGATGAAGCAGGCGGCCGCACCTGACGATGAAGACCAGATCCTTATCCGGCTTGCTACCACCGACTATAAGTATTTTGGACGCACGCAGACTGAGCTCGCCAACTTAGTAGTGGTGGCCCGTATCGATGCCCAACGTACAGAACCACTCACTCCGGACTCGGCGCTATTGCTGGCGCAGTCTTACTCCATGCATCCGGGATTGTATGCCTATTTTTCACGTCTCGGCGATCTTGACATTGCCGACTATCAGAAGATCTTGACGCTCGAGACCAAGTGTGACGGCGTTGACAGCGCTATCGTAAATATGCGCTTGGGCGAACTGCACGCGTTTCTATCGCTGGCCGGCGCTGCTAACGAGAGCGGGCTGATTCCACGGCCAGCTTTCTTGCCGCTCTTCCGCAAAGCTTTAGACCGCATCATCGCGGCTCGCGACGGAGCCGGATTTACCAGCAGTTCGCTGGCGTTTGTTGCCGATCTGATACCGTACGCCAAACTGGCGAAGCCTACGGGCGATGGTGCCATTCGGCAAATCCTTTTGGGCGTCGGCGGACCCAGTCGTGAAAAAGCGTTCGACAAGGTGCTGGCATTGCAAAAGATTCCATCGCTGGACAGTCTCCTCACAATTGAACGAGATTTGCAAAAGCTGAACGGCCCGCCCGGCGTTTTCGATGAAATGCAGCGGGAAGTGGAGCGCTGCGCTGTGATCGCTGTGCCGAAAGCGTGGCATCTCACAGGAGAGCGGAAGAAATCGCTCGATTTCTACGATTCCTCGCAAGCTGTGAGGGTGATTTCGAAGATGAAGCTCACGGCGGCGAAGCGCAAGAAGAAGGAAGATGAGGAACTGCAGAAACTCGCTACAGATTTGCGCGTCGAATTGGAGCCGTGGGTGGAACTGGCTTTGGTGGGCCGCGTTTATGCCCGCTATTTAGACCCAGCCGATTTGCTTGTCTCAGATGATCCAATGCTGGTGCGCAAGCATGAGTTTCTGGCGCTCGGTCCGCACCAGGGAAAACCAGAACTGTTCAATCCCGCGGCCCTGCTCCTCTCCAGCGATGCAGAAGGAAGCTATTTTGCGGGCGGGCTCGCCGAATTTAGTGTGGTGGCGGGTCAAGCGCACGCCGGTGGCAACCATCTCGGTGGGGGAGGCGGTGAGTCGTTTGCCACTGCGCTTTTTGCCAGTGTACGCGCCACTGATTGGCGCGGCTTCAATCCAGGAGTGCTCGCCTCTTTTGGAGCCTCCGTGCGTTTGGCGCGTGAATGGATTGTGGAATCCGTCACGGTTCCTGAGATGCGGACCGAGTTGAGCGATGCCGCCCGCGGTATTTTGTCGCTGGCGCGCCGCAAAGCGCTTTTGCAGGGGATTGAAGATCATGAGTGGAACGCTGTGTGGCAAGCCGTGAGTGTCAGCGATTTACACTTTTTGGGAGATACGTTGAGCGAGAAGGCGCCTGCTGCGCTGTGGCGTACGCCGCAACTCACCGCAATGAAGCAAGCAGCGCAACACACGACGGAGCCGGATATGTTGGGCTCCGTGGCGCCGCAACTGAGTGGCTGTGCGCAACCTCGGCTGCGCCGTTATGAGCCCTACGAAGAGTATCAGCGCCACAGTTTTCCCGATCTGCTAGCACAGCGTTTGGCGGAGTTGAAGATAAACCTGGCGTGGCTGGCGGACAATGCCGCCTGGGAACCCGAGCGGGTGATTCGTTTAGCTGAACCCTCAGCGGACGAGTTGATGGCCAAATTGAAAATGCGCGATTCCTGGGATTGGACAGCAGCGCTGGATGCTTATCGCACGCTCAACAAGGATAACCTGGAAGCTCTTCTCAGTCGAATTGACCAATGAAAACAAACCGCCGCCTGATTATTCCCGCAGTCTTGTGTGTTGTCACTTGTTATGCGCCGGATGTTCCCGCTCAAGATAGCCCGATTTTCAAAAGTGATGTGAAGCTGGTGGAAGTGTATGCCACAGTGTTCGATCACGGCGGCCACCCAGTAGACGGCTTGCAGCGAGACCAGTTTGAAATTCGCGACGATGGCGCAGCGCAGCCCATCCAGGTATTCGAGTCGTCGGAACAGCCACTTTCGTGCGCGTTGCTGCTGGATACCACGGGCAGCATGACGGAAGCGCTGCCGGCCTTGCGTAATGCGGCGCGTGAGTTTCTGGCCCAGTTGCGGCCGAACGACAAGGTGGCGGTGTATTCGTTCTCGGATCACATTGATGAACTGGCTGAATTCTCCGACGATAAGACGGCGGCGCGGCGTGCGCTGGCGCGTCTGCACGCCTCGGGTACGACGGCGCTGTTCGATTCCATCAGTCAACTGGCTTTAAGATTGGAGCAGCACCCCGGCAAGAAAGTGATTGTGGTGTTGACCGATGGCGGCGACAACGCAAGCGTTCTGAATCGTCAATCGGCTGCGAGCCGGGCTCGAAAAGCCGGCGTTCCGGTGTTTGCGGTAGCCGAGGGAGACGCGCTCAAGGATGGGATCGCGGCCAACCTTCTGCGCGATCTTTCGCAGTCGACCGGCGGTCATATGTACAAGGCGGAACACTACAAAGATATCGACAAAGTGTTCAATTCCATCGCGGAGGATCTGCAAAGCGGCTATTTGCTGGCGTTTCATCCGCCTTCGGAAGAGAAAGCTACCCCCTGGCATGAACTGCAAGTGCTGGTGAATCGTTCGGCGAAGCCTCTCACGGTGCGGGCCCGCACTGGCTATGCGGGTGAGTAACCCTTGCCGGAACGAAAACCTCGCCCCTCAACGCACACTCCTAGTGCTTAATTGCGTAAATTCGCGTATCGGTGTACGCAAACCTTTGTAAGTTGGTACTAGCTGAGCCACCACCGCGAGGGAGTGCGGTTCTCCGTCTACAACGGTTGGGTATTTATTAGCTGGGAACCTGCGGTGTGTTACCGGACTCTAAGTTGATAAGGTGCACATCATGCGAAGAATCATCAGCAGTACCCTGTCGTTCCTGATTGCTTCCGGTGGTTTCTCGGGAGCGGCCGACCTCCCAGTCAAAGAAGTTACACTTTACAAACACGGTATCGGTTACTTTGAGCGCGAGGGCTCCGTTCCGGCGGGTGAAGAAGTGCGCCTTGATTTCAAGAACGGTGATATGAACGATGTTCTGAAATCGCTGATTGTGGCGGATGCCAACGGAGGGAAGATTTCGGGGATTCGCTATGACTCGAATGCCACGTTGGAACAACAGTTGGCAAAGTTTCCGTTCAGCATCGGGGGCGACGAGGTGCTCAGCGCATTTCTGGACAGGCTGAAAGGAGCGCGGCTCGAGATTACGGTTGGCGAGGCGAAGCAGACGGGCTTGATTCTGGGCGCGCGCGAGGTGTCGACGGGTGGCCAGGAAGCGAAATCGGTCAACGAACAGGTTACGTTGCTGTTGGATTCGGGCGCGATTGCCACGTTCGATCTCGCCGGTGTGCGCTCAATGCAACTGCTCGACCCGCATTTGCAGGAGCAATTGAAACAGTATCTGCGGACCATTGCGCAGGCGAATTCGAAGGATAAACGCAGTATCTACGTGGATTCTTCTGGTTCGGCGGCGCGCAGCTTGCGGCTGTCGTATATCACGCCGGTGGCGATTTGGAAATCGTCATATCGCTTAAGCTTGGATGCGGCGACTTCACGGCTGGAAGGCTGGGCGATTGTGGACAACACGACAGACGAGGATTGGAGCAATGTGAAGCTGTCGGTTGTGTCGGGGCGGCCGATTTCGTTTATTAGTTTGCTGGATACGCCACGTTACGGGAACCGGCAGGTGGCGGAGTTGCCGGAGGATCGGGCGGCAGGTCCGGTAGTTTATAGCGGTGCAGCCGTAGTGCCCCAAAGCGCCTCCGGGGTGGTTGGGGGAGTGATTGGCGGAATTCCGGCACCGCCTCCGCCCGTGCCTATGGTGAGTCGGAGTTTCATGTCAACGAAGCAGATCCCCTCCACTGCCCAGACCATCGAGGTAACGGGCAGTTCTGTTGCCGGAGCAACGGGCGCCACGCTGGGTGAACTCTTTGAATACAATTTTGCCGGGCCGGTGACGATCAAGAAGAACCAATCGGCGATGCTGCCGTTCTTGCAAGACAAAATTGCCGCGCGCAAACTCTTGATCTATAAAGATGGCGACGGCGATCATCCTGTGAACGCCGCCGAGGTGACGAACAATACGGCCAAGACGCTCGACGGTGGGCCGATCACCGTGTATGACGACGGCGCTTACGCAGGCGAGGCGCTCGTCGAAACTTTCAAAGCTGGCGATAAACGCCTCATTGGTTATGCGGTGGACTACGGAACTTTAATTGAGAGAGATTCCGACGATGGGGGCAAGTTGCTCCGTGAGATCTCGGCGAAAAACGGTGTGCTGACATTGCGCTACGCTGAGCGCGCTACTACGACTTACAGCGTTAAGAACGTCGATCCGAAAGCGAAGACCTTGATTGTGCAGCAGGAAGGCACGGAGTACAAGGTGCTATCGCCCAAACCAATCGAGCGGACTTCCAGCGCTTATCGTTTTGAGGTGCGTTTGCCGGCGAACGGGAGTGAGGTGTTGAAGGTTGAGCAGGAGCACGTGATTTCCGAAGAAACCGCCGTGACGAGCGCGCCGATTGACTCGCTGATCGAAATTGTACAGAACAAGCAATTGAGTGAAGCCGGACGGCGGCAGTTGGAAGCGGTTGTTGCCTTGAAAGAAAAGATGGTTGAATCGCAGGCGAATCTGGATGCACTGAAGAATCGCAACTCGGAACTGACGGATGAGCAAAACAGGCTGCGGCAGAACATCGATAGCTTGAATCGAGTGAAAGGCCAGGAAGATCAGGTACGGCAGTATTCGAGCAGGCTGGCGTCGAATGAGGCGGATTTGGCGAAACTGCGCGATCAAAGAGACGCGGAGCTGCAACGAAGGAAGGGTTTCGATGCGGAACTGCGCAGTGCTATCGGCAAGCTGCAGTTTTGAGTGAGTAAAAAAGGGCCGCATCCGAAGAAGCGGCCCTTTGTGAAACTGCCTTGGCTGACGTTAGAAGTGATACTTGAGAGCCAGCTGAATCTGGCGAGCGCCTTGCGTGCCTTGCAGCAAGCCTAGCGTGGTGCCGATACCGCGGCTGGGGGCGTTGAAGATCGGCGTATTCGTGAGGTTCAAGAACTCGCCGCGAATATCGAAAGCGTGTCTTTCGGTGATGTGAAACGTCTTGGATAAGTCGAAGTCCAAGGTTTTCAGACCAGGGCCGCGAATCGTCCCGACGCCGCAAGTACCGAACGTCCCTTTGGTTTCTGCCGAATACGGCGCAGCACTGAAGTACTGGTAACCGCCGAGTGGGGAGTTAATAGAATCGCCATTGACGATTCCCGGGCCAAGGCAGTTCGCACGAGCGCTGCGAGCATTGGTGCCAGAGACGTCGGACGAAGTGATGGTGAGCGGGAAGCCGCCGTGTAGCGAAAGAATGCCGCTGGCTTTCCAGCCGCCGAGAACAGCGTCGGCCACCTTGTTCATACCGGAGCCGAACTTTTGACCTTTACCGAAAGGCAGGCTATAAATGGCGTTTAGGACGAAGTTGTGGGTAGCGTCATAATCGCAAGGGCCCCATTCGGCCGCCATATCGTAGAGATTCTGCCAGTAAGCCGAAGCGGTAGCGGCTTGACCACCTTGCCCGTAGTAGCCGATGGAGTTGGTCATACACTTCGAATACGTGTAAGAACCTTGAAATTGAAGACCGGAGCTCAGACGTTTGGCGCCAGTGACCTGTAACGCATCATAATCTTGCGTGCCGGTTGAAGAGGTGCCCGATACCTGGCCGATGTCAGCCAGCAACGAGGGATTCCCCGAAAAGTATTCAGTCGGCGAAATGGTGCCGTTGGCGTTGAGTACCTTTTGAAGGTAGGGCATGGCGACCATGAGGTGCGTGCTGCGCTGCCCTACGTAGGCAGCAGTGATGGTGGTGGTCGGCGTGAGTTGGCGCTGCAGCGTAAGGTTCCATTGATTGGAGACTGCGGGGCGATCAAAGGGATCCCAAACGCGCAACGTAACGTTGTGGAACTGATCGCCGGCGCTGCTGCTGAACGGAACGAAGCCCTGATCGAGGGTTGAGCCAGGCAGCACAAAATTCTGACCGGTGTTGTAGGGGTCGTCGTGTTCGATGGCAAACGGCGGGTTGATCGGCAAGCGCAAGTTTGTGCCGGTGCCTTCCAGATAATTGGAAAGGGTATAGCCGGCGCGGATGACCGTTTTGCCGCCGCCCGGCGTCCAAGCGAGGCCTACACGCGGTTGGAAGTTGGTGATGCCGTTGTATTGGTTATACAGGGCACGGCTAGCGCCATTCTGACCGGCGATTTCCTCGGCCCCACTCACGAGATTGAAATTCGCTTGGCGGTTGTCCACTTCAACCCAAGGCGTGTGCAGTTCCCAACGCAAACCAAGGTTCAGCGTTAGGTCGGACGTGACGCGCCAATCGTCTTGAAAAAACGCCGCCAGAGAATTGGCGCGTTGTCCCCAAGTGCCTCCGTTAACGCCGCCGAGAATTTCATTCGGCAGTCCCAGCAGAAGATCGGCTTCGGCGATGCCAGAAGCAACGCCGGTGGCAGGATTCTTGGTTCCACCGCTAGCCCCTGGCTCATACGAAGTGTACTGCCCATTGAAGTTGAATTGTCCGGCGCGGCCGTTGTTGCCGGAGTAGAACGTGTCGACGCGATAACGGTAACCCTGGAAACCAAAGTGCATGCTGTGGTTCCCCTTGGTCAAAATCATGGTGTCTTCGAAGTGAATAACTGCGTCGGCGAAGAGTTGATAAACGTCGCTGGTGCCGAAGCCGCTCACGTTGCCGCCGGAGAGGCTGAGGGCGGGGAGGAAGCTCGAAGGAACGTCGGGAATGCCGACGGTTTGCGCGAAACCGGTTAGACCGTTGGAAGACGATCCGTTGTTGATAAACACGTAGTTCACCCCGGCACGCGCCTCGTTGACCAGTGTTGGGCTAACGCTGCGAGTCCAGTCAAGCACTCCCGTGTGAGTTGGATAGATATTGAAGCTGTTGTAGAGAAGCTGATCGGTACGTTCCGTGGGATTGGTGAAATAGCTCTGTGAATAGCGCGCGAAAAAGCGATCTTTTTCAGAGATGTTCCAATCGACTTTCGCATCGCCTTGATCGCCATTGATGTAGGAGTGGCTTGAATAAACGAGATTATTCAGTAGGTTCGTGTTGCTGGGCGCTGGATAGTACTGCGATGAAAGAATCTTGCCGGCCGACGGGCTGATCAGGTTTGCGGGAATCAGGTTGCCGGAAAAGGGAGCGCGTGTGCCATTTGCCTGCACAGCATATGGGTCGTACAATTGGACCGGCTTGGCCGCTGTGAGAAGCTCCGAGAAGTTTCCGGTGCGCTCCAAAGCCGTGAAAACCGTCGTGGAGGCTGCGCTCGGAGGCGTATCGAGCCGCGAACCCTGATAATCGGCGAAAAAGAACAACTTGTCCTTCTTGATGGGACCGCCCCCAGTACCACCGAAATTGTTCCAACGGGTAATGGCGCGCGGTAAGCCCTCAAAGTTGCTCGTCCAGGAATTGGCGTTCAACTTGTCGTTGCGGAAAAATTCGTAAGCACTGCCATGGAACTGGTTAGTACCCGACTTGGTGGTAACGCTGACGATGCCGCCCATGTAGTTGCCGAATTCGGCGGGCGCGGTTAAGGTAATTTCGTTGAATTCCTGAATGGCGTCGACCGCAGGAGCATAACCGACCAGGTTGTCGGATACCTGGTTGTTGTCGAGGCCGTCGAGGATAAAGTTGTTCGACTGCTCGCGGTTGCCGTTGACGTTGGGGCGGGAGCTGGAACTCGTCGTGAGACCGCTCTTGAAGCCGGCCGGGTTCGGGTGAATGCTGCCAGGCGCCAGCAAGGTAAGCTGCACGTAATTTCGCGTGGCTAGCGGAAGGTCCACGTTTGTGGCCGCATCGATGACTTGGCCTAGTTGAGTAGATTGGGTCTGCAGCAGAGGCGCAGCACTGGTAACTTCGACGGTTTCGGTCACGCTGCCGATCACCATTGTGAAATCGAGACGCGCGACCTGATTCATGTCGAGCAGAATGTTAGATTGTGAGGCGGATTGAAACCCGGGCGCTGAGACTTTGACGTTGTAGGTGCCAATCGGCAAGCGCGGCAAGTTAAACACCCCGTCAGAGTTGGTTTCGCTGGGCCATTCGGTGCCGCGATCTTTATCAGTCGCAACAACTTTGGCGTTTAGGAGAGCGCCGCCGGAAGCATCGACAACTTTACCGGTAATGGCCGCCGTTACCTGTTGGGCCTGCAACGAGGAGGAAATCAGCAGAGAAAACAAGAGAGATAGAACGAAAACTACGTTTCGTCGCATATTCAAAAACCCCTTTTAAAGAACTGAAATTTAGCAAGACTTATTAACCCCGAATGTAGCACGCGGAATTGTCTCAGCCGGGAATAATGCCGGTGCATTGTCTAGTACCTTGGTACCACGATTCTTCCCTAAGCAAATAAGCGAGATTGTCTCGCGCGCTACGAATCGCCGGGCTCTTGGGTTTTTACGTTCCCCTCGCATCTGGCGTGATAAGCGGCAACTTCAGTTTGTCCGTCGAAAATAGGTCTTTATCTGTGGCTGCCGGAATCGCGCATAAAAAACTCCGCCAGGAAGTGAATGCGTTCATTCGGCTTGGCGGAGTATTCGACGGCGTAATCGATTTTGACAAAGCTCTGGCCGATCCCGAAGACCGGTCGTACTTGCTGTCTTCCTATAACGGTGACAAGATTCGGCGTAACGAAGATGGCTATAAGGCAATGGCGGATAGCGTAGATCTAGCGCTGCTGCGGCCTTAACTCGCCGCCGAAACCTTCTTCGCTATCAGTTCGAATTCGGGATCTCTGCGTTCTGCACCCAATCCGAGCGCCTTACGCAAGTCGGTTTCGATCCGGCGGCAAAGGTCTGGCTGATCGATTAACGCTTGACGCGCGGTTTCGCGGCCTTGCCCGATTCGCTCGCCCTTAATGCTGTACCACGAACCGCTTTTTTCGATCAGGCCCTGCGTGACACCGAGATCGAGCACATCGCTTTCCCGCGAGATACCCTTCCCGTACATGATGTCAACCTCGGCTTCCCGGAAAGGCGCGGCTACTTTATTCTTGACAATTTTAATTTTGGTGCGATTGCCGACGATCGTTTCGCCATCTTTAATAGGTGTGGCCCGGCGCACGTCGATGCGGACCGAGGAGAAGAACTTCAATGCCCGTCCGCCCGGCGTGGTTTCCGGATTGCCGAACATCACGCCGATTTTTTCGCGCAATTGGTTAATGAAAACCAGGCACACATTGGCGCGCGACACCGACGCCGTGAGCTTCCGCAGCGCTTGCGACATCATGCGCGCTTGCAGGCCCATATGGCTATCGCCCATCTCCCCTTCGATCTCAGCCTTCGGCGTGAGTGCGGCCACGGAATCGATGACGATGATGTCCAGTGCTTGTGAATTCACCAGCGCCTGAGCGATTTCCAACGCCTGTTCACCGAAATCGGGCTGCGATACGACTAGATTTTCAATGTCAACGCCCAGATTTCGCGCGTACGTCGGATCTAACGCGTGCTCGGCATCGATGAAAGCCGCCGTTCCTCCCGCCCGCTGCGCTTCCGCGATCGCGTGCAGCGCCAAGGTTGTCTTGCCCGACGATTCCGGGCCGAAAATCTCCACCACCCTGCCGCGCGGCAGCCCCCCTGTGCCCAAGGCAACATCTATGGCTACCGATCCGCTAGAGATCACTTCCACCGGCAACGCGGCGCTCGATCCCAGCATCATGACGGAGCCTTTGCCAAACTGCTTGTCCATTTGTGCCAAGGTGGCGATTATTTGTTTGCGACGTTCATCCATTATCGAAGAAGTCCCGGTACGAAGGCCGGTATCTCTCGTGACGAGCGGTAAGGAAACACTCCGCTGGGTTGCCGCACGGTAATAAGAAAAAAACTTTGCACCCTTACCTAAAAAGGCGTAATAGTACTAGCCAAAGGCCCCTCGGATTGAATATGCTTTTGTTTAATGGAAAGAAAGTACGGCTGGCGTAAGGCGCTGCTATGTGGCCTGGCCTTTTCCCCTCTCTTGGCAGCTTGGGGCCATGGGAATTTTGACGAAAAACAGGACCGTTCGTGGAAGCGCTATCGTAATAACGATTACGGCTACTGTGTCAGCATTCCTTCACGTTGGGTAAAGGGCGAGGCATTCGAAGGCGCGGGTTTGTTTATCGAAACGGGTGCCAAGAAGTTTTCACGGCCAATGGGTGCTATCGATTTTGAGGCACTGTCGACCAACGCTCCGAAAGACGCGCGCATCCTGCCCATCAGCTTGGCAGAAAGCTTGCAAGATCACCTAAGCGGTTTGCAGCGGTTCGAACGGGCCGAACGGATGGAGATCCTCGAAAAGCGTGAGACAACGGTGCAAGGGAGCGCGGGCCTTTACACCAAACACCGCTATTACGACCCGCAAGAGCGCGCCACCTGGATGGAAGAAGTGCTTTTCGTCAACCGCAATGAGATGGTTTACCGCTTTGAGCTGGATTGCCGGGCTGACCAGATTGAACGGTTTTCACCTGTATTCGAGCATCTGTTGGGCACGGTTCAGTTCGATTGCGCCAACTAGTTTTTAGGGACGGAGGGGACAGGGGACGGAGGGGGACGGAGGGGACGGAGAGCTATGGAACCACGTCTTACGATGCAGTTCCATAGCTCTCCGTCCCTCCATCCCCGTCCCCTCCGTCCCTCTTCTAATTTTTCGATGCTCCCGTGATCTGGCGGATGAAGCGAACCTCTTCCGGCTTGTAGGCGTCACCATTCTCCTTGAAGATATCGTGGAACCAAACGGCGGGCGGATGATCGACATAAGGCTGTTGCCAGGAGTCCCAAGGCAAGTAAGTCTGCGATTTTCCAGCGACAAATCCCCAATTGATGGCGGCCACTTTGTCTTTTTTCGCGACCGGCAGAATTGCTTCGAAAGTGCTGCCGCGCGGGCGTGCCATGTATTCGGTACACAGAATGGGCCGATCGTAGTGTTCAAGCCACTTTACTTCGGCGCTGAATTTGTCGGCCGGATCGTAGCTATGGAAGGAAACGACGTCGGATAGTTCAAGCTGGATCTTCGCCATCGGCGGAATCATTTCGGGTGCTGCCGGGACGCCGTGCCAGACACCGCTGGTCAAGGGCTGGGTGGGATTCACACCGCGCGCCCAAGCGTACACGCGCGGCAACAGCGCCAAGACAAGTTCGCCTTTGTTCTTTGGATCTTTGTAGGAAGAGTCGTTTCGATTGTCGGGTTCGTTCCAAACGTCCCAGCCGAGGATGCGGCCGTCGTTCGCAAAGGCGCCGACTACGCCTTCTACATAAGCTTTGAGTCGCGGATATTGCGATTCATCTTCGAGCGCGGCAGCGCCCGGGCTTTGCACCCAGCCAGAATTGTGAACGCCCGGCGTGGGCGCGTGCTGCGGACCCAGCTTCGGGTTTGGATCCCAGCACGAATCGAACAAAACGAAGAGGGGTTTAATGTGGTGCTTGTTACAGATGCTGAGGAATGTGTCGATGCGTTTCTTGAAACCGGCGGGATCTTGCTTCCATAGAAGGTCATGCAGGAACACGCGCATGGTAGTCATGCCCAGGCTTTGCGCCCAGCCTAACTCGGTGTCTATCCGTTTTGGGCTGAATGTCGCCGCTTGCCACATTTCGAGTTCATTGATGGCGTTGGATGGCAGGTAGTTGCTGCCGACCAGCCAAGGCTGTTGGGCATACCAGGCGTTGGCTTTTTCGGTGGTCCAGCGTGCGGGCCCAGCCGGATCGTTTTGAAAGGCGCCGGCGAGCATAGGCCACAGCAGTAAACTGACGAAAGCAAGTTTTCTCATCACGTTTGTTGTATCAAACTCATCTGGTCCAAAAGTCTAAGGCGCGAATGCTCCTACACGCGTCTAAGCTAATGTGCGAATTCTTCTGTTCAGCGGCAAAGGCGGCGTCGGCAAGACGAGTGTTGCGGCGGCCACCGGCGTGCATCTCGCCTCGCAGGGCAAGCGAACACTCGTGATGAGTGTCGACCCGGCGCATAGTTTGGCCGATTCATTCGATCTGGAAAATACGCTGTTTCATGGCGCCACCTACGACCCTGTCCAGGTTGCCGACCGCCTCTTTGTACAAGAGGTCAACATCAACCGCGAACTCAAGCGCCATTGGAAAGACATTTCCACATACATCACCAGCGTTCTGCGCACTACAGGATTGTCCGGCGTCGAGGCGGAAGAAATGGCCATCTTCCCCGGCATGGAAGAGATGAGCGCCATGATGTACGTCAATCAATACCGCAAAGCCGGCGATTACGACGTCATCATTCTCGACTGTGCGCCCACGGCCGAATCGCTGCGTTTTATTAGTCTCCCGGCCACGCTCGATTGGTACATGAAGCATGTCTTTGGCTTTCAACGAAGTCTGTTGAAAGCGGCACGCCCAGTGCTCAACCGGCTATCACCCGCGGAATTGCCGCCCGATAGCTACTTCCGCAATATTCAGGAATTATTTCAAAAGATAGAGGGCATCGACACGGTATTGGAAGATCCGCAAATGACCAGTGTGCGGCTCGTGACCAATGCGGAAAAAATGGTGCTGCGTGAGACGCAGCGGGCGTTTGTTTATTTCACCCTGCATGGTTTGACGGTGGATCACATTATCGTCAATCGATTGCTGCCGGAATCCGTGCACGATAGTTTCTTCGCGGCGTGGCATGCTTCGCAACGGGCGACCTTGGCGGAAATCATTCGCTATTTCGATCCGGTGCCGACCAAGCAAGTCCCTCTCTTCGCGCAGGAAGTCTTGGGTTACGAGCGGCTAAAAGCGATGGCGGAACAACTCTACAATGCCGCAGAAGACCCCTCGACCGTGACGCGCGATACGCCGCCGTTTTCTTTTGTGCGCGAGGCGGACCATTATGAAGTCCGTATTCAAATGCCGTTTGCCGTGAAAGGGGAAGTCGGGTTGTTTAAAAAGAACGATGAATTGGTGGTAGAAGTCGGCACCATCCGCCGCCACATCGGACTGCCAACCACCATGACAAGCTTAGTGCCCGTGAAAGCTCGCCTAAACGAGCGTATGCTGGTGGTAGAGATGAAGGAGCCTGCATGAGCGAAGAGAATGTCCGCGCTACTGGCGAATCTGTTTGCGGAGCCTTCCGTATGGCTTTTCAAGAACTGGGTAAAATGATGGCGCCTCCTGAAAAGGTGGAACAGCATTTTCGTGAAGCTCGTAAGCAAATGCTGATGGGGCTGCGCGAGATGATCGATCACCGCATTCAGAAGATGTCTCAGACGGAAGCCAAGGGCACCAGCGTCCCCGTAGACTAAGCCTTCAGATTTCCGCCCGGAAATATTCCAGAAACTGTCTCAGCCGCGTATCGCGTTCTTGCGCTAGACGTGCGCCTGTCGCTGTTTGAAAACTGCCTGCCAACTTGAGCAATTTTGTATAGAAATGATCGAGGGCAAACTTTTTGTCGTCGAGCTGACGGGTTTCGCCTGTGGCATCGGCACTTTCGTACAGCGCACTGCCCATTCGTCCCGCTGTGTAGAAGCAGCGCGCTACGCCGACAAAACCAATGGAATCGAGCCGGTCGGCATCCTGCAGAATTTTTGCCTCTAGACTTTCGGGAGCGATCCCGCCTGAGTAACTATGCGACTCGATGGCGTGGGTCACCGCTAGAATACGGTCCTCGGGCCAACCTTGTTTCGCCAAAATACGTGACGCTTTTTCAGCTGCTAGCCAGGAAGCTAGAGCGCGTTGCGGTGCATCTTTTTCCACCGCCACGCAGTCATGCAGCAAGACGGCCGCCGCCAGTACTTCCGCATCGCCTCCTTCTGCTTGTTGAATGGCGGAAGCATTTTTCCAAACACGTTGTAGGTGTGCGGCGTCGTGCGCCCCATCGTCGTGCTGAACGGCGTGCGGCAAAAGCTGAACGGCCAAATCCTGAAAAGGGTGGAACGGTTCGGTCACATCGTTATTATCGACAAACCGCTTAGCCGGGGGACCGAGGGTCTAAGTTGCGCGCTCAGCGTGCTGCGGCAAAGTACGCTTCCGATGGCGGGAAAGTCGCTTCAAGCTCGGGTTCAACGGGCAGCGGAAGCGCAATCGACCCGGAATTGAGGGGTTGCTTCGGTTTGATGCGCGCACCAACGAGAGAATCCACCTCTCCTGGGTTTGACGAATCTTCAGAGCGTCGCGCGTCGAACAAACGTTCAATTTCGCCAATCGCGTCAAGGATGTCGGCTGTCGCGTTGGCGGCAATTTCCGAACGGCCCTTTGTGGCAAGGTACTCGGCCGTTCGCTGTTTGAACTGTTCGGTGATTTCGCGCGCTCGTTCCGACTGCATTCAAGGATTGTACGCCTAATTTCTATCCATCGGGAAGCCCCCAACATTGCTAGCTTAGTCTTAGCATGAAATTTCCCTGAGGAACGGGAAGAGCTGTAGAAGCCTCATCCATACTTGGGCATTCGTAACGCGAAGCGGAGCTAGCTAGCGGCGTCTCCGCGCGAGAGCAACCGCTAAGAAAAGTCCGCCTGCAACGAGCGAACCCGTAGGCTCAGGGCTGCTAACAACTGCGGCGCTGCCGCTCAGCGTAAGCGATTCACTGCCGAAGCCGCTCGCGCTTAAGCTGCCGTTTAGGAACTGCTCCGCCGACCCGCTGTTTGAGCTAAGGCCCCACCCGCAAGCTGGTGCCGGACTGCAGTTTTGCAATAGCAGCCAGTAAGTCCCTGGTCCGAGATTTACGGCGACCGTTTGAAAGCTGCTGTTGTAGACGTTATTCAAATTGCCATCATCATCTCTGATGCCCGTTCGCACAAGTGTGCTTGAGAGCGTAGCCCCGGTTGCGCTGAAGAGTACTCCGGCGTTTGGCTGGCTCGTGATCTCCCAATCAATCGATGTAGCCGTGGTACCAGTGGTCGCCCAGTCGGCAAACGTGATCTGATTCAGAGTTACGCTCGAATTAATCGTGAAAGATTCGGTGACCGCATAGCCGGAACTAATCGCTGGCACGTTGCCAATCCCAGCATCCGGACCAGTCGTGAAAATGGTCGCTGCCGCCAAACATCCCGGCAGAAAAATGGTTGTCGCGACAAAGGCGTTGACCGATGAACATGAAACGAGGGCCAGAGCCAATGCGAACAGCCTCCCCGGCTGGAACTTGGAAACACTTCTAAGATTGCCATTTAAGGACTTAAGCATCTAGGGAGTCTACCGGAGGGCTCACGGCTGGTCAAGAAAATTGGGCTAATCGAGTACCGAATCGAAAGTCCTTACCCATTTGGGTGAGACCGGGTTGACACGCTTCTACGAGTTCTGTACTTTTTGTCGCCCCTCGAAAAAGGTTTTGAGGCGCGTCTCTGCCCAGGCAGTCTAAACGCCTTGGCCTGGCGGCAGTTTGTTCGTGTATGTTACGAAGATTTCCAGCCGATGAATAGTTGCGGCGGAACATTGAAGAAACTTCCCAACTTAGATGCGGTGGCGATGCCGATGGCTCTATATGGGCGGCAGTGCGCCTTCGGCGGGTCACTTGACTGCGCCTTTCGACCGGTTGGTTTTCTCCGGGATTTCCTTCCCGGGCGGAATCGTGAAGTCATGATCTCCGCTCTCGCCACAAGCTGGGCAAATGTTACCACCAGCCAAACCCAGTGCGCTCCAGGGTCGAACCGACTGCAATCGTGTCCGATCCGCTGGTAACGAGAAAAGGAACACCTGGTCAAACAAATGCTGCGCCAATGGAGTGCCCAATCGAAAGTCTTCACCCATCTCGGTAGGACTGCTCGGGCGCCATTTTGGCATTGGCCTCCGCCGTCGCCTGGGAGTAGCATGGACCGTACTGCGGTGTTCCCCTTTTACGAACACTGTAATACGCTGTTTACTGAATTTTAATTAACCTTGACCCGCTAGCGACCAAGCCGTCCTTCCTGTTAAACTAATAACGTTAATCCTCATTCAGGTCAGAGGCCTCAACCTGCGGCGAACGCCGCACCTCGCCCGAAATAAATCTAGGAGTCTAAAAGGCCGTTCATGAAATATATCTTCACTTCTGAGTCTGTTACCGAAGGACATCCCGACAAAATCGCCGACCAAGTCTCAGACGCGGTCCTGGATGCGGTTTTGGCGGCAGATCCCACTGGGCGCGTCGCCTGCGAAACACTGGTCACCACAGGTATCTGTATTGTGGCGGGCGAGATTACCACCAAGACCTATGTGGACGTTCCCAAATTGGTACGAGGAGTGATTGATGGCATAGGTTACAACGACGCAGCTTTCGGCTTCGATGCGAAAACCTGTGCGGTCGTGAACATGATCCAGGCACAGTCCCCCGATATTGCCATGGGTGTAGACACTGGCGGGGCGGGCGACCAAGGACTCATGTTTGGTTATGCCTGTAACGAAACCAAAGAGTTGATGCCGCTGCCAATTTCTCTGGCGCACGCATTGGTTAGGCGTTTGAGCGAATCGCGCCGTAGCAAGGAATTGAGCTATCTGCGCCCCGATGGTAAGAGCCAAGTCAGTGTGGAATACGTAGACGGCAAACCCAAGCGCATCGATGCCGTGGTGATCTCAACGCAACATGGCGACGACGTCTCTACCGAGCAACTGCGCGCCGACGTGAAGAAATTCATCATCGATGCCGTTATCCCTGCCGACATGGTGGACTCGCAAACTAAGTTTCACATCAATCCGACGGGTCGGTTCGTGATCGGTGGCCCCCATGGCGACACTGGTTTAACGGGCCGCAAGATTATTGTCGATACTTACGGCGGCATGGGCCGTCACGGTGGTGGCGCATTCTCGGGCAAGGATCCGACGAAGGTCGACCGTTCGGCCTGTTACATGGCGCGCTACGTGGCAAAGAATATCGTCGCGGCTGATTTGGCCGATCGCTGCGAAGTGCAGCTTGCTTACGCTATTGGCGTAGCAGAACCTGTTTCTATCATGGTCAACACCTTCGGAACGGGCAAAGTCGACGATGCGCGCTTAGCCGAGATTGTGCGCGAAACCTTCTCGCTTACCCCGGCAGGCATGATCAAGTCGCTGAACCTGCGCCGGCCGATCTATCAAAAGACGGCGGCGTTCGGCCACTTTGGCCGCACCGAAGACACCTTCACCTGGGAAGCAACGGATAAAGCCCAGGCATTGCGTGAAGCCGCGCAATTGATTGCGGTAGCGTAGGTTTTTGAGGTTGCAAAGAAAGGCGAGGTCATGACCACACAAGCGATTGGGGCCGTACCTTGCGATATCAGGGACCTCGCGCTCGCCGAGCGCGGCAAGCGCCGCATTGAATGGGCATTCCAGTCCATGTCGGTGCTGCAGGGAATCCGCAAGCACATTATCAAAGCCCAGCCGTACGCGAACTTGCGTATTGCAGCCTGTTTGCATATCACGCCGGAAGCGGCCAACCTGCTGATCACATTACGCGATGGCGGGGCCCACCTTATGTTGTGCGCCGCCAGCCCGAACTCCACCCACGACGACGTAGCCGCCAGCATCGTAAAGGATTACAATATTCCGGTCTTTGGTATCTGTGGTGAAAGTCAGGAGGTGTTTGACGTCCACTTGCGTACCGTGATTGCTGCCCAACCGCAGTTGATCATCGACGATGGCTGTGCCCTCACTGCTACTCTTCACGAAAAGCATCCGGAAGCCTTGCCTGAAATTCTTGGCGGCACCGAAGAAAGTCCCAGCGGTGTGGCACGGATGCGTGCCGCAGCCAAAGACGGCTTGCTGGGGTTTCCGGTCGTCGCCATCAGCGAAGCTTCCACTAAACTGCTTTTTGATAACCGCTGCGGCACTGGCCAAAGTACGCTCGATGCCATCACTCGCACCACTGGCATTTTAGTCGCCGGCCTAAACGTAGTTGTTGTTGGATTCGGTCCTTGTGGCCGCGGTATTGCCGCCCGCGCCCGTGGTTTGGGCGCCAATCTGATCATCTGCGAAGTTGACCCGACCCGTGCCCTGGAAGCCATTATGGATGGCTATCGGGTTCTCGCTTTTCACGATGCCGCTGCCTTAGGCGATATTTTCGTGACCGTCTCCGGTAATAAGAACGTCATCGGCCGCGAGCATTTCGACAAGTTCAAAAACGGCGCCATTCTTTGCAATGCCGGCCACTCCAGCGTCGAAATCGACATTGAGAATCTCGGCCTGACCGCCCTTCACCGCCGCCAAACACGCGATTTCGTCGAGGAATTCGCCATGCGCGACGGACGCCGCCTATACCTTTTGGGCGAAGGCCGCCTCATCAATTTGAACGCCACTGAAGGGCTGCCCGCTTCAGTCATGGACGTTTCCTATGCCACCCACGCTTTAAGTGCGGAATACTTAATTAAGTGCAATGGCGTTTTACAAAAACAAGTGGTAGCCGTGCCGCTCGAAATCGACCGGCAGGTTGCCCGCATTAAACTGGAGTCAATGGGCGTCAAGATTGATCGCCTCACCGTAGACCAGGAGCAGTATTTGGCTACCTGGTTCCAAAACGCTTAACACTACACAGCGCCGCGCCGGACCCTGATCGGTTCGTGCGACATTGAAAGAAATACTGGATCATATAGAAACGTGTCAACAGTCGCAGATTGCAAACGATCTTTGGAAGTAGAGATCCCCGTTGAAGATGTAGAAAAGGCCCGCCTACGTGCGGCGGAGTCTATTCGTCAAAAGGTGCGCCTTCCCGGCTTCCGACCTGGTAAAGCGCCCGCCAGCATGATCGAATCGCGCTTTGAAAGCGACATCCGTCAGGAAGTGCTCGAACAGCTTCTGCCGCGTGCTTTTCGGCAGCGCGTCGAAAAAGAAGAATTCCGAGTAGTGGGCCAGCCGAATATATCGGATTTGCATTACGAAAAGGGCCAACCGATCCGCTTTAAAGCCGAGTTCGAAGTGGCGCCCGAGTTTGAAATTGCTGAGTATCGCGGGTTGCCGGTCAAGTATGAAGAGCCGGTTGTAACGGACGAAGAACTAGCCCAGCGTCTTGAAACTACTCGTGAAAGACGCGCGGAGTATGTGAACCTAGATCCCCGTCCTATTGAAGACAAAGATCATGTAGTAGTTTTGCTCAAATCGATTTCGGGCTTGGCCGAACCCATTGAGCAGGATTCCACCATCGAAGTCGGCGGCGCTGATACCTTTCCTTCTTTCACCGAGGCTCTCCTAGGTGCCAATCCCGGGGAAACGAAAGAGGCTGAAGTCACTTACCCGGAAGACTATGGCGAGCCGCGTCTCGCTAACAAGACGGTCAAGTTTTCTCTCACTCCAAAGGTCATTCAGAAGAAGGAACTACCGGCGCTCGACGATGAGTTCGCGCGCGATCTGGGCGATTATCAGACGCTCGATGAATTGCGGGATGCCATTCGCAAATCGATCTTCCACGAAAAGCAGCAAGCTGCCCAGCAAGTCGCCAAAGAGTCTCTGATCGACCGCTTAGTCGAAGCCAACGATTTTCCGATTCCCGAAACTTATGTCAATCGCCAGATTGAAAATCAGTTGAGCATGCAACTCCGTCAAGTCACTGGCCGCGACGTAGATCTGAGCAAACTCAACTTGGATTGGAATAAGGTAAAAGAAAAACAGCGCGACCCGGCCGTGCGCAGCGTCAAGGCATCGTTGCTGCTTGAAAAGGTTGCCGAAAAAGAACATATCGGCGCCAACAAGGACGAAGTTGATCGCGAAGTGCAGCGTATTGCTAAGCAAGAACGTGAACCGATTCCCGTCACCCGTGCTCGCCTGGATAAAGATGGAACGCTGGCTCGCATCGCCAGCCATATACAAACTGAGAAGACCCTTCAATTCCTCTTCGAGCAAGCACAGAAACAGGTTTAATGCCCGGTACCCACTCATATATCCATGCCTGCTTGACCGGCTCTCCGGTAAGTGTCAAATGGCTTACTTCGACTCTCGGTTATTCCTGGTGGAAAACGTTCCGTAATGGTTCTAGTGCTGATATACTGGGACTGAAATTTCTTCCGGTCAGGTCCGAGGGATCGCACGTGATCCTTCAACGTTTAGGAGACTTAGCTTGAAGCGCACAACCGACGATTCCCTCCGCTGTTCGTTCTGTCATAAAAGCCAAGATGTTGTCGGTAAGCTCATCTCTTCCCCTAGCGATTACCCGCGCGCCTATATCTGCGATGAATGCATAGCCGTATGCAATTCGATCATTGAGGACGACAGGCACGAGAAGAGCTATGGTTCGCCGGGCAAGTTGCCGCGGCCTTTGGAATTAAAAGAGTATTTGGATCAGTACGTGATTGGTCAGGAGGCGACCAAGAAGAAGCTTGCGGTGGCTGTTTATAACCATTACAAGCGAATTCAGATGAACAAACAGCGCGGCGGCGAAGTCGAACTGTCCAAGTCCAACATTCTCTTGATCGGACCGACCGGTACCGGCAAAACGTTGCTCGCTCAAACATTGGCCCGCATTCTGGATGTGCCGTTTGCGATTGTCGATGCTACTACCTTAACCGAAGCTGGTTACGTGGGCGAAGACGTAGAGAATATTATCCTTCGTCTGCTGCAGAATGCCGATTGGGATGTGCAACGCGCCCAAACTGGCATCATTTACATTGATGAAATCGATAAGATTGGCCGCAAGGATGAAAATCCCTCGATCACCCGCGATGTCTCGGGAGAAGGCGTCCAGCAGGCCCTGCTGAAGATCCTGGAAGGCACCGTTGCCAACGTTCCGCCGCAAGGTGGAAGAAAACATCCGCATCAGGAATTCACGCCGGTTGATACAACAAATATTCTTTTCATCTGCGGTGGGGCATTCATCGGTTTGGAAAAGGTAATTGCGCGCCGCGTTGGAACTAAATCGATCGGCTTTATCCCGCCGGACGATAAAGAAGCACGGCGTCCCAGTGCCGCCCGTCGCGATGTCGACCTCTTATCTCAGTGCCAACCGGTCGATTTGATCAAATACGGTTTCATTCCCGAGTTTATTGGCCGCATGCCCGTGACGGCCATCTTGGAAGACCTTTCGAAAGAAGCCTTGGTCCAAATTCTTACCAAACCCAAGAACGCCATCATTCGCCAGTACCAGAAACTATTTGAGTTTGAAAATGTTAAGCTCAAATTTAGCGATGACGCCTTGGAAGCCGTCGCACAACTGGCGATGGAGCGTAAAGTGGGCGCTCGTGGTCTGCGCATGATCCTTGAGGATTTGATGTTGGACCTCATGTACTATCTCCCAACGTTCAAAAAGATTCGCGAGTTCGTCGTGACCAAGGAGATGGTTCTTTCGCAGAAAATCAATATGGCTGTTCTCGAAAAGGCGGGCTAGCCGGTCGAGGTTAGCTGCAATCGATTTTTGGAAGCCGCTGCTTACTGGGTTGTGAGCAGCTTTAGCAGTCAGTCCCCACATTTGGCGGCCGTAAACCGCCTAGAAAGTCATGATGGTTACCACTAAAGACAAAACGGATACCAAACGCTTACCAATGATGCCCATTCGGGACGTCATTATATTTCCTTATATGATGACCCCTTTCGTGGTGGGTCGGGAATCGAGCGTGCGTGCCCTTGAAGAAGCGCTTCTCGGTGATAAGAAAATCTTCCTCGCTACTCAGCACGACGCATCGGTGGATGAGCCCCGGCCGGACGAAATTTACTCGGTTGGTACCGTTGCCAATATCGTCCAGAGCTTGAAACAGCCGGACGGCAACATCAAAGTTCTGGTCGAAGGCGTTGAGCGCGGCAAAATCATTTCCGTTAGCGAAGAGGAAGGTTATTTTCGCGCCGTCATCAAGACCGTCAGCTATAAAATCGAAGCTGGCAGCCAGTTGGAAGCCCTGATTAGCCGGGTAACGACGCTGTTTGAACAGTACGTCAAACTAAGCCAAAATCTGAATTACGAAACGATGGTTGCGGCCATCCGCGTGGACGACCCGGGTAAGCTCGCCGATACCGTTGGGGCCAATTTACAGCTCACCATCGAAGAGCGCCAGGAACTCCTCGAAATATTCGACCCTATTGATCGTTTGACGCGCGTCGCCGATCTGCTCGATATCGAAATTGAGAAGCTTAACGTCGACCGCACCATTCAAGGCCGCGTCAAGCGTCAAATGGAGCGCGCGCAAAAAGAGTATTATCTCAACGAAAAAATCAAGGCGATTCAGAAGGAACTTGGCCGCGGCGAAAAGAGCGAGTACGACGAGCTGAAGAAAAAGATCGACGCCGCCGGCATGACTAAAGACGCGCATGAGAAGGCGATTGCCGAACTCAAGCGTCTCGAAGGCATGCCGCCCATGTCAGCCGAATCTACTGTTTCACGCAATTATCTAGACTGGCTGCTCGCGGTGCCGTGGAAGAAACGCACCAAAGAAATTCGCGATCTGCGTTATGCTCGCCAAGTGCTCGAAGGCGATCACTACGGTCTCGAGAAGATTAAAGAGCGCATTTTGGAATTTCTTTCGGTTCGCCGCTTGGTGCAGAATCCGAAGGGTTCGATTCTATGCTTCGTTGGTCCTCCCGGCGTAGGTAAAACTTCGCTTGGGATGTCCATCGCGAAGGCGACTGGCCGTAAGTTTGTACGCCTCTCGTTGGGCGGTGTCCGGGACGAAGCCGAAATTCGCGGTCATCGCCGCACTTACATTGGTGCGTTGCCAGGGCAATTGATCCAGATGATGAAAAAAGCCGGCACCAAGAACCCGGTCATCATGTTGGATGAAATGGACAAGATGTCTATGGATTTCCGCGGCGACCCATCGGCGGCACTGCTGGAAGTTCTCGATCCTGAACAGAATTATATGTTTATGGATCACTATCTCGATGTCGAGTACGATCTTCGAGAAGTGTTCTTCATTGCGACAGCGAATGTGTTGCATACCATTCCACCCGCTCTGCAAGACCGTATGGAAGTGATCCGGCTTTCCGGCTATACCGAAGTGGAGAAGCTCGAAATCGCCAAGCGTTTCCTGGTTACCAAGCAGCGTAAGGATACGGGCGTTGGCGAAGAACAGGTTGAGTTCGCCGATGCTGGTTTACAAACTCTGATTCAGAGCTATACGCGCGAAGCCGGTGTTCGTAACCTTGAACGCGAGATCGGCAACCTCTGCCGTAAAGTTGCTCGCAAAGTAGTCGAAGCGCAGTCGGTCAACGATGAGGCGACTCCGGTGCAAGCGGACGGTCCGCTTGAAGTGATTGAAGAAGAAGCAGCACCAGTGGAAGAAGTAGCGGCTGAGCCGGTGAAAAAGAACGGCAAGAAGAAAGCAAAAAAAGAAGAAGCCGCTATTATTCCGATTCCGAAAATTACCATCACGCCGGAAATCGTGACCGAAATGCTCGGACCGGCCAAGTTCCGCGATACCGATCTCGATAAACAGAATGAAATCGGGGCCACCACAGGTTTGGCTTGGACCGAAGTGGGCGGTTCGATACTCACCACGGAAGCGACCGTGATGGAAGGCCGCGGCAAACTGACCACCACCGGAAAACTCGGTGATGTAATGCAGGAATCCGCGCAAGCCGCCATGAGTTACGTGCGCTCGCGTGCCCAATACCTTGGCTTGCCGAAGGATTTCTATCGCCATCTCGATATTCACGTACACGTGCCGGAGGGGGCGATCCCGAAGGATGGTCCGTCCGCTGGCATCACAATTGCTACCAGTATTTGCAGTGCTCTGACCGGGATTCCGGTTCGTTGCGACATCGCCATGACCGGCGAAATTACCGTTCGCGGGCGAGTATTGCCCATTGGGGGCTTGAAAGAAAAACTGCTGGCGGCGCATCGACATGGTATTCGTGAACTCATCCTGCCCAGAGAGAACGAAAGAGATCTGGTGGATATTCCGGCGAACATCAGGAACGATATGAAAATGAACTTCGTTTTCTCGATGGATGAAGTTCTGAAAATCGCGCTGGAGCGAGAACTCGTGGCTTTGCCGCTAGCTCCAGCAGCAGCGG
>CAVVLT010000012.1:0-22706 GCA_963749105.1 Bryobacterales bacterium | reverse complement strand
CCGCAAGAACAGCGGGATCGTTTCTCTCAGCCAGCGCGAGCGCGTCCTTAAGAGTCAACGTCACTGGCCCCTGTTGCAAGGCGTGCGGCTGATTAAATAACGAGGAACTGGTATTTTGGGCCAAGCCCGGCAAGGCGACAGAAATAAGGAAAACTGTTAGCGCGACCGCGTTACCAAACATTGGACTTTGATCATGAGCATAACAGCGCTTTCTGAAAGTTCGCTGAAAAACGACACGAAGCCTTCAATCTGCTGCGAAAGTCGGGTTAGTCGACGAATATCCCCGAGACGACGGCGTTGATCCCGGCGGTGTCGGCAACTTGGATGACCACGCTGCCGCTAATGCTCCAGATAGCGTATTTTCCGTTTTGGAAACTGGCGAACGATTCAGCGTCCAGCACGGCGTGAGACGCTGCATCCATGATAGTAATAGTTTCCGCGCGCGCGATGGTATCCCAGTCAAGCAGGTACAACGCGATGCGGTGTGATTTCCCATCAGCCAGATTCAGGTTGATGCTGAAGCTACTTCCGGTGGAGTAAAACACCGCAGCCATACGCTGCGACGAGCCACTGGAAATTTGCGTTGCCCTCGGATCGCTAGTTGTGGAAGCAAACGTCCAAACGGCGTCGCCTGTCAGGCTGGTGGCGCGCAAACGAGGGCAGATTGTTGCCGTCATTCGCGATGAGGTAACCGTTGGTGCCGTAATGCCCGGTCCACGTGCCCTGCGTAGTGGTGTCTAAACCTTGATAGACCGCACTGCTGGTCGTGCTGCCCGACGTTGTAGAGAATGTGAAGTTACTCGAAGTGGAGGATTGGCTGCTCGCATTCGCCGAAACCACATCATAGTCGTAAGTAACGCCGGGCGTTAACCCGCTGAGTGTCACTGAATGGCTCATCACCAGAGCCGAATTCAGCAGTGAGGCCGAACCATAACTTGTGGTTGTACCGTAGTTAACCAGCGAGGAAGCCGCCTGATCCGTCGTCCAAGTGATGACAGCCGACGTGCCCGTGATGCTCGCTGCCGTTACTGCGGAGATAACAGGAGCGGCCGTCCCAGCGGTTGAGCCACCGAAGAAGATGCCAGCAACAACCGGATTCTCCCCGCCAGTCAATGTCACCTGAACGATCACGCTGCCCTTTATATTCCAGGAAGCGAATTGCCCGTTCGGAAAAACCGGAGAACGCTTGCGTACTGAGCACCGCGTGCGTCGAAGCGTCGAGAATCGCGATCGTCTCCGCCCGTGAACCCGCATCCCAATCGAGTAGATAGAAGAGCAATCTTGTGAGCGTTTCCGTCCGTGAGATTTAGGTTAATGGAGAAAATGTTCCCGCCATAGTAAGTCGAAGCAATTCGGGTTGAGGAACCGCTGGCAATCTGTAAGGCGCGCGGGTCCGAGGTGGGCGTGATCCAGGTCCAGGTACTTTGTCCCGTGAAACTCACCAAGCATAGCTTGGCGCATTGTTCGCACCGTTGGCGATAATGAAACCGTCGCCGCCATAAACGCCGGTCCACGTGCCTTGCGTCGCAGTGTCGAGGCCGATATAGCTGGCGCTACTGGACCCACCACCGCTGCCCGCTGTGGCGAACGTGAAGTTACCCGCCGTCGACGAAACGTTAGCTGAGTTGGCGGAAATGACCGCATAGTCATAGTTGGT
The DNA here is from genome assembly GCA_963749105.1 of Bryobacterales bacterium. GTDB lineage: Bacteria > Acidobacteriota > Terriglobia > Bryobacterales > Bryobacteraceae > Bog-105. The sequence goes on along the minus strand of CAVVLT010000012.1, from coordinate 21,049 downwards.
GCCCGGCGTTAACCCGCTCAAAGTCACCGAGTGACTTGTCACCAGGGTGGAACTCGGCGCGGAGGTAGAACCATAGGCGGTCGTCGTACCATAACTCACCTGCGAGGACGAGGCTTGATCCGTCGTCCACATAATGACAGCCGAAGTACTCGTGATGCTTGAAGCAACTACTCCCGAGATCACCGGCGCCGCCACGCCCGTAGAACCGCCGAAGAAGATCGCGGCAACCGCCGGATTCTCTCCACTCGTCAGCGTCACCTGAATGATTACGTTGCCCTTGATGTTCCAGGAAGCATATTCGCCTTTGCTGAAACCCGAGAACGATTGCGTGTTGAGAACCGCATGCGTCGCGGCGTCCAGGATCGAGATAGTCTCCGCGCGTGAGCCCCCATCCCAATCGAGCAGATAGAGCGCGACCTTGTGAGCATTGCCGTCAGTGAGATTTACGTTGATGGAGAAACTGCTGCCGCCGTAATAGGTGGAGGCGATGCGCGATGACGATCCGCTGGCGGTCTGTAATGCACGCGGGTCGGAGGTTCCGTTCGCCCAAGTCCAGGTACTTTGACCCGTAAAACTCACCGACGCGTAGCTGGGAGCGTTGTTCGCATCATTGGCGATGATATAGCCATCTGCTCCATAGACGCCCGTCCAAGTGCCTTGGGTCGTGGTGTCTAGAGTCAGGTAAGTGGCGCTGCTGGTAACAGTGCTACTAAGTGTGACGAAAGTGTAGTTCGCCGACGTGGACGACACACTCGCCGAATTCGCAGAAACAACCTGGAAGTCGTAAGTAGTGCCCGGCGTCAACCCACTGAGCGTAACCGAGTGACTGGTCACTAACGATGGATTCAAAGTGGACGAAGAGCCGTAGCTCGTGGTCGTGCCGTAGTTCACCAAAGAGGACGAGGCTTGATCCGTCGTCCATGTAATGACTGCCGACGTGCTCGTAACACTCGAAGCCGTGACCGCCGAAATCACCGGCGCTTTCGTCGTTGGCGCACTGTCGAAGAAAAGCCCCGCCACAACGGCGTTAAGCCCGCCTGTCCGGGTAATTTGGATGATGACGTTTCCAGTAATATTCCACGAAGCGTATTCGCCGTTCTGGAAGGCGGAAAAGGTTTCTGTATCGAGAATCGCATTGGTCCCGGCATCGAGAATCGAGATCGTCTCAGCGCGCGCCGTCGTATCCCAATCGAGCAGATACAGCGCCACCCGGTGTGGATTGCCGTCGACCAAATTGAGACTGATGTTGAAACTGTTGCCCGTGGAATAGTAGGTCGACGCGATGCGCGTACTCGCCCCACTCGACGTCTGCAACGCGCGCGGATCAGTTGTTGGATTGATCCACGTCCAAGTCGCACTGCCCGTGATGCCTACCGTTGCGTATGCTGGCGGGGAATTGGCAGCGTTTGCGATGATGTACCCGTCGCTGCCGTATGTTCCCGTCCACTTACCTTGCGTACTCTTATCGAGCGGCAGGTAAGTGGCGGAGGCATGCGTTGTTATCGGAGCTTGAAAGTTTGCGGTCACGACTTGCGGGCCGCTCATCGTGATAGTGGTGCTTGCGCTGCTGGCCGAAGCCACAGCCCCGGTCCAACTTGCAAAAGTATAGCCCGCTGCCGGCGTCGCAACAATAGGCGCAACAGATCCCGCATTGTAATAGTTGCCGCCTCCCGTGACTGTCCCGCCAACAACCGGGTTCACTGCCGTCGTTAGCAGATATTGTGTGTTGAAAGAGGCTATATAAGTGGTAGCCGCCACAGAAGGCGCAGCTATCACCTGCGCTGGATTCGTGGAACCATCCTCCCACTGGCTGAACACATACTGCGTTCCCGCTGAACCAGCTTGGAGTGGCGCGAAAGCCACGGTACACTGGCTCCCAGCCGACCAAAACAGCATCTGTGGCGTTGTGTACTTAGCCCCCGGCGCGCAACCCGTTCCGCTGGAACTAAAGGCTAAACCGGAAGGAGAACTGGCAATTGTTACCTGAGCCGAAGTAAAGGAAACGGTGCCGCAAACATCGATGCTGTCCTGGCCCGGACAGGTCGTTCCGTTCGTGTATGGATTGTCGGAATTGCCTATCGCAGGCGCGCCGGCGTCCGGAGCCACGTTTCCGACGAAGGCTGAGCCGACCGACGAAGCGTTTGCGCCGAAGTAGACAAACAGTGCGCCCCCTTTACCCTGTCCGTTCTGCATTATGCCAACCCCGCCCACGGCCGAGTTGTTGCTGAAGGTGTCGTCTATTAAAGTAAGGGTGCCGGCATATTCGAAGATCGCGCCGCCAAGGCCAGCGCCACCACCGCCGCCCGCGAAGCAGGGAACGTAGATGCCACCCGTAATAGCGATGAAGCAGTCGTAGCCGCCCCCACCGCCAAAGCCGCCATTAGTATCCAGGTAGTTCGGACCCGAGACATAGCCAAACTTAGCCCCGCCAGCACCACCTCCGCCGAAGCCACCTTTGCCGAAGGGCCAGCCTCCGCCGCCCCCGAAACCGCCTGCGGCGGCGGGGTTACACCCCCTTCAAGTCCCGGCTGGGTACAGTCGCCCGCTCCACCGCCTCCACCCAAGCCGCCAAGTGAGGGTGGTTCAAACTCAAACTCACCCATTCCACCAAGCCCGAGAAGGTCACCGCCGCTAGCCCCGTTACTACCAGCCGAATTCCCCCCAAAGCCTCCTCCCCCTGGCCCAGCGTTCGTATTGGTCCCGATTCCGCCCTGCGCCTGATTGTTATTAAACGCAACATTGGTCACAGTAAGGTTGCCACCATTCTGGAAAATAGCGCCGCCCATACCCGCACCGCCGCCACCTGTGTAGCTGTCGCCCCCCTTACCGAGCCCATTCTGAAGGGTGAGACCGCTTATCGAAACTGTGCCGCCCCCGATGAAGAACAACCGCGTATTACCACTTCCATCGAGAGCGAGGCTGCCTGCTCCTGGGCCCTGAACGGTAAGGTTATCGTCAACGCGCAGACGGCTTCCTAGTTTGATAACTCCTAAGCCGCTCGCGAACGTGATCTTCGAACCGGCACACGCATTCGTGACCGCATAGCGCAAAGTAGAGTTGTCCGTTGCGTTATCGCCAACGCCCGAAACGATTGGATTCGATACACAGGCATTGGTGCTCACGTTGAACGTTACTGGTGCAATGTTTAGAGAATTAGTTGCGGTCACAGTAAACGACCCTGGAACGTTGTTTACCGTCAACTGCGGCGACGCAGTCAGCCCAGCCTGATTGGTCGCAACAACCACTGAAGTTCCGCCACCCACAAATGTGCCACCAGCACCCCCGCTGGGAACTATGGTGAAGGTGACGCTATTAGCAAACCCTGGTAGTAACGTTGTTGAGACAAATGGCAGCGGCAGCGTCCGCGTAGTGACACCGACTTGATTGTTGCCCGAGTATATTTGAGCCCAAGTGCAAGCTGGGATCAGAAGCGCAAACAGGCACGCTACAGATTTGTAAAGACCACTCATGGAACAATTCCTCCTCAGCAGCAAGCCCTCTCCGACCGGACCAGCAAACAGATCGGCAAGAGTATATCCCATTCTGAGACGCCGGGATAGCTCTACGGGTGCTAAAACCCGTGAAAACCACAGGGGAGCTCTGGGAAGCGAGTAATTCGTTCGGCAAGGGGCGCATGCCTAATTGGACCGACTGCCACCGGCCCAACTCAGCGCCGTGCGCAGCTTACTCGAAACCATGCCGCCCATCCGCTGTCCGCACCCTCGCCGATACTCCGCTTGAAGAAGCGGAAATCACGGAAGAAGAGAGCCAAGCCGTCGCGCGTTCACGCGAATGGTTCAAAAGTAATCTGGGCACTTCTTTCGACGATGTCGTCGCGGGACTAAGTCTCAATCTGGACGAGATACGCCAGCGGAACGAACCCGCTGGAAGCGAATCCTTTTCCCCGACGACGCCAAGGCCGATCTCCGCGCTATTCCCCGACACCTCGCCATGAACGTTCTGTCCGGCATTCGCCGACTAGCCCAAAGCGCTGTGGGTGATTCAAAAAAATCAAGGGCAGCGACCCGAACTCCATGCAGGCGATATTCACAAATGTACCCACGGCACATCCCCGCACCGAGATAGCAGCGCTTGCCTTCTACCTGTCGGGCTCATCGACTCGGATGGTGTGGTCGGCACTCACCTTCGCGAGCCTTTGGATTAAACCGCTGGGCCGGCGAATGTCAATCGATTTCGCCGTGTTCCGCTTGAACCGCCAACCCACCGCGCCCACAAAGTAATTCGAAATCGGTGGATGAGCATGGCGCTTCGCCCGCTGAATCAGCTTGCGCATGAGAGCATCCCGGTCCAGCTTCTCGGCTTCCATCAAAGCCGCTACTTCAGCAGTTGATATCTGTCCGCGAAAAATTCGGCCGCGTATCTGCTCTCAAAAGGAACCCTGCCGCCGGCACCACGCTGCGACGAGTCGGCTGAACTAAGCGGCCGCCTCGACAAATTCAGGTTGCCTGCTGTGAATGAGAGTCTTGCCGGCGAAAAACAAAGCAATTGCCGTGAATAACACCAGAGCTCCGAGGCTGGAACTGAGCCAGAAGTTCATCCAGTGGTGAACCGGGTGCCCCGAGGCTCCCGAAGTGAAAAAGTCGAGGGCTGCGCCGGAAAGCTCCGAACCAATAAACATGCCAATCCCGTAAGTCAGGAATGTGTAAAAGCCTTGGGCCGTGTTGCGTAGAGCGGCCGGCGCTTCTTGATCGGTATAAAGCATGCCGGTCACAAAGAAGAAATCGAAACACACGCCGTGGACGATGATGGCGACGTAGAACATCCACATGAGCGCGCCAGGATTTCCATAAGCAAGCAGCGCGTAGCGGAGAGTCCAGGCCGCCAAGCCGACCAGAAGAATACCCTTCACGCTGAGACGCCGAAAAATAAGCGGCATGGCCAGCATGACGCCGACTTCCGACGCTTGACCGAGCGACATCTTACTGGCCGCGTTGCTCACACCGACATCGTTGAGATACGTGTTTACGAAAGAAAAGTAAAACGTCAAGGGGATACAAGCAAGTATGGAGCAGATCGCAAAGATGAAATACGCGCGCTTTTTCAGCATCACCAAGCAATCGAGGCCGAGTACCTCGCGAGCGGTGATTGCTTTGCCATGGCCGCTGGGGGGCGTGTGCGGCAAGGTCAGACAGTAAAGGCCCATCACCACTGAAATGCCCGCAGCTAGAAGAAATTGATTGGCCGACCGCTCCAGCGTGAAATAGCTCAACACCTGGCTAATGGCAATCCAGCCGAGAGTTCCGAACACGCGAAACAGCGGGAAACGGCGGGGGTCGGGACAATTCTTCAGCGTGATAGAGGTAGTCAACGCCAAGGTGGGGAAGTAGCACAAGCAATAGATCAACATCAGCGGATAGATGGTTTTGAAACTGTGCGCTTGGGCAACCATGTACAGTAAGCCCGCGCCAATGAAATGCAGCGCGGATAAGACACGCTCGGTGCTGAAGTAGCGGTCGGCCACCATCCCCACAAAGAACGGCGAGAGAATGCAGGCTAGAGCCGCCGTGCCGAAAACCGAACCCGCCTCGGTTCCAGAGAAGTTTAGCTGTGTTGTCAGATAGGTGCTGATGGTGGAATACCAGCAGCCCCAAATCACGAAGTTGAAAAACATCATGACAGCGAGCCGGATATCAATGGAACTGGGCAAAACAGTCTCCTTAAGCTGGCGAATAGGTGGAATCAATCAAGCGCTGCAAGTACGAAATAGACGCGCGGATATCGTCTTCCTGGCGTGCGCCCGAAATTTCGCGTTCAATGGTGATGGGACCAGTGTAATGCAGCGTGTGCAATTTGCGGAGTACTTCAGCGAAATCTACTTTCCCTTTGCCGATCGCCACTTCTTCTCCCAGCCGCTTCGGATCGGTCGGATAGAGCCCATCTTTGGCATGCAGCCCGCGCACGTACTTGCCGATCACATCGAGCGCTGCCACCGGATCGCCCTTCCCATAAAGAATCAGATTCGCCGTATCGAGATTGACAGCGATGTTGTCGAACTCAGCGTCAGTAATCGCGCGCAATAGTGTCACCGGCGATTCCTGCCCGGTCTCCATCAGAAAAGTTTGCCCATTCGCCTTGCAATATCCCGCTACTTCTTGAATAGCTTTCACCGTTTCTGTGTAGAGCGGTTCATTCGGATTCTCCGGGATGAAACCGCAATGAGTGTGGACCGCCTTGATGTCGCACATCTTAGCCAAGTCGGAGGTACGCTTCAAGGCATCAATCCGCGCGGCGCGAGTTTGCGGAGGCACCAGGCCAATCGTCAACGGGCCTTGATAAAAATCCCACACCATCTTGCCAGTGCCCAACGTCATGGCTGCGGTCGCTTCCACTTGATACTTGGCTAACGCTGCTTTAAGCGGTTCAGCCAAACTCGTCGGCGCCAGCCCAACGCCAACTTGGCAGCAATCCAGACCAAACGCTTTGACCCGTGCGATAGCTTGAGCGGGCGTAATCTCGCCCGAAACACCCACCACCACACCGAGATGGGGCTTCGTACGAGCCGCTTCCGAAGAGCGCGTGGCAGCAGTCGCCATAAGTGCTGTTTTAAGGAAATGACGGCGGTCAATATTGGGCATGAGTTGACTGATTATAGTATGGTCAAAGCGTTACGAAACGGTATATTTCTCCTCTCCGAAATGCTAGAATAGCCCTATACACAATTAGGCAGTAAGTTGCAACATTTTCAACAACTTGCCGCCACACTTGGCTATTCAAATTTAGGAGTTCGATTTGGCCGATCAAGATCCGCCCGGCGGCGTACTTTTACCACCCGGCGGCGATAACAAGAACATCATTTCGATCAATATTGAAGACGAAATGAAGCGTTCATACCTCGATTACTCGATGAGCGTAATCGTGGGCCGTGCGCTGCCCGATGTGCGGGATGGCTTGAAACCAGTCCACCGCCGCATTCTATACGGGCTGCACGAGATGGGGCTGACCTTTAACCGTCCCACCCGCAAGTGCGCCAAGATTGTTGGCGAGGTGCTGGGTAAATTTCACCCGCACGGCGATACGCCCGTCTATGACGCGCTGGTCCGCATGGCGCAGCTTTTTTCGATGCGTTATCCGCTGATCGATGGACAAGGCAACTTCGGATCTGTGGATGGCGACCCGCCGGCGGCGATGCGGTACACGGAAGCGCGGCTTTCAAAAATCGCCAGCATGCTGCTGGAAGACATCGACAAAGAAACTGTCGATTTCCGGCCGAACTACGACGACAGCGAGCACGAGCCCGAAGTTTTGCCGACGCGTGTACCGAACCTGCTGATCAATGGCTCATCCGGGATCGCGGTTGGCATGGCTACGAACATTCCGCCACACAATCTGAATGAGCTGATTACCGCGTGTATTGCCGTGCTGCAAGACCCGCACACGCCCATGTCGAAGATTTTGGAAATGGTGCCGGGTCCGGACTTCCCCACGGGGGGCTTCATTCTTGGGCGGCAAGGTATCGTCGATTACTACCTGAAAGGCCGGGGCAGCTTGAAATTGCGCGCCAAGGCGGCCATGGAAAAGCTTGGCAAAGACCGCGAGTCGATCATTGTCACCGAACTTCCGTTTCAAGTGAACAAAGCGCGGCTGCTGGAACATGTGGCGGCACTGGTTGGCGAAAAGAAAATTGAAGGCATTTCCGATGCGCGCGACGAAAGCGACCGCGACGGTATGCGCATTGTGTTCGAACTGAAGCGCGGCGAAAATGCCGAAGTCATTTTGAACAACCTGTACAAGCAAACGCAGATGCAGATCAGCTTCGGCGTAATCATGCTGGCGATTGTGAACGGGCAGCCGAGGGAACTGGGCATCATCGATGTCATCAAGCGCTTCCTGGAACATCGCGTCGATGTGGTGCGGCGGCGCACCGATTATCTGTTGCGCAAAGCGCGCGCCCGCGAACACATCCTCTTGGGCTTCCAGCGGGCGCTGGATCTGCTGGATGAAATCATCAAGCTGATTCGCGCCGCGAAAACTCCGAAAGAAGCGCGCGAAGGTTTGGTCACGACGTTTACTTTCAGCGAAATTCAGGCGCAAGCGATTATCGAGTTGCAGTTGCAGCGCTTGACCGGTATGGAACGCCAGAAGATTCTGGACGAACTGGCCGAGATTCAGCGCATGATTGCCGAATACCTGGAAATCCTGGGGTCGGAAAAGGTATTGAAGGGCGTCATCGTCAAGGAACTCAAAGAAGTCCAAAAAGAGTTCGGCGATGAGCGTCGCACGCAGATCATCGAAGATACCGGCGAGATCAAGCTCGAAGATCTGGTGCAGATGGAAGACGTCGCGGTGACTGTTTCCCGCGGCGGCTACCTGAAGCGTACGTCGGTGGATACATACCGGCGGCAGACTCGCGGCGGCAAGGGCCGGATCGGCATGGGCACGCGTTCGGAAGACGCGGTGGAGCACTTGGTAATTGCCTCCACGCACGCTTACATGCTGATCTTCACCAATAAGGGCCGTGTCTATTGGCTCAAGATTTACGAGATTCCCGATGCCGGTACAACGGGCAAGGGTAAACATGTTTCAGGACTGATTGCTTTGCAGCCGGATGAATCGGTGAAGGCATTCCTGGCCGTTAAGGAGTTTATTCCCGAGAAGTTCATTGTTATGGTAACTCGGCATGGCGTGATCAAGAAGTGTGAACTGACTGAGTTCGACAATCCTCTTTCGCGCGGCATCATTGCGTTGGCGTTAGATGACAACGACGAACTGCTGGGCGCCACCATTACCAACGGCAAGAACTATATCTTCCTAGGCAGCCATGAAGGTATGGCGATCCGTTTCAACGAAGATGAAGTTCGAGCGATGGGCCGGCAGGCACGCGGCGTACGCGCCATGGATCTGGATGAAGGCGACTACCTGGTCGGCTTGGAAGTCATCGAGAAAGAAGGTTTGATTCTTTCGATTTCCGAGCACGGCTTCGGCAAGCGCACGCCGCTCGAAGACTACCGTTTGACAGCTCGCGGACGAAAAGGCGTCATCAATATGAAGACGACTCCGAAGGTGGGCAAAGTGGTGGCGGTGCTCTCTGTGAAGGAGAATACCGACCTCATGATCATCACCAAAGACGGCAAGATGATTCGCATCGAGTCAGGCGAAATTCGCCAGGCCGGCCGGTCCACGCAAGGCGTGCGGCTGGTACGGATGGAAGAAGGCGACTTGGTAGCAGCGGCATCGGTGATTCCGGAGACGGAGATCGAAGAACCGAAAAACGGCGACTTACCTTTTGAATAAATAGGTGGTTTGTAACAAAATACCGGGCGCGGGGGCGACTCTCGCGCCTTGTTCTTTGAGGGCACCCGGCAAGGGGCTAGAATCGAACTATGGCGTTCACTATAGACGAGGCGTTTCTGCCGGCGATCCTAAGCGCGCCACCCATGACGGATGAGCAATTCGCCGAGTTCTGCTCCCAATACCCCGACTTGTTTTTCGAGATGTCAGCAGAGGGAGAACTCATCGTCATGCCGCCCAACTACACTTTGACATCGTGTCGTCACCGGGCAATTTTGACGCAACTCGATCGGTGGGCGCAAGGCGATGAACGGGGCACCGTTTCCGACGCGGCAGGCGGATTCGTGCTGCCGAACGGGGCTCGCCGCGCGCCTGACGCTGCTTGGACTCTGACCTCACGAGTGGGCTCGCTTGATCCGAAAATGTTGGAACAGTATTGGCATCTTTGCCCCGATTTCGTGATTGAAGTACGGTCGCCCAGAGATCGCGGGAAGGTGGTTCGTGAAAAGATGCGCGAGTGGATCAATAATGGTGCACACCTTGGCTGGTGGATTGATCCGGAGAAGCGAGAGGTTGAGGTCTACCACGCCGATGGAAGGGTGGAAGTGCTGACGGACCCCCAAACCATCACGGGTGAGGGTCCTGTCGAAGGTTTTACTTTGGAGTTGCTGCCGGTGTGGGATCCGCTTGGAAGACAACTCTGAGCGCTGCTCAACGCGCTTGCGCCACTTGCGCCGGCGGACGCGCGATGCGTGCCGGATTGATCGTCACCGGAACGGCGAAATCCATAAACCCGGCCAGCATTTCTTCCCATGTCTGCTCGCCCCAATACACGTCCGCCTTCGGATCGGGATTATAAGGATTATTGGCTGAGTTGTCATACCAGGCGGAGACACGAATCTTGGTACCCTTTGGCAGCAAAATCGGCTCGGCCAGTTGATACGTCATCTGCCAGTTGAAATCGTAGCGAGGCACATTACAAAGGATCTGCGTTTCGCCGCTTGGATAGGTAACAAAGTACTCCATCGCCTTGCCGCGCACGTGCATGTGCGGAAAGAATGACTGGACCTTGACGTCCTCTAGCAGCTTCACGGTGGCGTCCACCCGGTGGTTTTCCTCCTGCGGCGGAATGTGCATGTCCGGGTTAAGAACAAAGGTGTTGATTACGCGCTCCTGCGGCGCCTGCTTAGCAAACACCATGCCGACGCTGCTCCGGTCCACCTGTTCCGTACCGTTCGCTGTGTAGTGCATCTGGAAAATCAGATCGCTGCCAGCCTTGATCAAGCGCGCTTGGCCGGGGCGCGTCACATAAGCATCGCCCCCTGGCACGTAAACGCCCACCATTTCAAGATTTCCACCCTCGGTCAGACCGTAAAACTGGCCTTCGCCAATATCGGGTTTGTGTGGGTCTGGATCTTCTTTCGGTGCCACAATGCCCATACCGGGCTGCGCAAATTTGAAGGCTCTTGATCCAGGTGCACGGGCATAAAGAACGACATGATGCACGACCGCGCGCGCTGAGGGCCGCACCTCCACCTTCTCTACCCACTTGTCTTCTTTGAAACCCGTTGGCACCGCGAAATATGTATACTCGACCGTACCCTTGGCAGGAACCTTATAATCCGAACCCATGTCAATGATCACGTCCGGTTTACCAATCTGCCAACCAGTGGCGAACTGACGCGGCGGCGGCGCGTCTTTGGCATCGCCTTCCGCAGCACCTGTTTGTGCCCAGGTCGTAAGAATGTCGATTTCCGCCAGCGTCAGTCTGCGCTCATTGGAAAACTTGCCGTGCGCCGGGTCGGCATTCCATGGCGGCATTTTGTGGCTCAACACAGCCTGCCGAATAGCCGCAGCCCAGGGCCGAACTTCTTTGTATGTCAGGAACGACATGGGTGCCGCTTCGCCCGGACGGTGGCATTCCTGGCAACGATTCTGAAGAATTGGTAAAACGTCTTTGTCGAAAGTAATTCCCGGGGTCGCGCCAGGAAGATTCGCAGACATCAGGATGAGCAACAAAGAAAAGGAGCGCATCAGTATCCTCTTAAAGAAGTTGACTTCGTTTTATCTTATTACGAAATCGCGGATGGCTTGGTTCCCTTCTTCTGAATGCTCATGAATCGCCCAACTGGCTTCTCAACAAGTCGCGTCGTAAAGATATACTCAACTTTCGATGACCGAGAAGCGAAGTTACCTCGCCTTAGACCTGGGAGCAGAAAGTGGACGCGCCATGCTGGCGCATTTGGCAGACCATCGACTCGAACTCGCAGAACTCCACCGCTTCCCCAACACCCCTGTCCGCTTGGCCTCTGGCCTCTATTGGGACACCCTCCGTCTCTTTCATGAAATGTGTGAAGGCATACGAGTTGCGGCAAAAACAGTCGACCAACTAGACGGCATCGCTGTCGATACCTGGGGCGTGGATTTCGGACTGCTCAGCGCCGAAGGCGTCCTCCTCGACAACCCACGCCACTATCGCGATTCTCGCACCCAAGGAACTTTCAAAGATGTTTTTGAAAAAGTGCCGCGTGCGGAAATCTTTCAAAACACCGGCGTTCAATTCATGGAGATCAACTCGCTCTATCAGCTTTTTGCCGCTCAGCGCGATATGCCCAACACGCTCGCCGAAGCCGCCAACTTGCTCTTCATGCCCGATCTGTTCAACTACTTCTTGACCGGAGCCTTGCGCGCTGAGCGAACCATCGCCAGCACCTCCCAGTTCTACGACCCCGTAAAGAAACACTTCGCGACTGATATGCTGCGTAAACTCGGGTTACATGCCGGTTATCTTGCGCCACTCGTCGACCCAGGCACCGACCTCGGCCCTGTTCTGCCCTACATCGTCGAACGTTGCGACCTTAAGCAAGAAACGATCGTCTTTGCGACCGGTTCGCACGACACTGCCTCTGCGGTCGCCGCCGTTCCTGCCCGCGCCGGTGAGAATTGGTGTTATATCAGCTCTGGCACCTGGTCACTGATGGGTGTCGAACTCAACGATCCAGTTATTAATGACGCCTCACTCAAAGCCAACTTCACTAATGAAGTCGGCGTACAGAATCGCATTCGTTTTCTCAAAAACATCCCGGGCCTTTGGGTACTTCAGGAATGCAAACGCGCCTGGGCTCGCGAGGGTCATGAATTCACCTACGCCGATCTGACCGCCGCCGCCGCCGAAGCAAAGCCGCTAGCCACCGTCTTGGATCTCGACGAATTCGTCTCCCCCGGCAACCATCCGCAGCGTGTTAAGGAATACTGCAAGAGAACCAGTCAAGAGGTTCCGGCCGATATCCCCTCGACTACACGAGTTATTCTTCACAGCTTGGCCGTGCGCTACAAGCAGGTACTCGAGTCTCTCGAATCGCTAACTGGGCGCCAGCTCGAAATCATCCATATCATCGGTGGCGGTTCGCGTAACGCTCTGCTTAACCAGCTCACTGCCGATGTTACGGGTCGTACCGTTATCGCCGGTCCCGCCGAAGCTACTGCCGCCGGCAACGCTCTCACGCAAGCTCTCGGCACGGGCCACGTGGGCTCTCTTGAGGAGCTGCGCGCAATTATTAGAAATTCGTTCGAGGTCGAAGAGTTTCGTCCCACTGCCAGCCTCGGCGCCGCTCCTTAGACTCATAGGAGCCATACCAGCGCACCTGCATCTTATACTCCAAAGATGCGCCCAATCTTTCTGCTCGCGCTCGCTTGCCTTAGCGTTTCTGCCCAAACCATCACCGTCACATTCCCTAGCGCGCGGTCCGCCAAGCCACTCGATGGCCGCCTCCTGCTCCTCCTCTCCAACGATCCTTCCGAAGAACCCCGCATGCAAATCGACGACAGTCCTAAGTCGCAAATGGTTTTCGGCACCACGGTCGACGGCTGGAAGGCCGCCGAACCAATTACGATTGGCAATGATGCCCAAGGCTATCCCCGCGCGAGCCTGAAGGACGTCCCTCCGGGCGACTACACCATCCAAGCCGTTCTCAACATCTACGAAACTTTTCATCGTTCAGACGGCAAAACCATCAAGCTTGCCCCAGACCGCGGCGAAGGGCAACACTGGAACCTCGCTCCCGGTAATCTGTTTTCGAAACCGCGCATAGTTCATATTGGTCCCGGCGCGCCCTCCATTGCTGTCTCGCTGGACGAAACAATCCCACCTATCGAACCCGAGCCCGATACCAAGTACATCCGCCATCTGCGCATTCAATCGAAGCTCTTAAGCGAGTTCTGGGGCCGTCCTATGTATCTCTCTGCCGTCGTTCTTGTACCCGAGGGCTTCGACTCGCATCCGCAAGCACGCTATCCGCTGATCATTTTCCACGACCACTTCGTCGCCGCTATGAACGACTTTCGGGAGACGCCGCCCGATCCTAATCTGAAGCCCGATTACTCAGACCGATTCCATCTTGCCGGCTACAACCGCATTCAACAAGAAGAAGCGTACAAGAACTATCAATCGTGGATCGCACCGGGTACACCGCGCCTGCTCATCGTGAAACTGCAGCACGCCAACCCCTACTACGACGATTCGTACGCCGTTAACTCTGCTAACGTGGGTCCCTATGGCGACGCCATCGAAACCGAACTCATCCCTGCCATCGAACGGCAATTCCGTGGTATCGGTCAAGGCTGGGCGCGCTTCGTTTACGGCGGCTCTACCGGCGGCTGGGAATCGCTCGCGGTTCAAATGTTCTATCCCGATCACTACAATGGCGCCTTTGTCGCCTGCCCCGACCCCGTCGATTTCCACGCCTTCATGACCGCCGATCTGTACAAACAAGACAATCTCTTCTTCCTACCCGGCGCCAACAAGCAAGTGGAGCAACCGGCCATGCGCAACTATCTGGGCCAGACGCTCATCTCTATGCGCGACAATGTCGCCTACGAAGCAGCGCTTGGCGATCACGGCCGTTCCGGCGATCAGTTCGACATCTGGCAAGCCGTTTACTCTCCCACTGCCGCCGATGGCTATCCGCAATCGATCTTCGACAAACGTAGCGGCGTGATCGACCACAACGCCGCAGAATACTGGCGTCAGCATTACGATTTGAATGCGATCCTGCAACGCGACTGGGATACGCTGGGGCCTAAGTTGCAAGGCAAGCTGCACATCTATGTCGGTTCGGATGACACCTACTTCTTAAACAACGCCGTCTACCTGCTGGAGGACTTCCTCAATCAAACCGGTAACCCCGGCCATGGCGTTCCTTACGAAGGCGAGGTGCGATACGGTCCGCGCGCCGAGCATTGCTGGAACGGCGACCCCACGAAACCGAACTGGTATTCACGTCTCCACTACAACCAGATGTACCTGCCGCAGATCATGGAGCGCATTCAGAAAACCGCTCCACCCGGTGCAGACGTAACCAGTTGGCGTTACTGACCCTGTTAGCTCGCCGTCCCCCGCCGGACTGTAGGGCTAAGTTGACACCCGTTTATGCTTTCGTATATTGAAAAGCTAACCAGTAACGATAAGTTGTTTATGCGAAAATTCCGCTCCGAGCCTCGCCGGCCATTCAATCGGCCAATAGAGCTGTGTTTGGAATCGACCACTCCAGACTCTTCCGCTCGAGCCACAATCTGCGATCTTTCCCGTTCTGGATTAGGTCTGATCATCTCTTTTTCCGTTGACGTCGGCTCCCGATTACACCTGGCCATCGGCGATGAAATGCGCCCCGCCATTGTTCGCCGCTGCTGTCCCGTCGCCGCAGGCTATAGTCTCGGCCTTGAATTCGACGAATCCTTCTTCACCGACAAAGCCCTCCGAACTGCCTCCACCCGCCATTGGCTTGAAATCGTCAGCTAATCCGCGCCGCGGTTTGCCGCTGTCCTGTATCCTGGAGTTCAGCCATGAATCGTCGCGATTTCCTCACTAGCTCAGTAGCCGGACTCGCCCTAATGCCGACACTCACTTCAGCCCAAACTCCGTCCAATTCCACTCGCCGCATCTACCCTCTGAACCGGAACTGGCTGTTTGGCGGCCGCCAGACCACGGACGCCACCAGCGTCGCATTCGACGATTCAGGGTTCACCAAGGTCACCCTCCCCCACACCAACGTCATGCTCCCTTGGCACAGCTTTGACGACCGCTCCTACGAATTCATATCCACCTACCGCCGCCATTTCCGCGTCCCCGAATCCGCCAAAGGCCACCGCGTCTTCGTCGATTTCGAGGGCGCCATGACCGCCTCCACCGTAACTATCAATGGCCACAAATTTCCTGAATTTCGCGGCGGCTACACGCCCTTTTCTTTCGACCTTACGCCCCACCTCAACTGGTCCGGCGACAATATCCTGGCGGTTGAACTCGATTCTTCCGAGCGGCCCGACATTCCTCCCTTCGGCGGTAATATCGATTACCTCACTTTCGGCGGCATCTATCGAGAAGTCTCGCTCCGTGTCGTCCCCAAGCAATATATTGAGAATGTTTTTGCCGAACCGCAGAACGTCCTCACCCCAGACCGCAAAGTGCTGGTGCGCTGCTATCTCGCTGGTGAAGGCAATACCGCTGGGCCGATTACAGTCGAGTTGCGCGATGGAACGCGCGTTCTTGCCACCGCATCCGCCCAGGCCGAAGGCAAACCTGCTATGCACGAAGTCACCCTCTCGAATCTAGGCGAGATTGCGCTTTGGAATCTTACGACGCCCAAACTCTACGACGTCGTGGTCAAACACGGTAGCGACGAATACTCCACGCGCATCGGTTTCCGCGAAGCCCGTTTCACTCCCCAAGGCTTCATGCTCAACGGCGAGCACATTAAATTGCGCGGTCTCAACCGCCACCAAACGTTTCCTTATGTAGGCGGCGCCATGCCCGCACGCGCGCAACGCAGGGACGCTCATATCCTCAAACGTGAACTGAAACTCAACCTCGTCCGCACGTCTCACTATCCGCAATCGCGTCACTTTCTAGACGCCTGCGATGAACTTGGCCTTCTCGTGCTCGAAGAGATCCCCGGCTGGCAGCACATTGGCGAAAACGAGTGGCAAGATCTCGCCGTGCGCAACGTCGCCGCCATGGTCAGCCGCGATTGGAATCACCCGTCTATCATTCTCTGGGGTGTGCGCATCAACGAATCGCAAGACGAACACAACTTCTACGTACGCACCAACAAGACCGCCCACGATCTCGATCCTTCTCGCCAAACCGGCGGCATCCGCTATCTTTATCACTCCGAACTGCTCGAAGACGTCTTCACCATGAACGACTTCGATTTCCCTCTGCAACCACCGAATCATCCGCTGTACCTGAACACCGAATTCGTGGGCCACAAATATTCCACTAAGCGTTTCGATCAAGTAGAACGCGTCGCCGAACACGCCATGCGGCACGCGCGCATTCACGATCAACTCGCTTCGCAAGATGGTTACTCCGGCGGCATAGGCTGGTGCGCTTTCGATTACAACACGCACGGCAATTTCGGTTCAGGCGATCGTATTTGTTATCACGGCGTATCCGACATCTTCCGCATTCCCAAAGCCGCCGCCGGCTTTTATAAGTCCCAATGCGAACCCAGCGAAGAAGTAGTACTTGAACCTGCTTTCAATTGGTCGAGCGGCGACCACTCCGGAGCCGGCGGCCCTGGCCATGTGCCGATCTGTGCCAATGTCGAGCACATCAAACTCTACATCGACGGCAAACTGCACACCGAAACCGATCCCGACCGCAAGACCTTTGCGCATCTGAAATACCCGCCCTTCTTTGTAGACATGAGCGACCTCCCGCTCAACCCTTGGGGCGACTTGCTGCTCGAAGGCTATATCGGCGGCAAGAAAGTCATTGCGAAGACGTATTCCGGCAAAGGCATCGACAGCCAGTTACTCGTCGAACCCGACGACGAAACCTTACACGGCGACGGCAGTGATGTCACTCGCGTCGTGCTCCGTGTCGCCGACGAATACGGCAATACGCAACAGTTCGCGAGCGGCGTCATTTCACTTACGCTCGATGGCCCGGGGGAAATCGTCGGCGAGAATCCGTTCGGTTTGGTCGGCGGCGCGGGGGCTGTCTGGATCAAGACCAAAGCCGAACCCGGCACCATCCACCTCATCGCCAAACATCAATACTTGCCTGAAAAGAAGATTGAGATCAGAGTGTCAGCGATGCCTGCTGACGTCGTCTAAGTAAAGTCGATATCAGCGACGCCAAGAGGACGCAGCGTTAATTCTGTTTCAAATCCTCCGACACATACCGGACAATCGCCTCCAACAATGCCGCTCGCGGATAATGATTTTTATCCATTCCCGCTGACTACTCCTTCTGCCCCGACGTCTGAAACGGCAGCGCAATCGCGCAATGATCTGCCATCGCTGCGCCTAACCCGGATTTCTCATGAATAAAGCTTAATTATGCACTGGGCGCGGAAAAGAGCGCGAGATGGAGGAGAAGCATTCGATGATGAGCAAAAAGGGCACACGAATCCCGTTGGTTGCGTAAGAGATCGGCGAGTATGTCAAAGAACAGTGGCCCGCAGGCCGGGTTAGATTCAGCAGCGGAGTTGTGTGTAAGCTTGGCGGAATAAATCTTGCAGCGGGAAACCATTGCTCAACTGAACCCAAACTTTGCGGACGGTGACGCGAATCTGAGCGCCGATTTTGAGCAGGCGTAAGCGAATCGTGCCGACTTGTGAGCGCGCCATCTCGGTAGATGGCAAACCCAAGCGCCGTAGTCCGCTCAGCAGCGTATAAGCAAAGACGGACAAGTAGAGTCGGAGTTGATTGGCGCGCATAGTGGCGGCACTCACGCGGTCAGCGAACAACACGAACTGCTCTTTGATGCGGTTCTCCATATCGCCGCGTGCGCAATACAGATCTTCGTACAAAGACTGCGCTGCCCAGGCGGTCGTAGGAAGAGAAGTGACGATGAATCGCGGATTCGATTTACCATCGATATGCTCGGCCTTGGCCACCACCCGCCGCCGGCGGCTCCAACTTCCACTCACGGTTTCGTGTTCAAACTCCCAAAACACGCGCGCAGGCTTTTGTGTTTCCTCCCATTGCTGCTTGGCTTGGGCTAGCGCCGGCGCCACAATTGTTTCCAAGCGAGTGTTGCGCGCCAAGCCCAACACGTAATCCACTTGGTTCGTTTCGCACCACGTCATCAGTTCGTCACGGCAGAAACCAGAATCGCCGCGCAACACAATCTTCACCTCCGGCCAGGCCGCGCGCAGCCGTTTGACGATGCGCTCGAGTTCCTCCTTACTACCGGCCGACGGATCGATATTGCTGCGACGCAAGCGCGCACACAACACATGCTCGCCGGCAAACACATACAGCGGCAGATAGCAGTAGCCGTCGTAGTAACCGTGATAGAAGCGACCTTCTTGCTCGCCGTGAATCGCAAAGTCGGTGGTATCAATGTCCAGCAGGATCTGCTCGGGCGCCGCAGCGTGCGCCTCCACAAACACATCCGCCAGCAGATCGTCGATGGCGTCCCGCCAGAAAGTGATCTTCTTGTAGCGGTCCGGTGTGCCGTCTCCCAGTTCCATTCGGTTCAGGGTGCTCTTGCCAGCCAGCATGTCTACGCCCGGTTCTGCTTTGCCGGCCAACAACCCCAACAACGGGTCGTGTCGCAGTTGTTCGTGATCGTTCAAGTCGCCGTACCCCAGCGCTATCGCGTAGACTCGCTGGGTCAGCATCTGATCCAACTGGTGTTCTACGAAGATCGGGTTGCGTCCGTCCAGAAAGCACGCGCTCAAGCGATGCAGCAGATCCATTCGCCGATCTGTTGCGCGCAGCAGTAGCGCTCCACCGTCGGAGCTGATCGTTCCGCCATTGAATTCCGCCACTACTTCCCGCCGGCCCTCGTCCCCAAAATCGAATCGCGATTCGTTACACTGTGTCATAGCAAAAAGCCTTTCTTCTTTGGTCACAAACATTTGTCAGCACTTATGTTTATGCCAGATTGGACGGCTTTTTGCTACTTTATCTGTGAGAAATCCAGGCTAAAAGCCGGGCATCGGGCAGAATCGCATCTTCCTTTAAAAGCTGGCCATCCTCGCCGGAACCAGAGGAACCCAGCATCATCCAAGACGCAAGTAAACTCCTGGAAGTCGTCGCCCGGTTACTCTCCGGTAACTCACCATAAACTGTTGCCACGCCGCACGCATCAAACTCTTGAACCGGATATCGCCCGTGCCGCCCTTCAATCGTGAATTGCCTGATCCACTTGTCGGCCTGTGCCGGCAACGCGCCAGCGAACGGCGATCCACCTAGCGCGCCCGCCACCGAAACAAAACGCTACCCGCTTCGCCAAATTCGGATTCATCGCCAGCGTCTCGAAGATATCCGGCGCGCCTTTGCTGTAACCGATGAGAATGATTTTCTTGCCGTCGTTCACTTGCGATTGCAGGAACTGCACGATGAGCTTCGCATCGGCAGACTTGGATCGTTCGGTACAGAATCATCCCAAGTGCCGCATCCGGATTCTTCCGCGCCAGCACCGCACCGAACGCAGCGGCAAACCCGCCCGCGTAAGCTTAGCCCGTAGGCTGCAAATAAATCACCAGCGTCCGCCCGTCGGAAGTGAAGCCGCTCCCAGTGGCCGTCCTTGCATCCTTCACCGGATTCGTAGCGGTCATGTATTCTTCCTTCACTACCATGCCAGTGTCTTGTAAACCTTGGCCGATGTAATCGCGTTCGCCGTCCGTGGCTGGATCGATTTTGTGTGTAACGCCGTTGTTGCGGTTGTCTCTATCGAAGCCTATATCGTGCGTCCCCGCGCCCGCCCATACCTGTTCTCCATTCACTGTGAAGGGCGCTTTCCACATGCGGAAGTGATGGCGCGAAGCCACTACTTTCAGCGGATCAGCCTGCGCATATCCGAAATCCTGCACGCGTCCGAACAGCATTAGTTCGCTCATCGGCATGGTGACGTAGCCTTCTTTCGAGAGGCTCGTTAACAAGCCATGCAGCACCGCATCCCGCTTCGTCTTGTCCACCAAAACCCAACCCGCCGCCGCCAGCGCGCGTTGCACCTGATCCTGCGAGCCGACTAAAATAAAGTTCACTCGGTCGCCCGCATTGTTTTCAGCATCGGAAACACGCGGCGGAATGCTGTCAAGCTGCTGCTGAGTCAGCGAGGAAATATGCGCCCGATTGGCGGCACCGCGGTCGACACCCTTCGTCCATTCCACTGTGCAATGAAAACTGCCACTGCCCGCCATGCCGGACTGCTCATTGACGCCCAGAAACAAGTGCCCTGCCACCGGCACGGTTCGTTGACTGTGTGATCCGACCAGGAACGCACGAGCTGCCGGATTATCCGTATACCGCCCGATCAAAGCGCCGCGCCCCGAATTCGTCACCGGATACTGCATTATTAAGTCGGTCCAACCGCGGGCAATTCCCTCGGGTCCACTCGTGTGCTGACTATCGAACTGAATGGTGCCTGTCGCAGTAATAGTGACGGTATCGCCAGCCTTCAGATCAATGCCGGTGTCGGTCCAGATCTGGCTGGCGTTGATGTCTAACTCTTTCTGATCGGCCGCCAAAATATTGCCGGCAGCCAGTAGGCAAAACAGGAAAGAACGCATCTCAAGGCCATCATACCCCTACTGCGTCGTGCTGAGAATCAGGTCCTCGACATGGCGCCATACAGCCTCGTCCGCTTCCATTTCGGCGTGACTGCCCCAAAACTATCAACCTGCACCGTGAGATCGATATCAATCCCGAGCTTAAGCAAATCGCGCGCCGTGTATAACCGCCGCCCCGCCCCTGCGCTGTCCGTATAAGATGATGGGAACGTTTGGCACGCGCGACGCTTTTCGTCCATGGCCGCCTTTTACTGTGATGCCCGGCTGATCAGCCT
>CAVVLT010000011.1:0-961211 GCA_963749105.1 Bryobacterales bacterium | reverse complement strand
TTGATTTGTGAGCTTGTCGGGCGGTTGATCCTTTTGGTGTGTGACGCGCCACGAACCGCTGTAGAGCCAGAGAGGAGTGTAGGGGTCGGCGGCTCTGCTCACGGAAGAAGAAGTGTTCAAAGCGAAAAAGAGAAGAAAAGCGATCCACATGGCTATCTGGAGTTTATCGACTACGCCAGGCGAAGTTCGGCCGTGCCTCTCTTCTTTGGCTTTACTACGATTTCTACATCATGACCCAGCGCAACCAGGAATCGCACAACCGTTCAACAGAGTACCCTCGGAATTGGCCCGCTAAGATCGCTGAAACCTTTGGCTGATCTATGCCCATAAGTTCCGCGGCAGCCGCTTGAGTCAGCTTTCGCTGTAGGATGATCCGGTCGAGTCTATTCACAAATCCCGCCTTGCTTACATGTTCGTCAGGGTCAGGCACGCCGAGGTCGGCCAATACTTGCCCAAACTTGGCTCTTGTTCAATTGTTTTTCGTTTCATCATCTAGCTCTTTCCGCAACGATATAGACCGCGCGAAAAGTTCCGCTTTCTTCGGTCGCGACAATTTCGAGCGCAAATCGACAAGCCACCTGAGCTTTTTCGTTAAGACGGTATGCCTATATTGGCATAAACGGCCGGCCCAATCGACGCAACAGGCACTCTAAATTACCTGTCGCTCGCATGCTATTGTCAAAATCAAGCCACCCAAACCAACCATGTCCACCACCGTTGAGGCAGAATTTACCGTTGAAACGCAGCGGGAGTCTTTCGCTTCTCTCGCGCTTGATTGCGGTGTAACTCTGCGGCAGGTGGATGTTGCGTATGAGACATACGGCACACTGAACGCCGCGCGCGACAACGCTATTTTGGTCCTGCACGCTTTCTCCGGCGACGCGCATGCCGCGGGTATTAGCAAAGAGACTGGGCAGCCTGGGTGGTGGGCGGCGATGATTGGTCCGGGCTTAGCGTTCGATACCAATCGCTACTTCGTAATCTCGTCCAATGTGCTGGGCGGTTGTCGTGGCACCACCGGTCCGAGTTCGCTTGATCCAACCACTGGCAAGCGCTATGGTGCGAGTTTTCCAGTCATCACCATCAACGACATGGTGCGGCTGCAAAAGATGCTGGTGGATCGTTTAGGCATTCAGCGCTTGCTCGCAGTGGCCGGCGGTTCAATGGGCGGCATGCAAGCGCTCGCTTGGACCGTGATGTATCCTGATGCGGTCGCAGCCGCGATTCCGATTGCCTCTACTGCCCGGCACAGCGCTCAGCAAATCGCTTTCAATGAAGTGGGCCGCCAAGCCGTGATGGCTGACCTTGATTGGGCGGAAGGAAATTATTACGATTCCAATCCTCCCTCGCGGGGACTCGCAGTGGCGCGCATGGTCGGACACATCACTTACATGAGTGATGCGTCCATGCGCCAAAAATTCGGCCGCCGGTTGCGCGATAAAGATGCATTTGGATTCGACTTTTCAGCTGATTTCGAAGTTGAAAGTTATTTACGCTATCGCGGCAGTCAATTTGTAACCCGCTTCGACGCAAATTCGTACCTCTACATTACGAAAGCGATGGATTACTTCGACTTGGCGGCTGGCCATTCGTCGCTGTCTGCCGCCTTCGAAAGGACCAAGGCGCGCTTCTTGGTTTTGAGTTTCACCTCCGACTGGCTCTATCCCACATATCAGTCTCTAGAGGTGGTGAGCGCGCTACGAACCCGCAACATCGACGCGGCTTTCTGTGAATTGACTTCCCACTACGGCCACGACGCTTTTTTGGTGGAAACCAAAGAACAGAGTGAGATGATTGCGGGCTTTCTGAAAAGTGTGCACGAGGGCACTTCAATGCTGCCCGCGCGTGCTCCGGCCGATGTGAAGGCATCGATCAGCGCGCGCCAGGATTACGCAATGATGGCGGAAATGGTCGAACCGGGGTCGCGTGTGCTCGATCTGGGCTGCGGTGAAGGTGAGTTGCTCGCTTGGCTAAAAGAGAAGAAAGGCGTAAGTGCGCAAGGTGTTGAGATTGATCCAAACAAGGTTCGGCGCGCTATTTCACGCGGCGTCCTCGCCTATCAGAGCGACATTGAACATGGTTTGGCCGACTATCCCGACGGCACCTTCGATTTCGTAATCTTAAGCCAAACGCTGCAAGAGATGCGCTACCCGCTGAAAGTCCTGCGGGAGATGTTGCGCGTAGGACGGCATGTGATTGTGGCATTTCCGAACTTTGGGCATTGGACTACCCGGATCTCTCATCTGCTCAGCGGCCGTTCTCCGCGCACCGAACTCTTCCCGTACGATTGGTACGAATCGCCCAACCTGCATTTTCTGACCATTTACGATTTCGTGCTCCTGTGCCGGGCGGAAAACTGGACGATCGAGCGGCAGATCTTTCTTCGCAACGACCGCCAAGTGACGAAGATGCCGAACCTGTTGGCCGAAGTCGCTGTTTTCTCGATTCGCCGCGGTTCGTAAACCGGTTTCGCAAATCCGCGCTATACTCACGGGAAATCCCATGAAACGTTTACTTCTGTTCCTCTTGATTCTTGGGTGCTTGGTTGCGGCGTTTGCCCGGCAGTTCTCGTCTGTCCCCGAGCAAGGACGATCCATGACAGTGACGAAATATGGAATCGTAGCGGCACCACAGTTTCTGGCGGCGCAGGCAGGAGCAGAGATCTTGCGAGAGGGCGGAAACGCGATAGATGCGGCTATCGCGGCCAACGCGGTTATGGGTGTCACGCAACCATACGTGAACGGCATGGGAGGCGACCTGTTCGCTCTCGTTTACGAAGCAAAGACCGGAAAGCTGTATGGGCTGAATTCGAGTGGCTGGACGCCAAAAGCGCTGACGATCGACTATTTACATGAGCATCATATTGACAAGCTCGATCCAATCGGCGTGCATACGATCGACGTGCCCGGATGTGTGGCCGGGTGGGACGCATTGCAGCGCCGCTTTGGCACGCTGCCGTTCAAACAACTGCTAGGGCCGGCGGTTTTTTACGCCGAGAATGGCTTTCCGCTGGCCGAGAAAAACGCCCGCTACTGGTTGACAAAGACGCTGCTGAAGCAGCCCGGTTACGCCGAAACCTACTTACCAGGAGGGAAAGCACCCGGTTTAGGAGATGTGTTTAAGAATCCTGCCCTAGGAGAATCTCTGCGGCAGGTAGGTGCCCATGGCCGCGACGCTTTTTATAACGGCAAGCTTACTGAGGCAATGGTGAATTTCCTGCAGGCGCAGGGCGGTACACATACAATGGAGGACTTCGCGAGTTATCAGCCCGAGTGGGTAGAGCCAATATCCACGACCTATCGCGGTTGGAAAGTTTACGAACTGCCGCCGAATGGACAAGGCGTTGCCGCCCTTTCCATGCTGAATATCATGGAACACTTCCCGCTTGCGAATTATGCACACAACTCTGCTGATGCGCTGCATGTCATGATCGAAGCTAAGAAATTGGCGTACGCGGATATGGTTCACTACGTTGGCGACCCACGGTTCACGAAGGTGCCAGTCCCGCAGATGCTTTCGAAAGATCTGGGCGCAGAGCGCGCCAAGCTGATCCAGATGGATCATGCCTCTTGTAAGGTGGAGCCTTCGCAAATCACCGCAGAACTGAATGTGCGCGGACATTCAACAATCTATCTTTCAGCCATCGATAAAGATGGCAACATCGTTTCGTTGATTCAGAGCAATTACGCGGGCTATGGAACCGGAATGGTGGCGCCGGGTGTCGGCTTCTCGTTCCATAATCGTGGCGCTGGTTTCGACTTGACGCCGGGAAAACCGAATTCGCTTGCCGGGCATAAGCGTCCGCTGCATACGATCATTCCGGCTTTTATGGAGAAAGACGACATCCACATTGGTTTCGGCATCATGGGTGGCTGGAACCAAGCCCAGGCGCATGCACAGTTCGTTGCCAACGTGATCGACTATGGAATGAATGTGCAAGCGGCGTTAGAGGCAGCACGCTTTACCAAAGCTACGTTTGATGGCTGCGATGTGCAGATGGAAGAAAGAGTACCAGCCATCGTACGCGAGGAGTTGATCAAGCGCGGCCATCAGCCGAAAGTACTGGAGCCATTTTCGTTTACCGTGGGCCAAGGAGAAGCCGTCATGCGGGATGCAAAACGTAACGTAAATTTCGCGGGCGCAGACCCACGAAGCGATGGCGCAGCCATTCCGCAGGTGCCGCCAAATTTTTGAAATCTCGCGCTAAGAGGCCCTTTTTTTGGGTGGGACGAACAATCAGCGAAGCAGTACTAAACTTACCACCATTTTCTTGACTGGCATAGACCCTTAGAGGTTAACTAATACTGAGCCCCGGAGGGTTCCAAATGAAGAGAAACTTAACTTATCTTGTTTTTTTGGTAGGGCTAGTAGCTTTGCTACTGCCGGCGACAGCGTCAGCCGCTACCAGTTTCCCGGAGTGTCCGGCAGTAGGCAATGACACGACCGGATGCGAGCTCCTGATCACCGTTTCAGCCGTAAATGGCAGTGGAGCCGCCACGGCATTTACTGTGACCGCGTCCAGCCCTGACTTGGGACCTTATGACGGTTCCGATGACACGTTGGTCGGCATTCTTAACAGTTCTGGATCGATCCTAAAATCTATCGGCCTCACTGGTACCACCGATATTTTTGGTTTTGACGGTGATGGCGCTTGCACCTACATCACCTGTACGGGTGCCACGGACCCGAGCGGTTATGCCCCGGCTGGTGTCACGTTCAGCGGGATTAACGCATCATTCACGAGCGGTACCGTAAATTTCACCGGTGTAGCCGCTGCTGGCTCTACTTGGTTCAGCCTTGAAGAAGCCCTCACTCCTAGCTCTATCGGTCCTTCGACGCCCGAACCGGCAACGTTCACGTTACTCGGGGCTGGCAGTCTATTGGTCATGTTCGGGGCAAGGCGCCGTCGTCGCGCGTAGCTGCGAATTTTCGATTCATTCATCCAACGGGTTCCGTGGCAAAACTGCGGAACCCGTTTTTTTTCGAATGTGCTAAACACGACGGGTACTTAGTTTCCGATAAAGCGCCTCGAGGAACAAAGCTTCGTTCTCAAGTTCGAACTCAATTTCCAGCCAGTAAAGACTAAGCGGAGCGAGCGCGGACTCCAAATGATTAGGGCAGTTAATGCGGTCCTTTTCGGTAGTCACCAACATTTCCGCCCCGTTCTCTTTCGCCTGTTCAGCCAATGAATATAGCTCTTTGGGTTTGTAGGCATGATGATCGTCGAATGCCCATCGAAAGACGATATCCAACCCGAGGGATTCCAGTGTCGACCAAAAATTATCGGGATTGCCCAATCCGCAAAAGGCAGCGACGCGTTTGCCAGGCAACGAAGATAACGACTCGCCGGTGCGATAGTCGCGCCACGCGCGCGACACAAGACGAGTTCGAAAGGCAGGCGCATTTGGATTATAGTCGCGCAGCCTTTTCTTGATGAAATCGAAACGGAGATCGCTTTCGGCTCGAGTGATCACGAATGCACCGGCACGACCGAGAGCCGAGAGAGGCTCGCGCAGTCGCCCTAGCGGAACTAAATCGTCTTGCCCAAAGGGATCAAGACCGTCGATAACCACGACATCGAAATCGCGATCGAGGCGCGCATGCTGAAAGCCATCGTCGAGCAGGAGTATGTCGGTAGCCGGAAACTGGCGTAAAAGAATCTGGGCGGTTTCGTAGCGCTTTGCGCCAATACCAAGGGGAGCGATTCCAGCACGGAGAAAAATTTGCGCCTCGTCGCCCGTCATCAACGGCGACACTTTCGCCGCTGGAGGTAAAACAATGCTGTCTGCAGGAAAGCGCCGGCCATAGCCGCGCGTCAGAATAGCGGGTGAACGCCGCTGCGATTTTAGAAGTGCCGCCAGGTAGTTCGTGAAGGGAGTTTTGCCTGAGCCGCCAACGGTAATTCCTCCAACGCTGACGACCGGCACAGGCAATGGGAGGAGTCCGGCGGCACGGCGTTCTGATCCGCTGCGCTTGAGATTGCCACCCCATTTCCAAAGTAAGGCGAATGGTGTCAAGATCGCGCGCGACAAGAAGTTGCGCGGCTGCCGCCAACACGAGGAGTGATAGATGGGCCACAGCCGGTCGGCGATGGCTTTGGAAATACCTTGCTGGCTGCGAACAAACTGCTGCGCACGTTTGCCCATATCGGCGGCCCGCCGTGGATTGGTCAGCAGATCGCGAATGGCGGGCAGCAGATCCTGTTCGCGCTGAATTTGCAGAACAGCTTGATGCTCGAGGAAATCGCGCGTGATCACTTCGAAGTTGTACATATGCGGACCCACCACGACCGGGACGCCAGCGGCAGCGGGCTCGATAATATTGTGGCCGCCGCGCGGAGCGAGCGAACCGCCTACGAAGACCACGTCCGCCATTGAATAAGCGGCTGATAATTCACCGATGGTGTCCAGCAGAAGAATGCCGGGTAGAGCTAGTGTGGAATCCTCGGTCAAGTTGCTACGGCGGATGAACGGCAGACCCGAGGCAAACAATTTGCGTGCAACTTCGGAGAAGCGCGCGGGTTGCCGAGGCGCCAGAATTAGCATTAGCTTCGGAAAATCTTGTGCCAGCTTGCGGAATGTCTCAATGACAATGGTGTCTTCGTCAACATGATGGCGCGTAATACTGCCGCGTTCATTCGGTCCAACAGTAGAGGCTGCAATCCAGATATGTTCCGCTCCAAAGGAAGGCAGCGGCGATGGTCCGGGCGCAGCCACTGCTTCATATTTCAAGTTGCCTAAGATCGATAGTCGTTGCGCGGGCACATCGAGTTGGCTATAACGATCACAGTCCGTAGGGCTTTGAACGATCACGCAATCGGGGAGTTTGAGGATCGGTGCAAAGAACCAGCGGAAGGAATGATACTGCGGCCAAGTACGATTAGAGATACGCCCGTTGACAATGGCAAGCCGAACGCCGCAACGGGAAATCTCAGCATAAAGGTTGGGCCAGATTTCCGTTTCAAGAACGATGACAAGTGCGGGGCGTAGAGTGCGCAGAACTCGGCGGATGACAGAAGCGAAGTCTATGGGCGCGTAGAAAATTCCGTCGACCAGAGAAGCGGCTTGACGCTCGGCCGCTTTACGCCCTGCAATAGTGGCCGTGGATAGATAGAAAGGAACGCCTGGTTGCTGTGCGCGCAGGCGGTGGATGAGCGGCAACGCCGAGGCAACTTCGCCCACCGATACCGCGTGCAACCAGATGGCGCCTGGTTTCGTCCGAGAGAAAGATTGGGGCAAATAGCCGAGCCGTTCGTGAAAATGGGCGCGGTAGGACGGGCGAAACAGAAAACGCCCTAGGAAATAGCAGAGAATCAAAGGGAATGAAACGTATTGAACGAGACGGTAGAGGAGGAGAGCGCGCGTGATTCGAGGAACTCGATTCTTGTTTCTGAGTATAGCGTTTATGGCGGCGATCATGTTGGCGGCGCCATGGAGCGAAGACAAACCGTTCCAGGCGGGCAAAGCCAGCGATTATTCCAATCAGATCTCGGAGCATGTCCTTGTTGGGGCAAAGGCGTTTGATAATGCCGACTTGGTTGCCGATGCTTTTGGCAAAAAATTGGATCTCTTGAAGTATGGAGTGCTGCCGGTCTTGGTGGTAGTTGAGAACAAACGGGACAAGTCGATTGACTTGAAAGACCTGGAGGTAAGTTTGGTCGCCACCGACGGCAGACACGTAGCCCCCACAAGCCCGGATGAACTCCCGTTTCTAGCCAAGGACGGGCACCGCAAACCGAGACAGCCTGGGGTCGGCGTGCAATTGCCGGTACCCCTGCCGCAGAAGAAGAATCCGCTAGCTGGACAGGATATCG
Source organism: Bryobacterales bacterium (assembly GCA_963749105.1). Classification (GTDB taxonomy): domain Bacteria; phylum Acidobacteriota; class Terriglobia; order Bryobacterales; family Bryobacteraceae; genus Bog-105. The sequence goes on along the minus strand of CAVVLT010000011.1, from coordinate 953,398 downwards.
TTGGGCGTGCTTTTGCGGCCAGGATGTTGCCGCCAGGTGATTCGACCAGTGGTTTTTTCTACTTTGAGGCGCAATCGGAAGTGGGCGATAGCATCTATCTCAGCGGAATGAAGGATGCGCGGACCGGCAAAGAGATCATGTACTTTGAGTTCCCGCTGAAGAAGATCGACGTGAAGTAGGACGCAGTTTTTGGTTAACTCAAGCCAATACTACTTCGTAGCCTGACTTGCTCAAAGACTTCATCAGGAATGACGTGTGCAGCCAAAGAATGGGATCGCGGAGCTTGGGCTTGCCGATAACCACGATGCAATGCGGGGGGAGTAAATCGCGCCAGACATCGCGGCTATCGCGAGTGTAGGCTACCAGAACTTTTTGAATTTGGCATGTGATGCCTGACTGCAAGACGGAGTTCTTGATTTGCTCCAGAAGAGCGCGGCGGTCCACGGCAGGGTGATTCAGCGGAAGCGGATAAGGAACGACGTGTGGTGCGGCTATGAGGATATCGCCGCCCAGTCCAGACACGAAACGTTCAGCTTTGCGGAGTGCGGCAGCGGTCGTTTCTTTTCCGTTGAAGAGCACGAAGATCTGGAGATGCCGGACGGTGGGTGAAGTACTCTCACGAGTCGCGGTACGGGGCGATGGGATGAGTGGCACGCTTTCAGATTAGGGCGAATCGCCTTAATATTTCATAAGCAAAGCGTATGGGAAAGACAAGGAACGTGCTTACAAAGAGCATTGCGGCAGATAATGACTTGGAATGGCGCCGAACTCCCTGATCATCGAAAAAGAGACCTTCAGGGCTGTCCGCATCGCCATTTCCAACTCCCTCGGTATCCAACGCAGATGCAGCCGCCGCTCCCGAGCGCCACCGCTCTGCAAGAGTCCGGGGCGCTACCCATCCCCTTCCTTCCTTCCTTAAACCTGAGTTCATACTGGCAGTTGCACGAGGCCCGGCGACACATCCTCGGAAGCCTAGCGCGTTCTGCCCGGCATCTATCGACGAATGACTCCGGATGAGAATCTATAGAGGACGCTTGATCTGTCCGCTTTCTTGCGGTCGGTTTGTGAGGTTGGTGTGCGCGTGGAATATCCACAAGCGTCGGAAAGAGAAGTTCTCTTGCTGGGCAGCATGACCACCAATGACATGACACAGTCGCAATACCAGCCCAACGGGATCGTGTCGTCGTTGGCGCTCGGCAGCTGCGGTTATTTCGTAAAACGACTGGTACGCGCGCCTGCATCGCCTTTGATTTCGCGCTGTAACTTCTGAAGATTTTGCGCCAGCTCGCTGGGCGAGTGAATGCGGAACACTTTGCCTTTGAGCGCCGTGGTCAGGTGCTGAATGCTGTCTGGAAAATCGGCTCCGACACGCGGGTAATAGGTAACGCAGAAGAGCGGGAGTGCTTGCCTGCGATAACCGAGCAGCAGTTCCGCTGGAATTTTATCCTCAAGCCGCAACGTCGGGCCCAAGAACACAACGGCGTTCGAGGGCTCCTCGGATTGAATTTCCCCCTGCAACAAACCTACTAACAGGTCCGCCCAACCTCGTTCGCGTTGCAAAGTGCTGTAGGCAATGGTGCCAAGTTCCAAGCTGTGCAAGGCGCCGGAGAGCTTCTCGATATCTTTCTGGCTGAATTTGTCCTGGCGGTAGATTTCCTGCTGTTGCTCGAGGTTGAAGGCGATAACGCGGACGGAAGAATAGGGGAGCTGGCGCAGCAGTGAACTCAGCGAATCGAGAAGAAAGGCGCGATCCCAGGCACGTAGTTTGCGCGACCAAGGGTTCAAGGGCGCGGCATTGATGAGAACCGTAAGCGGTTCGCCATTGCGGTGGACGCCAACAGGAATGGGCGCTGTGGTGAGGGGCGCCAAAGTGTTGGGCGGGATGGAGAAATCGAGGTCGTTCTCATGGCCGCGCGGAAAGGCTCTGGCGGTCCAACGGCGGCGGTAAGCGCGAGTACGGTTGTCGATGACAAGTAAATCCATGTCGTATTCGCCAGGGCCAGCCGCCAACACCCCACTGAATTGCAATTTGGCATGCACTCTATTGAGATCGGAAAGCGGGAGTGGTTTCGGCGCGCCATTGAAAGCAAAGCGGTCGCCGAGCACTGTTTCGGTTCCACTGGCTGAGCGCACACGCAAGTAGGTTTTGATTTCGCCGGGCTGGCCGCCGAACTGATTGACTTCACAATCGACTGTGTAGCGCAACTCGAAACGGAAGGCGAAGTCCACAAAGGGTTCCATGCTCCTGGCGTCGCACTTGAGCGAGTCACCTTTGAGCCGATCGAAGATGTCGTCGAATTTCGTTTGATCTTGCGGATTGACGATTGTTTGAGAAAAGGCGAGTGGGGCGCTCAACAACGTCAGTGTAAAGACGAATTGCGCCGGCATCGTCATAGGTTCAGACTCGTAGAAACATTTTATGGCGATACATTACGAACAGGACAAGCCAGTAAGCGAACAGTATGGCAGAGCCAATCAGCAAGGGCTGCAAAGGTGTGAATTCCTGCGCTGGGTGGTAATCGGATTCCAGAATTTCCCCGACGTGCGCGATTAGGTAAGCGGCGATAGAATTCATGCCGATGACTAACAACGGGAACGACCAGCGTTTGTAACCTTTGATTTCGATGATCCAAGAGAAGGCGCTTAGGAACAGAAAGCAGACGCCGCCGCTAAAGAGCGTCCAAGCGGGAGTCCAGATGCGCTTGACGATCGGGCAGATGCCGGTGAAGTGCAGTAAGAGACCGAGCGCGACGAGAACCACACCGACTTTAAGGAAGCGGCGCAGCGGAATCGAAGGGGACGATTCACGCAGCCAGCGGCCGGCGATCAGACCCAGAATCATGGTGCCGAGTGTCGGGATGAAGCTCAGTGTTAAATAGCCGCCGCCATTAAAGATGAACGGTTTTTGGCGCGGAAAGAGGTTGAGAAACCATTGATCAAAAGCGTTCCCCAAGTTGCTGTTCTTGTTCCAATGGGCTGCAAAGCCGCTGAAGCTGTGACTCCAGTTCGCGGCAACGCCGACCGCCTGCCAATCGAAAGCGGGTCCGGGCAGCGGATAGAGGGCCCAAGCGAGCCAGTAGCCGAAGAGTAACGCCGCTAATGCGCCCCACTGCCATTTGGCAGACCGAAAGCCAAGTAGGAATAGCAAGGGATAGCCTAAACCGATTTGCGTGAGCGTGTCTTCAAAAGTGAAATTGGCGCGCAAGGGATGGATAGAGCGCAAAATAATGCCGAGGGCAATTAGTAGAAAGGATCGCCAAAGGGCATGTCCAAAGAGTTTGTCGAAGGTGGTGCCGCGGCGCAAGCGGCTGGCAATGGAATACGGTAAGGCGACGCCAACGAGGAATGAGAACGAGGGCTGAATCATGTCGTGCAAGCTACAGCCGGCCCATTCGACGTGGCTTTGATTGAAGCCGAGGAAGGCCCAAAACCAGTTGCCGGGGAAAGCTTTTGCGACATGGGAAAGATTTAGGATTTCCGCCATCATCAGAAGCATCGAGAAACCGCGATAGGCGTCGACCGCGGTGTTACGCGCGATGGGTGCTTGAGAATCCCGCTCTAGAGATGTTGGTGCGAATATCGGGTTGGTCGCAATGTCTGACATTGGGTCGGGCCGCCTCAACTGGATTATATGTGAACTTGCGTTTTTACAAGCCAGCTTAGAGGGCGTCCAACGATTTAGACTCGAGGTTTGCGGAAAACACGAACGCCGGCGACGAGGAAGGCACCTGCCATCAGTAAGCCTATAACCGCAGGTTCAGGCACAGGGGGATCGGTGACCGTGGCCACCATTTGAACGTTGTTGAAGCTATTAAAGACGACGGAGCCAGAATCAAGCGTTAAGAAGAAGCCTTGAATGCCGCTTGGTTGCGGATGCGGCACGAGGATCACGTTGGAAAGCGAGAGCGATTGATCGTAGGTGTAACCGACTAACTGGGGCGAGGCAAAACTCAGGATGGCGTAGAGGGGGTTGCCTTGATATAAGTAAAGGCTGCCGGCTGCCGGTTCAGAAATCATCGTAAACGCCTCCTGGTTATAACTAGGCGAACCGGGATCGGATTGGAACAACGGTTGATTGATGTTTCCAAAGAGGAGGCTGCCGCCGCTGATAGGAGGCGGAAGCTGATTGTTCGTGTTTTGGAACGACTGGGTTGGGCCGTAGAACTTCAAGGTGAACGGCATGTTGGTCAAGGTTTCACAGGAAGGGTTGCCGGCAACGTAACAATCGTATGCACCCGTGGCAATGCCGGAGAAGGTGAGCTGAACAGTATCAGCTTGAATGGTGAATCCAGCGAAAAAACAAACGCAGAGGATCGTAAATCTCAAAGATGAACTCCGACAGGAGGATTATAGCGGATTTTTGTGGGACGGATTCCCGGTCTCTCGGCGTGGATGAACTCGCCAGCCGCTCCGGGCAAGACCGGCTTTTTTAAATTCAGTTTGTTTTGTGCTGCTCTGCGATTAAGCGGTCGACTTGACGAGCAACGACGAGGGCTGACTGTGGGATGCTACAGTACTGTCGGCACAATTGTGCTGGAGTACTTTAAATTTGGTTCCGTCTATACAGCGAATTTCTGCGCCGCCTGTTTTGGCGATTTCTCTAGCGGTTGGGCGCCTTAGAAAACAATCCGAACATATTGCGGAAAGGCTTAGTCATCTGCCAGGAACGCGAGTTTTCCATGACCGCGCGGGCGAGCCGTTCCTGGTCGAGAGCAGCCGCCAAACGTGAATTGACTTTGCGCGCGTCGATCAATTCGCCTTGAGTTTGGGCTTGGATGGTGGTGAGCCGTTCGATTTCGGCCTTAAGTTCGTCCACATTGCCGCGGGCTATGGAAACCTCTTGCGTCAGCAAACTATGCGTTGCCAGCAGCCGCTCTTTTTCAGCGGCGGCGGCGATCTGGTTCTTACGCCCGTGCTCAAGCTGCTCTTCGGATTCGGCCAAACGCTTTTCCAGTTCCTGCCGGCTTTGTTCGAACTGCTGAATGATTACTTGCTTGGCGTCTTCGTGCTGTTTGGCGAGCGACTGTTTCGTCTCTTCCGTCAACTTGGCGGAGCCCTGCTTGGCCTGCTCCAGCTGCTTGGTGAGCGCAAGTTTGGTTTCTTCGTGCTGCTTGGCGAGAGCCTTTACCTTCTCCTCATTCTGTTGAACAAGGGCGCGTACTTTCTCTTCATGCCCCTGCATGAGCGTAAGCTTGGCGGCTTCGTGTTGCTTGACCAGCGCCTGTTCACGCTCAGCGTACTGCGCCGCCAGCTTGGCTCGGTCTTTGTCGGAGAACTTGGAGCTATCCTGTTTGGCGGCTTCGAGGCGAGCTTGATCCTGCCGGCGCGCCTGTTCCCACTCAGCCCGTTCGCGTTCAAAATCTGCTGCTTTTTGCGAAACGTCCTGCACCGCACTCAGCTCAATATCGATGCGGAGCCGCACTTCCAGTTCCAGTGGTTCGTTGGCAGGTACGTTGGACAGTTCGGGCAAATAAATTTGCGGCGAGTTGCCGAAGCTAAGAACGCGGAAAGAATCGACGGAAGGCATGCGATAGGCGGTACCTTCGACGCGGAAGGCGTCGGCACTTTCTTCCGGACTCCAACTCCAAACGGTACGGCCGCCGACTTTGCGGAGAAGAATACTGCTGATATCGATGATGCCCGTGCGGCTGGCGGGGTCCACACGCAACGCCCGATCGCCGGGGCCGTCGGGCAACCGGATGAATACGTTAGTCCACTTGCCGGGCTCGATGATTTGCGTGAGACGCTCTTCCGCCTTGTAGCGGCCGGAGCGGGAGCACACGACTTGGATCATGGAATGACCGGCGTCGGAGGCGCGAGACAGACCGAGAGTATGTTCCATCTCGAGTCGTTCGGCGCACAAACAATAGTAGCGGCGAATGCGTTCCTGATTTTCTTTGCTGCTGGCGAAGAGTTCCTGCAGATAGGGATTCTTCTCGTCCGCACCGCCGGGCTTCCACAAGACACCCAGACCGTCGTTGTTGCGGAACTCGAAGGTAGGAAACTTCTTCTGCAGTTCTTCCCAGAGCCGCCACACGCCGTAATCGCCCGAGCGAACCGCAATATCGTGCAGCAACACCACCCCGCCTGGCCTTACTTTGGGCAGCCAATTTTCGAAATCGTGCACGGCCGCTTCATAGGAGTGCGAGCCGTCCATATGTAACAGGCTGATGCTGGAATCGGAAAACTGTTTAATGGCCTCATCGAAAGACGTGCGCATTAAATAGGAGAAAGCGCGGTAGTAGCGATCGTTGTGGCGGCTGACAGCATCGTAAACGGAGCTTTCATAGAAGCTCGCTGGGGTATCGCCACGCCACGTGTCAACGCCATAGCAGGTGCAGGGGAGATTCGTTTCGGCGACAGTTTGACAGAAGCCGAAATAGGAGTCGCCATAAAACACGCCAAGTTCGACAATGACCTCAGGGCGAAGGGCAGCAATCAAATCGCACGCAAAAGGCAAATGACCGGCCCACGGACCCGGCGCTCCGGAAAGGAAAGTCGCTGGACGAAACGTCACAGACGGCTGATCTAAGGTGTTCATATAGCAGTCAGCGTTGCGGCCAATATACCGGCCCGAAGGCAGGTTGCGCGCGAACGACTACTGTGGCGCGCATTTCCGCCAACTACGAAGCTAACACGAAAACCCTTTAGGATTGGAAAATCGCTTGTAGTCTTACAGGATTTGGAGAGGTAAGCCGTACTGCGCAAGTGCTCGTTTCAAACCTTAGTACTATGAGCAACGAAGGTCGATACATACTGGTGGGTACACTCGAAGTCAGTCCATGGCTCATCCCGTCATCTCAGTTTCGGAAATGCGTAAGACGTACGGTCGAACGGTGGCGGTGGCAGGCGTGTCGTTTGAGGTAGACGAGGGTGAGATTTTTGGTCTGATCGGGCCAAACGGCGCAGGTAAGACAACGACGATGGAGTGCATCGAAGGCATTCGCAAGCCCGATGGCGGCCACATTTCCGTATTGGGGCTTGACCCGTTTCGCGATGTTTACAAGCTTCAGGAGCGCATCGGCGTGCAGCTTCAACAGGCGCAGTTACAGAAGCGAATCAAAGTGTGGGAAGCGGTGGACCTTTGGGCTTCGCTCTACCGGAAGAAAACCATCGACGCCGAAAAGTTGCTTGCCCAACTGGGTCTGGCTGATAAGCGCAATGCCTGGTTCATGAACTTGTCGGGTGGGCAGAAGCAAAGGCTGTTCATCGCCCTGGCGCTGATTAACGATCCAGAACTGGTGTTCTTAGACGAGTTGACGACGGGGCTTGATCCGCAGTCGCGGCGGGCAATTTGGGACTTGGTGCGCGGAATTCGCGAGCGCGGCAAAACGGTTTTTTTGACCACTCATTTGATGGAAGAGGCCGAGCGCTTGTGCGACCGGGTGGCCATCATCGAACATGGACGGATTATCGATATGGATTCGCCCAAGGGGCTGGTAGACCGGCATTGCCCGGAGCGCAGCGTTGTGCTGGCCACGGACGATCCGCTGGCGAAAGAGCGCTTTCGCTCCATCAAGGGGGTGGAGGCGGTGACTTGTAACGACGTGCGCTTCACCATTCGCGGGCTGGGCGATGATTTTGTAACCGAGGTGATTCGCTGCTTGTCGGACAGCCGGATCAGAGTTTCGGATTTCAGTACGGTGCTGCCGAATCTCGAGGATGTTTTTATTAAGCTGACGGGTAAAGGAATTCGGGAGTAGAAGCGAAATATGCTGCGCGGACTTTGGAAACTAACCTGGATTGAGATCAAGGTTTTCTTGCGCGAGCCGCTGGGCGCCCTTGGCACCATCGGAATGCCGGTGGTGTTTTTTCTGGTTTTGGAGCGCTTCCTCGGTCAAAGCGGCAAGGTGCCATCGGTAGCGGTGAACAATTTTGTCAGGGTCAGTCTGCCGGTTTTTGCGGCGGTACTCATCGCGCTTAGTGCCGTGCTCTCATTGGTGACGATCATTTCGATCTATCGGGAAGGCGGCATCCTTAAGCGGCTGCGTGCAACCCCATTGCGGCCGCAGACGATTCTCACGGCGCATGTTATGGCGAAACTGATCTTCACGGCGGCGACCCTTGTGCTGCTGGTTTTGGCAGGCAAACGCTATTTTCCAGTAGGGGCTCGCATTCCGTTGTTCTCGTTTACGATTGCGCTGCTGATTGGCACGTGGAGTATTTTATCCATCGGGTTTGTGATCGCGAGCATTGTTCCGACCGCGCGCTTTGCCCAGCCGATTGGCGCGCTGATTTTATATCCGATGATTGGAATTTGCGGCCTTTTCGTGCCGCTGGAGTCGTTGCCGCCGCTGCTGCACTCGGTGGCGCGCTTAGTGCCGCTCACATATGTGGTGCTATTGCTCGAAGGAATTTGGAAAGGTGAACTTTGGTCGGCGCACCTGGGTGACGTTATGGCACTGCTAATTGTGTTCCTGGTTTGCACTGCCGTTTCGGCGAAGATTTTTCGTTGGGAGTGAGCAAGATGATCTGGCAGGATGTGCGTTACGTGCTGCGAACCATGCGCCAGCAGCCGGCCTTTGCGGCCACTGCAATTCTTACCTTGGCCTTGGCGATCGGTGCTAACACCGCGATGTTCACGGTCATCCAAGCTGTGCTGCTGAAGCCGCTTCCCTATCCAGATTCGAACCGGCTGGTGACTATTTCAGGAGGGGCAACGCCTGTGCGGTTTGAAGAGCTGAAAGCCGCTGCGCACTCCTTCTCGGCAGTGGGCGCGTTTGCCGGTCAGGAAGAACCAACGCTTTCTGGCGGCTTGGAACCGGAGGTGATCAAAGGTGCGCGCGTATCCGCCAATTTTCTGCAAATTCTGGCCGTTAACCCGTTGTTGGGGCGCAGCTTTCGCGCTGCTGAAGATTCGCCGGGCGGCGCGCCAGTCGTGATGATTAGTTTCGAACTTTGGCAGCGGCGCTTCGCGGGTGATGCGGACATCGCGGGCAAGACCGCCATGCTGGGCGGCATGGCTTACACGATCATTGGCGTTCTGCCGCCGCGCTTTGCGTTTCCGTTTGCGGGCCTGGACGTTTGGCTGACAGTGCCCTTGGAGTGGCCGCTGATGGCAGCAAAATCGCGACCGTTGAGTCCGTTCCTGAGTTTGTTTGGGCGCCTGAAACCGGAAGTAACCCTGGAGCAAGCGAATGCGGAGGCCAAGGTCATTCATTCGCAATATGCCATGGCACACCCGGCGATGTTCGACGCCAAGCCCGCAAAACCGGAGAGGGTGACGCCGCTGAAGGATGGCTTGGTGAGCGATGTCCGCACTATGCTGTGGATGCTGATGTGTGCCGTTGGATTCGTTCTAATGGTGGCGTGCGCGAATGTAGCCAGTCTGCTGATGGCGCGGGCGAGTTCACGCTTGCGGGAGATTGCCATTCGCTCGGCACTGGGCGCGGATCGTCGCCGGCTGATGGGTCAGCTCATAGTGGAGAGCTTGGTGTTATCAGTGGCGGGCGGAGTCTTGGGCGTGCTTCTCGCGACTTGGAGTTTGCGCGCCGTACCGAGCATGACTATTTTGGGACTGCCGAGGCTTCAAGAGATCCATATCGATTGGCTTGTGCTGGGATTTGCTGCGATTGTATCGATTGCCACGGGGATGCTGTTTGGACTTGCTCCGGCGTTAAGCGCGTCCAGGCCCGATCTCATTCGTGAGTTGCGCCTGAGCGGGGCGGCTGCCAATCGGAGTGTGACTCGCGGCGTTTTCAGCGTTTTGAACGTGAGCGGGCTGTTGTTAGTGGCGCAGGTGGCGCTTTCGATTGTCCTGCTGATTGGCACGACGCTGTTGATGGAAAGTGTGAGCCGCCTGCGCGGAGTTGCCCTCGGATTCACGCCAACCAGCGTTTTGACCGCCAACATTTCGCTCGCGCCTGCCAAGTATGAGACGCCAACCAAGAAGGCGCTCTTCTTTGAACAGTTGCTGGAACGGGTTCGCTCAGCGCCGGGAGTTCGCAATGCGGCGGCCGCCATGTTCCTGCCGATGATGGCCTTCGCCGGAACTCCGGTTCAGGATGCAGCCAAGCCGCCACTCAAATTGAACGAGCGCTTGATTGCGACCGTTTCTGCGGTAACTCCTGGCTACTTTGCAACGCTCGACATTCCGCTGCGGCGTGGCCGGGATTTCACGCAACGGGATAAAGAGGATGCCCAGCGCGTGGCAATTATTGATGAAGCTCTCGCGCGGCGGTTATGGCCTATGTATCCGCAGGGTTTGGACCCGATTGGGCAGCATATCTGGGTAGGTATGGTGAATCCGCATCCCGCCGAAATCGTGGGAATCGCGGCGAACGTGCATCAAAATATTGAGAACACGGCATGGCCGCAAACGGTTTATGTGGCTTATGCACAGAGCCCGCAGTCGTTCGCATCGCTGGCCGTGAAAACGCGGGCCGATCCGCTGAGCCTCAGCGGCGCAGTGCGCGAAGCCGTTCGGCAGTTGGACAAGGATCAGGCTGTGTCAGCGGTCCGATCGATGGATGACTTGATCGATGAGGAGATCGGCCAACGGCGGTTGCTGATGATCTTGTTGGGATCGTTCGCGGCGCTTGCGCTGCTGCTGGTGTTGCTGGGCATTTATGGTTTGATTGCTTATTCGGTGACGCAACGAACGCAGGAGTTGGGTATTCGCCGGGCTTTGGGCGCGCAACCTGGGAACATTCTGCGGCTGGTGGTGGGACAAAGTCTCGGCTTGGCTATGGCCGGAGTGGCACTGGGAATATTTGGCGCTCTGGGGTTGACACGACTGATGAAGAATCTGTTGTTCCATGTGAGTGCGAATGATCCGCTGACGTATGCCGTGGTAGCTGGTCTATTTCTGTGCGTAGCACTAGTGGCGAGTTATATACCCGCAAGGCGCGCCACACGCATTGATCCGGTGACAGCGCTACGGGTCTGACGAGCGCTATTGGGCCGTAGCCCAATAACCGCGTTTTGCCGTGATATGGGCCTTCTTGTCGCGCACTTGCACTTCTATTTTTCGGAACTTTCCGTCTTGCGTACTGTTACTTGGGACGTACGCGAGCAAGTAATATTCGCGCCCATCGGCAAAGGCTCTTTGCAGGCCGGCAAACAGATCGTTAGAGTTGTGAAATGCGGTTCCACCAGTGGTGGCGGCGATTTCGGAGAGTGTGAAGCCTTCTTCCGTCGCAATATCGTTTAGCGCGCGGTCGACGTTTGGGGCAGCCGACGCGCTTACGCCGCCGCGGGACGCATCGAAACTCGGAGAGGTATAAAGGCCCCGCGAGTCGATGGTGTAAATCGGCACGTTTCCCTTTGCCGCTATCTGGTAGATGGAGTCAATCTCATTCTGCATACGCTCGTATCCTCGCGGGCTGCGCAACTCTGGGAAATAGCCTTCCAGCAAGCCGTAGGGAGCTCTTCCGGGGGACAATAAGAAGCCATCGGAGAGGAGCAGCAACGCGCGGCGTCCTCGACCTGCCGCTAGTTGCGTGACGACGGAGCGAAGTTGAGCCAGGAACTGAATGGTGCTTAGACGATCGGCCTCCGCAATCTTGTCGGCTTCGAACGGCAGCATCGGCTTTCGCTGCTTGCATTCCATTTGCGAAACAGGATCAGGCGAATCGCACAGAGATCTTACTTCTTGCAGCGTTCGCTCATAGTTCGTTAAATCGAATTGTGCCGAGGATTTTCGACTTGCCAGGAATATTTTCTTAAAGGCGGGGCCGTCGATGGCTTCCAAGACCTTTTTGGGATCACTCGTAGTGTTCTGCACGATCTCCGTCGACTTGCCAACTCCGAGCAACGCATATTGGGAATCGCCCGCTTGCTCCTGCTGAAAGAGTTTCTTGAGGGCCTCTCGCACATAGACAAAATTCCCAAACGAGGCGTGCAAGCTATCGATACAAATCACATAAGCATGGCGCGTAACAAGAGGAGTGGGGGCGGGTTGGGTGTTCGCGGCGGAAGTGGCCGCTTCGGACGGCGCCGCGGTTGCGGGCCTCGACAAATCGGAGCGCTCGCTGCTGAAAGCTGAGATTTTCTGCTCCACCCCGTCTTCCATGACTTTGAAATCGGCTTGGGTTAAGCCGGTGATGTGGTGGCCCTCTTTATCGCTGACGACGACTGGGACGAGAACTTGACGAACGTCGACCTTAATCGTGACGTCCGGTGATGGAGGCGGCGCAACAGGTGCGTTGCTGACCTTCAATCTTTTTGTAGTGGCGGCGAGGTTAGCGCGTATGGTGGCATCATCCGGCTGCAGGCGCGCGGCGTTCTTGAACTCATCCGCTGCGGCGGCGACATCGCCCCGCGCAAATAATAGTGTGCCCAGTTCGTTGTGGGCAGCGGCAAAATCGGGGCTCAGCTTCAGGCAATCGCGGATACGGCTTTCAGCGCCCGCCAAATCGTGCGTTGCGTGTAAGGCTAGAGCGAGGTAATAGCCGGGCTCAAAGCGTTCAGGAAGCTGGCTGGCCGCTTCTTGCAGTGGCGCGACGGCATCCGCCGGTTTTTGCGCCTGTAAAGCGGCGACCCCTTTGAGCAGTGTTTCGAACGGATCTTCGATGATAACTGGCGCGCTGGCCGCTTCGCCAGTATCTTCCTTGAGTTGCGCCGGATCGGTATCGCTTTCGAAACCGTCCACGTGGTAGTCGGAGAAGCGATGAACGTTGTGCACTTCGCTCTTGGAAAACTTAATGTGAACCACAGCAGAGGATGGCAACCAGAGTGTCGAGTCCAAACCAGCGAACTTGACCGGCAGAAAACGAACATCTCTGATTAGGCTGTCGAAGGAATCACTCTGCGGGCGCTTACCGATATACGAGCGCACGCGAACGATTCTCTTGCTGGGCTCATCGATCCACACGACGCCTTCACTGGTTTCGTCGCGCGTGGCGAACAGCAAAACCAAAAGGCGCTGACCGTTTTCCGTGACGCGCCCAAGATAGCGGAAACGGGAGTTCTGCTGGTTCTCAGGAGCTAGCACGTTGAGCATTTCGATGAAACGCCCGGCGAGAATAGTGTTTTGCGTGACGGGCTTGCGAACTTCGAGGAAGGGCGTCACTTGCGCGACGTAGCGGAATTGATTGCGCTGGTCGGTCCACGCGGCCTGTGCGGGATTAAAGCGCATTTCATGCACTTCTTCAGCAATGGAAACGTTCACGAATTGGGCGAACATGGTTTTCAGCTGTTGGCCCGTTCCGCGCAGAAGTGGATCCAGTGCGGTCTGGTTTGAATCGAACTCGACTGAGCTGAGATCAGGGACGGTGCGGATTAGTTCGGTTTGAGTGCTGTCGAAGAGTGACTTGTTCGTTTGCGCATGTATAGGAGCAACTGCGCCGAGAGCGATCACGATTGCAGCGACCGAGGTGCCGTTCATCAAGGACCTGAAGACCTCCGAGGTTTGAAGCCGTTTCTTTAGCTTAGATTATCGGTGGGAGGCATGGGTGGGCGAAATGTCTGTTTGGCGATTTGGTCAAAAAAAGTGGCATTGGCCACACTTACCTCAGTAGCATTCGCTGATTCGAGAACGACGTGCGTGGCGGTGATGCTCTTGAGGATGCCCGATTGCCCGGCGATCTCCACGCTTTCTCCCGCGATCAGGTGCTTGCGCAGATAAAAGCCAGCGGTAATGTTGCGCACCACATCGCGCGTGCCGAGGCCGAATGCCAGCCCAAAAGCGAGTGCGCCAGCGGCGAGAATAAAGCTCGTCACGATGCGGACCATATTGGTATCGATTTGCAGCTGCCCGATAGCCATCATGCCGATGACGAACATGATCAGGCCCGAGACCAGCTTTCCTAGAGCCGACGCGAAATCGATGCCTGCATTATGCGCCGCTTCGACAACGGTTTCGGCGGCAAATTGCGCCACCGCCGTGCCAACGAGCAGTAACAACAGCGCGGCGATGATGTTCGGGAGATAAGCGAAGAAAGAGCCAATGGCGCCAGAGATGGCAGTGAGGCCAAGACCGTCGGCAGCAGTACGCGCCAGAATGATAAGGGTGAGGAAATAGACAATGCGCGGAATCGCCACATTGAGTTGTTGACGCAAGCCGATGCGGTGCAGGGTCTTATCGATGCCCGCTTTTTCCATCAGGCTGTCGAAGCGGATGCGGGTGAGAATGAAGCGCAAAACAACTTCGATAATCTTAGCGAGCGCGAGGCCGACCACCATCAGCACGATGCCGACGACGACCTTCGGCGCGGTGGCAATCGCTGAATCGGCGAGATTGGTGAATGCGCCTACCAGTTTTTCCTTCATCGGATCTTATCTTTTCTGCCATCGACCACGGCAAAGAGATGCACTATGATACTGAGGAACTCGACAAAGATGGCGATAGGCAAACTAAACGAAAAATTTGCCAGTTGCGCCGTTGCTGCGCGGCGGTAGACTCGGCGCCGGAACAGGCTCAGAAAGCCTTTGGAAACCGGCGATTCCAGATCGGCCAAGCCGCGGATGGGATCGTCATTGTCACTCATACCGACGCCTCCCGGGCCGTGCGTGCACTTTGCGCTTCATATTGATCGCGAAACCATTCGCGAGCACGTTTGATACGCATTTTTGCGGCCGACAGGCTGATGTTAAGGTTCGACGCGACTTCTTCATACGACAGTTCGTCCATATCCCGCAATACCAGCGGAAGACGCAGGTTGTCCGGCATGGCATCCAGCACGCGATGAATGATCTGCTGCTCGCTGAACCGTTCTTCGCTGCGGTCGTGCGACGAAAAGGCTTTGATTTCCTCGCTGGACTGCGGACCTTCGTCGTCAATGCTTACGGCGGTCTTGCCTCGCTGCTTTTTCAAGTGGTTCAGGCAATGATGCACTTTAATCACCTGCAGCCAGTGGCGGAACGACGAACGGCCCTCGAAATTCTTCATGCCGAAATAGGCTTTCAGAAAGACTTCCTGCGCCAAGTCTTCGGCCACACTTTCGTCGCGCGTGATGTGACGGCAATCAGCCACGATACGCCTTTGATGTTGTTGCACGAGCGTTTCGAAGGCGCGCATATCGCCTGGCGGTGCGGTGCGAGCCGCTAAGAAAAGTTGATCGTCTTGCTCGTTGGCGGACAAATGCTAAATCCTTTGACCGGGTGGCGGCCAAATATGAGCATAGTACCAACTTACAGAGCCGTGACTGTGAAGGAGCGGCAGCGACACGCCAATTTACGCAAGTAAGCAATAACTCATGGCAGCATCCCGAATCGGCAAAGTTCTTCAAATCATTAAGAGTTGTTTAGGCAGCGGAAAAGTCACAAGATCCTGCTGACCGCTGTGACTTTCCTAAAAGCCGCGATGTCATGGAGGACAACAACCGATTCCACAGACTATCCTTTGCGGATCGGGGGAGCCTTACGCCGGGAGCAATCCTGGCGTGAGGATAAATAGGCGCTCTTATGACGGTGGAGTGAGCGGGTCGCGGTTTTACAGAGGCAAGCTGAAAACAACTAAATTAATGATTCGATCAGGCTTGCAATTTTGAAAACGAGAACTTCCCTTGAAGCGAGCTCAAAATTAATCAAAAAATCAATCATCAGGCTTGCGGATTGGAAGAAAGAGGCGCACGGGCAGGCTCGTTTTGGGGGAAGTTAAAAGTATCCCTGCCGTGCGTTTCTCTTAATTACTATACCTATCGACTGGTTGTCGCTCCGCTTTAGGGTTTTATCCGTTTTCGTAAATCGCCGGATAGGCTGTCTTCATTTCGGACGCGGTTTCACAAGCAGTGCCAATCTGAATGAGGTCGCCTTTGCCTATGCCGGGACACATCTTGCCCTCGGTGTTCCAGTTCTGGCGGTTTTCGACTAACTCCGGCCAAAACGGGTAGAGGCGGCATTGCACCGGCTTAACCGGGTGAACGGAACAACCGCCGGCTTGCAGAAAATGGCATTGGGAGTGGCGCGGTTTGCGCAGGCGCAGCAAACGTTTGTAACGCACCACATATTTCTTTTCAAACGCTTTCGGCTTGAGTCCCTCATAGAGAGCCATGCGTTGGAGATCGTCTTCGGTGATATAAACAAAGCCGCGCACATCACAACACTTAGTACAGCCGGGCTGGCACGCGAAACGCAAATCCATAGTTCGAGTTTAGGAGAGTGGGGTGGATAACTAGCGACCATCTTCAAACGCGCTAGTGATCGTCATCGTATTCTCCGCTTCCGCATCTTTCACTATCGGCACCGTGAAGTAAAATTTCGCACCCTCGCCTTCTTTCGACTCTACCCAGATTCGTCCACCGTAGCGGTCAACGATTCTTTGGCAGATCGCCAGCCCAATCCCAGTGCCTGGATACTTGCCGCCCTTCTCGTGCAGCCGTTTGAAAATGCCGAAGACCTGGTCGTGAAACTGGGGAGCAATGCCGATGCCGTTGTCCTGCACACTGAATTTCCAGAACTCACCTGCCGGTTGGGCGGAGACATGAACTTGCGGCGCTTCATCATCCTTGCGGTATTTGATCGCGTTGGCCACCAAATTCTGCAGGATCTGCTGAAGATGCGCTTCTCGGATGGCCACGGCGGGGAGCGGATCGTGGCTAACCTGAGCATGGCTCTCGCTAATTGCGCCGCTGAGTGCAGTTACGACGTGCTCGAAGACGGACTCCGCTTCCACCGTCTCAATAGGTTCCGCATCCAGCACGGCCGCTTGCATGTAGGCAAGCAGGTCGGTTACCAGGTTGCTCATGCGCTGTGAGCCCTCTATGATGCGCTTGAGAAACTTTTCCGCGTCGCCGTCCAGTTTGGAGGCATAGCGCTTCTGCAGCAGTTGGCAATAAACCGACATGTTGCGTAGCGGCTCTTGCAGGTCATGGGAGGCAGAAAAGGCGAACTGTTCCAGATCCTGGTTAGCGCGGCGCAGCTCTCGTTCCGTGTCAAGTTGGGCCGTGATATCGGTGTTGGTGCCGAACCAGCGAACAATGTTGCCGCTCTCGTCGCGAATTGGGCGTGCGCGCGAAAGAAACCAGCACCATTGCCCGTTCCTGCTGCGAAGCGGGAACACGTCCTCCCATATCTCGCCACTCGCGATGCAGCGTTTGACTCGCTCCATAACCCGTGGAAAATGATCGGGATGGTGCACCTTCTGCCAACCCCAATCGCGCATCTCTTCCGACGTGGTGCCGGTGTAGTCGTACCAGCGCTGGTTGTACCAGAAAATGCGGCCAGTGTTGTCGGCCATCCAAGCCGATTGGGAAATGTTGTCAGCCAGTTGGTGAAAGCGCATTTCCGACTCACGCAGCGCCTCCTCCGCCCTTTTGTGCTCAGTAATATCGCGGAAGTAAACGGAGAGGCCGCCCGTGTCTGTTGGGTAAGCTTTCAGCGAAAACCAGCGTTGCCACGGAGTATAGAAGTTTTCGAACTCGACGGCTTGTTTCTCCTGAAAAGCCCGCTGGAATTCGCTCTCCAAGATCGTGCCTTGCGTGGTGGGATAAATCTCCCAGAAAGTCTTTCCTCGTAACTCGTCCAGAGTGGACCCCACTAATTGTGCGCCAGTGGAATTAATATAGGTGAAGCGCCAATCACGGTCAAGGTTGAGAAAACCGTCGGTAATGCTTTCCAGCACTGCCAATGCTTGATCTCGGGCCGCTTCGGCTTGCGCGCGCAGATCGGCTTCGCGCAGTTCCGACTCTTTCCGCAAACGGGCCAGCCTGAGGTGCGCGCCGATTCGCGCCATGAGCTCGCGAGCACCAAATGGCTTCACCAGGTAGTCGTCAGCCCCTGCGTCCATGCCTTCGCTGCGCGACTCTTCGCCGGCACGCGCGGAGAGTAAAACGACGGGAATGTTTCTGGTTTTGGGATCAGTGCGCAGAGCTTTGAGAAGTTCGAAGCCGTCTAGTTCCGGCATCATGACGTCGGCAAGAACAAGGTCGGGGGGATTGGCGAGAGCTTGTCTCAAAGCCTCTTTTCCATTGTTGGCGGTTTCGACCCGGTACTTGCTTTGCAGCAGACTTTGCACGTAATCGCGCATGTCGGCGTTATCGTCTGCCAGCAGCACGGTTCCTAACTGCTCGGCTTGCTGAGTTTCAGAGGGGGGGCTCTGTTCGCTGGTTAGCCAGCGGCTTGCCTCATCAATGTGAGTGTAGGTTTGAGGCGTCACGCGCGAATGAGATTTGGCGCCAACGAGACGGTCGGATGGCAGGTGAGCACTACCAAGGGGCAGCGAAACAGTAAAGGTGCTTCCCATGCCCAATGCGCTCTCGACTGAGACCGCGCCGCCATGCATTTTGACGAGTTCAGCAACCAGGGCCAACCCTATGCCCGTTCCTTCCTGCGTTCGCCCATGGGTGCCTTCCACTCGGTGGAACCGTTCGAAGAGATGCGGCAGTTCTTGCGGGGCAATGCCGGCGCCCGTATCCTGGACTGAAAAGTGGGCGCATTCGTTTTCCTCCATCAGGCGCACTGATACAGTCCCCTTGAATGTGTACTTGAATGCGTTGGAAAGCAAATTCAACACGACCTTCTCCCACATTTCCCGATCAATCCAAGCGGGCGTTGTTAACGGAGCGCACTCGACAGTGAAGCGCAGTCCCGCCTTTTCCATTAGCGATCGGAAGGTGGAAGCGAGATCCGCCGTGTATTTGGCCAGCTCTGTTTCCTCGAAAGAGGCTTGCATCCTGCCTGCTTCTATCCGCGAGAAATCGAGGAGTGTGTTGACCAATTTCTGCAGACGCACACCATTGCGGTGCGCCATCGCGAGTTGCTGAGTAACATGGGAGGGCAATTGATTTTGACTGGCCAGGACCTCCTCCAACGGCCCGAGCAAAAGCGTAAGCGGAGTGCGAAACTCGTGGCTGACATTTGAAAAGAAAGTGGTCTTGGCTCGGTCGAGTTCCGCAAGTGACTCGGCGCGCTGTTTCTCTTCTTCATAAACGCGTGCGGCGGAGACTGCCGTGCCGATCTGCTTGGCGACGAGTTCGAAGAATCCAAGGTAATCGTCACTAAGATGCTTGCGCGCACTGACGCCCGCTACCAGCAATGACATCGGATCAGTTTGCCCGGGATTCGAAACTGGATGGACTACGATAGCCGACGGGGGATCACCCCACGGGGCGAGTGGAAGATCTTCAAAAGGAGTGATCGTTTGTACCGTCCCTTGCCGCGCCGCTCTAGCGAGTGGTGAATCGTCAGCTGCTGCGAGTTCGATGATTTGTGGACTCACGGCTGATCCGGCAGCTATGCCGGTGGCAGTCACCAGATGGGCTTGTTTGCGGTCGGAACTGATTTGATAAATGCTGGCGAACGGAATATCAAATGGGTTCTCCGCTATTGCTTCGACCATGCTGGCGTAGGCATGCTCAACGGTTTGTGCGCGGCTGCTGCGGGTGGCGAGGTCGCGAAGAGTGCGCAGCCTGCGCTCGGAAATGACACGCTGCGTGGTTTCGCTGACCGGTGTGAAAACTCCGCCAATGCCGCCCGATTCGTCGCTGATGGGGCTGTAGGAAAAGCGAAAATAACATTCTTCGGGATAGCCGCTGCGATTGATGAAGAGCTGCATGTCGTCGGCCCAATTGGCTTCGCCTTTCTTGACGACTTGCATCAGGAGCGGTTCAATCACCGGCCAGACCTCGGACCAAACCTCGCGTCCTGGCAAACCAAGAGCCCGCTGCGGATGCTTGTTGCCAAGCATTGGAATGTAACCGTCGTTGTACAGGACAGTCAGGTCCGGGCCCCACCACAGAATCATCGGAAAGCGCGAGTTGAGACAGATGCTGACAGTGGTGCGCAAAGATTGAGGCCAGCGATCCAGCGGGCCGAGAGTGCTGCGCGACCAATCGAACGAGCGCATGTGAGCGCCCATTTCACCGCCGCCTGCGAGAAAGCCCGTATCGGCAGCGTAGGTTCGATTTGTCATTCCAGTTGAGGCGCTCAAGGCATTCCAGTCCCATTCCCGCAAGGATAAGTACAGCATGGCGAATTGCTGGCCAATGTCCCTAGATTAAGCATAATTCTGCCCGCTTTTCTACCGGACATACTGCGGGTTTGGAGCCTCGATACGCTGGCGATTCGAAGCTCTGTGTAGCGACTCAACTTCTAGGGCAGCATTCGGCTTTGCTTGAAGTTTAAGGGAATCGCATAGTCCTTAGGATTGACAGCGTCAGTTGAAAAGTTCAGGAGATTGATCTGGATGAGGCGGCCATTCGCCAACTCATGAACCAGTGGGTCGACAATAAAGCCACGCTGTGCGTGGTTAGCGCCTGCGGTGTCACGCAGGTTGGGAAGTTGTTGATGGCTGGCGTCGTAGGCATTCGAGGGTAGTCCGGCAAGATCAATTTGTGATTCAGAGGAAGTCGCTTTGGTCACGAATCCCCACACGTATCCGGGAATTTCAGCTTGCGCTTTATTGATTGCCGCATAAGCCGCGCGCCCTGGTGCCGAGGAAGAAATATCGCCGGGAAAGGGTAAGTTCGTGCGCACAGACCATCTTTTCTTAAATTCATCCAACTCAGCCGATGGCGACTGTTTGGCTGCCCAGCACAATATTCTCGCCGCCAGCTTATTTTTCCCAAAGTGCTTCTTGGTGGCAATGATCCCGTATTCGGTTGCTTCTTGACCGTACAAATCGAAAGTCTTACCCGTTTTCTGAACGGAGACGCGAACTTCCGGGGCGTCCCTGTGCACGGCCTTGAGGCTTTCGATGACGTATGCGAGCTTTTCGCGATTCACGCTTGTCAGCGTTGCCGTGTCGAGGTCGTAGATGCGGGATATTCTTGGCCCCACGGCGAGCAGTTTATGACCTTTGATATGAACATGAATTACCTCCTGAACTGCGCCTTCCAAAACCGGGGCGTAGAGTTTCGGCGAGATAGCAAACATGCCAGCGTTGGTCCACGGAATGCCGGAGTCAGTCTGCGCTGGAGGCCACTTGGCGGTTTGCACCACGTCGTAGTTCACGTCTGCATGCGCCAGTACTGCGCAAACGAAAAGCAAAGAAGCACGATTGCAGCCTGGCCTCAATGGAGCCTCCGTTTCCGGACAAAGTCTATCAAAATCTGAGGCAGATCCGCTCGACTATGACGTTCGTGCGCGCCTATACGTGCAAGTACTGGGACCGACGAGGTTACATGGATCTGCAGTCCGGTGGTGAGTTTATGCACCGGCTTGCAGATGGTTGCCCAGCTTCGCCTTGTTTGCGTTAAAGCGGAATGATTTTGAGCCTTCGCGTCTGAATTATCGACACATGTTACAAATTTTCGCCCAGCCACTTACTCGTTTTTTTCGCCTCCTAAGCTTCTCATCCTAAACTACTTCCGCCGACCCTCCCTCACGCCTGTCTTTTCTCGCTAACTCCCTTATATAGCCGGACAAAACTAACATCACTTACTCAACTCTCATCTTTCCAACAACATCCCGCACTTACGCAAGAAATCCCAGCCTCTACCCAACCCGCGATTCCGCCCGCCCAACACGCGATTCACGGCCCCGCCACATTTTCCTTCTCCCATCCCTTCAATAACTTACGTCGAAAATCCGCGCGACCCGCTTGCCCGCGATCGCATGCTGAGGTCAGGGCGGATTTCTCGCCGCAATACACAAAACAAGGTGTGCCTGCTTTTTGAACGAGCCGTGCCCGTGGTTATATATCTAAAGAGCGCAAAGGGCGCGGCTGCCCGCCGCCAAGGCAGAGAGAAACTCGCTATTTTTTCGGCCGGCGGGCTCGGATTCCGCGCGCGTCTTGCACAATTCCTCGAAGCTTGGAGGTGAACTTTATGGGTCGCACTCAAAGATGGCGTAAGGGTCTTTCTTTGCTGGCCATTACTGGTGTTACGTTGAGCGCCGCGGTGATCAGTGGAATCGTTAAAGACTCGTCTGGCAGTTCCACCCCGCGGGCACACATTGAAATCTTGGGCGGAGGACTGCCAGCCGCACTGACGTTCGACGCCGACTTACAGGGTCGCTTTGCTTCGCCCGACTTGAAGCCTGGTTCCTACACAATCAAGGTGACTGCGGCCGGCTTCGAACCTAGCACGCAAGCGGTGGAAGTGTCGAGCAGCAATCAGAACCTCGTAATTGCGCTGCAAGTCGTTACCTTGCGTCAGGAAGTCACAGTTGAGGGCAAAGTTAGTGCGCGTGCCAATAGCGATCCGCTGTACCGGCAATTGCGCGATGTCCAAATGGGCCTGACCTTCCAGCTGCGCGACTTTGATTTGAAGTTGGATGTCGGCTCTTTCCATTTGGCACAAGGCACCCTCACCTTTCTAAGTCCCGTAAATGGGCATGTGACCGGCGCGATCTTCGTGGGGCGCGGCCACTTCACGCTGAAACCCGTGCAAGCTTTAGATCAGCAGGAGATGGTGCGGCGTGCGCATGCTCCGCAAGTGGACGAAGAGTTTTCGAGCGTGGTGTTTCGCTACTCGGGAAATCTGAATCAACATCTAACCGCTGCGGTCAAAGAGAAGGCTACGGACGCTGGAGCGGCCAACACCTTTTGGCAATGGGAAGAAAAAGTTCGCCGCCGCCGCGAGTCGCCGAGCGGTTTTTCCGATTCGATGCTGAATGGCAGCGATATCGATAACATCGACGCGGAGTTTCTTTCCTGGATGTACAATCCAGTCCAGGACCATACCATCTTCCAGGCTTACATTCACGGCGACAAACACAAAGATTTGAGATTTTACATGCGTACGCGCGGAGGCGCAATTCCGCAATTGGGGACGCCTGAGGAAATTGGCTTGATGAATTTCGACCCGGAGGGCCTTGACGACGGTATTTGGTACCTGGCGCATACACAGGCGGAATATCGAGCGAACCTGGCCAATTCTTATCAGGAACGCCGCTTTGTCGCAGCCCGTAAGTTTAAGGTTGAAACGGTCTTGGGAGGCAACGGTCACCTGACGAGCCTGGCCACCGTTACGTTTGAACCGCTAATAGCGGGGGAACGCGTGATTCGCTTCCAACTGCTGCCCAATCTGCGAGTGACACGCGTGACCGGCGCCGACGGAACTGAGGTTTCGTATGTGCAAGAGGGGCGTAAAGCCGATGGTTCGTTCTATGCCATTCTACCCGCGCCAGCCGAACTCAAAAAACAGTATTCGCTCACGATTGAGTATTCGGGCGACAAGGTTGTGACTGAAGCGGGAAATGGCAGTTTCTACATCAGCGCGCGCGAGGCGTGGTATCCCAATCTCAATGACTTTCTAGACCGTGCCGATTACGATCTGACGTTCCGTATTCCGAAGAAATATCACTTAATCAGTGTGGGGAAATTGGCAAGCGAGTCAGTGGAACAGGGCCAAAATGTAACACACTGGGTTACGCCCAGCCCAATTTTTGTCGCCGGTTTCAATTATGGCGACTATAAGAAGCTCGGGCTTCGCGACGATCAAACGGGCTACAACATTTCGGGTTATTATCTACCGGACTTGCCGGATTTTCTAGCCCACAATTCAGCGGCGCAAAGCATTGCTCCCAGCGCGATGACCAGATACGCGATGGACCAGACGCGCGCCGAGCTGCAACTCTGCACGATCTTTTTCGGCAAGAGCCCTTTCAATTCCGTGGCGATCACCGAACAACCTAACTTCGCTTTTGGGCAGTCCTGGCCGAACCTCGTTTACCTGCCGATTTCGGCTTATCTGGATTCCACGCAACGCTGGCTGTTGTTCAACAAAATCGATAACAGTTTTACGGCGTTTGTGCAGGAAGTGACGCCGCATGAAGTGGCGCATCAGTGGTGGGGGCACACCGTCGGCTGGGCCACATATCACGATCAATGGTTGTCTGAAGGTTTTGCCGAGTTTTCAGCGGGCCTGTTTCTGCAGCAGGCGGTTGGTCCAAAGTGGCAGAAAGACTACATCGAATTTTGGGAGCATCTGCGAAAAAGAGTTCTCGATAAGAATCAGTTTGGCGTTGCGCCGAATGACGCGGGTCCGTTGTGGCTGGGTTTGCGGCTCATTTCACCACGCTCGCAAAACGCTTATCAGAATGTGACTTATCCGAAAGGCGCTTTTGTTTTAGGCATGCTGCGTTCGCTTTTTTATACCAATAAGGATCACGACAAGGCGTTTATCGAAATGATGCACGATTTTGTGGACGCGCATCGCGATCGCGCCGCGTCTACCGAATCGTTCAAAGCGATCGTAGAAAAGCATATGCCCCGTGGACTCGATATGGAAAACAATGGGCGAATGGATTGGTTCTTCCGGCAGTGGGTCTATGGAACAGAAGTGCCGCATTACGATTTCGACTATCAAACATCCGCCGGCGCCGGGGGAAAAACGAAAGTGCATTTAAGCCTTACGCAAAGCCAGGTCAGCGACAATTTCGTCATGCTGGTTCCCGTTTTTGGGGACTTCGGAAAGGGCTATGTGCGTTTGGGTCAACTCCCCTTGGTCGGCAACGCTACCAAGACGTACGATTTCGAGTTTGCCGAGGCACCCAAGAAACTGGGGCTGAACACCTTTAAAGAAATTTTGGAACGCTGATCCCGTTGCCCCAGGACGTAAAGAATTCTTTATGTCATTGAGAGGTGACCGGCGTGGCGCCAAAAAGAGATTTGCATCTAAAAGGTTAGTGGCTGTATCCTAACCAGAACAAAGGTTGATTATTTCTTTCACTTCCTGTGATAAGCGCCATTACTGAATTCTTTCCGATTGGCTTCGTTCGGCAGGGGCGGTCAGGAGCAGCGAGACCAGTAGTAGATAAAGGAGGATTTCCGCCATGGCTGTAAGTGCCATTGATGCGCGTCTAAGTGACGAACTAGAACTGCGACGATTTGAAGATCGCGGTCGCCGCTTGTCGCGCATTTGGCTGGGTGCGCTTTGGGGCCTTGCGGAAGCTACTGTCTTTTTTATCGTTCCAGATGTGCTGATTACAGCTTCGGCGCTATTTTCACCCAGGAAATCGCTCTCGCAAATGATAGCGGTCTTAATTGGCGCTCTGTTAGGCGGAGCCTTGTTATACACGGCTGCCGATAAAGATTCGAATGCGGCCAAAAACTTGGTGTTGCATGTACCGTTTATCAAGGCGCGCATACTTGAAAAAGCCGACGGTCAATTACACGATCGCGGCATCGGGTCGATGTGCCTCGGCGCGTTAACCGGTATTCCATACAAGACCTACGCAGTGAGCGCACCGCATCACGTTTCTTTTGAGGTTTTCATGGCGATGAGCGTACCGGCGCGGCTCTTGCGGTTTTTGTTGAGTTGGAGCGCTGCAGCCTTGTTGGGGAAGCTCTTTAGAGGGCAGATTCAGGCAAGCCCCTCAGCGGCGTTGGCTTTGCTTTTGGTTAGCTGGATCGGCTTTTATACCTACTATTGGTCGATGGTTTGAGATGCGCCTCTTCGGGTCTTAATCTTTGGTTGTAATTCATGCCGCTAGCTGCAGCTTCGACTTTAGCTGCGCTCCGTGAAGGCGACCGCCTGACTGCTAATGAGTTTCTGCGCCGCTGGGACGCGATGCCTGAACTGAAGCGGGCTGAACTGATCGATGGAGTTGTATTCTCACCTTGGGGGCACGGCTCGTTTATGGCGCGGCTAGTGGCACCGCCAGCCAAGCCGAAAAATTAACTTTGTAGCCGTTACCTGGGCTTATTGCTTAGTACTAGGAACGTCACGTCTGTTTAGAGACAATGGTTAAAAAGGCACACCATATGCTAGCTTGTGTGCAACGGTTAGCACTTTTTGCCAACTTAGCAATGTGGCCTTAGCGGTACAAATGGATACTGAGATCGAACACCCGGCGAATGGAGTAGCAGGTGGCCGCGACATTACGCGCGTCATCCTTGAGCACGCCGCGCGCATCAGCAAGCAACAGGATATCTCTGCGCTGATTGGACTTAACGCGGCCTTGGCGCGCGATTTGGTGGATGGCGATCGCTCCAGCGTTTGGCTGATTGACGAAGCCAAAAATGAGCTTTGGACCCGCGTGGCGGACGGTCTCGGCGAAGTGCGCATTCCGCAAGCCACCGGCTTGGTGGGGGCCTGCATCGCGCAAAATGAAATCATCGTGGCCAACGATTTGAGTAAAGATCCGCGCTTTCACCGCCAGATGGACCAATCCAGCGGCTATAAAACGGAGTCTATTTTGTGCGTTCCCTTGCGGGCTGACGACAAGGTGATTGGCGCGCTGCAGGTTCTCAACAAGCCGGGCGGATTTAGCGCGCAGGATGCCGAGTTGCTTCGTCTAATGGCCGCCTACGCTGCCTCCGCTATCCAAGCCGAACGGTTGCGCAGCGAAGCCGATGTGGCGCGCTTGCTGCGGCACGAGCTCGATATCGCCCGCGACGTGCAAATGCGTCTCTTGCCGCCCGTGCAGGGCGAAGCTTCCGGCATCGAATACAGCGGATTTTGCCGTTCGGCGCGCATGGTGGGCGGCGATTACTATGACTTGCTGCCGCTCAAAAACGGTTCGTTCGCCTTTACCCTCGGCGATGTTTCAGGCAAAGGGATACCGGCAGCCGTACTGATGGCCAGCATCCACACGCTGCTGCGCAGTCTGCTGACTAGAAACTCCGAAGACTTACGTTATGTGGTACAAGAGTTGAACCAAGCAGTGCATCGCAGTTCCAGCGACGACCGCTTTTCGACTTTGTTTTGTGGCGTGGTGAGCGCCGACCGGAAAGAAATTCGCTATGTGAATGCCGGGCACATTCCGGCGTTTATTGTTTCGAGCGATGGAAGAATTGAGCGCCCCGCCGGTACTAATCTGCCGATTGGCATTCTGGAGGGCGGCAAATACGCCGAAAGGGTCGTGACTTTGAAGCCTGGTTCCTTGTTGGTCTGCGTGTCCGACGGAATCACCGAAGCCAAAAACAACAAGGGTGAATTCTGGGAGGAAGAACGGATTGACGACGTCTTGCGGTTGCATCGAGATTCTTCCGTGAAGCAGGTGAACGACGCCTTGGTTCAGGCAGCGGACCATTGGGCGAATGGAGCCGAACAACATGACGACATGACGATCGTGGCTATGCGTATCTCAGCATAGCTAGTACTAAAGTTTAGTACGTACTAAACATTTTGTTGGCAGGGATAGCTGATACAATTCGTAAGGTTAAGAGGAGGGTGCATTGTGGGCACAAAAAATTCGTTGATTGTAAGACTATCACTTTTGTTATTTGGAGCGGGAGCGTTTTCTTGTTTATTCGCAAGCGGCACCTATCCCGCTTGCGGTTCAGGTACGGTAGCGAGCTACATTACCAGCACCGCCCAACCGCCGCCCACTGGTGGCTGTGCCATCAACCCACTGGACTACTTCAACTTTAGTTACATTCCCGGCAGCAACGCGCCGTCCGCTTCCGGTATTAACGTGACAACCAGTTCCAGCGGCACCGGGTTTTCCTTCGGCCCAGTTACGGCAGCAGCGGGACAAACCGTCCAGTTTGAAATTGACTATCAGATTGTGATTGATCCCGCGCCCATCATCACGGGTGACAATCTCGGACTTGATCCGCCAACAGGTCTTGTGACAGTTACGGAGTTTTTCTGCAATGACGTTAGTTACATCGGAAACGGATTATGTCTTGGTGGGGTGGCTGCTCCTTCGCTGACTGTTGGTACGCCCGGTACAGGTTTTATGTCGAGCAACACGATCACGTTTGGCAGCCCCGCCCGCGTCTCGCAAAATGTGGGAATTGTTTTCACGTTAGATGGCGGTACAGCCGGTGCCTCCTTCGATGGGTTGGACACAGTTTCGCTCGTAGCGACTCCGGAACCTGCCGCTGCAGGCGGATTGCTGTTGGGTCTGCTGACTTTAGCTTCCGGGTATAGACTGAAAAAACAACGCAGTCGCTGAATGTAGTTTATATATGCCTTGGCTAGCGCCGCGAATCGCCGCCGTGTTCCTGGCGGTGATTGCGGCCGATCCATTATTCGCCTCCCTCTCGCCTGAATCAGGCTCGTTTTATTTCCAAAATTATTCGCCAAAAACTTACGGTGCAAATCCCCAAAACTGGGCCATCGTGCAAGATGCGCGCGGCCTTATGTATTTCGGCAACACCGATGGAGTACTCGAGTTCGACGGTGTATTCTGGCGCTTAATCCGGCTTCCCCATAGATCGGGCGTACGCTCGTTGGCGTTGGATGCCAATGGACGGATTTACGTAGGTGGCCGTGGGGAGTTTGGCTACCTGAAGCCAGACGCTCACGGCAATACAACTTTCATTCCCATAGCAGTTCCCAAAGAGGAAGCCGATTTCTTCGATGTTTGGAACATTGTACCTACGTCTGCCGGTGTTTACTTTGGCACAGATTTCAAAATCTTCTTCCGGTCGAACAGCGGGCAAATCAAAACATTCAAGGCAACGAAGCAATTCGGCCGGATTTTCGCTGCGTACGGAGAGTTGTACGCCGCAACCGTTGACAAGGGATTGCGACGCCTGCAGGGAGACGACTTCGTTGCTGGACCGCGGGGGGATTCGGCCGGGCTGGGACCACGGCTGTTTTTTGCCCCCGGTGAGCATCCGATCCTGGCCGGGCGCGAAGCCTTGTTCAATTTCACTTTAAGCGATATTACACCCTTTATGAACGGGGCCAGCGACTATATCCACGAGAAGCAAGTGCTCTCAATCAAGCAATTGTCTACCGGCGATGTGGCGGTGGGCACGAAATCAGGAGGATTGGTTTTCCTAAATCGGCAGGGCGAGTTGGAGCGGGTTGTTCGCAAAGAGAACGGGCTGATCTTCGATCAGATTACAGCCATTTACGAAGACAGTGCGCATAGAGTATGGATCGCGACCGACAACGGGATCGGGCGCTTTCCATTGGATCTTTCCGTTTTCGGTGAATCGCATGGACTGGACGGATCGGCGATATCAGAAACGCGCTTCGAAAACTCGATGTATATCGGAACGACCCGAGGTGCTTTTCGGATGCATGTTGAGCAGGGCATTGAACCCACCTTCGCTGCGATTCAGGGACTAAACGAACGGGTTTGGGTGTTCGCGGCGGCCGGCGACGATTTGCTGGCAGGTGGCGATTTAGGGCTGTATCGAATCGCTAATAACAGCGCGATAAAGCTGCTGAAAAGCGATAAGATCGTCGTCTACGATATCGGTCTGTCACGGCGGGACAGCAATGTTCTATACACAGCAGGGGTTGGCGGTGTGCGCAGATGGCGGCGCCTAGGCAAGGTTTGGACGGCCGATGAACCAGTGGGCGTGAAAGGGCAGGAATTCCGCACGGTTGTGGAGGACGTGGATGGCACCGTCTGGTCCACCACCGACGTTTCCATCTGGCACATGAATTTTTCGGAAGCCGAGCCGAAGTTCCATCAGTATATTTCTGCCGACGGTATTCCAACCGGTTGGAAGAATGCCTATTCTTTCCGTGGACACGTGGTGTTTGCCACGCTTAAGGGGCTGTTGCGCTTTTCTGGAAGGACGGGAAAGTTTGTGCCTGACGAGGAGTTGGGTTCGGAATATTCAGACGGGAGCAAGGGTGTATCGCTTGTTCGTGAAGATAGTGGCGGGAATGTTTGGATTACCGGCGAGGGCTATCACCATGTGCTCGAAAAAACTCCGGACGGCTTTCGGACATTCGCCTCGCCTTTTGTACATATAGGCGCGGATGAATTGTATTCATTCGCGTTGGATCAGGACGGAACGTGCTGGGCGTCGGTTGCGAGCGGAGCCTTGTTTCGGCTGGAGAAGCTGGATTTTAAGCAACAGCGCCAGCCGCTGCCGGTTTTGTTCCGTCGCATCTCGGTTATAGGGCAGAAGGATTCGCTGTTTGGCGGCGACTCTGAGCCAACAACACTCTTAGTGCTGCAACATCGGGACAACGCGCTACGGTTCGAGTTTGACGCGCCTTTCTTCGATGAGCCTGCTGCGTTGGAGTATCAGTTCCAACTGGATAGTAGTGAAAAAAAATGGTCGAACTGGACGACGGAAGGCCACAAGGATTACACCAATTTATTCGAAGGGACATACCGTTTTCATGTGCGCGTGCGCGACCCCCATGGTACGGTGGGCGGCGACGCTGTTTTTCCATTTCAGGTGACGCCGCCCGTTTATCGCACCTGGTGGGCTTATGTGGCCTACGTTTCGTGTTTCCTGCTGGCTGGCTGGCTGATTCTGCGCTGGCGTTTCGATGCTTTGCAAGCGAAGAATCGCTGGCTCGAAGGAGTAGTGGAGCTACGAACCGCGGAGGTTCGCAAAGAGCGCGATCAAAACGAAGCGTTGCTGCTGAATATTTTGCCGCGTCCGGTGGCCGCTGAGTTACGCAGCAATGGAAATGTGAAACCGACTACCTTCGACGATGCCACCGTCTGCTTCAGCGATTTTGTCGGTTTTACTTTGTCGAGCGAGAAACTGCCGGCTGAAACGTTGATCAACGCGCTCAACGAATACTTCACGGCATTCGATGACATTGTCGGAAGATACGGGCTCGAAAAGTTGAAAACGATTGGCGACGCCTACATGTTTGCGGGCGGTCTGCCGAATTTGCGGCCTTCGCATGCGGTGGATGCAGTGCTCGCGGCGCTGGAGATGGCCGCGGTTGTGAATCGCTTGACGCAGCCAGAGCAGGGTGTGAATTGGCAGATTCGTTTGGGGCTATATAGCGGGCCAGTGGTTTCAGGCGTGGTCGGTGTTCGCAAATTCGCCTTCGATATTTGGGGCAACACGGTGAACTTCGCAGCGCGCATGGAATCGGCGGGGCAGCCGGGTCGAGTCAATTTGTCGGAAACCACTTTTCAGCGCGTGGAACAATTCATCGAGTGCGAGCCGCGTGGGCCAGTCCGTATCAAAGAAGGCCGCGAGATGGAAATGTTTTTTGCCATTGGTCCGCGCACGGAGCTGTTGCAAGGCGAAGTGGTGGACGGCATTCCGGAGGCATTTCGAATAGCGTACGAGAAGGCGTTCGGTGAGGCGCCGAGATCTTTTCCCATCGCTGCCGTGCTTGAAGATTGTCTGCAAGCCCGGCTCACGGTTGCTCCCAGTGACAAAAAATGAGCGCCCCGTTTCGGCTGGCTGTTGAGATCTGGGGAGCGCGTGGTTCGATGCCCACGGCGGAAGCGGGAAAGCTTCGCTATGGCGGCAACACGACTTGCATTTCGGTGCGTTCGCCGGGCGGGGACAGAATCATTGTCGACGCGGGTACGGGTAGCCGCAAACTGGGCAAAATGTTGTTAGCTCAGATACCACGGCCGGCGGAAATCAATTTATTTCTGACGCATTTCCACTGGGACCACATTCAAGGACTTCCTTTTTTCGCGCCGCTGATTCAAGGTGGGCTGCGAGTTCGCTTTCACGCCGGCGTTTCGCCGCAAGATACGCAAGCACGTTTAGAACGGCAGATGTCGAATCCTTTCTTTACGCTAGATTTTAACGCTGCGAAAGCTGAGCGTGAGTTCCTCCAGATGGACCAGCAGCCGGTGCGTTGCGGGGCGCTGACGGTAGAGGCATTCCCGCTAAACCACCCGCAACTTGCGTGGGGTTACCGCATAGAGTGCGACGGTGCAGCGCTAGTGGTGGCGACGGATGTAGAGCACGGACACCCGGTTCTTGATAGAGTTTTGCGAAATCGGGCCGCCGGCGCCGACTTGCTGATCTATGACGCCCAATACACCGAGGCGGAGTACGCGAATCGAGTCGGTTGGGGGCATAGCACGCCCAAGGCGGCGGCGGCGGTGGCTAGGGATGCGGCGGTGAAACAGTTATTGCTTTTTCATCATGACCCGGATCATGATGACGAGAAGATGGATGAGATTGTGGGGCAAACGCGAAAGTGTTTCGCGTGTACGAGTGCGGCACAGGAAGGGTCGACGATTTTGCTTTGATGAGGGGTTGATATGGATTCGCGACCGTCTGCCCGTGCGGCGGTGAGGGCCGGAAGCAGTCGGACGCCTGAAAACACCGTAGTTACTGGACGTTCAAATCATGTTCACGTCGTCAACTGATTCAAGGCCAGACCGGGCTCGAAAGTTCGATACGCCAAGTAGGCCCTCCCAAATACTGCGCGCCTTCCGATTTGACGAAGACTGGCGAGGCGCCGGATGCAATCCAAACGTAAATGTCGGCCGGTTGCTTTCCTACCAACGGTGCCACCACGCCGGCAATGCCGCCGATCTCAATCTTGATCTTGAAGCGCGTCGCTTTGTGACGAGCGCCAACAACGCTGAAATCCTGCTGCGCAAGCGGGGTAATCAATAGCTTCACCAGCCGCGGTTTAGGTGTGGCCGCGACCCAAGACATTGTAGTTTCTTTGGTATCCGGCGAAAGGTTTTTCATTGCGTCTATGATGATGCCATTCGCCAAGTCGTTCGGCAGATCCATCTTCTCTCTCTCCACTTTGCCATCATGACGAACAGTGACTGTGCCCGCGACGGCATCGATCTCGACATCCATCGGTTGCGGAAAACTTGCACCTTTCTGAATATGCCGGTCGCTAATCAGTCCGAAGGTGCCGTGCTGCGTGAAGACTGTCGTTTCATCGTCAACGGAGCCATCTTTAAACTTGAAGACCAAGTGGGAGATAACGTGGCTGCCGTGAACCACCTGGGTAAGATCACCCGAAGCGAGAACTTTGCCTTCTTCGGAACGTAACGCTAAGAAAGCTTGAAAGGATCCCTCCACGTAACGCGCCGCTATGGGTTCTGCCAAGAAAGACTGGGGAACAGCAAGCAGGGCGAAGAACGCAAGTCGTCTTTTGTAGTCCATGCCAGGTAGACGATAAATTCGAACAGTTTCTATCAGTCATTGAACGCAAGGTCCCGCCGTCTCATTTTCGAGAGCAAGCCGGAGAGCGGCAATTCAAGCTCAAGTTCCTGTAGGCGCGAAAGGCATGCGAGACACCAGAGCGTGTGAGTTTCCCCCGTGGCGAGATCCGCTTCGGAGCATTGATTGAGAAGATAACGCTCGAGCGACTCTTCGGGAAGGTGGTCGTAATAGCGTAGCTGCATACTGCGGGAATTTCTCGGTTCTCCTGCCTAAAAAGGCATCGGTTCTCGGGAAAGACTCTCCCCCGCTTGGGCGAGACCAGTTTCCAGGTAGCAATAAGTACCAGTACTTTTTGGAATTCAAGGAGTCTGACAAACGCTAGCGGCGATCCTGAATACTACATGCGCTAACCTGAAGAGGAATATGGCCAATATTGGTGAAGTATTCGGCAACGCTGCAGCGATTGCCAAGGGCATGGGGATCACCTTCAAGGAGATGCTGCAGCCGTCCATCACGGAAGCGTATCCAGACGGTCCAGCGCAATTGCAGGAGCGGTTTCGCGGCGCCCATGTCTTGCAGCGCGATGAGCACGGTTTAGAAAAGTGCGTTGCTTGTTTTCTATGCGCGGCAGCTTGTCCGGCTGATTGCATCTACATAGAAGCCGCGGAGAATACTTCAACGGAACGCATCAGCGGCGGCGACCGTTACGCCAAAGTCTACAACATCGATTACAACCGCTGCATCTTTTGCGGCTATTGTGTCGAGGCCTGTCCGACCGATGCGATCACACACGGCCACAAATTTGAGTTGGCAAGCTATAACACCTCTACCCTGATCTATCGCAAAGAACAAATGCTGGTGCAATTAGAGCCGACGACGCGCTAAGTCTGGCCTCCGCTCATTTCACGTAGCGCTCGATTTGGACTTGCTTTAAACCTTTTCCGACTAGGCGGTCATGCAACTGCGCAGCTTCTGTTCGAGTTAGCACTCCGCCCACTGTAATCAAGTAGTGAGTTTTGCCCGCTTCCTTAATAATCCTGGCAATCTGCAGAAAGAGTTCTGGATGCTGTTGGTTCAACAAATCCAAAGCGCGAGCTGCCTCTAGCCTGGAGTCGTAATCGGCCAAAACAACATGAAACAACTCCCGCCGGACTGGCGGTACCGCGGCAACCTCTGGCGTATCTTGAGTGGTGTCTGACGCGGTCGGAAGGACGCTCGGAACCGCGCCCGGGATAGACGAGGAGCCGGGCACTGTCAAATTTTGCGGATTGTCAGGGTGGTTGTCGGCTAGGGCGCCTTGCGCGGAAACACTGTTAGCCAAAGGCTCTTCGGTCGATTGCAGCTTAGGAATGATGATAAATCGGATGGCCGCCAAGAAGAGCAGCGCCAAACCGACGCCGGCCATGATATTGCGCACGAGGGTTGGTCTGCTGCCCAGAGCCGTGATTCGCGCCGCAATCGCCGGGCTCACGATGGAAGTGGACTCTTCCGCCGGCCATGCTCGTTCCCTTTCTTCCAGCGTGCGAATGCGCGCACCTACCGGTTGGCGTTTTTCGACCCTCCTGTGCCGCTTACCAACAGGCACCAAGGCCATATCTTCTTTAGTGACCTGTCTTGGTGCTGGCTTCGGCGTCAGGGGATGCGGTATGCGTTGCGCGGAAGTGGTGCGTGCCGTTGGAGTTGCCGGTTGGCCTGGAACGCGTCGCTCACTCTGACGCGTTGACGGAGGCGGTAACTTTGTCTCCGCTGCTGCCGGTGCCGCGCTCTCTATGGGTTTTGCCGCTTCGGGGGGCGGCTCTGCGGCAAGAGCAGCTTTTTCGAGGCTAGGCGCCTCTTTTAAGGTGCAGCGCGTGGCGGGGTTCTTCTCAACGCAACGCAGGATGACGGCTGCCAGAGGCAAACCTTTTTCCAACTCAGCCCCGGGAGTGCCATATGGATGCTGCGCAAGAACCTCGAAGAGCGTTGCGCCCAAACACCAAACATCGGCCGCAGTTGTGAGATTCGCGCCGGCACTTTCCGGCGCTAGATACTGAGGTTTATTCCACTGAACGCGCGGTTTCTTGCCCAGCCTGCGCACGTCCTCCGTTCCCAGTTGAACCGTGTATCCGATCGCTTCCACGGTCTGCGGGGAAACACTGCCATGAATAAGCCCATGCGCATGTAAATGCGCTAAGGCTTTTTCGCAGGAATGCAAGACTTCCGCCGCTTCTTCCCACTCAAGCGGGCGCTCGGGAATAACCGCCGCCAGCTTTTCATCTGAGTCGGCCAGGAGCAGATAAATGGTTTCGAAACCAGCAACTTCGCGCCGGCCGACTGCGACCGGACGGTTCAGGTTGGGATGCGGTGCTTCGCGTAAAGTCTGCCAAATATCAATTTGATCGTCCGCTTCGGTCTTTTCCAAATGAAGGAAGTACGCCAACCCGGTGCGGCCGCCCGATCCCAGAATACGCACGCGTAGTTTTGCAGCACCGTCACGCCCATCCAAGACCTCCTTCAGTTCGTATCCTCCTTCGAGGATCACACCTGAGAGGCTAGACCAGTCGATTTTCGTCCCCACTCCAGTTACTTTTTCGCCCATGGTAGCAGGCAAGGTTTTACAGCCTCCGCTTTCAGCTAGTCTATCATTATCAACCAGTTACGACCCAGAGAAAGCTTGGGTAATCAATGTGTAGCCGCTACCGGCACAGATAGCTTAGTGGTCTCCCATTCAAGTACTAAATCGGCGGTGTCTGCGCCTTTCTTTACAAATTCGATGCTGAACTGCTCGCGCGGACTGGTCAGCGCGGTTTTTTTCAGATCAATGCGGGCAAGATCTTGCGTTTGATCATATTCGGTGCCCCACTGCCCCGTTTGCTTATTAATGATAAGCTTCCAGGCACTTTCGGACGGTAACGAATAAATGGTGTAATTGCCCGCCGGCACTCTTACACCGCCAATTTCCAGATCTATCGGTGTTTTCAAGGCCGTAGCGTCGTCCGCCCCGGTGCGCCATACTTGGCCGTATGGAACTAACCCACCCATAATCTTGCGTCCACGCATAGAGGGGCGGCTGTAATTGATCGTCACAGTCTTGCCGGCCAGTTCCACCTTAGCTGTCGCCGCTGGGCTAATCTTTTGAGCGGATACGACGAAAGCCGACGATAGTACGGCCATCGTGCAGAAGAATATTTTACGTTTGAGCACATTCATAGCAGTTAATACGCTATTAGAGCATGAAAAATTGTGCCCGCTAGATCGCAGCCGGTGTAATAGTATCGAATGGTGCAATCTTTGATGCGATTTTCCGCAGCCCTGGTCTTGGCCATCCCCTCCCTACTTTCTTCTCGCGAGACTGCCAAGCGGCCGCCCATTGTAGGCGTCGCGCATATTTCCGTCGAGACAAACGATATGGCAGCGGCGCAAGCTTTCTATGGAAAAGGTTTAGGCTTTATTGAGATGTCGCCCGGCCGCTTCAAAGTGAACGATCATCAGTTCATTCAGGTTTTGCCCAATCTAAAGAGCGATTCGCAGGACCGTCTCGACCAGATTGCGTTCGAGACGACAAATCTGAAGCAACTCCGAGCGTATCTGGCTTCGGAAAACGTAGCCGCTCCGCCAATCCAGAAAGATGGCGATGGCAATCTCACCCTCATGCTCACCGATCCGGATCGTCACAATGTCGAGTTCGTCCAATACCTGAAAGGCGCCGTGCAGAGTTGGAATCTGGGGAAGTTGATGCCGGATACCCGCGTCTCGGAACGTATCATCCATGTTGGCGTGACCGTAGCCGACCGGGCAGCAGCCGATCGCTTTTACAAGGACATCCTGGGATTCAAAATGACTTGGTACGGCGGACCGAAAGATGACGACATCCGATGGGTAGACATGCGCGTGCCCGAGGGGACCGACTGGTTGGAATATATGCTGGGAAATGTCAACCCGTCTCCAAAGCAATTGGGCGTGATGAATCATTTGGCGCTGGGCGTTCCCGATATTCAGGCCGGGTACAAGACCGTGACGGCGCGTGGGATTCAGCCGCCTCAACCTCCCAAGATTGGGCGCGATGGCAAGTGGCAGCTGAATCTGTATGACCCGAACTTCACGCGTACCGAGTTGATGGAGTTTAAGCCAGTCGAAAAGCCTTGTTGCTCCCCGTTTCTGAACCCTTGATTTTTAACTTGGCCGTGAGCTGGACATCACCTCGCTGTCCTATGCCAATTTTTCATACCAGGGAATATTCAACACTGAGATCCGATCGTGACCCTCCATCAACAGGCGTCCTTTCAGAATCTCTGCGCGCTGAGTGTGGAGAAGCCACTCGTACCAACGGCGTTCCACGAGTTCCGGAATCACTGTGATGATGCGCCTTTTAGGATTTGTCGTTGCCAGTTGTTTGACGTAATCCACAATCGGTGTAACTACCAGACGGTAAGGCGAATGTAGCTGAACGAGTTCTGGAACCGGAAGATCCGCACTTTGCGCGGGAGCTTCCACAAACTTCTTCCAGTCCCCGGCGAAGTCATCGGGTTTGTCATCTTCGGACACGTGCACGACTTTGATTTCTCGCGAGATTGACATGGCGAGGCATAACGCCTGCTCATTGACCCGCGTCCACGATTGCATGGTGATCACCAGAATCGGTGGGCTTGGCAAGTTCGGTTCGAGCGGTCTCGACAAGCCAATTTCACGGCCCAATGTCTCGTAGTGCTTGCGCACACGGTACATCGTGAAAAGTAGCGCAGGGATGGCGATTAGCGTGATCCACGCCCCCTCCGAGAATTTGGCGACGATGACGACTAAGACTGTAGTGCCTGTGGCAATCGCACCTGTGAGGTTCAAAGCCATACTATGCCGAGAATTTCTCCCTCCCCGTCTCTTCCAATGAGCGACCATTCCGGCTTGCGACATCGTGAATGCCAAGAAAGCTCCGACAGCGAAGAGCGGAATCAATCGATCGGTGATTCCCCCGAATCCAATGAGCAGGGCAGCCGTGAATAGCGCCAAAACGGTGATTCCTTCCGTATAAACGAGACGACGGCCGCGGTTAGCGAAAGAAGTTGGTAAGAACCCGTCCTCGGCCACGAAATGGCACACGCGCGGAAAATCTGCGAATGCGGTATTGGCTGACAGCGTCAGCAAAACCAAAACCGAGAAGATGGCTAGGTAGTAAAACCATCCGCGACCCATAACAGCCGCGAACAGCATGGAAAGAACACTTTGATAATTGTTGCCGTTCGGGTCTGTGGCAACAATTCCGTACGCTTTCACGAGCACAGCAATACCAGCCAGCATAATCGCCAGTGCGAGGATGATTAATCCCAAAGTACGTTGGGCATTCTTGACGCGGTCGTCACGAAACGCGCCTACTCCATTGCTCACCGCCTCGACACCGGTCAATGCCGTACAGCCGCTCCCAAAAGCTTTGATAATTAACCAGACGCTGAACGCCGCTGTCGCTTTTGCGAGCGGCGGTCTCACGACCGGTGTGGGATGGCCCCCGGTTGCGATAGTTTTGGCAATGCCCAGTGCGAGAACCAGCGCCATACATCCCAAGAACAGGTATGTCGGAAAGAGAAATGCTCCGCCTGTGTTACTCACGCCACGCAAGTTCACAAACGTCAAAATGGCCAGCGCTGCCAGGCAGAGAAGAACCGTATGCGGATGCAGCCCTGGAACGGCGGACGTAAGCGCCCCAATGCCTGTTGAGATGCCCACGGCTGCGTCTAAGGCGTAATCAATCAGCAATGCTGATGCGGCAAGTAAACCTGCAAACGTGCCCAGATTTTGACGCGCCACAAGGTAAGATCCGCCGCCCAACGAATAGGCAGCTATCGTTTGCCGGTACGACAGGTAAACAATAAGCAGCAAAACGATAATGCTGAGACTGAGGGGCACGATGAACTTCAAGCCGGCCAATCCGAGCGGTATGAGCAGCGTAAGGGCAGCCTCCGGTCCATACGCAGCAGATCCCAAAGCATCCAATCCAAAGACGGGGATACCCTTCGCCGGACCTATCTGCTCAGCGCGTTCTTCCGACGTGGCGAGCGGACGACCTAGAATAAAATCCAGTAGTGGCAACACTTCCCCTTACTGCGTAAGCTGAACTCCAAAGCATTCGGCCTCGATCATCTGTCAAGAACAATGGATTTATCGAACCCTTCTCCCCGTGGTACACGGATAAGAGTCTGGCGATGCAGCGGATGTTTCAATGGGAGACATACTTCCAGCAGAGGTTTGGAGATACAGTCGCACTCGCAGTACTCCCATCAGCACATTTTGAGCTCAATTTCACGCGCTGGTGGAATAAGAATTGCTTTGCTTCGGTACGGAGCGCAGAGCCTCATGAGAATCTATGTCTTGCTTGCTACTTTCTTATTGATCGGTTGCTTAATATCCGCCCATAGCCAACAGCCGCTGGTCGGTCTTATAGAGGGCGCAATTAAGGAACAAGGCGGTTCACCCATTGCCGATGCAACTCTGAGGGCGATCAACATTGACAGAGTCGAACCTGACTCGCCACTTCGGACCACCGTCACAGATAAAGATGGCATCTATCAGTTTGTCGATGTTCCACCCGGACGCTATTCAATTCTGGTCAAACGGAGCGGCTATCGCGACTATAACGTTTCTCTCGTTAACGTGCGTCCGGGCCAGACGGTCAAAATGCCGGTAATAAAAATGTCACCCGCAAAATGAGGAACAGCTTTACTTTAGTGGCTTTGCGGACGCCGGCTGCCAGAGTTCAATCTTATTCCCATCCAGGTCATAGATCCAGGCAAAGCGACCGTAGGATTCATTGATTCGTTTGGCGTCAATCTTTACCCCCTCCTCTTTTAGGCGGTCGAGCAAGGCGTCCATGTCGTCCACAATGTAATTGATCATGAACGTTTGCGTGGCTGGAAAATAGTCAGTGGAGGAGCGGAAAATAGTCCAAACTGTAACGTGTTCCTTTTGCGGGTCGTCGCGTTCGCGCCATGGCAGCATCGCGCCTTGGCCTTTGTCAGCGAGTCCAAGATGCTTCGAATACCATTCGCGCATCTGATCGCGATCAGCGGATTTAAAGAAGACACCGCCGATTCCCAGTATGCGTCCGCGCGGCTCCATTTTGACCGGCGGTTTCGACTTTTCAGGTTGCTGAGATTGCGCTTCCTCTCCTCCTATCGAAGACATCGAGATGAGCAACAACGAGCCAAGCGCAATTGTGCTCCAGGGTATTGCTTGCATTTGGGGATTATACAAGTTCCAATTCGTATGGAGAAAACGGTTCGTTCAAGACTCGCCGCGTAACTGCGTTCGACTTACCAGACTCGACAGGCTTTCACCGCCATCATCTTATCTGTCGGCTTACAACTAAACGCCTTCCCAAACTCGGGCATATTGGAGACCGTTCCATCCACCCGGAACTGTGCCGGCGCATGCGGATCTGTCTGCACCTGCAGGCGTGCCGCTTCCGGCCGCTCATTCTCACACCACACCTGCGCGAACCCTAGAAAGAATTGTTGCGTTTGCGTATAGCCGTCTTGCGTCTCCGTTAACGGGACCGCCTTCTTAGCCAGCACATCCAGCAACGCTAAATAGGCCAGGCGAATTCCTCCGTTATCCGCTGTATTCTCTCCCAGCGTCAAACGTCCGTTAACCTCCACGCCTGCAACCGGACTGAATCCGCCATATTCATTCACGAGACAATCCGATAGCTTCACGAAACGGTCGCGATCAGTTTTCGTCCACCAATCCTTTAAGTTGCCATCACCGTCGTACTGACGGCCTTCATCATCGAAGCCGTGCGTGAGTTCATGCCCGATTACCGCTCCTACAGCGCCGTAATTCACCGCGTCGCGAGCGTCGTTGGAATAAAACGGCGGTTGCAGTATACCGGCCGGAAAGTTGATGTTATTCTCCGTCGGTTCGTAGTAAGCGTTCACTGTCGGCGGAGTCATCTCCCATTCATTCCGATCCACCGGCTGGCCAATCTTCGCAATCTCCCGGTGGCTCTCGAACTCGTTGGCGCGATACCAATTACCGAAATAGTCGCCGCTATCGATGCGAATTGACGAGTAATCGCGCCAGTGATCCGGATAGCCGATCTTATTCGTTACCTGCGCCAATTTCTCTAACGCACGTTGCTTCGTAACCGGGCTCATCCAAGTAATGGAGTTGATGTCGCGCTTCATCTGCTCCTCTATGCCCAGCACAATTTTCAAGGTGCGCGCTTTCCCTTCTTCCGCATGCGTTCGCTCCACGAACAGCCGCCCCAACGCTTCTCCCAACTCATCGTCAGTGGCCGAGACGCAGCGTTTCCAGCGCGGCCGCAACTGCGCTGTGCCGGTCAATGTACGACTGTAGAAATCAAAATTCTGATTCACAAAAGCGTTGGGCAACAAGTGCGCGCTTGCGCTCACATAATGCCAGCTGAGGTAATGCTTCAAATTCGCCAGCGGCTCAGTCGCGAACAGGTCGTTCAGCGCCTTTTGAAACGCCGGCACGGACACATTCAACGTTTCAAATTTCGGCGCGTGCACTTCCTTGAAGTACTCATTGAATGAAAATGCCGGCGACTCCGCCGCGAGCTCCGCCAGCGTTGTCCGATGCTCGAGAAGCTTCGGATCGCGGCGTGAGGTGACATCCAGCGAACCCTTTGCCAACGCCGTCTCGATCCGCATGATATCTGCTGCCTGCTTCGTTGCTTGTTCCGCGTCAACCCCTGCTAGCTCTAGCATCTTGCCTATGTGGACAACGTATTTTTGCCGGATCTCTTGCGCATTGGAATCGTCGCGGAAATAGAAATCCCGTTCCGGAAGACCCAGACCGCCCTGATCCAGATTTGCGATATTGCGCCGTGCGTGTTCCGGGTCGTGTTCAGACGAGAAAGAAAAGAACACTGGCACTTGTAGCTTGTGCAGGAGGGCAATCTCTTTGACTAAGTCTGATTGTGTAGCAATGGCGTTAATTCGATCAAGCTGCGGCTGAAGCGGCGCAGTGCCACGCTTCTCAATCACTGCTTCATTGCTGCAAGACTGATAGAACGCTCCCACCTGTTGATCTGTTTGCGACCGATTCTGATGAGAAGCAGAGTCTTCCAAAATCGATCGCAGGATCTTCTGATTATTCTCAAGCAGAACGTCGAAACGCCCCCAAGCCGCCTCGTCCGGCGGAATTGGATTGTCTTTCATCCAGCCGCCGCAAGCGTATTGATAAAAGTCTTGACAAGGATCTACTGATTTGTCGATAGCGGATAAGTCCACTCCACTCTGCGACTGCCCCGTTGCGCACAAAGGCAGCAACAAAATCACGCCAAAACAAAAAGCCAGCGCGCCTCGCCTCATGATTTGCTTACCAAACCCGGCAAGCATTGGCCGACACCATAGGCTGCCCTTCCGAACAGCCGAATGCGTTTGCAAATTCCGGCATGTTCTGCACCACTCCGTCCACGCGAAACTCCCCCGGGGAATGTGGATCGGTACGGACTGAACTCTTAAGCGCTTCCGGCCGCACATTCTGGCACCAAATCTGCGCGTATCCCAAGAAAAACCGTTGCTGCGGCGTGAAGCCATCGAGTTTGTCCTTCTTCACCGAGCCGTCTTCCAGGCTGCTCAGCAGCGCCATGAAAGCCAAGCGAATGCCGGCGTTGTCCGCGCCATTTTCGCCCAGCGTCAGTTTGCCATTCAAATTCACCCCCTCCACCGGACTAAAGCTCGAATACTCGTTGGCTACGCAATCCTGGCGCTTCTTGAAAGCCTCTTTGTCCGACCCCGTCCACCAATCGCGCAGATTGCCATCGGCATCGAACTGGCTGCCTTGATCGTCGAAACCGTGCGAGAGTTCGTGGCCGATCACTGCGCCGATCCCACCAAAGTTGAGCGCCATATCGGCGTTCGCGCTGTAGAACGGAGGCTGCAGAATACCCGCCGGAAAATTGATGTTGTTTTGCATGGGGCTGTAATAAGCGTTTACTGTCGGAGGAGTCATGCCAAACTCCGCGCGGTCCACCGGTTTGCCGATTTTGTCTACGTTGCGATGCACTTCAAACTCGCGCGCGTTCCGAACGTCGGCTACCAAATTATCGGTCACCGTAACCGTTGCATAATCCTTCCACTTTTCCGGATAGCCGATCTTGTTAGTAACTCCTTTAAGCTTTGCCAACGCCTGCTCTTTGGTGGCGCTGCTCATCCAAGTTAGTGAATCGATATCGGCAGCCATTTCCTTTTCGATCAGCGCTACTAATTGGCGGGTGCGCTCTTTCGACTGGCCAGGAAAAGCTTTCTCCACATATTTCTGCCCAACGGCGTCGCCTAGACTGCGGTCTGTCAATTGGACGCAGCGCTTCCAGCGCGGCTGAAGTTCCGGTGTGCCGTTTAAATAACGTTGATAAAACGCAAAGTCCTCATCCACGAAAGGCTTGCTCAGTTCAGTGGCGTAGTGGCTCACGTAATGCCACGTGAGATAGCTCTTTAAATCGTCCAAGCTGCTGGCATTAACCAGCGCACCGAAGCCCTTGAAGAAATCCGGAACAGATACGTTGAGCGTATCGAAGTGCGGCGCGTGCCGGTCGGCGAAGTAGTTTTTGAAGTCGAAGTCGGGAGCAAGAGCCGCTAGTTGAGCCAAGGTCATCTTGTTGCGCAAAAGATGCGGATCGCGGCGTGCGGTTCTATCGAGAGATGCTTTAGCGAGTGACGTCTCTAGCGCCAGCACGGCCTTCGCCTTGCTGTCGGCTTCACTAGCAGAGATGCCAATCAGCTGCAGCATGAGCGCAATGTGCGCCACATACTTCTGCCGTTTCTCCGCGTCTTTTTCCTGCACATAGTAGCTCTTGTCCGGTAATCCTAAACCGCCTTGATCCACATCTGCGATCGTCATGCGCGCGTTGTCCGGATCTGCCTCGGGTCCAAAACGAAAGAATGCGTCCACTGCCTGATTGTGAAAGCGTGCTACTTCAGCCGCCAAATCCGCCTTGCTGTTCAGCGCCTGAATGCGTTCGAGCGCCGGCTTGATGGGCGTATAACCGGCTTTATCAATAGCCGGTTCGTTCATGCACGAGCCGTAAAACGCACCAATCTTCTGGTCGATTGGCGAACGGCCCGTGTGCGCGGCCGAATCGTCCAAAATCTCGCGCAGCACTTTCTGGTTGTGTTCTTGTAACTCGTTAAAGCGGCCCCAACGCGAATATTGCGGCGGAATTGGGTTCGCTTTCATCCAGCCGCCGCAAGCGTATAAATAAAAGTTTTGACAGGGACTCA
Source organism: Bryobacterales bacterium (assembly GCA_963749105.1). GTDB lineage: Bacteria > Acidobacteriota > Terriglobia > Bryobacterales > Bryobacteraceae > Bog-105. The sequence goes on along the minus strand of CAVVLT010000011.1, from coordinate 909,652 downwards.
CTGCTGGATCAATCGATTTAAGATCGACACCGCTCGAACTGGAAGGAGACGTTTGTGAGAAAAGGGTGGTTGATAGAGCTAAACCAAGAACCGACGCTAGACCAAAAAGCCGCATACATCAGAGATAACAGATCCGAAACAAAGGGCGTCCTCTGCGCCAATTCACCCAGTTGAATTGGGCCAGAACAGCGAATTCGCCCAAGCTTCGGCTCGTTTCCCCTCGTTTTTGACTGTAATTCAAGTGGTCTAGGCAATTAGGCTTGGATACCAGCGTGCAATAGTCACCTAGGAAGGCGCAGAGGGACCGTATGAGCTTCCACCACATCCTGTTTCCCACAGATTTCTCGCAAGGTAGTTACGCGCTGAACCGCCAGGTGGAGTGGCTCGCTCAACGCTTTAACTCGCGAGTCACTCTATTACATGTTTTCGAACTCCCGGCTGGCTGGTACGTTACTTGCGATACCTCCTTCATTAATATGAGCTGGGTGAACGGGCTCAGAGATTCGGCTCAACGCTCGTTGAAAGAATACGGGATCAATGTGCCTGAAGCGAATCTAAACCGCGTACTTGCGGAAGGCGATGTAGCCGTTCAAATTATGGAGTTCGTCAGAACCCAAAATGTCGACTTGATTGTGATGGGTACCCACAGCTTTGGCGCGCTGGAAAGCCTTGTCATGGGCTCTGAAACAGCCAAAGTACTGCACACGGCGCCCTGCCCCATTTGGACCGATTCGCTTTTACATGCTCAAAAGTGCACCGCAGCCATTTCGAACATACTTTGCGCGGTCGACACGATTGAGGAGGCTATCCCGCTGCTGCGATACACACAACGACTGGCCAGCGAACTGGATGCCTCCGTAAGCATTATTCATACGGTTCCAGCGATTGAAGATCATTCTAACCAGTATTTCGTGGACTTACACCGGCACCTCACGCAATCGGCGAAAACACAGCTGCAAAAAATCCAACAAGAAGCAGGTACCGATTTTCCAATCATAGTAAGTGAGGACGGAGTTTCAGCAGCTCTTTCGCAAGGCGCGAAAGACTGTGACGCGGATTTGATCATAATTGGGCGCGGCAAGGCGCAGAAGCCACTTGGTCGATTCCGCACACATGCCTACGACATCATCCGCCACGCTCCCTGTCCCGTACTGAGTTGCTGCTTCGATCTAAAAGACCATCCTTCTTCGACTCGGCCTGCAAAGCATATCTCCCGCACCAATGAAGACGCGCATCTTGAGACCAGGGCCGCTGGGCAATAATCAGTGCGCTACTGCGCGGGTATGGTGTCCAGGCGCATCCCGAGAGGTGTGAATCACTCTAGGAACATGCACCACGGTCGGTGCGACTCCGTAGACTGTGATGTAGCAATTGAAGCCATCACCAGGTCACGCGTGCCTTCCTTTGCCTAGACGGCCTCATTTTGAATGGTTTTTGAGGGAGCGGGTGCTGAGGTAAAGGCTGTAGATCGTCGGTTATGTGAGCGCCGGTGGTGATTATGCACATAATCCCGACGCCGCAAACAAGCGCCAGCGTTAGACTACTGACGGCATCTCGAAGCTTATGATTGCTCTCAAGTTGTCCATTCTAGTTGCCGCTCCCACCTTTGCCGATTCTGCCCTCTGTCAACGCCATCGCGCGTATTATTTCACGTTCCTTTTTGCGCCATTTATCAATCTCTTTCGGGCTCTGGTTTCGGGCTGGACGAGTTCGCGGCCTTCTCCTAATAGCTATCGGGGTCGTTGGGTTGAAGGACTCGGAGGCAGTCTTTGATCTTGAGACCGGGGGCAACTATCAACGAGCCTCCGTTGAAAAGTTTGCTGCCTTTGCCAAGCCATGAGCATCGCCACGACGAGGTTTGCCGGTGCCGGGCGATCGTCAGTGCGCCAGCGTTGGCGTGCCCTTGCGGCCGGGATTATTTTTCTTAAGCAAGAACGAGAGGAAAAACATGATCCCGGTCGCAATTCCTAGAATCCAAAAGGTGTCAATATAAGAGAGCGTCATCGCCTGATTCTGCACCGAATTATAGATCCTGCGGTAAGCCTGCAGTTGCGGCTCATCCACTCCCTCGCGTCTAAGTTGCGTCGTCAGAGTTGCCGCCAAATCCCGAAATTGCGGATTGATCGCATTGGTATGACTCGATAACATCACCTGATGAACTTGCGCACGGCGCGCCAAAATGGTTGTAACCGCCGACGTTCCGACACTTGCCCCTATGTTACGCACAAAATTGACCAAGCCAGCTACGGCGTTGCTCTTTTCCTGCGGGATTCCGAGGTACGCCACCATCGTCGCCGGAATAAAGATAAAGCCCATTGGAGTATATTGCGCGATGCGCAGCCAAGTAGCCGAAGCGAAACTGACCTCGAGATCCAAGCGGTGCGTGGAAAAGAACATGGCAATTGTCAGCGTTCCCCAACCAAAGGCCATCAGGTAGCGCGCTTGAAACTTACCTGTCAGTTGGCCCACCAATGGAAGTTCAATCAGCAGCAATACGGCAGCCAGCGATAGCACCATGCCCGCACTCTCGGCGGTATATCCCAAAAGGCTTTGCAGAAACTGCGGCATCAAAACCGTTGTTGAAAACGAAGCTGCGCCGACCATGAACATCATTACGCTCGATGTCGCGAAATTCATATTCTTGAAAAGCCGCACATCCACAATCGGCTCTTTCACACGCAACTCCCAAACGATGAGAGCGGTCAGGCACACAATCGAAATCACCGTAAGAGTTGCAATGAAGTTCGATCCGAACCAGTCATCTTCCTGCCCTTTATCAAGCACAATCTGTAAGAACGCCACACCCACCGCCAGCAGCCCAAACCCGAAGTAATCGATTTTGCTTTCCTGCAAAGTGGTTCGTCTCAGAAAAGGTGGATCCTCGACAAACGCGATCACCAGGAAGATGGCCAAAATGCCGACTGGCAGGTTCATCAGAAAGATGAAACGCCAAGAGTAGTTATCGGTGATCCAGCCGCCCACTGTGGGTCCAATGGCAGGCGCAACTACCGCCGTCACGCCATAAACCGAAAAAGCAAGGCCGCGTTTTTCAGGAGGAAATGTGTCCGCTAGAATCGCTTGCGCCATCGGTTGCAATCCACCGCCGCCGACGCCTTGAATCACGCGCGACAGCAACAGAATTGCCAGCGTGGGTGCGATGCCGCACAACAGAGAACTCGCGGTAAATAGCGTAAGACAGATCAGAAAAAACCGTTTCCGCCCAAACAGCGAAACCAGCCAGCCCGTGATGGGCAGAATGATCGCGTTTGAAACCAGATAAGATGTCAGAACCCAAGTGCTCTCATCACTGCTTGCGCCCAGGTTTCCTGCAATATGCGGCAGCGCCACGTTCGCGATGCTGGTATCCAGCACTTCCATGAACGCCGCCAGCGAGACGACAAAGGCAATGAGCCACGGATTCGCTTTGGGCTTCCATGCGGATGCCGTTTCGACGGGCGCGTCTGCGCTCAAATTTTGCTATACCCCCTTAAACGTTTGAGATGCACAGCGGAGGAGATACTGTTCAGCTCCAGACCAGCGTCTCGTACGATTGCTAGCGGAGAGCCCGTTTACTTCGAAGCGCCTTCAACCGATACCCAGAGCTCGTTACCTATCATGTCTCGCGCGTTGAACGTCCTCGCGGAGTTGGCTTCCATCTTGTCTTTGCCCCAAGCTTTCGTCAGCAATTCACCATAATTCGTGTTGGTATAGGTGTTTACGTTGTTAGACACTTCTAACGTTAGGTAATCGTAGGGGTGCGCTCCGGAAAACACTGGTTCCATCACTGTCCACGAACTGATATCTCCCTTGCTGATGCGATCAAGATGTATCGGCTTCCAAAGTTCTCGCTCCATTTTGATGGCATCTTGCCCAGGCTTACTCTTCATAAAAGAGATTTGAAAGTAGGTACGAGCAGGCGCGGTCGTTTGAGCGTGCGTTTGTCTCATAGGAACGAAAGTTCCGAGGATAAAGCACACTGTGCAAGCAGCAACCAAGCCAAAAGTTTTCATGGCTGCACAGCTTATCACAAAATTGATGCCTACCAAACAGCACCAGCAGAGACCCTACGGCTCCATCGGGATGTTCACCGTTCCCGCTGGACCACTATAAACCAGTTCCATGCCTTTCAAGTTTTGTGTCTTGCCGCGGTAATTGAAAAAGATCAATCCTGCCACGGGCAGCGCACGATCGCCCTCTGGCAAAACCGATTTGAGAACCTTCTGCTCCATGGCACGCCGCAGCTCCAGCGGCATCTTGGGCACCACCGGAGTAGTGTCGGCACCCTGTCCGCCGCCGCCGGTGTTGATCCCGGTCTTTGATTTCTTCTCCTCTTTGTCCTCCGGCGGCTGCCACTCTGGATCTTTCAACGACCGTGTCAAATATCCAAACGGCTGGCTTGCTAACGGCGTCTTACGGTCCTTAATCTTGACCGAAAAGTCTTCAATCGATAATTTCAAACGGGCATTGGGTTCGCCAAAAAACGCCACCTCTACCACCACATAGTCTTCCGAGGCATACACCCCATCCATGGTCGGTACCGAATGTCCGTCAAAGTCTGCCGCAATCGTCACCGAACCGGCATGTGCTTGTACCTGATAATCGGTCGGTGCGGCCCGCGGCGGCATCCCCCTCGATTCGTTCGCAGCTGGCGCTTCTTTCTTAGCTTCCGGCGGCTTGGCTGGTTCCGTTTGAGCGTTAGCTAAATAAGCGCCCAAAGCCGCCCATAAGCCGATCTCTAAAAGGATCCCCGAATTTCGTGCAAAGTGTTTTCCCATCTTGGTCACAACCTAGCATATTAGGCCGGGACAGAAGAAACGCCTTACTCCTCAAAAATTCTCATGTTCCACCACCTTTAGGCCGATTCATAATTTGTGCCCTTCGTCCCCGGTGTCGAACTCGCCGTTATCATTCCCACTTTCGAAGAGTGCAACAACGTTCCCATAATCCTCGACCGTCTGGCCGCCGCGCTCCAGGGCATTGAATACGAAGTGATCTTCGTGGATGACGATTCACCCGATGGGACCGCCGAAGCGGTTCGGGTCATTGCCCGGAAAAATCCACGAGTGCGCGTTCTACAGCGTATAAATCGGCGCGGTCTGGCATCGGCCTGTATCGAAGGCATGCTCAGTACCTCAGCCCCTTTTCTCGCCGTCATGGACGCCGATCTGCAGCACGATGAACAAATCCTGCCTAAGATGCTGCTCACCCTCAAGAACAAACGGTTGGATATCGTCGTCGGCAGCCGCCACTTGAAAGGCGGGAGTATGGGTCAATTCGCACCATGGCGAGTAGCGCTCAGCGGAGTCGGCCGGCGTCTCAGTTCGGTCATTTGCCGCTGTCAGATTAGCGATCCCATGAGCGGCTTCTTCCTACTCCGCCGCGACTTCTTTATGGACACGGCCCATCGCGTGTCAGGCATCGGATTTAAGATACTCGTCGATTTATTGGCTTCCGCACGACGTCCTCCCAAAATCGCCGAAATCCCCTACACGTTTGGAAGCCGCATGCATGGCGAAAGCAAGCTCGACGTATTGGTAGGCATCGAATACTTTCAGTTGTTGCTGGATAAGGTCGTTGGCAACGTCATTCCGCCGTCCTTTATCCTCTTTGCTTTAGTCGGCGGGGCGGGCATTGCCATATACTTCGCGGTTTTCATTCTCGCGCTCTTTAGCGTGCGGACGAGTTTTGATGTGGCCCAGATGTCAGCCGCCGCAGCCGCGATGACGGTGAATTTTTTCCTGAATAACGCCATCACCTTTCGCGGCGCGCGTCTCAAAGGTTGGGGCATCTTGCGCGGCCTGGCGACGTTCTACCTCGCCTGCTCTATCGGAATGTGGATCAATCTCAGAATGGCCCATGCCGCCGGTGCCTTAGGTGCCGAGTGGTATTCCGCCGGGCTTCTCGGTTTAGCTGTCGGATTGGTCTGGAACTACGGCGTCACCAAAATGTTCACCTGGCACGAAGGCCACAAGCGAGCCAGTCGCTGCGTTTACGCCCCACCGACGCCGATATCCTCTCCTTCCCTCGCCGAGCAAGAACGGGAATCCGCCGCCTAATTAATTACTACGCAGCAGCGCTTTCTTGCTGTATTGCGCCGGCACATGTTCAACAGGCTCCGCTAAGTCGATCTCCTTTCGGCGCCGGGCAACCGCGCGAACATAACCAATATGGCTTCCGGCGTCCGCTTCAATCGCATCGATTTCGACTTTGTTGTCTGGCGCGATCACCTTATGCCAATCCAACCATAAACGCCAACCATCGGGCATGGTATCCGCCAGTTCCACATCCACCACAGCGCTTCGTTCCCAATGTTTCCGCCACCACGAAGCCGAATGAAGGCAATAGCAATCCGGCGTCCACCAACTTTTCAAATGCTCCGGGATCGGTCCTTCTATTTCCTTCGTCAAGCCCGCGCCAGCAATTCCCAAATAACCGCCTGGCTTAAGAAAGCGCGCCAGATATTGTAAATACAAATCGTCAGTGCCGTAGTAGACGAATGAATCGATGGAAACAATCGCGTCGAAGAACTCGGTCGCAAAGGGCAGCGAACGTGCATTGGCGCGCAGCGGAAAAACATGCTTGTCCACGCCGGCATCGCGGATGCGCTGCCACTTCTCGGAGGCATCGAACCAGAGGTCCGTGGCCCAAACCTCCACGCCAAATTCGCGGTGCAAAAAAATTGCCGAAGCACCGCGCCCGCAACCCAAATCAAGCACTCGCATCTCAGGCTGCAGGTCGATTGCCGATGTCAGCCATTCCGTTAACCACAGCGGATTCGCGGCACCACTTATCCCCGCTACCAACCATTCTGGATTGTATTTATTCGCCCGTGGGAATTGATGTTGCGGCAGGCTTTCTTTAATAGACATGTATAGATCTTCTCTGAATTCGCTCCATGCGCGTCCGGCGTTGGGTTACGCTGGACGATTGTTTAGCGCAAAACTCGCAGAAACAAAGCTTATTATGCCCTCTCTCGCGTTTGCCCTGGGCTTTAGTTATACGAGCCTGACGTATCCGGCCGACCCGGCGTCCGCCTCCATCCGTGGGGCTTCCGTTTTTGGCACACCAACCTCGAAGTGGGGTGACAGGTTGTCGGACAGCGGCTGGACTCCATCGTTGCACAATGCTTCCGCGCGCGTAACTTAATAAAATAAGTCGTGAGCGTGGCCCGGAACCAACATTGCGATAAGTGGTGTTTACCAGCTTCGACATCGAACAGGAACGAACTAGCCTTTTGGTTTTATTGTCGGTATAACTACGCGGAGTCCTGCTGATTTACGACACGTCCAAATTGTAGGACAGAAATGAAAACCACTTCGCGTGATCGTCTCAGATTAGTTGTTGCTCTTCTTGCTACGGCCGCCGCCAGTTTTGCCCAGGCACCCGGCGCCTACAACTATCCACCAGCTCAGCAGATGCAACCAAGCGCTATGCCGCCCGGAGGGATGCCGCCCGCCGAACTACCGAGGCCGGGTTCGGTCAATTACGTTCAGGGTCAAGTATCGTCGTCGGGCCAGCCGTTGACCATTCAATCCGTCGGACACTTCGCGCTACAACCGGGCCAATCGCTTGCGACTGCCAGCGACGGATATGTCGAGGTGCTGCTGACGCCCGGAGCGTTTCTTCGCGTGGGTCCGAACAGCGAATTCAGCCTAACCGCCGTTGGCCTCGCGGACACTCGAATCAATTTGACGCGCGGCAGTGCATTGGTTGAAGTCGATCAATTCATCTCCGGCACTCACCTCGAAGTTACCTTCGCGTCGACGTCCGTGGACATGCTCAAGAGGGGCTTGTATGGTTTTACGGCAGCTCCCTCCGACGTGAAGGTGTTCGATGGTAAAGCTGACGTGGTTGGAATGACGAGCCATGCGGCCGTCGGTAAGCACGATCAAATTATGATCGATGATAACCCGAAGCTAAAGAGGTCCGGCTTTGATGAGACGCAAGCGAAGCAGGATCCGTTGTATGTCTGGAGTGTGGCGCGCAGTAGAGCCGAATCCGATCAAAACAAATTGGTGGCCAAGAACCCCGCGGGTTACTATCCGGTCGGCGATGGCTGGTTTTGGGATCCGTACACCAGCTTCTACGGTTTCTGGGGGCCTGGTTCCTTTTACAGCCCTTTTGGATTTAGCTTTTACGGCGGATTCTATCCGGGCTTCTACCATGGATTCTATGGCGGCTTCCGTCGCGGCTATCCTGTCGGAGGACACGCCTTTGTTGGCGTTCACGGCAACGGCATAAGTGGCGGGTTCCACGGTGGCGGCTTTCACGGTGGTGGTCGCCGGTAATCGCTCCAAAATTGCTCGTTTCCGCCAACTGACTGAAGACCGCACGTTCTGAGGCGCTCCCATAAAATCGAGTGCCTCTATAATTCCTAGGAGCCATACTGCGGGTCGAGTTACGCTATATAGATAAGCCGCCTGTGAAACCCACGCTCGCTGTTTTTGCTTTCATTTTTTCTTTAGCTTGCGCGTCCGCTACAAAGCCCGCGCCGCTGAAGCATTATGCGCTTACTGGCAAAGTCGTTTCCGTAAATCCCAAAGAGCAAACCGCAGCCATCGATGCCGCCGCCATTAAGGGCTATATGGAAGCGATGACTATGGATTACCCCATCCAATCCAAGAATGAATTCGCAACCCTACACCCGGGCGACCACATCACGGGCACGCTAGACGTGAGCGACGACGGCAGTTACGCACTCTCGCATATCAAACTTCTGCCTGCTCCTCCCAAATGACTCCCACTGATCCCGTTCAATCCGCTCCTACCAGGGTCGTAACTCCTGCCCGTCCAATCTATGTCGATCTGCGCCCAAAAGATCCGTTTCGGCCCGCGAAGTATATTCGCGTTGTCAGTTTGCGAGCGCTCGGCAAGGGCCTGCTGTCGTCCCTGCGTTTCTTGATGGAGACCGAAGTGCACGTGTACTCCTTTGCGGTTTCGGTGAATATTCTGATTTCGTTCTATCCGTTTCTGGTGGCGATGATTTTGATTTGCCTTCACCTGTTCCACTGGCCGGCCGCGGCAAACGTCATTATTCAGACGGTGAAAGACTATTTTCCGGGCGACTTCGGAATCGATATGAGCGGCTATCTAAGAATGTCGTCTCATCAGAGATTCAGTTGGCTGTCGATCGTGTTGCTTTTCTTCACAGCGAATGGTATCTTCACCCCTCTCGAGGTCGCGTTTAATAGAATTTGGGGCGCGAAGAAGAACCGCAGCTTTGTTTGGAATCAAACCATCAGCCTGGGCTTGATCTTCGTCTGTGGCGCGCTGGTGCTCATGTCCACTTGCTTGAGCACGCTCAATTCGGAATTCCTTGGCTCCGCTTTAGGCTCGAATGTATTCGCGGCCACCGTGCAAAGCGTTGTGTTGCATATCCTGGCGTTTCCCGTCACAATTGTGATGATTTTCCTGATCTACTGGCTATTGCCGAACTGTAAAATTTCGGTGGCGCGGCTGCTGCCTGCGTCCATCGTGGTCGCCATTCTTTTGCAGATTTCAGAATTCGTCAATATCCTGCTGTGGCCCTGGTTGCGCGACAAACTGCGCGCGGATGTGCCGCCTTTTGTGCAATCCATCAGCATAATTTTTTGGGCCTTCATTACTACGATGATTATTCTGGCCGGCGCCGAATGGGCGGCGCGCGGAAAAGTTAACCAATACGACAGCGAAGAGGACTTAGCAGCCACTCACGTGCATTAAACTTGTGTCGTATGCCAAAGCCCGAAAGCACGGCCCAGCCTTCCGACGTTTCAAGGCGCGATCTGCTGAAAACCGGCGCGGCCTTGGTCGCGAGCCCAGCGATTCTTACCGTCCACGCCGCTAACGATCCCGTAAAATTCGGCTTCATTGGCGTCGGTAGCCGGGGTTCCTACCTTGTCGGCCATTTGGCTGGCATCGACAGTGGCCGATGCGTCGCGCTCTGCGATGTGAATCAGCAAGCGCTGGATGAAACCGCCAGTAAGGTAACAACGAACCCCAAGAAGTACAAAGATTATCGCGAATTGCTGGCCGACAAGGACGTCGAAGCGGTCTTTATCGCTGTTCCTCTTTACCTGCACTTTGACATCACCCGCGATGCACTATTGGCGGGCAAACATGTGTTTTGCGAGAAAAGCCTGGTGTTCAAGGCGGATGAAGTGCATGCTTTGCGGACACTCAGCGCTGAACATCCGAAGCAGATTCTGCAAGTGGGCCTGCAGCGCCGCTACAGCATCTACTTTCAATCGGTCAAGAAGATGATTGACGACGGCATTCTCGGAACGGTGACGCATATCCACGGACAGTGGCATCGCAATCCCGGTTGGACGATGAAGCCTGGCGGCAAGGATAACCCGAAGAATTGGCGATTGTTTCGGCAGTATTCCGGCGGCCTCACCGCTGAACTCGCTTCGCACCACGTCGACGTCGCCGACTGGTATTTCGGCGCTCATCCGGAGTTTGTAGTGGGTGTGGGCGGTCTCGATTTTTGGAAAGACGGACGCGAAGTTTTCGATAATATTCAGCTCATCTACAGTTACCCTGGTGGCCGCAAAATGATGTACAGCGCCATCACGACTTGTCAGCATTTACCTATTCTTTCGTCCCAGCGTCCGGAGTTTGGCCTGGTGATTATGGGTACGGCCGGTGCAGTAGAGATGACTCTGGGCAGTGACAACGCTCCGCCCACCGCTCTTTGGTTTCGGGAGCCTGAACCAACCACGATTTCACCGGCGCAAGAAAAAATTACTACCACGGCCAGCGCGAGTTGGGCACAAGCCGGGCCGCAAAAGGGTATTCCCATCATCACGTCGGCCACGCAAGTCGACTGGCAGAAGGATTCGTTTCTCGTCCGTGAATCGAAGTTCGCGCGCCGCTGGCTTTACGACAAAGGCATCATGCTGCCGCAGGAAGATCGCAATCCCGTCGACACCGAACTGGAAAGCTTTCTCAGCGATGTTCGGACCGGTAATCGTCCGCGGGCCGATGTGGAAGTCGGTCTGGCCGATTCTACTGCCGTGATCCTTTCGAATATTGCCATGGACGAGAATCGGCGGGTTTTTTTCAAAGAGATCGAATCGATGGGAACCGCGCCACTCGTGCCTGTCGCCTCTCCGGTTGTTCCGCTGCCCCTGGGCACACCCGCTGCCGGTCCAACGAAGCCTGCAGTGGTTCCGCCCGCTGCCAGAAAAACGGCCGTGCCCGTTACGCCCCACGTTATGCCGAAAGTCTGAATGCTACGCTGAACGCATGCTGAAGCCGTCCCCGCGGCTGCAACCCAGCTACTACGAAGCCTTCCGTTGTGTTGGTTCCGTTTGCGAGGATACCTGCTGCCGTGGCTGGCGTGTCCCAGTAGACAAAGTAACTTTTCAGAAGTATCAGACCTGCTCACACACTGATCTCGGGCCGAAGCTGCAGGCACTCGTTACCATCACCCCGGCGGCGACAAGCGTCGACAGCTATGCGGAGATCCAACTCAACCAGGATGTCTGCCCTTTTCTTTCTGAGGGCCTATGTGAAATACAAACTACGCTGGGTGAAGAACTCCTTTCAAAGAATTGCGCGACTTATCCGCGCGTGATGGCGAACGTCGACGGGGTACTCGAACGCTCGCTTGATTTATCTTGTCCCGAAGCCGCGCGGCTCGCTCTCACCGATCCGCGGCCGATGGAGTTCATGGAACATGCCGATGATTCCGGCGAAGTTCGTCTGGGCAGCGTTGGCATTGTGGATACTACTAATTCCAAACACCCGGACAAACCGTTTCGTCACGTGCATGAAGTGCGCAGCCTAATGATTTCTCTGTTGCAAAATCGCGGCTATCCACTTTCCCAGCGTCTTCTTGTATTGGGACGTTTGTGCGACAAGCTTGAGACGGAAGGCACAGACCACGGCTGTGGCGGCCTGCAGAACATCACTCGCGAGGTCGCTCCCATTGCGCGCTATTCCATGCCCGCTACCGCTCGTTTTGAGACAGTGATCGAACTGATTCTCGCTCGCATCGGTTCCGACGCCACCAGCCGCCGCTTTCTGGATTGCTACCAAGACTTCATGGCCGGAATGCAGTGGACCATGGCCAGCACGATGGAAGAACTGGCCGCTCGTCTTGACGCCAGTTTTTCGGGACCCTATTCGCTTTTTCGCGCCCAACACGAGTACATGTTGGAGCACTATCTCGTCGCTTATGTATTCCGTAGTCTTTTTCCCTTTGGCTCGCAGTCGGTGAACCGCAAACTGGCTGAGCATCATTTTGAGCATTCGATCTCGCGCCAGTATCAGCTGATGGTGGTCGATTTTGTGGTGATCGAAACACTGCTTGCGGGACTCGCGGCGTTTTACGGCGCAGCCTTCGGTGTCCCGGAAGCGCTCAAACTGATTCAATCGGCTACCAAGACGTTCGAGCACAGTTTGTCCTACCCGGCTAAAGCGCTCGACCTGCTTAGCGAGAAGGGAATTGTCGATTGCGCCTCAATGGGCATGTTGATTCGCGATTGACGGTGCCTGTAACGGTTCGGTGATGGGCGGAAGTGCGCTGCCTGCCCGCACTTCTTCGCAAACCAACAACACGACGGTAATCCAAAGCACATCCGCAATTAGCAAATGTAGTAACTGCATCCAAATCGGCGCCAGCAGATAAATATTCGCAAACCCCGCCAGCACCTGCACAAAAACCATAACGGTGACGCGCACCCCGGCCGTCCTTAATGGATTACCCTCCTCGCGATCCTGCATCGCACCGGCAGCGGCCCACAACAGGTAAATTGCGCTCAAAATAGCGATTGCTGGATGGACAAGGCGCAGCTTGAGCAGCAGACTTGATCCAGCGGCAAAATCCTGAGCGACTCCGTTGGCGAGAGACGTGGCGGGAAAAAGAGTATCGCCAAGTGCCGCGATAGCGCCCGTAATGGAGACCGCGAAGGTCGTGAGTACCGCCATGCGCAGTTTCGTTGAGATTCCGGCAAGGTTAATTTTCGCCTGGCCGCGCGAGGCCAGCCAAGCCATGATTGTGTAAGCGCCCATGAGCAGCATTGTGTTGGTCAAGTGCAGCGACATCGACCATCCACGCCCAGCAGACTGATCATGCGCCACTTGGCGCAACAGGACCAATCCAGCCCCCAGCGCCCCTTCGATCACCAGCAAGATGACTGCGTAAACCGCATAGCGCCGCAGCGCGTGTTTCTTTGGAAAAGCCAGAAACGACCAAAGGCAAAGTAGACCAGTAGCCAACACATCGAGCGTCGTCATCATGCGATGCGAAAACTCGATCAGCTTGGGTTTGGCCATTTCCGTTGGCAGAAACTGTCCACCGCATGTAGGCCAGTGTGCGCCGCAGCCGTCGCCAGAAAAGGACGCACGCACATAAGCGCCCCACGCAATGACCGCCAAGTTGTACGCCAAAACTCCCCAGGCATAGCGGGCAAAATTCCGTCTTGATCGAGCACTCGCCAGTTCCATTACGCCTTCTTTTGCTGCCGCAGCATTGCCACGCGCAAAATAGCGGCAATGCTGCACACCTCTGTTATTGTCCCATCCATTGCCATCTTCACTGCTTCCACGAAGGGCTTCCAAACAATGCTAATATCTTCTTCCGGATCGAAATTAGTGTTCGTTGCCGACAGATCGGTAGCAAGATAAAGACTTTGCACATCGTCAAGCACACCATTCCCAACGTCAACGGTACCCAGCGGTTGCCAGTGCGCGGCCAGAACACCGGCTTCCTCCGCCAACTCGCGCTCCGCAGCTCGTTGCATGTTTGTTTCATCTAGCTGCGAGCCACCGCGCGGAATCTCCCAGGAGTAACGGTTCAAGGTGTAGCGCCACTGTCCGACGAGCACAATCTCATCGCGGTCGTTCAGCGCTACCACTCCTACGGATGGTCTGATTTCAACTACGCCATAGATGCCAGGGTTGCCATCCGGCCGGATTACCTGGTCTTCGCGAACGCGCAACCAGTTGTTTTGGTAAGCCGTCCGGCTTGTTATGGTCTTCCAAGGATTTTGATACACGCTCTTTGTTTATGCCGCCTGGCAGATCTCGGCGAGAACATCAAAATCGACATTCCCCCCTGACAATATGATGCCAGCCTTGCGGATACCGGTTGGAACTTTCTTGTGCAGCAGTGCCGCGGCGGGAACGGCGCCGCTCGGTTCCGTCAAAATTTTCATGCGCGACAAAAGGAAACGCACCGCCGCTTTGATTTCGTTTTCCGAAACCAGCAGTACGCTTTCCACTAATTCCTGAACAATCGGAAACGGCACTTCTCCGGGAGATGGCGAACGTAAACCGTCGGCAATTGTCAATGGGGGCGGAATCGCTATGCGTTTGCCTGCTTTCAACGATTGATGCCAATCACTCGCTAGCTCAGGTTCCACGCCAAATACGCGGATGTTCCGGTTGTGGGCCTTGGCCGCAATCGCCGAGCCTGCCAGCAAACCTCCGCCGCCTACCGGCACGAAAATCGCGTCCAGATCAGGCTCTTCTGCAAGCAGTTCCAACGCCGCGGTACCTTGACCGGCGACGATCAAGGGATGATCGTAAGGAGGCAGCACCACAGCATTCGTCTCGGAGGCAATTTTGCGGCCGATCTCTTCTCGATCCTCCTTCAAACGGTCATACAACACGATCTTCGCCGGGTACAAGCGGGTGGATTCCAACTTGGCTTTGGGCGCGTCCGTGGGCATAACAATTGTGGCCGCTACATTGAGGTGAGCCGCTGCGATGGCGACAGCTTGTGCATGATTGCCTGAGGAAAACGCCACCACGCCGCGCCGCCGCTCTGCCGATGAAAGCGCCACCAGGAAATTCAGTGCTCCGCGAATTTTGAACGCCCCGCCGCGTTGCAAATTCTCGCACTTGAAAAAGCACTCAACGCCATCCGCCGCTTCATCAAAAAGCCGCGAATGCAGCACGGGCGTATTCTTGGCAAGCACTGCAATGCGTCCAGCCGCAGTATAAATATCGGCAACCGTGACCGTCACTAATAGCCGGCCTTTTTATCAACGACGTTCTGGAGTTTCTCGCCTTTGGTAAATCTCCAGAAATTATCCACAAAACACTGCATGCTCAGATCGAGCCAGTCCGGATTCACTGTTCTATCGGTGCAATGCGGCGAAATCAAAACATTTTCCATCGCCCACAACGGACTGTTCGCTGGTAGAGGCTCCTCTTCAAATACATCCAGCGCGGCACCGGCGATAGTCTTCGATTGCAATGCGCGAATCAGCGCAGCCTCGTCCACCACGGGACCGCGCCCGACGTTCATCACGACTGCTTCTGATTTCATGGCCTGAAACGCCTTGTCGCTGATCAGGTGATGCGTTTCCGGCGTGAGGGGCGCTGCGGCTATTAAGAAGTCAATTTGATGGAGCATATCGAACATCTGATCGGCAGGAAAAATTTTGTCCAGCAGTTTATCGTTAGCAGAGCGCGACGGATTTCGCCTTGTTGCATAAATTTTCACGCCAAGCGGCTCCGCCAATGTCGCACATTCGCGTCCAATCTCGCCATATCCCACGATGCCCATTATTTTGTTGTTAATGAACTCGGTGCTGAAGTTATCCCACTTGCTGGCACGCTGATTGTCCACCAAACGGCGCACACGCTTGGTGAAGTACAACATCCCCAACACCACAAATTCCGCTAGCGAGCGCTTGAATACACCGCGCGCGTTCGTCAGAGGCACCGCGCTTTCAGCAAATGCCGGAAACAGCAACTTCTCCACGCCGGCCGACAAAGAGTGAACCCACTTGACTTGCCCCGCTGCTGCGAACACATCGGAAAACTTGACCGTCTTTCCGGTCATACCCGAAAAGAGGATGATGTCCGCTTTGGGCGCGAACTCCTTCGCGGCCGTGTCGTCATTGGTCACGAACATGTTGGCAGCGTCTTTGATCGCTTCCAAATTGCGCAAGGCGTAATGGTCTGGCGGAGAGAGTACAAGAAGGTTTGGCTTTAACATCGGGATTCTCTAGTATCTTAAACGCTGATGGCGAATTCGGAGCTAAAAGATCTGTTGAGCGAACTCGCGTTAGCCGCCAATCCAGCCCGCGCGAAATCCTCGGCTTGGTTCTTCAAGACGGCCAAAGGCGAATATGGAGAAGGCGACCAGTTTCTCGGCATCAGCGTTCCAGTTCAGCGGAAGATTGCTCTTCGTCACCGCCATCTTACCCACGCAGACATTCAGAAGTTACTCGCGTCTAAGCTGCATGAGCATCGCTTCGTCGCACTTGAGATCCTCGTCGCACAGTTCGAAGCGGCGACGCCCAGGGAGCAAACGGCTATTCATCGCTTCTATCTCGCCAACACCACGCGCGTGAATAATTGGGATCTCGTGGATACATCAGCACCCTATATTGTCGGCCAATACTTGCTCAATAGGCCGCGCGCCGTCTTGCGCAAACTCGCTAAATCATCCAACCTTTGGGAACGGCGCATCGCCATCGTTTCCACCTTCGCTTTTATCCGCAACGGAGAAACCGTCGATACGTTTGCCATCGCACAACTACTGCTGCGCGATAAGCACGATCTCATTCATAAAGCTGTCGGCTGGGCGCTACGGGAAGCCGGGAAAAGTGCGCCCAATCAATTGATCGAGTTCTTGCAAACTCATTACGATTCTCTGCCTCGCACGGCGCTGCGCTATGCCATTGAGAGATTCACGCCGCTTGAGCGTAAACAGTTTCTGCAAGGCAACTTTACAGCGCCAGGCTCTTGATTCGGAAATATGGCGAACGCTTCCGCTCTTCTTCGCGCTTTTCGCGCTCCGCTTCAGCCTTCGATTTCCCCCCCTTGAAATACAGGTGGACCGTGACCGTATGCGTGGAAGCATCCGCCGTGTAATCGGACTTCGTATCCGCCAAATTATCGAACAGTCCTTGCTCCCCAATTTTTTTCAAAAAAAACTCCGGATAATCGGGATTAAACACATGGCCGGGCTTTTCACCCCAAAGCTTCTCAATTACCGGTTGCGACGTCATGTCGAGCCCCTGAATGTCTAACCGTCCAAAGTTATACGGTTCGCCAGCGGCAACGTGATAAATCACGTTCACCGCTTTCTTCGAATCGTCGACTTGCATTTCGTTGGTAATATTCGCGTCCAACAGCCCGCGCCGTTTCATGCGCTGCATTAACTCAAGCCGGAAGTTGTCCATCTGCTCGGCGTTGAACGTCTGGCCCGGCTTGAAGGTAATAGCCGAGCGCACCTCATCCTCTTCCAAGCCTTTTCCCAAGAAGCGCACGGTGCCGAACTTGAACAACGGCCCGTCCTTGATCTGCACCTTCACAATCACGCCTGAGTTGGTCTTGGAAGGTTCCACTTCCACCTTCGGGAAACTAACCGCCGGGTAGCCTTTTGCGGCATAGACCGGCTTGATCGCCCCGTCTAAGATCATCTTCAAGCGCACCTCAGAAAGCGGCACGCCAATCGCCACTTCATTAACTGCTCTCAAAATCGAACCGGTATCCACCGCTTCATTGCCGCTGACTTCCACTTGCGAAATGGTAGGCGCGGCTACGCTCGGCGTAAAGAGTACGGTCAACTCTTTTGGATCGTCGTTCGAAATCGCCACGCGGACCTTCGCCTCGGGCTTGCTTTGTGCGACGAATGCTTGCACAGCCGACTTGTACCGTTGCAGCGAACCATCGGTGCCCGGAATGCGGTCTGAATAAAGCTCCACGTGATCCTTCAAATAACTGCGAATTTCTTCCGGGTCGCCGAGCCGCTCGAAGCGCATAGCGAAAACTTGAGGATTTTCCACCACTTGGAATGTGACGTCATATTGAGGCGGAGGCACGGGCGTGGTGTGGTACTCGAACGCGACGCTGTTGAAAATTTCGAAACCCTGCAGTTTCTTCTGGGCTTGTTCGATCTGTGTTTGGCTGACGCGCTGGCCCACTTTCAAACCGCTGGCGGCAATAATCGCCTCGGATGTGTACATGCTGTTACCCGTAACGTGGATTGCACGCAACGGCCCCGCTGGCGGTTCGCGTTTCTTTGCGCCAGGGTTAAGCGCAGGCGCTTGGGCCAAAAGGAGAGTTAAGGTAAAGCTTGCAAAAAGGGCTGATCGGGCAAGAATGCGCATTGACCTAACTCAATCATACGTGCGATTCGGGGAGATCGTTTCGGGTGGCCGCTGCCAGCGCTGCAAATTGCTGTATAACAGTCTCTAGAGAAAAGTCGGCACCGCCGGCGCGGTATGCAGCAAAACATTGGCGAAAACCGACAAAGCGATCAACGAAATGGCGGCGAACACCCCGTCAGGGTCTTCATCTCCTACGCTTGGGAGAGTGCAGAATACCGCGACGAGGTAAAGCGCTTCGCGAAAGAGTTGATTTCGGACGGAATCGACGCGCGCCTGGATGTTTGGCACATGAAGGCAGGCCAAACCATTCCGGAGTTCATGAGCGCGGAAATTCGCAATGCCGACAAAGTGCTGATCGTCTGTTCGCCCGAGTATCGCACCAAAGTCCATGCGATGGAAGAAGGTGAATCTATTAACGGCGTGGGATACGAATCGATGCTGGTGGGGTCCACTCTGTGGTCTAGAGCGCGCGAAAGGGAAGACATTGAGGTCGTGGTATTGCGCGGCTCGCCGAAAGAATCGATCCCTGACTTTCTCAGTGCCGTTCGGTCGGTCGACTTGACCTCCGCGGAGGGATACAAAAGCGGCTACCTCGTTTTGCTGCGCCGGCTCACCGACCAAGTTGAAAGGGCCCCCAAACGGGGCAAGCTGCCTGATTTCATAGTGGAGGACCGCAAACCGGCGCGGTACGAAGATGTTGAACACGTCCTACAGCCCGGATTCTGGCGTTCTAAATTAGACCGGTTTCTGCCTCAGGTCCATGAAAGCCTACGCCGGACGGGCGCATTGCCGACTCCGCCCGAATACAAAGCAGTCATGGCGTACCTGCGCGAGTTGCGGGCCGCCGTGGAGGCCGACATTGCCAAGAAGAACTACATTCCGAACCTGGCCCGGCCGGTTCCAAGAATTCCGGCAGCCGAAGAGCGGAGCGAAGATCCGTTTGTCCGGCCGATCCATCAAGTGATTCGCGGTCTGGTCAAAACGTCGGAAGGAGGCGATTCGGCGACGGCTCAAATTGCGGCAGTGAACCGGCGCAGCCAGGTGATTCGAAATCTGGTGCGGACTTTACGGAAAGCCCACGAGCCATTGATTCTACTGGGTGATCCAGGGACAGGTAAGAGCCTCACGCTGCAACAGACGACGCTGGCCCTGATCGAAAAGGAATTCGGACGTGTCTACCCCAGCGCGCCGATTTTTGTGCGGTTAGGAGGGTTTCACTGCGAAGGTAAAGCGACTTCGGAAAAAGTTCTGGATTATGTGAAGGTTTCAGTGCCCGAGAGAATGCGGCCATGGATTGACGCGCTCGACGAGGCAGGCAAGCTGGTCATTCTTTTCGACGGCATGGACGAAATGAGCCGCGACCGTTACACGGAACATACCGAGGCATTGAGCCAATTCGCCGGCAGCCGGCGCGGGGGAACTAAAACGCTCTTCTCCTGCCGCATCACGGACTTCAGTCCGAGTTTTGTTCACCGGCGGTTGGTGTTACTGCCGTTCGACCGCAAACAAATCACCGAGTATTTAAGGCGCTACTATGCGGGCGCACCGATCTTGATCGAAGGACGACACTGGAAGCCGAAGAAGGTCTCGGACCACTTGGCGAATGGAGATTTTCAGGTAGATGCCAGCAACCCATTTACCCTTTGGCTGCTGTGTTTTCACCTGAACCGTAAGCAAAAGTGGCCCGCTTCCAGAACGGCCTTGCTTGAGTTTTACTGCGAGGAGACATTCCGGCGAAAGAAAGATGATGCCGATTTGGCAGCTGCGTTTCCCACTTGGGAGAAAGTCTCTCATGAGTGGGCGCGCTTCGCTTACCAAATTACGCTAAGAAACCGGGGCTCGGCGATCGCCCCCGGTGAGTTGGAAAATGGTGGCCCGCAAAGCGATGAGTCTCGCGACGTAACTCAAATGATCCGGGTCGGGCGGCACTGCGGGGTGCTGGCGGAATCGATTGAAGGCGAAGTCCCTTTGGTGCGATTCGAACACCATCGATTGCAGGAGTACTTTGCGGCGCGCTATATGGCGGAAGTCAATCCGGAGCTGAACTGGCTTGACAAACTGGATGCTCCGCGTTGGCAGGAGACGCTGGTGAATCTAGCGCTTATGGACGGCGCACCCGGGGCGCTGCGCGTTCTTGAGTCGGTGATCCGTTCAGAATTGGCTAGCCTTCCGCGGAACGGCATCCAGCACGATCGCGAGTTGCTGCTGGCGGACCGCGTCGAACTGGCGGCGAGAATCATACGAGAACGCACGATTGCGCAGAGCGCGCCAAGTCTGATGGACGCGCTGATCGAAGCGGTGGGATTTCTCATGAAGCACGGAAATGCCATCACGCAAATGAAAATGATGCGCGCCTGCATCCATTTGCCGATCCCCAAGCTTCTGCCGGTTCTGCGAATCCCTTTGACGTCGAAAGTGGACTGGTTGCAGGAACAGGCGCGGATTCTGCTATCTGCCAGCAAGCAAAGAGGAGGCGCCAAGCTGGCAACCGAGATCGGCTACGATCTAGCTCACGGCGTGCTTTTGCTGCGCATTCCAGCCTATGTAAAGGCAATCCGCGCTTCGCACCAGAATGGTTCAGTGCGCAGTCTATGTGCGGGAATTTGTTGTTTGCTGGCGAACTACTCTTTCAGCCTGGCAATGGGCGGAGCGCTTTATGTGCTGGTCTGTGCATTGGCGGAGGACTCGGCCAAGGGGCATTGGTTGCAAGTTTGTTGGTTCATGCGAGGACCTTGGGGAATTGGCGGTACGGCAGTCCTTCTCGTTTTGGTATCGGCCCTTACGATGTATAAGCAGCCTCAGTATCTCTGGGCGGCGGTAGTCGGAACCGCTCTAGCTACTCCTTTGTTGGTTTTTTTCATAGCAGCGCTTTGGCTGGCTCCCGGCTCTGCGTTCGGGCTATTGTTTGCGGTGGCGTTTCTCTTTTATGTGTTTGGGGTGCAGGCATTGACGCTTGCTATTGCGGGCTTCGAGACGTTCACGCTGGCCAGTTACTTAGGAGCGACAGTTCAATTTCGTCAGCCGGAAGATCGGCTTACCAGGTTTGTTGGGAGCGCCTGGTCCCGCCGCGGCTTCGGTTGGTGGACTGCGCGGGGAGCAACGTTAGTTCCTTTCCTGATTTTTTGGGCGGTCGTGCTTCTCGCTCTGTCGTATGGATTATATGAATACGTCGTTTCTCTCTGGCCGATCCTAGGACGTACCGTTTCAGCGATAGGTTCAGGCCTAGGGCCGTTGACCAAGTTCCTTGACGTAATTGGGTCGATCATTTTGAAGATTATCGCTGGCGCAGGGATGGTCTTTGTGTTAGTCTGCTTCGCTCTCTATCTGCGGGCATTTTTCACGAATCAGCAGGTTCGGCGTGCGACGGCCAAGGAAATGTCTCAGGTCGTAAGAAGCCTGCTGGCGGCTGTGAGGGAGAAGTGGGTCGGCTTTAGCATCGCCGGCGCAGTGGTCGGCTCGATCATCCTTGCCAATTTGGGCCTCGGCTCAATGATCGCCCGTGGTCTTGCGCTCGTTCTGTGCGGGGTACTATGCGTCGTGCTGGCGTTGCAATCTGTGCATTTGTGGCATGCCGGCTTTGGTTGGCGTCATGACTTACGTTCACATTCTCATACGGAATCGTCATGGAAGTCACTCCTGAGCGCAGCAGGGGCTTATGAGCAAAAAGACATCCTTAGCCGGAGCAACCACGAGACGCTGGGAGTAACTCCCGCCGAGTTCTTGGCGGTGTTGCAGTCTGCCGAGGCCTTGATCATGGAAGAGCCGGCCCTCAGCACGTATTGGTCGCAACGCGCGGAGATGGAGCAGATATTTAAGCAGGAGCGACAGGGCTAGCGGCCGCCAACATCCGCCTCACGGCCAAGATCGGCGGCGCACGGGAAAACCGCTGATAAATAAGGGCTGAATGCTACACTTGAAGCGAAAATGCCATACGATGTAGTGGTCATTGGCAGCGGCCCTGGGGGCTATTCCGCTGCCGTTCGCGCCGGTCAATATGGTCTGAAAACGGCGCTAATAGAGCGCCAAGTACGGCTTGGCGGCACTTGCTTATTAGTGGGTTGTATACCCACGAAAAGCCTGCTGCACGCGGCCGATGTCTGGGAATATTTCCAGCATCCGGAAGCGCAAGGCGTCGAGTGTAAAGACGTTCGCTTGAACTACGGGCGCATCCTCGACAAGAAAAATAAAATTGTTCTTAAGCATTCCAAAGGCATCGAGTTCTTGATGCGTAAGAACAAAGTCGATGTCATCAAAGGGAGCGCGCGCTTGTTGGGCGGCGGGCGCATTGAAGTAACTGGCGACCAAGGTACGCAGACCGTCGAAGCCAAGAATATTATTCTCGCTACCGGCTCTGAGGCGCGCATGTTGCCCGGCCTGGAGCCCGATAACAACCTGATACTTACGAACATCCAGATTCTGGAAATGGCAACGATTCCCGCGACCCTCGGCATCATCGGCGCCGGCGCGGTGGGCGTAGAGTTCGCATCCATTTTCAGCCGTTTTGGATCGAAGGTAACGATTCTGGAAATGTTGCCGCGGGCTGTGCCAGTGGAAGACGAGGAGATCTCTAAAGAGCTGGAGAAGAGTTTCAAAAAGGCAGGCATCCGTGTGGAAACTGGCGCGCGTGCAGAGAACATCAAACGCAACGCCAACAGCGTAAGCGTGGATGTGACGCTGGCCAACGGGCAACTCGAAAAAATGGAATTCGAGAAGCTGCTAGTCGCCGTGGGCCGCAAGCCGAACACCGAAAAGTGTGGGCTCGAAAACACCAACGCGCAACTGGATCGTGGCTTTGTGAAGGTGAATGAATTTCAGGAGACCACTGAACCGGGCCTGTTTGCCATCGGCGACATTGTAGCCGGAACTCCGCAACTAGCCCATGTAGCCACCGCCGAAGGTATGGTGGCGGTGGGTCATATTGCGGGCAAAAGCGTGAGACCGCTCAACAAGAACCGCATTCCCGGCGCAACCTACACCGACCCCGGCATCGGTAGCGTCGGCCTAACGGAAGCACAAGCCCGTGCGCAGGGTTTCGATGTGAAGATCGGCAAATTCCCATTCGTTGGCAATAGCAAGGCCACTATCCTGGACAAGCACGAAGGCTTTGTCAAAGTGATAGCGGACGCGAAACATGGAGAGATTCTGGGCGTCCACATCATTGGGCCGGAGGCTTACGAACTGATCGCGGAAGCCGTAACGGCGATGGAAGCGGAAGCCACCGTCGATTCCATGATGACGACCATCCACGCGCACCCGACGATTTATGAAGCCATTGGCGAAGCATTCAATAACGTCTACGGCTTAGCAATCAACATCTAGTATTGAAACACGTTTATGAAGAGACCACTGGAAGTGCTGGACCTTGGGCGCGTGCGCTATGCCGATGCGCTGATTTACCAGCAGCGTCTGGTGGACGAACGCAAGCGCGGCACAGGGGTGGACACGCTGCTGTTCGTGGAACATCCGCATGTTGTAACTATGGGGCGAAATGGAAAAGAACAGCACGTGCTCGCCAGCCCAGACATTTTGGCGCGCGCGGGCATCGACTATTTCGAAACCGACCGGGGCGGCGATGTCACTTATCACGGCCCAGGTCAGCTGGTCGGCTATCCAATTCTCGATTTGCGAGAATGGAAGCGCGACGTTCATGCGTATTTCAACGGGATCGAGCGGTGTTTGATCGCCGCCGTCGATTCCGTTGGCATAACCGCGCAGCGGATTCCAGAAAAAGGTTATGAGGGAGTTTGGGTGAGAGGCGAAAAGATCGCCGCGATCGGAATACATATCAGCCGCTGGATCACCTCGCATGGCTTTGCGCTGAATGTGGATACCGACCTAAGCTATTTCAAGTTTATTGTTCCGTGCGGGCTGACCAAGCCTGTTTGCTCGCTCAGAACCCTGGGTTGTAGCGCGCGCCGCGACGAGGTAATGAGTGCCGTTGCCTCTTCGTTTGCCAGCGTTTTCGATTACCAACCGGTGATGGCACACCAAGGCGGCTTGACCGCCTCTACTTGTACCGAAGGATTGCAGGAGACGCGATGATTGACGTGGAAATGCCCCAAATGGGCGAGAGTATTGTCGAGGGCACGCTGACCCGCTGGTTGAAGAAGCCGGGCGACCGGGTTGAGCGCGATGAGCCGCTGTTTGAGATTTCGACCGATAAGGTGGATACAGAAATCCCGTCGCCTGCTGCGGGTGTTTTGAGTGAAGTGCTCGTGCAGGAAGGCGCAACGGTAGCAATTAAGACCATTGTGGCCCGCATCGGCGACGGTGCAGCACCGAAAGCGGCACCGCCGGCACCGGCGCCTGTGAAAGCGGCGGCCCCACCACCCCCTCCCGCACCACCACCCACTCCTGTAGCCGCCCCTCTGCCGCCTCCCGTGCGGAGTTTTCCGCCACCGCCGCCGCCTCCCGTGCCTCGACCTGCTGCTGCCGGACCCTATCCAATCGAACCTCAGCCCGAACCGGTTGCCGCGGTTCCGCCGCCCGCCGAGGGTGAAGAGGAATACGGTTTGCTTTCGCCCCTCGTGCGCAAGATGGCGCGTGAGTACAATATCGATCTTTCCCAGGTGAGAGGCACGGGCGCAGGCGGCCGCATTACAAAACAGGATGTGGAGACTTACATGGCCACCTCTGCGTTCCGTACGCACTCAGCGCCGCCAGCCGCACCGCCGCCGCGTCCAGTTCAACCTGCAGCCCAAACGCCAGCGGTAGTAGCCCAAACGCCAGTGGCGCCTGCTCCTCCCGCACCTGCGCCGGTTGCGGTCGCTCCACCGCAAGCGCCGGCTCCTACGGCGCCCTCCCCGGCATCAGCCGCGCCTTTAGCCGAGGCACCCAAGACTCGGGTCGAGCCCATGAGCAATATGCGGCAAAAGATCGCCGAGCACATGGTCAATAGCATGAACACCTCTGTCCACGTGACAACCGTGCACAAAGTGGACATGACGAAAATTGCCAAGCTCCGCGCCAAATCGAAGGATGAATTTCAATCGCGCAATGGCTTCTCATTGACGTTTCTGCCTTTTGTCATGTCGGCCACTGCGGAAGCGCTGCGCAGCTTTCCCATCTTCAATGCGTCAATCGATGGCAAGAACATCAACTACTACCGCGACATAAACCTCGGCATGGCGGTCGCCCTCGATGGCGGCTTGATCGTTCCCGTCATTCGCAATGCAGACGAGAAAAACGTCCCAGGCTTGCAGCGTGCCATTGTCGATCTCGCTACCAGAGCGCGTTCCCGCCAGTTGAAACCCGATGAGGTGCAGGGTGGCACATTCTCCATCACAAACTTCGGAAGCTTTGGCTCGATCTTTGCGACGCCCATCATTAATCAGCCGCAAGTGGCTATCTTAGGTGTTGGTGCGGTCGAAAAGCTTCCCGTGGTTGTTGAGGGCGATGCAATTGCCATTCGTTCGCAAGCTCACCTGGCGCTCACATTCGACCACCGCTTGATTGATGGTGCATTAGCGGATCAATTCTGCCAAAAGGTGAAGAGCGTTTTGGAGAATTGGTCAGCCGATATCCTGTAAGTCTCACTAATACAAGGCGTTTAGGAGCGGACTTGCTATCCGCAAAGCGCGTACGCCATTGAACCGCGCGCTCGTAATTGCGCACCCAGTGACAGGCCGCGATCATATAGCAGCAGGGTAAGCCCATTACCACCCAGTCATTGAGCTCGCCTGAGATGATGGCAGCGTTTCTTCATCAAGGTGACCCATGCCTTCGCTGACCGCGCCTGAGGCTACGAGAGCCAATCCCTGGACAGCCCGGCCAAGCATTTCCAGATCGACGTTTCCCACCTGTTGCGCAATGCGCACGCCGTCGGTGGCAAGCGTATGGGCACGCTCAGGATCGCCGTCCTTGAGGATGGAGAGCGATGCCTCCCGCAATTCTAGCCAGGCGCGCTCGGGACAGTCCGGCTCGCCCTGAAGCAGATGGCGAGCTCGCTGCAAGTACCCATTGGCCACTGCACTTTCGCCCCGAAAGGCCCAGTAGTCCCAAGCCAACCAGACGACAACAGGAGCGGAAGCGCGACGCTCTTCCCGGGCGAGAAACAAACGGTAGGCACGCTCCCGGGTTTCGAAAACCAAGTCGCCCAAGTCAAGCCACCAAGCGGCGTTGCCGAGCCCTTCGAGCGCTTCAGAAAACTCGGCAATATCGTGTGCTGCTTCGAAAGCTTCGCGTGCTTCCTCCCAAGCGCGCGCGAGCGCTTCATCTCCGGCCACGCAGCCTGACGGTTTTTGCAAAAACACGGCAGCTAGTCAGCTTCATTAGTATCCAATTCGCCGAGCCAATTCATCGGACGTTTGCCGTCTTCCGCCTGGCGCATCAAGAGCCTTTCGCTTATTATCGGGACAATAAAAGCACGGTAGCAAGCCGATCCGGGTTCACATCGCATACCCGGGCCATTTCTTTGCGATGCACTCGAATGGACTGTATGGGCCATAACCGGCGGCGGAGGTTGTATCCCATTTCGCCGCTTCTCCAAGCCCGTTTAGTTTAGACATCTTAGGGCGATTATGTTATTTGCATAACGCGACTAATGTTACCGGGTCTAGCCGCCGATGGAGAGACTGATGGTAAAAAAACAATTTCTAACATTGAGCCTAGCCATCCTGTGGCTCGCTTCTAAGGCGCTCTCACAATCGCCAACGCTGCCGCCTGACGACTCGAAGCAAAACGTCAAGCCAAGCGACGCTTCGGCAGACGCGTTCGCCATGGATCTGGACTCGCTATCCAATACCAAAGTCATCACAGCATCGAAGTTCGCCGAAAAATTGTCCGACGCGCCCAGCGTCATGACGGTAGTCTCGAAAGACGAATTGGAAAGATTTGGCGGGATGACGCTATCCCAGATTCTGAATCGCGTGGCCGGGCTGAATACCAGCAGCGGCTTCTTCCAGGATCGCAGCACCATTGCAGTCGAGGGAGACCAGACCCGCGTGGATAGTGGGCACATTTTGTTCTTGATCAACGGCCGGCCCGTGCGGGAGGTTATGGAAGGTGGAGTAAGCAGCGACCTGTTGGAGTCGTTTCCTGTAAGAATTCTCGAAAGAATTGAAGTAATCAAGGGCCCCGGATCGGTGCTTTATGGTTCGGACGCATTTTCGGGAGTGGTTAATCTCATTACGAAAAAGGCGGTTGGCACGAGTGTGGATGCCAGTAGCTCGGGAGGACCGGGGGGAGCAGAGGCTAACTCGGCAGAACTTTTGTATGACCGAGGCGGCGTGAATGTTGTCGCCGCTGGGCAATATCATCAGATGCCGATTTGGGACACCAAAGTCGCTTTCGCGGCGAGTCCCGCCACCGCTGCGTCACTCCAAAATGCGTCCCTGCGGGACGATGGTGAGGGCGCGTATCTAGGCATCAACTACAAGGGCTTCCGATTCATGTCCTCCTATACGGGAGTAGAAGAAGCCTCGTTCATAAGAGGAATTCTGGGCGATGTTCGTTGGAAGCGCGGATTCACTGATCTTGGGTACGATCTCAAGGTAACAAGCAAATGGGACATGTCGTTCGATTCCACTTACGCTCGAACTACTTTCGACACCGCCGAGTATCCATTTGTCCATCGTGACGCCTATTCCGCACTTTTCGAATGGACTAACTTTTACACGTTCTCAGAGAAAGACCGCATTACCTTTGGAACGCTCTATCGAGCATATCGCCGGCACGGAGTTGTACAAGACCCTCATTGACGCTCAAGGAAGCCGGGAACAGGGTGGTTTTTACGCGCAGTATGAACACAAACTCACCGACGATCTTAAAGTCATTGGCGGATTTCAAGCCAATAAGATCGGCGCGATTGCCCTCAACGTTGTTCCGCGAGGCGGCATTATATGGAACCCGTCATCGCATGTCACTCTCAAAGCTCTCTATGGCGGCGCCTTCCGCGCACCCAGCCTGGATGAAACGCTCTTAAATAACCCAGGGTTGAAGGGAAACCCCAATCTGGTGCCAGAAACGATTGGTACCCTCGATATACAGGCGAGTTATCAGAGCAATCGCACGCAGCTCGCTATCGCCTACTTTCGCAGCCGCCAAGACAACGTGATTTTCGAAAACGGCATCACCTTTCCAGCCGTTTACACGAACCTGTCTACCCCCGCGACATTCCAAGGCATCGATTCGGAGGGAAAATACTATTTGAAGAAGGGCTGGTTCCTGATGGGAGGAGCTCTTTATCAGAATAACCACGATGCCGCGCAGGCAATACTGACCCCGATTCCTGCCTTTTCGGCAAAGGCAGGCCTCAGTTATCAAGCTCGGAAAAACCACTGACATCAGCCTATTTGATGCTTATCAAGGGCACTTGCCTGGCTTTGCCGATTCGGTGAATCCCCATCCTGACGCCTTTCATTCAGTAAGCGCCCATCTACGCTACGATTTGACGAAGCACTGGGTGCCAAACGACAAGCGTGGTATCGCCGCCCTTCTCTACGGCGATAACCTGACGAATACGCCCGTTTGGACGCCTCAATGGGGCAGCGGCGCGCTTAACACCATACCAGTCAATAGAGGTAGGACTCTCTTCCTGGGTATCGAGATCTGGCAAAAGAGCGAATGAGGCAGATCTGGGCTAGTGAGCGCCACAACAGTTCTTAGCCGTTTTCAGGACCCGTAATTTCGATATCTTAAGCGAGCACAAGTGTGGCAATCCGGAAGAAGTTTGCTGCAGGCGCGCAGGGTCAGTCTAAGATAAGCTACTCTTTTCCTGCCATTCCATTTTGAAACAGGTTTGCCACTTCGAAACGCGGGCCTGTTTCAAAGCCGGTTTGAAGGCAAGCGACGGCGGGTGAGACTGAATGGTTTCATAGCTTTAGACGCCAGACGATTTGGTCGTTCGCATGCCCTTACCAAGGCATGAACTTCTGGATGATTCTCCTGGCCGCCCAAGTGATCGTTACCGTTATCGCCTTCGCGCGCGGCACGCGGCAAGATTCAACTTTCCAGGACGACAAATTGAATTTTCGTAGCTAATCTCGCCAGCGATTCGCTAATCTGAAGAGCGAATGGAGACTTCCGATGCAGTCCCTGAACAAGGGCGGCAAAAACTCACCGAGTTGAGGCTGATCCTGCTTAATCTGCACAAAGCGCTGCTCGATTCCGAGAGAACAGCCTATGAAATCGGGCACGGGGCTATTGCCTCGCCGGCCGCTTTTCTGCAACTCCTGATTAACGATCCTTCTTTCCAATGGCTGCGGCCGATTACGACCTTAATCGTGCAAATCGACGAGACGTTGGCTGCGAAGAAGCCGCCGGCGTCCGATCGCGATTTTACGCAGCTGATTTCCGACATGCGGGCGCTGCTTTCGCCATCGCGCGAGGAAGCGGATTTCTGGAAGCGTTATTTTGCGGTAGTCCAGCGTGATCCGGCGGTGGCCGTGTTGCACGAGAAGATGGAAGCCGCTTTCGGGCTACAGCCTGATAAAAATCCAGCCGATCATCCACTCCATTAGCAAGGAGTGCTTTCATTTTGAACCAAAGATTTGCGGCAAGAGCGCTCTGGGTAGTCCCATTGCTCGGGGCTTGCTGTTCGGCTCAATGGAGTCACGACCCTATTTCTCTCGTCGGCCCTCCCGAATGGGGACAGGTCAACGCAAAATATGCCACTTGCGGGACCACGCAAAACACCGTGGGCGAACACCAGTCCCCTATCGACATTGTTTCAGCCGATGCTGTTCCTTACGCTTTACCTCCCATTGAGTTGGACTTTCAATCTCTCAAACCCGAAAAGGCTGAGCACGATGACTCGAAAGGAATCGAAATCAAGAATACCGGGCATAGCATCGAGGTCCCTTACCCGCCGGGTAGCTATCTGAGAATTCTCGAGATCGGCAAATCCGCCACTCAAAAAGGCCGCCGCATGGATGCGTACAACCTGATTCAAGTTGATTTCCATGCACCCAGCGAACACACCTTGAATGGCAAGCACTACGACCTGGAACTTCAATTTCTGAACCGCAACACAGCCGGCGAACTAGCCATTGTGAGCGTACTTCTGGAGAAGAGCGAGAAAAGCGCTACCGCTATTGACGAAATCATTCTCGCCGCCCCCGTGGAGAGCGGTAAGCAGAAAGCAGTGCCGGAAAGCTTCGACATTCGTGGCGCACTACCGAAGAATCTGAGTTACTTTACTTACATCGGGTCGTTGACCGCGCCGCCCTGCAACGAGGGAGTTCGCTGGATGGTTTTGAAGCAAACTATGTTCATATCGGCGAATTCTTTGAACCGTTTACACAAGACCATAAGCACGTTTGACGGATACCATGGCTTCGCGGATAACAATCGACCCACCCAGCCTTTGAATGATCGGAAGGTATTGGCGACGCCATAAGTCGAATCGCACCCTGTTGGTCACGCTAGGGGCATTCGCTTAGCGGTAGGCGGAAACGCCGGTTACTCTTTCGCCGATGACCAAGGCGTGAATGTGATCGGTGCCCTCGTACGTCTTCACCGTTTCCAGATTGCACATGTGGCGCATGATCGGGTACTCGTCCATAATGCCGTTGGCGCCGAGTAAGTCGCGCGCTAGGCGGGCGCATTCCAAGGCAATCGCGACGTTGTTACGCTTTAACATTGAGATGTGGGCTGCCTCGGCTTTGCCTTTATCCTTCAGTTTGCCGACTTGCAAAGCTAACAGTTGACCCTTAGTGATCTCGGTGATCATCCAAGCGAGTTTTTCCTGTACGAGTTGGTGGCTCGCGATGGGTTTGTCGTCAAACTGTTTGCGGGTGAGCGTGTAACTACGGGCGGTTTCAAAACAATCCATCGCTGCTCCGAGCACGCCCCAGCCGATCCCAAAACGCGCTTGCGATAAGCAGGCCAGCGCCGCCTTCAGACCCTTTGCCTGTGGCAGAACATTCTCTTCGGGTACGGCGCAATCGGCTAAATGCAAGCTTGATGTTACTGAAGCGCGCATCGATAGTTTCCCGTGAATATCGGACGATTGAAAGCCCGCTGTGCCTTTTTCAACCAGAAAGCCTTGGATGCCTTGCGGGGTGCGAGCCCAGACGATAGCCACGTCGGCCAGCGTGCCGTTAGTGATCCAGGTCTTTTCACCGTTGATAACCCACTTGTTCCCACGCTTCTCGGCAGTTGTGCGCATGCCAGATGGATTCGAGCCGAAGTCCGGTTCAGTCAATCCGAAACAGCCGATCGCCGTGCCGGCTTGCAGCTTTGGCAGCCAGCGTTGCTTCTGTTCCCCGGTGCCGTAAGTGTGAATGGGATACATGACCAACGCGCCTTGCACACTAACGAAGCTGCGCAGACCGGAGTCGCCGCGCTCGATTTCCTGCATAAGCAGGCCATACTCGATGTTATTCATACCGGCGCAACCGTAGCCTTCCAGGTTCGCGCCGAAGAAACCGAGTTCGCCCATTTCGCCAATCAGGTGCTTGGGCAGGCACGCGTTGTTATAAGCGTCGCGGATCACGGGAACGACGCGGTCGTCGACAAATTGGCGGGCAGTCTGCCTGACCAGGAGTTCCTGCTCGCTGAGCAGTGAGTCGAAATGCATGTAATCAACGCCGGGGAAACGCGCCATAGTGTTCTGATCTCAATGTAGCGTGCTAGCGTGAAGCTTATGGGGTCGGAGTCGCTGATTGCCATTCGCACGTTTGTAAGTGAATCGGAAGCGGAGATCGCGAAAGGCGCCCTCACCGCGTTCGGGATTGATGCGGTTTTGAGTCATGACAACTGTGGTGGGCAGCGGGCGCACCTGAACTTAGTTGGCGGTATCCGCCTTTTGGTGATGCCTGACGATGCCGCAGCCGCCGAAGAGGCGCTCACGGGCGGCGGCGAAGCGGAGCCATTCTGCGGCAGCTAGCCGATTTGCTCTTCGTCCTTGATGCGCTTGGAAGAACTGCGGGCGGCGGGTTTCTTCAAAGCTAGTAGCAAGGCTAAGTCGAAGTCCTCCGCGTTGGCCGCACGTCTGGCGTCTTCGTCGGCGATTTGCCGGTCCCATTCGACCATCTTGAGTCGCAGCGCGGCGTCCAATTCGTCTTCACTTAGTAAATCCATTGCCGAAAGGCCCAACTTCGCCATGATGCGGTCCGCCAGTTGCATTTGTAAGCGCCGCGCCCCTTTGAGCACGTTATGCGTTTGCGACTGGGAGATGCCGAGAATTCGAGAAAGGCCCCTTTCGGTGAACTGTCCGTTATCAATGCGTAACTTAATTTGTCCGATAAGCCGGCAGCGAAGTACCTCAAACGTAACTTTCGATGGCCTAGAAAGTGATTCCAATTTGAAATAGGGTCTCCTTCTAACCCTAAAACTAAATTGCAGTTTACCACCAGGGATGTAAGTTATAACCTGTAATTAAGTCGTTAGTTTCTAATAGAATGAGATAGCGAAGTAATATTTTTCGCGAAACCTTGAGAAAATATTTTTGGCCGATTTTTGAAAAAGTACCAGAGCTGCTGTATTGTCAAAGCATAAAGCGATGCCAAAACGAACGCTTAAATCATACGAACCTTTGACAGTAAAGAAAGGACAAGATGGAGTGGACCCGTTCTGAAACTCTGGCCCTCGCTCAACAGTCCTGTACATTTTGCTACGGTCTGGGCCTCCGACCTGGCCGCGCAGGGACGTCAAACCCCTGTAATTGCGTATTCCGCGCGATTTTTCGAGCCTGCTACGAAAAATTTCGCGTATGCGTAGCTAAGGAGAAGCACATAAGCCGGGTCTCTTTAGAAGCCAATCTGGGACAAACACGGCGCTCCGTTTGGGGGCTGAAAGACGAGGAATACACGGCTGATTTCTGTTTGGTCAGCCGGCGTACACTGTCGCTGCGCGAGCACAGAATCTTCCGTTTTCACTATTTATTAGGCGCGGACTGGAAGCTCTGCTGCCAGAAATTAAACATGGACAGAGGTGCATTTTTTCACGAAGTTTATAGAATTGAACAGAAATTAGGGCGGACCTTTCGTGAATTGGAGCCGCATGCGTTGTTTCCTGTGGACGAGTATTTTAATGGAACGGGCCGCTATGAAAAAGCGACCGTACCCGGATTGAGTCCGTTTGGAGTGGAAGACCAGCCGGAAGAATATGCGGGCCTTCTCCCGCGTTTTAAGAATGTCCTAAAGTTCCCTATTAAGAGAGTTGCCTGAGATTTCTTTGCCAGGGCCGCACGCTCAATGCGGCCCTTTTAGAATGGAGACTTGATTGGGCGGCTCAGCCCTTAGCGCCGCCACCTCTGCTAAAGTTTGCCGCCATTCCTTGGGTTTTTGTTTGGTATGGAACGGCGCGTTTGGATCGCTGTAGAAGCTGAGCAGTTCCTGCTTGATCGCCGGTGTGATGCCGGCAAATTTCTTTTCCGCCAATTTGTGCAGCCAGAACGCCTGTGTGTCGTCATTCAGGCGATATACGCCCGCTGGTGTGGCGACGCCGACGTCGTAATTCTTGTTGGGCAGTACCGGCGTTTTGTGGTTCGCCGCCTCGAGTTCTTGCGCATATTGGCTCGTCGCATTGATGAAACTCGCCATAAACAGCTGTTCCACCGGAGGGGTTGGGATCTTCAAAGTCAAAGTCTGCAAAGGGCCGATGGGCGGAATCACTTTAAGTAAGAGAGCCAAAAACTTTTCGATCCAGTTCGGCTCCTCCAACCGTTTACCCCACTCGCGCTCATAGCTGGAGCGTTTCATTATGTAAACAAAGCGTCGGCGCGTTACGCCCGGCTGTGCAACCTTTATCTCGTCTTTTTTCTGCGCCCAAGCCACCCGGGTGGCCAAGGGAATCGTGCGGCTCACGGCACTGCGATAGGAGGACACAGCCAGATTGAAATCGGAAAACAGATCGGCCAACTCCAATCTGTAAGTGTCGTAAAAGGCGCGTCCGACGAGTTCCTTGGCCACCTCGAATCCGATGAAGTCGTGATAGGCCTGTGTGGCGAAATTGCCGCGTGCCACTTCGAGCACATCGAAGCCGAACTCCGTCTTTAGGTGGCCTGACGGATTGTCTTCATACGTGATGACCGGGCCGAATTTCTTAGCGAGTTTGGGATAGAGGATCGGCTCGCCCACATTGGTTGCATTGCGATGGCCGTCCAGATCGCCAACGTAATGCGAAAGCGCTCCCAAAGCGAAAGCCAATTCATTAACGTTGTGGGATTCATGGAGCAAGGCGAGGATGAAATCGCCAGTTCGAACGTAGTGCGTGAAATCGCTAAACCGCGCGCTGCCGTGCGGATAGTAGCCGAGATCTTGAATGATCGCGCCGCCATAAGCGAAGCCGTGTGCACGTTTGAGGTCTTCTGCGGTGGCTGCGGGATACGCCTGCTGTAGAAAGGGACGGAGGTGCAAGTCCCAAAGTGCATCGACCAGCGCCTCGTGCGAAAGCACGGAATAGGCGGTTAGGGAATGGCTTGACAAAAGGCAAAATACGAACAGAGGCAACGCTCGTCCGAACAGTTTCATTTAGTTATTGTGGCGGATCGGCCTGGGGCTTTGTCGCTTGCGCGATGTATTGGAAACAAAAAAAGCCCGCTGCCTAGAATGAAACAGGCAGCGGGCTTTACTTCTTGGAAGCTTCTTAGCTGTTGTTTACTTCGACGTTGATGGTGCGAGGTTTGGCCACTTCTTTCTTGGCGACCGTTACTGTTAGCACGCCGTTCTTGTAATCGGCTTTCACCTTTTCAGCATCAACCGTGTCGGGCAGGCTGAAAGCACGGACGAAGGAACCGTAGGAACGCTCAATCCGATGGAAGCCTTTGCCGTTCTTCTCTTGCTCGAACTTACGTTCGCCTTTTAAGGTCAAAGTCCCATTCTCGATCTGGATGGCTACGTTCTTTCCGTCCACATCAGGAATGTCTGCCTTGAGGACCAATTCGTTTTCAGTCTCATAAATGTCGACCGCTGGTGACCACGGCCGAGAGGCAGGCTCACTGAAAAGGCGAGAGATGGAATCCTGGAAAAGGCGCAGACCGGTGGGGAAATCTTCCAAATCGCCGGTAAAGGGGGTGTATTTGATCATTGGCATCTTAGTGTTCTCCTATCCATTAGCTGGATACAACACCATCATAAAACCTGCGTGTAGCGTTGTCAAGCAATCTTCCAAAACATTTTTGAGGCCCCGCTTCATTTGCCCTCATCTCTTTTGCATGCCAGAACTTAAAGAGGGTGATGCTGCCCCCGCTATCATGCTCGATACCGACTCCGGAGAGCCTTTTAAGCTTTCGTCGTTGAAGGGCCAGAATGTAGTACTTTACTTCTATCCCAAGGCCGATACACCAGGTTGTACTAAAGAATCCTGCGCGTTCCGCGACACCTCAAAGAAGTTCACCAAGGCAAACACTGTCATTGTGGGCGTGTCGCCAGATCCGACGAAGGCACAAGCCAAGTTCAAGGAGAAGTTCGACTTGCCGTTTGTACTGCTAGCGGACGTAGACCACAAAACATGCGAGGATTATGGTGTTTGGAAAGAGAAGAGCATGTACGGCAAGAAGTATATGGGCGTGGAGCGCACTACCTTCGTGATCGATCCGAAAGGCAAGATCAAGAAAATATTTCCGAAGGTGAAGGTGGAAGGACACGTCGAAGAAGTGCTGGCAGCCATTGCCTGATAACAGTAGCCGCCGATTTCCCGCACATCCTTTGTTGGGGGTGGGCGCAATTGTGTTTGTGGAAGGGCGGATCTTATTAGTGGAGCGGGGCAAGCCACCACTGGAAGGCTTTTGGTCATTGCCTGGCGGCTTGGTGGAGACGGGCGAACGGTTAGAAGACGCCGTGGCGCGCGAGGTGTCTGAAGAGACCGGTTTGCGGGTGGCTGCGGAATCACTTGCCACGGTGTTTGAACGCATCATGCCCGATCCGGAGGGCTGCCCCGAATATCACTATGTCTTGGTAGACTTCTATTGCAAGGTGCTGGGCGGCGACTTGCGCGCGGGCGACGATTCACGTCGCGCTGAATGGTTCGACCTTTCAGCGCTCGCGGGCTTGCCTATGACGTCTGGTACACGCGAGGTAATTGAAACGTGCTGCGCGACTCGCGCGACGTTGCCGCAGGTCACCCGTCCTTAATCCATGTCTTTTAGCAGCACCGAGCTTCTACAATTCGCCGAACTGCAAGAATTAGTGGCGCGCTACGCAGGTTCGAACGCGGGCCGAATGCTGGTCATGGAGTTAGCTGCACATTCCGACCGAACTGCGTTGGAATTCGCGCTTGCCGATTGCGGCGAGGCCATTTCATACCTGCGTGAGTTGCACGGGTCGCAAGATGCGAAGTCGGGTTCCGTGTTGCGTCTGCGATTTGACCAGTTGCGCGATGTAGAAGAAGCGCTGCGTATTCTGCAAGTGGAAGGCGCTTCGCTGGCAGGCCGCGAGATTCTCGACCTTTTTCATAATTTCGCGTTGGCGGGGGAATTTCGCGGAGCCCTGTTAAATGTGGTAGCGCGCTTTCCGCGGCTGGCGCGGCGTGCTCACAGTTTGGCGGACCTGCGCGATTTGGCCAAACGCTATGCACACACGTTTTTGCCCGATGGCAGTTTGGCGGATGAGGCGAGTGTGGCGCTGCGGCGCATTCGGCGCGACATCGATAAACAGCAGAAAAGCATTCAGGAATCTTTGGAACGCTTTATGCGGGCGCATCGGGACGACGGGACGCTGCAGGAAGATTTCGTCACGATTAGGGAAGACCGTTTTGTGGTGCCGATTGTGGCCGGGCATAAAGGGCGGGTGGATGGAGTGATTCATGGCTCGAGCGGCACAGGGCGCACGTTGTTTTTGGAACCGCTTGAGACGATTGGACTCAATAATCAGTTGGTGCGCTTGCGCGAAGACGAACTTCGCGAGATTGAACGGATTCTGGCGGAGATCACAAATGCCCTACGGGCGCACGCGGAGGATATTAGCGCGACCGCCGAAGCACTGGCCGAATTTGACTTGATTTTTGCCAAGGCTGGGTTCGCTCGCGATTACGATGCGGTGATTCCGCAGTTCAGTTCTGGCGACCGGCGGCTGGTTTTGCGAGAAGCGCGGCATCCTCTTTTGGAAGCGATTCTGCGCAAACAGCGTAAGCCGATTGTGCCGATATCGTTTGAGCTGGATGAAACGCGCCGCTGTTTGTTGATCAGCGGGCCGAACACGGGCGGCAAAACTGTAACGATGAAGACCACCGGTTTACTGGCTTTGATGGCTCATGCGGCGATTCCGGTGCCTTGCGCAGAGGCGGAGTTTCCGCTGTTGGATGACGTGCTGGCAGATATCGGCGATCAGCAATCGATTGCCGAGAGCCTAAGCAGTTTCTCGGGACACTTGCTGCATGTGAAGAGCATGTTGGAAGAGGTAACGGCGAACTCGCTGGTGTTGTTGGACGAGTTAGGTCGCGCGACCGATCCGGAAGAAGGCGGGGCGCTAGGTGTGGCGATGCTGGATGAGTTTCGCAAGTCCGGCGCTTTCTGTTTGGCATCAACCCACTTGTTGCCTTTGAAGTTGTATGGCGCGAAGACGGCAGGTGTGCTGAATGCGTCGATGGGGTTTGATGAAGCGACGCTGCAGCCGACGTATCAACTCCGATTAGGGGCGCCGGGGAAATCGGCCGGGTTAGATATTGCGACGCGCTTGGAGTTGCCGGAAGCGTTGCTGGCACATGCACGGTCGGTGTTGCCCCGGATGCAGGCGGATTTTCAGGATCTGCTGCGTGATTTGCAGAAGCAGGTCGATACGAATGCGCAACGCGAAGTGCAATTGAATGAGGCTGTTCGGCAAGCGAAGGAGCGGCAGGCGGAGCTGGAAAAAGAGGCGCTGCAAAAAGAACTGAAGCGGCAGCGGGAGTGGGAGAAGAAATCGGAAGCGCTGGTCGCGGATTTTGAGGCGCGAGCGCAATCGATGATGAACCGGCTGAGTGAGTCGTCCGACCAGCGAAAGGCAGCGGAACAGGCGCAGCGCTTGATCTCGAAGACTAAGCGCGAGTTTCGCGAAGAGGCGAGTGAGGCGATGGCACCGCCGCCGGAGACTGCGCAAGCAGTGCCGTTGCGATTGCCGATCGTGGAAGGCGCCAAGGTGCGCTTAAAGGATGTCCGCGAGATTGCGACCGTGCGGCGCATTTTGAAGAACGGCAATTTGGAAGTGGACGCGGGGTTTATGAAGATGCAGATTCCGCGCGAGGAGGTGGTGGAGGTGGTTTCAGGCGAGGCGGCGCAGACGAAGCTGCCGAAAAATGTACGGTTGGATGTCGGGCCGGCCTGGGACGTTACGTATCGCGAGATCAATGTGATTGGCCAACGGGCGGAAGAGGCGCTGGCGCAGGTGGATAAGTTTATCGATTCGGCAGCGCTGGCCTCGATTAATCGGGTGCGGATCATCCATGGGCACGGAATGGGGATTTTGAAGCGGGCTGTTGCGGAGCTATTAGCAACGAATCCGCATGTGAGCCGGCATTACGCGGCGACACAAGCGGAAGGCGGGGCGGGGGCGACGATTGTCGAGTTGCGGGAATGAGTTAGGCTGGTGGTAATACTTGGGCGGCGGAGAACGAGAGGTGAGGAGCAGCGAGCGGGTTAACGGCTTCCCCCTCGTTATAAATAACTATAGAAGTGTACTTGCCGGAGACGGGATTGCGGTGCGAAATGAGGCGTCTGTTCACCACATCGATCACCCAATACTCAAGTATTTTGGCGCGCGCGTAAAGCGGGCCTTTGACGGTTAAGTCGTAGTTGAGAGTGGAGTCGGAAATTTCTACGAGGAGGAGAATGTCTTGTGGTTGAATGTTGCCGGAAACGATGGTGGCACATTCCCGATTTAATACGGTAATGTCCGGCACTGGTTCGCTCAGCGCGTTATCGGATGGGTTTACATCAATTGGTGCTTCCACGTCTATAAACCCAGGACCGAAAGCTTCCAACAGCCAAAAATGCATTAACCTGAATGCATTGACATGGGCGCGGTGCTTTCCCATCTTGCTGATCAATTCCCCCTCTACCAGTTCAAGACGATCTCGTTCGAACAACGCTGTCATCTCGGGCGTTCCGCACTCTACGCGTGTCCAACGCTTGCGCGGTGGCACGGGTGGTGGCGGTGTTTCCGGTGCATGAGTCAGAAGAGTAGGCATCGGCTTCTGCTTTGAGTGTAACTCTGCCTCTGTAGTGGAATTTCGGAAAAAATGCCGCAGCCTTTCCGTCTGCATGTCGCGTATCTTCTCAACGGAGCCTGTTTTCTACGTCAGTCAACTTGCCGTCGAAACGAGTTTCCATTCCGGCGCACTTGCCATCGATCTGAGCGAATTGCGCTCAAGTTAGGTTCTCAATTCTTTCATCCACTTCTATCTATCGCGAATTCGCGGCGACGGTTTCTCAAGTTGCGTAAGTGCATTAATCGGGCGGCAAGGCCAAACTTTTCCACTGGATCCGGACAAGAATCCAAACTTACCAAACGCTGTAAAATGGCTCAGATTGAGGGTCGCGCGGGAACAGTGTCGTTCTCGCAACGCGAAACTCGATCCGTAGAAGCCTCGCATCAGCGTGATTCATCCGGCCGCGAAATGCCACCTCCAGCGCCGATTGGTCTCCTTCAACTTGGCCCAAACGCAGCGCTTGACTAGTGGAGGTGGCGGCGAGCCCTTCCATCAACTCGTTTCGCGTAGCGCGCACTTTCTCCAAGAGCCGAGCCTCCAATTCGGCAAGTTTGGTGTCCAGGTATCTCTTGATTTCTTCGGCCACTCGTCCACCTTTCAGTTCCGATCGTAGCGCTGCGCGGAAATTTTGCAAGTACCGATGGGACCAAGCGGCATACCTGCCTATACGCGCGGCTAAGACGATCAAACCAACTGGTCGGAAGCGGCGGGCGCGTGAACGTGACCATGGGTATGCTTATGCGGGCGAATTAACCCAGCTTGTTCCAACATGTTCACATCGTGCAGAACCGCTAACGGCTCGCCTTCCCCCGCAACTTGGCCGTCCTTCAGCAGATAGCATGTATCTGCCAAATCCTCCAGCGCATCGAGATCGTGCGTTGCGATCACAACGGTTCGCCCGGTGCCCTTCCACGAAGCGAGAAGTTCGACGATTTGTGTTTGGCTGGCGGGATCGAGGGCGGCAGTAGGTTCGTCCAAAAGGAGAACTTCGGGATCGAGGATTAACACCGAAGCAATCGCCACGCGTTTCTTTTCACCGCCGGATAGTCGATGCGGCGCGCGGTCTTTCAGATCTTCGATGCGCATTTCATGGAGCGTCTCGGCGACGCGGTCGCGAATTTGTTGAGCGGGCCAGCCCATTTGTAGCGGTCCAAAGGCGAGTTCGTCGAAAACGCTGGCGTTAAACAATTGGACATCGGGATTTTGGAAGACAACCCCTACTCGCCGGCGGAATGAGTAAAAGAATTCCTGCTCTTCCAGCCGCTCTTTGTTCAGTGCCTCGCCTAAAAAACGGATATGGCCGCTTGCCGGGAAATTCAATCCTGCGAGTAAGCGCAAAAGAGTCGATTTGCCTGACCCGTTGGCGCCGAGGAGAGCGACGCGTCGGCCTTTAGGAATCGTCAGGCTCACGCCACTCAATGCGCCGATTTCGCCGTACGAGTAGCAAACGTTGTCTACGGCAAACGCGTTCGGCATTAACGTCCTAATCCCAACGCGACTAGCGCGATCGAAACGAGTGCCAAGAGTTGCCACCAATCGCGCGGTTGCATTTCAAGATCGTTCAATAAGCGAATCTCGCCACGAAAACCGCGGGCCTGCATGGCGCTATAGACGTCGGTGCTGAGATCCATGGTTTTGTTGAGCAGAGCGCCTACGCTGGCGGCGGCGAAACGGCGTTCGATGGCCGGTTCGAGATATCCGACTAAGCGAGTTTGACGCGCTTCGAGGGTCTGTTTCGCGCTTTCTAAGAAGACGAAAATATAACGGTAGGTCATGCTGACGATGGCCACGGCGGACGTGGGAATGCGGAGAAAACGGAGAGAGCGCAGAAGATGACTCCAGACTGTTGTCAAAATGAGGAGCAAAGATAATGTGGCGGTGGTCTCACCCCGGAGCACGAGAAAGAGGGCGCTCCGTAAACCGTGGTGCTGAAAGAGGGCGGGCAGCGCGATGATGCCGGTGAAGCCGAGTACGGCGAGCCATACTCGGGTTGTGAGAAGGCGCAGTGAGATTCGCGATGCCACGGCACAGAGAACGCTGACAGCAAAAAGCGCGATCAATACGGAAAGCCGCCTGACGCTCACGGCCGCGACAATCAGAGCGCCTAATCCGGCGATTTTTACCCGCGGATCGAGGCGCTGCAAAAAGCCATTGAGCTTGGCGGTGTCTTCAGCAAACAGCGATTCTTGGCCTGCTGTTAACAAGCCGTGGATGGTTTTCTCGACAAAGGCGCTACGCTTGGACGTGCCGCGCGCCAACAGCCAACGGGCGATCCAAACCAAGAGGACAATCAGACCGACGCCGAGCAGCGCAGAGAGCAAGTAACCCGCCGCCGGGTTCTTCACAAAGGTAGGTGCATATTGGGCCATTGGCGCTTGCCACAGTTTCGAAAGTTCGCTCAGTTCTTTGGGTGGTGCGGCTAGTTCTTCCGGCTTCCACTCGCCCCATGCTTTGCCAGCCGCCAGGATGCCAAGCGGGGTCAGCACGATCAAGCCGGCGAGCGCCATCCACAAACTGCGCATTGGACGAGTAGGGTTGCTGGATGAATCGAGCATGGCCGAAGGCGCAGTGGAACGCAGCATGTCCACGTTGGTGCTTTGCAAATAACGCACCAGTCCCGCGGTGATCACCAGTTCCGCTAGACCGGCAATCGCCAGATGCCCGATCATCATGGCTGGAATCGCGATGTGTAAAGGATAGGGCGCATATAAAGGAGCGCCCGACGCGTCGTGGAACCACAGAGGCTGCACGCCAAATTCAATCGCCGCACAGAATGCTGCCGCGTTGATCGCCGTGTAACCAGCAAGCGCTGCGGCCACCACCCGGCGCTTCGACCGTAGAGAGGAATTTCCGGCTGCCAAACGATAAACAACATAAGCGACGATTGATCCGACAATCGCCATGTTGAAGCAGTTCGCGCCATAAGCGGTCACGCCGCCGTCACCGAAGAACAGCGACTGGATCAGCAGGGCCATAGATACGGCGAGGATCGCCACTTCGGGCCCAAGCACAATTGCGCCTATCGCCATACCAACGGCATGCCCGGTGGTTCCCCCGGGCAGCGGAAGATTGAACATCATAACGACAAATGAAAACGCGGCGAAAACGGCCAAAAGAGGTACGGTTTGTCCGCTGAGCGCAGCTTTCACGCGCCGCAGGGCCACATACCAGAACGGCGTGGAAGCCACGTAAAATGTCGCGCAGGTGGAAGGACTCAGATAGCCGTCTGGAATGTGCATGATCTGCAACCGTTATTCCATAATACGAGTAACACTAAACTTCAGATCGTGTTACCAGCAAAAAGTTTTATGCTGGTACCTGCATGAGCGAGCTGAGCCGTATCGGGGTGGCCATCGATTCCGACCTTTTGGCGCAATTTGACCGCTTTATCAATAGCCAGGGTTACGAGAACAGGTCAGAAGCCTTTCGGGATCTCATCCGCGATCGTCTGGTAACGGCTGCGATCGAATCGCCCGATGCACCGGTAGTCGGCACAATTACGCTAATTTACGACCATCACTCGCGCCTGCTTCCTGACAAGTTGATGGAACTGCAACATGATCATCACGAACTGATTATCGCCACGACGCACGCGCACCTGGACCACGACACGTGCCTGGAAGTGGTTGTCGTTAAAGGCAAGTCCAAGCGGGTAAGATCTTTGGCGGACGTGATGATCAGCACCAAAGGTGTACACCACGGACGCCTGGTGATGAGCGCGCCGAAGAGTTACCACCCAAAACCCGAATAAGTACTGCCCCTATATAAAGTACCTCCCGGTGAATCCGCTGCTAGTCAGATTGTCGTAGTCTAATGCAAGGTCGGCAATTTTCCAGGCTGATCGATTCTCCAGGAGGAATTTATTTGATGAAACAACTTTCGGTACTGGCACTAGCGGTATTATCAGTCGCCAGGCTCGGCGTAGCTGCTTCGTGTACTGGCGGTACCTTGGCGACTTATGTCGCCCTAGGTTCAACTGGCTGCACCATCGGCGGCGACACCCTGACCAATTTCAAGACGTTAAGCGGGATCAGTGGGGGAACAGCCCTTGCGCCCGGTTCAATCATGATCGCACCGAGCGGCAGCAACTTCAGTCCAACTCTTCTTTTTTCCACGAGCCAGTCGGCGAGTAACGGAACTCCGCTCGAAGCTATTTTTACCTATGATCTTTCCGGGCCTTTGTTCACGGGCATCTCCGCATTACTTGGTGGTTCGACTGTGACGATGGACGGCGCGGTCACGGGAATTGTGAATTACTGCGAAGGCGGCATGTTTGGATCCGATGGACTAAGCGGCTGTGGTTTCGCGAACAGTGCGCTGGTCACACTGGCCGACGGTGTGGATAACGGCGCCTCTGGAACGTTTGCCGGAGTCTTGTTCTTGAATGTTACAGACGACCTGATTATTGATCCGGGCCTCTCCGGCACGGCGACTGCTGGAACTTTGACCAACAGTTTTACGGCTGTACCGGAACCCGTCAGCACTGCTCTTGTGGGACTCGGCCTCACCTTGGCGGGTGCGATAAAAATTCGCTCTCTGCGCGCGAAGTAATAAGAAAAAAAGGAGTAATACCCATGAATCGTATGAAACCGATTATTTGTGCCGTGCTGGCGGCACTGATTGTTACGCCGCCGCCCAGCTTTGCGGCTAGCCATCGAGAAGCACCAATCACGGCATTAGATCAGAAAGCAGATATCACCGATTTTTTTGCTTTCGTTAGCTATGACGATCCGTCGAAAGTGACTTTTCTGCTGAACGTCGACCCTTTCCTGGAACCTGGCAATGGTCCAAACTACTTTCCGTTCGACGATAACGTGCTGTATCAGATTTTGATCGATAACAACAACGATGCCTTGCCGGAAGTGGCTTTCCAAATTCAGTTTCAGACACAAATCCGGGCACCTGGAGTTTTCACTGGGTTTGTAGGCGCGGGCGCAGGTATTAACGCACCGGCGAATTCACCAGCCCCTGTCGCTCCGGGTACGCCGATTGTTCCTCCCGCTATTACGGCGTTGGACGGCGCAGGTGCGGCCGGGTTGAGTCTCCGGCAGACCTACTCAGTGACGATGGTGAAGAACGGAGTCAGCACGCAGCTCACCAATGCGAATGGAGCGTCTCTGTTTGCAGTGCCGAGCAACGTTGGTCCGCGCACGATGCCAAATTATCCCGCTTTGGCCGCCCAAGGAATCTATACTCTGAGCAACGGAATCAAAATTTTCGCGGGCACAGTCGATGATCCTTTCTATATCGACCTG
Organism: Bryobacterales bacterium; assembly: GCA_963749105.1. GTDB lineage: Bacteria > Acidobacteriota > Terriglobia > Bryobacterales > Bryobacteraceae > Bog-105. The sequence goes on along the minus strand of CAVVLT010000011.1, from coordinate 865,272 downwards.
GGCGCTGCGTTCGATTCTCTGAACTTCCGTACCGCTGCGGGCGGCGGAGTTCTGTCGGCGGCAGCTGATGCCGACGACCATACCAACACCGCGCCGGATTACGTCTCTGGTTACAACGTGAATACTATTGCGATTCAGGTGCCGATCACGATGCTTACGAGCACCGGCAATCTTGAGGCGGCTACCAGCAAGGCGGCCACTATCGGTGCTTGGGGAACCACCTCCCGCCCGCGCATCTTCGTTCGCCGCTCACCGAACCCAGCAGCTGCTTCGGGTGGCTGGGCTCAGGTGCAGCGCATGGGCAACCCTTTGATTAACGAACTGATCATCGGTACGGGTTCAAAGGATATGTGGAGCATGTCACAACCGGTGAACGACTCGCAGTTCGCATCGTTCGATCTCGATCCGTTGTTTGCACGCGTGTTGAACGCAATTTATGGAATTGCTATTCCGACACCGCCACGTACTGATTTGTTGCCGCTGGTCACTTACGCGCCGCCGATTGCTGCGCCGGGGACTACTGCTGGTCCGATTGCGGATTTGCTCCGCCTCAACACCGGCGTGGCGCCTACACCTCAGGGGAGCCGTAAACGTCTGGGTCTGCTAGCGGGTGATGCCGCCGGTTTCCCGAATGGTCGCCGCGTTTCCGACGATGTTACCGACATAGCGGCGCGCGCGGTAGCCGGAATTCTGGCGGGCCCGCAGTACAATTACCCAATTGGCGATGGTGTGAATACGAACGATGTTCCTTACCAGGAAACATTCCCGTATGTTGCTTGGGCCCAAAGTGGTCGACAACGTCGTCACATTGATCCAGGTGAGCCCGGATGCACGATGGGCGCCGGCGCTCCCTGTCCAACCAACTAGCAGCTTCATTCCCTCCGTGGGGCCACTCTGTTCCTGGTTTTCCAGATGCAGAGTGGCCATTTTTTCGAGAGTGTTTCTATGCGTCTAACTTTCTTATTTCTCATCACCGGATCTTTGCTCCTTGCCTGGCAGCAGGCGCCGTCGAGCGTTTCACCAGCCGATCAACGGATTGCGGCCGCACGCCAACAGTTGGACGCAAATGCCAAAGGTTTTCAGATTTATAACGAATTGGCGGTGGGACTCTGCCGTAAAGCTCGCGATACTGCGGATGTTGCGCTTTACGATCAGGCCAACACTGCGATAGACCGGTCGCTGGCTTTGTCGCCCGGCAATTACGACGCGATGAAGCTTCGCGCCGCCGTGCTGATTGGCAGACATGAATTTCGCCAAGCCCTGGAACTGGCCAAATCGTTGAACAAGAAGGTGCCGGACGATATCGGCATTTGGGCCTTATTAGGTGACGCCAACGCCGCGTTGGGCAATTATTCAGAAGCCGAGCAGGATGTGCAATGGGTGCTTGATCTGCGCCGCGGCAGCGCGCTCGGTTTTGAAAAAGCAGCCGGCTTGCGCGAGCTCTTTGGAGACGATGAAGGAGCAATTGAGTTTTACGGCGAAGCGTTGAGCCGAACCGCGCAGAGCGATCTCGATCAGCGGGCTTGGTTGTTGACGCAGAAAGCGCGTCTTATACTGGCATCGGGAAATGCGAAAGGGGCTAGCGAGATTTTAGCGCAGGCGCTTACTTTGTTTCCCGACTCTCAGCTCGCGTCGCTCCTGATGGCTGATGTTCAAACGGCAAACGGTAACTATCCGCAGGCGGCTCAGCTTTTCGAAAAGTGTTACCGCGCCGTACCCTCGTCTGCCAATCTTTATAAGTGGGCGGTGGCGCTTGATCGGGCCGGCCAGAAAGATAAAGCTGCTGAACAATTCGCGGCGTTCGAGAAGAAGGCCCGCGTCGAGATCTCTCAACCCTATAATGCGAACCTCCAGTTGATAGCCTTCTATACCGAACGTAAGAGCGATCCGGCAGAAGCCTTACGAATTGCCACTTTAGAAAGTGCCAAGCGACAGGATTGCCACACACTGGCAGCGTTGGCTTGGGCGCAGTATCAAGACGGCAAGTTTGCCGATGCCAAGACTTCCATCGATAAGGCTTTAGCAGTGGGTATTCGCGATCCTGGCTACCTGTCTCATGCGGCGCTGATTGCCGCCAAGTTGAATCAGAACGGGGAGGGAGAATCGAAATGAAATTGACTCTTGCCCTCTTAGGAATGTCATTGTTGGTCTTTGGTCAGAGCCGACCGATCGACCAGACTCTGGTGCATGAGAAAACCGACGTGCGGATCAAGACGTTTGAAAAATTGTTAGCGGCTTCGCCGGACGATCTGAAGTTGCAAAGCGGCCTGATTTCGGCGTATCTGCAAAAGGTTCGCGAGACGTCCGACTTCGGCTATCTTGATCGCGCCTCGAAGATTGTGGATCGCATTCTGGAGAAAGACGGCGGTAATTTTACAGCGTTGCGTTTTGAGAATGAAATCGATTTGCAGCGGCACAACTTTAAAGCGGTAGCGGAACGTGCGCAAGACATGGTGAAGTACGAACCTTCTGATGCCGGTACATGGGGAAATCTGGGCGACGCTTTGATGGAACTGGGTGAATATCAGCGTGCAGGCGAAGCGTATACAAAAATGTATGCGCTGCGTCCCGGCTTGAGCAGTTACAATCGTTTGGCGTGGTATCGCTTTGTTACAGGCGATCCTGAATCGGCAATAGCCCTGATGAAGGATGCAGTCGACGCCGGCGATCCCGTCGCCCAAAATACCGCGTGGTGTTATGCCGAGCTGGGTGACATGTACTTCAAAACGGGCAAGCTGGATCTTGCGATGGAATCTTATGGTTCGGCGCTCGATTTGTTCCCCTCACTGCATCGCGCTATAGCGGGGTTGGGTCAAGTGGAAGCTGCCAGAAAACATAATGCCGCCGCCATTCGCTATTACGAACGCGCCCAGTCGATTGTTCCGTTGCCGCAATACGCGGGGGCGTTGGAAGACCTGTACACGGCCGCAGGTATGCCTGCTAAGGCGCGCGAGCAACACGATCTGATCAGCACGATTGAGAAGCTCGGCACGGTTACCAACGAAAAGACGAATCGAAATCTGGCGCTGCTGTTGGCCGATCATAATCGTGATTTGCCAATCGCGCTGGAGCTGATGAAGGCCGAATTGCCGGTGCGCGGCGACGTTTATACCTGGGACGCTTACGCTTGGGTTTTATATAAATCGGGGCGCCTTGAAGAGGCAAAGGCGGCGTCGCAAAAAGCTCTTAGCTTGCACACGCCGGAACCAATTTTTTACGCTCACGCTCGTCAAATCGAATCGGGTAGCGCACAATGACGAAAAATATTCTTACTTTCTTTTTATCCGCTGTTGCGCTGTTTGCTCATCCTATGGGCAATTTCAGCGTGAACCACTATGCCAAGCTGCAACCGTCGCCGAACGGCGTTGAATTGCAGTATGTGCTGGATCTGGCGGAGATCCCTACCTTCGAGACGCTGCGCGATTGGAAGATAGAGCGCACCGTGCCCAACGCGGAATTGCAGAGCCACGCGGCCGAACAGTCGCGTGTTTGGTTGAGGAATCTGGATGTGTCGGTGGATGGCGTAAAGGTGCAGCCGAAGTTCGAATCTGTGAATGCGGTGATCGCGGATGGGGCGGGGAATCTGCCGATTTTAAGAATTACCACCCATGCCCGCATCAACGGACACGGCGGCAAGTTGGCTTATGAGGATCGCAACTATCCGGAGCGAGCGGGTTGGAAAGAGATCGTTATCGATCATGGCCAGGGCGTGACGCTGCGGCAGGCAAGCCAGACGGATCGCGATATCAGTAAGGCGCTCACGCAATATCCGGCCGATCCCACGCTAGCGCCGCCCCAAGATTTGCGGGCGGAACTGGAATGGAGCGTGCCACAACCATTAATAACGGTTACAGCTGCCAAGCCAGCGCCATTGATTCAGCAAATCGCGCAACCCCATATTGCTCCCGCTGCGCCTGCTCCGGCTACCCTGACAGCGAAAGGCGCGCCGGCTGGCTCTGTCACGCGAGGCGATTATTTGTCGCGCTTCTTGCATGAACGGCAACTGACGCCTTGGATGATTCTAGTTGCTCTTGGCGCGGCGTTCCTTTTAGGATCGGCTCATGCCTTTACACCGGGCCATGGCAAGACAATTGTCGCTGCTTATTTAGTAGGATCGCGCGGTACTTTGAAACACGCGGCATTTTTGGGCGCGATGGTGACGTTCACGCATACCATTTCTGTCTTTGCTCTTGGGTTGGTGACGTTGTTCCTATTTAAATATGTGGTTCCGGAGAAAGTGACGGAAGTGCTTGGGGCGATTTCGGGCCTGTCGATCGCCGCAATCGGGGGCTGGATGTTGTACAAGCGCCTGCTTGCTCGCTCGCAATCTCATTCGCCTACGGATCATCATCATCACCATGATCACGCGCACGATCACGTTCACCACCATCATGATCATGCGCACGATCATGTTCACCACCATCATGATCATGACCACCCTCATGATCACCACAGCCATACCCACGAACATGGCGCTCATTCGCACTCACATGTGCCGGCCGAGATGTCATGGAAAGCTCTAGTCGCGCTAGGGGCGAGCGGCGGTTTGGTGCCATGTGAGTCCGCGCTCGTGCTGTTACTTGGTGCAATTGCACTTGGACGAGTTGGCTTAGGTTTATTGTTGCTGTTGTCGTTCAGCCTCGGCTTGGCGATTGTGCTGATGGGGATCGGCGTGCTGGTGCTCTACGCTAAGAATCTGCTGCCGGAGAAGAAGCGTTCCAGCAGCCATCCGCTGATTCTCTGGGCTTCTATAGCTTCGCCGGCGATTGTGTTGATTATCGGAATCGTCATGACGGCGGTATCGCTCGGTCTGATCCAGCCGAAATGGATGATCGGCTGAAGTGGGGGCGGAGGGAAGTCAACTTAACCTCGCGCCGAAAATGATCCGGCTGAGGGGTGCGCACACTTGGCATTTTCGGGCACAACCAACTACGCACTCCGCTGAACAATTCGCGGGTGGTTATATGGCTTCATCCGCCGATCGTTAGTGAGGTTGAGCGGACTCCCAAGTGGCGTTTTCTCGAGTGTTCCGATAGATGTGAAGCCCATGCGAGGAATCAGCTTGACGGTGGATGCGCTACTGTTCATTGTGAGGTCCGCCGCGCGGATCAGATCGGTTTCAATCGGTGGTTTTCCGACAATACAGCCGCGTGAAACTTCCTACAATCAGACTTACGTCCCGCGTCGTTTAACTCAAGCTTTGTACGAGTGGCGTGATTCGGCCGAAGCTCGATCGCTTTGGCCCCCGCTTCGGGGCTTTGGGTTTTGGGAAACAGATTACCAGTTAAAACGAGCCGTTTCTTGAACGAACGCAAGACCTGCTACGAACAGGATGCGAGATTCCTTGGAATCGCGCGCACGCGACTCAGTCGACTCGCTTGTAAACCTCTTTGAAATCGCGCCCGAGGATCTGTCCGGTTTGCGTCAATGTGTCGCCGTCGATCTTGATCTTGAAGGTTATTTCCGTTCCAATAACCTTTGCCTGGTCTGAGCTGCCCTCCCTCCAGGCGAAGTCCACGTGTTCAACATAAGTGTCGCCGTTTACTGTGTAACTCCCAGAGCCGCTGCCGGTCGTCTTCATGTTCGTTTTGTCGTAAGCCATCCACATGAAGTGGCTGCCTGAGTTCATCTTGATGGTGACAGTGCCCGGTTTCAACAGATTTTGTCCGCCGAACTCCAAAGACACCGGCAGCCAAGTACCCACAATGCCATTCTTCCTCCCGGCGGCGTGGTAGCCGGCACCAATGGAAGTCGCAAGCAGTGTCAAACCAGTCAAAATCAAAAACAGACGTCTCATCTAAACCCTCCAGGGCAATAGGATTGCCTGACTCTAAAGCAACTGAATCCTATCACGAGAAAGAGTCTCTGGTCGAACCTAGGAGGTGAGTCGGAGTTTTGTAAGAGTAGCGCGTTATCCGTCCCGAATCAGCTAACGCTACCTACGGCTTTTCGAGTAGGCTAGAATGTCCCTGCGAGAGGACGCCGGAGTGTTTGGCACTGAGATTTTCGTAAAATCCGCTGATGTAACGACACGGAAGGTCCGGCACGAAATCGCACGCCGCGTCGTCGGTCAACTCCACGATCAACTCCCAAACGAAACCCTGCTGTGTTTCCTAGACGACGAGGACTGGAAAGCAGCGCGGTGCGAGGCGAGCGACGGCCGTGGGTTCTACATTCCGGCCCGAGATTTATACAGATGGCCAGCACCTCCGCATTACATCGAGGATACACTCCGAAAAAACGGTGTCGTGGCCTATCAGAATTTCGTTTACCTGTTCGGAAGCACGTGCACGATCCTCGAAGGACTCGCGATGACGCTTGCCCACGAGCTGCAGCATTTCATGCAGCATGGAACCTCCAAAACGGCGTGGGCAATGGGTACGATCGCCTCAACCCTTCTGAGGGACTTGGAAATGCGACAGGTAAACGAGATCGGCGTCAATTCCTGGTGCGACGTGCCTATTGAGCGACACGCGTGGACGACCGGCAAACGTGTCGCGGAGGCAGTCTTGGGACGCGACGCTGTGCGGAAGTACATCGACGCCCGAATCGCCGCAGCCCAAACAGTGGACCTAGCCGACTGGAAATTTGTTCGAGAAATCGACGCATCTCAAGCGTTCGATTTCGATGCAGAAATGGCTTCATTCATGCCCCGATTGTCGGCGCATCGAAGTAAACTCGAACAATACCTCAACGATTTACGTCGTGACCCGGGGCTGGCGGACATCGAACTCGCCCCGTGGATGCGGGGAACGAACGGGGCGCAAGACTCGCTGAGTCGTGACTGAGGTTTTGGATTTTGCCCTGACGTGCGTTCATGGATTCGCGGCGTGGCCCCTGCTAGTACTGAGGTCGGCTAGAACTTCGTACGAGTGGCGCGTAATACGCCCGAAGCAGGAGGATGGGTGACAACCGGGCGGCTACAGAAGGGTAACTGTAACTCCTTTGCGATTGCTAGCTGTTGCGCAAACCGCCCATTGTCGAAGCCTGCTATACTCCCGAAAAGCATCGTAGCCTTTGATGCTTTTCGGACTCGACCGGGTCGGGCCGAGATCGCCGCTCTATAAAAGGAGATCGAATGTCGTTGCGGGTTGCGATTCCCATATTAGCCGCCGTAATTCTGGCCGGGTGCGCGAAAAAACAGCTGCCGACAATTGTGGCTCTTCAGGATGACGCACACCTGCTCGACAAAAAACAGACCGCGCGCCTGTTGGTTCAATTGAAGACACTCAGCACCGACAAGCAGCTTGCAGTGTTGCTTCGGACCATTCCGGATTCGAAAGTCCCCGCGATAGCGTTGTCGTCGTACTTCGATCAGGTATTTGACGATGATCCGGAATGGCACTCTACCGCAACGCCCGCAAGTTGGTGGCAGTTCGGACGCAAGACAAATCCGCCCGAGAACGGCCTCGAGGTGATCGTCGTTCGGAAGCCGTCTTTCCTAGCATGGCGTTTTGGCAAAGAGGCACGGTGGCGAGCCTTCGTTTCAGGGTTAATGATCAGCAACTCGACCCTGCAAATACAACGGCATGCGCAAACCGGCGATTTGGAGGGGACCCTTGAGGCACTGCTCCAAGAGTTTCGAAAGAATCTGCCTGCGCCGAAGGACCTTTCGCGTCTCCAGCAATTTGCCGCCTCAGAATATGGTCCTGACGTGCAAGTGTTCATCAATTCAGCCACCGTGAACGGCTGGGAGTGGTACAACAAATACGCGCTGAGGCCCGTATTGCAACTGGAGTTTTCGCTGAGCAAATACTTCTGGCCACAACAAGCTCAGTTGCTTGCTGTGGTGGCCAGCCTAATCGCCGCACAAATCGTTCTCTGGACGCTCCGAAAGATACTTGGCGTGCACTGGGCCGGCAAATTCGTTGCCGTAGCACTGAGCATAGCGGTGGAAGCATTGGCCATCACACCTTCAATTGGCTCACTGTTAGTTCTCGCGCACGGTCGCTTGGAAGACCAAATGTTTGTCGGGGCGTTGCTGGATCAGAGCGATTCGACGTTAAGTACATTTCTTAATTCAGGCAGCGCGCTGAACTTCGTGGGGCAGACCGGCATTTGGATCGCGATGGTCTTGGCAATCGCAGGCGTAGTCTCAAGCATCGCTGACTCGCTGTTTATCTTCTACGCCGCGAGCTTTCCTAATGAAGTCCAGAAGCGGATGTATGACTCGCTGGACCCGGCAGAGATGGCGTTTCTTTACTTGACGGGGTATGACGAACATGCGAATGTTGAGAACCTCGGCGAGAAGCCAGACCCTTATACCGAAATTGCGAGCGGCCTTTTCATAAAGATCCTGAAGGGGTATTTTGGTCGGATCGTTTTTTTCGCGATTATGCCCTTGGGGGCTTCCCTTGTTCTCGCGAAACGCAGCATAGTGAGCGTTGTAATGCACTCATGGCCTTTGTACAAGACCTACAAGCTGTGCCGAAACATTGATCGGACCATTGCGTCATCCCCTGAGTCGTCCGCCAAGGCTAACGCGCCGGGAGCGTAGCAAAGTGGACGCGATGGTCCACAAACTTTGCCAGCGTTGCTCCAGCTCAGCGCCGTGAAATCGATCCGCACATGCCAAGAAACGTTATCGGATGCGCCGCCGGACAGGTTCCAGTTGGTAGCGGTGAAGTACCAGCGGCTGCTGGCGATAGCCAGCTTGAACTCCCTCGTGAACATCCTTCTCGACAACCCCATGACTCGATTCTCGTTTGGATGGATTTTGCGTCTTCACCGGTTGTTTGAATAGGGGAACAAGTCCAGTGCCAGCCCTATGTGTGCCCTGGAAGTATTGTCCGCTACTCTTCCAGAGCAACCGTGCGGGTCGCCTGCGAAACGGCAATGGACGAGTGGTGTGTGATCCGTCTACGACATCTTAATCGCAACCGCGAAGACCTCGGTAAACGCACGAATAGGCGAGCTTCTGGGAGCGCGTTGGTAGCATGTCATCAGGTCGTCCAACTGGAGCAATCGCATGAATATCCATCACCTCGTGCCGTCCGTAAGCCGCTGGCTCCTGTCCATGGGATCCCTCCTGTTGGCGGCGGGTCATCCGTCAGGCGCAGACCTCTCGAAGTTCAAGCTCATCGAGCCGCAGTTCATCGCGGCGCTGGGAGACCCCGCGGCCACCTCCGGTAACGGCGCACAAGCGTGGGGCTTCTGGAACCAGGACCCGGGCCCGCGCGCTTGCAAGCTGGACCACTACTCACAATTGAAGGCGACCGGCGTGGCGCCGGCGCAATGGAAATTCGACGCTTCGGATTGGTGGCTGGAAGAACACGGCTTGATCATGGAGAAGCCGGCCTTTCCGCTGCCTGCTGGGCAATACCTCGTCACGGGTGACCGCGAAGTAACGACCGTGCTGACAGTTCACCCCAAGGACAAAAACGGCAATCAGCGGTGGGAACTCGCCGACGGCGCGACCCTCTACGATGTCACCCATCTCGGATGTCGCTCCGCACGCTACACACCGGCGAAGGCTGCCAACGCGTGCTCGCCTGCGAACGCTCCCACCAAGGGTTTTCCTGTGAATCCGGGGGCGGCCATGCCTGCCGTGAACGGCTGCAGCAAGCAAGACTACACGGTTCTGATCGTCGTGGGGCTACCCGCCGCTCACTGAGTGGCCGCAAGCAGGCGTAACGACCACGACGACACCCGAACGTTACTTCTTCATAGTGGATAGGATCAGACCTCACGTCTATATCTTCCTCATTTTAGGAGACGCTCTTCAGTGCCTTAGGACCGCATTGGATCAAGCAGTTTGGTCACTCATCAAGCACCACTCTGGTAAGGATTCGGAGCAGAGCGAGTTCCCGATCTTCAGGGACCCGCTCACCGATCGAAACAAACAGAAGTTTAAGGACAAAACTCGAGGACTCCCCCAACCCGCAGTTGACTTCATAGCATCAATTCAACCCGGGGCTGAAGAATTGTAGCGATGGAAACCAATCGAAGACCAGCCACTCTGGCAGCTGCATGAGCTGAACCGAATCGATAAGCATCGTCGAATCTCTGTCAGGCCCACGTTTCACACATTGGACATGCGATCAATCCGATCGTCATAGATAATTACAGTGATGAGGGCTCTGATGTCCTGTTCTCAGGCCCGCTGAAGGAGCGACCGCCTGAGATATATCCCCGGGTCGAATTTGGCGACATTGGCGTCAGCATCACGCTAGACAACGTCTATTTCATGTACCAATTTGTCGAACATGTATTGGTACGTCTCGCGGCATTCGCGATCACTACCGCAACTGCATCGTCACATCCTCCCTCGGAAAGCTGATTCCACTCAGTAGCGTCGGCTCGGGCGAGATTGGCTCCAAAGGCGATCTGGGAAGCTTCGAGATTTGACTTTTTCCATATAAGTCCCTCATCCGGAAGCACAGTTCCTTATGGCCGCAATCCCGGAATCTTTAAACGAATCGTGTACACATTCCCGCTGGCCATGATGTAGAGCGTCTTGCCGTCTTGTCCACCCCAAGCCAAATTCCCAGTGCGCTCGGGGATATCAATCGTTCCGATGTGATCAAGCTTAGGCGAAAAAATCCAAATGCCGCCAGGACCGGTGCTGTAGATATTGCCCCGCTGGTCGACCTTCATGCCATCGGGGCCACCTTCCCGTGGATCGTCTGTGGCATCCGCAATTAATTTCGGTTCCGCGACGTCACCATTTGGTTGCACCTTGTAGCGCATCCATATCTTCTTCTTAGGGTCGGAACAATTCACGTACAAATATTTTTCGTCTGGGGAAAAAGCAATGCCGTTCGGGCGCGTCAAGTCGGAAATAATCAAGTGCAACTTCTTAGGATCGGGCGGTGTGCCAGGCGCCTGGGTCAACGGACTCTCTAATCGATAAACGCCGTTAACCGTGAGCTCTTTTTTGGGATCGTCGTCGCTCTGCGTCTCCAGGCCGTAAGGCGGGTCTGTGAAATACAACGAATGATCGCGGCGGTAAACGAGGTCATTCGGGCTGTTCAGTTTTTTTCCTTCGAAAGAATCGGCCAGAACAGTTATCTTGCCCTTCGGATTCATCGTTTCCAAACGCCACACATTGCGCTTAGCATGGCCAGCCACCGTAAGGCGCAGGCGCGAATCGAGCGTCATGCCATTAGACCCCGGTTCTTTTCCTTTAAACGGCGTGGGCTCATTCCAGCCGCTCGGACGCATGAAGATCGACGGCTTGCGGCCGGGGATCAGTTTGTAAATCGAATTACTGGGTATGTCCGCAAAGAGCAGATATCCAACCTGGCCATAAATCCAAACAGGACCCTCGGTCCAGGTAAATCCTTCCGCTACTTTACTGATCGTGGCATCGGCTGGCACGATCTCGTCTATTGCTTTATTCCGCCTTTCCACCTTTGCTACTTCTTGGGCCTCCGTGGTGGTTGATAGGCCGGCGATCATGAACACGGCGATTAGAAAACATTTCATCGTCAAGGCGCGATTGTACAACATCTGCTGGTGGATGCCTTGCTGCTGAAGCTAGAGAAAATTGCTATTGACTTTGTTCAAGGAAATCACCATAATGTCAATAGAAATTAAGTAGTTATGCCTGTCCGCTCCAGTCTCGCCTGTCTTTGTTGTTGTCGTTAAGAATCACTGCTGCCTTAAACCCTAAACAACCGAGTTTTCAAAGGAATGACGACAGGATGAGTGCCTTACTACAATCGCCCAATCTTTTCCGCTCGTTGCGCCGTGTGAGCGAGCAAGAAGCAATCACAACTATCGGCCGCCTGGCCTTAACCGCTGTCGATGCGGCAGGCGGGCTCGAATCGCTGGCTAGTGTGGCCCTGCGACTTAATAGCCTTCATGGCGTAGAGGTGATGGTCCACGCTGGCTTTGGGAAAGTTGAAACACTCGAGTGGCACGATTCCAAAGCGGCTGCGCCGAAGGGCTCTGCAACAGGCTTAATTGCCGCTAACGCACGCGAGTGGGGGCGTCTGCGCATTTTGTTCGAACCGCATATCCAGAGCGTGGAGTGTCCTTTGCGATTCGCGCGCGTTTTGGCGCAGCATGTAGCTTTAATGTTAAACCGCTTGGAACTGGTACGGCGCAAGAATGCGGGGTGTGCAGCGGTGCGGCGAATGCAAGAACGGCTGGATACTCGTAAAGCGGTTAGCCGCGCTGCCGGCATCCTGGCGAGAGCGGGGAAAGTCAGCGAGGAGCAAGCGTTGCTGCTCATAATGAAACAGGCGCGCGACAGCAAACGTCCGCTTCTTCCATTAGCGCGCACAATTATTCTAGGCGAAGAAACTGGGCATCTTCGCCCGATTCACTTGCGCCGTTTGGAAAATAATGAATACACCTCTGCACCAACTGCCAAGTGATGCCGCGCCAGTGACTACGCCGCGCTGTTCATGAGGGCAAGCTTTTGAACATCGAGAAAAGTGTCCGCTTCGGCTGCCGTTTTATCGGAACGGTAGCGTTTCACGCGCGCAAAACGCAATGATAGGCCGCTTACGTAGCGCGGACTTACTTGAATATCGTTAAAGGCGATTTCGACAATGAGCCGCGGCTGCACGTAAACGGTATATTTGTCGCGCGCAACTTCCAGCTTTAGGAGTTCGGCTGTTTGCCATACCAACATTTCGTCGGTGAGACCTTTGAATGTTTTGCCTAGCATGGCGAATCCGCCTTTTTCAGTGTCGCGAGCGCCTAAATGCAGGTTGCTGAGAAAACCACGGCGGCGGCCGTTCCCCCATTCGGCGGCGAGTACCACGAGATCGAGCGTGCGCGCCTGTTTAATCTTCAGCCAGCTTTGGCCACGCGCCCCGGCGGCATAGAGAGACGAAACGGCCTTGGCCATGACTCCTTCGTGCCCTTCGGCCAGTGCACGCGCCACGAAATCCTGGGCACGCTGGGTGTTGTTGGTGGCCAAATGCGGTATCAGGTGTTTCGCGGGAGCGATCTTTTCCAATTCGCTGAAACGGCGGCCTTGCGTTTCGTCCACCAAAGGTGAGCCATCGAGGTAAATCAAGTCGAACCAGAATGGCGTCATGGGCAGTTCCGAAGTTAAACGCGCCACATCCTGCTTGCGGCCGAAGCGGCGCATCGATACCTGAAAGGGCTGAGGCCGGCCTTCGGCAGTCAGGCTGAGAACTTCGCCGTCCAGGATAAGGTCGCGTGCGGGCAGCGCGCGGACCGCTGAGACCACTTCGGGCACCGCGACCGTCACGTCGTTGGCGGCGCGCGAAAATACCGCCACCTGATCTTGCGACTTGTGAACCTGAATGCGTGCACCGTCAAGCTTGTATTCGAGCGACGCTTCACCCAATTCAGCTAACGCGGCTTCAACATCTTCCGACGTCTGCGCGAGCATCGGCTGAACGGGGCGGAATAATTTAATGTCGAATTGCGCCAGACCCGCTTCGCCTTTTTCAAAGACGGCTTGGGCAATGGCAGTGGATCCGCCCGCCATCATCGCGGCGCGCCGGATGCGTTCGGACGGCAGGTTGGTGGCCTTTGCTAAAGCTTCCAACATAATTCCTTCCAGCGCGCCCTGGCGGAGTTCGCCGCCGATGAGTCGAAACAGGAACTCTTGCTCTTCACGCGTGGCATGGTGAAAAATTTCTCCAAGCAGAAAGCGCTTCCGCTGTTCGGCGCCTGAACCCTTGACGCTGGCCAGTTGAGCGAAGAGGCGGTCGAGTTGAAGAATTTCGAGCGAAGGGACCGCTGCCGGTTCCGGTGTTGCGCCGTGCAGAGCGGAATAACCGATACCCATTCGGCCTTGCCTCAAGGCGCCGGAAAGAAAGGCAACCGCCGGTTCCGTTTCCTCGGCGGACAATTGCTTCAAAACGTCCGCCAGAATCGCGGTTTTTTCAAGCCTTTTTGAAGTCTCAGAGACTTGACGGGACGCTTTGACGATATTAGCCAGCAGCATACTGAACCTCCGGCCCGACCCAAATGCGCACGGTCAGAAAAGTCTCTCGCACGCCCGCACCTGCGTGACTGCCGAATAGGTGAATGACCAGTCGGCGAATCATGAGCATGACTTGAAGCGCTCATCGATTTCCACCTGAAAGCCGGCAGCAAGCGCGTTAGTTTCATTGGCCATACCGACGATTGCAAGCAATTCGCCTAACATCTCCTGGGTCGCGCCTTTCGCCAGCGCGCTTGCTGTGTGAGAAGCCATACAGTAGCCGCACTGATTGGTAGCGCTGACCGCCAAATAAATCAATTCTTTCGTGAGTGGATCAAGCGCGCCCGGAGCCATCACCTGTTTGATGCTTTGCCAAGTCCGCTGCAGGGTGTGGGGATGAGCGGCGAGCGCTTTCCAAAAATTGTTAAGGTAATCTGTTTTACGCGTCGCCATGATATCGTCATACACTTGACGGACTTCAGGGCTGGCGTCCGAGTATTCTGTGAGGCCAAAGGTTGCCATGAGTTCTACGCTGCCGGCTATGATTTCCCTATAAGAATGCCAGTCAAAAAGACTAGCACGCCGCCCAAAACCACTTGCAAAGCGGCCCTCACCAGAGGCGTTTCCATGTAATGGTGTCTGATCCAACTGATGGCCGCAAGCTCAATGGCAACGATCACAACCGCCAATTCAGTTGCGGTATTGAAATCGGAGATCAGATAAGGCAACGTATGACCGATGCCACCGGCTGTTGTCATCACACCCGTCACGAGGCCGCGTATCAATGGCTTACCTCTTCCGGTGAGAGCGCCGTCGTCGGAAAGAGCCTCCGCGAAAGCCATGGAAATGCCTGCACCTATGGATGCGGCGAGCCCCACTAGAAAGGCGTCCAAGCTGCTCTTGGTGGCGAAGGCGGCGGCGAAGACAGGAGCGAGTGTGGACACCGAGCCGTCCATCAAGCCTGCCAAGCCGGGCTGCACGAACTGCAAGACGAACACGCGGCGTTGAGCGGCGTCCTCTCCCTGCCTCACATCGGGCGTAAGGTGTTCCTGTTCGATAGTGCCGGCCGAGGCGGTGTGCTTGGCTTCCGCTTCGGCGAGATCGCCCAACAGTTTGCGCGTAGAAGCGTCTGTTGTCCGCCCCATGGCAAGCTGATAGAAGCGGCGGGTCTCGGCTTCCATGGATTCGATAGCAGCGCGAACGGCCTTGGGACCGATGGGGCGAACGAGCCAGACTGCGGGACGAGAGACAAACCCCTTTACATCGCTGCGTCGAATCAGCGGGATGTGCTCGCCGAAGCGGCTGCGGTAAAGATCGATAAGACTGGCGCGGTGGAAAGATTCCTCGGCCTGCATTTCGGCCAACATTTTGGAAGTAGCCGGATAACTGTCAATGAGGCCTTGCGCGAATTCACCGTAGATGCGCCCATCCTCCTCTTCTAGAGTGATAGCTAACGCCAGGATTTCCTGCTCTGAGAGATCTTTGAAGTTCTTCGCCATACGTTCAATCTATTATTGATGATTAGCAGAGTTGGTGAAGTGCAGGAATTCCGCTAACCTGACGATAATAAGAGTGGATATGAGACCCTTTCTACAGAGGTTTTGGCGTGAAGAAAACGCCCAAGACGCTGTTGAATACGCGCTTTTACTCGGTTTCATTGTACTGATCGCCGCCATTGTGATGACAAACATGCGAACAGAAATTAGTTCAATCTGGTTGACGATCAGCAGTACGCTAAGCACTGCTACCTCTTCTTAAGCCCGAACCGCCGCGCCCTTTTCTTTGTCCCACTTCAAATACTGGCGTTTCCGGAAAGATTCGACGGCCATATCGCAGACAACTACGCCGTATAAGCCCAAGGTTGCATCACAGTTCAGCGGCTGGTTTTCCCTGATCGCTGCCTGTAGGTTGCGGTGGTGAAGAGTCAGATCTTCCGCACCCTTCTTTTCGTAGGTGACGGGCTGCAGGTCTTTTTCAAACTCTTTTTGCGGCTTGATGGTGAAACCGGTGCGCGTGAAATACAGCGTGGCGTGGTGGCCGCGGATCATGTGATCGACGGCCGTGTCGTTCGCCATGGAAGAAACGAGCTGCATGGTGGGTCCGCTTGGATAATCGGCTAGCACGTTAAAGGTGTCGGGAATTTCGGCGATACTGTCGACGAACTCAAATTTTCCGCCAGTAGCAACGACGTATTCGGGGAACGACAGATTTAGAGCTTTGAGCAGACGCGTGGCTCGGTGGATGAAGAGATCGGACGCGATGCCGCCCGAATAATCCCAATAACGACGCCAGCGGAAATAACGCTCGGGATCCCACGCCCGCTTGGGAGCGGGACCGAGCCAAGCTTCCCAATTCAGATTGACGCCGGGTTTGGCATCGGGGTCGATTGGATAGTCGTCGCCGGCCCAGAAATCGCCATGATGGTTGCGTGAGTAGTCGATTTGCGCGAGCACAACTTTGCCGAGTTCGCCGGCTTTGACGTGCTCGTAGGCGACGGCGTACGATTCGTCGGACATGCCTTGCACGCCTACCTGTAGTTTGCGGCCCGTGGCTTTGACCCTATCGGCCAACTGACGGGCCTGCGCGATGTTTTGCGTCATGGGCTTTTCGACATAGACGTGTTTGCCAGCGTCCAGCGCGTCCATGGCCATCTGGAAGTGCCAGTGTTCCGGCGTGGCGATCAATACGTAATCGATGTCTTTGTTTTCGAGGAGCTTGCGATAGTCTTTGACGGGTGCGCCGCCAGTGAGTTGGGCGGCTTGGTCGAGACGCTTGTCGTAGATGTCGCAGACGTTGACGATTTCGAAGTTGTCCCCTTCACGCATTTTGACCAGCGTCTTCATGTGGTTGGTGGCCATGCCACCCGCGCCGATGACGCCAATGCGGAGGCGATCGTTGGCACCAAGTGCGGCTGCGCGACTGCGCGTGGATAGGACGGAGGCGGCGCCGACAGATTGCACGAACTGGCGTCGGGATATAGGCATAAAGAGATTGTAGCGATCTGCTAGCGTTTGGACAGGTCGCGCACCCAAATGTCTTTGAATTGCATGTTTCCGCGGCCGCCCGCGTGGAGTTGCAGAGCGATGGTGCCGTCCCAGGAAGAAGCCTTGGGGTCGGTGAAGTCGACCATGGGAACGCCGTTCAGTCGCGAACGATAGCGGTTGCCAACAACCTCCAGCAAATATTCGTTCCACTCGCCCATGCGGACAACACCTTCGTTTTCAGGTGAAGGCCAAACAACCCAACCGCGGCCATCTTCGGCGTAGACGCCGGCGGTGTGCTTCATCATGGTGCAATCGATTTCGAACTGCATGCCTTGGGTAACATCGGCGGTGCCGGGCTTAAACGCGGAGTGGAAGAAGACGCCGCTGTTACCGTCGCCGACGCATTTGAAGCGGAGGGAGAGCTGGAAGTCCTTGTAGTTTCTTTCGGTTTCCAGATAGCCGTAGTCTTTGGTGAGGCCTTTGCCGTGGATGAGGCCTTCTTCCACGCTCCAGCTTTCGTGGCCAACCTCGTGCCAGCCCGAGAGGGATTTGCCGTCGAAGAGGTTGACCCAGTCTTCGCCAGGGACGGGCATTTTCTTGTCCTGGGCGGCGGCAGGGAAGGTGGATACAAGAACGACCAACGCCGCAGGGAAGCATTTCATGATTCGCGTCATGAAGTATAGGTTAATGCACTCAGGATTTCGTGCTCTTTTAGGTCAGCCATTGCGTCCAGCCTTGGTACTAAAGCGCCTCAGCCAAGAGTTGGTTGGCGCCCACTTGCCGACCTTTAACCGATGCACGCTTACCTAATTGGAGTTCCTGGGTCGAGTCACCCGCCGTATCGGCTGCCAGAGCTTCCGCAAGATCAACGCGGGGATCGGTACCGGCCGGCGGAGTGCGGCGGATTTGAGCGACGGTTAGGCTGGCAGCGGCGACATCACCCGCTTTGCTTTGCACGATTGCTTTTTCGATTCCGTAGTCGATGTCGTCCGGGAAGCTTGTCCAAGTTTGACCGAGAGGCAGCAACAGGTCATTGGGCTCACTTATTTTGAGGGCAAATACCCGAAAGGATGATCGAGTTGCGGAAACTGCTGGCGCAGCCATTCCGATTTTGCTTCTTCCGGCGAGGCGGCGTCTCAATAAGCACTATTCGCGTCAATCTCGCGATAATGACTGTTTGAGTAGCACCGCTCTTCTACTTCCCGGCATTACCGCGCATCCCTCTGGCGCACTATGGCTCACTGAGTCGCAAACAATCTTAGTGGCCGATCTGCATCTGGGCTACAGTTGGGCGCAGCGCCGTCGCGGCGAGTTGGGTCCGCTTGCTGATTTTCAAGCTCGCGACAAATTGCTGAAGCTTTGCGCAGAATTGGAACCGCTGCTTATCGTTTTCGTGGGCGATCTGGTACACGCCCCCCGTCCCTGCGAGCCAGAACGCGCTTATATCGAAGAGACCCTCACTCTTCTGTCGCAGCGTTCTCAAATCGTCGCCGTGCGCGGCAATCACGATCGGGCCTTCGCCCGCGAATTTGGCCACCTGGCACTTGCTACCACGGAGGCTTGGTCCAGCGGTTCCGTCACGGCGCTTCATGGCGACCGGCTGGATCGCTCGCCTGTTCCTCAATCCGGCACACTGGTTCTCGGTCACCTTCATCCGTGTCTGAGTTTGCGAGAAGCCTCCGGAGCGGGACAGAGGCTGCCGGTATTTCTAGCAAGCCCCCGTTGCATTATCATGCCAGCTTTCTCGCCATTCGCGCGCGGCTACGATGTCGCGGGCGGATTTCCACCGCACTTTGAGTTCTGCTTCCAGCGCGAACCCATTCAGGCATATGCAGCAACACCCACCAGAGTGATCCACTTAGGCTCTTTGGACACAGCGATCGAAAGACTGGCCGACACTAGTGCCAGTGCGCCAAGCCGCTTTCGCCGTTTCCGCCGCTAGGCTAAAAATCGAACACCTCATGAATCTCGAAGGGTATCTAAGCGTAATCGCTCGTGCTAGCCTTTGCTCAACTTGCTGAGCCGTTCACCGGCCGCATCGAGCGTTTCGATCTTCTTCGCAAAACAGAAGCGGATCAGATTCCTCCCGTGAGTTGGATCGGCGAAAAAGCTCGAACCTGGCACAGCGCTGACACCGATATCCTCAACCAGATGATGGCAGAAAGCGACATCGTCTTCGCAATCAAATGCCGAAATGTCGCACATCACGTAATATGCGCCCTTGGGCACGTGGCAGCGAAAACCGATCTTCTCTAAAATTGCCACCAAATGATCGCGTTTGGCCTGATAGGTTGCGCTCAGGTTTGCAAAGTAGCTATCCGGCATGTTCAGCGCGGTAACGCCCGCATGCTGAAACGGCGTGGCCGCGCCAACGGTTAGAAAGTCATGCACCTTGCGGATAGAACTGGTGAGTTCCGGCGGAGCAATCACCCAACCTACGCGCCAACCGGTGACTGAGAACGTCTTGCTCAAGCTGTTGATGGCCACTGTCCGATCGCGTAGCGTCCCCAGCGAAATGGGCGCGATGTGTTGTTCGCCATCGTAGATGATGTGTTCGTAGATCTCGTCGCAGATGACAAGGCAATCGAACTCTTCGCACAATTCGCCCAAAATTTTGAGCTGTGCCAGAGAAAACACTTTCCCCGTCGGATTGTTCGGGGAGTTAATGATCACGGCGCGAGTGCGGGAATTGAACGCCGCTTTCAACTCGTCCTTAATAAAATCCCAATTCGGCGGATACAGCCGGACGTACTTGATGGTCGCCCCGCTTAGTTGAGAATCAGGCCAGTAATTCTCATAAAACGGCTCAAACACGATCACTTCGTCGCCTTGATTCAATAACGCTAACAGCGAGGCGATCATGCCCTCAGTCGCGCCGCAGCAAACGGTGACCTCCCGTTCAGGATCAATATCAAGATTGTAAAAGCGTTTATAAGACTGGCAAATAGCATCGCGAAACGGTTTAATGCCCCAGGTGATCGGGTACTGATTGAAATCGTCGGCAATCGCTTTTTGCGCCGCCGCTTTCAATTCCGCAGGCGCTGGAAAATCCGGAAACCCTTGCGCCAGATTAACCGCACCGTGCTTAAGCGCGAGACGCGTCATTTCACGGATCACCGACTCGCGGAATTCGCCTATGCGCGCGCTTTGGAAACGTCTAAGCGAAGTGGTTTGAGCCATTTCGTCAATTCTACCGTCGACGCTTCTTGCGATGGTGGACTTTAGCGCTGGTCTTTACGCCCTTCTTGGCAATCGCTTTGGTAGGAGCAGGCTTGGGCTCGTAAGGCGGTATATCGGCGTGGGTGCCGGCGTAGAGCCGCCGATATAATTCAGCGTTTCGTAAAACGATCTGGATGTAGCCACGAGTCTCATGGAACGGCACGACTTCAGTGAATTCAGCAGGCTCCTGGAAGGGTCCCCAGGTGCGCCAGAGAGCGCTGCGGGAGGGTCCGGCGTTGTACGATGCCAAGGCGATCTCGGGTTCGCCGCCACTGCGGTCCAGCAGCGTCTTAAAGAAATAGGTTCCTAGTTGAATATTGCGGTCGGCCGTCAAAAGTTCCCCGGCGCTGAAGCGTCGAATGCCGAAGTGGCGCGCCAAACCTCTTCCAGTGCTGGGCAATACCTGCATCAAACCATAGGCGTTGGCGGGCGAGATGGAATGAGTATTAAATTCCGATTCCTGGCGTATAAGAGCGGCTACCAGAAACGGATCTAAGCCCTGTTGGGCGCTGTACTTTTCAATCGAGGCGCGAAAGGGAAAGGGAAACGCCAAGCGCCAGAATTCCACCGGTGCCTGGTCAAGCGGCATATACAAATAGCCGGGCGCAAAGGTCTTGATATAACGTAGCGCTTCATCCGGTGCGCCATGGCCGGCGGCAAACTTCCCCAACTCGTAAGCGTAGACGTTTGTCTGGCCTTCCTCGTTGCGCGAGCCAAATTTGAGTTCATCTTCTGCCATATCATGCAGGCCACTTGCCAGCAGCAATTGCGCGCGGGCTACTCGTTTTTGAACCAAGGGGCCACCCGTGAAGCTGGGGAATTGCGGCCGTGCGGGCCAGGGAATCGCCTCCAAAGTGGCAGTGGTCGCCGGGTCGGCCTGCACCGCGCTAATCTCTGGCGACTTGAGCCTGACGTGTGCCAGGGCGGCGAAATAAGTGTTAGGTAGATGAGTTGTCAGTACCTCGTAGTAAGCGCGCGCTTCAGCTAACGCATTCTTTTTCTCCGCCAACCGGCCCAGGAAGTACGTGGCATCTGAAGTGTCGCTAGCAGCGGGATAGGTCTTAATAAAGCTAAGCAGCAAATCGCCCGCATCCGCTTGCTCGGTGTGAAAAGCATCGAACGCAGCCCGCCACGCACACCAGGCGGCACGGTCATTTTTAGCAAAACCAGAAGCGCAGGCCCGATAGAGCGGCACGTAAGTTGCGCTGTCGTTTTCAGTGCGCGCCTGGTCAGCCACGTTGATCAGGGCATCCAGCCGCCACTCCGATTTAGGGTGACTGCTGGCCAATTCGTCGAGATACGCTTTCACGTCAGACTTCTTATCCAAGTGACGAGCGCAACGGACCAAATAAGCCTGCCGCTCGGCGTCCGCTTCGGAATCGTCTACTTGCAAAGTCTTGAAATAATCGAAGGCTTCAGAAACCTTGCCCGCCTTGTAATCGGCCTCGCCGATACGAACACGCGCCTGGTCGCGCTGCACGCCAGTCAACTGCGGAACCGCCGCGTAGAGTTCAGCCTTAGCATCGGCCGTTCGGTGCGCGTCGAGCAACTTTTCGGCTCGGCCCAGCATGGCGTCTGGCATCACAGGAGGGTAACCGTCGGCAAGCTTCGTCTTCAAGTCAGCAAGAGAAGTTGCCGCCTCTGTGGCCTCCTTCGAGTTCGGATAGTTGTAGTAAACCCGCTGGTAATACTCGGCTGCCTGCGGCAAATCGTTGTTAGCAACCAGGCAGCGCGCCAGCAAGGTTGTCGCTTGCGGCTGCGGGATTTTATCGAAGTACTTTTTCACCAGATCGAAGGCTTGCTTGGGATTGCCGGAATCCAGGTAGGCTGACACACCAACGGCAGCGGCAGGACCAGTCAGCGGCGAGATAGGCTGTTGCTGACTTAACACCTGCGTCACGGCCTTTCCCGCGTCCGGATAGTTCTTAAGCTGGTACTCCGCTTGCGCCCGATAGTATTGCGCATAATCGGTTAATTGGGGCACTCTAATCAGAGCAGTATCAGCCTGCTCTAGTGCCATGGCGGGATTGTTGATTTCGAGATATTGCTTAGCAAGCGAAATATTAGCCGCCGGACCACTGGCTTGCGGCTTAGGTGGACCCGCAGGTTTGGCTGGCCCTTTCTTCTTGCCTTTGCGTACTACTCGATGCTTTTTAGCCTTGGCCGCCACCGCGGAATGGAGATCAACACCGCTTCCAAACCATAGCAGTAAGCCTAAGGCTACTAAGTACTTTCTCAATTTATGCCAACTCACCCGGATAGTCCGCTCCCAGTTTCGTAGCGTCGCCTCCCAAGATAGTAGCGACCAGCTCTCTATGAAAATAATCGGCCATAGACGGCAAAACCATAAATCGCTGTCGATAAGTCTCGCGAGCGGTATCTATTTCTTTACCCAACACGACATACAGGTCGCCGCTTTCGCACGCTGCCCGGCAAGCGGCTGGTTTAAGCAGTTGCAGTTCCGCAACCGACACGCGCGCAAAGCGTGCTGCCTGTGAGTGCAAAGCGCGTTGTTCCGGTGGCAGATCTGCCCAAGGTGTTAGACGGCGCGGCGGCAAAGCTGGTTCCGCCTTCGCCACCGCAGCCGGCGCTAAGGCAATCTGCGCATGCAATCCTCTGTTAGTTTGACGTTCGAGCGCGCTGGCCGCCATATTCGCGAGTAATTCCAGTTGATCGACCTCCGAATCTTCCGCCGCCGCAAATAAGATAGCCGCGACACGCGAGCCATTCAAAATAGGGAAAAGATAAGCCAACTTACCCGGGCTACTTAATGCGGGACCCACTTCTCCGGCAGTCCGCAAAGCCGTTACCGCTTCCTTGGAATGCAGAGCGGTTTCAAAGGCAGCCGTTTTGTTGAACTCGAGCCGCAAATCTTCGGCAAGATCGAGTTGCACTGAACCGCGCAATTGAAGATTGTCGCCTTGCACGGCGAACAAAGCGGACTGGTGCGCGTAACTGGCAGCGCCTTCCATAACCAGTCGAACCCAGTCGGCTTCTTTTTCGTAATGGCGAAAACGCCGGAATAACTGATTCAGTTCATGCGCGATCTGCACGCGGGCCGATTGCGCCGACTGCCCGCACGCAGCGTTGAACTCGCGCCTGAGTTCGTCCCATTCCGGCTCAGTCCGCGGCATGAGCCTCATTTCTGGGCAATTTTGTCTCCGCCTGAGGCCGCCTGCGACGGCGCTGCCTGCCCAGGGGCGAGAATGCTTACAATATGCAGCTGGCGATCGCCATTGCCGAGATCGAAAATCAATTGCCCGTCACTATTACTCGAAGCTTCTCCATTCCAATCGTCATTTCCTTGCACCGCCTGTATCTTCGATAGATGCAGCTTGGGCCAGCCCCCGGCGAACGATAGGTCGAATAGGCCGGACACCTTTTCAAAGTCCTCGTTCAATGAAAGACTCAAGTCGTTTCCCCAACAGTTTCCGGTAGCATGCAAGTTACGCAAACTGTCAGAACCCGTACCGGCACTTTCCAACTCACCTTCGGCATTGACCATCCCTCCGCCCCAACGATAGCCCGACAGACTCCCCTTAAAGTGCGCGACGGGCGTGCGCACAGTCAAATCCACTGTCCCTGAACCCTTGACAGAGGCGTCAGGCAAATTCAGATCCAAACCGGCGATGTGAATATTTGCACCCTGCCAAATGAAATGCGTATTCAAAGGTCCAAGATCGGCGTTGTTGAAACGTAAGCGTGCAATGTTAACATCGCCTTCCAAGTTGCGGGCAGCCAACCAGTCTGGAATGGATCGCTTGGTAAACGGCAGGCGCGCCAATAGTCCGGGCTCGCGCCAAGCCGGCTCCAATGCCGAGGCAAGCTGCTCCAGATCGGCCTCCGGCAGCTCCACGTGAAGCCGTTCCTGTCTTTTCGCGGTTTGGTTATAGCGATAGCTGCCCTGCACAGCAGCCGCCCCTAATAGGGCTGAGAAATGCGACAGGTCGAAACTCTCAGCATCGAAAGCGACGTAACCTTGCGCGTGCTTGAGCGGAACGGCGACTCCGGACGCCTGCAGAATGGCGTTTGAAAATTGAAACTGTCCCGACCATCCGGCCAACGATGCAGGCTCATGATTCGCATTTGTAGCGTTAAGGCCGTTATCATAATTGAGTTCGCCAGTGACCGTTCCGTCGCTGCCACCGCTAAAGGCCGCCAGTGCAGCCGGTGCGCCAAACCAAGCGCTGGCCGTGTTCTTCAGCGTGGCGATCGAAACCGCATTGACGGTGATAGCCGCCGCTAAATGCTGATTGTGCCAGGAATAATCGCCGCCTACTTGCAGCGTACCGCCCCCCGTTGCTTGCAGAGTGGCAGGTTCCAGCTCCAAACCGTCGGGCAGAATCTTGAGTTCTGCGCCGGCCGCGCTGATCGGAGGAATGTCCGCCAGTTTCGCTACGGCATTGTGGATCGAAACTTCACCTGAGAAACCGTTGCTGTTGGTGTAGCCAACAACTCCATCGATAGCGCCGCTTAATGCCACCCCAGCCGGCACAGCAAAGCCCATGCGACGCGCCAAAGGCAGCAACGACTCCACCGGCGCTTTGTTCAGCGAAGTCATGACCGTCCAGACAGGCTTGGTCAGAAAATCGTTCACCTTCACTTGCAGCGTGGCGGGCGCTACGTCGGAGGCACTCGGCGGCAAAGTGCGCAAGTCAAGCTTGTGAGTAACTAAATCGATTGTGCCGCCGTAAGGAACGCGCCAATCGTCGCCGCTCGACGGCAGCAAATCCCAGCGATGGACATTTTGCAAGCGCAAATCGCCCGTCACTTTTAGCGCCGCTAATGGACCGGCAATCTGCGCGCGCGAACTAATCGTGCCATGTACGCCCACGTCCTGGCCTTCGATCAACGTTGTCAGTTCGCTCAAGTCGCTCGGCATAAGAGTCACATCCGCCTCCAACCGATTTGTTTGAGCGGACGGACCAACTAACCAGTTCAGAGTGCCGCGCATCGAGCCAAAACCGTTGCCGGCGCGATCCGTACGGGCGGGCGATCCTGAAAAATTCAAAACGACGCGGCCCGATCGTTCGGGGTAGATAGAAATATCAGCGCCAGTCACGTAGAAAGTCGTCTTGCGCGTGCCCAGCTTGAAATCTAAGCGGCCATTGCTGACCTGAATCGCGGGAACCAGCGTCAACGGCATGGCTCGGGGCGCGCTCATGCGCTGCACCAATTCGACCACGTTCCATGCGCCATCGTCGCGCTTCACAAGATTCAGAGAAGGATCGATCAAGCGCAGGCTAGCAAAACGAATTTGCCCGACAAGCAGCTTGTCGATGCGCAAACGCGCCTCAAGACCATCCATCGCCGAGAACGGTTCCAGCCCATAGCGGGCATCTTCGCCGATGGTCACGTTTTCAAGCGAAAACCCGGGCACCGGCAGAATACGGTAATAGACCTTCTCAAAAAAGACGCGCCGCCCCAGCGACTCTTCGAGCGCACGCTGGACCTTGGCGCTAAAGCGCGCGGCATTGACGAAGGGCGCCACGATGCTCAAGCCCAGAAACGCCACAGCACACAGCGCGATGAGTTTCAAAATGCGGGAGCGGGTTGTCTGTTGATTTGAAAATGCTTCTGAAATGACGGTCATCTCCAGACGCTCGTGCGAGCGTTTGGCTCAAATGTACTTGCAGCCCGTTTCCATAATTATATCGTTGGCTAAGAGATCGCTCGGTCTCGACGTTGGCGCGCTTTCCGTCGCACTGGAAAGAAGCTAAGACTTAGGGGTTCGTGCAGTTACCGGATGTGGCAGAATCTCGAGCGCAATATCGCCTTCGGGCAGGTGTTTGTACCGTACCGTCACCCGGTTATGCAGTTTAATAGCAGTCTTATTCATCTTAGTTGCGGTGGTGATTCCAAAGCTGCGGCTTTCCGTGGGACGCCCTACCAGCGTGCGCGTCACCTTAATGTGAGTCGCATCCAGTTCCACGACGGTGCCGGCAAAAAACTGTGGACGAGGTGCGGATGGCGGTGCCGGCTGCGCAACGGATACGCCACTCAAATTCTGAGCTGCGACAAACATAGCGCCGCCAAGCAGCGCGCCGACAACGAACCCTGCGACCCTCAACCGAATCTCTGTCATGCCGATTTCCCTTGTGTAACACAGTTGACGACTAGCCGTCCCAGCGCAACTCAGAAAACCGTACCTGGATGATACAAATTAGGAATTTTTAACTCGCCGATGGCGATTAGATCGCCCGAACGGGACAGCGCTTTGACGCGCGGGGCACCTGGAGGAACAACAAAAGGCGAAGTTCGGAAGTCGCGGCCTTGGCGGATGTGCGCTTCGTTAACCTGGTCGAAATGTTCGGCGGGCATTTCGGGCAACATCTGAGCAATCGGAATCAGCGCTTCGCTAAGCCTGTGTTCGCTGGCCAAGACCGCGAGTTGATCCAGCGTTCGCGCTTCCGCAACCGAGTATTCGCCGGCACGCGTACGTCGCAAACAACTGAGCAACGCGCCGCAGCCAAGCCGCTCGCCCAGGTCGTGAGCTATCGAACGAATATAAGTTCCTGCCGTACACGTAACAGCGATCGTGAGCTTGTTTGCGGAGTAACTCTGCACCTTCAGCTGCGTCACTTCCACTTCCACAGGCTTCAGCTCAACAGCGATGTTTTGGCGCGCGAGTTTATAGGCCGCGACGCCGCCAATCTTTTTGGCGGAAACGGGCGGCGGTGTTTGTAAGAAGCTGCCCCGGAACTGATCGAGCGCAGCAAGAATCCTCTCTGCGGGTGGCGGCGGCACGCCTGATTCGCTTACTTCTCCTTCGGCATCATATGTGTTGGAAACGATTCCAAAGGTAATTTCGGCAAGGTAGGTTTTCTCAGACTTTCCGTAAAACTGGGCCATGCGGGTTGCGGTGCCTGTTACTAACACGAGCAGACCCGTAGCCATGGGATCAAGAGTTCCCAGATGCCCAACGCGTTTGGTAGCGGCGAGTTTACGCCAGCGGTTTACCACGTCATGGCTGGTGCAGCCAGTGGGCTTGTCAATGAGAATCAGTCCATTCATGCGGGGCTTACGTTAGTCTGATGATTAGCAGAAAGAAAAG
The DNA here is from genome assembly GCA_963749105.1 of Bryobacterales bacterium. Lineage (GTDB taxonomy): Bacteria > Acidobacteriota > Terriglobia > Bryobacterales > Bryobacteraceae > Bog-105. The sequence goes on along the minus strand of CAVVLT010000011.1, from coordinate 838,160 downwards.
AAACGATTGGAAGAAGAAGCACTAGGTAAGGCGTACGAGTCGCGGCTCATGAAGAGGCTTCTCCACTACCTGAAGCCTTACTGGCGTTTGGTTTGCGCCTCGCTGGCTCTGCTGGTTGTCGATTCTCTTCTACAGAGTATCGGACCGCTCATTACGAAAATAGCAGTGGATCGTTATCTAGTACCCGCTCAGCATGCGCTGGCGATTTTTCCAACACTGACGGGATGGCTTTCCAACAACGCGCTGACCGGGCTGACCCAACTGGCAGGCGTCTATTTTGCGGTTGTGGCGCTGGGTTTTGTGTTCGATTTTGCGCAGACCTACTTGATGCAGTGGACCGGGCAGCGCGCCATGTTCGATCTGCGGCGCGAGTTGATGGCGCATCTGCAAACCCTCGATATCGTTTATTTCGACCGCAATCCAGTAGGGCGGCTGGTAACGCGCTTGACCACCGACGTAGACGTGCTAAACGACTTATTCGCGTCAGGACTGGTGACCATCATCGGCGATCTGCTTGCCCTCTCGTTCATCGTTGCCATGATGTTCAAGCTGAGTCCGGGCATGGCGGGATTTATGCTGGGCGTTTTGCCGCTGGTCGTTTTGGTAACAATGAAATTTCGCAAGACAGCGGCGCAGAGTTTCCGGCGCATTCGCGTGGCAGTGGCAAAGATCAATTCTTATCTGCAAGAACACGTTGCCGGCATAACAGTGCTGCAGCTTTTCAATCGAGAGAAAAAAAGCGCCGAGGAGTTCGAGAGCATCAACCGCGATCACATGCTGGCGTTCAAAGATTCGGTGATCGCGTACGGCTGGTTTTACCCGGTGGTGGAATTTCTCGGCATGCTGGCGTTGGCGCTGCTGTTGGCCTACGGAGGATTTCGCATAAAACAAGGCGCTCTCTCAATCGGCGTGCTCGTTGCCTTTCTGCAATATGGTTTGCGATTCTTCCGGCCCATTCAAGACTTGAGCGAGAAGTACAACATTCTGCAAAGTGCTATGGCGGCGTCGGAACGGATCTTTAAGCTGCTGGATACGAAGCCGGCCATCGTAGGTCCGGCGGCAAGCATAGCTTTTCCTCTGAGTGCGGTGGATGTAGAGTTCGATCACGTCTGGTTTGCCTACAATGCTGAAGACTGGGTGCTCAAGGATGTGAGCTTTCACGTGTCCGCCGGCGAAACCGTAGCTATCGTCGGGCACACGGGAGCCGGCAAGACCACTATCACCAGTCTCCTGCTGCGTTTTTACGATGTTCAACGCGGGGCGATTCGCATCGGCGGTATTGATATCAAAGACTTCGATCTAGCCGATCTGCGGAAGCATTTCGGCGTGGTGCTGCAAGACCCTTATCTGTTCACCGGAACAATCGAGAGCAACATACGATTGGGCACCGCCGATATTTCCGATGAGGCCGTGCGCGCCGCGGCGGAACGCGTTAACTTGCTGGATTTTGTGGAGCAGATGCCAGAGCAGTTCGCCACACCTGTCAGAGAGCGCGGGCAAGGATTGTCTACGGGCCAAAAACAGTTGATCAGCTTTGCACGCGCGTTGGCGCATAATGCGCGCATTCTCATTTTGGACGAAGCCACTTCGAGCGTAGATACCGACACGGAACTTCGTGTACGCGAAGCCCTGAGCAGGCTAGTAGAGAATCGCACGTCGCTGGTCATCGCTCACCGCTTATCGACCATTCAACGCGCCGACCGCATCATAGTAATGCACCGCAGTCAGCTGCGAGAAATAGGAACGCACCGCGAACTTCTGGCGCGGCGTGATATCTACTGGAAGCTGTATCAGCTGCAATATAAGGAGCAAGAAATTGAGCGGCGACAAGAATTCGCGCCTCAAAACACATAGGGCGCCGGTCAATCCGCCCAACTTCGCGTTTCGCACTTTTGGCAAGTTAAAGGTGCGCCACAAGCTGGCGTTTCTGCATAATTTCTTCTTTTTGACTTTGGCGGCGTCGGTCTACTTTTCGGTAATCCCGCTCTTCTCCAGCCACATTGAAAAGGCGAAGCAGCGCGAACTGCAAGAGATTTCGCAAATTTTCGCAGCGGGCTTGCCGATGGGTCAAAAACCGGAGACGCGCGAATTCGGCGCCTACGAATATCAGGAGGGTTCGGCTGCCGATACTGGCTTAAGCTCGGAAGGTCAGAAGTATCTGCGCGAACATGCCGATGGAACCTGGCAACAGGACCAGGACATGCTTTTCCGCACGGGTGCGCCAGAAGGGCAGTACCGGCGTGTTCTTCTTTCGCATGAGTTCTACGATAGTGCGCTGCGCCAAGCCCGCATCCGTGTGTTCGCGGTTTTGGGCACCATGTATCTGCTATCGATCGTGGTGATGGAATTCATCATCATGCCGCAATACGTTTATCAGCCGTTGACGTTAATGTTGAAGGCCGATGAAGCAACGCAGACGGGCGACCGGCAGCACGAACTGATTGACGACCGTTTCATTCTCGACGACGAAATTGGCTACATCATGCGTTCGCGCAACGCAACCGTGGGACAGTTGCGACGTCAGGAAGACGACCTGGAAGATGCCCTGGCGAAGCTCGAAGAGCAAGACCGCTTGGTCAGTTTGGGCTTATTGAGCACCAGCGTGGCGCATGAGTTGAATACGCCGTTAGCGGTACTGCAAGGGTCGATAGAAAAACTGCTGGAAACCCTTCACGATGGGCCTACACTTGAGCGGCTGGCCCGCATGTTGCGCGTGACACAGCGCTTACGCAAGATCAGCGAGGGCCTGGTGGATTTCGCGCGCGTGCGGAAAGAAAGCACCGAACCGCTGGTGCTGCGCGATCTGATTGACGAGAGCTGGAATTTAGTTGCGATCGACGAAAAAGCGTCGGCGGTCAACTTCCTGAATTCTGTCAGAGAAAGCGACGCCGTGATCGCCAATTCCGATAGGCTGGTGCAAGTTTTTGTAAACTTGTTGCGCAACGCGCTGATGGCGGTTCCGTTGGGAGGCGAGATCATCGTGGAATCACGCTTGACGCAGCGCGGCAGCCAGAGTTGGGTGGCCTGCACCGTGATGGACGACGGGCCCGGCATTCCCGCGCACGTGCTGCCGAAAGTGTTCGAGGCATTTGTGACGACGCGGCTGGATGCGCGCGGCACTGGACTGGGATTGACCGTAGCGGAAGGAATTGTGACGCAACTGGGAGGAACCATCACGGCGGCAAATCGACCGCAAGGCGGCGCATCTCTGGAAGTCATGCTGCCGGCCGCCGGTATCGAGATCAAATGAGCGACGAAGCGTTAGCGTCGGTAGGCTTAGTCGACATAGCAGTTCTTGATGACGATGTCGATTTCCGGAACTACATTGAAGACCTGCTGCGCGATGAAGGCGGCTATTCGGTGCGCACATTCGCCGAACAAGAAGAACTGTTTGCCTCCGCCAAGACGCGCATCCCCGATATCGTGCTGCTTGACATGAAAATGGGCACCGTAACCGGCGAGGAAGTTGTGGAGCAACTGCTGCTACGCTGGCCGGAGCTTTGCATTATCGTCATAACCGGCTATCCATCGCTAGAGAATATGCGCACCACTTTCAAGCTGCGCGTATTCGATTACTTAGCCAAGCCTTTCTCGCTCGCGCAATTACGGCAGGTTCTGCAAAATGCAGTAGCGCAATTCGCTTTGGGGCGAACGCCGCAAGATTTGCTGCGCGAACGTCTGGGGCATCGCATTAAACTCCTGCGTGTCGAGCGCGATTGGTCGCTGAAGGATCTGGCCGCCGCCACCAAATTGAGCGTTTCGCAAATCAGTTCCATTGAACGCGGTGCGAATTTGCCTAGTGTAGAAAGTCTGCTGGCCATCTGCCGAGCGTTCGAGCGCAAGCCTTCCGAAGTGCTCACTTCAATCGGCTTTTAGTAATCTAGTGGTGGAGTGCCGTAGGTAAACCCGCGAGCGCGGGCGGCTCACCTCACTCACTCTGCCAACCGGGCCAGAGAGTTGACATACCACCTTCCGAATGCAAAGTTTCCGAATTCGAACGCGCCGACGTAGCCTGCTCGCCTGCTTGTTTTTGTTAGCGGCGGCCAGGCCCGGAGTTCCACAGAACGTCATAGCTGCGGCGCCGCCCGTCAAGTTTCCTTATGCCGAAAGCTTGAGCTATCGAGTAGCGTGGCGTGTGGTGACTGCTGGACAAGCGCGCCTGAAACTAACGCCTGCGGCGAACAATGGCTGGCAGCTGAATGTCGAGTTGGCAAGTTCGGGTTTTGTGAACCAGCTTTATCGTGTATTGGATAATTACAAGCTTTTGACGAACGAAAGGTTTTGTGCTGCCAGTGTGAACCTCGATGCGCAGGAAGGCAAACACCACGTTGTGACTTCACTGGTTTTCGAGAATGACAACCACAAATTGCTGGCTAACATCAGAGATCTGGTAGCTAACAAGACCGATAAAACGGAACTGACTATTCCGCCTTGCACCTTTGACATTACCGGGGCGTTAATGACATTGCGCGCTAGCCAACTTGAACCTGGCATGAAATTCAGTTTGCCCGTCTCAAACGGCAGGAAACTTGCGAGTGTTAGGGTGGAAGCTCTTGGCAAAGAGAGACTGGCGCTGGCAGGCAAGACGTACAACACCATTCGCTACGAAACCTTTGTTTTTGACAACGTGCTTTACCGCCGAAAAGGGAGATTGCTGGTCTGGGTGACGGACGACGCCCTGCGCGTGCCCGTGCAACTGAGGTTCCTGTTCGGCTTCCCTTTGGGCGATATTACGCTGGAACTTGAGAAAGTTGAGAAGCTTTAGCGGCCAGGCGGCAACCTAGCTCCTTCGTTCTACGTCATGATATTGAATATGCGGGTATGTCTTTGTCTTGCCTTTCTCCTGGCCGCGGTTCTGCAGGCGCAAACCCAGATGAATGTCGAGCAACTGGCCGATTTCATTCGCTCCGAGATCGCCTTGCGCCAACACACCGACAAACAGATTGCCGCCGGCGTGCGTGAAATACAACTAAGCGAGAAACTAACAGACAAGACCATTATCGATTTACAAGCACAAGGGGCCGGTCAGAAAACCGTCGAAGCTTTAAAGTTTTTGCGGGACAAGACGGCTAATATGAAACCGCCGGGAAAGGATGCTACCTCATCGCCTGCGACCGCTGCCGATCAGGCCGTTTCCACTGACTCGCCCACCGCGAATTTAGCTCCTAAGCCGCAAACCATTCCGCCGCCCGATTCTGTTCGCCAAGCGGAGATCATTCAATCTATGCGCGATTATGCGCTCAACTACACCAAGCATTTGCCAAACTTCTTTTGCATTGAAGTGACGCGCCAAAATGTAGATCCTAACGGCGGCGAGAATTATCGCAGTCTGGGCCGGATTTTGGCCAAAGTGGGTTACAACGAGGGTCGGGATTACTACAACGTTTATTCGATCAACGGAAAGTTGACCGAGACGACGATGGACAATGTCAAAACCGGCGGCTCGACGTCAACCGGCGAATTTGGCAGTCAAATGAGAGAGATCTTCGAGCCACGCAGCGAACCTGAAATCAACTGGGACCATTGGGCTACACTGCGCGGCAGACGCATGGCGGTGTTCAATTACTTCATCGACAGCGGCCACTCCTCTTTTACGATTTCCTACGGATCGGGTAAAGAGGACGAGCAGCGAATCGTCACAGCCTATAAAGGATTGATCTATGTCGACGCTAATACGGGCGAGATTGATCGAATCAAATTCGAGGCCGTAAACATTCCACGCACCTTCCCGATTAGCGCCACCACAGAAACGCTGGATTATGATTTGGTGCCCATCTCCGGGCAGCCGTTCGTATTGCCTGTATCAGCCAAGCTCTTCATGAAGGCGGGGCGAGAAAGTACCAAGAACGAAATTGAGTTCCGCAGCTATCGGAAGTTTGAAGCGGACACGTTTATTAAGTACAATCTCGATCCGAACGGGCCGCCCATTCCGGACACCACTGAACAAAAGCCGCTCAATCCCGAACCCGAGAAACCTGTACCCCCCGCTGAAAAGAAGCCGGCGCCCAAGAAGGACAGCCCGTGGGTACTGCCTACGTCCGCGGACCTTCCGCCACCGCCTCCTCAATAGCTTTCAAGGCCCGCTGTAAAGTGCTGGAGCGATTCTCAGCGTCCACCGCGATCACATGCGCTTGGGGCGTGGAAGGACGCCAGCGAGAGAACATACGTTCAGAAACGTAACCGGCAAACACTGAGACCAGTGGCACGCCCGCCGCAGCGGCTACGTGCTGGCCGGCGGAATCATAACCCACATACAGCGAACTTTGCGTAATGTGGCTGGCAAACGAAGCATAACTGCCATCGTGAAGGTGCAACTGGGCTGGCTTAGCGAGCCTGCTTACCAGCGCGTCCACGCGTTCCGCCTCCTCGCCGCCTGCGCCCCGATCAAGCAGGATCGTCCGGTTATAGCTCAGCAGCTTTTGCAGCAGAGCGAATTCAAAATCGTCGTCGATACGCTTGTTGCTGTTTTCGCCCACTCCCAAGCTGACGGCGAAATCGGCAATTCTCGGCTGAACCACCGGCGCCACGTAAGGCGCCAGGCGCTCCACGTCAAACACCTCGCTCAACCATTCGGCTGTAAGTTCAGGAAGCTGGGCGTTCAACGCGCCGCCGAAAGCACGGCTTTCGAAGAAGAAGTAGCGGGCATCGTCGCAGACGGGAATCAGTCCCAGTTGAGTGAGGCGGGAATCGGGATCGATCACCACTGAACTGAGTTCATCCACCGAAACGCGCAGTTCGGCCGCCGCCAAAAGACGCTCCCGCAACAGACTGCCACGGCCATAAGAGACGGGAATTGGGAAAATCCGCGGATCGCCTGCGAACATTTCCGCATTCTTGGCCGGACCGACGAAGCAGATTTCCGCATCCGGAAAACGCTGTTTAGCGGCTGCAAGGGCCACGCTGGTAACCGCTACATCGGCGCCCAAGGTGACGCGCGAAAGCACGAAGACGCGCCGCACTTCGCCGCCTCGGAAACGGCGTACCTGGCGAACACGCCGGTAACGGATCAGCAACTCGTCCGCATTGAACTCAGGTAGCGCGCGGCTGATTACATGGGCGAAGAGTTTCGCATAGACGTCGCAGAGCGCGGGCTCAAATAAATCGCCGAGTTGCTCGATCACGATGCTGAAAAGCGCGCGCGTAGCATTAATCGAAGCTAGTAGCTCCTCTTCGTCTAATGCGCGAATAATCAGATCGTCAAGCGCTCGCGTGGGCCAAGTACCGTCCTTTAGACAAGCGTCCAGGACTTCACGCGCTAATTCGTTAGCCGGTATACTTGCCAAGCAGCAACCCCAGGCGATCTTTGGCTTCTTGCGGAACAGTTTTCATATCGGTGAGAATGGCGTGTTTTAAAGCGGAGCCGCACTTGCACGCGCGTTCGGCGGCCAGCGTTTTTACAATTTGGCGCACCAGCTTGCAGGCGTTTTCGGCGTTCTGATTGAGCGTGCCGATGATTTGCTCAACCGTAACAGCGTCGTGCTCCTCGTGCCAACAGTCGTAATCGGTGACCATGGCGATGGTGACGTAACAGATCTCAGCTTCCCGCGCAAGCTTAGCTTCCTGCAGATTCGTCATGCCGATGACGTCCATTCCCCAAGTTCGATAAATGTTCGATTCGGCGCGCGTGGAAAAGGCCGGACCTTCCATGCAAAGATAGGTGCCACCAAGCTTGCTGGTAATGCCCGATGCTTGCGCGCACGTGTGTGCAGCCGAGGAAAGTTGCGGGCAGATCGGATCGGCAAAGCTGATATGAGCGACAATTCCGCCGCCAAAGAACGTTGATATGCGGCCGCGCGTGCGATCAAAGAATTGATCGGGGATCACAAAGTCGAGCGGTTTATGTTCGATTTTCATCGACCCGACGGCGCTCAAGGAGAGAATGCGTTCGACACCCAGCATCTTCATGCCATAGATGTTGGCTCGGAAATTCAACTCCGACGGCGAGATGCGGTGGCCGCGCGCATGGCGGGCCAGGAACGCAACTTGGTGGCCTTCCAGTTTGCCGATGATATAGGCATCCGAAGGATCGCCAAAGGGCGTGCTGAGGCGAACCTCTTCCTGCACTTCGAACCCGGGCATATGGTAAAGTCCGCTGCCGCCGATAATCCCGATCTCTACTTTCTGACTCAAACGAATGTCTCCTCGCTATTCCATGTCTTTGACGAGACGAAGCAAAGCCGCCAACGCGCTATATGGATCTTCTATCTTCTCAGCAACGGGTTTGGCGTGCTCGTTGATAGCGCCCGCCGGGAAGGAGGCCACGTTCCCAGCGATGCTAGCCTGAATCCGCCCATTCACAAACATCCTGAAAAAGGTGACGGTGAATTGCCTTCAAATGCGCTACGTCAAATTTTCCGCTAGGCCCTTGCCAGCGCTCAAAATCCAAAAGGCGGCTGGTAACAAAACCGCCTTCAGCGGCCTCAAGCGCCTCGTGGCTGGCTGCCCGCAGCTTGTTCTTGAGGGTTAATCCGTCCTGTAGAGTGTAACCGGCAAACGTCACGGCTGGCGATGAAGCGCGTTAAGGCGCGCCATGATTTCATCGCGCTCAATACCGCCGCGAACGAAGGCTTCCAGATATCACTTCACCTTCTGGGGTTGGATATTGGCCCTCGATCCGGCTGTGCGCTTTCGCCTGACGCAAAGCGTGCCGGCGGCGCTCCATCTCCGCGCTGGTGATTCTGATCTTTGGCTTCACTTCGATGACAGGATCACTCATGAAAGAATTCCCCTTCGATGGTACCTACTGAGCTCTATCTAGCCCGCAACCAAAACCTGCGAAATCGATGCAGTCCCCAAGTTTCTCGGCGGAGACAAGTAACTCCCTCCAGCGCGCTGTGTTTTTTACTTCAGCAACTTCTCCAACTTCGACCCCGGAATAATCATTGTTTCATTGCGCTCCGGCCCATTGGAAACACTGCCGATTTCCACGCCTGTCCGCTCCGCTAAAAACTTCAAATAAGTCTGCGCCGCCTTCGGCAACTTATCCATCTGCGCCACGCCTTGCGTCTTCGTCTGCCAACCCGGCAAACGTTCGAACACCGGTTTGATCGCTTCCATCCGTCGCGTGCTCGCTGGCATTTCATGGACCACCTTGCCGTCCACCTCATACGCCACACACACGGGAACCTCTTTCAACTCATCCAGCACGTCCAGCTTCGTAATAATTAAACTGTCGAACCCATTCACTTCCGCCGTATAACGCAGCAGCGGCACATCGAACCATCCACACCGCCGCGGCCGTCCTGTCACCGAACCAAACTCGTTGCCACGCCGCCGAATCTCTTCCCCGAGTGCCGTCAAATCTTCCGACGGAAACGGCCCCGCACCCACGCGCGTGATATACGCCTTGGATACACCCACAATGCCATCGATCTTATTCGGCGCCACACCCGTTCCCGTGCAAGCCCCGCCAGCAGAGGCGCTGGAGCTAGTCACAAACGGATACGTGCCAAAATCGATATCCAGCATCGTCCCTTGCGCACCCTCGAACAACACGCTCTTACCCGCGCGAATTAAGCCATTGAGCAGATGTTGCGTATCGCATACCAGCGGCCGGATCTCCGCCGCATATTGTTTGTATTGCTCAAGAATTTCCTTGAAATCGACCCGGTCCTGCAGCTTGAACGCATCCGCAATCAGTTGCTTATCTTCCGCTAAGGCCCGATAAAGCTGCTCGAAATCGCTGTCTACGAAATCCGCCACGCGAATGCCGCGCCGCGCGATCTTGTCTTCATAGCAGGGCCCGATCCCCCGCGAAGTCGTGCCGATCGCCACCCGGTCTTCGCGCCCTTCTGAAATCTTTTCTAACGTGCGATGAAACGGAAAGATGACATGTGCGCGATTGCTGATTTTCAGTTGCGCCTTCACATCGACGCCCATTGTCTCCAAGCCATGGATCTCTTCCAGCAAAGCTTTAGGGTCAATCACCACACCATTGCCGATCACCGCCTGCACTCCCGGCCGAAGCACGCCGCTTGGGATCAGTTTCAGGACGAACTTTCGCTCGCCGATGTACACCGTGTGGCCGGCGTTGTGTCCGCCCTGGTAGCGCGCTACAGCGTCAAATTTATCCGCGAAAAGGTCGACGATTTTGCCCTTGCCCTCGTCGCCCCATTGCGCGCCTAAAACGATCAAATTGCTCATGGATTTGGCTGTTCCAGCCCAAAACTCCCAATTGTAGCGTAGCGGCGCAAAACCGCGCTTGTGCTAACCTTTTCACGATGCAGATGTGTGGCGTCTTCGAGGCGCTGGGTCCTGAAGTTTTTCACAATCTCGTGCGTGGCATATCCATTGGGAAGCTGAAAACCTACCAGGTGTATGAGCGGTTCAAAGCGCGTGCGCGGCTGGTGAAGCTCAATTCCGAAGCTTTGCGCAAAGCGGAGCCGAAGTTCTGGGCGCGCCTTGCAGCCGGCGAAGAGGATTTCGCTACGGATCTGTCGCAAGTGCTGCTGCTTTCGCACCTCGACATGATTGCCGATATCTTAAACTCGCTCGGCATCCCCAACGAACAGGGTTTTTTCGACAAGGACCTCAAACCAGAAGACTACTTGAAAGAAGGCTGGCAGAAGAGCGTGTTTGAAAACTTTTCCAGCAAATATTCGCGCGATATTGTCTTGTTTTACATCAATCACCTCGATTGGGAATTGAATAAGAGCGAACAGGTTTACCTGCCGGCGGCGTGACATGGCAGACGTCAAGACATTTCACGAACACGTGAAAAGCGGCGATCTCGACTCGGTCCGCGCTGACTTGGCCGCTGATCCCGCGTTGCTCAATGCCACCAATGAAGCCGGCCAAGGCGCGTTTCTTTTGGCAAAATATTACCGTCAAGCCAAAGTCGCGGACTATCTTCTCAGTCAGAAACCGAGACTGGACGTCTTCACTCTGTGCGTGGCAGGACACGCGTCGGATGCGCTGGCCGAAATAGAAAAAAGTCCTGATCTGCTTGAAGCACACAGTACCGATGGTTGGACGCCGTTACATCTGGCGGCATTTTTCGGCTGGGCGGAACTGGCAAACGTTTTGATCGAACGCGGCGCCAAGGTGGACAGTCGTTCCACCAACTCGATGAAAAATACCCCATTACACGCCGCGGCGGCGGGTGGCCACGTTCTGCTGGTAGATCTGCTGCTCAAGCGCGGCGCGAAACCGAATGCCACACAAGAAGGTGGCTGGACTGCCTTGCATGCGGCGGCACAATCGGGCAACCGGGCGATGGCTGAAACTCTCATTGCGAATGGCGCCGATGTCAACCAGCGTGCCGATAACAACCAGTCGCCTCTAGACATGGCTCTGCTCAAAGGCCATCAGGATGTAGTGGAATTTCTCGAACAACTTGGAGCGAAGCTCCAGTAAACGGAAGTAATGCTCGAAAATCAACTTGAAGAGTTGCGCCGCTCCACGCTTGCCGCGTTCGCCTCCGCCGGTTCGCTCGAAACCCTAGAAGAAGTCCGTATCGAAGTTCTCGGCCGCAAAGGCACCCTCGCACAAATCCGCCAAGACTTCGGCAAACTCCCGGCCGACGAAAAGAAGAAACTCGGCAAAGTCCTCAACGCCGTCACGCAAGATCTCGAAGCCGAATATGCGGCTAAGAAGGAACGTTTTGAAAAGGCCGCACTCGCCGAACAATTGGCCGGCGAATGGATTGACGTAACTCTCCCCCCGCCCGGCCTGCGTCCCGGTTCCCTTCACCCCATCACCCAGATCCAAGCTGAAATCGAAGATCTTTTCACTTCCATGGGCTTCGCTGTTTTGTATGGCCCTGAAGTGGAATTGGAAGAACACAATTTTGACGCGCTGAACATTCCGCCTACCCATCCGGCGCGCGACATGCAAGATACCTTTTGGTTGTCGAACGGCCATTTACTGCGTACCCATACATCGCCAGTGCAAGTCCGGGGCATGCGGTCCCTGAACGCGCCATTGCGCATGATTGCGCCCGGTCGTGTCTTCCGCAACGAAGAAGTGGACGCCTCGCACGAGCACACCTTCTATCAGCTGGAAGGCATGATGATTGACCGCGAAGTCTCGGTCGCCAACTTGATCTATTTCATGAAGACGCTGCTCGGCGGCATTTTCAAACGCGACGTCGGCGTGCGCCTGCGTCCTGGTTATTTCCCGTTCGTCGAGCCAGGATTTGAACTCGATATTCGCTGCCTGATTTGCGATGGCGTGGGCTGCCCCGTTTGCAAACACAGTGGCTGGGTTGAGTTGCTGCCCTGTGGTCTCGTGCATCCGAATGTGTTGCGCATGAGCAACATCGATCCCGAGCAGTGGGGCGGCTTTGCTTTCGGCTTGGGTCTCACGCGTTTGGCGATGATGCGCTATGGCATTGACGACATTCGCCATTTACAAGGCGGCGATCTGCGCTTTCTGAGTCAGTTCTAATTTCTCCACAACATGAAGTTCTCTTACAACTGGCTGCGCGAATTGGTCCCCGGCCTCAAAACAGAGCCCGCCGAATTGCAGCGCCTCATTACCATGAAAACGGCGGAGTGCGAAGGCATTGAGCTGGTGGGCGAACACTTTGCGGATGTTGTGGCCGCGCGAGTGGTGAGCGTTGCGCCGCTTCCTAAAGGCAAGAACAAGTTGGTCGTGGCGGATATCGGCGGCAAGCAAATCAATGTTGTCTGCGGCGCGAACAATGTTAGACCTGACTTGCTGGCCCCCTGGGTGCCACCAGGAACTCAGCTAGGGGATAAGCTCATCGGCCGCGCAACCATCGAAGGCGTAACGAGCGATGGAATGTTGGCCAGCGCCGCAGAACTTGGCATCAGTCGCGATCATTCGGGTGTGCTGGAACTCGATCCTGCCATTCATCCCGGTGACCTTCTACCTGGCATCCCACCCGATTTCATAATTGAGATCGATAACAAGAGCCTCACGCATCGACCCGATCTTTGGGGTCACTATGGCATGGCGCGCGAAGTGGCCGCCATTACCGGCCTGCAGCTGGTCGATCCTGTTAAACCCAATCTGTTGCCCGGCGGTCCTTCGCCCATCAAGGTGCAGATTGCCGATTACACCCTGTGTCCGCGCTTTAGTGCGCTCGTTTTCGATAACGTGACCGTCGCTCCTTCGCCCCTATGGTTGCAAGCACGGCTCGAACATCTTGGGATGAACCCGATCAATAACATCGTCGACATAAGTAACCTCATTATGTCTGAGTTACCACAGCCTACTCACGCGTACGACGCGGCCAAACTTAGCGGCGACACGATTTTCGTGCGATCTGCCAGCGCTGGCGAATCGTTTGCCGCGCTAAACGGCGAGACCTACACGCTCACACCAGCCGATCTTGTCATCGCCGATAGCGCCGGCCCCATCGGCTTGGCGGGCGTGATCGGCGGTGGTCCCAGTTCCATCTCAAACACGACCACCCGCGTTGTTTTCGAGGCTGGAAACTTCCAGGCATCCAATCTTCGCCTCACATCCGTTCGCTACAAAATTCGCACCGATGCTTCAATGCGCTTCGAAAAATCGCTTGATCCTGAGAACACCGTCCGGGCCCTGGCACGCGCCGTCGAGTTATTCCGGCAAGTATCTCCAGGAGTTCGGGTCGTTGGTGGCATCGTCGATAATCAAGGCCCGCAAGCCGAACCCAAGCACATCGAAATGCCCATGTCTTTTCTCACGCGCAAGTTGGGCAAAGATGTCTCGCAAGCCGAAACTACGCGCCTTCTCAGCGCCCTCGGCTTTACCGTCACCGAATCCGCACCTGCTGTTCTATCCGTGCAAGTCCCGACTTGGCGCGCCACCAAAGACGTTTCGCTCAAAGACGACTTAGTGGAAGAGATCGGCCGCATGGTCGGCTACGACTCCATCACTCCCACGCCGCCGCTGATCGCATCCACTGTTCCTCCCGCCAATCCGCTGCGTCTTTATCTGCGCCAACTACGTGCGCAACTCACTGCGCAAGGCTTCACAGAAGCACACAACTATTCCTTCGTCACCGAAACCGACATTCAACGTTTCAACGGCGACCCTGCTACGCACATTTCCGTACAAAATCCGATAGCGTCCGAACTCACCCACATGCGCCGCAGCTTGTTGCCCGGTCTTTTCAAGAGCATCGTTGCCAACGTTCGCTACTTTCCCGAATTCCGCCTGTTCGAAATCGGCAACGAAATTCATCCCACCGCCGGCCGCGATCTGCCGAACGAAATCACCCATCTTGCCGCCGTCTTCTTTAGCGCCCACGGCCAAGACCAGGAGTTTTTTGAGCTGAAGAGAGTTTTAGAGTGCTTGTTCCCGACGCGCGCCTTCAATCTGTTGAGGCACAACCGTTCCAGCACCCCGTGCGCACAGCCGAAGTTTCTTGGTGCAACAAATGCATCGGCCGCATCTTCGAACTGCACCCTTCACTTCTCAAAGCCGAAGGGATCGAAGGCCGCGCTATGATTTTCGACATCGATGTCGACAGCGCTCTCCAACTCGCCTCCACACGCGTTCGCAAGTACACTCCTTTGCGCAAGTTTCCAACCAGCGGCTTCGACTTGTCGCTCGTCACAGAACTGCGCACCCCTGTCGATAAAATCCAAGACGAACTGACGAAGCTAGCCGGGTCAGACTTAGCCATGATCGAATTCGTCCGTCAGTACGCCGGCCCGCAGCTTCCCCAGGGCCAAAAGAGCGTTTCCTATCACCTCAAGGTGGGCGCGCTCGATCACACCATGACCGCCGACGAACTCACTGCCATCCGCCAACGCATCATCGGAGGCATGCAGGCACACGGCTACGAACTCCGCGGCCTGGATTAACTCAAAAACATCTCCCGCACATCGTCCCAGCTATTGACCCGCCGAAACCTCTTCTCGTTCACATTATGCGGCGCCGTGTAAATAATCCCTTCCCCGTGAAAGTTGCTGAGATGACGAATATTATCGTCAATCAAATAGTCTGCCAAAATAATGCTCTTATCTCCGCAGAAAACAATATTGCTGGTTGGAATAAACGGGAAGTTGCGCTGCAACCAATCGAACTTAGGAGTGAACGAGCAAGGCACATCCATGGCCGCCGTCGTGATGAAAACCTCGTAGCGTTCCGTTAGCGCCCTCACCACCTCTGCGCTCTTTGGCATAACGGGAATAGTGGCAAAAAAAGCTTCGTGTTGAAAGTAATCGCGCGCCTCAGGTTTGTGCGCCTCATCGATCACTTCAAAAACATGCCGTCCTTGAAAGTGCTCCGTCTTCAGGCCAACGCCGAAGTTAGTGTTGTACTTTTCGAGGAAGTGAGCCATCGTATCGGCCATCACTTCATCCATGTCGATTGCAATTCGCTTCATCTACTTCTAGGCTAATCGAATTGCCAGCAAGCGTGCTATTTCAGCAAACCCTTTATCGCGTGCCCGCTCTAAGAGAGTCGCTCCACTCGGATGCCGCGCGTTGGCATCCGCTCCATGTTCGAGCAACACCCGCACTGCGTCTGTCCTTCCGCGTTCTACCATGCGAACCAAAGGGGTTTGCCAATCGTCAGGCTTTGGCTCTCGCGTAAGACATTTCGCAAACGGACGTTCCATTGCCTCTGGGTCACGCAGCAGAATGTCTGCAACCCGGTCAAGCCTGTCGTAATCGAGTGCATCGAACAGGCAGATTCTGCGTTCATTCAAAAGACGGTCGCGCACTTCCGTGTAATCAAAAAAAATCGCCCACCCGATAGCCGTGCCGTCGTAGAAGGGCTCACGAAGGGTAAGGTCCGCACCTCGCGCCAGTAGCAGTTCGAGAATATCCGGATGCTCCGCGAAAGTGCCTGCTGAGTGAATCGCTGCATTTTCGTCTTGAAAATTTACGTCGAATCCCAAATCTAGCGTCAGTCTCACAACATCTTTGCTCCGCGTGCTGACGGCACGCTGCACCATGTCCTTCGGCGCCTTCTGTAGCAAAGATGAATCGGCCTTGAGCATTTTGCGAACTGCCTGCTCGTCCCCGGCCAAACACGCTGACACAAACTTCCCTACATCGCCCAGTTCAGTTGTCGGTGATCCCGCGTCCTCCAACAGCTTTGCGATTGCTAGCTCACCACATTCCATGGCGATCTGCCAGCTTGTTCTTCCATTGAACAACTCATCCGTGCGCACGTGGTGCGTCAACAGCAGTCTCACGCTCGCGCGGTCTCGCATCTGAATTGCTTTCGCCAGAGCCGTACCCATGAGACTAACGCCGTCACCATCGTCCGCTTTTAATCCGTGCGCCAATAGCAATGCGAGCTTCTGATATGTGACATCCGGGCTCTGCGTTATGCGCACCGCCGTCGCATCTGCTGGATTCGCGCCGCTGCTCAACAGCAACTCGGCCAACTCACGCCACTGTGGATGCGATGGTTGATTCGCCATACCCGTATCGCCTCCACCGAAGACACCGTTCAGGGCAGAGAATCGCACCTCTTGGTAGTAATTCTTCACAACGCTAGCATTTGGATTAGCGCCACGCGCCAGCAAGAGCTTGGCCACCTCGAAGGTGGAATGTGCCGGCTCTAGCGGCTTAACTCGCGAGTAACAGGCGCAGAACAGCGGCGTCCAACCATGCGGCCCCGGGTGATCCAGCCAAGTCAGATTCTCATCCAGGAACGCGCCCACTGCCGCGGTATTGCCTGCGCTCGCCGCCGACCAAATATCTGTCGAAGCGAGCCAGCGATTCTCCAGCAGCATCTGATGAGCCTGTGCGTGAAACGTCCGATAATCATAATGCGGATCGCCGTAACACAAGCACGCCAGTGAAATGAATTGTTCCGGCAAGTCCCTCTTGGCAACCTCAACCGCTACCTTCAATTTTGGCCAGCTTTCAGATCCAGCTTCGTGTCCAGCACTAACTGGCAATCGCTGAGCCGTGGCAGCTCTATATTGGTCGGCAGAGGAACAGCCCGAATGCGCTCGAGCGCTGCAGAGTCACCAGCCTGACACGCCTTCTTAAGCGTCTCGGCCCGCTTCTTTAAATTTTCGAGCGAAGGATTCTGCGCCAAATTGTGGATCAAGTCGACCTCCTTCCATCGCGGCCGATCTGCAGCTGATGATACGATCACCGCGCGGTTTCCTCCAACGCGTCAAATAGCCCGTTGAATATCTGGCGGACTCAGAACGCGCTTGCCTTGCGAAGGATTCTCAATCGAATATACTAACGCAGTAATCATTTGCTGGATTGATTGGGCCGGAGCTTTGCTCGTAGGCGAGTTGTGCTTTCTGAAGCTACCCCATCCGCTCCCAACATGGGGCGAGATTATTGTTTACCGCGCCCTCAAGCGACCGGTCGCCAAGCTTACGCAGGATCACCAAGCCTTCCGGCTTCCTGCAAAGAGACTCAGCGCCTCTCCATAGGTTTGTTCTGCGCTCTTTAAATTGCCGAGCAGCAGTTTTAATGTACAGTCGGTGGGACGACTGCTGTCGCTTCTTTGGGCTTCTCTGGTTTGTCCGACTTCTCTTTCACCGGACCGCCACCTGTCGCCGCCTTAACCGGACTGATAATGACGTGCGTGGCTTTGCCTTCCATACGGGGCTGGCCTTCGACCGCACCCACGCCAGCAAGGTCCTCCACGAATCGCAGCAGCAACTTTCGCCCTAAGTCCGTATGCGCAATTTCGCGTCCACGGAATTGCACGACTGCTTTGACGCGGTTGCCATCCTTCAAAAAGCGAATGGCGTGGTTCTTCTTGAAATCGTAATCGTGATCGTCCGTGTTCGGACGGAACTTCAATTCCTTGACTTGGATTACGTGCTGTTTCTTTTTGGCGTCGTGCTGCTTCTTTTTCTGTTCATAACGCCATTGGCCGTAATCCATCGCCTTTGCGACGGGCGGTTCGGCCGTAGGAGCAATCAGAATCAGGTCGAGCCCCAATTCTTGCGCCTTGCGCACGGCTTGCAGCGTTGGCATCACCTCAACTGTGCCGTCTGGAAATACAGCGCGTACTTCACGGGCGCGAATTGCTTCGTTCACGTTCTCTCGGATCTTGGGCCGGCGGGGTGGAAGGCTTCTTGGTGGATACATGCCGGGGCGACTAACGGTTGGCGCTGAGCCGCGCCGGGGTTGGGGAAAGGATTTGATTCAAATGTAATACCTATACCAATAGTTTACACCGAAATCGATCCTGTCAACATGGCAAACACTTTGAACTAGTGTTTGATCCCACTCCATTCCAGGTAAGATTTCCATTCGGTCTGCCCCGGCATCCGGGTCTGAAACTTGCCGGTCATGAGCGGTCCAATAAGTTCATAGGTGAGGCGAAACTGTGGACCTTGCGACGCTTCCGACAGGAATTCAACCTTGCTGGCAGTCGGCGTAGACACGTTGTAGTGAATTACATGGCCTTCATTGTCGAAGTAAATGGCTTTGAGGGTTTGCCCAGGCGCCTCTGCGTAAACGTACAACATGTCGCCATGTCCGCAATCAAAATCGGCAGGACCTTTGCATGCTACGTCGCTAGTGGTGCGGCGGGCCAGAATATGGCCTCCCAGTTCGCGCCTAAAGGTGTAGGTTCCAACGGATTTAACCCCGCCAGATCCATTCGTATTCGCCTCCCAATTCCGTTCGAGGAAACTGAGAGGTTTGAATGGATCGGTTGAGGGTTCTGGCTGTCCGGCCTGCATGAGTGGAAGCGCAAGAAAGAGTGCGCTGACGATTAGTTTCATTAGTCTTGTCCTTTCATCTGTATGGAAATTTCTGTCAGGCTTTGCTCAAATTCATGCTGAACGTGTGTTGAGACTCTGACGGCGAGCATACCAGTTCGCGATATTATGCTTCAATGACTACCGTCAGCGTGTTCCGCTTTGCCTGTGCTTGCTCAACACGGTAGCCAAATCACCGGAGACTTACAAGACTACACCGATGTCATTCAGATCAATAAAGCTTGGTGTTATCTTGATTTGTTTCGTCTTTGCCACTGGACTCTTCGCGATCGCCAAACCTGTGATCGACTCCGTCTTCAACCGGCTGATCGACGATAAGTCGCCTGGGGCTGCTGTGATGATACGCAAAGACGGCCGTACCGTTCTCATGCGCGGCTATGGAGTCAGCGACACCCGGACACTCCACAAGATTGACCCTCACACTAATTTTCGATTGGCTTCGTTCAGCAAGCAATTCACTGCGATGGCCATTATGCTGCTGGTGCATGACGGCAAGTTGCGCTACGACGAGAATCTGTGTGAAATTTTTCCGGGATTTCCCGCCTATGGCCGCGAAGTAACGGTTCGCCACCTGCTAACGCATACCGCGGGCTTGCCCGATTACGAAACACTGATGGAGCAGAAAGAGAAAGCGGAAGGCCCAATTTGGTCCGCCCAAAAGCAAATTCACGATGAAGACGTACTGACCCTGTTGGCGCAGCAAAACAAATGCGATTTCACCCCTGGGACAAGTTGGTCTTACAGTAATTCCGGTTACGTCGTTTTAGGCCTGATCGTCGCGAAGGTTTCGGCGATGCCGTTTGCAGATTTTTTGCACAAGCGCATCTTCGCGCCTTTGAAAATGTCGCACACCGTTGCTTACGTGAAAGAGTTGAACGTGGTTCGCAATCGAGCTTACGGGCACAGCAAGAACGGCGGCCAGTTACTAGAGACGGATCAAAGCGCCACTTCAGCCACGCTGGGCGATGGCGGCATCTATTCCAATTTGTCCGACCTCGCACGCTGGGATAGCGCACTTACGACGGGCAAGTTACTGCCAATGTCGGAAATGGCGCCAGCTTTCACGGCAGTCAAATTAAACGACGGCAGTGAGACGCACTGGCCGGCCAGCGACAACGGCGACAATCTCGCGCCGGGTAAACCGGTTTCTTACGGCTTCGGCTGGTTCTTGAGTCCCATCGATGGCCGCGCGTGCCACTGGCATACAGGCAGCACGAGCGGCTTCCGTACGTTGATCGAGCGGTTTCCCGATAACGGGCGCACCATCGTAATTCTTTCGAATCGCACTGACTTGGATCCGATCCAACTGGCTCAGCAGATCTTGGCGCTTGATAACGAAAACTAAGAATGGTTAAGTTCCGTCTCGCCGCTGCAAAATGTCATAGCCTTGCTGAGAAAAGACCTTTTTATATTTTTCATCAAAAAGCTGCTGGTCGAAAGCATAAACGTAGGGTCGCGCCGATTTGTTGTGTTCGAGGAAACTTTGGTAATTCGGGCTGACCACAATGAACTCGGGCTTCTTATGGCTCGCGTAAGTGAAGTTCACATCGTCGACGATATTTCTATCGAATCCCATCCCAAAACCAAACTCCGATCCGGCTAAGATCAGATCGCTGCGTTTAGCGTGCGCTTGCAGGAATTCGACCACCGGCAGATACGTTCTGTGGTAGTCGTCTTTATAGATCTTAAATAGCAGGCCGCCCGTGTTAACCGCTAAGAACGTGGCGCCGACAGCGGCCGCAATCCAATGCTGCTTCGGCTTCTGCTGCCACATCCAAACCAGCCACACCGCCAGCACACCGTCGAAAACCGGAACCAGGTGAACGCCATATTTCACTTCCTTCGTATTGTCATAGAACGTCATCACCAGGACATAGACCAGCCAGAGACCCAGCAGAGGACGGTAAGCAGAATCGCGACGAACCGCAGGGGTCAAAAACAAAGTGAGCGGCGCAATGAAATAGGCAATCAGAGCGAGAATCTTGATACGGTACAGAGACGCCTCGCCGGGCGCGAAACCGCCCATGCCGGCATAACGGCCCAGTTCGCCAAGAATAGCGCGTAGCGGATGATGAAAACCGCCGAGGCGATCCATGTCGCCGACATTGCCTAGAAACTGTTTGCGAAACAAATCAGGATAAGGGACGATATAGGCATACCAACCGGCGGCGAAGATCACGTACGGGATTGCTGCCAGCAGCAAAAGCTGCCACGTGATGCGGGATCGGTCATAATAAATGGCGAGGAACAGCACAGCGCACAGTACAGGGATACCGGGCGTTGGATGCGTCAGACCGCAGGCCGCCACGCACGTCTGACTTACCAACACAGCTGCCAAAAGATTGCGCTGCCTGAGTTCGAGATACGTCAAAATTGCCAGCGAGGCTAAGCCCAAACTCATGGCATCCATGCGGTCGAGCGTCATCTGAGAAACGAGTTGATAATCACACGCCATCAGCACAAGAGTCCAAACGCCCATAGCAACATTGCCCGTGATGCGCTTTATGATGAAGCCCCACGACAATATGCCTACCAGTCCCCAGGTCATGGCGAAAAAACGTGCGCTCCATAAGCTAAACCCAAACAGCTTAAACCAGGGAACCTGCACGAAAAACTGCAAAGGAACAACCCAATAGGTTCGGAAATTAATGCCTTGCCAGAATTGCTGCGCCGTTTCCAGGAAAGGCGTTCCGGTCGTGCCGTTGTGAATTAAGCTCCAGGATGGCGAGGAATACCAAGCTTCATCGTTCCAAGGGGACGTCGTGAGCGCTCTCCCTATGCCCAATAAGAAATAGCAGGCCAGTGCGACGCCGATAAGTATCCGTAAACGAAAGCCGATGGATCGCATATGAATCGCCTACGAACTCCGTCCCAGCATGGCTCGACCGATCGCGATGGCATGAAAAAGAAAGACCGACCCTATCCGCAGATCAAGCAAAGCGATAGGCAACAGCGTCCACCAGTTTTTCCATACAATGCCGGTAGTTACCACAAACAACAATAGGGGCGTGAAATAACGGGCGTAGGCATTCACTTCGGGCCAAACTTCTGGATGGCTCAAGAAAATACCGAGTAACAGAAAACCTGCCCCGATAAATGTTCCTTCGTTCCAAGTCTTGCGGCGGAATAGGTAGAACGCCGCGAATGCAAACGCCAGTAACATGCCAGCAAGAGCAACGTAGTCGAGCACCACCAGGAACGGTTGGGCGTAGTGCCAGTGACCAACAATACCGCGATAAATACCAAGAAAAGGAATCCACGACAAAAACTGCGCGTGGCCTCCCGCGGTATGTTGTTGCACAAACCAAAACCAAAGGGCAGCAGGAACTAAAGCTGTTGCAAATACGACGGCGCGCACAAATTTGTGTTGCACGAGCAGCCAAAAGCAATAACCGGCAATCAGGCCGACGCCGAGTTCGCGAGTCAAGGCAGCACAGGCTAACACCACAAACGTTCCCACATCATTCTGGCGCCTGACATACCAGAAAAAGCCCACAGTCAGGGTTGCCAAAAGCCCGTCGGCAATCATGAAAAGAATGGAGGTGAGATTCGCCGGTATCGCCAGAAATAATAGACCCCAGGCCGGTGCTAAGCCGATCAGACTGCACCAGCGTGCAGACCAGAACGTGCCCAAGAAGATGGCGGCGAGAACCACGAAGATGATGGCCGGGTCGATCCAATTGTCATGTCCGAACGAGAGCAGACCAGCGAGCGCCGGAAGTAGAATTCGACGGTAGCGAATGCGCGGCGTTTCTACGAACTTGTCAAAACCCTTTTTGAAAAGTGGATCGTGGGCGATCAAGTGATAGAAGTCGCCATCGTAACCCAAAACAGCCGGAAACCTGTAGAAGTGTTCGTGATCGAGCTCAGGCGGAGTTTGTCGCAAAGCGCCGACGTAAAACGTGCCGCTCCAATGGCCCTGATAAAGGAAATGTACTTCCAAGGAAAGCCACGCAAAGCACACAGCAGTGGCCAGCAATCCGATCAGTGCAGCAATCAAAACAGGACTTCTGCTGAAGGGGGTTTGTTTATCCATTCGATAGACGGA
Organism: Bryobacterales bacterium; assembly: GCA_963749105.1. Classification (GTDB taxonomy): domain Bacteria; phylum Acidobacteriota; class Terriglobia; order Bryobacterales; family Bryobacteraceae; genus Bog-105. The sequence goes on along the minus strand of CAVVLT010000011.1, from coordinate 815,499 downwards.
AAAGGCTTGAATGAGGATGCTAGCGAAGCGCGTCCCTAACCCACTTTACCCTAGACATAGATCCGCTTAACGCGCGCATGAATGCCGCAGAGCACGCTATAGGAAATGGTGCCGGCCAACTTAGCAATTTCCTGCGCGTCGATAGAAACGTTCCCTTCAGTTCCCAACAAGGTAACGGCATCGCCCACTTTCACCTCGGGGCTCGCAGTGATGTCGATAGAGGTCAGATCCATGGAGACAGCGCCAACCATGGGCGCCAGTTTGCCGTTAACGATGACGCTGCCGCGATTGGAAAGCCGATGCGGAATGCCATCGGCATAACCTGCCGCCAAGATGGCAAGGCGAATCGCTTGTGGGGCGCGAAACATGCCGCCGTAGCCGATAAGAGAACCCGCTGGCAGGTCTTTGATGGACAACACGGTGGCGCGCCAAGTGAGCGCAGGCTTAACCGCAAGATTCTGAGCCGGAGCATCTCCGCGAGCTGGCGAAACATAACCATAGAGCGCATGGCCTGGACGCACCATTGCGCGCCAAGCACGCTTCCTTTGATACGCAATGGGTATGGTGCTCGACAAATGAAGCAGCGGAGGAGAAACGCCAGCGGTAGCGAGTTCATCTGCGGTCTTTTCAAAAAGAGCGATCTGATCGTCGGTTTGGCTGTTTTCGTAATTAGCGGCGGACGCGAAGTGGGTCATCAGCCCTTCCAACTTCACATGCGGGGCCGCCAGAACGGCTTGCGCAATCGTGGCAGCGCTGGCTCGCGCGCCGAGCCGGCCCATACCGGTATCGATTTTTAGATGAAACGAAACCATCTGGTCGCGCTGAGCGGCCAGGCGATCCAGCTCGGCGATGTCAGCCAGCGAGTGAAGCACTGGCGTGAGGTTATAGGCGAGCATGGCCTCGCGGGCGAACGGCAGGAAATCGGCCATCACCAGGATGCGCGCTCGAATGCCGGCATCGCGCAGGGCCACTCCTTCATCGGTATTGCTGACCGCCAGCCAGCGTGCGCCGCGGTCTTCCAAAACGCGCGACACTTCCACCGCGCCGTGGCGATAAGCGTCTGCTTTCACCACTGGCATCACTTCCACATTCGCCCCCACAACCTGGCGAATCGCTTCAAAGTTTTCGGCAATTTGCGCGCGCGAAACTTCTACCCAAGAACGGTACGGCATCATCCTACTTTGATCCTAAGCCGCGCAGCAGATTCTCGTACTGATCTGTGACAGCATTCCAGCTGTATAGCTCTTCAATTCTCTCGCTGGCGCGCTGGCCCCAGGCTGCGCGCTCGCTTTCTGGCACGCGCACGGCCCACTGTAATTTTTCCACCAGGTCGTCTTCTTCGAACGCTACTCCAGCATCGCCGGCTACTTCCGTACTCTCCGGCGTCTGCAGATATAGAACCAGTGCACCACGGCCCATTGCCTCAATCAGCGCTGGGTGGGTGCCGCCAACCTCGGTGGCTTGCACATACACGGCACAGTGCGATTGTAACTGCTTATATCCTTCGCCGTAGACCGCACCGGGGATGACAACGCGCTTGTCATTGGTATCTTTCACCTGACGGATGTAATCGGCCGCGTACGGCGCGTCGCCAATAATCGCTAGCTTAAAGTCTGTCTCCACCTTCTCAAACGCCTGCCGCACCAGGAGCGCATTGTTCTCCGGTTCCATGCGACTTACATAGAGCACATAACGACCTGGTTCCAGCCCGAGTGCCCGCACCCGATCCTCAGCCACTACCTTGCTGGTCTCTGCCCCATACGCGATGAAAGTGGAGTCTTTGCCATAGCGGTCCAAATAATACTCGCGAATCTTTTGGGCATCGGTGACCACTTCCGAACAGCACCAGGTGGCCAGCCACTCAGACATCAAATACCACGATTTCGCCAGCAGATTCCATTTTTTGCGACGCCGCTCCACGCCATCGACATTCAATGCCGTGGGCATACCCAGGATGCGGGGCCACAAGGTGAATACCGCGTTGGCGGCATTGCAATACAGCAGAACGTCATAGCGATGGACAAGTACGTCCAAGGTCGATAAGCCGGTATGGGCAATCGTGTCGAAATATTTGTGGCGGATGGTGGGCAAGTGGCGAAGCTTCACGCCGCGGTATTCGGTTTGTTTGAACTCTTCGCGACAATAGACCGTCACCTCATGGCCACGCTCCACCAGCCGGACAGACAATTCTTCGGCGAACGTTTCAAAGCCTCCGTAGTTGGCCGGTATTCCGCGTGTGCCCAGCAGTGCAATGCGCATCAGTCGTGCGAACCAACTTGCGGAGCATCAAAATTGCGCGTGCTGTTAGGGGCGGGAAAGCTGACGGGTTCTACGGCAAACCAGGCGGCAATATAAGCATCGCTGACGCGCTTCTTCTGCATAACGATGCGGCGTTTTGCCCAAGTGCGCCGCCACAAACGAGCCACCATCGGAAACGCTCGAAGCGAAGAAAACTCGCGTAAAAGGCAACCGGCAATTACGACGGCATCGCGCATAGTAATGGCTAACAAGTGCCGGGAATACAAATCGGGCGTGATGTTCTTGATCCGCATCAACCAGCGGTTCTTCACCGAATGCATGTTGATCAGCGCTGGCAAAGAAGCGCGCTTTTCGGGCAGCACATGACGCACGTGATAGGCCACCGCACGCGGCGTGTAGAGGCATTTCCAGCCGCAAAGCTGCGCGCGCCACGCCAGATCAGCGTCTTCACGATAAGCAAAGAAATCCTCGTCGAAGAATTCGCCGTTCACTGAAATATCGTCCAGCATGGTCCGCCGATAGAGGCAGGCCGCACCGGTTGCGCCAAAAACGTATTCGCAATTCTCATATTGACCACGGTCGGCGACCTGGCTGCCGCGGTCGAGGTGCCGGAGGTTCGGGGTAAAGAAGATACCGGTGGAATCGAAGATAGCCTGTTTGGGAATCGAGAGATCAGTGGGCATGCCCAGTAATTTTCCGCAAACGCTGCCGATGGCGCTATCCGTCTCACCGGCCGCAATCAGCGTGCTCACAAAATTCGGAGTGAGTCGGACGTCAGGATTCAGAGCCAGGCACCAATCCGCTTTGGATAACCCCATCGCCTGATTTTGACCAGCCGCGAAGCCAACGTTGTCCTTGTTGTAAACAACGTCGGCTTGCGTCTCAAAGCGGCGTAAAAGAGCGCAAGTTTCGTCACTTGAAGCATTATCTATCACCACGACTTTCAGGGCCGGGTAATTCTGTTCGAATACATACTGCAAACATTGCGAGATGAACCGCGCACTATTAAACGTAACGATTGTGACGACAACGTTGGGATGTACTGCGGCCATGCGGGGTCGGGGTTCCTCCCCAGCGTAACCTAGTAGAGATTGTTAAATCCGCGTACCCTGGCCCTGAAACTTGAGTTCCACCTATTCAAGAAAGAGGGCGCGTTGCTGCAGAAAGTATTTCCCAAAAAATGGCAAACCGGTTTGCGACGCCGTATGCGTGCCAAATATTTGCTATGGGACGCGCGGCATTACCACGCCTGGCTCAAGCAACAGCTGGCTGAGCGAAAGACCCGCTATGAAGGCACTTTAGAGAACGGCCTGCTTTCGCTGCTTACGCCGGTGTGGGACGGAACGCCATTGAAGTATTTTCGCTTACTCGCCGAAAGTGTGATCCAGCAGAACGCTGCCGGCGCAGCCGAATGGGTCATCCTCGACAACGGCTGCCAAAACAAAGAGCTGCTGGCGTTTCTCGCCAAGCTGGAGAAGTACGGTTGGATTCGTGTCACGCATTCAGCCACTAACGTCGGGATCATCGGTGGACTTCGCTTGTGCCTGGAAGCGGCGACTGGCCGCTACGTTCTCCCGGTGGATTCGGACGACTGGCTTTACCCCGATTGCCTGCAGATTGTTACCTGGTGGATTCGTCAAAAAGACTTTCCGCCGCTTCTATACACGGACGAAGACAAGGTAATTGGACCTTCCGCCGTGCAGCCGTATCTGAAGCCCGCTTTCGATCCGGTCCTGCTGCTCAATTCTGCATACATTGCGCATCTCGGAGTGATTGATCGGAAGTTGGCCCTTGCGCATAACGCCTATGCGGATAAAAGCACCGAGGGCAGCCCGGACTGGGATCTCTTTACGCGCTTCTTGGTGGCTGGCTTAAATGCCGTTCATGTTCCGGAAGTGGTCTATAGCTGGCGCATGCATCCGGAATCGACCGCCGACGATGCAGCCAGCAAGCCCTACATCCACTCGTCTCAAAAAGCAGTGCTGCAGCGCTATATCGACGTGAGCGGTTTGGCCGATCGGTTCGAAGTGGTCTACAGCCCTTTGTTGAAGGGAAGTTGCGATTGGTGGTTGAGGCGGCGGCCCGTGAACCCGAGGCGCGCCATGCTGGTTTCGCTCAACACAGATGCTGCGGCGGTAGAACAAATAGTAAATTATCCGCATCTCAAGCGACTGTCTCTGCCGAAGGAAGCTACGGTGAAGGATTTGGTGGACTTGGTCGCTGTTGCTGCCCAGTCGGAAAACGAGTTGGTCTGCCTCGTGGCAGATGATCTGGCGATAGACCGCGGCGATTGGATCTGGGAAGCGCTCGGATTGTTCGAACGTTATCCGGACATGGTGATGGTGGGTGGGCGCATTTACGACCGCACCGGGTTGATCCTTTCTGGCGGATACGTCTTAGGATTCGGCAATGGTTGCGAATGTCCGGATCGCGGGCGGCCAGCGGTCGATCCTGGCTATTTCACACAGATGCTCAAGCAAAGATCAGTCAGCGCGGTTACATCGCAGTTTAGCGTGCTGCAAGCCGGCACTCTATCCGACATGGCAAAGAGTGTGCCCGACAATACTTCGCTGGCGATGTTGGGTCCCTGGGTCGGCGCGTGGGCCTTGCGCAAAGGGAAACGCGTTATTTACTCTCCCTATCTCAGCGGTGTTTCCAAAATCGATTGGGACGCGCTCCCAAAGTCCAGCGAGGTTGCGGCGTTTCAGCGCAGCAATTCGGATTTGCTGCCGGATCACCGCTATTACCCTGCAGCGTTCGAGATACGCGCCGCTAAACCTTACCGTTTTCGTTTTTGAAAGGACTCCACCGCAGGTTACAATCTACCTGGGGTTGTCTGATTTTTTCGGAAAGGGAGTTGTATGAAGAGTAGATTTATGCTGAGTGCCTTGGTGGCGCTGAGTGGGGTTCAGGCGTTTGCCCAACAGGAAAGCCGTCAAGCGTTGATCACCGGCAAACCTGGTGGCCCAAAGTGCACCATCGAAGTGGAAGTGGACGTAGTTGCCGATGTAGAGATTCGCGGAACGGTTGCGCGACTGCATACGCTGGGCGGTTCACCGGCAACTTGGCGGCGCTTTGAGTGCAATCAGCCGATGCCGGTGAACCCTGCGAATTTTCGTTTTAGGGGAATCGATGGCCGCGGCCGTCAGACCCTGATTGGCGATCCGCGTAACAGTGGCGCGGCCGTTGTGCGTATCGAAGACCCGAAGTCAGGTCGAGAAGGCTACACATTCGATTTGGAATGGGACGGTGCGGCCGGACCGAGCCGGGGCGCCTGGCTATCCCCAACCTTCTTACCCGCAAGCAGGTGCGCCGCAACCGGGTTACCCGCCAGCGCCAGGCGGAGACCGGGATCACGATCACGACCATGACCACGATGGGGATCGAGATCGACGCTTTGGACCGGACGAAGCGTTACACCAATGCGGCGATGCGGCCGAAGGACAACTGCGGCGCAGCGGCTACTCCGACACTAGAGTCATCGAAGCGAAAATGGACGGTGCAGCGGGCCGGGGCGATTGGATTTACGGCAAGGTTATGGGCCGGCGGGGTCCGAATGCTGAGACCTTTGGCTTTGGTTGTTCGGTGGATTTTCAAGCGCGCCGCGTCGGTGTGGTCAATTTGCGGCCTTCCAATGACGGCTACTATGGGCGCGACGACGACCACAATCGCTTTAGCCGCGAACGAGCGATCCGCGCTTGTGGGGAAGCGGTGCAGGATCGCTTAAGTCGCGACGGTTATGGAGAATTCAATATTGGGCGGATAGACGTGGATGACCGACCCGGCAACAATGACTGGATCGTAGGAGGATTGACGGCGCGCCGCGGCGGATATAGCGATAACTTCGAGTTTTCCTGCTCCGTCGATTTCGACGGTGGGCGCATTCGCTCGATCAATGTGAACCGCCGCTAGCGGTTGATGTTCCACGTGCAACGTAACAGGCGTGACGTTTAGGGGCTGTTGGACGTCACGCCATTCTCGCGCGATCTTGCTTCGCGAATTCGAATCTCCAGCATGTAGAACACAATGACGAGGTTGATGACCAGCACAGCAATCGTTTCCCAACCGCGATGTTCTGCGACTTTGAGAATTTCAAACGGAAGATAGAGCGCTCCCGATAAGAGAGCGAACCATTCAGCCCAAACCCGCCGGTGCCACAAACCCCACGCTTCTACAAAACGAACCGTGGCGTAAGACATCGCGACTGCTACTACGGTCCACGCCCGCATGTCGCTTAGGCTGCTGGCGCCGTGCAGTAACGCCTGTGCCAGGCGGTGGTCGAAGCCAATGTGGAGATGGTAAAGCAGATCTTCGGCGAGATCCTCAATGTGATCGCGCACGGCCACTAAGGCCGCTGCCAGTGCCAATACTAGAATGCCTTTGCCAGCTTCGAAAACGGCGACGGCCCGCAAGCCCGCTTTGCTGGCGTGTTCATCCACCGCCTGTGGTGGGCGGTGGTGCCTGTGTGGCGCAGTGTCCATCCCCACACATGCTCCCATAACCGTTTGACGATCGCATAGTCGATTTCAGTACACTCTAACCAGATGGCGTCCGCCCCGTCACAATCTAAATCCAACGAGCGCCGCCGTACCCGCAGGAAAAGCGCAACGCGATCCGCCAGCCAGCCCGCACCCGCTGCTGCTGGTAAACTTGCGGCTTCGCTTTTGTTCGTCATTGTTGGCGCGATTGCGGTGTATTGGGCACTTCAAATCCACGAGCAATATACTTTCAGCCTGCAACTCCCCGTTCGCGTTCGCTTCCACTGGCCCGTGGTGGTGGCCCGGCGGATGCGTTCGGAAGATGCTCGCCAGGCGCAGCTTGACCAGCGCCGCCCGCTCACGGCTTATCAGGAATACGCATGCCTAAAATTCGGCCCGGCGTGCCGCGTTGCGTTAGCCATACAAAGAGCCGAAAACCCGGAAGGAAAATGTGAGACTTACCATTACAATTCCGATGGAACTTTGGATTGGGGTTATTTTCAAATCAATACCGTTCACTTGCAACGACCGGGGTTGAACCTGCGCGATCTGCTTGACTGCAGGGCAAATATCGATTTCGCTTACCAGCTTTATTCCGAGCGGGACAACTTTTCGGCATGGAGCACGTACAACAATGGCACGTATCGAAAGTTCTTAATTCACTGAAAGCCGCCAACAAAATCTAATCACGATACTGAAAAACATATGTAATCGCAAAAATTACAATTATCTGTATACCAGATAAATTTTGGGGTATACTGCAAGTACTCAAGGTGTGACGTCGGAACGCGTCCCACCTTTCCTCCGAACAGCAAAGGTCCGAGACCTAGATTCCCGGACCTTTGCTGGAAAATACCCGGTTTTCATTTCTAAGGTCATAGTCCCTTCGCATCGTCCCTCTCAAGTACGCAATTCGTGTGCAGCTTTCAGGGAAAGACGAGGAGAGTGCAGAAAAGATTACAAAGTCAAAACAATGGGGAGGAGTTTGGTGGACCTGAAGGGATTCGAACCCTTGACCTCTTCCATGCCATGGAAGCGCGCTCCCAACTGCGCCACAGGCCCATCGTTTTTTGTTTTACGTCACGAGAATAGCACAACCAGTCGTACCAGGACGCTAAACGATAGTAAGCGCAAAAACTTGTTCCGAATTGGGACTCTTAACTATTGACTCCATCGCGAATCAAAGGCACAATCAAACGGTCGGAATGAGAATGCCTCACGTCTCAACCGGCGACTTTCGAAAAGAAATAAAAAATAGTTGCATGAACAAAGTGGCTTCACCGTTCAATGTTGTAACGCAAGATGCTCCTCTTGGGCGCAGTAGCGTTATCACTCGTAGCCTGGCAGGTGCTATTCCTGTGCTCTCCGAAGAAATCATTCACGAACTCCGCCAACCGCTCGGCGTCATTGATTCACTAGCGTACTATCTTGAACTCACCGCAGCGGACCAAAAGATCTGCACACACCTTGAGCAAATCCGGGCCATGGTGTCGCAGGCAAATTGCATATTGGAACGCGCATCGGACCTGCATCGCGAGATGCCGATCAGCAGCGCTTTCCTTTCTGGCTCCTAAATCAGTCCTTTGCCGGGTTGGATCCGCCCGGCCTAACAACCGATTCAAGATCCGCCACACGCTGTCTGATCTCACGCACGATTTCATTGAGATCAGGCAGCTTTTGAACGTAAGCGAGGGCTTTCAAATGTCCGCGCACGGGTCGGGCGGGAATGCCCCACACGGGTTCGCCGGCATGCACCGTTTGCGAAGTCAGAATACCCGCTTTGCCGCCAACGATGGCTTTGGCTTCGATTTTCGCTTTCTCACCGATGCCGACCTGACCGCCGATCACGGCGTAATCGCCGACGGTGACGCTACCTGAAAAGCCGGTTTGCGCGGCCACTACTACGTGACGGCCCAGCGTACAGTTGTGAGCGACGTGCACGAGATTATCCAGCTTGGTGCCGTTGCCAATGACGGTAACGCCGAGCGCGGCACGGTCAATGCAGCAGTTGGCGCCGATTTCCACGTCGTCGCCGATCTCGACTGTACCTACTTGAGGAAATTTTTCATAGTGGTCGCCTGCCAGCGCGAAGCCGAAGCCATCAGCGCCAATTACCGTACCAGAGTGAATGATGGTGCGCGCGCCGATTCTGACGCGATCGTAAATGGTGACGTGTCCATGAAGGGTAGAACCAGCGCCGATGGCTACATCGTCGCCGAGCACGCATCCGGGGCCAATCTGGCAACCGTCTTCGATCTGCGCATTGTCACCGATACAAACGTAAGGCCCCACATAGCAGTTGTGGCCAATATGCGCCGTCGCTGCAACCACGGCAGACGGATGAACGCCCGCCGTTCGCTGCTTTCGCGGATAGATGCGGTCGAGTGCTTTTGCAAAGGCCACGCGCGGGTTAGCGACCTTGATGAACGCCGGCGGCGTTGCCTCGGCAAAGGATAGCGGCACGAGTAGACAACCAGCGCTCGACCCAGCAGCACTTTGCAGCGCTTTCTGGTTCGCTGCAAAAGCCAAGTCGCTCGGGCCGGCCTTTTCAATTGTGTTAGCCCCTGCAATGACTCGGTCCGTTTCACCTTCGGCGACACCGCCGACCAACTCAGCCAACTCGGCAACTGTGAAAGGCATAATCCTCCATACTTAACATTGATGGCTGGGAATGAAGCAGCGTATATTGCTCCAACGGCTCGCATCGACCCGGGCGCGGTGATCGGGTCCGGCACGCGAATTGGCGAGTATTGTGTTGTCGAATCGGATGTGATCATTGGCAGCAACTGCCTTTTGGAACCATACGTGTATGTGAAGCGTTGGACCACGCTCGGCGACGACAACGAAATCTCGGCGGGGACGGCGCTCGGCACCGATCCGCTGGACAAGGCTTTCGACGGCAGGCGTAGCTACTTGCGCATTGGCCACAAGAACAAGATTCGCGAGCACTACACAATTTCGCGCGGCACGCAGCCTGAATCTGAAACGCGCATTGGCGACAGCAACTACATCATGACCTCGGGACATATCGCTCACAACGCCGTGTTGGGCGACAACGTTGTGGTGGCCAGTTGCGCGCTGGTAGCGGGGTACGTGGAAATCGAGGATCAAGCCTTCATTTCAGGCGGAGTGGTGATTCACCAATACTCGAAGATTGGGCGGCTTGCCATGGTGGGCGGCAATACGCGGGTGAATAGCGATTGTCCGCCGTTCTTTCTCTATTCCGATTTCAACGTGGCGGCCAAAGGACTGAATATGGTTGGGCTAAAACGCGCCGGCTTCACGCTGGCGGAAATCAAGCTACTGAAAGCGGCGTATCGCTTACTGTACTGCGAAGGATTGAAGCGCGAGGCGGCGTTGCAGCGAATCGAAAGCGAGTTGCCGAATGAGCATACGGCGGCGCTGGTGGCATTTGTACGGAGCAGCCAACGCGGCATTTGTGGGCGCAGTAGAGCCGCGCACTCAGAAGACTGACAGGACGGCTTAGACCTTCGACAGTTCCGAAGCGGCTTCGGACGGCATAGCGGGCTTTCTGAAAAACTTGTTCAGCAGCGTATCGCGAACCATGAGGCGGTGCTCAGGCTCGACGCAAAATGCCAGAGCGGTCAGCAAACCGCTGGCGATAATGAGGCCGCCCGCCAGCACCAGTTGAAATACCGTTTGACCGGGCAGCCAGGAAGACTTGAGCCAAAATGCCATCGCGATGACGGGCGCAGCGCACAACAGCGGACGAACATAGATCGAACTCATGTAGCGGAAGTAGCTGTAGGGCAGCGCGCGGCAAACGATCAGGGGCGTAATCAGACCGCGATTAACGATCGTCAAACTGGCCGCCACGCAGGCGCCACCCAGGATGCCGTAATGCGGCAGAACGAGCGCCATCCCAACCAGCGCAAACATGGATTCGAGAATAACCGAAATCGCGAATGGTCCGTGTTTCGCCATCCCGAACAGCATAGAACTGGAGTTGTATTGGGCAGACACGGCCAGCGAAACAGACAGCGTGAAGATCGGCAGCAACGGAGCACATTGATTCACAAATTCGGGGCGGCCGAGCCACTTGGTCAGAACGGCATGGCCATAGATAGAAAGAAAAATGCTCGGTGGCAGGAACAAGGCAAAACAGTACCGGTTGAGGCGGGTTCCCAGGCGGGCGATTTGTTCGCGCTTTCCTTGCGCCCACAATTCCGCAGTCTTGGGTGCGGTGACGAAGCCGATGCGCGCAATCAGATCTACCATGTAGTTGAGCAAGCGGAAGGGTAATCCGTAATAACCGGCGTAGGTGGCCGATAGATAGTGCCCCACTACTAGCGGCGGCCCTTGGTTCAGGAATAGCGTTCCGGTGTTGGAGAAGACGGAACTCAGTCCGTATCGAGCCATTTCTTTCCAGCGCGCTGCCCGGACGTGCGTGCGGCCAATCCGCAACTCGGGCAACCTGCGCCGAAACGCGATGTAGATCATGGCCCAGCCGCTGAGTTGCGCCACCAACGTACAAAGCCCCAGAGGGCGCAACCCGTAGCCCAGGTACAACACGCCCAAACAGCAGAGTGAACGAATCAAAACCGTTCCAACCACGATTTGGTTGCAGATATTGAAGGCTTGAAACGCTTCGAGCGATGCTTGAAAGATGCCCGAGATGATCGAGCCCGCCCAGATGAAACCCACCAACATAAGCAGGAACGAAAAGTCGCCACGGTTGGCCGGGCTGATGTTAAAGGCGCGGTAACCCTGACCAGCCAGTGTCAGCGATAATACAACCGCCACTGACGCAATGCCAAGGAAGTAGGCAAGCGCTGTACTAAGCACCTCGTTCATTCCCTGAATGTCCTTCTGCACGCGGAAATGCGACAGAAAATTAACGATGGCGGAACGAAAGCCCAGATCGAAAAGCGTGATGTATTCGATAAGGGAAAAGGCTAAAACCCATACGCCATATTGCTCGTCGGTCAGACGGCGAATCAAATAGCGCGTGAGGTAAAAACTGATGAACAGGTTTACGCCAACGGTGAACCAGTTCCAGAGAACGTTAATAAAAAAGCGTTCAGCGTGTTTAGGCTCGGACGCCTGCGTTGACATGATTGATTCGTGATCCGCTACGACGGCCCGTTGCGCACGAGCCAGCTCATCGACACTCTAATCACAGGTGTAAAGTGCATTACCAGGATCATTCCTCTCTATCGAAAGCGATTAAAGCGAACCGGACGTCCTGAGACAGTCGGGGTTTCGCGTTGGGGCAACGGATTTGAAACTTTGGCATAGGAAGGGGCAGGAACACGCTTCTCTGGAACGACGCGCGGCTCTTCTTCAACCTCGGCGACCACTTGGCGAGCTTCGTAAGTGCGCCGCAAACTCACCGCCAGCCCTGCCCAAAGATAAATTGTGAATTCATAGCCAACGGCCAAGAAGAAGATACAAACGGAAAGAGCGGCGGTGGAGAGAAGCAAATATTTGGCGATTTCATAGGCTTCGGGATCGGGTTTCTCGCCGTTTTCTTTGGCGCGTTTCAGCACATACAAAATCGATCTGACACTCGATATGAGTAGCCCCAAGAAAAGAATTAAGCCGAGAATGCCTGTTTCGCTCGAAAGTTGCGTATAGGAATTGTGCGTGACAAGCCACTCATTGCGCACTTGGCCAGCCGCTTTACTCTCGTCGTAAACAGCCGTCGGGAAATTCCCGGGGCCGACGCCCACCAAGGGATGTTCGAGAGTCATTTGGATGCTGGTAAACAGCAAACGTTCGCGATCCAGGGCTGAACTGGCATCCGCATGCAAACGGTCCAAGTCCGAGAGATTACCGGGCGGAGCTGGCGTGTCCAGCTGTTGCGCGGCCTGAGAGTCCACTTCGAAAAGGGTAAAATACCTGGTCCGAAGGTAATCCGGCATCACCGCTAAAGCCAAAATTAGGCCTAAAACGGTCCCGCCAAAGATCAGCAATTTCGTTTGAACAGACGAAATGAGAAATAACAGCAAAATCATTACGCCTAAGCCAAGCATGGCGCCACGCGAGCCGCTTCGGGCGATGGTAGCAAAAAGCGGCACCAGGCAAAGCCAGGCGAAGATCTTCACAAAAAAGGATTGGCTCAGCGCGGCCATGGCCCAAAAAAAAGGCACGATCACCACCAGCGCCAGGGCGTAATAATTAGGATCGCCATAGCTGCCTTCGCGTAAGGCCAGGCGATCAAATGGGTGAGCTCCCCATGGAATGCTCATCAAAGCGGCAATCAAGCCCGAAATTGCCAGGGCATTCATGAAGGTTTTTACGTTGGTCACCACCAGCGGGAGGCCTGCTGCCACGGCGAACATCAAAGCGCTCTGCAGTAACAGATAGTAAGAAGGAAGACTGCCGCCCTTCCAAACGCTGGTCAGCATCGTGAGAGAAATCCAAGCTAATAACGCCAACATGAACTTGCCCGTGACGGACCGCAAGGAAACCAAAGCCCGGCCACTCACCAGGAGAAAAATGACCACTAAAGACAAGACAATTCTGGGGATTTTGAAGCCGTTCGCAGCTAAATCGAAAAATCGACTGTAAAGGATGAAAAATCCCACTATCGACAATAGAAAGGCCGCTTTCCAGAACCCTCCCGCCGTTACTGCCGGATCTTCAAAGGCGGTGACGGAGGGAACGGACGGATTAAACCGCGATGGAACTGAAGGATTCATGCTGGCGATGAACGAAGCTCTCCTACTACATTCTATCGACAGGGATGAGCTTCTCGTGCAACAAAGTCGTTAAAGTCATAAGACTGTAAGGAGTTTTACCGCCACTGAACCTATCTCGGAACTAGTCCAAGCCGATCCTCGATTTCGCCGCATAGAATATGCCCCAAGAGGGAGTGCATTTCCTGAATTCTGGCGGTGGTACCCGACGGAACCAGCAGGATAGGGTCGGCAATCTCACGTAATCGGCCCCCGGTTCTTCCGGTAAAGGCGGCAGCGGTCATGCCCATTTTGCCGGCCAGTTCGAGAGCTCTTACGACATTCGGACTATTACCGGACGTAGAGAAGCCAATAGCGACATCGCCAGCACGGCCCAACGCTTCAATCTGCCGGGAGAAAATAGCGTCGAAGCCGAAATCGTTGCCGCACGCAGTCAGTGTAGAGGTATCGGTGGTCAGTGCAATGGCAGCGAGCGCCCGCCGATCAGACACGAAGCGGACGGTTAATTCAGTAGCCAGGTGCTGCGCATCGGCTGCACTGCCGCCATTGCCGAAAAAGAGTATTTTGCCGCCACTTAACAGTGAATTGGCGCAGGCTTTGGCCAAGCGGTCCAAAGATTCGGCACAAGCAGATTCAACGTCTGCGAGCAGTTCCTGGTGTTCCTTGAAACACTCCGAATAAATTTTCGTAGGTGAGGCCGAGCCCACTTTTACATCGTTCATAAGTCGTTAACCGCTTTTCTGTTGTTAATTTGTTACGCGGAGCAGCCGAAACCGGTCGTTCTCATAGACCACAGCCAAGGCTGAGGCGTCGCCAGCAAGGACGGGCATCAGGAACCGGCGATCGTCCGGCCGGTTTTTGTCGGCAATAATGTAATCCGGGCGGACTCGGCGCAGATAGTGAAGCATATCTTCGGGTTTTCCCTCGGCAGGCCAGCCGCTGGCAGAACGCGCGGTGGAGAGAGCAAGAACTCGCGGATTCCAGAAAATTAGCAGCGCGTTCTGAGGAGTCTGGGCGCGCACAGCGGCACATAGTTGTTCATACCGCGGGGCGTTGACGAGGGTGTCGTTGGGATCGGGGCGATCGAGAAAGGCATTGGCCGCTGGCGCGAACAGCAGCAGCGCGACCGCGGCGGCGTTCAAAGGCACAGCGAAGGGGCGCGGAAAGCGCGCAGCGAGCGCCTGGAACCCTTCGAACATGTAAATGAGATAAATGGGCATGATGGGCAAGAGATAGCGGGCGTTGGTGGCCCAATACACGCAGTCTACGGCTAACAAAGTCAAAACATAGAGTTCGGTCACGTTCAAACCGGCGCGCAGTCGTTTAACGAAGCCGACAAGCACCGGGACCAGCGAAATGGCCCATAGAACATAGCGAAACAAATTACTCACCGGGTTGGCAAAGACGTAGGAAAAGAATTTGAAATAGTCCAGCGCATGATGCGCGATCGCTTTGGTGGAGAAGGTGAACTGATGGGTGTATCCGCCGTCGGAGTGGAACAGGAAGTTATTCAGCAGCATGAGCGGTACGAAAGAGAGAGCAGCCCCCGTGAGAAACGCAGTGATTCGGCGTTTGCGGAAGAGTTCCACTGCGCCAATCGCCAGCAGGAATGCCAAGCCAAACGGGCGAATGAGGTAAGCGCCTGCCATCGCCAAACCTGCCCACAAGCCCCAGGTCCATGGGTTGGTTTGATCGAGACGTTGTTCGTAAATCCGCAAAAGAAAGAGGAGCACCAGAAGTGAAACGAGCTCATACGGCGCATCGGAGCCAATGCCATCAAAATTGCCAAGAAATAACCAAGAGAAGCCGAGCGCGACGATCAGGATAAGTGAGCACAGGGACGTAAGAGTCTTGCGGGCGAGCAGGTACGCCGGCCACAAAGAAAAAACCAAGAAAGCGGAATTGAGCAGCTTGAATACCTTGATATTCAGGCCTTCGGCTGCATAGATGGGCGCCAGCATGAGCGGATAGCCGGACGGATAGGCATTGGCGCCAACTTCGGTGGTCGACTCAGGTTGAAACACGTAACCGGTCTGAGTGTACGGTTTTCCAGCGACTATGTTGCGCGCGTGCATGACGTACATGGCCCAATCGGTCCCCTCGGAATTCATACCTGGCGAAAGCTCGGCCGCGTAGAAAATGGCAAGACACACCAGGAAAGCCGCAACGATATAAGGAACCAGTTTTGTATTCATTCCTTGAGAACCCAAGGTTGATTATGCGGGACGGGCGCTTTGGGATCAACCGCCAGCCGCATGCATATATTGTTTCCCTTACAAGGCGCCTGATGGGAATGATGGACGCACGGCGAACAGGGGATGCGGACGTAATGAATCTGGTCAATACCGCGCGAGTTGGGGCGAATGAGCGTGGCTGGATCTGTCGGACCCCAGAAGGATATGGTGCGGCGGCCGACGAGACGGCTGAAGTGGAGAAGGGCGGAATCGATGCAGAGCACTTCGTCCATGCCAGCGACAATCTGAACCGATTCCCGCAACTTGGTTTCACCGGCGTGATTTAGAATCGCGGCGCGGGGACCGCAATGGCTTTCTAACAGGCGGCCGATTTGAGCCAGTTCGGAACGATCCGAAGGTGCGCCTAATAGATGGATCTCGACTTTGGTCTCTGGATCCAGTGTGGCGAGACGCTGATCGACGATACCGGGCCAATCTTCGCGACGCAACATCCGTTCGCGGCTCAGGCCCGAGCAACAGGGTGCGATCGCGAGGCGAAAGACATCAGACTGCTCAAAATTCCATTTTCCCAATCCGCTGCGAAATTCTTGTTCACACTCCAGAACGTCGACGGCGGAGGTTCCGAAAATGGTGGCGAGTTGATCGTAGAAATCGTAAATGCCGTTGCTGACGTTACAGAAAAGCAGATGGGTGTTCAGGTGACGCCGCCAATAGGAGATGCCGGTGAAAAAACCGAGGCGATTGCGTGCGGCGGTGAGCAAGGCAAACACGGTGGTGAGGCGGCTGTGAATTTCCAGATCAATGACGGCGTCGTGATTGAAGAGTTTGCGGAACGCCTTTAGCGAGTCGATGACAAGCGGGAGCGGCCCATCGTCGTCCCGGATTATGACAATTTCGTCAAAGATGCCGAGCAAGGTGCCAAAAGGTGCGATAGAAGGACTGGTGATAAGCGTGAATTTCTTGAGATTGGGGAGCCGTCGCAAGGCGAGCAATGCTGGGTAAGCGATAACAAGGCTTCCGCCCCCGAGTAATTTAAGGATGGCAATCTCGTCACAATTGGCTAAGTCATGATCACGGCGCAAGAGCTTGCCCAAAAGAATGGTGGGCATACGCAGGGCAAGGTGAAGAAACCCCCCGAAATAGTGATCGATAAAAAGCTTGACTCGCAGATTCATCTCAGCGTGTAGTAAGACGGCCGGTAAGGAGCATTCAGAGTGCCAGAACGGCGCCCTTTTGAATCAGAACCGCCCGATCAATCGAGTGAACGTATCTTGCGGAATGATTATCCCACGAATATCGACGACCGAAGCCGGGAGCTGGATGGATTTGGAGCGATTTACGGCAACGGATTCCCATTGCGCACGCTGAATCACTAAGCGGTCGGAGCGTCGCTTCAATAGTGTTGGAAAAAGGAGCAGATCTACTGCGAACCGGCGCGCGCTAATTGCGGATGGCTCAAGGTATTGGCGTAATCAGTCACACCTTTGAGGAGGGCCTCGGCAATTTTCTCACGTTGGTCGGTGCGGCGTAGAAGCTTTTCGTCGTGCGGGTTGGAGACGAAACCAATCTCGGCGAGGATCGAAGGCATGGATGCGCCGATGAGTACTACAAACGGCGCTTTGCGAACGCCGCGGTCATGCGCATTCGGATTCATTTTGATGGAATTGATTGCGAGTGAATCTTGCACCTTTTGGGCGAACTCGCGGGATTCCTCCAACTTAGTCTGTAGGACAGCTTTTTTGAGTAAGTCGTTCAGGTCGGAGATAGCGCTATCGGCAGAGGCGTTTTCGCGCATTGCTACGTCCGTTGCCTTCTTATCGCCGTGCAAGTTGAAATAGTAAGTCTCTACACCGGTGGCGGAGGAGTCGGAAGATGAATTCGCGTGAATCGAAATAAAGAGATCAGCCCTGGCGCGGTTCGCGATGGCGGTGCGTTCGCCTAGCGGGATAAAAGAGTCGTCGGAGCGGGTGTAGACCACCTCGGCGCCTAGTTTTTGGTGAATCAGACTGCCCAGCCTCAACGCGACGTCGAGAACAAGATCCTTTTCAAGCAAGCCGTTGGGGCCGATGGTGCCCGTGTCCTTGCCACCGTGTCCAGCGTCAATGACGACGCGACCTAGCTTTAAGCCGAGGATGCGGACCAAGGACGGGTCGGAGCTCCCTTCAATGATAGCGGGTACAGCTGTTGTGGTGCGTGGTGGAACGCTGATAGGCGGAGGGTCCAGCGGTTTTGAGATAGGCTTGTCCGTGTTTGTTACAACGTTTGCTGCAACAACGTTGGTTGCGACAACGGGTCGAATGACGGGCGGTGGCAAGTCTCGATCCGTGTCGAGTGCGGGCGTAGATAGATTTACGCGCTGCGCACCGGTTAGACTATGCCGGATCGATTGTGTGATCACGGGCGGCGTGTCTTTCGGGCGAATCTCGATCATGAGGCGATCGGGATTAACGAGTTGGGAGGACACTACGTCAACCGGGGCGAGCACGTCCAAAACAACTCTGGTCGTTCCTGGAACTACTTCGGCCAGACGAATTTGTTTGACGAGTTTGTCGCCGACTGGTATGGTTTGCATTCCGTGGCGCACGGTGGAAGGCGGCTTTAGTCCATTGAGATCGAAAAAGACGCGCGCGGGATTGGGGATGGAATCGGTTGTGAAGCGGTAATCGCCGGCAGTTTCAATCGCGATGCGCGTGACGTCGCCGAAAGACCAGAAGCGCACCACTTCGACGTGCGGCTCGGCCATTGCCTGCCCGCGTGATGCGGGAGCGAGGAAAAGCCAACCGGCCAAGATTGACAGAACAGCTGAGCGGGGGAGAAGCATAGCCGTGAAGCCTTGTCGGAATAACTGAAAACGCTTAACTAAAATGACCTTTCCCACACCGCACTCATGCTCACCAGACGACTGGTACTCAGCATAGGTTGCACTCCCTATTATAGACGCAAATTAAACCTCGCTAATGCTACTATGCGGCATGCAGGCGGCGGGCTTCGTCTTGACAGGTGGCCGTAGTTCGCGGATGGGTCAGAATAAGGCGCGGCTGAAGGTTGATTCGCATTTCCTGGTAGAAGTGGTGGCGGCGGAAGTTGCCAAGGTTACCGGCAGCGTGGCTCTGGTAGGCAATCCTGCTTTGTTTGACGATTTGCCGCTCGAATGCATTGCGGATTTGCGGCCAGGACTTGGACCATTGGCGGGTTTGGAAGCTGCGCTGAGCAGTGGACGCGGTGAGTTCAACCTCATTCTTGCTTGCGATATGCCGGGCATTCAATCCAGCGATTTAAAGCAGCTCCTCAACAGGGCCGCGCAAACTGGGGCGCTCTGCACTTTAGCGAGCGAGGCGAACGGACGCAAGCATCCGCTTTGCGCGGTTTATCGTAGCGAGGCGCTGGCCTTGGTACGCGCCGCGCTGGATGCTAGACGTTTGCGTTTGCTGGACCTTGTGGAAGAATTAAGAGCAGTGGACGTTTGCTTCGAGACAGGATTAAATAATTTGAATACGCCGGAACAGTGGGCCGCTTGGCAGTCGGCTCACTTGGTTTGAAAAACGATGGCGGCTAACGGTGCGCTGACCCATTACATCGAATTCAAGAATGTTTCGAAGAAGTTCGACCGGCCCATTCTGAAAGACGTGAATTTTTTTGTAGATACGGGCAAGACGCTGGCCATTATCGGCCGCAGCGGTGTGGGGAAATCGGTGAGCTTGGGCCACATCATGGGGTTCTTAAAACCGGATGCCGGGCGGGTTTTCGTGGCGCATAGCGACATCACCGATATGTCCGAAGCAGAGTTACGAAAGATCCGCAAGAAAGTCACGATGGTATTTCAATCGGGTGCGCTGTTCGATTCGCTGACGGTGGGCGAGAATGTTCTGTTCTCGCTGGAATTGCGCGAAGACTACGATTACCAGAACAAAGAAGACGTGGTGGACGGCTTATTGAAGATGGTGGACATGCTGCACATGAAAGATCTGTTCCCCAGCGATCTTTCGACCGGATACAAGCGGGCCGTTGCAATTGCGCGCGCGCTGGCGGCACAACCGGAGTGCGTGCTCTATGACGAGCCGACTACGATGGTCGATCCTATTATGTCCGATGAGTTAGGGAACTTAATGCTGCGCTTGAAGAGGCAATTGGGATTGACATCGATCGTGGTGACGCATGATCTTGACTTAATGCGCAAGGTGGCCGACAGCGTGATGTTCCTCTATAAGGGAGAGGCAATTTACTTTGGACCGGTTTCTGAGTTAGACAAATGCGAGCATCCGCATGTGAAGCAGTTCTTAGCGATGGATAGAGTGGAGATTGTCGGCAAGATCGAAGATACGATGTAGCACTTTAATCGGAAAATGATCTTGGAAGCGGGTTTCGTTTTCCGAAAGCAAGGTGATCCTGAAAATGAAGAACGGACGAAGCGGCGCATTGTGCGATTGCTTGGCGTGCCGGGCTTGCATGAAAAGACACGCCGATCTAAAGATGCGAAAATGGAAATTCCGCCCTTTGCGGAGAAGGACTTTTTCTGAATATTCCTGGTTTGTATTTACCTAGTGTGTGGATTGGGAGTAAGACATTAAATGAGCGGTTCCTGCCGTCAGTGGTTAAGCCGCTTTCCGCTCACATTAAACTGACTGAAAATTGCCAAGCTAAATGCATCACTTGCGACTATTGGAAGACACGTTGGCAAGACGGCTTCAATACGGAGAAGGCGATCGACCTTGTAAATCAGATAGCCGACCTCGGTATCGGCGTTCTTCGGCTGACTGGAGGGGAGCCTCTACTCAGAAGAGACCTCTTCGACGTGCTTGCGAGAGCGAGAGGATCGTCGTTTAAGCAAATTGTCCTGCAGACAAACGGTCTCCTCCTCAAGAAACTCCACAGGGAGATCAATGAGTCGGCCATTACCAAGGTTGCGGTTTCAATCGATGGCCTCAAAGGCACAAATGACCAAATTCGAGGTATCCGAGGCTACTTCGATTTGGCACTCGAAGGCACCAGGCTGTTGCGGGGCAAAGATATTGCAATCTCAGTCACGCTCAATCGACTCTCAGCACCAGAGCTCGACGAACTCGCGGAAACGGCTCGTGAACTAGGAGCCCAGATCGAGCTTAATATTTTGAGCCGGAGTCTTTTTTTCCTAGCGAATGCCGATACGGAATCCCTGTGGCCCGATCATCACGAAGCGAAGCAGATATCGGACTTCTTACGTAGCAAGCTGAAGCGTCCTGGATACGAAGTGGACTATATCACGCAATACTATAACAAAGGTCCACTCACTGAACCGCCGTGCGTTCTTGGTTTTCTCCAGGTATTTGTGTTGTCGAATGGAGATGTTTTAACGGGCTGTTATCCCCTCAAACCGGTAGGAAACGTGCTTAGGGAGAGCCTTAAAGCGATCTTGGCGTCGGACACCTACCGGCGTCAGGCTGTTGCGATGGTCCGACGAGAATGTCCTGGTTGTACGTGCGGTATTGAGAGTTCGTTGGCAATGAAGCACGGCGCCAGCAGTGCCTTGTTCGAAATCAAACAATTAGTTCGACGCCATGAACCCATGGCCAAGCCGTCACAACCAGAAGTGTCAGCCACAACACACACAGCCTCTAGCCGCGAGTAAAGCTGCCGAAGTGAACTCAATCGGCAGATTGCTCTACTATGGCAAAAAGGCAACCTTAGCGTCATCTTTTTTGCACGATGACGCCAAGGTTTGTGACTTCTAGCAAACGACCGAAGGAACTAAAATAGCTCTCGGCAATCAGTTGAGCATGTACGAGATATTCGTATTGCCGTCGTTCTGGTAAGCTACGTAGAGTAAATTGCCGGGTCCTACTATCGCTGTAGGCGTCCACCGCTGCTGAACGCCACCCGCTAAATAGTTGTAGGGGAAACTCGCTCCTCCATCTGTCGAGACTCGGTAGTTGAGATTTTGCGAGGACGAGTTCGACTGGTAAAACAAATATAAATTTCCGTTGTACCCGACGAGCGAGGCTCCGGCCCAGGCACCGTCGCGATTATTGTTGCCAACTATGAATGCGCCACCTTCAATGTGGGTATAGCTCCCGGTAATAATGTTGCCGACTGTAGCGACAAGCTGCGCCCATGACCCCGTATTAATCAGCTGGTTCCAAAATGACCCGAGATTATAGTGAAGCTCGGCATAACCCAGCCATGGTTGTCCGTTGAAAACCGTAAAAGACGGCTTACATCCGATGTAGGGCGTACGACCACTGTTGTCTGGATCCAAAGGAAATATTGGACTAACAGAGTTATTGAAGGGTGTATACGTCTGCCCGTTGGTCGTTACGGATATATATACTCCAGGAGTTGTTGCCGTTGCGACATATGTCGTCCCGCCAACAGTGACGAGGGCCGACGGAAAGGCAAGAGGGCTCCCGGCAAGAGTGGGTACACCGAGGGACAGCGTTGATGGCGTAACTATGTTTGAGAAGTTTACTCCGTCGGATGAGGTGGCGAACGCAATCGACGACGAGCCCGATGAGTTTACTGGATTGTAACTGATCAGCACTTTACCGTTACTCAGCACAGCTGCGCTAACATCACTCGCGCCATATGCCGATGAGTTATAGGGTACTTGGATATTTGTTGATCGCCCTCCCGTAAACCCAAAGTCCACATATATGTGGCCATCCTGATGGTTCACGTAGTACATGACTACCTGTCCACCAAATACAATTAGCGTCGGTGAGCCTGCATTTGCTACGTTGTCTGATAACGAGGTGCTCCCGCCCAAGCCGACGCTCTGCGCATTTGACAAGGAGGAAAAGAGAATACAGCCTAGTAACAACTTGTTTACAATACTGCCTATCTTCGGCAATAACATTAACCTCTCCATTTCTATGGTTCTAAAACTTTAGTTTCTTAGTGTACAGCACAAGAATAATACCTCGCGTGCCACTGGCAGTGCAATCCTAAAATTGCATTATTTGCGATGGATTTCAAGATGTCAGTTTGAGCCAGTTTACTGTAAGAAACAATACACTAATTCAGTCTTATCCTCACACCGCTAACACTGCTTTCGTTCTGCGCCGCACGCTGACAGATCGTTGCACTTTCAACTCGAGATGCTTTCTAGCAAACGCTGCCGTTGACGCACCTGCTGTCAAATCAGACCCGAACGACCTAAGCACCGTGTTAGGGCGGCTTACTAACATAGAGGGCGGAGAACGTCGAAGGGGATAAATCATTGTTCGACACGCCAATATAAGCGGCGACATGGAAACGGCGGTGGGAAGCAGACGGGGATGCTAGCCGAGTAAACGGGCTCGATTGATCCAACTATTCCGAGACAGTTTCTAAACAGAGGGAACAAGATCGAGGTGAACAAGGAACAGGTTCAGTTGCCCCTGCTTCCACCCGAGATCTTATTGGGGGGAGGATTAGTCGATTACCGCCGCCAGGTCAACAGGAGAACAAACAGCACGATCCAAACGAATCCCAAATAGTGCCAGAAGATGGCGAGGGCGTTGGTATAGGCGCGCGTGGTCATTTGATAGCGCGGGCCACTCACCCGCTCGCGGGCGCGGTAAAGCAGATAAGCAAGCCCGCCGAGTCCCGCCAAAATGTGAATCGCGTGCATCCCGCTGAATATAAAAATGAACCAATGGTGTTTGTCTTTCGCCAGCAGATCTTGAGAATGCACCACCTGCATCCAGGCTGCGGACTGCCCTACTAGGAAAAGAATTCCCAGTCCGGTGGTCCACTGAACAAAGCGGTAGAAATCGGGTTGATCGTCGGCCTTCATGAAAACGCGGGCGCGCTCCAGGGTCACGCTGCTTCCGAGCAGGATGGCGGTTGTGACCCACAGCAAAGACGGCATTTGCAAATGCTGCCACAGATAACCGTTCTGCGAACGCCACCAGAACGCAAAAATCAGTGAGCCGAAGGTGGCGGTCACGATGATCAGAATTACGAGAACAGTAACGATGTAGAGCGAATTCAATTCACGTTCGCGGGCAACAACTTCAGGAGCAGACGTCACAGTCCTATTTTGCCTCTTTTCCTCAGTCGTACACTAAAATGATATGCGCGCAGGGCTAATTGGTTTATTTTTGTCCGTAATGATGGCGGTAGCGGCAACGGCGGACGACCGTATGAATGGAGCGACTCGCGAGCCGGGCGTCACGAATGGTTGGATACAAGTCCATTTGCAAGGCGATGCGGCGACGCGGGGCTATCAGCATGGCTACCTGCTCAACACTGAGATTGAGGACGCGAAGAAGGCGATCGAACTGAGCGTCACTCATGAAGTGAATCATAGCTGGCTGGAACTGCGAGCGGTGGCGCAGAAGATGTCCTGGGCGAAGATTCCTTCTGAATACCAACAAGAACTGCAAGGCATTGCTGAGGGTTTAAAGGCGAAAGGTTCGCGGCTGGACGTAGTGGATTTGGTGGCAATGAATGAGTTCATGGAGTTCTCGTACTACTACGACGAAATGAAAAAGCGCAACGGTGTGGCGCTTACCAGCAGCGTGGCGGAACACTGCAGTGCGTTTGTGGCAACCGGGCGTTACACGAAAGATGGGCGCATTGTGATTGGCCACAATAATTGGAGCGATTATCTGTCGGGCACGCGCTGGAAGGTGATTTTCGATATAGCGCCTGCGACTGGGCACCGGTTCATCATGGATGGCGTACCAGGGCTGATTCATAGTGCGGACGATTTTGGGATCAATGATGCGGGGATGATGATTACGGAAACGACGATCTCCGATTTTCATGGGTTCGATGAGAACGGCGTTCCCGAGTTCGTGCGGGCGCGGAAGGCGATGCAGTATGCGGATTCGATTGACGATTTCGCGCGCCTGATGGAAGACGGGAACAACGGTGGTTATGCGAATGCTTGGCTGGTGGGGGATCGGAAGACGAACGAGATTGCGCGGCTTGAGTTGGGCTTAAAGAACGTGATTCTGGAGCGTACGAGAGACGGTTATTATGTGGGGTCGAATTTTCCTGTGAACGACAAGCTGGGGAAGGAGGAGACCAACTTTCCAATGAGCGATATGAATGCGCCGAACCAATGCCGGCACAGGCGCTGGGATCAACTGATGGAAGAGAATAAGGGCAAGATCGATGTAGAAGCGGGCAAACGGTTTGAAACGGATCATTACGACGTGATCACGAAAGAGTTGGACCCGAACGAGCGCACGCTTTGCGGTCACATAGACAAGTCGAGCCGTGGATTGCCGGGATGGCAGGGACCGTTTGGAGCGGCGGGGGCGGTTGAGGCGAAGGTGGCGGATAGCGCGATGGCGGAGAAGATGTCGTTTGTGGCGGGTGCGGGGCATCCTTGTGGAGTCGGGTTCGATGCGAAGAAGCATTTGAAGGCCCACCCGGAGTTGGCTTGGCAAGCACCGGAGTTAGAGGACGTAAAGGTGAACGCTTGGATAGTGGTGTCGGCCGGGCGATAAACTGAACGAAGATGGCAGCGATTACGAGCACGCCTTTGGTGTCGGTCGAAGAGTACATCGCCCGTTTTGTCGACGATACCCACGAAGCACCACAGCCAGGTGAATGACATCGAGGCGCGTAGAGTTGAGGACGCGCTTACGGCAGGTTTAATTCGCTTAGAGCTGAATGAGGTTTTCTTTCGGGTTTGAGTTGGGCGGGTTTGCTAGGCCTCGCGTTCGGTGACTAGGTCGACGATGTCACGCAAGGCGCGCTGGGCGGGGGTATCGGGGAAAGTGGCGATAAACGAGCGGGCTTTCTCGGTAAAGCCGCGCGCGCGTTCGTAGGCACGTTGAATCGACTTATGGTGATCCAGGATCTTGACGACCTGCATGAAGGGCACGTTCTCATAACTGCCGTCGGCGAGAATTGTTTCCACAGTTTGGCGCTCGGCTCCCGAAGCTTTTTCGAGTGCATAGATTAACGGTAAGGTGACTTTGCCTTCGCGCAGATCGTTGCCCGAGGGTTTGCCGAGGATCTTTTCGGTTGAGGTGAAATCGAGAATGTCATCGACGAGTTGGAAAGCCATGCCTAGATTCCAGGCGAAATCGGCGAGCTGGTTCTCTTGGGATTCCTCGGCACCTGCGGCGATGGCGCCTAGACGGGCGCAGGCGGAGAAGAGGCTGGCCGTTTTGCGATCGACCAGTTCCATGTAATCGGCTTCGCTGATGTCGATTTTGTGCAGGCGTTCGAGTTGGAGCAGTTCACCTTCGACCATCATTTGGGTGAGCGAGATAAGGACATCGAGCAGATGGAAGTTGCGTTCGCGGAGAGCGATCTGGAACGCCTGCATATAGAGCCAATCACCGGCGAGCACGGCCATGTGGTTGCCCCAGATGACGTTTGTGGAGGGACGGCCGCGGCGTTTGCTGGCGAGGTCGATGACATCGTCGTGCACGAGGGTGGCGGTGTGGATCATCTCGACAACGGCGGCTAAACGGCGGGCGCAAGGGTTGGGCTGACCGAAGAGGCGGGTGCAAAGAAGCAGCAGGGCGGGGCGTAAGCGCTTGCCGCCGCCGGCCTGCAAATACTGGTTGATGGTGGTGATGGCATCGACCGAGGCCACCACTTCGACGCTGATTTCCTGCTCGACTTCTTTCAGATCGGCCTGTACTAATTCGAAGGCATCGCGGGCTGAAATGTTCTGCCGAATTTTAGAAAACATAGGGAGTTAATTTGTGGAAACCCCAGTGTAGCTGGTGAAGCCAAAAAGCCTTTCGAAGTTGGCGGTGGTGGTGGCGGCGAGATGCTCAATGTGTTCGTGGCGCGCTTCGGCAAGGGCGTGCGCGGTTCTCACAAGATAGGCGGGCTCGTTACGCTTTCCTCGATAAGGAACCGGCGGTAAGTAGGGTGCGTCGGTTTCGAGAAGAAGGCGGTCGGAGGGAACGATGCGAGCGGCTTCGCGGACGTCGGCGGCCTTCGGGTAAGTTGTGACGCCGCCGAATGCCAGATAGAAACCCATGTCGAGACATTCGCGGGCTTGCGTGGGGTTGCCGGTGAAGCAGTGCATAATGCCGGGCAATCCCTGCGACGCCCAGTGAGTGCGAAGAACCGAGAGCGTATCGGCCCAAGCGTCGCGAGTATGAATAATGACCGGCATGCGCGCTGCCGCAGCGATTTCGAGTTGTTGGATGAAAACGGGCGTTTGCACTTCCTTCGGAACGCCCCAGTGATAATCCAGGCCGATTTCGCCCATCGCCTTGACCTTAGGATGCTGCAAGAGGCGTGGCAGATCTTGGAAAGTGTCCTCTTTTAGTTTGGGCGCGTCGTTGGGGTGGACGCCGACGGTGGCATAAACGAAATCATGCTGTTCAGCTTGGCGAATGGCGACGGAGAGATCGGGCGGGCCGTCGCCGGTACCGATTGACAAAATAAATTTCAGTCCTGCTTCACGTGCGCGCTGAATGACGGCGGCACGATCGAGGTTGAACTGCTCGTCATCGAGATGGCAGTGCGAATCGACGAACTCCACTTACTTCAACCGGGCGCCGACGGGGACGCTTTCGAGGAAAGAGGCGAGGACAGGTGCGCCGCCTTCGAGACTGGCGGCGACGATCATGCCTTGGGAGGTGAGGCCGCGAAGTTTGCGGGGTTCGAGATTAGCGACGATGACGACTTTGCGGCCGATGAGTTGTTCGGGTTGATAAGCGAGGGCGATGCCGGCGACGATGGTGCGGGGTTCGGATTCGCCGATGTCGATTTTGAGGTGCAGGAGTTTGTCGGCACCTTTGACTTTTTCGGCGGATTTGACTTCGCCGACGCGGAGGTCGATTTTGGTGAAGTCGTCGATGGTGATGGTGGGGGCGAGCGGAGTGATGGGAACGGCGGGTTCGGCGGGTTTGGGGGCGTGACCAAGAAGAGCGGCTTGACGGGTCTTCTCGACTTCTTCGAGGTCTTGCATTTTGGCGACGGTGGCTGCGACTTCAAGGCGCGGGAAGACGCCGGAGATCTCGCCGATTTTGGCAGGGAGTTTGCCGCCGTTCCACTGGAACTCTTCGATGGCGTGAGTGGCGACTTGATCGGTGTAACCGAGTTGCTGCCAGATTTTTTGGGCGGAGTGAGGAAGGATGGGAGATACGAGGCCACTAATAATGCGCAGGGATTCGAGCGCGGTGAAGAGGTTGCGGTCGAGGTTTTGCTGCGCCTCGGGGCTTTGATCTTTGGCAAGCTTCCAGGGGGCGACTTGGACGATGAGTTTATCGATTTTGGTGATGAGGGTCCAGATGCGTTCGAGCGCTTTGGAGAAATCGAAAGCTTGGTAGTGAGTTACAACGTCTTGGTAGGTGGCGGCGATGTCAGTGGAGATTTCGTTGTCGGTGAAGCTCGGAGGTATGACGCCGGAGCGGTATTGCTGCAACATGCTGAGGGAGCGGCTAGCGAGGTTGCCGAGGCCGTTGGCGAGATCGGAATTATAGCGGCCGACGAGGGCATCGAAGCTGAAGCTGCCGTCTTGACCGAAGACGATTTCGCGCAGGAGGAAGTAGCGTAGTGCATCGACGCCCATGGTGTCTGCGATAGGCAGGGGGCGCACGATATTACCGCGCGACTTACTCATTTTGTTGTCTTCGAAGAGGAGCCAGCCGTGAGCGAAGACTTGCTTGGGTAACTCCCATCCGGCAGCCATGAGGAACGCGGGCCAGAAGACGGTGTGGAAGCGGAGGATCTCTTTACCGATTAAGTGGAGGTCGGCGGGCCAGCGGTTTTCGCCATCGACGGCACTGATGTAGGTGGTGAGGGCGTCGAACCAAACGTAGAAGACGTGGGCGGGATCGGACTCGACGGGTACGCCCCACTTGATGCTGGTACGAGTGATGGAGAGATCGGCGAGACCTTGTTTGACGAACGCCAGAATTTCGTTGCGGCGGATTTCGGGCAGCATGAAATTCGGGTTGGCGTCGTAGAACTCGAGGAGGCGGTCGGTGAAGGCGGAGAGTTTAAAGAAGTAGTTTTCTTCGGTGATCTCTTCGTAGGGCTTGCCGGTCTCAGGGTCGAGGTCACCCGGTTTGGCGTCGTTGACGAAGGCTTCGCTGACGACGGAATAGAGGCCGGTGTAAGTGCCTTTGTATATGTAACCGTTTTTCTGGCAGGCCTCGAAAAGCTCGTTGACGATCTTGGCGTGGTTGGTGTTGGTGGTGCGCTGGAAGCGGTCCATTTGCAGGTCGAGCTTTTTCCAGGTATCGCGGAATTCGGCGGAGATGAGGTCGACGAACTCTTCGGGAGATTTGCCTTGGGCCTTGGCAGAGCGTTCGACTTTGGTGCCGTGTTCGTCGGTGCCGGTGGTGAGGACTACGTCGTAGCCTTGCATGCGTTTGAAGCGCGCGATGGTTTCGGCGGCGATGGTGGTATAGGCGTGTCCGATGTGCGGCGCTGCATTGACGTAATAGATAGGGGTGGTGAGGTAGTACTTGCCTTTACTCATGTGATGGTTTCCGTTGTTGGGCGAAGGCCTGATTGGCTTCGCTGATGACGGTGCGGAGCGGGACGCCATGGGAGGAGGCGGCTTGACGACAGTCATCGTATTCGGGAGCAAAACTCCCGTTTTCGTTGTACTTGATGCGGACCTTGCCGTGAGAGGTTTGGACCTCGGTGATTTGGCGGGCGAGGACGCGGCGCTCGGCGTGAGAGATACGGAGGCCGAGGGTGGGAGTTTCGGCGAAGAGGATGGCGGCGAGTGACTCAGTTAGTTCGGGAGTGGAGATGACTGAGACTGTAGTTGCCGGGCGGTTCTTCTTCATGTAGACGGGAGTGAGGGTGCAATCGAGCGCGCCGGCGCTAAGAAGGCGTTCCATGGCATAGGCGAGGATTTGGGGAGTGGCATCGTCGATGTTGGCTTCGATGATAGAGACGGAGGTGGCTTCGACGGCTTGGGAGCGGTCGCCGATGAGGACACGGAGGAGGTTGGCTTGCACGGGAAAATCTTTGTCGCCAGCGCCGAAGCCTTGGGTCTTGATTGTCATAGGAGGAAGTGCACCAAAAGAGGTGGCGAGAGTGGTGATGAGTGCGGCACCGGTGGGAGTGGTGAGTTCGGTTTGCGGACCAGCGCTATAGATGGGACGGCCGTTTAATAAGAGGGCTGTGGCGGGCGCGGGGACGGGCAGAGTGCCGTGCTCGGTTTCGACAGTGCCGCCGCCGACATTGATACGGGAGCAGTGGATTTCGGTGATGTTGAGAGTATCGAGAGCGACACAAGCGCCGACGATGTCGCAGATGGAATCGACGGCGCCGACTTCGTGGAAGTGGACCTTTTCGATGGGGACGTCGTGCGCTGCGGCTTCGGCTTCGGCGAGGCGCTGGAAGACGGCGAGGGCGTTGGTTTTGGCTTTGGCAGGAAGATCGCCGGCGTTGATGATTTTTTCGATGTGAGGGAGGTGGCGGTGTTTCTTTTGTTCGGTGAAATCGACGGCAAATTTGGAGGCAGCCATGCCTTTGCGTTTGGTTTTGAAAAGGCGGAAGGTGGCGTCGAGTTGGAGAGATTTGAGCGCGGATTCGAGGGTTTGCCAATCGGCTCCGGCGTCGAGGAGAGCGCCGACAGTCATGTCGCCGCTGATGCCGGAAAAGACGTCGAAATAGCAGAGGGTCATGGAAGTACTAGTGTAGCGGGGGCGGGGGAGGAATGAAGAAGACAGAATATCGAATATAGAATTACGGGGGCGGGGCACACGGGGAGTGCTTGCGTTGACCTGCGGGCGATTTTCGAGGCGGTTTAGGCGGCTTTTTCGGGATCGCCAGGGGTGGTTTTTTGCGGAATGGGCGCTTCCGACGGGGTGTCTTGCGATTTCGAGAACGATTTTATGATTTTTAGCTTCTCGATGAGGATGAGTTGCTTCAAATTGTGAGTGTGCGCTTTCTGCTTTTGCGATTCAAAGCCAATTTGGTGTTTAATCCTTAGTTCTGTGATAGTTCGGAGTTCTTTGAGGGCGCGATAGAAGGCCCGTTCGTGGGTGGTTTGATAACGCATATAAACGCCAAATTGGGTGGTGGCCATGACATGGGCTTTTTCGAACAGGCAATGCTGCTGAAAACGCATGGCGCGGCTGATGAGCCACTGGTGTTCAGCGAGGCGGCGCACGAGACAACGCTCGGTGATGCCGTGCGGTTGATGTTCTTTTATGAATGATTCGCACAGAGCGGCGAATTGGCCGGCGTCTTCGTTTTCCATGAGGAAGAAGTCGGCATAGCTGGTGAGGCCGTGAGTGCGGCGGTTTTGGGAGGAGGTTTGTTTGCCTTCCTCGGAGGTGGGGCCGGAGGATTTCTGGGCGTTTTCGCGGTTGGCGTTTATTTGTGATGCTGAGGCCATGAAGGTTCCTTTGAATTGAAGTGGTCCGCTTGCTGGTGCGCGCGGCCCTGCCACAGTTTTACGGGAAGGGGAAAAGGGCGGAGAGGAAAAGTATTTGGATGTTGCTGAAAGGAGGAGGAATAAAGTTTGGGGTGAGTTGGTGACTGGCCAAGCATGACTTCGCCCCACAATGGATATGATCGATGGGATGAATAAATTGTTGATGGCGGTTTTATTGGCGGTGCCGATGTTTGGGCAGGGTTCGCCGGCGCATGCGGGTGTGGACCAACCCTATGTGATGGAGTTTTATTACAAGACTCAGTGGGGACATCAGCAGGAGTTTCTGCAGTTGTTTCTGAAGAATCACTATCCTTTGTTGAAGAAGCTGACGGAGACGGGGCGGGTGTTGAATGTGAAGATTGAGACGCCGGCGAACCATTTGCCGGAGGATGCGCGGTGGGATTACCGGGTGACGATTCGGTTTAAGAACTCGACGGTGGGGACGACGTCGAATCCGCAAGAGGAGGCGATGATCAAGGAGCTCTGGCCGGATCAAGAGACCTATAAACGCGAGGAGCAACGGAGGTTTGAAATTTTACTGGCGCATTGGGATGTTCCGGTGACTGATGTTACGCCGAGTAAGTAATGAAGGCCTGGGCTTTTGTCTCGACGGCTGGTTTGATTTGCTTGTTAGTTCTGTATCTGCGAGGAGTAAGCCGGCATGCAGCGCTGGATTCGCTTGCGGTGGTGAAGGAAGTGCGGCAGTTGAATGAGCTGGTGACGGTGAGGTACGGGATTGAGAAAGTTGTGGGGATGAAGGAGGAGAAATCGCCGGTGGGTGAGGAGTCGATTTTGTTATTGGTGCAGGGGAAAGTACTGGCAGGGGTTGATTTGAGTGAGTTGAAGCCGGGCGATGTGACGGTGCAAGACACGGGCGGCGTGTATGTTCGGCTGACGCCGCCGCATATACAGGAAGCTTACTTGGATGAGAAGTATACGAAGGTTTGGGACAGGAGCATTACCTGGTGGACGCCCTGGGTTTCGCCGGATGTAGATTTGGAGCACAAAGCGAGATTGAAGGCGTTGGAGGATATTAAGCAAGCGGCTTTGGATATGGGGATCCTGGCCGAGGCGAAGAAGAACGCGGAGATGGATATCCGCAGTATTTTGCAGGCGTTTGGGATGGGGAAGGTGGAGTTTGGGTATGGGAGTTGAAGGCGCGTTGTTTAGGATTATTTAAGTTTCTTGGGTGGGCGCTACAAACTCGGTCTTGTATTTCGGAGCCAGTGCTTGCGCCTTAGCTTTGAACGACTCTTGCGCCGCGGCCGCTGGCTTTGGAGGCACTGTGGTTCTGGTTGGCACCTGGACTCCGATCTCCCTGAACATCCCCTCCTGTCCGGCAGGCGAACAGATGCACAAGAGGCGTGCCGGCTGCGCAGAATTGTTCCGGAATTGATGTGGTGCATTGGCGGGAATTTGAATCACCTGCCCGGCTCGAAGCGAGACCTTCTGGCCGCGAAACGTGGCCTCGATTTCGCCTTCCAGCACGGTGAAAGACTCTTCAAAATCGTGCCGGTGCGGAGGTGGGCCACCACCCGGCGGCACGAACATATCGATGAGCGAATAGCGCCCTGCCGTGTCCTCGCTGCTCACGAGAATTGTGTAGGTGTTTCCGACCAAACTTAGATGGATTGCGCTGGGGTCGTCCGCAGACGCCACAATCAAATTGCGATTCAGATTATCATTTGGAATGCTCATTACTTATTCTCCTGTTCGACACATGATTTACTAAGACTCACACGATTAGAAATGCGAAAGCTATGGTGAGGAGCACGACACGCCAGCGGTGGAGCAGATCCCAGCTGCGCCGAGATGTCTTCCAATCGGCAGGTGGGGTGACGTTTTCCCAGGATGCAATACGGTTGTTGATCGGCACCAAAGCAGTGATCGAAAACACGATCGCCAAGGCCCACAAAATGGCGGACGTGACACGCGAGTTCGGTAAACGGCCGGATTGATGCCATTCGATGTAGACCTCCGCCAGGGTAAGCAAGAACACAAGGCCGTACCAGACGGGCATGACTCTCCCCATGACACGAGCCAGGGCGCTTGCCGCCGGCAGCTGGACACTATCCGGAAGCCGATCAAGAGTTGGGTGAACAAGCGCGGCGATGGCCAGTTCACTCCCAACCATCAATCCAGCGACAATGATCGCAACGACATTCAGAACTTCCATTATGAGTTCCCCGCTAAGGAGGTCTTTTTTCTGAGAAGAAACGCGGCGACGATTGTCATGTAAAGCGCTGTTCCCCAGTGAATGAAGATGGGCGGCGCAAAGCCAAGATGGCTCAGAATGACGAAACCATCGCCGATCGGGATGAAAATGGCAAGGGCGAAGAGTATGGCGGTGGTGCGCCGGTCTCCCTTCCAGAGGAACGTCAAGACTACGAGACCCGAAAAGATGTCGCGAATGCCCTTGACCCACATAAACGGAAAAGCGGTGGGGTCGTGGATGGGAATGCCGTAGGCGGTTGAGGCGCCAACCGGGTTAAGTATGAAGTTGATGCCGATGCCGATGATTGCTAGCGGTATCACGAGAGTGCACCAGAAGAGCAGGGAATTCCTTCTCAAAATCGAAGTATCTAAACTTGTTGTCGTGTTCATTTTTTTCCTCTTCCTCCAGGTCACTTGAGCGGAGAACTCGTTGTGAATATGAGAAGCGTTGAGGCGATGTCGGAAGCATTAAAGTTTCTGATGTCGTCTTTGGTGAGCAGCTGGTACACGCGAATCTCAAAGGTTCGCATTGCCGCCTCTGCTATGCAAATCATTGGGATAGCGTCACGCATAAAATGTTTTGTTGTTAGAAAATCTAGCAACACTATATCAGATGCCAGGTATTTGAAAAAGTTTCCTGCATCTGCCAAGCGTTGATCTAGCGGCGCTATACTTTCTATCGATGGGAACAACGCTGGCGGCTAAGCGGATTGCGGAACGAAAAATACGTGACAAGGAAGCCCGCCGGGCACAAATTATCAGTGCCGCGCGACGAATCGCGGAACTGGAAGGGTGGGCCAAGGTAACCGTTCGGCGGCTATCCGACGAAATTTCATACAGCCAACCCGTGTTGTACGCCCATTTTGGAAGTCGCGAAGGAATTATCGCGGCGGTTGCGATTGAGGGTTTCCAGGAGATCGGCCTGGCTTTGGAGAAGGCACGAAAACGGGTTAAGCGAGGAAATACGGTGGAATCGGTGGCGTCCGCATATCTGGAGTTCGCCACGTCGTCACCAGCACTGTATGAGGTGATGTTTTCGCTCGGCCTGAGCGTACCATTCGATGACGCGGCTACGCCTGCGGAGATGCGCTTCGCGTTTGCCCAACTCCTGGAGTTGTTTCAGGGGCAGGGAGGGAAGTCAGAGGTTATAGCGGAAGTGTTTTGGGCGAGCCTTCACGGTATTGCGGAGCTCACAAGAACCAAGCGATTTCCGCGCAGCCGTCAGAAAGAACGCGTGAGGGCGCTGGTCGAGCTCTTCACTTTTCCGAGATGAAACGGCATGGGTGGTGAAAGCGCGGGATGACTGTAAGAGAAGCGCTGTCGTCTTTTCGCGAACTAGGCGAGATGAGTGCTCACAAAGCCAGGACCTTAGCGAAAATGACTTGGCCCTAGTCGCACCTCAGCCCTCTCTTGCCGAGTCATTCCCGATAGAGTTCTGGTGCTTTGCGCGTTAGACGGCAAAGTGACAGCTAAAGGAATCGGCGGATGGTAGCCGACGTCAGGGGAGGAATGTGCCAAATGTTAGAATCAACTTCGCCGCGGGCCCACCATCAGTTCATTCTATGGAATATTGATCAGGATGTTCTTTAACGACCATCCGCCGCCTGATTTCCAGGCGAGATATGGCGAGTTCGAAACAACCGTCATGATCGACACATTGGAAATAATCGAAGGAAGCCTGCCGACCCGTGCCCCCAACCTAGTTCGCGAGTGGGCGATAAGACATAGGGAGGAACTGCGGCAAGACTGGGAGCCTTGTCGCGCTAACGCAGTCCCTTGCCAAGATTCAGCCGTTGACCTGAGGACACCAGATTTATGTATTGGGATGTTGTCGAAGTGTTACCCAAGGCGGGCTATTCGTTGTTAGTTCGGTTCAAAGATGGATTGGAAGGCCTTGTTCATTTGCGGCCGGAACAGTTGACGGGTGGTTTGGAACCACTTCGGGACGAAAAGTTTTTCAGACAAGTTTTCATTGACGACGGCGCGGTCACTTGGCCAGGCGAAATCGATTTGGCGCCAGACGCCATGTACGCCGAAATCTCGGGCAAGCAGAAGACTACCGAATTCGTGGCTGACCGACGTTAGTCCGCTGAAAGTATTGGTGGTGCCGGCAGCAGAGCAGCGCAGGCCCGCTATCGGCGGATGCTAGCCGACTTTTCGTTACTAATTTGCTTAACTCTCGCATCTGCGAATCATTTAAACGAAAGTGTTCCATTCGTAATGTAGTACGTTACCGTCGTCGAATAGTCCAGGTATGATTTGATTGTTTTCTTCTGATAGGCAATCGCATTCTGTTTCTTCGATTGCTGTTCCTTGAAATCTCAAACTAATTACGCAAGTGGTGAACTTGTCATCACAGGCTCCTTTGTTTCGCTGGACTTAATTGTCCGCGCATGTGAGAACGTTAGGTCGCGTGGTCCGAGTTGTCAAACGAAAACTTTTATGGCTTTCGGCCACTACGATAGAGGTATGGATGACAAGCTTAGAATTGACGTTGAGAAATTTCAGGCGCCTCTTTGGAAACTAGCCGAGGCAATGGCGGAGCTTGTTATCCACGAAGGTCATAAACAGTTACCAGCAGCATATATTTCGCAGGACATTCAGGTCATGATTCGTCATGCCATCGCGACTTACAATCTGCTGTTCTATTTGAACGCTGACGAACGCCGCGAGCAAGACACCTCTTGGAATTATGTGTACGGTGTAGCTGCGGCTCCTCTCGTGCGCACGCTGATCGATTGCCTCTACAACATCACCACGATCTTGGAAAACCCTGCCGAAAATGGTGCGGCATATCACAAGAGCGGTCTACGAAAACGTCTTCTCGACATTGAGGCTGATCAAGAACAATATGGCGGCAAGCCCGAATGGGATGACTATAACGCTCGTCAGATAGCAGCTTTGCGGTTTCTCATTCACGAAGACAAATTTACCGAGGACGACATCCGAACGGCCGATACATGGAAGCCCATGGGAACATATATTTTGCAAGGCAGGAAGGAAGACGCAACGGCGCATCAGAGCTTCCTTAAGAGGTTCACGTATTTGCCATGGAAGCAATACTCAGGGCTTTCGCATGCAAGCCTTGACGGATACATTGGCGAGCTGCCAGCGGGATCGTATTTCGTCATGGATCGTATGGCGCGAGAGGATCGGGAGAACACGGAGAAGATGTATGTGGCCTTCTTGACCCGGCACCTTGGCCGTTCGGCGCTTGTCTTGCTCTGTATTGTGACCGAACTTCAGCTTTACTTCCGCTTCAAGGGACATCAGATCGACGAACGCATTCTGAAAATGTGGGACGCGATGATAGGAATATTTGAAGTAAAAGAGATATACGACGAACGCTACGAAGCGGTTCTCAGACCGCGATGAAACAGCGAAAACTATGGATGGCGGTCGATTTTTCCAAGAAAAGTCCTATGACGGCAATATGTAAACCATTGATAATAATAGAGAAAGCCGTACTGTGGAAAACTCTACCCATTGACTGCCTGTCAACACGCTGTCATTATAAGAATACGAACTATATCTGCGATGCTTAATGGTATCCGCGCGGACCGATTTTTAGGAGAGTCGGACAAGCGCCAGAGCTTCGGCTTTGAGATCCGATGGCCCGATTGGGTCCTGTTATTCCGGTATTGCTGGAATGGCTGTGGTCAGGCTAGAGTTTAGGACTTTAACTAGATCGACCGGCTGGGACGTAAATTATCGTTATTGCAGATGTTCGAGCATATCCGCCGCAGATGCTACTTCGTAGCGCTGCGGCATTTCTTTTATATTCTGACGAAGTCGTTTGGATAAATATTGGCGTGGGAAGCCGTTACCGATAAGCTTCCGTTACGGGAACAGTCGAACGGCATATCCTTGAGTTGCTTACCGCCTTCCAGTTGTGCGTCATGGTGAAAGCCGGTCGGGAGCGCCGCTCCAAACCGATAGATGCTCTGGAGTAAGTCGCAAAGAACCTCAACTTTGGCTTCGTGGTCAAATTCGATAAACCCATGCTGCTCGTATGCACGCGCACAAGGAAAGACCACACCACGGCTATCCTTATGTATCATCTGCGTCTCTTGATGGCGCAGGAAATCCGGTAGTCGCTCATGGTCGAAATGTTCGACAACGGCTTCATCCGGCAAAACGCTTTGCCACGCTCGAATGCCTCTCGTCAGTTCACGGAAACTATCCCCCGCCCTCTGACCCTGCAAATGAAAATTCATTGGCGGAAGCAACAATGCCTCCGAGGATTTTCTGCTCTCGATTCGCTGTTGAACAGTGAGGACAAGTTCTTGTTTGTAAACCTCTATTCCATGGCGGACTGCCTCTTCGCAGCGTTGAGGATCGTATCGTTTCTGATGGCCGGATTCATCAAAGTTCGAAAGCTCTCTAAGAGGGATTGGAAAAACAAAAAAATCAAATGCGGACAACAAA
The DNA here is from genome assembly GCA_963749105.1 of Bryobacterales bacterium. Lineage (GTDB taxonomy): Bacteria > Acidobacteriota > Terriglobia > Bryobacterales > Bryobacteraceae > Bog-105. The sequence goes on along the minus strand of CAVVLT010000011.1, from coordinate 777,974 downwards.
ATCTGATCATCGGCTGCGGGAACGTAAAACAACGCGATGCGTTTCGGCCTAAGACCCTGATCGTCGCTTCGATTCTTCAGCCTTCTGATCGCAAACCGCGCCGCTGCCTCTAACAAGACCGCTACCGAGTTCTTCTTGTATAGTGGGCCGTTATGGCTAGGCGACGGATTTGAGATAACTTTCGTATTCGTTCCTGCTAGCGATTGAAGGAATTTTTCGATTCTTTGATGTAGCGGATTGGGAAGCCCGGCGATTAAGAAAAGATCAATCGCATTTGTGGACGACAATCGCTTAGGAATTGACCGCTGCTTTTGCTTGCCCATCGTCTAACGCATCTTGGCCAGTATCAAGGCAATGTCGGCGGGTAATATAAGCCTTTGCGCAACATCTGGCTCCTGCGCAGCCATCAGGCGGTCGAGCGCGGTCCTGCTTGTATCAAGGGTTTCTTTTTCGTCTTCTATCCGTGAAAACTGCGAAACGTCAAGGCTATGAACTATCGCCCATTTTTGGATAAGGTTCTCAAGATCGCGGCGCTGGCTGATCGATAGAAGATGCGGATTGTCAATTCTCAGCCCTGGCCGTCTAAACTCTGGCTCAACCACAACATATTCCGTGGCTTTATCTGCTTGGACATGACCAACTTCATATCGGAAGGGCCGCATTCTCCGAACATATACCGGCTGATTCTTCACATCGATGCAGAATGCCAATAGAAATGGGCGTGCTAACTCTTCAACCCGTACAGGTGGCGTATCCTTCTCGCCCAACTTTTCAGCAATGAGGGCTTCGACGGCTGCGCGGACCTCTTGAGTTACGACTGCCACATATGCAGGCGACCGTCTATCGAACACTACTGCGAGTTCGGGGCTACAAGTATCGGCAATGAGCTGCTTGAGGCTGCGCTGTCCACGATCAATTGGCCACAAATCTTCTTTCTCGATTTGGGAGCCTAAATGGGCCAAAAGCAATGGTGTCGGCGTAGAGACGTAGTGATCCTGAACGATCTTCTTGATGCGCTGCTGGAAGTCCTCCGGCGAAATAGACATGAATATCGCATTCTATCGAACGCTGTTCTGGGTATCTGAATACAGCGGCTAACCTGGCGCAATTAATTGATAAACAAATGCCGTTGACCTAATTTAGGCCACTGGAATATTTCCATCTGCTCGGGATGGTTTCGCTTTCTCGCGTGGGCGGGCTCTTTCAGCAGACGGTCAACATGGCTGATTTCGGGTCAGCCGTCACGATTCAACTGCGGGCGAAACACCTTTCCAGTCGTTCCGGTAGCCAATCGAGCGAAGATGTTTCCACGTTTCCACCGATGGCAGTCCGGCGAACCTACTGCACGCAATGCAGTCGTCAAGGAGTCAAGTAGGGCTGGGGCCGCACCGCTGGGACCGGCATCGCCGTGCGATACCTCACGAATAGGCGCGGCGCATTCAAGGGGCGCCGGTGATTGTGTTGCACTAGCGCGCCGATCGTCACTCCCGCGTGGACTGACGCGCCATCCATGGACATGCCCGCGAACGGAGCGGATGCCTTCGATGTTGCGCGATCGACCGTACGTTCCAAGCATGGGATACTTACCGGAGAAAAGAACTAGTCGTGGATACCCAGATCACGAACTTGCTTCGGCGTATTCAGGTAGGCGATGCCGAAGCATGCCAGGAACTGATGCCGCTGATTTACGCCGAGCTTCGCACGATTGCCGGGAAATATCTTCGAAAAGAACGGAAAAGTCACACGCTGCAGCCGACCGCGCTAGTCAATGAAGTCTATATTCGAATGTTTGGCGCGGTCACGCCGAAAGTCGCCGACAAGGCCCATTTCCTGGCGGTCGCATCCCAAGTGATGAGACGGATACTCGTCGATTACGCCCGTACGAAAGCGTCGGGCAAGAGAGGCGGCGACCTCCGTCAGGTTGATGCTGCGGGATGGGAACTGGGAACCGAACGGCGGGAATTCTTACCATTGCTCGAATTGGATCGCGCGCTCGACCAGCTCGCCGTTGAGAATCCGGTCCTTGCCCGTGCGATTGAAATGCGCTATTTCGGAGGATTGACGGCGGAAGAAGCGGCCGAGGTCACTGGCCGCTCAGTCCACTCCGTGCGCCACGATCTGCGCTTCGCGCAAGCATGGTTACGCCGGGCGCTTTCGGGAGAGCGGGCGCCGAGCAGCCGCTCCAACGTTGAGACTTAGCAGAAGTTTTCGCATTCGCCTGCGCGGGGAAGCATCGACAGGCAAGGGCCGGTAACGTCGACGCGTTCTTAAGGGATATGCGCTTCAAGTTGGCGTTGCACGAAGGGATTGTTGGGAAGCTTGTGAGCCCAGTGCTGCCAAAGATCGAGGCGGGTGGCTGCCAGCGATGCCGCCTTTTCTCTCTCGTCCATACGACGAAACAACATCGCGAGGGAAGTATGCAGCCGGGAAACATAAGCGGCATTCAGCAAGTCGTTTTGGGGATCAGGATTCGAAGCCATAATCTTGCGCAGCAGATCCTGGTAGACTTCCAGTGCCTGCGCTGGATGGCCGGTCTCCGCGTAGTGATCGGCGAGCGCCCGCATTGCGGTGTCTGCCTCGCTCCCTGCGCGGATGCTCTCGGCAGGGTAATCTTTGGTTTCGTTCAAAAGGCGAAAAGCGGCGTCAATTCTGTCCTTCGCGTTCTTCTCATGATGAAGCGAGCGAGCGGCGTAGGAGGAACCGGCGAGCAAGAGGGTTTCCACACGGCGTGCAGCGATATCGTTCGGGATCTCGCGAATCCTCACCAGGGAGTGGTCATAGACGTCCAGAGCCCGCTTCGGATCGCTGTGCCGCAAGACATCACCAAGGTAGTGCCCGGCCGTAGCTATCACGGAGCGGATCTCATAATCGTTGGTATCCTTCTGCGCGAATTCCTCGAGAGCCTGGAACGCTTCCTGAAGCGGAACGGCAGCTTCGAGCGGGCGGTTGAGATTCACGCCGCCCTCCTCCCCAAGAATGAGCCCTTCGCGGCAGCGGGTTTGTGAGAGGATCAGCGCTATGTACCAGGGAAACCGGTCGATTTGACGCAGTCTCTCGAGTTGCTGCCGCGATTCGTGCAGCGCATCGAGTGCACCCTGGAAGTCTCCCGAATACATCAGCGCACCTGCCAACATATTGAATGCTTGAGCACGGGGCCCGGGCACGGTCGGAGTGTCCTTAGAGATCTCGACGCCCAGCCGCGCATAACGAACTGCATCCGAAAATCGATGTAGGCCTGTGTAAACCTCAGCGAGGTCTCCGTAGATATAGGTTGCATCATTGACTTCGCGTTTGGTCAGATTGCCGAGTCGCGCCAGCCGGTCGAAGGCATCTGCAGCCTTGGGAGAGTAGGTGAGTACTCGCTGGTAGATGCGTTGCGCATACGCGGTGACTGCGCGGTCGTGAGCAATGTTACCCAATAACCACAGCGCTTCGCGGTTGGTGGGGTCCTTTTCGAGAACCGACTCGGCGAGTGCATTCGCTTTGCTCAGGTTGTTTTCCGCTTCGCTGTACTGGCCCCGCTGGTTCCATTCGGGAACACCCTGATTACGCGCGATGCGCAGATAGGCGTTGCCGATGTCGAGCGCGAGGGCTTTATCGTGGAGAGCCTCACTGCCCAGACCTTCGAGGTACTGGATTGAGAGGGAGATAAGCTTATTTCGGAGCTCGAGATCGGAAATGGCGGATCGCGTCTCAATAGTGATCAGACCTTTCGACAGAGCGTGCAATTGGTGAAAACGGCGTTCCGCAATCAATCGCTGGCGATCTGCAACGTATAAACCGGCCAAGAGACTAGCGATCACGAGCGACACTGCCGCCAGTGGCATCCAGCGGCGTCGCAGAAACTTGCGTGCGCGATACCAAGCGTCACCGGAGCGGACGGCTACCGGGCTTGATTCAAGAACGGCGCGGAGATCGGCGGCAAAAGCGTCGACAGTGGGATATCGCTCTGAAGGCTCCTTCCGCAAAGCTTTTCTAACGACGTAGTCAAGATCTCGCGGTAGGGCCGGTCTCATGGTTGTAACGGCAACCGGGGCTACCGTGCAAATCACTTCCTCGATCGATTCTTTTCCGGGCACCATCGCATGAGGCGATTGTCCAGTGAGTATGCCGTAGAGAACCGCTCCAAGCGAGTACACGTCGGTCGCGGTGGTTTTGGCTGTTCCTTTCATCTGCTCTGGACTGGCGAATTCCGGCGTCAACATGCGCACTTCTGTGACGTTTGCCTCACGGCTCTCGTCGAGGAATTTTGCGATGCCAAAGTCGAGAACCTTGGGCGTGCCGTTCGATTCCACGAGAATATTGGACGGCTTGAGATCACAATGAATCACCAGATGGCGGTGCAAGTAGGCGATGGCATCGCAGACCAGCAGGAAAAGCTTCAGCTTCGCTTCGAACGGGAGGGCGCGGCAATAGAGGTCAATAGGCGTTCCATCGACGTACTCCATGACCAGATAGGGCTGGCCAGACTTGGTGCGGCCTGCGTCCAACATCCGCGTGATCCCTGGATGATTGAGGGACGCGAGGATCTGCCGCTCCTTCAGAAATCGGTCGCGGAACAACCGCGTTGAGGCCGCGCCACGAATCAGCTTAACAGCGACCTGCAGATCCACCTCACCATCTTTGCGCTGTGCGAGGTAGACAGATCCCATTCCGCCCTCGCCCAGCAGCTTCACCAGTTCGTAGGGACCACAGACCCGTTCCAGCGTGGAATCAAGGAAACTATCGACTGTCGCGCCGACCACAGTTTCGAGGTGATCCGAACTTCCTTGATCGAAACGCAAAAGCGACTCTACTTCGCGGCTAAGGTTACCTTCGATCCCGTGGTCCGCGAAGTATTGGGATCGCGCATCGGCGGTCGAGATCGGCCACTTCGCGAAAGAGCTTTTCGACATCATCCATCACAGCGTCGACCCCGTTTTCTGAGGACCTTGATTTGGAGGCTACCACACCTCGCCCGTTCCTGGGGGCGCTTATGAAAAATCGGATATCGCACCGTTTTGCTCGACCGGAGACGATACCTGTCGGCCAACGCTAGCGGTCGCGCTAAGCCTGCCCGGCCGCTTTGGCAGCTCTGTCGGAGGACGCCCCCTTCAGCCCTGGAACGATCATCGGAACTTGCGTCTGGTAGCGGCGGTACGACTCTCCGTGGAACGAGACCAGATCCCGTTCTTCCAAAGCGATGCCCACAAATATATATCCCGTGGTAGCGAAAGCGAAGAGCAGGTGCCCACCACTCATGGAGGGGGTGAACCAGAAAGCGGTCAGGAAGCCCAAGTAGATTGGATGACGGACGAGCTTGTAGAACAGGGGTACGCGAAACCCCGGATTAGAGTAAGTTTCGCCGGTCAGGTTGGCGTAAACCTGCTTCAATCCGAAGAGATCGAAATGGCCTATCAGGAAAGTGCTCAGCAGAACGATAAGCCAGCCTAGCAGGGATATCCCGCGGAGCAGCCAAACGGCTTCGGGGGTCTTGAGTTGCCATGCCATGTCACGGATGGGTACCCATTGCCAGAACAACAGGTCCAGCAGCAAGCTGGCGAGCAACACGTATGTACTCCGCTCGATCGGCTTTGGAACGATCCTGGTCCAGCGCCGCTTGAAGCCCTGACGGGCCATGACGCTGTGCTGAATCGCAAACAGCCCGAGAAGCAGGGAATCGATCAGAACCGCCTGAACGAGCGGTTGGGGTACGCCTGAATCAATCGACTTAGGAACGCCGATATTACCCACGAATCCTACCGCGTAGAGAAATGTAACGAAGAATATGGCGTAAGACAACACGCCGTAAACGAGAGCAACTGTTTTGGCCATGACCGAGCCTCCTTTGCAATGCACCACTGATTGAACATCGGGCGCACAACGCCAACTTGAAAGCCTTCCTGGCGACAAATTGCTCTGCCGCTGGAAACCAGATTGGCGTGCCGCTCGATCTATTTAGCGGAAAAAAAGAAAGAATTTAGCAAGACTTTTTTTGGATTTGTTTTTAGGTACCAAGAGAGCTGTTGGCTTTTCAATAAGGGACAACCACGCGAATGTGCATGTGTCGTGCCTAGCGGAGTGCTTTCATTCGACGCTCGCCTGTGCCAGCTGGAGGCTGCCACGTATTGCGCGGGACGGGCACAAAATGCGCTGAAGACGGTTGGATTCGGGTCGAGTGACGCGCAACACGAAGAGAGCAGCCCCGCGGCATTCGAGCTTGGACGAGTGGTTTCACAAGACCGTGGTTGGCAGTAATCTTAAGGTAGGAGGCAATATGTCGACTTTTTCCAAAAAAGCTTTGTTCTGGATGACGCGTGCCCTCTCGATTGCGTTCTGCGCTTTTCTGAGCCTTTTCGCCATGGATGTTTTCGACGAACATCTAGGGGTCTGGCAGACAGCGCTGGCGCTGATAGTGCATCTGCTTCCAGTGTTCGTGTTGGTCGTGGTCCTAGTGTTGGCTTGGCGCCGGGAGTGGCTCGGGGCGGTCCTCTATACGGCCGTTGGATTGTTCTATGTCGCGTGGGTGGTATCCATGTCGCGCCCCGTGCCCCAGGCCACAAAACTAATCTGGATTCTTGCTATCGCTGGTCCAGCCTTTGTCATCGCGGGATTGTTTTTGGCAAACTGGTTGAGACGGAGCGACTCACTTACCCTGGAGCGTTAGGCGAGAGGGTGGCTCGATGATCCTCGTTCCGGTGGCCCACTGGCTCGTGTGGACGCTTATCCCGCCACTGTCACGCCATTCGCTGGCGAAGACGGGGCACTTTGTTTTAGTTTAGTCAGCGGCATCGACACCTACTACGAACGTTACGGTTCGGGTGCACCGCTGATCCTCATTCCTCCCGGCGGCAGCCACACCAGCACTTGGCGATTCAACGTGGGCGCCCTGAGCTACGCACTTGCGAGGCTCTGGACTAGGTGCGGTCAGAGCCAAAGAGGAGTGACGACCATGTCTTAGAGCGCTTGAGGCACGGACAGCTCTATCCCCCGAGGGAACAACTCCGTTAATCGGCGAAGTGTGGTTTTGAGGACGGTCAGAAGTCAGGAATTTTGACAGGGGCGGGCATCTGGTCTTTGGGGAAGCGCGGGACCATTTCGTCGCGGTTGGCTAGGTGGAGGACGGCGGCGGCGATGATGGCAGAGGCTTTCTGGACGTCGTCGGGGATGATGCGTTCGTAGGTATCGAGGTTGGTGTGGTGGGTCATGGTCATGTACTCGATGGGGTCTTGTTGGAGACCGATGCCGGGAAGGCCCGCGTTGTTGAAGGAAGTACTGTCGGTACCTCCGACGGCACGGCTCTTAGTTGAGAGCGCACCTTCGATACCCCAATCCTCAAACTGAGCGAAGACGGGACGCAGGATGGCGGCGGCCTCGGGAGGTCCGAAGATACTGCCACCGCGAAGACGGCCGGTGCCGGTGTCGACGTTGAAGTAGGCATCGAGAGTGGACCATTCGGGTTTAGGGTCTTCGGCAGTTCCGAAGTGTGCCTTGACGTAAGCGAGTGAGCCGAGGAGACCTTCTTCTTCTCCAGACCAGAGAGCGACGCGAATGGTGCGGCGGGGTTGTACACCCGAGTTCTGGATGAGGCGCGCGGCTTCCATCATGATGGAACAGCCGATGGCATTATCTGTGGCGCCAGTACCGGCGTGCCAGGAATCGAGGTGGCCTCCCAACATGACTATTTCCGAGGCTTTGTCGGAACCGGGGATCTCGGCGATGGCATTGTAGGAAGTTTTGCCTTCGGGGTAGAGGCGATTGGTGATTTCAAAATCGAGCGTGACGTCTTCGCCATCGGAGAGGAGGCGTTCGACGCGGCCGAAGTCGTCATTGCGGAGGATGACAGTGGGGACGGCGGTAGTGGGGTCGTAGCCGCGGTGTTGTTGGGCGACGATGATGCCGTCGGCGCGGGCGGCGTCGTTAATCCGGACGAGTGCGCCACCGGCGACGAGCATGGCGTCTATCTTGGCAGCGGCCTCGTTGAGGGAGTAGCGGGTTGGGTCGCTGGGAGGTGGCGTGGATCCACGGCCCATGTTGCCAGCGCTGCCTGGGGTTGAGGGATTGTATTGAGACTTGACGGTGTCGTCGGGACGGCGTTTGACGGGAGGCGTGAAGTTGACGGGGATGACGGCGGCTTTACCGATGAGGACGATCTTGCCTTTTACTTTCGGTTGGTTTTCGGCGAGCCATTGATCGAGTTCGGTTTTAAGGGGACCGAGGCGGGCGGGAGGGCCCATGCGGAGTGGGGCGCCGGCGGCGGTGGTGGTGGGAGGCGGTGCGGGCTCGGCGGGTGCGGGTGGAGGGGGACCTTGCGGTGGGATGAGTTGGATAGCGGAAGCGAGGACTTTGCCCGGAGTAGAGGGGGTCCAGGCGAGGATTTCGAACTTGATGTTTTCGTGAACGGGTGCGTCGATGTGGCCGCTGGCGGATTCATTGAGCCAGCCGGGGTGGCCGAATTCCCAGGGCTCGAGGTGAGCGTTTTTGAGACCCCACTGGGTCATTTGCGCGATGGCCCATTTAGCGGCGAGTTCGTGGTTGGGGGTACCGGTAACGCGGGGGCCGTAGCGATCGGTGAGCATGTGGAGGGTGTGCATGATTTGCGAGTGCTCGAGCTCTTCGCTACGCATTTTGGCGTCGGTGACTTGATCTACCCGTTCCTGCGCGACGAGGGGGAGGAGCAGGGAGAGAGCGAGTAGGGTGGGTTTCATGATTGAGACCAGGATATAACGGGTGGGCGAATTTCGGAAGATTACTATAAGGGAAGTTATCTGATGAACAGCCGCGGCCAGCGTTCGCTTCTTTGGGTGAAAGTTGCCATCAGCGCGGGCATTCTGCTGGGCCTCGCGCTGTTGATTCAAACCATTACCACTTACTTTTTCGTTTACGGCAAATTGATCAGCGAAGCGGCCTATCAAGAAGCGGAGCGGCAACAAGCGGTGCTGGTGAAACTGGCTGCCGCTGCGAATGTCAAGGAGACGCATAAACTGGGTGCGGTGCTGGCGGAGATGGAGCGCGATTCTCCGCGGCAGATTGCCTGGTTGCGTGTGCTGGACCCGATGGAAGGGACGCTGGCGCTTGCCGGTAAGCCACTGGTTGCGGCGCCTGGTCGAGAGCAACTCATGCGCGGGTTGGAGATTCATCAAACGCTGAAGCGCGATATTGCTTCTAGTGCGGGGAAAATTTCCGTGGCGGATCTGCGGTTTCGGCTGGTGGGCGATGTTCCGCCGGATCGCAGGAGCGCGCTGCGGGAGGGTTTACTTCCGCCGCCGGGTGAACGGGAACGTATAAAAGGTCCGCACCCACTTCACTTTGGGCCGGGACGCGACCCGCCAATCTTTTTGGAAGTGGCCATCTACCAGAATGGTGTTTCGTTTCCATTTGGTCCGCTGCGCCAGAACTTGATTATTGGTTGTCTGGCCGCGCTGGCGCTGCTGGCATCGATGATTCTGATCGGGATCCTTTTCACGCGCTTCCTGCGGGCACGGCAACTGGAACAACAGATCGAACTGGCGCGGACGGTGCAAACGGGTTTATTGCCATCGGCGCAGAGCGCACCTGATTCGAAGGATGGCGTGGATTTTGCAGCCGTGTTTACGCCCGCGGCCAGCATTGGCGGCGACTTCTACGACATTTTCACGGCGGGGGATGGGAGGACATCGCTGGTATTAGGAGATGTGGCGGGGAAGGGGATTTCGGCGGCGCTGTTGATGGGCGTGCTGCACGGCGCGATTCGTTCGTTGGACTGGACGAGTTCGGCAGGGCATCACGCAGACGCGACGGTGAGGCTCAATCATTTGTTGTGCGAACGAACGGCGCGCGAGCGTTTTGCGAGCTTGTTTTGGGCTTATTTCACTCCCGAGACGGGCGTACTGCACTATATCAATGCGGGCCATTTGCCGCCGATTTTGGTGCGCGCCGATGGCTGCGTACGATTAGACGACGGCGGCCCGGTGCTTGGTTTGCTGCCTGTTGCGCAATATCTTGCCAGCGAGATACAGGTAAACCCGGGCGATTTGCTGATTGTGTTTTCCGATGGGATTGCGGAGGCGATGAACGAGCGGGACGAAGAGTTCGGCGAAGAGCGCATCGCGCAGATTGCGCAGGCACATTTGCAACAACACCCAAGGCAGATATGCGATGCGATTGTTGCGGGAATCAATGCTTTCCTGGGGGCGTTAAAGCCGCACGACGATCAGACGCTGCTGATTGTGCGGCTGACCCCGGTGGCGGCGGAGAAGCCTTCGACGCTTTCGCCGGTTTACGCTTGAGCCGACGATTCGGAAGCTAATGCCGCGAGCTTCGACCTAATCCCCTTCTGGACCAAAGCCGATATGTAAGGGGGCAGTCTACATAACGGCTCTCGTATCTGTGATGACCAAAAAGGCACAAACTTTAATCCTGCTTGTCGTGTGGGCGTGTATCGTCCCAGGGCATCTGCAGGCAGGCCTTGATCCTTCTAAGCTGCTGACTCAATATGTACATGACGTTTGGACAACGCAGAACGGACTGCCACAGAATTCGGTGCTGGCGATGGCACAAACGCCAGATGGATATTTATGGCTAGGCACGGAAGACGGGCTGGCGCGTTTTGATGGCCTGCGTTTCGTGACGTTCAACAAACGGAACACTCCGGCGCTCAAGAGCGATGAAATTGACGCATTGCTGGTGGACCAGGGAGGTGCTTTGTGGATCGGCACACATGGCGGCGGGTTAACTATGCTGAGTGGCGGAATTTTCAGCGGCCTGCCGGAGGGGATCGGGCTACCGAACGATACTGTACTGGCCCTTTATGAGGATGAAGGCGGCAGTCTTTGGATAGGAACGGATGGCGGAGGTCTGAGCCGCTTTCGAAACCACCAGGTTGAAACGTACACGCGGAAGGATGGGCTTTCCGATAATGCAGTGTTCTCGTTGTGCGGGGACGGGAAGGGCGGGATTTGGATTGGAACGCACGCGGGGTTGAATCATTTTGATGGTCAACGCTTTACAACCAAGACGAAGAAAGATGGTTTGCCCGGTAACGATATTCGTTCGCTGCATGTTGATCGCGCGGGTGCGCTTTGGATTGGAACGGATCTTGATGGTTTGGCCAGGATGGATGGGCACGGGATTCGAACGTTCAGCTCGAAGGACGGGTTAACGGAGAACCGGATTTTCTCAATTATGGAGGATTCGGCGGGCTCGATGTGGATCGGCACGGGTGGAGGGGGGATCAGCCGTCTTCACGAAGGGAAGTTTTCGAAATTTACGGCAAAAGACGGTTTTGCCGGCGACGATGTGTGGTCGATTTTGGAAGACCGGGAAGGCAGTTTGTGGATTGGGAGCGCAGGGGGCGGATTAAACCGGCTGCGTGATGGAACCTTTAAAACCCTTGGGCAGTCGGAGGGGTTGTCGAGTGCAACGGCGCTGGCTACTTACCAGGACCGCGAAGGGGCAGTTTGGATGGGGACAAGCGATGCCGGGGTAAATCGTCTACAGGATGGGCAGTTGGTGGCCTTTACGAAGCGCGATGGCTTGGCCGATAACGAAGTCTTGTCGATTACGGAAGATGGGGCGGGCGACCATTGGTTTGGAACCGCCCATGGGTTGACTCGTTTGAGCAAAGGAAAATTTACGAGCTACGCGGGTAGGGGTGGTTTTCCCGAGGGCGCGGTGCGTTGTACCTATACCGATATAAAGGGAGAACTATGGGTGGGGACGCGCAATGGATTGAGCCATCTGGACGGAGATCGGTTCACCACTTACACGACGAAGGATGGGCTCTCGAGCAATGACGTGCTGTCGATATCCCAAGACCGGCGAAATGGAAGTCTTTGGATTGGAACAGGCAACGGCTTGAATCATTTTGTGGATGGACACTTTAGGGTTTATCGCCGGGCGGACGGTTTATCTAACGATGTGGTCTGGTCAATCGTGAACGATCCAGATGGAAGCTTGTGGCTGGGGACGAATGGGGGCGGAGTGGACCGCTTCCGAGACGGTGTGTTTCGAAACTTTACGACGAAGTCAGGACTTTTCGACGATGCGGTATTTCAGATTTTGGACGACGGATTAGGAGGTCTGTGGTTTAGTTCGAACCGGGGCGTCTTTACAGTCGCAAAGGACCAACTGAACGCCTTTGCGGACGGGAGGATTCGCCAAATTGCGTCGCGTTCATTCGGAGTTAGCGATGGAATGCGCAGTTCGGAATGCAATGGCGGATTTCAACCAGCGGGATTTCGGCTCAGCGATGGATCGCTGACGTTCCCTACCATGAAAGGTGTTGTTTTTGTTCATCCGGGCGTTCTTATAACAGATCCGATGGCGCCGCCTGTTTTAGTAGAACAGACCAATATAGATGGCCGCAATTTCAGCGGCAAGATGCCATTTGATCCGCCGCCTGGCAAGGGACAACTGGAGTTTCAATATACGGCGTTGAGCTTTATAGCCGCAGAACGAATCCATTTCAAGTACATGCTGGAGGGGTTTGACAAGGAGTGGGTGGATGCTGGGACGCGCCGGGCCGCTTATTACACGAACATACCGCCTGGAGATTACCGGTTTCGAGTCATGGCGAGAAGTGCGGACGGCGTGTGGTCAGGCCGCGAAGCCGATGTGCCGGTGATTCTGGAGAAACATTTTTATCAGACGATGCTGTTCACCGTTCTCGAGGCGATCTTATTGTGCGGACTATGTGGGGGCGTCTACGAGATGCGAGTGCGGCAGTTACGGGCGAATGAAGCAAAGCTGAAGGCACTGGTGGAGGATAGAACCTACGCGTTGAGCAGTAGCGAAAAGAAATTCCGACAGCTAGCCGAGAACATCCACGAAGTGTTTTGGATGATGGAACCACAGAGCGGAGACTTTCTGTATGTGAGCCCCGCATTCGATCAATTGTGGGGAATTGGGGCCACGCAGGTGATGGCCAATCCGGCTGCCTGGTTGGACGGTATCCATCGCGACGACCGGCGAGCGGTTGAGGAGATACGTTTGCGGCAGCGGACGGGCGAATTGCTGGAATCCGAGTATCGAGTCATCCGAGGGGACTTTACATGCTGGGTATCGGACCGGGCATTTCCGGTATACGATGCGGCGGGTGGCTTGGACCGGCTTGTCGGAGTGGTTGAAGATATCACCCAGCGGAAGGCAGCGGAGCAGGTTTTACGGCAGTCGAATGACGAGCTTGAAAAACGGGTCGGAGAACGCACCGCGGCGTTGCAGGCGGAGAATGAAGAGCGGCGGCGAGCTGAAGCAAAATTGCAAAAGGCGAAAGAGACTGCGGAAGCTGCCAGTAAAGCGAAGAGCGATTTCCTTGCCAACATGAGCCACGAGCTGCGCACACCGATGAACGGGGTGATTGGGATGACGCGGTTGGCTCTGGCGACGGAACTTGATCCCGAACAGAAGGAATATTTGCAAGTGGTGAGTTCGTCAGCGGGCTCGTTACTGCAGATCATCGACGATATTCTTGATTTTTCGACCATTGAAGCGCGGAAATTGACATTGGAAAAACAGCCGCTAGATATTCGCAGTTGTCTGCAGCAGAAGATTGAATCGTTAGCCGGCAAGGCGCAAGAGAAATTGCTCGAGCTAAGCTATTCGGTGGCTGAAGATGTGCCGGCGACGCTGGTTGGCGACGCGGGCCGTTTGCGACAAGTTTTGCTCAATTTGCTAACGAATGCCATCAAGTTTACGGATGCGGGTAAGGTTTCCACAACTGTCTCGTTGCTGGAACAGAAAGGCTCGGAGGTAACGCTGAAAATCTGCGTTACCGACAGCGGGATCGGAATTCGTAAAGAGATGCATGCGGCGATATTCGAACCGTTTACGCAGGTTGACGGATCGTCGACCCGAGCGTTTGGGGGCACCGGGATGGGACTCACCGTGTCCTCTCAAATCGTAACGTTGATGGGTGGGCGTATGTGGGTTGAAAGTGAGCTTGGCAAGGGCAGCAAATTCTATTTCACTGCGGTCTTCGGAACGGTTAGCGGAGAGAAGGCGGCGGCACCAGTAAGGAAGACACAAAGTTTCGGACCGCTCTCGATTTTGCTGGTTGAGGATAACATTATCAACCAGAAAGTGGCTCGGAAGCTGCTTGAAACTCATGGGAATAAGGTTACGATTGCCAATAATGGGCAGGAGGCATTGGCGGTTTTGGAGCGCACCGAATGGAAGATCGATGCAGTCCTTATGGACATACAGATGCCGGTGATGGACGGCATTACGGCAACCAAGGAAATTCGCCGACTTGAAGCTGTGAATGGGAAGCGCCTACCGATTTTTGCTCTTACGGCGCATGCACTGAAGAGCGATGAAGAGCAATGTCTGGCGGCTGGGATGGACGCGCATTTGACGAAGCCGTTAAACGTGGAAAAGCTAATGGGTACACTAAGTGCCGTAGCAGAGGGGAAGTATGGTTCGGTTGTCGTAAATGACGAGGCTGAAATGCAAATCGACCACTGACAAGCGCTAAGGCCTGCCAATGGTCGATGGTTTCGAGAAAGATTGCCGACGGGAGCCTTCGGCTAGTTAGTTTTCTCCATTAATGGCAGTGCTTGTGCTTTCGGTTGAATCGGTGGTAATGCTGGAGGCTCCGTAGATAGAAGTAACACCCCAAACGCCTTTGGTGCCCCAGACGGAATTGCTGCCCCATACAGAGTTGGTGCCCCAGACGGAACTGCTGCCCCATACAGAGTTGACGCCCCACACTCCTTTATTGCCAACAACGGGTGCGGACGCGCAAATGCTGTTAGATCCGCAAACTATGCCCGTGACGCCGGTGGAGCTATTAAAGGTTGCCACCGGGGAATTTGCGGGGCCAGAGAAAGTGTTAGTGTCGGCGAGAGCCGCTTGGATGTCGAGATAGCCGGCACCAACGGTGAAAGCGTCAGACTGCATACTATAGACCGTTCCGGTAACGGGGTCGGTGGCGGACATGGTCTTCGGAAATCCCTTCCAAGCCGTGAGCATGAGCTTTGCCTTGACTTGATCGGGAGTTAGAGAAGGGTTGGATTGGAGAAGCAACGCAACTGCGCCGCTAACTACTGGCGTCGCCATGCTGGTTCCGCTTAGTTGGTAATAAAGATAGGAGAAATAGGAACCCGCATTATTCATGAAATAGCTCATCGGAACGCCGTTGGCTGGATAAGTGTTATAGAGAGAAGCGCTGGAGGAGTAGAGCGAAACAACTCGATTGCCAGGTGCAACCAGGTCCGGTTTCACAATGTGATCGACGCCAGTCGGGCCTTTGGAGCTATAGCTTGTCATCTTGTCGTCCGCGCGGGTGTAAGTACCTTCGGTATTCGCGGCGCCGACAGTAATGACGTAAGGATCGTTGCCGGGAGCGGTGATTGTGCCGTAGCCTTGATTGCCCACTGAATTGTCACGGCCGTCGTTTCCGGCTGCAACCACTACTACGATGCCAGCTTTCCCAGGCGGCTTCGACAGCCTGGCAGAGCGGATCTTGGGTATAGCTTTCAAAAACGGGGCGACCCAGCGAAAGATTTAATGACACGAATGTTGTAAGTAGATTTCAGACTTATGGCTTGGTTGATTGCCTGTATGACAGTGCTATCGGTACCGGCGCCATTTTGATCAAGCACGCGAATGTTAAAAATGTTGACGCCGGGCGCGACGCCCTGCAAATTTCTGAAGCATTGAGTGCAGTGGGAGCGAGCCCCGCTGCCAGCGATGATGCCCGCTACGTGGGTGCCATGGCCATAGAAGTCGTGAACGTCATTATTGACATAAGTGCCGTTGTAAACGATCGACGAACCCGTTAGGTCGGCGGTGGTCGTAAGACCGCTGTCAATCACGGCCACACCGACGCCAGCGCCCGTGAGACCGCTGCTCCAGGCTGCTGCTGCGTTTACGGCTGCGGTGGTATTGTCCAGGGTGCCATGTAGTTTGCGGTTTGGCGAAATGTAAACTACTTCAGGATCGTTGGCCAAGTCGTTCAGCGCGCTAACCGGTATAGTGTAGAAGCCCGCTCTGGCCACCGCTAAGGTAGCTCGATAGGCGCCGCCGCGGTCAGTGACCTTTTTGTGCTGTGCCGCAGCGGGTGACTGGGTGAACTGCACGATTACTTCGGCCGTGGACCCTGGATCTAAATTGTCCATGTCATGAGAGATTTTTGGATGAGCGGCGAACGCGAGCGTCGCGGATATAAACACGCTTAGAATACTGAGAGTCGAAAGTCGCATTATTTTGTAGAGGTTTCCCTTGAAATTCATATCGAGTGGCTTGTGCGATGTATGAAGGCGAGGTTGGCTTAAAGCGTAGGTGATAGACCGCCAAAGGCGCTTTTGAGAGTCGGCGACGCAGTTGGGCTCCCCTTGGATCTTTGTTTCGCTGCTGCGCGATGGTGGTTTTCCAAGGCGGATTGTGAACCGATTCGCGCTGCCTTGCAACGTCGCAATCGAATTCACTTCGTGGGTGGCCAGCCTCTTACCAGTCGTCGCCCGCTTGCGCTTTCCGCCTCGTTGAATAAGAAGTCAAGCTTGCCAGCAGCGGAATTCTGATCCATCTGCTCATCCCAGCGGGTTTGTTCGAACGCGTGGAGCCAGTCGACTAGCCGCCGATAATCTTTGGGCACCAGGTTTATTAAAGAGCTTCAAACGCTTGGATTGCGGCAGAGAGAGCTTGTTCAACACTGGGAGCGAGGGCAGTAATGTGTCCCATTTTGCGGCCCGGGCGTGGGGCGAGTTTACCGTAGAGGTGGAGTTTGGCGTTGGGGATGGCCGTGGCGGTGGGCCAGTTAGGCTCGCCGTTGGTCCATTGGTCGCCGAGGAGGTTAATCATGGCAGCGGGGGAGAGTTGGGTGGGAGAGCCGAGCGGGAGGCCGCAGACGGCGCGGAGTTGTTGTTCGAACTGGCTGGTGATATTGGCGTCAACAGTGAAGTGGCCGGAGTTGTGCGGGCGGGGGGCGAGTTCGTTGATGAGGAGTGCGCCGGATTTGGTGACGAAGAACTCGACGCATAAGACGCCGATGACGTTGAGGGTTTCGAGAACGGTGCGAGTGATGTCGATGGCGGCGCGGGTGATGGAGTCGGGGATGCGGGCGGGGGCAAGGGAGATGTGGAGAATGCCGTTGCGGTGTTGGTTTTCGATGGCGCCGTAGTGGATGAAGGCGCCGTCGGTTGAGCGCGCTGCGACGACGGAAATTTCGCGTTCGAAATCGACGAAGGCTTCGAGGACTGACTCCGTGTGGGAGACGGTTTCCCACGCGGCGGGCAAATCGGCAGGAGACATGATGCGGTGTTGGCCTTTGCCGTCGTAACCGAAGCCGGCGGTTTTAAGGATAGCGGGGAGACCGATCTGAGAGGCGGCTTGGGCGAGGTCGGCGAGAGAGGCGACGCGGCGGAAGGGGGTGAGGGGGAGACCGGCACCGGCGAGGAATGTTTTTTCGCGGAGGCGATGTTGGGTGGTGTGAAGAATGTGTCCGGCGGGGCGGACGGGTGCGCAACGTTCGGCGGCGGAGGCGGTGGCGGCGGGAACATTTTCAAACTCAAATGTTACGACGGAAACGGCGGAGGCGAATTTGGCGATAGCGTCGAGGTCTTCGTAGGGAGCGTTGATTTCGAGGTCGGCGACTTGGCCGGTTGGGGTGTCTTCGTCCGGGGAAAGAGTGTGGACACGGTAGCCCATGCGGCGGGCGGCGATGGCGAACATGCGCCCGAGTTGACCGCTGCCGAGAACACCAATGGCGCTGCCGGGCAGGATGGGCTTCAAAGGTTGCGGTCTCCGAGGACGGTTTCGGTTTGTTGTTTGCGGTAAGACTCGAGGCGCGTGCGGACGGCGGGATACTTGAGGCCGAGAATGGCGGCGGCGAGGAGAGCGGCGTTGGCGGCACCGGGAGGTCCGATGGCGAGAGTGCCTACCGGCACACCTGCGGGCATTTGGACGATGGAGAGGAGCGAGTCGATGCCATTCAACATGCTGCTGCGAATGGGAACTCCCAAGACAGGCAGCGGTGTATGAGCCGCGACCATGCCGGGGAGATGAGCGGCGCCACCGGCGGCGGCGACGATGACTTCCAGACCGCGAGAAACCGCAGTCTTAGCGTAATCGGCCATCCAGTCGGGAGTGCGATGGGCGGAGACGACGGTGCACTCATGGGGAATGCCTAAGGCCTCCAACATGTCGCTGGCGCGGGACATGGTTTCCCAATCTGACTTACTGCCCATAATCACGCCAACCAGAGGCTTGTCGGAGGAGGGCAGTTCAACACCGCTACTGCTCATCTGGATTGCTTACTCGCCTTCGGACACGAAACCTTTTTGCCCATCAAAGGTGTAGAGGTTCTCGATCTTGATGAAGTCGAGATTGGCCTTGCCGGTGCGATCGAGGAGGCTGACGATTTGCTCGTGAGAGACGGGGCCGCCTTGGGTTTCACTCATGAAGCGGGCGCGCCAGTGGTCGGTGCAGAAAGTTTCTTCAAAGCCGTTGGGGTAGACCTTTGTGCCGCGATTGGAGAGGGCGAACATCTTGAGGCCGCCGCCGTTGAAGGCTTCGAGTTTCTTACCGAATTCGATGGGATTGCGATCTCTCCAATCAAAGAAGACGTCGACGCCGACCAGTTCCTTTTTCTGCGGCGTGTGCGATTTCAAAGCTTGATGGAGGGCTTTGTTGGGTTCGCGCGAATAGACGACGGGCTTGAATTGTTCGGGCTTTTTGCCCATGCGAGCGACGACGGCTTCGGCGAATTCCTTAGTGCCGACCTTTTGTTTGCTGGTGCCCTCCTTGAAGATGTCGTACGTGTGGACGCCTTCTTCGAGGGTGCGCAGCCAGGCGTTGTGAACGAGTTCGGCGACGTCGGGCTGACCGATGTGGACGAGCATGAGGACGCCACCGAGGAGGAGGCCGGAGGGATTGGCGAGGTTCTGTCCGGCGCGGCGGGGGGCGGAACCGTGGATGGCTTCGAACATGGCGCAGCGATCGCCGATGTTGGCGGACCCGGCAAGGCCGACAGACCCGGCGATTTGGGCGGCGACGTCGGAGAGGATATCGCCATAGAGGTTGGGCATGACGATGACGTCGAAGGCTTCGGGCGTGTCGGCCATTTTGGCGGCGCCGATGTCGACGATCCAGAATTCTTTTTCAAATTCGGGATATTCAGCGCCGATCTCATCGAAGACCTTGTGGAACAGGCCGTCGGTGAACTTCATGATGTTGTCTTTGGCGAAGCAGGTAACTTTTTTGCGATTGTTTTGGCGGGCGTATTCAAAGGCGTAACGGACGATTTTTTCGGTGCCGGGGCGGGAGATGAGTTTGAGGCACTGGTAGACTTCGTCGGTTTGACGGTGTTCGATGCCGGCGTAGAGATCCTCTTCGTTTTCGCGGACGATGACTAAGTCCATGCCGGGGTGCTTGGTTTGGACGTAGGGGTGATAGGAGACACACGGGCGGATATTGGCATAAAGGCCGAGGGTTTTGCGAGTGGTTACGTTGAGGGACTTGAAGCCGCCACCTTGTGGGGTGGTAATGGGGGCTTTGAAGAAGACCTTAGTGCGGCGCAGGGATTCCCAAGAGCTAGGTTCGATGCCTGCGTTGATGCCGCGGAGGTAGACTTTCTCGCCAATTTCGATGGTTTCTTCCTGGATGCGCGCGCCGGCGGCCTTCATGATGTGGAGAGAAGCGGCCATGATTTCGGGGCCGATACCGTCACCATGAGCAACGGTGATGGGGACAAGGTTCGATGACATGTGTACAGTGCTATTAAATCAGACTGAGCGATGAAGAAACCGCAGACTTAGTGGATTATATGGTTTTGGCAGTTTGACAGCCTATCATTGATAGATGGACAGGAAGCGCATGTTGGTTTTCAGGAAAGTGCAAGTCTTCATTGGGTGTCTGTTGATTGGGGTGGCAGTGAATTGCAAAGCGGAAGACACTTGGAACGCGACAGCGGCTGCGCAATATATGGATCAGCGGGCGACGTGGTGGGAGAGTTGGCCGAATTCGAAGCGGGATCATGAAACGGTTTGCGTCTCGTGCCACACGATTTTGCCCTATGTTTTGGCGCGGCACAAACTGGGCGTGACTTTGTCTGAGAAAGATGCGCCGGACGCCCAACGCGAGATTTTGCGGCATGTTGAAAAGCGCGTTTCGTTGTGGGCAGATGTGCAGCCTTACTATGTGGATGCGAAGAGTGGGCCTGGAAAGTCGCGGGAGTCGCGGGCGACGGAAGCCGTTTTGAATGCCCTGGTATTGGCGAACAATTCGGCGAATGGGGGGCGGCTGGACGAGCTGACGAGGAAAGCTTTCGACGCAGCCTGGGCGCTGCAACTAAAAGACGGGGATCATGCGGGCGCGTGGGATTGGCAGGTTTTTCATTTGGCGCCTTGGGAGGCAGGGGACTCGCAGTATCAGGGGGCCACGTTTATGGCGTTGGCGGTGGGTTGGGCGCCGGAGAACTATAAAAAGCAGGCGGAGATTCAAGCTAATTTGCGGTTGTTGCGCGGTTACTTAAAGCGGGAGTATGCCGGGCAAACGTTGTTGAATCGGATGGTGCTTTTATGGGCGTCGGAGAAGTTGCCCGGGCTGTTCGTTGGGGGTGAGAGGAAGAAATTAATGGTGGAGATTTTAAGGCAGCAGCAGGCTGACGGCGGTTGGAGTTTGGCAACGCTGGGAAAATGGGAGCGGTCGGACCACACGGCGCAGGACAGGAATAGCGACGGGTATGCGACGGCCTTGGCGACGCTGGCTCTGCGGGCTGCGCGTGGACGGGAGGACAAGGATGCCTGGGCGAAAGGGCGCACGTGGCTGGAACAGAACCAAAATAAGGACGACGGTTCGTGGCGAACGTATTCACTGAACAAGAAAAGAGATTTGAAGACGGACGTGGGCAAGTTTATGACGGATGCGGCGACGGGTTATGCGGTTCTGGCGCTGGAAGAGAGACGCTAAGCGGCGGGGACAATCGTTAGGATCTCGTCCAGCGTTTGCAGCAGGAGTTGATGCCGGATAGGCTTGGTTAGATAGCCATCCATACCCGCTCTCAAGCATTTTTCGCGGTATCCGGCCATGGCGTGAGCGGTCATGGCGATGATCGGGATGTGTGTGCCAGTGCGCTGTTCCATTTCGCGAATGGCGGCGGTGGCTTCAAAACCATCCATATCAGGCATTTGGATGTCCATCAGAATGACATCAAAGGTTCGGACTGGAAACTTGGCCATGACTTCGATGCCGTTTTGCGCGACCTCGACAGTATGTCCGGCTTTCCGTAAGATGCTGCAGGCTACCAACTGATTGACTGGGTTATCTTCGGCCAAAAGGATCTGAAGACTTTGCGCTCCTTGGCGAATGGCGGCGGGTGCGGAGCGAGGTTTGACGGAGCGCTCTGGCTTGATCTGGTTAGATATGAAGCGGTGATTATTTAGGGCGTTAGAAACGGCTGTGCGCAGTTCAGCGCGGCGAATCGGCTTAGTGAGGTAAGCCGCAATACCTAATTCGCGCGCACGGGCCAAATCGCCGCGGTGCTCGCCGGATGTGACCATCATAACGACGACTTGCTTCGACGCGGTTTCCCCGTTATGCATTTGTTCCACAAGACCGAAGCCGTCAGTATCGGGCATATGGAGGTCGGTGAGAACAAGTTGAAAGGGCGTTCCCTCGACGTGCCGGGAGCGCATTAAGGAAATGGCTTCTTCGGCGCTGGAAGCCGCACTGGGTTTCATGCCCCAACTCTTGAGAAGATCCTCGAGAATCCAGCGATTCGTGGGGTTATCGTCCACAACCAGCACGGAGATACCAACGAGAGAGTCTTCCGCAGGTGCGGTTTCTTTAATCGTGTCTGCGGAAGGAGCTACGGCGACCGTGAAGTGGAACTGGCTGCCTTTGCCGACTTCGCTTTCCAGCCAGATTCTTCCGCCCATCGCTTTGACGAGCCGCTCGGAAATAGCTAGTCCAAGACCGGTGCCGCCGAATTTGCGAGTAGTGGATCCATCCGCTTGAGCGAAGGCTTCAAAGATGGCCTGGTGCTTTTCGGCTGGGATGCCAATTCCGGTGTCGCGCACCACGAAATGTAATATCTGTTCCTGTTCACTTTCCTTATCGAGAAGGATTTCGAGGGCGACTTCTCCGTGCTCGGTGAATTTGATTGCGTTGTTCAAGAGATTCACGACGACCTGACGCAAACGATTACCATCTCCGACGACGAACTCGGGTACGTTATTGTTTGTGCTGCCAACGAGTTCGAGACCTTTTTGATGGGCCCTAATTGCCAGGACTTTGACGCTTTCTTCGACCAGATCGCGGACGTTAAAAGGAGTTGGATCGAGTTCAAGGCGTCCAGCCTCAATCTTGGAAAAATCGAGAATGTCGTTAATTACAGCGAGCATGAGGTCAGCGGACATTCTGACGGTATCGAGGTATTCCCGTTGTTGAACGGTGAGTTGAGTATCGAGCGCAAGATCGGTCATGCCAATGACACCATTCATGGGTGTGCGAATTTCGTGGCTCATGTTGGCGAGGAATTCGCTTTTGGCGCGGCTGGCGGCTTCGGCTTTGTCTCGTGCCGCCATTAAGCTAAGGTTTGATTGAACGAGTTCGGCGGTGCGGGCTTGGACCTGTTGCTCCAGGCGATCGCGGTGGCCACGCAGGTCTTCGTCGCGGCGTTCGATTTCCGATAACATGCCGTTGAAAACGTCGGTTAGATTGCCTAAATCGTCGTCGGCGACTTTAACAGCGCGTGTCGAATACTTCTTTTCTTCGGAAACAATTTTGGCAGCGTGCGCGAGATGCGCGATCGGGTCGAGGATGATGCCTTGAAGCCGCGAGGCAAGGGCGAAGGCGAGCAGCCACGTGCCGAACATAATAGCTAAAACGATCCAGGCAAAGCTCCGCAGACGGACAGTGAGTTCTTCGAGATCGGATTCGAGGTAGACGGTGCCGATTTTGGCGCCGCTGAGTACAACGCCCTTAAACAGAATGAGGCGGGTTGGCTCAAACCAGGCGCCGTCGGTGCGAATCGCGGGTATTGCGGTGAGATGAGATGAAGCGCGACGATAACTCGCGAGAGGTTTGCCGGCGGCATTCAGGATCTGAGCGGCGACAATCTGATGTTTAGCGTTTAGGGTGGAAAGGAGTTCTGATCCAACGCGGGCGTCTTCAAAGCTGAGGGCGGCGGTGCTGTTGGCGCTCACAATGTCCGCTAACACCTGCAAGTTGTTGCGCATGGAGTTGCGGGCGGCGATTCGGTCGTAAGCCAAGACGGCGGCACATGCGCACAGCAACGCAGCCGTTACGGTGAGCATGATAATAAGCCGGAGCTTGTATCTGACAGGAAGATTGCGGTATGACATTGCGGGACCCATGCTTAGACGCGCTTCATTTCTTGCCGGCTTGGGCCAAACTTAGAAGCTTGGCGCTGATGTGAAGTTTGGCGCGATCGGCAGCGGCTATGTTAATTTCGATTCGAACCTTTTCGTCATCGACTTTGAAGCCAATCACGCCGCCACTGGCTATGAAACCGTCCCATTCGCCGACAGTGAGAACGCTGCCGCTTTGGACGGCTTGCAGGAGGGTTCGAGAGCGTTTGCGTTCGACGGCACTCATAAAAAGAATCTGGCACTGACTGGCTTGTTGCATGTCTGAAACCACACGTACGGCGACGCTACGACTGGCGACGACAGTATCGCGCGCGGCTTTTTCCAGCCCTGGACCGAACGGATTTTGACCAACGACGCAGATGACGATGGGATCGCTGGGTCCTTTGAAGACTTGCTCGGGCCAATCCACAAACTTGGCGAAATTGAGTAGGTATGCTCCCTTCACGTGGTACTCCTCGACTGATGGCTCGGCCGCGCATATTTGCGACGCGAGACCGAGAGCCATCGCGAGAATGAGTCTGGAGAGCATGACTTCACGCAGAATTCCTTACTCTGCCTTCTGCCAAACTTCGATGGCGAAGGGAGTTGTCCTGCCGCGGTTGACTGGGCTAGTATTCGGAGTGCTACTTTCCCAATGTGGGAGCCAACCGGTAGTGTTTGTCAAGTTGTCGGCATAAGCGAAAGCAGCGAAACCGGTGGCGCCAGGCGGCGCTTGCTGAGCAAACATGCTGGACGCGGTAAGCCAGAGGGTGACTAGGGTGAAGGACAGAAGACGAATGATTGCCAAAGTAGCTCCTCAAGAACCTAATCGGTGAAAGGGCTACGTTTCGCTAGGAGGGGGGCATCAAAAAAGTTGAAACACGACTGACAGAATAGCGGATAAGGACGATCTTATCCTTTGGTTGCTTACTACCAACCGGTTATAACGGCGGGGCTAACACGCTGAAACGCTTCGGCAAACTGAATGGCGGCATTACCGCAAATTCTGCGTGCGTGATTGGCGCGTTGAGAGGCACGTTGGGTGTAATATTCGCGGAGATAGCCCTGTGCGCCCATTTCGGCCATAGCGGCCTTCTTCTTTTCGAACACCGGGGTGATATCAAGGAACGTATTCGGCAGGAAGGCGCACAATTCGGGTTGGTGCGGTTCGAAGAGGAGGAAATCGGGCGGCTTAATGGTTTTGAAAGCGCTGGCGACGCCGGCACCGGAGGCAAGTTGGCGGGCCTTTTCGGTGGCTTGGTAGGCGACGCTGTGATCGGGATTGAAGGGATCTTCTTTGGCGTGGGTGAGGAGTAGGGTGGGTTCGAAGTCGCGGAGCTGCTGGGTTAGGCGTTCGAGGGCAAGTTTGTCTATCTCTAAAGGATAGTCACCGAGATCGAGCGGCTCGAAAGTGGCGCCGAGAATCTGTGCGGCTTTTTCGGCTTCGGCGCGGCGGATGGATTTCACGCGCTCTTCCGTTTGGCCGGGCTCTTTCCAAAGTTCGCCTGATTCGCCGCGTTCGCCATAAGAGAGGGCGACAACTTTGGCAGTGCCGCCGTTGGAGGTGATGGTGGCGATGGCTCCGGCCGCGCGCCAGACGAAATCGGCGGCGTGGGCGCTGACAACGAGAAGGCGGGTCATGCGAACTCCTTGGATTGGGGTTTGGCTGCGTCGACATATTTAATGCCGAGTTGTTCGAGTTTTGGACGCATGTTATAGATGTCTAAACCCACCTCGCCAGCGGTAAGGCGGGCTCGAACTTTCGTTTCGCGTTCTTCGCGTTCGCGGGCGGCGGTGGTCACTCTTTCAATTTCGGCGCGAGGAACGATTACGATGCCGTCGTCATCGGCGACAACAGCATCGCCAGGATTGACGATCGTTCCGGCACAGACGACTTGCACGTTGACTGAGCCCGCCGTCGCTTTCACTGCGCCTTTGGCAGAGATGGCCTTTGACCAGACGGGAAATTTCATGGCGGTTAATTCACTGACGTCGCGGCAACCGGCATCGATGATCACGCCCACGCCCCCGTGAGCGCGGAATGAGGTGGCGAGCAGATCGCCGAGCATGGCGTCGGTGTTGGCGGAACTAAGAGCGACGACGACTATGTCGCCGGTTTGGCAGAGATCGGCGGCGACGTGCATCATCAAGTTATCGCCTGGATGAGCGAGAACAGTGAGAGCGCTGCCGACTGCTTTCGCACCTGGGAAGATGGGGCGCATATAAGGGGCAAGGAGGCCAGTGCGATCTTGTACTTCGTGGATGGTGGCTACGCCGAATTGTCCAAGAGCTTTTAATTGTTCGGCTGTGGGGCGTTCGATGTTTCTCACGGCTATGCTCATTTGTCTATGACCTTGCAAATACCTCACCGTCAAATAGTTTTCGGGCAGTGCGCAGCAGGCCGGCACGCTTGACGGTTGGCCTTTCATCTATATGTTCCAATTCGAGGTGGACGGTGAACTCTCCGGTTGGATGTTCGATGGAGAGTAGGATGTCGTCTCCTATCGGTATGAGTGCGATTCCCTCGGCCACTGAGTTCGGGAGGACACAAGCAGTGGCGACTGACACGGCCCCGAAGACACCTATGGAAGTGTGGCAAGTGTGGGGGATAAAAGTGCGAGTTGAGACAGCGCCACCGTTTTGGGAGTTCGCGAGGAGAGTCATCTTCGGAATTACTTTTTGGGAGACATCTCCCAGGCCCATGAGTCTTCCGGCGATCAGACGGATCTGTTCAAGGTGCTTCTTTAAGTCAGCATCGGCGTTGAGAGAGTCAACGGTCTCGTGACCTGTGCGGCCCAAGGAGGCTGCGGCAATAACGACGACGGGCATGCCGTTATCGATGCAGGTAACAGGGATACCGCAGATGATGTCGTTGGGTGAGCCGGTGGGAAGGAGC
Organism: Bryobacterales bacterium; assembly: GCA_963749105.1. Taxonomy (GTDB): domain Bacteria; phylum Acidobacteriota; class Terriglobia; order Bryobacterales; family Bryobacteraceae; genus Bog-105. The sequence continues at coordinate 751,811 of CAVVLT010000011.1, read as the reverse complement.
GATCCGCAGACGGAGCCGGCGGTGTCGAGAAAATCGATTTTGATTGGGGCGGAGGTGCCGGGCACTCCGTCGATGCGCGCGTCGCCGGAGTAGTTCACGAGGCGGTCTGGAGTTTGCACGATGAGGTCTGCGACGGTACCTGTGTTGAGGGTGCGTACGCGAACCTTGGTCTCGCCGTCTTGCGCCGAAATGAGACGGCGTTCAAGGGCGAAGGGAGCAACGCCGGCGAGAATGTTGCCGCAGTTGGGAGAGGTATCGACGAGGGATTCATTGACAGCTACTTGCGCGAATACGAAATCGATATCGATCCCAGGTTCTGTACTGCGTTCGACGATGGCGACTTTGCTGCGGAGGGGATGAGCACCGCCGATGCCGTCGATTTGATTGAGGTCGGGAGAACCCATGATCTCGAGCAGGAGTTTATCTCGCGACTTAGTGTCTGTTGGGAGGTCGGCGGCGAGGAAGTAAGCTCCCTTCGAGGTGCCGCCACGCATCCACATACAAGGAATTCCTTGCCGGTTAGTCGATGGGAGGTGTGCCATAGGTGTGGAATGACTCAACTGTTTTCAATCCCCAAGCTTGACCTTTGGCGCGGTCGGATTGTGTCCAAACGCGCGGTTTCCAGTCGGGGGCGAGAATGGTGTAACCGCCCGAGGCTAGTTCGAAGCGGTTGCCGCCGGGTTCAAAAACGTACAAGAAGAATGTTTGGCCAATGGCATGTTTATGTGGGCCGGTTTCGATAGAGATGCCGTTTTCGACGAAGAGATCGGCGGCGCGGAGGACTTCTTCGCGAGTGTCGCTGAAGTAGGTGAGGTGGTGGAGCCGGGCGTGGCCTCCGGCGTTGTCGCGAGTTATGGCGAGATCGTAGGACTTGTTGGTGGAAGTGAGCCAACCTCCCATTTCAGTACCGTCGTCGAAGACGATTTGCTCGGTGACTTTCATTCCTAGTTGTTGCTGGAAGAACTCGCGGTTGGTCTTGACGTCGGAGGCAAGGAGGTTGATATGGTCGAGCCGACGGGGAGCGATGCCTTGCAGTCCGCGCTTTTGAGGGTTGTTCTTGAGGTGAGTCGCTTGGTTGGGAGGTGCTTCGAAAAAGCGAGTTTCGTAGTAGAGTTCAACGGCGTGCCCGTCGGGGGAAGGGAAGCGGAAGGCGCGGCCGTGAGCTGGATCGGATTCGATCCACTGACCTTGAATGCCTTGTTGTTGGAGGTGTGTGGCGAGTTGATCGAGCGTTTCGTCATCGGAGGTGCGTAGGGCGAAGTGACCTAGGCCGGGCGCTTTCGCGGCGGTCAGTTTGAGAGTGGCGAATTCGTAGTCGCCCCAAGCTCGGAGGTAGACGGAGTCGTTTTGCCGGGCGCTGATGGAGAGGCCGACAATGTTAGTGAAAAAGTCGAGGCTCTCCTGGGGTTTGGGAGTGAGGAGTTCGATGTGCCCTAGGTGGGCAATGTCGCGGAAGCGAGGCGTCATTGGGTTAGCATGGCGTGGAGGGAGGCGTTGGAATCGGAGCCGACCCAGACATCAAACTCGCCGTGATCGTTTACCTTCTTATGGTCGGCGGCACTCCAGTAGCTAAGTTCATCCTCGGTAAGAGTGAAGTGGAGCGTTTTGGATTCTCCCGGAGCCAGAGTGACGCGTTCAAAACCTTTCAGAAGACGGACGGGCCTTGATGCTCGGCCGGCACGTTGATGAATATAGAGCTGAACGACTTCATCGCCAGTTTTGTTGCCGGTATTTTGAACCTCTACGGAGACATTTTGTTTGTCTACTTTAAGGTTGGAAATTTTGAAAGTTGTATAGCTCAGGCCATAGCCAAACGGATAGAGCGGAGAACTGGGTTCGTCCCAATAACGTGAGACGAATCCGGGAGAGTTTTCAGGCTGGTGAGTGAGAGTGTGAGCGTAGTAGATGGGAACTTGTCCCACAGTGCGCGGGAAGGTGACTGGGAGTTTACCGCCAGGATTGGCATCTCCAAATAGGAGGTCGGCTATGGCGTGGCCACCTTCCGCTCCCGGATACCAAGCCTCCAAAATGGCGGGCACGTGTTGGGAGGCCCAGTTGATGCTGAGTGGACGACCGTTTAGAAGTACCAGCACCACTGGTTTGCCTGTGGCCATCACCTTTTCCAGTAACTCTTCTTGGCGGCCGGGTAAGTCGAGCGAGGTTCGGGACGCGGACTCGCCACTCATGTCTTGTGTCTCACCTAAGACCATGATGCTGAGATCGGAGCGATTTGCGAGGGCCACGGCTTTTTCAATTTCGGCGGTGTTTTGCTCATCGGTTAACTGTGCGGGTTTTGTTACGCCCAGAATTGCGTCGAACATGGAAGGATGGTTGCGGTGTATTTCACAGCCGAGGGCAGTTTCGACTGTTACCGAAGTGCCGACTTTTTCACGGATGCCGCGGGTGACGCTGATTGCTTGCGTGGGGTCGTCGGCGACGGTCCACGATCCGCGGATATCGGCGGCCGAATCGGCCATAGGTCCGATGATGGCGATAGAGGAGTATTTTTCACTGACGAGCGGCAGCAGGGAGCCCTCGTTGCGAAGTAAGACCGCAGAGCGTTGGGCGGCGCGGCGTGCTTCCTGCTTGTGCTCGGATGAGGCGAAGATGTTTTTCGCGGCGGACTCATCTACATAGGGATTTTCGAATAGGCCGAGTTTGACTTTCGCGGCTAAGATGGGGCGAGCCATTTCGGTGATTTGTGATTCTTTGATCTTGCCGTCTTTTACCAGCTTTTCGAGATTGTTGAGGTAGGTCTGGCTGCCCATGTCCATGTTGACGCCCGCTGAAAATGCGAGGTAGGCAGCGTCGGCGGGATCTTTAGCGAAGCCGTGGGTGACAAGATCTCGCACCGCAAACGCGTCACTGACCACAAAACCTTTGAAGTGCCAGGTGTCGCGCAAGACATCTTGCAGGAGGAAACGATTGCCGGTGGCGGGGACGCCATTCAGATCCATGTAGGCGCTCATGAGAGTGAATGATCCAGCATCGACGGCTGCTTGGAAAGGCGGCAAGTAGACGTTCCAGAGTTCCTCGTCGGAGATGTACGAGGAGTCGTAATCGCGGCCTCCATCGGCAGCTCCGTAGCCAGCGAAGTGCTTGACAGAGGTGAGGACATGGCCGGCTTCTCCTACGTAGGAACCCTGAAAACCTTTGACTTGTGCGCGGGCGACGGCGGCTCCGAGGAAAGGATCTTCACCGGCGCCTTCCATGATACGGCCCCAGCGCGGATCGCGCGCGATATCGACCATGGGCGCGAAGGTCCAACGAACACCGGCTGCACTGGCCTCGCGAGCGGCTACGGCTTGGGCGCGTTCGATGGTGGATGGGTCAAAGGAGGCGGCCATAGCAATCGGAACTGGGAATACCGTTTTGAATCCGTGGATAACATCGAGGCCGAACAGAAGAGGAATGTGGAGCCGCGATTTATCGACAGCGATGTGTTGCAAGCGATTGATCTCGGCGGGATCGGTTACGAAAAGAAAAGAACCGTAGTCGCCTCGGGCGATGTCGTCTTCTTTGAGCGCCGGCATGTCCGGAACGCTTTGCGGGAGGATAAAGAGTTGATTGAGCTGCCCGACCTTTTCGTGCAGGGTCATCTGCTTTAGAAGCGAGTCAACGCGTTTTTCGACTTGTTTTTCAGAGAGGGGTTGCTGGGCGTGCAATGCCAGCGCGAGGGTTGTGATCAGCAATACGGAGCTGGGTAGAAGAGACACTTCTATGGTTTATCACACGCGCAATCTAGGCGATCGGGCGAGCTGTGCGTCGGGACGCAATGGGCCAGCAGTGAGAGCGATTTGCAAGGCATTTCGAACGTAGCGTTCATCGGTGAAGCCGGCAGTAATGTCAGCGGGGAACTTGACGAGTGCACGGAAGCGATCGGCGAGCAGGCGGAAGACCTCGAGCTTCACGTCGGGCGATAATTCGTCGCGCCGCAACAGAGCTTGATAAGCGAGTTCAACTAAGGCGGGTGTGATTTGTTGTCGTAGACGAGCGGCTAAGTGGGGCACCGAGGTGAGGGAATTGAATTTATCGTCGAGGTTGAGGCGCAAGAGATCGGGGAGGACGAGACGCCTTTGCTGGACGACGATGGTGTTGGCGACCATGTCGCCCAAACGCTGATGGCGCTTGGTGAGAAGTGCGGATATGCCGCCGACGAGATAGAGTGCAGGAAGGGAGTCGATGGCGCGCATTAGATTGCGAACGGCGATTTGCGAGACCTGAAGCTTAAGTCCGTTGGCGTCCATGACTCTGAGGGAAAGAACCCGTTTGCCGGGAGTCTGACCGTGCCAGATCCACTCGAAAAAAATGCCATAGCCGATGGTCATAGCGAAGTAACCCAGGATCGAGAAAGCGATCATTGTGTCGGTACTGAGCCAGCCGATGAGGGCTGTGAGTTTATCCAGAGCGGAACTTAGCGCGGAGATTGCCAGCATATCGATGACTATGGCGAGAAAGCGCGCGACCACACCGGCGAGCGGCAATGCGAAGCGGACACCCTCGGGCGTTTCGATGATCACAGCAGCGTCGGCGGTGGCAGTCAAGTTTTTCCCGCCCTCAGGAGAAAAAGAGTCAGTGCTGTGAGTTCGATCAGACCGAAGGCGATTTTCCAGCTATAGGGAAGGACTGGATAGTGGTATTGCGAGATGAAGGCTTCGACGATTCCAGCCCAGACTAGCATGATGCCGAAGCCACCGGCCAGTGTGAGGACTTCCGGGAGGATGCTGCGGAGGCGGGCGCGCCTGGTGGAAGAATCGCCCCAACCAATGAGAGCGGAGGCGAGGACAAAGCCAGCTTGACCGGCGATGAGAATAGACGGGATTTCAATGACTCCGTGTGGCAGGAGCCATGCAAGGAGGAATTGTGTTTGGCCGGCGTAAACATAATCAACTGCGACGGCACCGAGAATGACGCCGTTATAGAACAAGAAGACAAAGGTGCCTACGCCCCAACTGGCACCGAGCGCGAAAGCGAGAAGGGAGACTTGAATATTGTGAGTCATCAGCTGAGCGGAGAAGGTGCCTTTGTGTCCACTGAGGCGATCGCCTTTGGAAGATTCCTCATTCTTTACGCGCTCCCCTGGAGACCCCAGCAAAGCTGAGAAGGGCATAATAATGTTTTTGGTGCTGCTATCGGCGGCGATGACACCCCAGCCGAATGCGGTGCCGGCGATAGTGAGTGCGACTGCTAGGGCGAACGCTTGGCTATGTTTGCGGAAGGTTTGCGGAAAGGTCTTGAAGAACCAGTGAAAGGGGTGTAAGCGTTGGGAAGCGACGCGATTCGGGTGACACTCAGCATAGGCGCGGGCAACGAGCGACTCAAGGAACTCAGTGGTTCTGGGTTCGGCGGAAAAGGTGGATAAGCGAGCCAGGGCGGAGGCGGTGCGCTGATAGAGGTAATCGAGGCGAGCGACTTGCTGAAGGGTCAAGCGCTCAAAACGATCGCTATCAATGCGGTCGAGGAGTTGATTCAGTTCCTCCCAATAGGGGCGCTCGGTTTTGAGAAAACGGCCGAGGTCGAGGATCAAAGAGTTTGCCTTCTCTTGACGTCGTTATATTGGCGGACGAGTTCGAGACCGACAGAGCCGGGAGTGAGGAGTGACATGCCGACGCCTAAGTGGCCGAGGCTGCGCTCCAGATCTTTCAGAGTAGACCATTGCAGATGGCCGGCGAGGCGTGCGCCGATTTCTTCTTGAGTCTGCGGGAGTGGACCAGTGAACAGTGGCCGGACGTGCTGGTCGCTCAGCCGATTGACCAGAACGACATGGCGGCGAGAGATGAGATGGACGTCGCGCAGAAACGTTTCGGCCAGCATTGGGTCGGCGAGATCAGTGAGGAACAAAAGCAGAGAGCGGCGGCGGATGCGCAGTTGGAGGAAGGAGAAGAGTTCGGCGAAATCGGGCGAGACGGAGGTGGGCTTAAGGTCGAAAATAGCATCACGGCAACGCGCGAAATGGAGCTTGCCGCGCGAAGGTGAGACGAAGTGGTTGACGCGGTCGCTGAAGGAGATCAGGCCAAAATTGTCACCGTTGTTTTCTGCTGCCAAGCCCAGCATGAGGGCCGCACCGACGTATTGCTCAACTGCGCCGCTGCGCGCGCTTAAACGCGATGAATCAATAACGGCGAAGACATCCTGGGTGCGCTCCACTTGGAAGACGCGGACGATGGGACGGCCACGTCGCGCGCTGGCTTTCCAAGCGATTTCGTCATAACTATCGCCTGGCGCATATTCGCGGAGACGCTCGAATTCACGTCCGCGGCCGATAGTGCGCTGGGTGCGAAGACCGCCCATTTTCTTCATAAGCAGAAGCTTTGCGCCGGGTTCGCGTTCTAGATCGGGGAAGACGCGGATCTCTGTCTCGATCTGTTTAGTTATGCGGACATGCCAGAGACCTAGGGGTGACGATGCGCGCAGGTGGCATTGAGTGACTTGGTAACGGCCGCGCTCGTTTGGGAGACAAGTGAAGGTTGCTTGTGTGTGAGTGAGGGGGAGAGTGGCAACTTTGATGGCAGATGTGAGACCTTCGGGCAGGTCGAGACTCACCTGGATAGTAGATGAGATGTGCTCTCTTCGAATGAGGTCGAGAGTGAACTGAGCGGGACGGGCTTTGAACCATTTAAGGAAAGCAGGTGAGCCGGCGGAGATTCGTGCTAACCGTTGTCTGCCCAAGGCTGCGTCTGCGGCCACGATCACTCCTAATACGAACAGCAGTAAGACGCAAAGTTCTGCCCATTGTGGTGCAAGCGATACGAGTGCGCAAGCGGGTACGACCAATAGGGCCGTTGACGCGATTAGCCAACAGCGAGGAGCAATCATCGCGGCACTGGAACCTCGTTGAAGATCTGCTCGATCACTTCTGAAGGGCGCACGCCTTCGACTTCGGATTGGGGGCGCAGGATGAGACGGTGTTCGAGGACGGGCCATGCCACAGTGCGCACGTCATCGGGAGTGACGAAATCGCGGCCTTCGAGAGCGGCTTTGGCGCGACTCGCGAGAAGTAAACCTTGGGTGCCGCGGGGTCCAGCGCCGAGCAAAACGCCCTCGTGCGTGCGGGTGGCGCGAACGACATCGACAATGTACTGAGTCATCTCGTTGCGAGCGGCGACTGAAGCGAGGGCTTCACGGAGTGTATCGATGCGGCCTTCTAATACTGGCTGGACCACCCCCACTTCAAGGCTGACTTCGGGCGCGGCGCCGCGCAAGGTGCGATCGGCGAGTGCGAACTCCTCCTCGCGAGAAGGCCAAGTCATGGAGATTTTCATCATGAAGCGGTCTTTCTGCGCTTCTGGGAGTGGGTAGGTGCCTTCGAACTCGATTGGATTTTGGGTGGCGAAGACGGCGAAGTCCGGTGACAGTGGGAGTGTATCGCGATCAATGCTGACAGTGCGTTCCTGCATGGCTTGCAAAAGCGCGGACTGGGTTTTCGCGGGAGCGCGGTTTATTTCATCGGCCAAAAGGAAGGTGGTGAAGACGGGTCCGCGGACGAGGGTGAATTCATTGCGCTGCAGGTTAAAGACATTGGTGCCGGTGATGTCGGCAGGCATGAGATCCGGGGTGAATTGGATGCGGCCGAAAGGACAGCCTAACACGTAAGCGAGGGTGCGCACGAGAAGAGTTTTGGCGATGCCGGGAACCCCTTCGATCAGCGCGTGCTGGCGGGCCAGAATCACGATGAGTGCCTGATCGATGGCTGCCTGCTGACCAATGATCACTTTAGCAATTTCTAACTTGACTCTCTCGATCAACGATTGGAACTGATCTAAGGATGTGCTCATATGCGGCTGCGCTTTTTGGGCAGGGTCTCCTGTAATTGACGGTAGGCGGCGACGGGATCCATCTTGCTGGCAATTTCAGCGGTGATGCGCTGTTGCGGTTTCACTCGATTCCATTCTGAGATACAGCTTTCGAGGAGGGCATCAGGCGTGAGATAGCGGGCAAGCAAGCCGGCAAACATACCCCGGGCATCGGCTCCTACAACTTGTGTGTCGTGGCTGGTCTCGAAGCGCGGTGGAGGGGGAAAGCTCACGGACTGGTTCCAGATGAAAAGCGCGACGAGAAGGAGCAGGCCCGCGATTAATCCTTGGAGGTGGAAGCGTCTTGCGAGACTCGCGACGCTGCCCGCTTCAGTGATCCCTAAGTGCGTTTCGTCGAAGGAAACAGAGTTGTTTTTGCCGAGAAGCGGGGGGATTTCATTCAATATCTCAGGAGCAGTAGCGAGGATCTCGTTCGAGAGATCGTCACCATTGAGGGTAACTACGAGGGTGCCACCGTTTGGGAGGTGTTTCTCGACAGCGTCGGACAGACCGTTTAGCGGCTGCCATGACGAATCGCGATCGAGGGAAGGCGATGGGGAAATTTGAATACCCCAGCGAGTCTTTATCGACAAGTTTTTCTTGAGATCATGGAAGCCGGGTTTATTATTCTTGACGGAGAGAACAACGCGATTGCCTCTTCCACTGAGTTGTTCCAGATCGACGAGGTCGTTTTTGTCAAAGAGATTAAGGGTGTTTGGGCTGAGACCGAAAAAAAGAATGGTGGTCGATGACGGGTGCCACTGGCTAAGGGGCAGAAAGTTCCGACTGACAAGCATAGGAGGCGTGTTGCTGAGTGCTTCGAACAAGAGCTTGGCTCCCTTGGGACCAGCGTTGAGCGAAGACATCTCGGGATAGGACGAGGGCGTCGCCCAATCGGCAAAATAGGCTAGTCCGGCGAGCAATGCAACGAACAGTGATCCTACCAGCATCGCTGCCGGCCACTTAGGCTTTGGCATGCTGCCGGATAGCCTCCACATGCTGTTGGAATAGTTCTACGAAGTCGGGTGTGACTTGGTGAAACCCATACCAGGCACGCTCGAAATTGCGATTTGACTGGGCGAACGGGACGGAGACCGCGCTGCTATGAGGACGGAGTCGCAATTCGCGTTCGTAAATAGAGTTGGTTTTCGATCTGGCGATTTGGATGAAGTGCAATGAATCGAGATGTGACAGGTTGGATAGATAGAGTGCGCGGACAGCAAGGCGTAACTCACCCTGGGCGATGCATTCCCGGGCCATGCGCAGCCATTCTTCTTCCGGGAGATCCGAGGCGAGCACCTGGTCCTTGTTTAAGTCGGGAGTTTGTATGGATGCCGAGGAAATCAGATGCGGCTCAGAGGATTTGTTCATGGAGCGAAAGACTATAAATAGGGCGGCTATTAAGACCAAGGCAGCAAGGGCGTAGAGTAGCCAGCGGACATCTGCACTCAGGGGAAAGGCGGCCTCGGGCGTTACATCTGGTTTGTCCGTTTCCAATAACCGGCGAACCCAGTTTCTAAAACTCCGCAGCCAGGAACGGACAGCGTGGACGACAGCAGTTAGATCGCGATTGAGACTGGCAGCAAAGGTATTATCGGCCGCCTGCGAGGTATGCTGGCCGACGCGCAGCCAATCGTAATCGGAGCTTTGGGCAGCCTGCTTGACCGCGATGGAGAGCTTTTCATGAGAAATAGTGTCTGCTTCGAGTTTGGGAGTGGCCAAGGTCAACACGATTAACGGGGCGGCCGCGACGGGACGCAGGAGCGCCAGAAGATCTCTGCCATCGCTGCGTGCCTCGGTATAGAAACAGCGAACGACCGCGTAAGAGAGCAGGAGCGCATCGAAGATCAGCCAGGTGATGGCGAGAACAACGCATAACACGTTGAAATGAACGAGACTGCCCAGATCGCGAGTGAACATGCTTTCAATGCCAGTGAACATGCGAAGGAGCAGGGGGAGTAAGCCCACAAGCATGTAGACATTGATGAAGGCGATGAGAAAGATGACGATCAATATAGCGAGAGCGAGCCAGTTTGCGCGTCCATTGACGCCGGCGCGACGCGCAGATTTAGAAATTGCTTGGCGCAGCGTGGTGTTTGTTAAACCTGACTCAATGGTGGCATTGCGGAAGAAACTTGTGGTCCAGGCAATAGGAAAGATAGAGACTATGGCGAACGGGAGAACGAGTAGTTTCAGAGTTTGCAGGATGCTTTGCAGATAGAGTGCTCGAAAGAAACTTCCCTGTTGCGAGGATGCGGCGGGTCCGTTCATGCTGGTAAGCAGGGTCGCGCCGAACTTTGCTTTCCAAGCGGAAGCCCATAAGAATGCGAGGGTACAAGCGAGGGATTCAACGGCGCAACGGTCGGCTAGATAACCGCTGGACATATCGCGGAAAAAGAGCAGGAGCGTCAAAAGGAAGGGCACGGCGGCCAAAAGATATTGCGACCAGGAGCGCATGTCTTGACGGCGTAGCAGGACGATGGCTTCTTCGATCAGGCGAATGGGATTGGCGGCCACGTTAGTGCCCTGCTCGCACTACAGGAAAGGCGGCTATGAGCCACTGGCCGATTCCATAGAAATAAATCCAAGCGATCAAAAACGCGATTGTGCATAGGACAGGCGATACAAGCCAACGAGCCGCCCGCCAACGGGATTTGGGCGCTTGCTTGGATACAGCCAAGGCAGCAAGACAGGCCGAACAGACAAATTGGCCGTCGTGTTCGATGACGCATTCGCGGCAGTAGAAATGCTGGCAACGCGGACAGCGGCAAACGGCTTCGCGTTGTGCGTGAAGGTAACAACGGATCTGACTTAACTGCTCGATGCTTCACCTCGGCGGTAGGTTTCCCATTTGGCAAAGATCAACAGGATACCAGCGGCGGCAACCACGAATTGGAGGGTGCCATTCGCATTTACATAGTAACGCTCGATTAGGGCGAGAGAACGAGTGCCACGGCCGAGCAGCAAGGTAGTTGTTGCGAAAATCAAGGAGAGGCTAAGGATCGCCCTTATGGCGCTGAGCACGACCATGGAGACTAACAAAACGCGTAAACTCTTGAGTGCCGGCAGGCGGCCGATTTGCTGGAGGGAAAGGAAGATTGGAATCAAACCGACGGCAACGAAGGAGTAGCCAATCCAGGTGGTCGCCGCGCGAGGCATTGATCTCTGTCCGGAAGAGACGTAGAAGGTGTAGAGGGCGTTCAATAGAAGAAAGAAAAGGGCGAAGATGGCGAGGTTGACACCGCGCTCGGCAGAACGGCGGCGTTCGCGCAAGGCTGCTTGGTCGAGAATGGTGGCGGCTGAGAGCGCGTTAGGATCGGGTGGTTGCAGGAACGCGGCTACATCGTCCTCGCGCTGCGGAATCTCAGCGGGAAGATCTCCTTGTTCTGCGGCAATGCGCACTTGCAATCGGGCAATGGCGTGATCGGTGGCGGAGCGGCGGATGAGGGAAGGCAGAGGTTCACGGCTCACGGCTGTCTGCACTAAACAGCGGCAGCTACGGCGTATGCAGATTTCAGACCGCACGATGAGCAATAGCAATACTGCAAGCAACAAACCCCAGGTGTAAGGGGAGGATTGTTGGAGGGCAACGATGAGGATTGTGAGAGCGAGCGCGAGCAAGATAAACCACAATCCGAGGCTGCCCATGCGGGCGCGCTTCTCGACAATGATGGCCTGAATATCGCGGTAATAGAAACGGCGGTACTCTTCATTAAAGCGGGTGCCGCTGACAGAGAGTATGTGGTCGGCACCTTCCCAAAGAGTAGCTTTGCGGAAGAAGCCGCGTAACGAGCCCGGCAATTGGACGTATGGGAATTCTGGGGTCACGCGCGCCGTCCTAATTGGTTGTGTTGCTGCAAGTAGAGCAGTGAGGCGATTGCAATGGCAATAAAGCCAAGTTCGCTGAGAGCGAAAAGCAAGGCGACCACGAATCGCCACTTGCCGCGGGGCACAATGCTCGACGGTTTCTTCCAATAGCGAATTGCGAGGTATACAGCTACGGGGGCGGTGAGTAGCGCGGGATAAAGAAGCAAAGCGGGCAGTGTGGCTAATGCCAAGGCAATGGAATCGTACAGAGTGCGGCGTTTTTCGAGAGCCTGGATGGGTCCGCCGGTGTTAGCTGGAATTAAGCAGCTGGGGCACCAGATTTGGCCTGCGACTTCTACTTCGCAGAGGGCGCAAAGAAAACGACCGCATTTGTTGCACAAAGCAATGGCGCGTTTGGTGATGTGTTCGAAGCAGGTAGCTTCGCCTTCGGCCGTGATCAGGCTTTGCGGATCAATCGTGGCGGCGGGGCGGAACAGCGCTGGGAAAAGAACGACGCCCAGATGGGAACCGCAAGTGGGGCAGGAACCTTCGCTGTGTGGCTGACGAAAGAAACGTTCGGGAAGAGCGCCGTTGCAGCTGGACAGAAAATAAGCACTGGCGCCTTAGTCGCGAATCACTCGGGTATTGCAGAGATGGTCGTGCAGCGTACGTTTTTGGTCGTCGAAGGCGGCCATGAAATAGCCAATGCCCAGGATCATGCCGCTGAGTTGCTGAGCGAAATAGCGGCCGATGGCGCGACCCACGCTAATGGGGCCACCGGAAGCGGTTACGACTTTCAGGCCTAAGAGCATTTTGCCGAGTGTGGCGCCTTTTTGGCTCAGAAAGTAGACATAGTAAATGAGGAAGAGGGCGCTTCTGATGAGTGCGGCTGGCCCTAAAAGTGTGGCGATGATGCCAAAGCGATCAAAGTCGAAAGCCGAGTTGAGCCCGACGAATGTCAGGCCCATGAGAATGGGAGTGGAGAAGATGCCAACGAGAATGGCATCGATAAAGACCGCGGCAAAACGCCGCCAAAAGCCGCCGTAGACAAGGCTGGTTGAAGTGGCAACGCCTTCTCGCATGCGCTGAACGTAGTTTGGTTTACATTCGGCGCAGACGGCGGCATTGCCAAATCTAACGAGGTCGTCGGGTGAGTAGGGGCGGCCGCACTCTGAACAAAACTGTCTTGATCCAAGCTGTTCTGTGGTGCTAGTTCCCATGAGATGAACCTCCGGTATTTTGCAAGGTTATCATGACGTTGTGGAAATTGACATAGGCGACTAGAAGTACTAACGATGGGGCGTCCGGCCTCTTTCGCGGAGGTGCGAACTCCGTTATCATCAGGTAGGGCAAATCGCCCGTTATGGCAAACGGCGCAAAGACAGCACAACAGAGATCAACTGTTGAACCGGTGTCGGAAAGCATCATTATCGAGCCAGGATTTTTGGCGCGCACGTGGTGGTTGTTGCGGCGTGCTTTTATAGCTGCGTATGAAGACAATTGCTTTGGGATCGCCAAAGGGGCGGCGTATTCGGGACTACTTTCGTTGTTCCCGATTTTGACGGTGTTTACGGCGATCCTTATTCAGGCCAATGCGCAGTCGGTGGTGCATGTGATTGAGCGGTTTGTGCAGCAGGTTTTGCCGCCGGGAACAGAAGATTTGGTTTTATCGCGATTGCGCGACCAGGCGCGGCGCGGAATTTCTTTGCCTGTACTGGCAGTGATAGGCGCGATCTGGGCGGGTTCGGGCGCGATGTGCAGCTTGATGGAGGGCTTTCAGGCGGCCTATCGAATTCCAGCGGGCAGACCATTTTTGCAACAACGGGCGATGGCGATTTTTCTGTTGCTGATCGCCGCGATTCCGGCGGTGGGTGCATCGACGCTCATTATTTTTGGCAACCGGATTGAGGCGGTGACCGTTCAGTGGGCGGGAATTTCGGATTTGAGCACGCCGCTGGAATGGGCTTGGCGGTTCGCGCGTTGGATGGTGGCTTTTGTGGCGACGATTTTAGTTACGGGTCTGCTGTATTATTTTGGTCCGAACTATCGCCCGCTGCCGCGCAATCCGGGTTTGAAGACGCGCGCCCGTTTCCTGAGAGTGTGGCCGGGCGCTTTGGTGGCCACAATGCTTTGGTTGATTGCCACGGCTGGGTTCGCCTGGTATGTGGGGCATTTGGCGAATTACAACTTGTTCTACGGCAGTGTGGGCGCGGTGATCGTGCTGCTGATCTGGCTTTATCTCATCGCTTGTATCTCTTTGATCGGCTGCGAGTTCAATGCGGAGCGCGAACGCATCGATCAACTGGCCATTCCGGATTAAATTTTCCCACCTTTATAATTAGGCGTGCCGTTCAAACTTGGAACCGACTACCAGCCGTGTGGCGATCAGCCTGCCGCCATCGAGCAGTTGACCCGAGGCTTGTTTGCCGCCGAACAACATCAGACTTTGTTGGGTGTGACGGGATCGGGTAAAACGTTTACGGTGGCGAAGATTATTGAGGCTTGTGGCAAGCCGGCGTTGGTGCTGGCGCATAACAAAACACTGGCTGCGCAGTTGTACCACGAATTTAAGACATTCTTTCCCGGCAATGCGGTGGAGTATTTTGTCAGCTATTACGATTACTACCAACCGGAAGCCTACATTCCATCGGGCGATATTTATATAGAAAAAGAAGCCACGATTAACGACGAATTGGACAAGCTACGGCTTTCGGCGACAAGGTCTTTGTTCGAGCGGCGGGACTGCGTGATTGTGGCGAGCGTAAGTTGCATTTACGGTTTGGGATCGCCGGAAGCGTATTACGGTATGTTGCTGATGTTGGAAAAAGGGCAGAAGATCAGCCGCAAAGAGTTGTTGCAGAGGCTGGTGGAGATTCTGTATGAGCGTAACGATCACGATTTCAAGCGCGGGACGTTTCGGGTGCGCGGCGATGTGATCGAGCTGTTTCCGACTTACGACGATAACGCTTTTCGCATTGAGCTGTGGGGGGATGAGATTGAGTCGCTCAGCCAAATAGATCCGTTGCTGGGACAGGTAAAGCAGACATATTTGCGCTTGCCGATTTATCCGAAGACGCACTATGTAATGGATGCGCCAACGCGGCAGCAGGCGATGCAGAGTATCGAGAATGAGCTGCAGTGGTGGCACAAAGAGCTCGAGACGAAAGGCAAGTTGATTGAAGCGCAGCGATTGTACCAGCGGACAATGTTCGATCTGGAGATGATCAAGCAGATTGGTTACTGCCACGGGATTGAGAATTATTCGCGGCACTTTTCGGGACGCTTGCCGGGAGAAGCGCCGCCCACGCTGCTCGATTACCTGCCGAACGATGCGCTGATGTTTATCGATGAAAGCCATCAAACCATTCCGCAGCTGCAAGGCATGTATCATGGCGACCGGTCGCGCAAGGATGTGCTGGTCGATTATGGTTTTCGATTGCCGAGCGCGCGCGATAACCGACCGCTGACGTTTGAGGAGTTTGAGAACCGGGTTGCGCAAGTGATTTATGTTTCGGCAACGCCGGGGCCGTATGAGTTGACTAAATCGGCGGGCGTGGTAGTAGAGCAGATCATCCGGCCGACTGGCTTGGTGGACCCGGAGATCGAAGTGCGGCCGATCAAGGGGCAGGTGGATGACTTACTCAATGAGATCCGCATCCGCGCCGAAGCGAATGAGCGAGTGCTGGTAACGACACTTACTAAGAGGATGTCGGAGGACTTAGCGGAATATTATGCAGAAGTGGGCGTAAAGTGCGCGTACTTGCACTCGGAAGTGAGTACGTTAGACCGGATTAAGATCTTGCGCGATCTGCGAAAAGGCATATTCGATGTTTTGATTGGCGTGAACTTGTTGCGGGAAGGCTTGGATTTGCCGGAAGTCTCTTTGGTGGCGATTTTGGATGCAGACAAAGAAGGCTTTTTGCGATCGAGCGGGTCGCTGATTCAGACGATTGGACGGGCGGCGCGAAATTTGCGCGGACGCGCAATCCTGTATGCCGACGTGATCACGAAGAGTATGAACCAGGCGATGTCGGAGACGGGCCGGCGGCGGGCGATTCAGCAAGCGTACAACGAAGCCAACGATATTACCCCGCAATCGATTGTGAAGCCTATTGATATGAGTTTGATTGCGATTGCAGAGGCCGACTATGTAACTGTTCCGTTAGATGACGAACCGGAAACGGGTATCGAGTTGACGGCTGAACAGCGCAGCGCGTTGATTGCGGAACTGGAAGCCAAGATGAAGCAGGCGGCGAAAGCGTTTGATTTTGAGAAGGCGGCGCAATTCCGGGACCGCATGAAGGCATTGAAAGCGAGCGTCGTTCATGAAGAAGCAAATGCGAGTGGGATTGGTGGTGGAGGGTAGTGCGACCTCGTCAGCGCTTTTGCGGTTAGCGAGTTTGCGGGATGAGTTAGGTCCGGTGAAAGCGGGCGGGCTGCAGGTTGCGCGGCGAGTGTCTAACTTTCTGAAGGCCGGCTATGCAGTGGCTGAGTATCAGGAGTTGGAAGGTGCCCAGTTGATTATGCTGCGGCTGCCTGATTCGCAGACACTGCGCGTGGTCACGGAACTAAGTGAAAGCGGACTGCTTTTCAGTGAAGTCTCAGTCGTGTTATGCGAGAGTTGGCTGACTACGGATGTTTTGATTCCGCTGAGGAGGAAGGGTGCGCAGATCGCCAGTTTGATGAATGTGGGCGATCTATCGGAGAACTTTTTTGTGGTGGAGGGAGACGCGGCTGCGGTGAGAAGAGTGAAGCGATTGCTGACGCGAAGTCCGGCGCGAGTAATTGAATTGCGGGCGGGAACAAAGCCTCTTTATTTCGCGGCCAATCTTTTATCAACAGCGATTACCATTCCGATTTTTCAATTGGCGCAGCAAGCGCTGCGGGAAAGCGGCGTCTTGGGCAATGATTTGGCGTTACTGACGGCGGCGTGGGGCGATTTGTTTCACGACCGAGTGAGAAAGGGTGCGCGCGGGACTTGGGGTGGGCCGTTGGCGGAGTGCAGTGAGGCGGTTGCGACTGAACATTTCCGACAGCTTGCGGTTCAGCATCCCGCCATGGCAAAGGCGCTGCAGGATTGGTTGGATTTAGCGCAGCGTCAGATGGTGAAGAAAGCGAAGGGGCAGTCGGCTTGAGGTTTCGGTTAGTGCAGAAGGGAGCGAGCCATGATTAATTGCGCGACACTCCAGAGTTGTGCGGGGCAGCCGCCGGGGCGCTGAGGAGAATCTCCGTCGTAGACTTCGCTGATTGAGCCGAGGCAACACGCTGCCATTTGGCTCTCGAGATTTTCCAGCAGGGCTCTACAATAGCCCAAGCTAAATGGGTTGGCCCCGAATGCGTACAGATAGGCGGATACGAATGGGCCAGTAAGCCAGGGCCAGACGGTGCCTTGGTGATAGCTGCCGTCGCGCGCGGCCATGTCGCCTTCGAAGCGTCCGCGGTAGGCGCTGTCATGAGGTGAGAGAGTTCGAAGACCGAGCGGCGTCATGAGTTCGTCGCTCACGACTTTGACGATGGCTTGTGCTTGATCGCGGCCCAGCAAGGGGAAAGGAAGCGAGAGGCTGAAGAGTTGATTGGGGCGGATGCTGGCGTCATTTTTGGAACGCGAGAGTACGTCGTATAAGCAACCCTTTTGAGCATTCCAGAATTTCTGTTGGAAGGAATCGCGAGTGGCATCGGCTTGCGCGTTGAGATTTGTCCACTCGGTGGGGTAGCCGAGTTGCGCGGCCCAGCCGGCGGTAATCTTGAGAGCGTTGTACCAGAGTGCGTTGATCTCTACTGGTTTGCCGATGCGAGGGGTAACGACGCGATCGCCGATTTTGGCATCCATCCAAGTGAGTTGAAGTCCGGGGATGCCAGCGGAGAGGAGATGGTCGAACGCGTCAACTTTTATGTTGAATGCGGTGCCGCGGTTGTGCCAATCGATGATATCGAGGGCGGCCGGGTAGAGTGTCTCGGCAAGAAATTCGAGATTGTTGGATTGTTCGAGGTAGGCGTGGGCAGCGACGAAGAACCAGAGTGTGGCATCGACCGTGTTGTATTCGAGTACGCCTTGCTGGTCTGTGAAACGGTTTGGCAGCAGGCCTTGCGAGCGCTGTTCGAGCAGCATGGCAAGAATCGATTTGGTTTCAGAGGGCGGAAAGCCGGCTTGGGTCAGCGCCGGGAGACTGATGAGAATGTCGCGGCTCCAATCAGTGAACCAGGGGTAGCCGGCGATGAGCGAGGGTCTGTCGTTTTCGCGAACGATGCGGAATTGATCGAGTGCGCGGGCGAGGGGCGAGCGAAAGGTGCGGCGTTTGACTTCGGATGCTAGAAGGGCGTCAATGGCGGAGTTATCGAGTGTGCGATCCCAGGCGTTGGGTTCGATAGAGGCGAGCAGCCAGACGCGCGAGTTGGCGGGCACGTCGAAGGACAGAGAGCCGGGCGAGTAGAGATCTTCGCGGAAGTCGAGGCCGCGATCCAGTTCGCGCAGGTACTCGTTATTGAGGTACCACTGACTGCCAGGCAGGAAAGCTTGCGCCGAGTGAATGATGGTGAGAGTTGGGCGATCGGCATAAGGACTGAAACTGCAGCGGTCGTTGGCAAAGCGAGCGGCGGCGGTGAGCGCCTCGTTCTGGTGAGCAAGCGCATGGTAATCGCGTATGGAGAGCAGTAAGCGAACGTGCAACTGGCAGGGTTGTGACGCACGGTAACAGAGCAGAACCGCTTGCTCTTTTTCCAGCAGGCAGACTGATTTTTGAAGAATGATGCCGTTTAAGTCATATCGCCAAGTGGGAAAAGGATCGGTGCGAAAGTCTTCGAGAAGTTCGAAGCCGCGCGGCTGGACCGCTCCTGGATATTGCGCGGTGGCAAGTTGGAAGGTTTTGCCCGGGATAATGACGCTTTCCTCGACTCGCGAAAACATGGCGAGGCGGTCCACCGGCGGATGTTGCGAGGCGATCAGCAGGGAGTGATAGCGGCGGGTGTTGACGCCTGCTATGGTTCCCATGGCGAACGCGCCGGTGTGATTGGTATCTAGCCATTCGAGTTGAGACGATTGCGCGAAGTCGCGGCAAACTTGTTTGGATACGTAAAAAGGCGTTGCGCCGGAAGAGTCTGCCACACTCATATCTTAGGGAATGCAAAAACGTTATCAGTGGAAGTTAAAGCAGCGTGAATTAAATCTGGGCGAGCGCACGCTGATTATGGGTGTGCTGAATGTCACGCCGGATTCGTTTTCCGATGGTGGACTGTATGCCGATCCCGAGCGAGCTTACGCGCGTGCAATGGAACTAGAAGAGCAAGGCGCCGATATTTTGGATATTGGCGCGGAATCGACTAAGCCGGGATCACAGCGCATACCGGAAGGCGAAGAGTTGCGGCGATTGATTCCGGTGTTAAAGCGGTTGAAGGACAAACTTTCGATTCCGATATCGGTAGACACTTACAAATCAGGTGTAGCCGATAAAGCGCTGGAGCATGGCGCGGAAATTATCAACGATCCGACTGGGATATTGCTGGATCAAGGGTTGCCAAAGATTGTTACTAAGTACGATGCGGGTCTGATTATTAATCACATGCGCGGCACGCCGGAGACTTGGGCGAAGTTGCCGCCGGTAAAAGATCTGATGCGAACGATTGCGATTGATCTGGATGCGGCGATGAATCGGGCGCGGCTGGCTGGAGTTACAAAGCAACAAATTGTGATTGATCCGGGCCTCGGGTTTGGGAAGAGGCGTGAACAAAATTCGGAGATTATTGCGCGCTTGAGCGAGTTGCGGGCGTTTGATTTGCCGCTGGTGGTGGGGCCTTCGCGCAAATCCTTTTTGAAGAAAGACGGCGAGGGTGAAACTGAATTCGCGACGGCGGCGGCGGTGGCGGCGTCAATTCTTTGTGGAGCGCATATCGTGCGGGTGCATGATGTGAAGGCGATGAAGGTAGTGGCGGAGATTACGGACACAATCCAGCAGGCGCGCGAGCATGAAGAAGAGCATCAGGAACAGTTACGCAACAGCGCGGCGGAGGCGGCTCGTCCACGCGTGAGGCCGGTGGAGATTAGCGATGGCAGGGAGCCGATGAAGAGATTGAGGCCGCGGTTGAAAGATGCTGCGCCAACGCGTCAGGACCGCTGACATTTAGGGCAGAAGTGCGTACCGCGTTGGCCGAGGACGATGCGTTTGACGGCTCCGCCACAGCGTGGGCACGGCTCGCCGGTTCTGCCGTAGACGTTGTGTTGGAGTTGATAGTTGCCGCAGGCGCCATCGGCATCGACGTAGTTTGAGATGCTGGAGCCTTTGTGTTGAATCGCGAGTTGCAGAATGGCCAGGATCTGGCGGTGCAGTTCTTCGGCGCGCGGTTTGGAGAGGCGGCTGGCGCGGGCTTTGGGATGAATGCCGGCGGCGAAGAGCGATTCATCGGCGTAGATGTTGCCAACGCCGCCGATGAAGGATTGGTTGAGTAGCAACGGCTTGATGTGACCCTTATGTTGTTTGAGGCGGGTGAGGAATTCGGCTTTGGTCACGGTAAGAGCGTCGGGTCCCGTGCGCGCGAGGAAAGCGGGAATTTCGGGGTAGTATTCGACGCGGCCGAATTGCCGAACGTCATCGAAGATGAGTGTCCCGTTGTCGAGTTCGAAAATAGCGCGGGCGTATTTGCTGCGGTCGGCGTTCCAGAGAAGTTTGCCGGTCATGCCAAGGTGCATATAGAGGATGCCGCGATTAAGGTGGGCGAAAATTTGTTTACCGCGACGGGTGACACTTTCAATGGTGGCGCCGGTGAGAGCCTTGGTGGTGGCCTTGAACGGTGCACGGGTGACGCGATGGGAGAACACTTCCGCGTGGAGGATGGTGTGTCCGGTAATGTAGGGCGAAATGGAACGGACGACAGTTTCGACTTCTGGGAGTTCGGGCACGGTGTTAGTTCAAGTCTGCGAAGATTATGCCATCTTGCACGATGATGGTATGGCTTTTTAGTTGGATGCTGGGATCGAAGTCGTTGATGCCGGTGAGGCAGTCGAAGGCCCAGGCGTGCCAGGGGCAGACAATTTGGCTGCCATCAAGATTGCCGTCTCCGAGTGGACCGCCGGCGTGAGGGCATAAGCCATCGAAAAGGCGCAGGCTGCCGTTGTGGTTGCAGAGGGCATAGGCGGAACCGTCGAGTTGGAGTTGGGTGAGCGAGCCGGGCGGGAATTCGGCGAGGGGTTTGATTTTGAGGAGAGGCACTGAAAATAGGATAGCGATTGAAGAGCGGGACTATAAGTTGGAAGGAGGCAGTTGTGCGACTATCAGCTCGGCACCTTGCTTGACGCTGCGACTGTTGTGTGATCTATTACAGTTCCGGAGCCTGACGGTGCTGGACTATCCCTGATTGCGGCCGTTGCTATGACCTTCGCGCTAAGGCGCAGACGCCAAGGCGTATAAAAAATCCGCAATCGTTCCTAGCCGAAAATTCAGTCTGCTATTCTCAGCAAGTACTGTCGAGAAGTAACCTGGAAGCTTCTTCGGGTTTGCCTGCAGTCTGCTACCGTGCGCACGTCGAACAGAAAAGGAAGCATTCTAGTCTTCGGGTGTTTTCGCCTTGATATTCCCGAACGTCTCCTCACTGCGAACGGTAAACCCGTTCCTTTAACCCCGAAAGTTTTTGACCTGCTCGCTCTGCTGGCCCAACACCCAGGTGAACTTCTTGCCAAAGAATTTTTGCTCAGCACCTTGTGGCCAAATACCTTCGTGGAAGAGGCGAATCTAAGCGTAAACGTCTCCACACTTCGCCGGGCGCTCGAATCAGCCGGCGGCAGTCACTACATTGAAACCGTACCAAAACGCGGCTATCGTTTTGCTGCCGAAGTGTTGGATGTTTCGCCGGCGCGTGAACCGGTCAGCTCCCCTCAAGAAAACGCTCCGCAGCCTGCTCCTCCGCGCGTGCCCACACTTCAAGCTCGTTGGCCAGTAGTGATCGTGTTGCTGCTGCTAGCCGCGGCCTTGTTTTATGTTTGGCAGTTTCGTCGGAAACGCGCGAATGAAAAACCGTTCGAAGTGCATTCGATCGCTGTTCTTCCGTTCCACCTTTTGGTCCCGGATGCCGAAAACAAGGCTGAAGATGCGTATCTAGGCCCCGGCATGAGCGATGCGATCATTCGCAAGCTCAGTTATGTGCGAAAAGTGACTGTTCGCGCAACGTCGGCGGTCGAGAAATTTCAAGGCTCGCACGTGAATCCGCAGGCTGCCGGACGAGAATTGAAGGTCGATGTGGTGCTAGATGGGACGATACAGCATGCCGGCAATGCCATCCGGGTGTCCGTGCAGATGCTGCGGGTGAGCGACGGCGTGGCAATTTGGGCCGACCATTTTGACGACTACGTAACAAACATCTTTTGGCTACAGGATTCCATTTCCGAGAAAATCGTCGCCGCCTTGTCGATGAAGCTGACAGAAGCGGAACATCGGCGTATGGCGAAACAGCCAACCAACAACACGGAAGCTTACCAGTTTTATTTCAGGGGCCGTGATTGCGAATCGCATCGAAATCCGGACAATCTCGACGAGACTTGCATTGCCCTCTATGAAAGCGCTATTCGGGAAGATCGCGATTTTGCGCTAGCCTACACCGGCCTTGCCAGCAGCTACATGGACCGAGCCGGCATACAAGGCAGTTCCGATTCCGCGGTGCGAGCAAGGGCCGCCGCGGAGCAGGCCGTGGTTTTGGACGAGGGATTGCCTGACGCCCATTTAGCGCTGGGTAACGTGATGCTGCGCGAGGATTGGGATTGGCTGGGGGCGCAGCGCGAATTTGATCGGGCCCTGCAGCTGGACCCGCATTCCGCCGCCGCCCACTGGTATATGGCGCTGCTTTCCATGGCCATGGGTCACACAGAAAAGGCCCTGTCGGAAATGATTGAATCGCAAAGGCTCGACCCCGCTTCTGAAAATGCGCACGACGATTTGGGCTGGGCTTACTACCTCAACCGGCGCTTTGCGGAAGCGGTCGATGAATCGAAAATCGCGATCAGCATGGACCCACAATCCCTTTCCGCACACCAACAGTTGGGTAAAACCTATTTGCAACTGAAGAAATACCCCGAGGCGGAAGCGGAATTTGAGGCGACGGTTAAGCTCCAGAGACTCAGTCGAGGGCTAGCCGATTTGGGCCAGCTCTACGCGCTCAGTGGAAGGACCGCGCAAGCGCGAGCCATCCTCCTGGAACTGGGACGAAGAGACAAAGAACGCCGCACCTACCAGTCCGAATACATGAAGGCTGTTCTTCTGGCGAGCTTAGGCGACATAGATGGAGCATTTCAATCTCTTGACGCCGCCATTTCGCGCAGACTTTCCCGGGCCATTTGGATGCGGGTCGATCCCGACCTTGATCCCCTGCGCAGCGATCCACGCTTCTACCCCCTGCTTCGCCGCGTTCACCTACTCAACTAAGTCGAGTAAGTGGTTAGTTACAAATCGGTTATTGCGTAGTATTTGTAATGACATGCGCTCTTTGGAATTCTTTTGGAGGAATTTTGGCGGCCATTAAATCCACAATCGATGAATTCCTCCTATGCTGCATCAGGACGTAAACCGCCCGGCACCAAGATGTCCAACTGGCAGCTACGTTCCGGCAGCATTGAAAGCACAATAGCAGTCTTCTCATTGCTTGAAAGGATCAAAGTATGAAACATTACGCCACAGCCCTAAGCGGTATTCTCGCCGCTTGTTGTTTGTGCGTCGGAGCGAGCGCTGCTTGGGATGGGTACGGTGGCAACGCCTCATGGTTGCGCCAATTCATCGATCAGCAGGTTGGAGGCATCGATAAACTGAAGGTGCCCGCGCAGAATACCGACATTCCCGTGCCGCGGAACCCCGATGGCACGATGGTTTACCGCTACCAGACAACCGAGGCGAAACGCTACCTGGGGAAGTTGCTCTTCCACGACCCGATCCGTACCGTCCGCATCGACATCAACACGGGTCAGCCAAAGGACTTGCCTGTGGGAACATCCTTTGGCGGAACAATGAACTCGATCAATCCGTTGATCCAGCAGATCTTCCCCGCGGGGAACGTGACCAGTTCCGAGACCCAGAATATCGTCGCTGCCACGATACAGACCGGATCGTGCGGCAGCTGCCATATAGGTGAGGCGGCCGGCAAGGCCGGTCAGCAGCTCAACTTCAACGTCGGCGGCGAGGGGCGCGGCTACACTGACGAGAACGGCAATTTCTTTCCTCGTCGTCGGCCCCAATCGATCCTCGCCAAGCTGCGCACAGACCCTATCTTCCCCGGCGACGTGCTGGTCGACGCGCTTCCGACCCTGACCGACATCTGGGTCGACCATAGCGCTAACGTGATCACCACACCGGCTTACTTCTATCACTATCCCAATCCGCCGGGAGCGCTGAACCCGCCAGCGGCATCAGCGGACCCGAACCTGCAACTTCTTGCGACCGGCCGGCTCGACCAGTTGGACAGCGTCGGACGCATGTCGCCCGCGATGGTCGGCTTTGCATTTAACAACCGCCTGCTGCTCGGTGGCTTCGCCGGCGAGCCGCAATCGACTCCAGGGTCGCTCAACCCCTTCGGCGACCCGGCCCAGGAGAACCTCACGCTCCTGCTTCTCGACGCCCACCGGATGCTCAACTTTCAGGCGGCAGTGCTGCAGAAGAATAAGTATTTCGTTCAGTTGTTCAAGGATGCCTTCCCGCAGGAAGCCGCCGCCGATCCGGGCGATAATACGACTCTGATCAGTGACGATACGGTGTTGCGTGCCACATCGACCTTCCTAAGGACCGTCGTCACCAGGAACACACCGTTCGATAAGTTTTTGGCTGGTGATGACCACGCCTTGACCCCGAGCCAGCTGCGCGGCGCCAAGCTGTTCTTCACGCCAGCCGCCGGCGGTGCGGGCGGTGCAGGCTGCTTCACATGCCATAACGGACCAATGCTCAACAAGCAACACAACGACCCTGATATTACTGGCGTCGGCCAGTTCGTGGAAGAGAACTTCGTCAACGTCGGAATCGGCGATCACCCAGTCCAGGCGCTCAATGCGCTTGCGAGAGGTCATCTTAACCCCGCCAACCTAGGCTCGGACGGCTTTCCCTACCATGCGGAGGACAGCGGGCGGGCGGAAACAACCCACGACATGACGAACGACGCGTTCAGGTTTCGCGTTCTGACCCTGCGCCAGCTCAAGGACGGGCGGAATTTCATGCACAACGGCTCGTTCACGAAAGTCCGCGAGGTGGTGGAGTATTTCAACGCCGGTGTTCCCCAGGACCCCACTGCCGCTGCACAACCAACTCTCGATGCTCGCTTCACCAACCCTCGTGGGTCTGGTTTTCCCAACGGCCTCGGCCTCTCAAGGAGGCAAGTGGATGATCTCACCGATTTCCTCGAGAACGGCCTGTACGACCCTGCGCTCCTTAAGTACAATCCAAACTCCTCTACCGATACGCTGCAACCCAATCAGCAAGATCTCACGTACTCGAAGTACCACCCCGAGCTCGCGGCGCTGGGCGCGAAAGATGGCACGCTGCTCAGTGGGCTGGCGATCGACGACAACGACCCGCTCGCGCGCCGCGACGAGGGCCTTGAATTTCTCGATGTAACCAGCGAGTTGGGCACGCAAGTGAGTAAGTCGAAGGCCGGCAGGGACGAAGTTGATACCTATCAAATCACTAACACGAGTTCGTCCGTTGTGGATACTCACCTGCTGGTGATCGTCCATGGACTGCCAAAGCAAACCGTCATGGAAAACGCTAGCGGAATCACGAGTGGCGGTGATCCTTATCTGCGCGTTTTCTTGCCCGGAGGAGTGCTCAATCCAGGCCAGGGCATCTCAGCGAGGTTGGTTTTCGAGCGAGGTAAGAGCAGCCCTCCGTTGACATATACTCTGGACTTTCTGTCTGGCCAGGGCAAACCGTAACTCTACAACTTAATTTATCTACCTTTACAGCGAGGGACCTCACTTTCGAGCGGGGTCCCTGATGCACATCATCCCAAGGTGCGGTTGATGTCATTCGTGTCCATTCAAGCGTTGGAACGCGGAAGAAAATTCGCGAGGAGGGAAGCGAGGATGTCGCCCTCCGCTCAGCGGGAGTTGCTGTCGATGCTTCGCTTGGTCGATGCGGGCAAGCTGTCGGTGAACAACAAGACTCAGCGGCCGCCGGCGGCCACTCTTAGGCGATCACGACGATGCTCGACCACCGCGAATACGCCAAACGTGCCAGTGGACCACGAATGGTGCGGCGACGAGAATGGTGGCGATCGGACGACTAGATTGTTAAGATAGGGGAGTAGAGCTTTACAGGCCACCCTAGCTCAGTTGGTAGAGCATCTCATTCGTAATGAGAGGGTCGTCAGTTCGATTCTGACGGGTGGCTCCATTCCTTCTCACCGGCGATCCGCCATTCCGGCCAAAAGCAGCCGCTCCCCCTTTTTCTTCTGCCCTCCAAATTGTAAAGGGATGGCCTTTATCGACCCCTGTAACTCCCATCCGACCCCACTGAGCGGGGGTTACACCTGGCACCATCACGCTGTGCCCGTTTGTCTGACGGCGCAAATCGACGGGGCCACCGGTCCTTCGCACTTGATTGGTTTCGCATTGGATGGGTTCCCGATCTACGGCGGCCGGGATATCAATGGCAACATTATCGCCGTTTCTCAACTCGATTCTTGCAACGGCATCACCAGCGCCACTCCGGAGTTCCCTAATGGCGCCTATCATTATGTACTGCCAATCGGCGTCACGGGAAAGCAATCGTCAATGAATTGCTATGCCGGAACAGTCAGTCAAATGGAAATGGCCAGCGCCAAGAAACTGAAGTGCACTATGAAGGGGATGTGAGGGTAGCTATGCACACTATTTTTCTCATTGCTCTTATAGGCGTCGGTGCGGCGTCTGCGCTAGAAGGCCAAATCATATCTGAGGCATTGCTATCGTTCCCAAGCCAAACTGAGTCGGTTGAGTATAACAACTTAGCGTTGCTGCGAACGCTGCCGGAATACATTGCTTTGCGGAAGCAGTTCTCAGGCAAGCCCTTGGAGCAAGCGAAAACGGCGCTTAACAGCTTGAATATAGGGGAAGAGGAAGTGACGGAAATGGTAGTAGGCACGCGTCGGGGTAGCTTTTATGGCCTGCTGAGTGGAGCATTCAACGGATCAATTGCCGCCAAGGTAGCACAGAAAAAAGCGATTCTTCCTTTGAGGCTGGAAGACACACGGATGTACTGTCCCGGTGCAGGAACGTGCCTCGTCTTTCTGGACGATGGGTTGCTGGCATTCGGCACTCCTGGCGGCTTAAAGGCGATGCTGCGAGCCCGCGAGAGCACTCTCCCGAGTTTGAAAACGAACCGGAACCTGACCGAACTAATGAACGCTACCGATCCAACTGCGCCCGTGCGGGGAGTCGCCCTCGGCGATCAATTCAGCGCCGTGGCGACAAGCGGCCAGCGGGAAAACAGCAGTGTTTCGCTCGGTTGGTCGCGGTTCTCTTCCGCCATTAGTCTTTTTGGATACAGCGTGACGCTGAAGGGCGGCGCTCACATCAAAGCCAGCCTCGAATGCAAATCGGCGCTAGCGGCGGCCGTACTCAAACAAACACTCGCGCTCGTGGCTCACATGCCGTCTCAAACCACGTTCAAAAATGTCGAGGTCTCTTCGTCTGACAACATGGTCGAGCTGGCGATGGATAGCGAATTTTCGGGCTCTTGACGACTCAAAGCCCTTTTAGGGGAGCACCACCTGCTAAGCCTTAGCGCAGTCACGGCCCGTCGGCACAAAATGGCCAATGGCAACGCTCGCTTCATCACGCGGATCGTCGCCGCACACCCAAACGACCACGGTCACACCCACCATCACTAGCACGGAGCAAAGAATTCCGGAAGCCAACCGGTCGCGATCAATGCCTTGCTCGGCGCTGGCATCCAGAAGCAACGATCCTGCAAAGTTATCGCGTTCGAGCCAGCGCCGAAAACTGAGCAATACCCAAAGAGTCGGCACCAAGGAGGCGAGTATGGCCAGATTACCTCTTACCGCGCCGCCCTTTTCCGCGCCCGCGATCGACAGCGCCGCAACCAGCCAAAACATGGCGGAGATCACACACACGATAGCGAGCCAAAGAAGCAGCCGCCGAATGCTTTGTGAAGAACCTTCAAGACTGGTGGTGCCCTGAGGTTGTGGGTTCATAGAACCACCTCCGCCATGGGAGCATTATTTAGCGAAATACCTTTGACAGAATACAATAAGAAGTTTGAGCCTTCCTTCAACTCTCGAGAGCGTCACCAGTACCGCCTGGAGCAAAGCCCGCGATGTCGAAGGCTACATTGGCGACTTTGAATTCCGCGCCCTCTGCATGCTCGCCGCCGCTGCCCCTACTGGCGGAGTCAACGTCGAAATCGGCAGCTTCAAAGGCAAATCCACTATCGGCGTCGCCTCCATCGCCGCAACCTTCAACCTTGGCCAAGTTGTCAGCATCGATCCCCACAACGCGCCATGCGAAACCGATCCCGATCTCGACGTCTCCGGCACCTCCTTCGATGATTTCCAACGCGCGCTGATCCAAGCCGGCCTGCGCGATAGAGTCGAGGCCCACCGCGCCCCTTCACGCGATGTCGCCGTGGGTTGGAACCGCCCAATCCGTCTCCTCTGGATCGATGGCGACCACACCTACCAAGGCGCCAAACTGGATTTCGATCTCTTCAAACCGTTTCTGATCGACGGCGCCATCGTCGCCTTTCATGACACCCTGCACGAATTCGAAGGACCCATCCGCGTCTTCGTGGAGGACGTGCTCCGCTCCGACGACTTCGGCCCCGCCAGTTTATTGCATACCATCGGCTGGGCCCAATATCGCCCCCGCGACGGCGCCAACTTCCGCAAGCAGCGTCAGCGACTCGCGCGCAAAGCCGCCCGCCTCATTCCACTCGTTGCCAACGGCCGCAGAGTCGCAGGCTTCACTCGCATGCGCTTCAAACTACAATGCGCCCGCATCCCTCACGCAGTGCTCACGCCGGCGCAGTTTTCCGCCTTGCTCACATCCACCGCCATATAACCCAGCCCCACCACCACTAGAAACATTGTCAGCACTTCGCTGTCGCCCAGGTTCACATCCGCAAATCCTTCCACCAAAATCGCCAGCACCACCGCAATCCCGCCATGCAATAAAAAACGCGGATCGCCCCGCCCCGCCGGCAGCGTCCGCAGAGTCTTGCCGTAATCCCAAACAATCTTGCCCAACATCACCAGCATCACCAGCAACACCGGTATGCCCCGCTCAGCCGCATATTCCAGATACAGATTGTGCAAATGCATGTACGATCCCGAAGGCAGCGGCCTCGGCACATCCGCCGGCAGATATTGGAAAAACTCTTTCCTTGGCATCTCCGGCCCCAACCCGAACCAGGGGTGTGCCTCAATCATCCGCACGCCCGTCCTGTCCAAAATCGTCCGGAACTGGTTCGAATCATCCTTGCCCGGATGCACAATCGATTCCGCCCGCTCTCGAAAGGTATGCGGCCCAAGCAACAGCAGCGCCCCTACCGCTAAAGGCAGCAGCGCCGTCACCCACTTTTTCCAAAACCACGTCAGATACAGCACCGCCACCACTGTGCCAATCCAAACTGCCCTCGTTTCCGCCAGCAACACGCCGAACGACATGAAGAACCCAAGCACCAGCCACACCCACAGCAAGCGCCGGGCCGCCGGCGAAAAGAAAATGAATGCGGCCAGCATGATCACGGAAATCATTTCCACATCGCTGAACGTGTACCAATGGCTCATGAACCCCGTGATGCGCTCGCCCATGTACGCCGCATAAAAATCCCGATGCGCCGCCACCGCCTGCGAAAACTTATGCACAAACTGCACAAATCCACGGAACGCGCTAATACTCCCCAACGCCGCCCATCCCATCACCAGCCAGCGCGCCATCTCCGTCGTGCGCAGCAATGAATACACCACTAACAATTGCGAAAAAACGTAAATCTTCTTGACCTGCGGCCAGCCAGCCCTAGCGTCGCCCGAGAGCGCCACCGCCAACAAAGTCCCAAACAAAAACAACCCCAGCAGCCATTGAATCGGCGGCAACCGCAGTTTCTCTTTCGAAATAAAAAGCAGCAACAAGGCCAAGCCCAGCAGAATTTGCGACGGCGCAATTCCTACTACAATTACTGCCGACGATGTCAGCGCCAGCCAGCGCGCCGCACTCACCACCCGTTCCCGATTCATCACTTCTTCGAGTAACCGCGCCAGACATACTCCAAAGCCAGAGGCAGTGTTTGCGCTCTCACGGCATGGTCGCAGTGCACGGCGTTTTTCGTAAAGACAAACTGATAAGGATAGCCTTTTTGAGCCAGTGCTTTGGCCATCCTTTCATTGGCGAGGACCCAATCGTGATAGTTGTCGCGAGTATTCAGGTTGTCCCTGTCGCTGACCTGCAGCCAAATCCGCAACGGCTTCTTGGCGGCATTGGGAATGAGCGAGTCGTGAAATTCCCATGCGCCATGTGGCGTCTCGGCATTGTAGGGCCACTGTTGGTACACGAAAGTGCCGGAGTAGCTGACAACCCTGTGGTAGAGATCGGGGCGATACCAGGCCATGGCCATAGCCGCAGCAGCGCCGGAACTGCAGCCCATAGCGGCTCGACCCTTAGGATCTTTGGTGAGCTTGACGTGGAACCGTTCCTCTACAATTGGGAGCACCTCCGTTTCAACAAACTGTGCGTAGACGCCGGACATCGTGTCGTATTCGAGCCCGCGCTGGCTGCCTTGCGCATCGCCGCCGCCGTTTCCGATGGAGATCGCAATCATCACCGGCACCCGCTTCGCCGCAATTAGGTTGTCGAGTGCCGTGAACAACGTCTTGTCCGGTCCATCTGTTCCGACGATGAATGGCGCCTCCGAACCCGGCACATATTGATGAGGGATGTAGACCGCGACTTTGCGTGTGTATGGAGCCGGATGGCTGCTGACAATGAGCTTGCTGGGGTCCGCAGGGTCCGGCTGCCCAAACGTGCCCGGCTCACGAGCGATACCTGGATAGATCTTACTGTCCTTCGATTCCAAAGCGAACTCGAAGACTTGACCGTGAGGCACGCCTTCTGTCGCCGACATCTCGGCGGCCGGATTGTGCGTCGGGCCCACAATGAAATTCCCGTTTTGTTTGGCGGACGGGACGACTCCATCAGGCAGTTCTTTTGCTTTGACGTAGCCGGGAGTGTTGGGATCGCGAGTCGGCGCGGGCGGACGCGGCGGTCGGTTGGCTGATGGCTGAGCCGGAGTTTGGCCACTGGATAAGAAAGCGCTGGCTACAAGGCAGATCAACAACGCGCTGCTTGGGTTATGAGTCATGCAGAATCCTCCACTGATGCTAGCTCAAGCGCGCGTCATACGAATGGCTCGGGTTGGACAAGACTCCACCGCGTCTTCGATTAGTTCCAACTCGTCGTTCGTCGCCTCGAATGTGTATTCGGCTCCTTGCACATTGCCTTGGCTATCAATCAACTCAACATAGGACTCCGAACCAATCTGAAAAAGCTTCGGGTCCATACCAACGCAATTGGCGGCCAGAATACAAGTAGCGGGATCGATCGTTATGGTGACTTTTGGCATGATACGTTTCTATGTTGCCACTTTGCTCAAGGAGACCAAAGCGGCTGAGCGCGGAAATACTCGTTTTCTAAGCATTCATCTTATGGCGAACACATTCAAGGCACTCCTGCAGAGCGGTCGACCGGCTATCGGCAGTTGGATCGCATTTGCCGATCCCTATTCTGTCGAACTGATGGCCGACGTCGGCTTCGATTGGCTGCTGATCGATACCGAGCATGTTCCGCTTGACCGTCAAGCGCTACGGACAATACTCGTTTCTATGAAGGGAAGCCCATCGGCGCCTATCGTGCGTCTGTCGAGCAATTCACAGGATCACTTCCAAACAGCGCTTGACCTCGGAGCGCAGGGAGTGGTTGTTCCGATGATCAACTTGCCTGAGGATGCCGCCAAGGCTGTTCGTTTCTGTCGCTATCCGCCGTTGGGTATCAGGGGTTTCAGCCCCACGCGCGCCAGTCGCTACTTCCAGGATCTGCGTGCCTATGCCGAAAAAGCCAATGACGAACTCGTTTTGGTCATTCAAATTGAGACCCCGGAAGCCGTTGCAGGAATGGATGCGATTCTCCAAACAGCAAGCATAGATGGCATCTTTATCGGACCTTCCGACCTCGCAAGTTTCTTGAACTTGCCGGCGCAGACAGACCATCCAGACGTTCAGCGGGTGGTCGATCAGGCAATTGAGCGGGCGCGTGCTCACTCGATCCCTTTTGGATTGCCAACTTGGAGTGCCGAGGAATGCTTGAACTATGTAAACCGTGGCGCGCAGATTCTTACCGTCGGTAGCGACTTGCAGTATTTGGGACGGGCCGCGCGAGCTGGTTTGGCGGATGTCCGGACTCTGCTGCGAGCTAAAGTTTAAGGTTGATGTCCCAAAACATACGTCCTTTGCTCTATGCCAGCGGCTCAGTAACGGCGTTGCCTTATATAATGCACGCGTGAAGCGTAGACAGTTTCTCTCCATGACTTTCGCAAGCGCACTCTCCGCCGCATCCTCGAAGAAGATTCCGGTAATCGACAGCCATATCCATCTCTTCGATGTCGACCGTCCGCAAGGTGTGCCTTGGCCTCCTAAGGACAGTTCGATCTACAAAACTGCTCTCCCCGCTCGTTATCGGCAGCTCGCCGTGCAACATGGCGTAGTGGGCGCGATCGAAATAGAGTGCAGTCCCTGGCCTGATGACAATCAGTGGGTGCTCGATGTTGCCAAGAAGGATACGATCATCGTCGGAACCGTTGCCGACCTTGAACCGGCGGCTCCGACTTTTGCGCGAGACTTGGAGCGCTTGCACAAGAATCCCCTGGTTCGCGGGCTCCGCTACGGCAATATTTGGGATCGTGACTTAGCCGTGAAACTTCGCGAACCTGCGTTTATTGACGGCTTGAAGCTCCTCGCCTCGGCCGGGCTTGTACTCGATACCGCCAATCCCGACGCGTCACTGATGCTCTCGATCGTGCGTGTGAGCGATGCGGTTCCAAATCTCACCATCATCCTCGACCATCTGCCTGAGCTAAACCAGCCCAATGATGCGAATCTGCACCTGCTCGGCCAGCGCCCGCAAGTCTTCGGCAAAATCTCCGGCATCGTGCGAAGGGTCGATGGCCGCGTGCCGCTCGATCTCCCCTTCTACCGCGACCGCTTAGATCACATTTGGCAAACCTTCGGCCCTGATCGCCTGATGTACGGCAGCGATTGGCCAAATAGCGATCAGTGGGCGCAGTATCCAGACGTCTTCCGGTTAGCCCATGAATTCATTTCCACCAAAGACACCGCAGCCCAGGAGAAGTTCTTTTGGCGAAATTCGCTGCGGGCGTATCGCTGGGTGAAACGCGATGCGAGTCAGCCCGTTGCTTAGTTCGTAGACCGGAAGACGCCCCGGAAGACGAAGCCTAACTACTTTCCGGCGCAAAATTCGCCAGCTAAGTTATTAGTTTTCATCAAGGGCGGTCTTCTTTAAGCGATATATAAAGTAAGGTCGGTGTTCCAGAAGCTTTGATTTTTTCGGGGCCCTCACTAGCTGATCTAGGTAAGACGGGATTGAGCTATCTGTAAAGTAAACATCACCGTCGCGTCCAACGACGACTCCGTCCGGCCAAACAATATCTTTTGACCCTCCGAGCTTTGATAACTGATTCGTGGTTGGATTGAATGCCATG
Source organism: Bryobacterales bacterium (assembly GCA_963749105.1). Lineage (GTDB taxonomy): Bacteria > Acidobacteriota > Terriglobia > Bryobacterales > Bryobacteraceae > Bog-105. Next base: position 718,489 of record CAVVLT010000011.1, on the reverse strand, counting down.
ATTGATCCGTGTTCGACGTCGGTTATGACGACACGCCCATCTCGGTCGATGGCTATGCCATCACTTTGTGGCTTTTTCCCAATGTTTTCAATGCTCTGATTGAAAGCTTCCGTTGTCGTTGCCGGGTTCAAGACGACGGACATGGGCGCGCGACAAAGACGAGAATGGGTCATCGAAGCCATGTACAGCCACTTTTGATCTTCACTTATCTCAATGCCGTCGATCCCGACCGCGAAATTAAGAAGTCCCCAAACCAATCGGTCGGGCCCGTATGGCGTTTGAATAATCCAGTCTTCGGGCCTTAAACACGGATGATCTGATTTGATCGAATGAAAAGTGTGGGTCAAGACGGAATAGACGACAACACTTTGACTTGTGAAACTGAAAAGCCCTGGATTTGGCATAACGACGTATCTGCCATCGGCTGTGACTCTGATGTCTTCGGCATAATTCGCTTGTCCTTCAGGAAATTCAAAGAACTCCACCCGCTTTTTAGTATTCAAATCAAACGCGGAGACACGCGTATGCTTGAAATCTAAACTCGCTGGTTCAATAAACCAAATTCTATTTTGCTTATCGATTGTCATTCCAAACGTTCCTTGGAAGTCTTTCTGTGCCTCCAGCGAGGGAAAAGGCTCCGCTTTGCCGTTGGACCATTTGAAAACGGTTGCTGGCGAAAAACGTTCTGCTTTAGCGAGCGGATGGTAGTTGAAATAAACATCGCCATTATTGGCAACGGCAAGATTTCCGGGCGGATAGTCCAGTTGAATCAATTTTTCCAGGACAAAAGGCTCTGTTGGTAAATTGGCTCCAAGATTAGGGTACGGTTTCCCGGTTCCATATTTGAACTTAACAATTGCCACAAAAATGAAAAATCCCAAGATTACGAATGTCAGAATCTTTAGAGTGACCGATTTTTTCATGACGATCCTCTTTTCTACGCAGGCTTCGCCATTTGGCGTTCAATCATCCGGAACATCGCGTCGAAGGCGCGGTCGGAAAGAACGCGGCGCATGAACAACATTGTCCTCGCCAATCCGCCGGTCGCATAGCGGGTCTTGGGGTTGCGCGATTGAACCGCTTGAACGATGGTCTTGGCGACAACACTTGGCGGCGCAGGAATTGACCCTTGATGGCCTAACTCCATCATGTTCGCGTGCGCGGAGGCGGCCTTGCCATAGGGGCCGTCACCCGAATACTTAATCAGACTGTCGTGGGCTATGTTGGCCCATTCGGAATGGGTCGCTCCCGGCTGGATAACGACGACATCGATACCGAACGGATGCAGTTCCATACGCAAAGAATCGCTAAGCCCCTCCACCGCGAATTTGGTAGCGTGATACCAGCAGCCAAAGGGTTCGCCGAACTTTCCGCCGATGGAAGATATATTGACGATCCGCCCGGAACGTTGCGCCCGCATCGCTGGCAGTACAAGTTGGGTGAGGCGGGCGAGGCCGAATATGTTGACGTCAAATTGTCGGCGCGCTTCCTCCGGCGGCACATCTTCAAGCGCCCCGTAGGAACCGTAGCCCGCGTTGTTAATCAACACATCGATACGTCCCGTTTCTTGCATAACCGTTTTTACAGCATCGGTCATCGAGCTATCATCGGTCACATCCAAAGCCAATAAACGCGCACCCGCATCGGCTAAGGATTTCATCCGGTCAAGTCGCCGCGCCCCGGCATAAACCATGTATCCCGCCGTCATGAGGCGCTTGACGGTTTCCTCGCCGATGCCCGATGACGCGCCCGTGATGAGAACTATTTTGGCCAAATCTCGCCTCCTGCTAGACTATTGACAAACAACGTCTATTTGTCTAGTATTGACAAATAGACGGAGTTTGTCAATAGTCAAGAGATGGATATTGCAAAAAAAGACAAGGTACTCGCGGCCGCTCGCGATGTTTTTCTTCGTTATGGATACAAGCGCGTAACAATGAACGACATCGCCGAGGCTGCCAGTATTTCAAGGCCCGCGCTTTATTTGGTCTTCGAAAGTAAAGAGGAAATATATAAAAGCGTATACGAGCATTTTGTCAAGGAGACTCTGATTGAGATTGAAAGTAAAATAGCTCAGCTTAAGACACCCCAGGAAAAGCTTCGAGCCGCTTTTGAGCTATGGACGGTTCGACCTTTTGAAATGATGCGAGCTTCCAGCGAAGCCGCGGAACTCTTGGAAAGCACTTTTGGATTCGCTCAAGCTTCTGTCAATCAGGGCTATCGATCCTTTGAGAAGATTCTTTTGCCGATTCTTAAATCACACTCCAAATTTCAGAGCGTTAGAACAAAAGTCTCCGCCGAGAAGACGGCGCACATTCTTTCAGGTGCTGTTCGTGGGTTTAAAATCGCAGCAAAGGATGCTGCCGAAATCCGTTCGCTGATTAAGGAGCTTCTAATTCTGTTATTAGACGATTAGTCGCACAGTGAGCGTTGATAAGAGATATCATCTCAATCTGTCTTCTATAGAAGATCATTCCATGAGGACTGGTGACCAACGCGAATACGGTACGAACACACCGTAGCTAATTGATTTCATTAAAATCTGCCTATGACCGAAACTCCGGCTTGGCCGGCGCTAGAGAAGGGAGAGTTCGACGCGGGCCACAAGCGCAGCCAGCACGGGCCCAGAAGCTGATCGCGCCCTTTGACGGCGGCTCGATCAGCTGGCCGCATAACCGTTTCGCCAGGATTTCTGAGAGTTAAATCCGCAGATTTGCGGGGCCTGAAATTAGATCATTCCTTCCAAGCGGGTATAGCTGGCCTCCATGCCGCGCTCCATTCCCGAAGCAAGCATAGCTTCGCGCGTCTTCGCATCCGGCAAAGTCATTCGGATCGTCATCATGGTGCCGTGCCCGTCCGGTTCGAACGTCGTTTCAACGCGGTTGTCAGGCGTGGGCTCGGGCAGGTGCATCCGCTCGACGTGAACGATGCGGCGGAAGGGTTCGAGCGCCACGTATTCACCTGTTAAATAGAAACCGTGTCCTTTTCCATCGGCCCACTCGTAGCGAATCTTGCCGCCGGGTCGCGCCTCGCTCAAGCAAACGGGCATGGTCCAGCCAGCAGGGCCGAGCAGCCATTGCTGGATGATCGAGGGGTCCGTATGAGCCCGGTAGACCGCCTCCGGCGAGGCGGCGAACCAGCGAGTCACGACAACGTGCTTGTCGCCTTCAGTCTTTAGAGTCATCTTGGTCATCGTCATGATTTATCCTTTCGTTTTCGTGGTTTGGTTTGTGCTGCCAGTACTTTGTCAAGGCGGCCATAGTTCGTCTCCAGGGCTTTTCGCAAAAGCGCCAGCCATTGGTCGATTTCGGCGATCCCGCCGCGAGCAAGTTGGCAAGGACGCTTCGCTCCCTCCACCCGACGTGTAATGAGCCCAGCTTCTTCCAGCACTCGCAGGTGCCGCGAGATGGCCGGCTGGCTCATTGCGAACGGCTCGGCCAACTCCATCACCGTCGCTTCACCCACGGCGAGCCGGGAAAGGATGGCTCGGCGCGTCGGGTCGCTCAGTGCTGAGAAGGTAGCGTCCAGATTCGACATCTTATAAATGATATGTTATATAACAATATAGTTAAGTGTCAAGGGAAAAATGGTCTGCCCTTCAATTTTGCCCTTTTAGGTTATGAAGTACACCTTATCGCCGGATGGTCCAGGTGGACCAAGAATTTTCACTAAATCGATGTGCGAGCTAGGCGGAGGCGGCCAGATTCCTCGGATTCACGGCAGCGAACGTGAGCTCAAATCCCGTGCCAACGTTCTGACTCGGATCCTGCGTAAGTCGTCCGTCAATCTGTGTGGTCAGAATGCGCACGATCTCAAGACCCAGCGATGATGAAGTCTGCCAGTCGAATTGAGGGGGAAATCCGATACCGTCGTCCCGACACGAGAGTAAAAGCTCGCCGCTGGCAAGCTTTCTAAAAGCCACTGTCACTTTCCCGACGCGGTCATTTGGAAAGGCATGCTTAAAGGCATTCGAGACCAACTCATTTAAGATGAGACCGCAGGGAATTGCCAGATCGACCGGCAAATCTATCTCCTCTGCCTCAATGGCAAGAGCCACCAGATCGGAGCGTTTCGCACAGGTTCTGAGCTCATTGGAAAGTTGAACAAGATACTGGCCGAAGTTGACGCGGTCCAGTTGCGGGGTGGCGTAAAGATATTCGTGGACCAGCGCCATGGATGAGACCCGTTGCTTGCTTTCCTCAAGCGCTTCGCTCAAGCGCGGGTCGCCGATAGCATTGGCTTGCAGTCCCAAGAGGCCGGCGATCACGGCCATGTTGTTCTTGACTCTATGATCTACTTCCTGAAGGAGGACCGTTTTTTCCGCCAGCGCGTTTTTTAATTTGGCGATCGACAGTTCCCGTTCCGCGTTGGCCTGTTTGCGCGCTGTTATGTCGGCCACGAAGGCCATACACAGACCAGCCACGTAACTGAGGCTCACCTCAACTGGGAACTCCGAGCCGTCCTTGCGGTGTGCCCACAAATCCATGCCTTGTCCCATGGGGCGAACCTTTGGATCGGCGGTATAAGCCGCGCGGTGCGCAACGTGCCGGTGACGCAGACTCTCTGACAGCAGAATCTCAACTGATGCTCCTATCAATTCGCTGGGCTGGTAGCCGAAAAGTTTGGTCAGCGTGGCGTTAGCATCGACGATCCGGCCTTCGTTGTCCACCGTCAAAATTCCCTGGCTGGCGTTTTCGAAGAGCAGGCGAGTAGTATGCTCGCTGATTCCTAATGCTTTGGCGGCGATCCGCAAATCAGCATTGGCGACCTGCAAATCCGCCGCGTGTGAGCTGAGAGCTTCTTCGTTCTTTTGTTGCGTGCTTAGATCGGTATTGGTGCCAAACCAGCGGATCACATTGCCAAGGTCATCCTTGACTGGTACGATGCGCGTGAGAAATGGATGATAAACGCCGTCAGCTCCAAGTAAGGCAAAGTTCATTTCGAATGGCGTTCCACTAGCGAGGGACATCTTCCAGCGATCCAAAACTTCTGGCAGCGAGCTTGCTTGATGAACCGATTTCCAACCCCACCCCTCCATCTGTTCCGGCGTGGTGCCAGTGAAATCGTACCAGCGCTGGTTATACCAGAAGATCCAGCCGTCGGCATTTGCTATCCAGCATAAATGGGGAATGGCATTGGCTAGAGTGCGAAACTGGAGTTCACTTTCCCGCAAGGCGGCAGCGGCCCGCTCTTGCTCGGTTATGTCTTGGAAGGCGACAAAATAATAGCGTTTGTCTGCTAGTTGCAGGGGCGCGGCACTCACCAAAACGTTGTGAATGTCGCCCGCCTTAGTGCGATGCTTGCTCGCAAACCGGACGAGCGATCCGCCAGCCGAAAATATTCCTGCCATCATCGCAACATTGGCGTCAAGCTCCGCGGTGGAGAGGGCCACAAAATCTGCCAGCCGCAAGGAGCGAAACTCCTCGCGGGTGTAACCAAGTTCCTGGCAGGCTAGCGTATTGAAGTCGCCAATGCATTGGTTCTGCGTGTCTATGGTCGCGATGCTAAAGGGGGCGATCTCAAACATCTTTTGGAATCTATTCTCGCTTTCGAGCAGAGTCTTGCCAAGCTCGAGCTTTTGCAAGCGCTGCCTTAATAAAGCCAAAGCGAATAGCGCCAATAGCAAACCACCGCCGGCGCCGGCCGTCGCGTTGAGGCGATCCTGTTTGCTGCGCTGCATACGTTCGGCGAGCAGCACATGCTCTTCAACCTCAACCCTAGCCAGCTGCGAACGAATTTCATCCATGTCGTTTTTGCCGCGATCAGAAGCGACTAAACTCCACGCCTCGACTTTGCCTTTCGTGCGATACAAACGAATGGTTTGGGCCAGTGTATCGAGTTTTTGTTTCGTTAAGAGAGCGACAGAATCCAAGCGCTGCTGTTGGCGCTGGTTATCGGCTGTGAGTCGCTTGAGACGCAGGAGTTCAGCGGGCAACTGTGCTAACGCCGCATGGTATGGCGCTAAGTAGGTTTCCTTTCCTGTTATGAGAAACCCCCGCTGACCCGTTTCGGCGTCGGTAAGCAATGAACGAACTTGTTGAGCATGATCGATGACCTCAGTCGTATGGTCGACCCACGCTGCACTAGCATCCTGGCGGGTCAGGCTCCACCATACAAATCCAGCCGTCGCCCCAATTAAAGTCAGCGCGACCAAAGCTAAGCGGCTGGGAGTGAGCACCCTGCTGCCAGCAAGGTTGCTCAACGTACGAGCTGCGGCCAGCGCGGCAGTCTGCGTTGGTTCTTGAAGAACGTTCTTTTTTAAGGGCATTGCATGTGGCCAACATTCAAGGGTGGCGCGCGCCAGTCTTCTACAGTGTCCAGGCGACACAACCTACTTGGTTCGTCAACCACGAATCAAATAAATGGTTTAGATGCGATGAGATTTGGCTTCTCGACAGAAGTACCAGTCAACAGACCTTCGCGTGGTTGTGGAAAGAACACACCAGCGAGGAGAGATGCTCCAACTTCAATATACGGCAGTTTTGCGAGTTCGTGTCCTAAGCCTCGGGCGGCAGGTCCTTTTTCCGGGCCCGGTCGCAGAGAAAGTAGGCCGCGGCTAGCGCTTCGTCGTAGAATCAGCTACATGAAAGCTGTTGTCGCCGACCCCGTAGGTGGGCCCGAAAATCTTAAATATGTTGATGTGCCGGTGCCGGAACCAGGCCATGGTGAAGTGCTGGTTAAGATTGAAGCGATCGGTGTTAACTACATCGATACTTATTTTCGTGCCGGCTTTTACAAAGCGCCGGAAAGTCCAGTGAAGCTTGGGAATGAGGCGGCGGGGACCGTCGTAAAAGCCGGCAAGGGCGCGGAGAAGTGGCAAACGGGTCAGCGGATTGCATACGCGATGGCGCGGGGATCGTATGCCGAATATGCCTTGGTGCCGCAACAATTCCTGGTCGAGTTGCCGGCGGCAGTGAGTTTTGAAAATGGCGCGGCGGTGATGTTGCAGGGCATGACGGCGCATTACCTGACGCACTCCACATTCGCGCTCAAGCCAGGGAACAGCTGTTTGGTGCATGCGGCGGCGGGTGGGGCTGGTTTGATGATTGTGCAGATGGCCAAGATCGCGGGCGCCACAGTGATTGGAACGGTTTCGACCGCAGAAAAAGCCCAACTCGCCAAAGACAACGGCGCGGATCACACGATTCTCTACAACGATCAGGATTTTGTGCCGGAAACGAAACGTATCACGAATGGCAAAGGTGTAGATGTGGTGTATGACTCCGTCGGCAAGACTACCTTTCATAAGAGTCTGGATTGCCTTCGGCCGCGCGGACTGATGGCCAGCTTCGGGCAATCGAGCGGCGGCGTGGGTGAAATCGATCCGCTGCTGTTGAGCCAAAAAGGATCGCTTTTTTTGACGCGGCCGAGCTTAGGCAACTACATCAGCGACCCGGCCGAGTTGCAGTGGCGCTCGTCTGACCTCTTCCAATGGATTGAGCAAGGTCGTCTCAAGCTGCGGATTCATCAGGTCTATCAGTTGGCCGATGCCGCGCAAGCCCACCGTGACTTGGAAAGCCGCAAAACGACCGGCAAGCTGCTGCTCAAGCCATAAAAAGGTACCAATTGAAAGAGCAAACTGTTTTCGCGGCTCGTCGTGCGCGTGTGATGCCGCTATTGAACCAGTCGGAAGACGCCAAAGCAGATGCGTTTCTAACCACCTCGCTGCCGAATGTGCGTTATCTAACGGGTTTCACGGGCAGTAACGGAGCGGTGCTGATCACGCCCATTCGTGCGATTCTCTTTACCGACCCGCGCTATGCTACCCAATCAGCGCAGGAAGCGGATTGTGCCATTCAGATTGCCAAAGGACCGCTAGCGAAAAAAGTAGCGTCGCTGGTGAAAAGGCTGAGGCTTAGGTCGGTTGCCTTTGAATTCAACCGAGTCAGTTTCGAAGACCACCACAATTTGCAGGAACTGCTGAAAGACGTCCAGCTTAAGCCCATGAGCGGGTTGGTTGAGACGCTGCGAATGGTGAAGTCGGCTGACGAGATTGCGACAATCCGGGCTTCCGTAAAGCTGAATTCGGCGGCGTTGGAACAGGCGGTGGCGCGCTTCAAACCCGCCATGAGCGAGCTGGATTTGGCGGCGGAAATCGACTATCGGATGCGCTTACTCGGTGCGGATGGTACGGCATTTGACACGATTGTCGCCTCGGGGCCGAGGTCGGCGCTGCCACATGCGCATCCAACCGCTCATCCCATTGCAGTCAATGAACTATTATTAATAGACATGGGTGCGACCGTCGCCGGATATGCCAGCGACATGACTCGTACTTACGTAGTCGGTAAGGCCGGAACGAAGATACGGCGAATGTACAAAGCCGTACTAGATAGCCAACTTTGTGCCCTGGCGCTATTGAAGCCGGGGATGACGTGCGCTAAGTTGGATCGAGCCGTGCGAGATGTTTTGCGCGGCTACGGCTTGGATAAACTGTTTGTTCATTCTACCGGCCACGGTCTTGGCCTGGAGATCCATGAACGCCCGCGCATCGGGCGGAAGGAAGCCGTGAAGTTTGAAGCGGGCATGACCATCACCATTGAACCGGGTGTCTATGAAGAAGGAACGGGCGGAGTGCGAATTGAGGATACGGTGGTAGTAACCGAACGCGGCTGCGAAGTATTGACCCCAACGAAGAAAGAATTAGTGGTTCTGTAGCGGGGCCTGAGCCCATTCCACGAGTGAATGAATGACCATTGAAGAAATCAAAGAATTGATCCAAGTCGTACGCGATACCGGAATTGCCGAACTGGAAGTGCAGCGCGGTGACAACCGGGTGCGTATTAAAGGCTCCTTCACACCGCAAGATATAACCGCAGCTACCGCCGCGCCGATGCCTCAGTTTGCCAGTAATGGTATGCCCATTGCTGCCGCGCCGGGTGTTGCTGCCGCTGAAGCCGCTGCGGCTACGAAAAAAGAAGACGACCGAAATATTGTGGTGAAATCGCCCATTGTGGGGACCTACTATGATGCGCCTACTCCGGGTTCCGCACCTTTCGTGAAACCGGGCGATCACGTGGAAGCGAAAACCGTCTTGTGCATTATCGAGTCCATGAAACTCATGAATGAAATCGAAGCGGAAATTCGCGGCGTGGTCGTTGCCAAACATCTTGAAAACGGACGGCCAGTGGAATATGGTGAATCGCTGTTCACCATTCAACCCCTCTAGCAAACATGTTTCGAAAAATCCTAATTGCCAACCGGGGCGAAATCGCCCTTCGCGTGATCTGCGCGGCGAAAGACCTGGGCATCAAGACCGTGGCCGTGTATTCAGAGGCGGATCGCCACAGCCTGCACGTGCGGTTTGCGGACGAAGCGGTTTGTATCGGCCCAGCGAAAAGTTCAGTGAGTTATCTGAACATTCCCGCGGTGATCAGCGCGGCCGAGATTACCAATGTGGAGGCGATTCATCCCGGCTATGGCTTCTTGAGTGAGAATCCGAGCTTTGCGGAGGTTTGTGAAACTTCGCAGATCAAGTTTATTGGACCGAAGCCGAACATCATTCGCGAGATGGGTTTGAAGCAGCGCGCGCGCGCCATTATGGAAGAGGCCGGTGTGCCGATTCTACCTGGCTCCAAAGGCATTATCGGCAGTGTGGAGGAGGCGCTGAGCCTGGCTGAGGAGATTCGCTATCCGGTGATGCTGAAGGCATCGGCGGGCGGCGGCGGCCGCGGTATGCGGATTGTGCGCTCGGACAGCGAAATGCCCAACATGCTGGCCCAGGCGCAAGCCGAAGCAGCAGCGGCGTTTTCCAATGGCGACGTCTATATGGAAAAGTTGGTGGAAGCGCCGCGTCATATCGAATTCCAAGTGCTGGGTGATGAATACGGGAATGTTGAGATTTTGGGTGAGCGCGAATGCTCGATCCAACGGCGGCATCAAAAGCTTTTGGAAGAGGCGCCTTCGCCCAGTATGACCCCGGCCTTACGCAAACGAATTTCCGATGGCTTGCGGACGGCGATGAAAAGCATTGGGTACAGCAATGCCGGCACCGTGGAGTTCCTCATGGACCAGGATAAGAACCTTTACTTCATTGAAGTGAACGCCCGTATACAGGTGGAGCATCCAGTGACGGAACTGGTGACCGGCATCGACCTGGTGAAGGCGCAGATTCGTATTGCCGCGGGCGAGAAGCTTGAGAACATTATCACGGGCCCCGTGAAGCTGAGCGGTCATGCGATGGAATGCCGCATCAATGCCGAGCATCCGAAAACCTTTGCGCCTTCGCCGGGCCGGATCAATGGATTAAACCTGCCGGGCGGGATTGGCGTGCGAGTGGACACGGCGGCGTACACCGACAGTGTCATTCCGCCTTACTACGATTCGCTGGTCGCTAAACTGATCACTCATGGCAAAGATCGGGAAGAAGCCATTCAGCGCATGCGGCGCGCTTTGAGCATGTTTATTGTGGAAGGCATCCACACGACCATTCCGCTGCATGAAGAGATTCTGCAGGACGAACGTTTCCTCGCTGGCAAATTCGATACGTCGTTTCTGGCCAATCTGCACAGCCAAGCGCCCGCGGCATAAACTAAGTTTTGCTCTTCCGCCTCGAACCCCTGCGCTTCTCCTTCATCGCCCGCCAACCCATCCACTTCCCGCCCGGCAAATCCGCCAATATCCTCCGCGGCGCATTCGGCACCATCTTCCGCCGCATCGCCTGCCTTCCCCACTGTCACGATGCCCATACCTGCGACCATCGCCTCACTTGCCCCTACGCCCGCCTCTTCGAACCGACCGCCGCCAGCCGCGAAGGCCCCAGCGGTCTCGCCGACCATCCGCGCCCCTTCGTCTTCCGCGCCCTTCACCTCGACGACCAAACCGTTGCCCCCGGCCAACTGTTCTCCTTCGACCTCAACCTCTTCGATACCGACCCCACCGCCATCGCCTACCTCATCCTCACCTTCGCCCAACTCGCTCGCGACGGCCTCGGCCCCCAACGCAGCCAAGTCGAACTCACTACTGTCTCCAAACTCCCCGCAACTCTCATATACGAAAACGGCCTCATCCAGAATCAAACCGGCCTCCCGCCACTTACTCTCGACCTAACTCCCACCCGAGAAACGATCTCCCGTCTCCGCGTCAAATTCATCACTCCTACGGAACTCAAATGCGGCCAGCAACTCGCCGCCCGACCCGAATTCGCCATCCTCGCCACCCGCGCCCGCGACCGCATCAGCACCCTCCGCGAACTCTACAGTGCCGACGGACCACTCCCCATCGACTTCCGTGCTTTCGGCGAACGCGCCAAGTTAGTGAGGATGACCCGCTGTGATATTCATGAGGTCGATGTGCAACGGCGCAGCTCCCGCACTGGACAGACTCATTCGATTGGCGGTTTCATCGGCGAAGCAGAGTATGAAGGTGATCTAAGGGAGTTTGTTCCCTTCTTACGGGCTGCTAAATGGACAGGGGTTGGGCGGCAAACGGTTTGGGGAAAGGGCGAGATTGAAGTGAGTTATCTGTGACTACTTCCTATACCGGGCGCTAACCGAGCCGTGACCGTGAGGGAGCGGTCTTCAACTTTCAAGTGAACAAATTCGTTGCTGCTTTCGAATTTACTCGTTAGCGAACGAAGCGCCTTATTCCGATGCTTCGTTGATTTCGGAATGTTGCCTCAGCACATCGCTCAAAAGTTCCCGCAAACCAACCCGTTTTGCTCAGCCTTACGAGAAAAATACTCCCACGCACCTTGCTCAATCGAAGTAGGGAGGAAACCTGGGAGTGCGGAATTCGGTGCAAACCCCGACCACCCGAGCTGAAATCAAGCTCAGCCGGATAGCTTTGCTCGTTCAAGGGTTTATCACTCAGCAACCCAATTATAGAAATTCGAACACGGCACTTGAATACCATCTCAAACCGGCTCCTCTTTTATTGGTAACTGCAATTGTGAAGGTCGGCGAAGTGATGCAGATTCTACAAGCAGACGGTTGGGCATTCTTCCCGCAAAAGGGCAGTCATCGCCACTTTAAACATTCGTCCAACCCGGGCCGTATCCCCGTCGCGGGAAAGCCGATTCTCGAGTTGCATCCGAAAACGCTCGCATAAATTTCAAGCAGGCCGGAATAGAACCGCCTTTTCTCACGCCACCACATTTTTCGCAGCCGGGCATCGCATCCATGTACACGGCCGCTCAGGATCGACTCGCTTTCAGATTCCCGGAACGCGGCTAAAGCGATCATGAGGTAAATTAAGACGTATTTCTTCCCCGACAACGGGTGGATTGAAACTATCTAGCGATGGTTTACTGAGGCGAAAGAAGCCGGGCATAAGGCCCGGCTTCTTTTTGGGCCTTGATTTCTGTTGACACATAGCCGGAAAAACCCTACACTAAGTTTCGTCAAGTCAAGATAGAGCCTCATTAACATATCGCTAGATAGAAAGGATAGTTTTGCCAACGCCTAAAGTGTATTCTGTATCAATTGAAATCGCGGGCCCCGCAGCAATGTGGCTTCGCCCCGACTCGGGGGCCGCTCCTATCTCTTACCCCGCGCCGACTTACTCGGCGGTAAAAGGCATCTTCGAGTCCATCGCTCGCCTGAAGTCGGCGTACATTAAACCCCTCCGCTGCGAGATCTGTCGCCCCGTCCAATATCACCGCTACACAAACAATTACAACGGGCCGCTTAGAAAATCCAGTCAGATTCGCGGAGGAGACCCATTCCAGCTAACCGCTATCGTTTTAGCCGACGTGTGCTACCGCTTATATGGGATAGTCGAAGAAGCAGCGCCTGCGCCCGGTTCGACAAATCACCTTCATGCGCTCCAGGAGATGTTTGAGCGACGCCTCAAACGGGGTCAGTCATTTCGCGCCGTCTGTCTAGGCTGGAGCGAGTTCGTACCGACCTACCTTGGCCCGCCCAGAGAAACTACCTCAGTCCAAAAAGACTTTAGCGAAACCATCCCCTCGATGCTGCACTCGGTTTTTGACCGCCCCATCGGAGGCAAAGTATCACCCACATTCCGCCATAACGTCGAAATCAAAGGCGGGGTGATTGAATATGCTTGCTGAACTCCAAGACATTGCGCGCAGCCTCAGAGAAGCTGGATTGACGCCCGACGCTCTTCACCCCTGGGTAAGGCCGCTTGGCAAGGGATCCTTGGTGATTGTCAGTATCGACGACTCATTCTCCGTAAAGAAGGTAGAACTGCTGGATTCGGTTGAAGGTCTTGGTTTAGAAAAAATACAGCCGGACAATCAAAACTCCTTCCCGGCGAATAAACTCGTGAGCCCGCTAATCCAAAACCTTCCCGAGAGCGAGGATCGGAAGAAACTCAAAGACAAGAAACTCACCGATGCAGAAAGAGCTGACTTGTTGGATGCAGCGTTACGCCAATCGGTCATGGTATCGACCAGTCAAGCAAAAACCGAAAAGCGCCTGTTTCAAATGCTCAAATTTGGCAGAGAACTCAAAGCGTCTTTTGATCCACACGCGGCGGAATCACCATCGGTGGCAGCGCTTTTCTCGACAATCAGTAAATGCGAGCTCGACGTAAATAAGTTTCTGTCTGAAGTAGCCGAGCATACAATCCAGGCTGTCCGGCGCGGCGAAAGCTTCAAACTAGCGGAGCTGCTATTGATCGGAGTTCCGAACAAAAAGGGCAAAGTCGAAGAGGCTGAATTGAATTTTCTCCTGGACATGTGGCAGACCCCTGCACAAGGCTATGTTCGAATAGCGCATCGGAAGACCGCCGCCTTCTTTCATTGCGTTTTGTTGTCCGGTGAGGCAGGCGAACCCGACGGGCACTGCTCTCTGACTGGCGCTCACGGGACTTTAGAGCGTGAAACCCTGCCGAAGCCGCGGCTGCCGGAACTGGGCGACACCATTATCTTTTCAAAGAACCGCGATATTCCTTGTCTGGATCGTTATGGACAGATCGGATCGGACGCATTTCCGATTTCTAAGGACACGGCTCAGACATTGAATAACGCATCAAAGTGGATTACCGACCCCGCGAGAAAGGGCAAGACTTGGACACTAGTCCCACGGAACGACGACGTCCGCAGCGATCTGCTAATAAGCTATGTTGATCAACATCCGGATTTGCCAGATGATATTGCGGAAATGTTCGGCGAAATGTCTCAGGTCGAATTAGAAGCTGGGTACGAGGCCAAAGCCGAGTCGGTAGTTCACGGTTTGACGGCGCACGGTCGGCTGACCAAAGAGGCCATCCTACACACCTTGGTTCTGCGGCGGATTTCGCCCGGCCAAGTTCAGGTAGAGGTGAGTCGCCAATACAAGATTGACCGCATAAGCGCCGGGTTCGAAGAGTGGCGGCAGGCATCCCGGAACATACCATCTGATTTCAAACTCTTCGTTCCCGTCGGCAAGGGACTACCCGCAGCGACCTTGGAGCCGCGAATGCTGTCACCAGGCCAGATCGTTAGACTCACTAAAACAATGTGGATTCGGGGCGGCAGCGAACAAACTGAATTGATTGGATGCGACCTGGCCACCGTCTATGACCTTTACCTCGGCGATGGTCCAACCTCTGTCTTTGCCGCGAAACAAATCTTGGAAATGGCTATTCGCCGCTGCACACCGTTGCTGCTGCTGACCGGAGACCAGTTGAGCCGGTACGGATCAACGGTGAATGACCTTCCAGTCAATGGCCGAAAAGATGCGCTGCGCGTATTTTCAATCCTAGGAACAACTCTCTACAAACTAAACCGCAGAAAGGAAACGTATATGAATGAGCCGGCGTTTTTGCTCGGCCGCATGTTGGCTTTTGCCGACATGCTTCACGTTCAATATTGTCAAGTAGTGCGTGGTGGAAATATTCCTCCGCAGCTGCTTGGAAATCAACACTTCGCCATGATGGGCGACCGGCCTGCAAGAGCATTTGCGCTACTCGGCGACCGACTAAAGATCTATCAAGCATGGGCCACGAGCGCACAAATAAGGGACGAACTGCCAGAAGCAGCAAAAAAAGGGATTCGCCAGGGCAAGTGGGCGCTCAAGCAAATGGGGCAAATCTGCCCTCAATTGCACGGGAATCTGCCGGAGCACCCATTTGATGACGAAGGCAAAGCGGAGATGCTACTCGGCTATCTGAGCCGAGGTGGAGAGAAGAATCTAACAGAGGAAGAGGGGAAGAGCCATGAGTGATGACACGAAAGTAATTCGAAGAGCTACGGGTCTGCTCGTCATTGAAGTAGTCAATTCGAACCCGAACGGAGACCCGGACCGCGAAAGCGATCCAAGGATGAGGCCCGACGAGCGGGGTGAGATTTCGCCAGTCTCGGTAAAGCGGAAGATCCGAGATCTAGTTTCCGATAAGGAAGGCCCCGTCTGGACGCAACTGGCGCAGAGCAAGGGAACGCCGCCTCTTGAGCCTGCCGACTTCGCCATTCTCGAAAGCCGGGGGCGAGATAGGAACCAAGTAGTACAAGAAATAAAAGACGAAAAATTCGTTAAGAAATACTGGGATGCTCGCGTCTTCGGCAACACTTTTCTAGAGGAGAACCTCTCGGAACACCTGAGATCGGGCGTTGCGCAATTCGGACTTGGCGTATCAATCGCTCCCATTCGCATCGAGCGGCTCACAACAACTAACAAAAGCGGCGTGGAAGAAGGTAAAGACCGCGGCATGGCGCCGCTCGGTTTCCGAGTTGTGGAACATGCGGTATACACAATGCCGTTTTTCGTGAATTCCTCCGCTGCCAAAAAGAGCGGCTGTACTTGGCAAGACATCGACGTGCTGCTAGGAACCATCCCGTTCATCTTTTCACAAACAAGTTCGTACGTTCGCTCGCAAGTGGAAATTAAGAAAGCCTGGTATGTGGAACACAAGTCGCCACTCGGCTCGGCCAGCGATTTCGAACTGATCGCAGCATTGACCCCCAAGAAAATTGGCGAGGACAAACCATCGCAGTCGTGGAGCGACTACGAAGTTCCGTCCGACCTGCCAGCCGATTTGAGTAGTCGCGTCTTGCCCCTCCGTGACCTTATGGTGGAAGCGTATGCCCTTGCTGGCGCATAGCGCCCGGTCCAATAAGGGCGTTCCCGCGCAACGTTATGTTACGCACATTGAGAACGTAGAATCCTTGGCCAAGGCGGCTGCAGGCGCAGCCGCCGGGTTCTGGACGGGCGACCGCCATTGGTTCGAAAAAGTGGTTGCTCAAGCTGCGCATTGGCACGACTTCGGGAAATTAGATCCGCTCAATCAGGCCGTTCTCGCTGGTACGTCGCTAGGTGCCTTGCCAGTTGGTCACGAGCACGCTGGGGTCAAATATCTGATGAGCTTTCTGCAAGCGGAGTCTGCCGGATTGGTTTACTCCCACCATAGAGGATTACCCGATCTCGTTCCAGAATTGCAGAGATTTACCTCAACGCCTTTTTACGACCAGACTCTTTCTGAAAAACAAGAGCTTGCTCTTCAGCGAGCCGAGAGCCAATTCGAGGTCTATTTGGAGAGCTACAGACAATGCTTTCCTAAAGTGCACAGCTCCGAAAAACGGCAAGGGAAGTGGCGAATCGAAGCAAAGCGGTGGACGGGCCTTACCTGGCGCTTCGCGCTTTCCTGTTTAGTGGATGCCGACCATTCCGATACAGCTTGTCATTACCGCCAAGAGGTGGTTCCCGAGCCAATTACTCCCAAGTGGACAGAGAGGCTGGAAGCCCTTGATCGTTATGTCGGCAATCTTGGGAAAGATCCGCGAGGCGATCCAAAGCGTAATTCGCTCCGCAACGAGATTTACTACGCATCCCGCGCGAATTTAGGGGAGGATCGCATCGTCGCCTGCGACAGCGGCGTCGGCACAGGCAAAACCACGGCGGTGATGGCCCATCTGCTCGGCATCGCGGAACGAAGAAGGTTACGGCACATTTTCGTGGTGCTGCCCTACACCAACATCATCAAACAAGCGGTAAAGGTTTACCGGAACGCGCTTACACTCCCTGACGAAGACAGCAGCCTGGTCGTGGGCGAGCATCATCACCAAGCTGAATTCCAATCGCCGGAGCTGCGGCAACTCTCCACACTTTGGGATTGCCCCATCTCGGTCACAACGGCTGTCCAATTTTTCGAAACCATGGCTTCCGCCAAACCCGCCAAGTTAAGAAAATTTCACGAACTCGCCGGCTCAGCCATCTTCGTTGATGAGGCCCACGCCGCAATCCCGGCCCACCTTTGGCCGCAAACATGGCTCTGGCTGCAGGAATTGACCCGCGACTGGGGTTGTCACGTCGTGCTCGCTTCTGGCTCCTTAGTGCGGTTTTGGGAACACTCTGACTTTGTCACTCCCCCGGTCTCAATCCCTGATTTGCTGCCAGCCCCCCTGCGGAAACGCAACCTGGAGGCCGAAGGCGCACGAGTCGCATACAAATTGCTCCCCGGCCGCCTAGGGGTTAGCGATCTACTCAAGTACGTTAGCGAACCCGATAAAGGTCCTTGGCTGGTGATTGTAAACACCGTGCATTCAGCCGCCACAATCGCCAAAAGCTTTCACGACGCAGGCAAAGACGTCGCGCACCTGTCGACGGCATTGGCGCCGGTAGACCGTGACATAATTTTGGAAAACGTCGCGGCACGCCTAACAAACAAGAATGACCGCAATTGGATTTTGGTTGCGACAAGCTGCGTTGAGGCGGGAGCGGATCTCAGTTTCCGCGCCGGAATCCGCGAACTCGCCGCCACCAGTAGCATGCTTCAAATTGCCGGTCGCATCAATCGACACGGTGAAGAAAGCGGTAACGAGTCCATCGTTTCTGTGGTTCGCTTTGACGACCCCAACCTTACAAGGAATCCGTCCATGAAGACGGCAGGACAGGTTCTGGAAACCCTCTTTGAAGCGGGAAAGGTAAATGTGATGGATGCTTCTTCTCTTTGCACAGAGGCGCTCAAGCTCGAGTTAAGAGAAGCCAATAAGCAAAATCTAGAAGAAATCAAACGTGCGGAGGAAGCGCGCAGTCTCAAGACAGTTGACGAGCTTTATAACGTGATTGCCGACGACACGATCACCGTTCTAGTTAATCCGGCCTTGAAGCGCTTCGAAGACGGCGAACGGCTAGGGTCCATCGACGTTGTGAGAGGCAGCGTCAGGTTAAGGAAAAAGGCTGCCGAAAAATTCGCTGTTCGGCCAGTCGCTGGCTCTGACGAACTCTACGCCTGGACTTTAGACTACGATCCTAAGTTCCTCGGGTACATGGAAGGCGCCCTTCAAACGAATGCTAGCCTAGCTGGCGAGTTCACGAACGCCTGAAAAAGTATGTTCTCCGAATCCGACCTCCTCCCCCTCTCCGCCCTCCAACACCTAGCCTTCTGCGAGCGCCAGTGGGCCCTCATCCACCTCGAACAACAGTGGTCCGAAAACCGCCTCACCGCCGAAGGCCACCTCCTCCACGAAATCGCCGACTCCGAAACCACCGAAATCCGCGACGGCATCCGAACCTGCCGCGGCCTCCGCATCCGCTCCCTCCACTACGGCATCGCCGGCCGCGCCGACGTCGTCGAATTCCACCCCAGCACCGGCCCCCGCCCCGTCGAATACAAGCGCGGCAAACCCAAAGCCACCGACATGGACGAAGTCCAACTTTGCGCCCAAGCCTTCTGTCTCGAAGAAATGCTCAACGTCTCCATCCCCGAAGGCTCTCTCTTCTATCGCGAACCCCGCCGCCGCACCGCCGTTCTCTTTGATCAAGCCCTCCGCCAACGCGTTCAGTCTCTCATCCAGCGCCTCCACGCCCTCACCCGCGCCGGCGTCACCCCGCTCCCCGTCTTCGCCCCAAAATGCAAAAGCTGTTCTTTGCTCGAAGTCTGCGAACCGAAAGTCACCGCCGGCAAGAGCGCCAAACAGTACATGAAAAACGCGCTCCGCCAAGCACTCAACCCGCCGGGAGACCAAAACCTCCCATGAAGAAACTCCTCAACACCCTCTACATCACCACCCAGGACTCTTACCTCAGCCGCGATGGCGAAACGGCGCTCGTTCGGGTTGGCGACGACGTGCGTCTTCGCGTTCCCATTCACACTCTAGGGTCCATCGTCTGCTTTGGCCGCGTCATGTGTACGCCCGGATTAATGTCTCTCTGTGCCGAAAACCAGGTCTATCTGGCATTCCTCACCGAGCGTGGTCGCTTCATCGGCAGACTCCAAGGCCCCATATCTGGTAACGTTCTGTTGCGCCGGCAGCAATATCGCGTTGCAGCTGACCAAACCCAGTGCCTCGCCATTGCCGCTAGCTTTGTCGCCGCTAAGATCGCTAACGCTCGCAGCGTGCTGCTGCGCGGTGCCCGCGAAACAGACAACGCGGAAGCATCGGCACTTCTCGATAAGGCGTGCGCCCGCATGGTCCGCCTCGTAGAACTCACCCAAACCGCTGCCGGCCTCGAAGCCTTACGCGGCATTGAAGGCGAAGCCGGCCGAGCCTATTTCGCCGTTCTGGACCACTTAGTCGGCGTTGAGAAGGATAGCTTCTTCATGAAGGAGCGCTCCCGCCGCCCACCGCTCGATAACCTGAACGCTCTCCTCTCTTTTCTGTACACGCTCCTCGCTGGCGATTGCGTCGGTGCCCTTGAGTCTGTCGGTCTCGACCCAGCCGTTGGTTTCCTCCATCAGGACCGTCCTGGACGCCCCAGCCTCGCGCTTGACTTGATGGAAGAACTCCGTGCGGTACTCGCCGACCGCGTGGCCCTGACCCTCATCAACCGCCGTCAAATTAAGCCAGCCGGCTTCTACCGCCGCGAATCGGGTGCCATTGGCATGGACGATGCCACCCGCAAAGACGTTCTCGTCGCCTGGCAGAAGCGCAAGCAGGAAGAGATCCAACACCCCTTCCTCGCCGAAAAAGTTGAGATTGGCCTGCTACCCTACGCGCAGGCCCTGCTTCTGGCCCGCCACATTCGCGGCGACCTCGACGGCTATCCAGCCTTGATTTGGAAGTGATCAAAGCGTGCTGATTGTAGTGACTTATGACGTGAACACCGAGGATAAGGCCGGCCAACGCCGCTTGCGCCGTGTTGCGCGTGTCTGCGAAAATCATGGCCAGCGTGTCCAATTTTCGGTTTTTGAATGCCTGGTGGACGCGGCCGAATGGGTGCGCCTTAAAGCTAAACTGATAGAGGAGATCGACCCCGAGCACGACAGCCTCCGTTTCTATTTCCTTGGCAACAACTGGCACAACCGCTTGGAGCACGTCGGCGCCAAACCTTCTTACGATCCGGAAGGGCCTCTGGTCATCTAGCCACGCGAACCGCAAGCACACACAAAACTCCCGGAACCTTCGCGGTCTCCGCAAGCGATTCAGCACAAAGCCTTTCTGCCAAGGCCCCGCTTTCATTGCCCGTTTAATGATTGCCGTCTCGTGGACTTCCGCGCATGAGGCTCGCTAAGATATTCTCAACGCACCACTTTACTGGAGTGCTGTCGCGCCTCGCGTGAGGCGCGTGGATTGAAACTTGCCGATGCCCTTGCAATTTATTGAAGTCCCCGTCGCGCCTCGCGTGAGGCGCGTGGATTGAAACTACTACCACCCTGCCTATGCCTACGTAGACACGTGTCGCGCCTCGCGTGAGGCGCGTGGATTGAAACGTGGCATGTGGATGGTGTGCTGACTCGGCGTGTCGCGCCTCACGTGAGGCGCGTGGATTGAAACAGCGATTCCCCGATGGTGAGCACGCAAGACAGCGTCGCGCCTCGCGTGAGGCGCGTGGATTGAAACCATGTCCATGTTGCGGACTAGACTTTCTCCCGATGTCGCGCCTCGCGCGAGGCGCGTGGATTGAAACGCTGGACCCGGAGGAAGTCTTTCGGCGCCAAGCGGGTCGCGCCTCGCGTGAGGCGCGTGGATTGAAACATCAAATTAGCCGTAGAGCGCACTCCAGAAATTGTCGCGCCTCGCGTGAGGCGCGTGGATTGAAACCCCTTCAGTTTGATTTTGCTCTTACAGTTTCTCGTGTCGCGCCTCGCGTGAGGCGCGTGGATTGAAACAAAGTATTTTCAGTGGGCACTTGCCAGCGGCGGGCGTCGCGCCTCGCGTGAGGCGCGTGGATTGAAACCATGTAAATAAATTTATCAGAAAACTGTTGACAGTCGCGCCTCGCGTGAGGCGCGTGGATTGAAACTCCATCCCCTGCCTGGTTTGACGCTTGGCTTACGGTCGCGCCTCGCGTGAGGCGCGTGGATTGAAACGTCCCACTCGATGACCGCGCTGTGATTCATTCGGTAGTCGCGCCTCGCGTGAGGCGCGTGGATTGAAACAAGGAGGAGCAACAGCAATGACCGCAGCGACCGCACGTCGCGCCTCGCGTGAGGCGCGTGGATTGAAACAAGCGCGCGGCGTGTCGTTGCGCGGCCAGGTGGCAGTCGCGCCTCGCGTGAGACGCGTCGATTGAAACGAAAGAAAACCGTGGGGTTCGGTCGCTCGGGCACGTCCCTCATAGAGTCAAGACCGGTCGCATCTCAAGCGATGCCAGTGCATCGCAAATGGTGCACCGAGTCTTTTCCAATTCTCACGCGGCGGGTCCCCGTCGGAAACGCCTACCGAATTGTTCATCGTGACCTTCCAAATCCCCCCTCAAAAACTCTCCATCAACCCTCCCTTACAGCAAAACCATACCGAATTAACGACACATGTTACTTTTTTTCGCAGACTCAACTTAGTCTATACACAACCTCCTTTTGAATCTATAACATGCAGCCTTTTTACTCCATTCAAAATTGACTTTTTGTAACTCCGCTATATAGCCGGACAAAAGTAACATCACTTACTCATCTCCCACCGATTCAGCAGGATAGCCGACTTACTCAATGGCCGTACACTCCGACCCTTCCCACCGAAAAGAACGCCCATCCAAGCCATTCACGGCTCGATGAAATTTTCTATCTCCAACCCCCTCAATCACCTACAACGAATAACGCAGCGCCGCGCTCACCGCCAAACCACACTGGTGCCAGAAGCATCAATACGCGTTATGCAGTCCAAAACCCATCAACTTCCGGCGCCATCCGCAAACGCCGTTTTGCGAACCTGCACTCCTCCTTCGTCTCACGCAATTATCGGAAAATGGTCTCAGATGCAACCCATCACCGCCGGCGACGCCATCGTGGCCGCCCTCGAAGCCAACGGCGTCCACACCATCTTCGGCCTACCCGGCGTGCAGATGTATCCGCTCTTCGACGCCCTCTACCGCCGCAAACAATTCATCCGCACCGTCTCCGCCCGCCACGAACAAGGGTGCGCCTACATGGCGTACGGCTTCGCTCAATCCACCGGCCAGCCCGGAGTTTTTTCCGTCGTCCCCGGCCCAGGCATTCTCAACGCGGGTGCCGCCCTCAACGTTGCTTGGGCTGCCAACGCCCCCGTCCTCTGCATCACCGGCGAAATCGCCACGCCCTTCATCGGCAAGCGCCGCGGCCATCTCCACGAAATGCCGCATCAACTCGCCACACTGCGCTCCTTCGTCAAATGGGCCGAACGCATCGAACGTCCAGCCGACGTGCCCGCCATCATCAACGAAGCCTTTCGACAAATGCTCTCCGGCCGCCGCGGTCCTGTCGCTGTCGAAATTGCCTGGGATGTTCTAGCCTCTAGTGAACCAGTTCCAGTTGCCACTCGCGCCGTTATCCCGCCGCCCCCCGCGCCCTCGCCTCACGCCCTCGCCCAAGCCGTCAACCTTCTCGCCAACGCCCGGCGTCCCATGATCATGGTCGGCAGTGGCGCGCAACATGCCTCGTCAGAAGTCCTCGCCCTCGCCCAAACACTGTGCGCCCCCGTCACATCTTTTCGCGGCGGACGCGGCATCGTCTCCGAAGATCACGAACTCGGTCTCTCCAACTACGCTGCCTCGCGCCTCTTCCCCCAAGTCGACGTCCTGCTCGGCATCGGTTCTCGCCTCGAACTTCCGTACATGCGCTGGACCAAGAACTACATGCAGTACAACCCCATCGTCGTCGCTCCTCCGCACCTGATCCGCATTGATATTGACCCTGCTGAGATGCAACGTCTCCAACCGCACGTCGCCGTCGTAGGTGATTCCGCCCAGACCATCAAAGCCCTGCTCAAAGCCCTGCCCGCCGTGCAGCCCACCAATCAGCGTGTCGAAATCGCCGCCGCCAAGAAACTCGCCGCCACTGCCTGTCAAGCGGTTCAGCCCATGGTGTCTTATTTGAATGTCATCCGCGAAGTCCTCCCGCGCGATGGCTTCTTCGTCCGCGAAGTCAATCAAATCGGCTTCGCCTCCTGGTACGCTTTCCCTGTTTATGAACCGCGCACTTACCTCACCGAAGCCTTCTCCGGCACTCTCGGCTATGGTTTTCCTACCGCTCTCGGCGTGAAAATCGCTCATCCCCATAAGCCCGTCCTCTGCGCCAGTAGCGATGGCGGCTTCATGTTCTCCCCGCAGGAATTAGCCACCGCCGTACAGGAAAGGATCAATCTCGTTACCGTGGTGTTCAACAACCACGCCTTCGGCAACGTTCTGCGCGATCAACAGCTCGGCTTCGAGGGCCGCATCATGTGCGCCGAATTGCACAACCCCGATTTCGTTAAATTCGCCGAATCGTTCGGTATTCCCGCCTATCGGGCCGAGTCCCCAGAAGCTCTGCACCCCTTGCTAATAGAGGCGTTCGCCGCCAACTCGCCCGTACTGATTGAGATTCCCATTCCGCGCGGCAGCGAAGTCTCACCCTGGGAACTCGTAAA
The DNA here is from genome assembly GCA_963749105.1 of Bryobacterales bacterium. Lineage (GTDB taxonomy): Bacteria > Acidobacteriota > Terriglobia > Bryobacterales > Bryobacteraceae > Bog-105. The sequence goes on along the minus strand of CAVVLT010000011.1, from coordinate 694,845 downwards.
CTTCAAAGAATGAAGCTTTTCCTGATCGTCACGCTCGCCCTGCTCCCCGCGCTCGCGCAAGATCTGCGCCTCGGCATCATCGGTACTGATACGTCGCACGCCTCCGCCTTTACCAAAACGTTGAACGACGCTACCAATCCCGATCGCGTCCCGGGCGCGCGCATTGTCGCAGCCTACAAAGGCGGCAGTGCCGACATTGAGGAGAGCGCCAGCCGTGTCGACAAATACGCCAACGAGTTGAAAGACCGCTGGAGCGTTAAGCTCGTCGAAAAGATCTCCGACCTCTGTCCTCTTGTCGATGGCCTGCTGCTCGAAAGTGTCGACGGCCGTCCGCACCTCGCCCAGTTCCGTGAGGCCGCCCAATGCGGCAAACCCGTCTTTATCGATAAACCTCTCGCCGCCACATTAGAAGATGCCATTGCCATCGATCAACTCGCCAAGCAGATGCATATCCCGTGGTTCAGTTCCTCCTCTCTGCGCTACAGCGACATCGAAAACATGAAATCCCCCGACGCCATCGGCGCCATCGTCTGGGGTCCCGGTCCTTTAGAACCGCATCATGCGCTCGACTTGACCTGGTACGGCATTCACGCCGTCGAAATGCTCTATACACTCTTTGGATCTGGTTGTGTCGAAGTCAGCCGCCTGAAATCTCCCGACGAAGATGTCATCACCGGTCGTTGGAAAGACGGCAAACTCGGCACCGTTCACCTGCAAAGGCCGTACGGGAAGTTTGGTGCGGTCGTATTTCTGAAGGGCAACAAGCTCAATGCCGAGCCTGACATTCAATTCAGCTACGTCCCGCTCGTGCGCGCTATCGTCGGCTTCATGCAGACCAAAACGCCCGCCGTGCCCAACGAAGTCACGCTTGAAATGTTCCGCTTCATGGATGCCGCACAGCGTAGCGAAGCCGCTGGTGGCAAGGCGCTGCCGTTGGCGCAGTGATGCGAATAATATCTTGGCGAAAGTAATTCTAAATACCTTCGGATCATTCGGCGATCTGCACCCTTATCTCGCCATCGCGATCGAGCTGAAGAATCGCGGCCACTATCCTCTGATTGCCACTTCGGAGGTCTACCGCGCCAAAATCGAAGCCGAAGGAATTTCTTTCGCTCCTGTCCGGCCAAACGTCGGCGAGCTCCTCGGCAAGACTCAGTCCCTAAAGAAATTATGGGATCCTAAGCACGGCTCAAAGTATCTCCTCCGCGATTACTTGCTGCCCCAAGTGCAAGCTGGCTATGAAGACTTATCCGCCATCTGCCAAGGCGCAGACCTACTTCTCACCCACGCCGCTTCCTACGCTGGACCCATCGTCGCCGAGAAGCAAAACCTGCGCTGGCTCTCCATCGCCCTGCAGCCGGCCATTTTCCTTTCGAGGTATGATCCACCCGTTGTCGCACCCGCACTTTGGGCGCGCCACTTTTATGGATTAGGAATATTTGCGCCCATGCTGATGGCTGCACGCTTCCAAACAAGTCGCTGGGCCGAACCCGTCTTCAAGTTGCGTAAGTCATTGGGTTTGCCGCGCGGAGGAAATCCCGTCATCGAAGGCCAATTCTCGCCTCACGGAACCCTCGCCTTATTCTCACCGCACTTCGCCGCCCCGCAACCTGACTGGCCTGTGAATACGAAAGTAACTGGCTTCGTAACTTACGACAAGCGCGGCGAAGGTTTCGGCCTCTCGTTCGAGTAGCATCGACCTCGACAGATTCCTCGACACTGGCCCTCCACCTCTCGTCTTCACCCTCGGCTCTTCCGCCGTAATGTCACCCGGCGAATTCTTTACCGAGAGCATCAAAGCTGCCAAGCAACTAAGTATGCGTGCCGTCTTGTTAGTCGGCAAAACCGACTCAGTACGCGGCGGTGACTCTGTGTACGTCACCGACTACGCTCCTTACTCTGAATTATTCCCCCGCGCCGCGGCGATTATCCATCAAGGCGGTATCGGCACCACGGCGCAAGCTCTAAAATCCGGCAGACCGATGATCATCGTACCCTGGGCGCACGACCAGCCCGACAATGCCGAACGCTGCCGCAAGTTAGGAGTATCGCGCACCATATTGCCAACTCAATACACAGAAAACAGGATTGTCCGGGAATTGCATAAGCTTTTACAGAACCCTCCGTCAATATCGCGGCAAATTGGCGTAAAGTTAGGTGCGGAAGGTGGATTGAAATGTGCGTGTGATGCTCTTGAGGGGTAACTCCACAGAGGGATACAATGCTGCCGTGAAAGCAATCGTGATCGCGGTGCCGAGCAGGATCTGCGTATCGGTACCGATCTTATCAAGAAGATGCGTGTCTTTGAGAATCCGCGCGTACCCAAACATTAAATAAAAAGTGCGTAAGATAGATCGAATAAGAGGCGTTTCCTAAGTACACGAGAGTCCGATTTACCGGGTGTGAACCGCCCAGAATGGCGGCCATTACAATAAGAAGACTCGGTATTCCCCACTCCAGGAATCTCATCGGTCGCATGTCGTTCATCGACGCGTGTCCCGCTGTTCGAGCAAATAGTAGAATTCCAGCCAGCGCCAGTAAGCTCGGCAGGGCAATAGAGCGTTTTGCCAACAATTTGGATCGTCGACAAAACACTTCAGCCGCCAGAACTCCGTACAAGAACTCAAATATAATCGGGGTTGACCAGAGTGACCTAAGCCCAATCGGAACAAACCATCCAAACTTCCCGATCAAAAGCAAAAGGCAGAATAAGGGAACAAGGAAAATGGATTTTCCTCGCTGAAACCCCAGAAGGATCGAGAACGAAAAGGCGGCGTAGAACATCATTTCAAAAGAGAGAGTCCATCCTTGGTCAAGTAGAGGATGTCCGATAATTCCATTGAATGTCGTTGGCCATAGAACGTAAGAATCAAGAATGTATAGAAAGGTAATTCTTGCTGACCTGAGCGCTAATCCAACCGCCCACAAAGCTAGTAGAACCGTTGTCCAAAACCAGTATGACGGGAGGATCCTAAGTAAGCGTTTCCATAAGAACTCGAACGCATCGCTGGCACCGGATTTTGAAGTTGTGGTGTAAACCATAATGAAGCCTGAGATGACGAAAAAGAGGTCGACACCGGCTGCGCCCATCGAGCCAATTCCGCTGGCGACGATCCAAGATTGATGGATGCTATAAGCGGCCGCACATTGTGAAAAGTGGTGGAGAACCACCATTGAGGCGGCTATGCCACGAAGTGCCTGAATCGAGTCCAGGCGGCGATCTTTTGGGGCTGCCGCAAGGCCTAAGTGTTCCTCGACTAAAAGTGTGGTTGACGATTTTATCGGTTGCAATTTCCCTCGGATAACTACAAACTTATCCGGGTAGGAAATCTATCGCGGTTCTATCCGGCCTTATCAGAAGGTCGCACATTCGGTGGGGTCAATGCATTACCCAAACAGATGAGAACTGCCGAAAAAGTTCCGGTACGTTAGATTGTACGGAGCTTATCGTTTCTTCCTTACCAACCGCCGTGCCGTAAGAACGGCTCCGGGGTTAGGTGAGAAAGCCTGCGTTGAGAGCGCTTCTTGTTGATCGTGATGAACCTTGTGTGCACCGGCCGCCGGGCTGGCCGCTAACGCGCGACCGACATAGCGGAGTTCGCGCTTGTCGATAATCGATTGCATTTGCTCCTCGACGTAGTTCCACGCGCCCATATTTTCCGGTTCTTCCTGAACCCAATAAAGCTCGGCGTTTTCAGGATAGCGGCGCAATACGTCGTTCAGACGCTGTAACGGGAAAGGATAAAGCTGCTCAATCCGGATAATCGCCACATCGTTGCGCTTCAATTCTTCGCGCTTGTTGAGCAAATCGTAGTAGACTTTGCCGCTCGACAATAATACGCGGCGGATCTGGTTTCCGAGGTGTTGCGAATCGCCAATCACTTCCTGGAATGAGCCGCTGGTGAGGTCTTCCAACCTTGAGGCAGCCTTCGCGTAGCGCAGCAAGAACTTCGGAGTGAAAATAACCAACGGCTTGCGGATACCGCGGCGATCTTTGCCGCCGTACATCTGGCGGCGTAATAAATGAAAATATTGCGCAGGCGTGGTGCAGTTGCAGATCTGCATATTATTTTCGGCGCAAAGCTGCAGGAAGCGCTCAATGCGGGCGCTGGAATGTTCCGGCCCTTGCCCTTCGAAGCCATGCGGAAGTAATAGAACTAGTCCGCTCGGCTGGTTCCATTTCGATTCGGCGGAGCACAGGAACTGGTCGATAATAATTTGCGCGCCGTTCACGAAATCGCCGAACTGCGCTTCCCACATCACCAGCGTCAGGGGATCAGCTACGCTATAGCCGAACTCAAAACCCATGACGGCGTATTCACTGAGCAGGCTGTCGATGGCTTCGAACTTGGCCTGGTTTGGCTGTAAGTTCTTGAGTGCCATATAGCCTTCGCCGGTCTCGTAATCGTAAAATTCAAGGTGGCGTTGCGTGAACGTTCCGCGGCGAACGTCTTCGCCACTCAAGCGAACAGGCGTGCCTTCCATGGCCAGACTGCCAAAAGCCAGTATCTCCGCAAAGCCCCAGTCGATGGGAGCGCCTTTGAGCGCATCGCGGCGGCGTTCCAGCAAAGATTTCAACTTCGGATGCAGGTGGAAGCCGTCGGGCAGGGAAGTACACTTCTCGACAACTTTCGCCAAAACATCATGAGAGGCGGCGGTGGAGGGAATCGGTTGAGAAATTTCCTCGGGCGGCATTACCGCAAATTCCTCGATCACAAAGTCTTCGCGTTGCTTTTTTGCGGCGTCGTAGGTTTCGTTTAGCTTGTTCCGAACCTGGGTGCGAATCGCTTCAATCTGATCGGCGAGCAGGAACTTTTCGCGAACCAACGTCTCCGTGTATTGCGCGGTAACGGTAGGCGTTGCCTTAATTTTGCGGTACATCACCGGCTGCGTATAACTGGGATCGTCAGCTTCATTGTGGCCTTGCCGGCGATAACCGATAATATCGATTACTACATCGCGTTTGAAGCGCTGGCGATATTCGTAGGCCAGTTGCGAGACACGCACACACGCCTCGGGATCATCGCCGTTTACGTGGAAGATGGGCGCGAGTACCGACAGCGCAACATCCGTGCAATACAAGCTGCTGCGGCCTTCCAGCGGATTTGTCGTGAAACCAATCTGATTATTGGTGACGATGTGAATCGTGCCGCCGGTCTTGTAACCGTCAAGTTGAGAGAGTTGCAGAACCTCAGCCACCACACCCTGCCCAATGAAAGCGGCATCCCCGTGAATGAGCACGGGCAGAACACGCGCCCGTTCGGTATCTTTCAAGCGGTCCTGTTTGGGACGAACGAGACCCTCCACGACCGGATCTACCGCTTCTAAATGACTCGGGTTGAAAGCCACCGATACAACAATTTCCCGGCCGGTGGACGAAGTGTAGACACCGCTTGCGCCCAAGTGATATTTGACGTCGCCCGAACCTTGGACGCTATCCGGATCGGGTTCGCCATCGAACTCCGAAAACACCTGCGCCATCGATTTGCCGACCACGTTAGCGAGTACATTGAGGCGGCCGCGGTGCGCCATACCGATTACGGCTTCGGCAACGTTTTCATTCGCGGAATATTCGAGGATTTCATCGAGAGCGACAATCGTGCTTTCCAAACCTTCCAAGCCGAAACGCTTTTGTCCTACGAAACGCGTCTGCAAGAAATGTTCAAATTCTTCTGCTTGAATCAGACGATTGAGCACGCGGCTTCGCACAGACTCGTCAAGCTTGGTTGAATTCTGGGTGGATTCCATGCGCTCCTGCAACCACTGTTTTTGTACAGGGTCGGGGATGTGCATGTACTCGACGCCGATGGAACCGCAATAGGTGGTGCGCAGGCGATCGAGAATTGTGCGCAAAGGTTCGTAGGGCCGCATGTTGCGGGCAATCGCACCGCTGGGCGCTTTCAAAGTGCCGGCCAGAAAAATACGGTCGAGATCCCACATCGTCAAGCCGTAAGACGCGGGATCAAGATCGGGGTGATAGCCAGGATCAATGCCAAGAGGATTGGTGTTCGCCAGCAGATGGCCACGCGTTCGATACGCGTTGATCAGTTGAATGACGGCAGCTTCTTTGGCGACGTCGGTGTTCGCACCGGGGACTTGTTGCGTGGTAAGCGGCTGATCCACTTGCCAGCGAAGCGGCCGGTAAGGCACTTTGAGAGCGCGGAACATGCCATCGTAGAAATTCTCTTCGCCTTGCAGCAGCGCGTGCATTTTGGCAAGGAACGAGCCTGATTCCGCACCTTGAATAATGCGGTGATCGTAGGTGCAGGCGATCATCAGCGTTTTACTGATGCCGAGATTAGCGCGCATTTCTTCGCTAACGGCGGCGAATTCCGCCGGGAAATCGATGGCGCCGATGGCGATGATCGCGCCTTGACCGGGCATTAGACGCGGTACAGAACCAACGGTGCCGACGGTGCCCGGATTGGTCAGCGAAATCGTGGTGCCTTCGAAATCGGAAACCTGCAGTTTATTGGTTCGCGCCCGCGTCACGATATCGTCGTAGGCTGCGGCAAACTGCGCAAAGGTCATGCCGTCCGCGTGCTTAATGTTCGGTACTTTGAGGGTGCGTGAACCGTCCTTAGCGGTAATGTCGACCGCCAATCCAATATTGACCTGACCGCGCACAATGCGGAAAATTTCGCCGCCGTTTTCGGCGTACGCGTGGTTCAAGCCCGGACTTGACTTGATCGCTTTGACAATGGCCCAAGCGATGAAATGGGTAAAACTAAGTTTGCCTTTACCTTGCAGCGTGCGCTGCTTGTTGATCAGATTGCGATTCTCTTCAATCACGCGTACCGGGATTTGGCGTTGGGACGTGGCTACAGGTATGGCCAAACTCGCGGTCATGTTTTCGGCAATGCGCGCGGCCGCACCACGAATCGGCACGAGCTGGTCGCTCGGGCCGGCAATACGACTATCGAGCTTCGCTGGTGCGGTGGATTGCTTGGTTACGACGTCGGTGACCGTAACCGGAGGAGCGACTGGCTGTGGAGCGGGAGTTGAAATTGGGGCTGCCGTCGCGGCAACTGGCGTAGGGGAAGGCGGTGGCGCTGGAATAGGCGTCGGTTCAGCGGCGATAAGGGCAGATACCGGTTCCGGAGTAACGGAAGCGCTCACAGCAGCTTGCGGGATGGCTGGTTCAGAAACCACTGGTTCAGCGACAACGGGGGCGGAATGGACGGCGCCATTTTCGGAGACGGGCGCTGGTGCTGCTTGTTCATGAGCAACGGCCTCAGCGTTCTCGTCGAGATGAATGAAAAGGTCGCCCCATCCATCATCAACGCTTTTGTGGTCGAGACGATACTGCTGGTATAGTTCTTCCTCTAACCAGCTATTCACGCCCACCGTCGGGGCATTAGATTCTCTCATGATGATTGATTACTTCGAGCAGATGTTGCGGGGCACACATCTATCAATGTTTATTGTAACGAAGGAATGCAGGGCGGTAGTTGTGCGGGGAAAGTGCGCGATGTCTTTTCCCGGCACCCTTGGTGGATCGCGTGTGCAGACAAAGCAGGCGAATTTAAGGAAGCTTCAGCGAGCCGGTTGGCTGCTGCACTGCGCAATTGACGCGATAGTAGATGAGAGAATCAGCGGGAAGAGCAGACAGCGGGACATTCTGAACGCGCTGACCGCCAGCGTTCGCCACCCGGGTATATGAGCCAGAGCCGCTGACGAAATTGGTTGATCCCCAGTCAACCGTGCAACCGAAAGAATCGGGCGCCAGGAAACCGATTGTGGTTGAGGTGCTGGTTGTGGCATAGGTATGAACGTTCGATACCTTGCCTTGCGCTGCTTCGAGAGCGTCCATGTCTACTCCGACATCGAGACCGTCCGTGCTGACGCGCGCGCCGGAAATATAAGGCGACGACTTGGAGAGCCGGAAGTTGCCATTGGAAGGATTGAACCAAGACACCTGTTTAACGCGATCACTCATTGTCGCGCCGGCGGAAGGAAAATAGGTCGCCGGACTATTAGGGAACAACGCCGCAGCGGTGGTAATCTGCGCATTGGTGTAGTCGACTGTGGCACCCGGATGCGAGTCTGTCCAAGTCGCCAGAACAACATTGTTCTGCCAGGTGAAATAGTTCATACAAGCGAAGAGCGCCGATGCTTGAAACCCGCTGCAATTGGGGCTGTCGCTGGTGGATGACCCCGGATTCAAACTGACGTTACTCTGGTACAGGATGCCAGTGGCAAGGTAAACATTCCAGGTGCCTGGGTCGCTCACTAAATTGAAAATGTTGTTAGTGAAAACGTTGCCACTGTTCAGCACCGCGAATTGATTGTAAAACCAGGTCTGACATCCGCCCTGGCCATAAATCGTATTATGGTCGAATTGAAAATCATCGCCTGCTCCCCCGATCTGCAATATCTTGCCATATGGACACGCCCCCTGGGAATTGGCATAGCTGACTACCGACCCGAATGCCGGCGGGAGTGTGTTGACGGTTTGAGCATAAGCATTGTCCTGATAGAAAAGATTATTGTGAATCCTCAGATGGGACAGTGGGTATGTTGGAGAAGTTGCTGTGTAATTGGTAGCGGAATCGACAATCTCCGGGGTCTGCTGGCAAGTGTTATTGGTGAAATTCCAATTCGATGAATCGGCGTAGTCGAGGAAATTGGTGGAGTATGAGAACTCAGCGGTGAACGTGACATGCACGATGCATTCGCCCTGAGCAATCTGGGTATACAAAGGTCCCCAAACGTTGCCATCTTGCCAGACATTTTTTCCCTGCTTAACCTCGTCGGCATTTCTCCAGTAGTAGTTGCCGCCATTCCAGCAAGCGCTCCCCGCCCAGTAACATGGATTCGCGCTGATAGTGTTTCGCCGTTCAGTAAGGTCTCCGGTGTTGTACATCGGAGGGCAGGCAGGTAATCCGCCAACTCCACCGCAAGGGCCGGTACCCGATGTAATATCATCACTCAGATACGTTCCAGTTACGCCGGTACCCAGGATCAAATTATTTTGGATCAGGAAAGGACCGGGACCATTTCCCACGTGCAGGCCGATACCGCTTTCAGTGTTCTGCGAAGACGTCATATCGAAATCACCGAACGAGACTGCGCCACTGGAGACCGTGCCGGTGCCGACTGGCAAAACATTGAGCAGAGTGAATGTGCTGTTCGGTCCGACCCAACTGTAGGTCGGGTAATTAAGAGCAGCCACGGTGGTAATGGTGAAGCTCGATCCCGAGGCGGTGAGCCCAGTCTGCAACTGCGCGTTCACGCGACAATTTGTGGGATCGATCCAGATTGCAAAGTTGCCCACCGTACCGCCGGTGAACGTCAGCGATTGTGGGCTGGCTACGGTGCAAGATTGCTTTGTGCCACTTGCGCCGACCCAATAGACCGATCCGGCGGGAATCGTGTAGGTCGTGGCAGTTGTCGAGGAGTTCTGAATTCCTCGATAAATCTGCCAGAAATCGAAACCTTCAATCACAGAGTTCGTATAAACGATGTTCGAGCCATTTAAGGCAAGGTAGAAACTTCGGCTCGGCGGAGGCGCCGGAAGAATTGCTCCCTGATTGAAAACAATGTGATCGTTGTCTGAATTCGTTGACACCGGCACGGCGAAGTCGGGTGGGTCTACCCCGTTGCCCGAATCTTGTGTAGCAATTGTCGGATCGGTGGAGAACTCAATGTTTTGAAACCAGTAGTAAGACATGAAAACCCCGGGAGCGAAAATGGAGCGGTTGGGATCGTTTAATTGCAGGTTAGGAACTTGCGATCCATACGCCACTGGATCAAAGCGAACTCCTGGAGGCGGCAGCTGCGAACCCGGAGCCGTTGAATGCATCAATAAGTAACTCGTTGCGGGGGGCCACTTCAGATAGAAAAGGTTGCCGCTACCCGAAGTGGTCAGCGCAAGAGCCGTGACACCGTCGTATGACGCCTGAAAAGTGTTGGCAGTTGCGTTGATTACTTTGTAGGTAACGCCTGATTGCAAGGGCGCTGGTGTCGTGTAACCGCCGTACATATTGTCGCTGGAAAAGCGTATAAGTTGTCCATTGCTCAATCCATGGGCTGTGCTGTTGATGGTTGAGCCCGTCAGCGTGAATGGCACGGCGTTAGGATTGTTAGGAATTTGGAGTCCGCCGGTATTGTAAAGGCCGGGAGGAATGCCAATACCGTCACCCGCCTGCGCACGATTCAGGCAGTCTTGCAGGCGTGATTGCACCGATCCACTTGTTCCACAAGTCGAACCATACAAATAGTCAGTGCCCGTCACAGTGGGTACGCTTGATACATTCGCGACCTGCGCGGGCATCTGCGGGATGACAATCCCGGGATAAGGCAGCGTAGTAAAGGTTACGTCGGGGGCTGTGCACCACGTGTTGCCGTCGTAACTTTGCCCCGCCACGTGATAAGTCGTACCGGGTAACAGGTTAGACAGAATCCAACCCTGCGGTGTGGTGGTAGTCGTATAAGGCGCATAAGATTGCAGCCCTTGCGTATGGGGATAAACGCCCGGGTTGGCTGTCCACTCCGCAGCCCTAGCAAATTGAATTCTTTGTAAGCTGACCGGCATGCTGGTAGACGTCCACTGAACGCGGGCGACACCCCAATCGACGGCGTCTATACCATTTACCACGGCGGGAAAGGGACCATAGGCTGGACTGTTCAATGGCGTGCAGGAATTAGCCACTGTGTTCAAGTTAAGGGCGGCCTCTGAATAAGCCGGTAACGTCAATTCCAATGGATTAGTCAGCATGCTGAGATGTGGAGCAATCAATAAACCTGATTCGTTTGTGTCGTTGGGACTGGAACCGGTCAGCGTACTTACCCTGAGTGTCGTCTGCGCCAGAAGCGGAATGGATAACGCAAAGAAAAGGAGCGATTTCGGGTCGATCAGGTTGAAAAACGCAAGTGAGCGCCCCTGTCGTCCAACTCTGCACTTAGCGATAACGGGTGCTGTCATTTTCGGGAAACTCCTTAGCAAAAAAACAATGGACTCGCAGGCTGCGGGCAAACCGCAGGCATGAGGAGACCTGCCACAAACGTAAATTCGGGCGCTCGCAAACGATCCTTCAGAGAATAGGGCTGAAAGCTATAAGTTGTTGAAAGAAAGGGAGAAGCAAAGGAGAGATTTATTTTGAAAAGTTGTGAACAAGGAAACCTGAAGCTCAACCCACCGGCGCAAAGGTCCAATTTTCAGGTGGGCGGCGGCAATTGTGGCATTCTTACAGCATCTTCAATAAGTCTGCGGTGGTAGTTGTTTCACCCAGTCTGGGGAAAAGTTTCTCGACGCCAAAACGGTGTGCTTCGGCGTCTCGATCGGTCATCGCATCCACCACAAGCACAACGTTGTAGCCAAGATCGTAGGCGCTGCGGGCGGTCGATTCTACGCCTGCACTTGTTGCCACGCCCGTGAGAATAACTTGGGTTACGTTGCGCTGGCGCAGATAGTCATCCAAATTTGTTCCTAGGAATGCGCCCCAGCATTGCTTGGTAACCAGGTGATCGGTTGGCTGCTGTCCCAATTCAGGAACAAGTTCTGTCCAATCTGCGGGAAAAGAAAATTTAGGTCTTCCGACATTAGTGCGACCAGGCGCCGCGCCGGAGACGTTGACAAGTACGACCGGCAGCCCTCTTTCGCGAAACGAGCGCGCGAGCTGGGCTGTTCGAGCAACGATTTCGTTAATTGGATGCACAGTCGGCATACTGACAATGCCCTTCTGTAAGTCGATTACGAGAAGTGCGGAGTTAGAATCCAGTTTGGTCAGGGGCATTATTTTCTTTCTTATGCGCTAATGGTTGGTGCTGGACTGAGTGGGAAAAGGCCCATCCGTTGATAGATCGGCCGCATGACCGCTCTTACCTTCGGCAACTCGAGCGTGAACCAGAGCGAGCCAAATACACAGAACGCGCCGGCGATGATAACGGTGTGGGGTGCTCCTATCCGATGGGCGAGTGCACCGGCCAGTAAGCTGCCGAACGGCGCAGAACCGAAGAAAGCCATGGTGTAATAACCCATTACACGGGCACGCTTGTCTTCCGATACGAGCGACTGGATGATCGTATTGCTGACCGCCGCGACCTGCATCAAACCGAAGCCCACGAAAACCATCAAGGCCAAAGACAACCAGAGCGTGTGCGACAGACCAAACAGAATTAAGGCGGCGCCCAGTGTGGCGCTGGCAATTTGCAGAATGCTCGTTAAGCCGACAACCGACTTACGTAGAGTGAGCGAAACGCCCGACATAAGCGCGCCAACACCCGAAGCCGCGGTTAACCAGCCCAGCGTGTAGGCTCCGCCGTGCATCACCTTATCTGCGAAAAGCGGCAGCAGCACGGCATACGAGTAGCCCATCAGGCTCATCAGCGCGAATAGCAGAAGAATTGTGCGAATGGGCCGAAAGCCGCGAACGTAATCCCAACCTTCGCGCATTTGTTTAAACATGCTGCTGGTACTTCTTTCAACAGTAGAAGGTTTGATTTTCATCAGCAGCAAAGAGGCGATCACCGCAAAATAACTAACGCCGTCGATCAGGAAACACCAGCCTTCGCCGACAGCGCCGATTACCACGCCAGCGATGGCTGGACCGATGAGTCGCGCACCATTGGCCATGGAAGAGTTGATCGCAATAGCGTTACTAAGATCGTTACGATCCTCAACCATCTGGACCAGGAACGATTGACGTCCCGGCATGTCGAACGCATTAATGACGCCCTGTAGTGCGCTCAGTGCAATGATCTCCCAAAGGTGGATCATATGGGTTAACGTGAGTGCAGCCATGGCAAGAGACTGGACAGCGCCAGCGGCTTGGGTCAAAACGAGGAGCTTGCGGCGGTTCAGGCTCTCGACCCACACGCCGGCGAACGGTCCGAGAGCGAACGAAACAATCTGTCCCGCGAAGCTGACAACTCCCAGCAGAAGTGCCGAATCGGTGAGGCGATAAACCAGCCAGCTGGTAGCCAGCCTTGTCATCCACGTGCCTATCACGGATATACTTTGGCCGAAGAAAAACAGCTTGAAGTTGCGATGCCGCAGCGCGCGCCAGGCGTGTGAGACCGAAATGCGGGCAGGCCAACAACTCATTTTTCCACCAGCCGTTCGATGATCTTACCTGCCGCGAACAGCGTCTCTTGTTCTTGTTCATTTAATTGCGCGATGGCTTGCAACAGCCACATCGGTTTTGCATCGCTGGCAATTTTTCGCACGGCGACGCCCTGGTCTGTGAGTGCAATATTAATTTGGCGGCCGTCGGCCGGATGCGGCTGGCGTTCCACCAAGCCTAAATGTTCCAGCGCCGCAATCGTCGCCCCCATCGACTGCGGTTTCATCCCTTCCGCGCGTGCCAGCGCAGCGGTGGTAGCGGGGCCGTCCTTCGCGAGCCTTCCCATTACGGCGGATTCGGTCCAGGAAAGCCCATGCGCTGCCGATGCCGCCCGGACGCGTCGCGTCAACAGCGCAACGGCGTGAGCAAAATCGATGACTGCGGTATCGAGTTTCGTGCTGCACATTACAATCTGAGAATAACCAGTTGAGCTGAAAAGGTAAACTGGCAAGTTTGCCTGTCTATCCTTGAGATCAGGTAAGAAAAGTCGGGTTTGCGTGGTGAGCGGTTTTTCGAAGCGGCTCGAAAGTGGCGAAAACAGCTTTAGATACGCGGATAGGACCTTTAGTTTTAGTACCTTTTTTAGAAAAACAAGTACCACTCAAAGCCAAATCCCATCGTAATCCGTTGTTGCAAACTTGTATTCAGAAAAATCTTGGCGAAGAAAGTTTAAAGCTTTCAAATTACTTGAATCTACCCCTGCTTTAAAGTCTGGTAGACTCAAGGTGTCTTTGCGTGCATCCGTATTAATCATCGAGTGCCTTCTGGCCGCTGACCTATCCTTCTTGTTTAAGTTGGTTTCAGAGCTGTCTGACAAAGATAATTTCAATTCAAAGGAACAAAACTGTGACCAACATATTTGTAGGAAATCTCAGTTATCAAACTACGCAGGATGATCTGCACGCTGCATTTGCGGCTTACGGCGGAGTCGAGCGGGTTAATATTGTAACGGATCGAGACACCGGGCAACCGCGTGGTTTCGCATTCGTGGAAATGTCGGATTCGCAAGCTGCGCAGGCAGCCATTACTCACCTTAACGGCGCGGAACTAAATGGCCGCGCGTTGAATGTGAATGAAGCACGTCCGAAGCCGGCAGGCGGCGGTGGTGGTGGCTACGGTGGTGGTCGTCGCGAAGGCAGCGGCGGCGGCGGTAACCGTGGCGGCGGCAGTGGACGGGGACAGCGCTGGTAAATTCACCGATTCAGCGGCGCAAGCCGTATAAAACGACTTAAGCGGAGCCGTCCACCTGGATGCCTATGAATTTCCAGGTGGGCGGTTTTCCATTTCAAAAGGAGCAGAAGATATGCCTGGTCGCGGACCACAAACGTTTAAAAAACGTCAAAAGGAACAGCAACGAAAAGAGAAACAGGAGGAGAAGATGGCAAAGCGGTTGGCCCGCAAGAACGCGCCGCCCGGATCGGAAGATGGCGATGAGGAGAACTCTAGCGACATCGATTCAGCCGCTGTCGACGCTGGTGACGGGGAACAGAAGGACGCGGCAGGGGGCTACGCTGCTTAGTATTTGACAAAGGTACAGGGTTCAGTTTATTGTTGAGATGCTCGAACATTCCTCAGGTCAACTGAATTCGCTTGGTACGGCGTGCCTTTGATGGTAAGCAGTTCTCGATTTCCTCAATTGATTTGTTAGGTGTCAGTAGCAGCAGAAAAGAGAGAAATTGTGAAAGAAACTGGAACTGTAAAGTGGTTTAACGCGGCGAAGGGCTTTGGATTCATCGCGCGGGAGAACGGTGAGGATGTGTTTGTGCACTTCTCCGCGATTGAAGCGGGGGGCTACCGCAGCTTAGATGAAGGCGCGAAAGTTTCGTTTGTTGTGAAAAATGGCCCTAAGGGGCTGCAGGCTGAACAAGTAGCGCTGGCCTAATCGTCGCGCTCGCTATGGGGCGGCTCAACCAGCCGCTCCCAGCTCCGCCCGAATCGCATTGGCAATCCGGCCAGTCCATTCGTCCACTTCTTCAGTCGTTTTGGCTTCTATCATGACGCGGGCTAACGGCTCGGTGCCGGAAAACCGCACTACGACCCTGCCACTTCCCGCAAAAGCTTTTTCTGCCGCCTGAATTTCGGCTTGTACCGATGAAAGGTCGCTCAGCGGGCGTTTGTTTTTCACGCGCACATTCACCAGCTTTTGGGGAAACGTTTTAATTTCTTCTAGCAGCGTGTCGAGCGTCTTGCCCGATTTGTGCACAATCTCCAAAACGCGTAATGCGGTAAGCAGGCCGTCTCCGGTGGTGGCGTGCTGCAGAAAGATTACGTGGCCTGATTGTTCGCCGCCGATCACAGCCCCGCGCTTCAGCATCTCTTCGAGCACGTATTTATCGCCCACGGGCGTGCGCAGCATCTGAATCCCGTGCGCGAACAAGGCCTTCTCCAAGCCCAGATTCGACATGACGGTCGCCACTACAATATCGCCGGCCAGTTGTCCGGCCTGTTTCATGTTTACGCCATTCAGAAAGAGAACCGCGTCACCATCTACGATCTTGCCCGAGCTTGAGACAAACAGCGCGCGGTCCGCATCACCGTCGAAGGCAATGCCCAAATCCGCTTTCGTTTCCAAAACGCGCTGGCGCAAGTTGTCCAAGTGCAGCGATCCACAATTGAGATTAATGTTTCGCCCATTCGGAGCGTTGCCGATCCAATCGACCTGCGCCCCCAGGCGTTTGAACAAGCGAGGCGCGACTTCCGTTGCCGAACCATTGGCGCAATCCACCACGATCTTCATCGGGAACTGGGTAGTCACGCGCGCAGCCAAATAGTCGGTATAAAGATTGTCGAGCGACGGATCAACTTGCAGCCCCTTGGCTTCCGCCGCTTGCCCTGAAGCGAGCCACTGGTTCATTAATCTCTCAATGTGGATTTCCACGTCATCGGGCAGTTTGTAACCCGAATGGCTAATCGCCTTCAGGCCGTTGTCTTGATACGGGTTGTGCGACGCAGAGATCATCACACCTGCGACAAACGGGCCGGTACGCGTGAGATAAGCAACGCCTGGCGTGGTTATAATGCCGGCAAAGCGCGTTTGGACGCCGGCACGAGCTAAGCCACCGGCCACCTGCTCCGCCAACCAGGGACCGCTCTCGCGCGTGTCCATGCCGATTACTACTTCGGCGGTGCCATCAGGAATGTCTGCGGGGTGTACTTCTTGCGCCCAAGTGCCAAGCGCAAAACCGAGCGCGTGGGCTGTACGTGGGTCCATTGGCGGCTCGCCGGCTAACCCGCGAATGCCGTCCGTTCCGAATAACTGTCTGGACAATCTGAAAACTCCATAAACTCGAATTTAAGCCTAAGTTCCATTGTGATACGCAGGCTTGAATTCTCTCTGTGCGATTTCTTTGATACGCTCACCGGAGACGGGCATGATCGTGCTAGCAGGAAAAAACAGGATTCGCTGTACGATTGTCGTCGTTCTCATCGCGTTGCTCTTTGCAGGACTGTTCCTTCACGTTGGTACTCTGCCGGCATTTCTCACTGAAATATTCCTCTTCCTGTTTCTACTGACTTTCGACAATTGTCCGCTCAAGGATTTAACGAGCGCAGCCTTGGCGGATTCTGTTCGAGATTCAGCGCTCGCTCGGGCTCCGCCCGCATCCTTCTTCTAAATCACGTAAAGATGCACGCACAACCGAAGGGTATTCGTGTGTCCGCTTGTCGAGTGTTGAGTTCCGAAGGAAGTTTATGTGCTCTTGCGACGATTCCAGGAAATCTTTTTGGCGCGGCTTCGCGGCATGTTCGGCCGCCGGTCACGGGCACTGGCGGCGTGCGTTCTTCTTGTGAATGGCTCACCGATTCGCCGCGAGGAAATTGAGGAGCACATGCGCAACATGAGCAAGGCAAAAATTGTTCAAGCCATCGAGCACCAGAAACAGCATTCGGGAGACCCGCCGGGCAAAAAGGACATCGAGTGCTGAGAATGATGTTGGGCTCTAGTCGAATTATCGTTTAACTTGCCTTCTTGCCCTCCAGCTTGGAGATGCGATCTTTAACCGCGTCGATTTCCAACTCGAGCGCGTGAGCAACCGCCGAGTGGCTTTTGACGCGGGCTTCAAGCGGCGAAGCCCACTTGTGAAACTCCGTAAGGATCCTCGTCTCCACAGCTTCGAGTTGCTCCCTCGTAGCGAACGGGGCGGTGATCCGTTCGAGGTCTGCCTTGGTAGCAAACGGGGCGGTGACCCGTTCGAGGTCTGCCTTGGTAGCGAACGGGGCGGTGACCCGTTCGAGGTCTGCCTTGGTAGCGAACGGGGCGGTGACCCGTTCGAGGTCTGCCTTGGTAGAGAACGGGACGGTGACCCGTTCGAGGTCTGCCTTGGTAGCGAACGGGACAGTGACCCGGTCGAGGTCTGCCTTGGTAGCGAACGGGGCGGTGATGCGTTCGAGGTCTGCCTTGGTAGCGAAGGGGGCGGTGACCCGCTCGACTATCCGTTCGACCATATTGGTAATCCACGTCCTGTCTTCGTCTGTTAGTGACATCGTTGCTCTCCCTCAATCTTAGCGCTCAGCAAGCCTGCTAGATCGCCTCGCACCATCAACGCTATGGAATGTCCGCGCCCGCATAGTCAGTTTGTCGTAAACCCTGGACGGACTCGCTCTCGCTGACGGTCGCGTTCATCAAACCAACGACTCCCGCTCTTTTCCCACCATCTCTATAGGAAAAAAACCGCAGGGGATTAGAATCGTAATGGGTTAGTGACGGCATGAACATTTCGGTGAAGAGCGAGTATGCACTTAAAGCTATATTCGATTTGGTCGCGCAATCTTTAGTGGTGCCGCAAGGCTCCACCATGGCACCGGTGAAGATCGCCGATATTGCCAAGCGCCAGAAAATTCCGCAAAAATTTTTGGAATTGATTCTGGCCGGTCTGAAACAAAACGGTTTTGTCGATTCGCGCCGCGGAGCGGAAGGCGGCTATCTTCTCGCCAAGCAGCCCGATGCCCTGATGGTTGGGGAAGTGTTGCGTGCGGTGGAAAGCACGCGCAACGGCGGCAAACGCGGCAAAGAAGACCCTTTTGGACCGATCTGGCAGCGAGTGGACGCGGCGGTTTCGAGCGTATTGGATGAAACCAGCTTTGGTGAACTGGCCCGTAGTTGGAAAGCGAAGCACGCAAAATATATTCCCAATTGGGAGATTTAGGAGTCATTGGTGATTTTTCAAGATAATTCGCTAAGTATCGGGCGCACACCGCTGGTGAAATTGAATCGCGTGGTGGATGGCGCGCAAGCCACCGTTCTGGCCAAAATAGAAGGCCGTAATCCCGCTTACTCGGTCAAGTGCCGTATCGGTGCTTCGATGATTTGGGATGCGGAGGAGCGGGGCGTCCTGCGCCCGGGCAAAGAGATCGTGGAGCCCACCAGCGGCAATACCGGTATCGCGCTGGCCTTCGTAGCGGCTGCCCGCGGCTATCCCATCACTCTAACTATGCCGGAAACGATGTCTTTGGAACGCCGCAAAGTGCTCAAGATTTTTGGCGCCAACTTAGTTCTGACCGAAGGCTCCAAAGGCATGAAGGGCGCCATCGCTAAGGCGGAAGAAATTCACGCGTCCGATCCCGATCATTATTTCCTGCCGCAACAATTCGATAATCCGGCCAACCCGCGTATTCATCTGGAAACCACGGGGCCCGAAATCTGGCAGGACACGGGCGGCGCTATCGATGTGTTCGTTGCGGGCGTGGGCACGGGCGGCACCATCACTGGTGTCTCGCGTTACATTAAGGGTATAAAGAAGCATCCATTACTTTCCGTTGCCGTGGAGCCTGTTTCAAGTCCTGTTATCACGCAAACCCTGGAGCGTTTGGAAGTAAAACCGGGTCCGCACAAAATCCAAGGGATCGGTGCTGGCTTCGTACCGAAGAATTTGGATCTGTCGCAAATAGATCGCGTTGAGCAAGTGACAAACGAAGAGTCGATCGAAATGGCACGGCGCATGGCTCGCGAAGAAGGCATCCTTTGCGGCATCTCGTGTGGTGCGGCAACGGCCGTGGCAGTGCGGATTGCCAAGGAGCCCGCCATGGCAGGTAAGACAATTGTGGTAGTTCTACCGGATGGCGGAGAACGTTACTTGACTTCCGCCTTATTCGAGGGCATGTTCGATTAATCCGCCAAAAATTGTTCTGCTAGAAAATGTACCTGACGTGTAACCCTGAGGGGTGTTCGTGTCGTTTAGATGTTATCCCCGTAACAGGCGGGCGCTCTTCCCCAAACCCGAAACCCCGAGCGCCCGTCACCCCACTTACACAACAGCCCTATCCTGTTTCTCTTTCTTACTGGCTAACGAAAATCGCGCTTCCTTAACAATGCCGTACAGGGCGCGCATCAGGTATTCAGCAACCGCAGGCGCGTGCTTAAAACCATGACCGCTGCCGCCACCGGCGATCCAGACATTTTCAAGCTCCGGATGCTGATCGATGATGAAGTCGCCATTCGATGTGTTTTCGTATTGACAAACGCGCGCATCGACTAACGGCGCACCCGCTAAGACAGGGAAGCGCTTGGCAAGATAAGCCCGCATCAATTCAACCGTTGCGGTTGCAACGATGCGGTCGGACGAATCCGGATCGAAAGGTGGACCATGGCGGTCGCACGCAACTTTAAAACCGCGCGTTTCCAAATCCGGAAATCCATACATGCCGTGCTCAGATCCAAAGTCCAGCCACACGGGGAGTTGCGGCGCTTGAAAACGCAAGTCGCCGGGCGGAATGCCAAAGAACACAATCTCCTGCCTCGTGACAAAGAGCCGAGACGCCAAAATTTCTGGAAACACTTTGCCCAACCAAGGTCCGCAGGCATAGATCGAGACGTCTGCGGCGGCAGGTGATCGCAATTCCTGCTGCTTATAGACGCCACCAAGGCGCACAAATTCGTCGAAGACCGCTTGCACGGCTTGCCGCGCCATCAGTGCGCCCGCATTCGGTTCCAAAAGCGCAGCGACATCGGCGGGAACATTGATTTGCGGATAGCGCCTGCGAACTTCGGCGGCCGAAAGATCTTCATACTCGACGCTGGCGTTGCGCAGTGCAATTCGGCTACCCGCGGCGTGCGCGTCGCCCGGTTTCGTAAGCCACAGCACACCGGTGCGCTGAAACAGGTTGGGCCGGCCAATCTCCGTAAAGAATTCGTTCCAAAGAGTCAGTGAGCGCCGCGCCATCCGCGTATAAATCTCGTCGGCTCCATACGAGCAGCGAATGATGCGCGACTCGCCACCCGAACTCGCGCGCGAATGAGCCGGACCGTGCGGATCGAATAGCGTGACTGGGTAGCCCGCTTTGCGCAACGTGTAGGCGACCCAGGCGCCAAACACGCCCGCGCCTGCAACCGCGAATGAAGTGGTTGTTTTCATGTTTGAGTTGAGCGGAACTTAAAATAGCGACGCCGCTTCGCTTGCCGCTTAAGAAGAAATCGCATTCGTAAACGAGTGGCCTTTTCTCAGATTATTTTGACGCTATGCCTATTTTTCGGTAATCCCTAACGTCGGATAAGGAGCGCAACTTTGTGGTTACAATTTCAGTTGAGCAGTACAATCTCGTCTACAATGCATTCTCATTTACCATCGCGGTAATGGGCGCGGCCACGGTCTTTTTCTTCTTAAACCGCCCGCAAGTTTCTCCCACCTACCGTACGGCAATTTCCCTCACAGGACTTGTCACTCTCATCGCGTTGTATCACTATATCCGTATTTTCAACTCGTGGGAGAGCGCCTTTTCGATAACCAACGGCGTACTGAAACCTACCGGCTTGGCGTTCAACGACGCTTACCGTTACGTCGACTGGTTGCTGACTGTACCGTTACTTTTAATTGAGCTTATCTTGGTGATGCGGCTGCCGAGGGCTGAAACCGTTGGGAAATCCACCAAACTAGCCCTTTTGGCGGCCGTTATGGTGATTCTCGGCTATCCGGGAGAGATTGCTACCGATAATGGCACACGCTGGTTGTGGTGGGGTCTATCAATGATTCCATTCTTAATCATCGTGTTCGATCTTTTCTTCGGTCTGACCAAGTCAATCAACTCCCAGCCGGAAGAAGTGCGTGGCATGGTGAACGTAGCGCGCTGGACCACCGTCCTCTCTTGGTGTTTCTATCCCATCGTGTTCACTCTTCCCATGCTCGGGCTAACGGGCGGCAGTGCGAAAGCTGCGGTACAGGTCGGTTACACCATTTCCGACATCGTTGCCAAAGCTGGTTTTGGGGTGTTGATCTTTCTCATTGCTTTGCGTAAGTCCGAGGTGGAAGGTTATCAAGTCGAAGCGGTCTCCCGCGGTTCGCTGCCTGCGAGAGCAACTGTTTAGTAGCAGTTAAGTATAGATCGGTCCGGCGGAAAGTTAGTCGATCGGTAACTTCTCCGCCGGATTAATCCACGAAGGGAGTGGTAACTCTCGATGATTGTCAAGCTTGCTCCGTTAGCGGTCGCCAAGTCAGTTGCCGCATCTCCATCTTTCAGGCGTCTCGTCCACTGCTCGCTCCCCGTGCCTCATTACGATGTGGTCATTCTTGGCGGCGGTTGTGCGGGACTGAGTCTGGCGATGAGGCTTGCGGCGCTAGGCTCCCGCTGTCCCAAAACGCTGGTGGTTGAGCGGCGAACCGAGTATACAAACGATAGGACTTGGTGCTTCTGGGGAAATAGTTCGGCGCGCTTGAGTCATCTTGTGAGCGACAGTTGGAAACAAATTGTGCTGCGCTGCCAAGAACGCGAAATCGAAGTCGATTGCTCTCGCATGCCTTATCAAATGATCCGGGGTCAAGCCTTTTATCAGGAAGCTCTCAAGGCAATCGAGCAATGCGGAAACATCGATTTGTTGCTTGGTTCGGAACCTCTCACCGAAGCGAGTAAGTCCGGCGGAAAATGGCGAATCGAAACGAGCCAAGGCCCCTGTTCATCGAATTTTGTGGTCGATACGCGTCCGAACCGCCGTCCGCTGCCGCGCGGGGCTGTGCTTTGGCAGTCCTTCTACGGACAAGAAATCGAGTGTCAGTCGGCATCCTTCGACCCGAAGCGTCCGTACTTGATGGATTTTTCGGCGGGCCATTCCGCTGGCATCGACTTTACCTACGTTTTGCCCTTTTCTTCGACTCGCGCACTCATCGAAGCCACCACTTTAGGTCCCGACCCTCTAACGCGAAACGATCTTACTGCATCGCTTGCCGCTGCCATCGCTCGCTATGCTCAGGGTGCAAAATTCAGAATTCTCCGTGCGGAAAGCGGCAATCTTCCGATGGGTTCTGCCCGTCACCGCAGCCATCACGATTCAACTTACATCGCAGCCGGACTCACCGCCGGCGGCGCCAGGTCGAGCACCGGGTATGCCTTTCAACGCATTCAACGCTGGGCGGATTCTTGTTCCCGTTCGCTAGCGGAAGGCAAACGGCCAATCGGACACCAGCCCGATCCAATCCTGCTGCGCAACTTAGATCGTTTGTTCGTTTCCGTTCTGCATTCCCAGCCCGCACTGGGACCTTCTTTGTTCCTCTCGCTGTTTGGAAAAACCGATACTGCGCGCATGATCCGGTTCTTGAGCGACAGCGGCACCCTTGCCGACTATGCCGCCATTGTTTCAGTTCTTCCACCGGTCCCATTCGTTCGTGAAATTCCAAAGGCGTTTTGGCGAAGGGTGCTCACAAGCCGGTGAACGCTCAAAGAGTTCAGGGAATTGCGTTCAGCCTGATCGCATTGGTGGTCGCCGCGTTTCCGCTGCCGGTCAAAGCGGATCTCCCTGTTTTGGCCGCTCTAATTTTAGTTCTAGGAGTCCCGCACGGTGCCTTAGATACGATCTTCGCGCGAAAACTCCACGGCGTTCGCACCATCTATGGCTGGGTGGCATTTGCCTTTGCGTACTTTATTCCTGTTCTGCTGGTTGTGGGTCTTTGGCAACTCGCCCCGATGTGGTTCCTCATCGGTTTCTTGCTGATCTCGACGGCGCACTTCTCCGGCGATCCGGAATCCGGCACCCCCATCACTGGACGAATCGTCTATGGAGGCGCAATTATTGTTCTTCCGGCTTTGCTGCACGCCTCCGAAGTAGAACGGCTCTTCTCGTTTCTTGTCGGTTCCGCCGCTGCCGCTCAGATAGTGCCGTGGCTCCATTTATTAGCTCGTTCATGGCTCATTGGCTTAGCCGCTGCCGCCATCTGGTCGCTTAGAACTAACTGGCTCACAGGTCTGGAAATGACTGCCGTTGCCATATTATCGGTTTTCGCCGCACCGCTGTTGGCATTCACAGTTTTTTTCTGTGGCATGCACAGCGCACGCCATATTCTGCGAACCTTCCGCTACTCGGATCAGGAAAATCGTTGGTCCGTCATTGCCGCCATGCTAGCGCCCTTGTTCGGTGTTTTGATAATCTCCGCTGCCGCCTTTAGCTGGCTGCGCAACACGCCAATCGAGACTCGGTTCATCCAGATTCTCTTTGTGGGGCTGGCCGCTCTGACTGTCCCGCACATGGCGCTCGTTGAACGCGTGCGATTCTCCGGCTGGAGAGACTTCAACCCGCTAACAAAACACTCTTCCCGATATTCTCCCCTGCCTCCATCCGCTCATGCGCCAAATACGCTTCCGCCAGCGGAAACGTCGAATCGATAATCGGTCGAATATGATCCTTGGCGGGTAACAAAGGCCAAATATCACTGAACAACGCGCTCGCCACTTTCCCTTTCGCCTCACTCGGGCGAGCCCGCATTGTCGACCCCATCACCTTGAGCCGTTTCAGCAAAAGCTTGCCCAGATCAATATTTGCCGATCGTCCCTCCATCATCGCCACAATCACCAAGCGTCCTTCCGTTGCCAGTGCATCCAGATTCCGGTCGAAATACGAGGCGCCCACCATGTCCAAAATCAGATTTGCACCATGGCTCTGTGTCAACTTTCGCACCTCGGCCACAAAGTCAAGCTCTTTGTAATTGATCGCTTGCTCTGCGCCCACCTGCAAACAAGCTACGCATTTCTCGGTTGTGCCGGCCGTAACGATCGGCCGCGCTCCCTTCGCTCGGGCAAGCATAATCGCCATGGTGCCGATGCCGCTAGAACCGCCATGAATCAAAACAGTCTCGCCCGCTTGCAGGGCGCCGCGCGTGATCAGGTTGTCATAAACCGTGAAGAGATTCTCGGGCAGCGTTGCGGCCTCCGCAAACGTCCATCCCTGCGGAAGCGGCAGCACTTGGACGGCGGGCACCGCACAATATTCCGCGTAACCGCCGCCGGTGAGAATAGCGCATACGGCATCGCCAGTCTTCCACAATCGGACTCCTGTTCCCAGCGAGTGCACCGTACCCGCCACATCGAGCCCCGGTATATCGGATGCACCTTTAGGTGGTGGATAGTGACCTTGGCGCTGCAATAAATCGGCGCGAGCAACGCCGGCCGCCGCTACTCGAATGACAATTTCGTCGTCCTGGGGCGTAGGAATTGGCCTCTGTGTTGGGCGAAGGACTTCCGGCGGCCCTGGTTTTGTGATCTCAATGGATAGCATAGTAGGCGTAGTCTCTGGCGGGTTATGGGGAATTTTTATTTAAACCGCTACAATCTGTTGTACGTCGTCTTTTTCAATGAGTAAAACATTTTGCTTTGGTGTGGTGGCGTTGCCACTGATATTTAGTCTATTTGCGAGTCCGGTCATGGCCCAGGCTACCCAACCGCCGGCTCAGGAGCAAACGCCCCCCGCCCAGCCTCCGGCACAATCGCCACCGACTGCGGGCGCGGGCATACCCTCGACCACAACCGTGGAGCCGTCGAAACCTGCGCCGCCTAAAGAACCGTTTGTGCTGGATGACGGTGGCATTTACATTCAGCCGATGTACTGGCTTAACAAGGCCCAGCCCCGGCTGCGTGGTGGTCTCATGGCGGCCAACGGCGCGGATTTTCAATATGGCGGAAACGCCAAAGCTGCGTTAGGCGCCGAAATTGGCATTCCCGCCGGACGCTCGAACACGTTGCGAGTTTCCTATTTCCGTGTGCAAGGCAATTCAGGTGTGACGTTGGGTAAAGACGCCCTCATCTTCGGCGAGTCTTATACGGCGGGCGAGTTCCTGAATGCGACCTATAAGCTGCAGGCCATCAAGGCATCCTGGGACTATCTTTCTTATTCCTGGCACAAACCCAGTACGACCATTCGACTCAAAACCTTGTACGAAGTTCAATATGTGACCACTACCTTCGATACCGCAGCGCCCTTTGTCCCGGCAACCACTGACGCGACCGGCAACACGGATACCAACCAGGCGAACGGTACCAAGTCCGTCATTCTGCCGACATTCGGCATGGCGCTGGGATCTTCGTTCGGCAGCCGTTTTCGGTGGGACATCCGCGGGTCGGGCCTTGGTTTCCCCAAACGCGGTGCTATCGCCGACGTGCAAGGTACGGTGGCTGTGCGGGTTTCCAAAATCGAGATCTTCGCGGGCGAAAAATTCTTTTACTTCAAGACTTCACCGCGTACCGACATGTACACCAACGACACGCTGCAGGGCGTTTTCGGCGGCATTCGGGTGGCGTTTAGAGGCAATCTCTAACTCGAACGGTTGATGCGATGACAGCCGTCGAGTTGTCCAGCGATGCAGGTCTGGTGGCGATGGTGCTACTCACCGCGAATATTTTGCTGGGCTTGGTTCTTTCTGCCCGCTATAACACCCTGCGCAGTTGGCCGCATCGCCGCCTGCCTATTTTCGACATTCACAATTGGACTGCCTACATCGCACTGGCGATGATTGTGCTGCATCCCGTATTGCTGCTCTCCTCGGGCAGCGCGCATTTTCGTGTCATCGATGTGCTGTTTCCCGTTAAATCGCCGCACCAGACGCTCTACAACAACTTGGGCGCGATGGCGTTTTACTGTGTACTGTTTGTGGTGGTCACTTCTTACTTCCGCTCGCGTCTGGGCAGCCGTCTTTGGAAGAAACTGCATTACGTTTCCTACGCCGCGGCTGCTCTCTTGTTTGTTCACGGCGTCATGATCGATCAAAACCTGAAAGAGCAAACTCCCGACTTCTTCGACGGAGAAAAGGTTCTGGTCGAAGTTTGCGCGCTGCTGATCATAACGGCGACCATTTGGCGCATCCGTTATCAGCCGAAGAAACGCGCCGTGGGAGCCAACGTGAGTAAAGATGATTATGAGCCGGTGTGATAAGTTCAACATCGTGCGCTTCTTTCAAACACCAATGAAAAACATTTGGATGACTTTCGTGTCTCTCTCAGGCATAGCAGGTTTAGGGGCCGGCGTGTATTTGGGCTTAGCGAAAGCGCAAACGCCGCCCATTCCGATCAAGCATGTACTTGTCGTCGCGCAAACCAATGGTTTCGAGCACGATTCCGTACCCGACGCCATGGCGTTCGTCTACAAGATGGGTCACGATACCCGCCTTTGGGAAACGACCCTGCGCACCGATACCGAAAACATCACAAAGAAAGAGACGAAAAAAGGCAATTTCAAAAACCTGAAATATTTCGACGCTATTGTCTTCGCGAGCACCACTGGCGAGCTTGATATGACCGACGATCAGAAAGCCGATATGATGTCCTTCATCAAGGAAGACGGCAAAGGTTTCGTCGGCATCCACGCCGCGCTCGATACGAACTACAAGTGGCCCGAATACGGTGAAATGATCGGCGGCTGGTTCAACGAACATCCTTGGGGGACCTTCAACGCACCCATTATTTTGGAAGACCCGAGTTTCCCCGCCGTTAGACATTTCCCGGCTGCCTTCACGAAAAAAGACGAGATCTATCAGGCGAAAGACTGGTCGCGCGATAAGGTCAACGTGCTGCTGCGGCTCGACGAACACAAGCTCAATTTCGACAACCCGCGCGTTCACCGCGACGATCACGATTTCGCCGTCGCCTGGTCCAAGATGCACGGCAAAGGTCGTGTATTCTATTCGACTTTAGGGCACACCAAAGAAGCTTGGGACGATCCCGATATCCAAAAGATGTATTTCGAAGCCATCAAGTGGGTGCTCGGCATGACCGAAGGCCGGACCGCTTCCCATATCAGCCACTTTTAGCTTTGACTTTACTTTGTCGAATGCCGGTCTTGAATATTCTCGGATCGAAAAAGAACGGTAGTACGTTGACAAGCTCTACACTGTCAAAACTCGGATGTTTCGGGTTAAGTAGAAGGTTTCTTTCCAAAGGAATCACGATCGAGGGGATTTCCAATGCAATCGAACTCCTAGAATTTAGCCAGTCAGTTCCTATAATCTGAGTTTGCGCCTCTACGAATGGCCAATTCGCCGGCAACGGACCCGTCAAGTGTTTTTCGATCGACAATATTGAATCGGACGGCAATTCGATAGTGATTAGAACACTGTCCGCGGGGCGTTTCGTGGTGTGTACGGTATACTCCAGTGCCGCGAGTGCGATTGAAGTTGACGCGTAGATAATCGGATGGCCGGCGTGATGCCGGCGACCACTATTCTTGAGTCCGCCTGCTCCTGAGAGGTCTGCGTATGGACGTCGAGAGATTCGCCAGCAGCGCATGACCTCTATGCAAGCATTCCGTGGTCAATACAGTCTAAAATCCGCTCAACTTCGGAGTGGTTGCCAGACAAGATCACGCTCAACGGAGATTGATTCTTGAGATCCCCGCACTCGACCGAAAACCAATTCAGAGCTTTCCGTTCAGATCCAAAGGTGTCCACCGCATGAGCCATAAGATCCGGAGTGATCGCATTCGCTTCTTGAATGCCTTTCGATGGCATTACAGCTTTCTTCGCGCGCTTGCCAAGGCCCAGCATCAAGAACCTTCTGTCCCCTCCAGTCCTCGGAGTCGTGCGCTTTGCCGATTTAGCAACGGTCCTCTTCTTGCTCTTGATTGAAATCCTCCGCGCTTTTCTGAGCATGCCTTAAGTATCTGCCATCGCTATTCTTTACTTAAATTCTGCAAGTTTCTTAGCGGCCCTGTTTCACTCCCGCTTTTTTGAACACCGCTAACGACGCATCCAGCCCCATTTTCGCGGCTACTTCAGGTGGATAGTTCTTGAGTCCACGGCCGAACACTTCCACGCTCAGTGCGTCGGTATAACCGATTTTCTGCAAAGCCTGCAGGAAGCCGGTCAGATTGATTATGCCCTCGCCGGGGAGCAGCCGTTCGTTATCGCGGATCTGGTCGGGCGGCAGGTTGGGTGCGTCGTCAAAGTGCACCGTGACGATACGGTCGCGGCCCGCGCGAATGATGTCTTCAGTCGTCGCTCCCGCGTGATGCCAGTGCCACGCATCGAGCGTTAAACCAACATTAGGCCCGCACTCCTGACAAAACTCCAGCATCTCCGGCATGCGCCAAATGAATTCGTTGGGAAACTGTTTGCGGATGTGTAGCGGTCCAAGGAATTCAAGTCCTAGCCGGACCTTGGCGTCCCACAGCGCGTGAGCTGCTTCCGTAAAGCGTTCTTTATAGGTCTTGCGCAGTTCATCTTTGGGGATCGGACTCGACGACATGATCCAGGTCATCATGCGCGGACAGCCGATAGCCGCAGCGAAGATGGCCGCATCGCGAAGTTTGGGCATGCCGGATTGAAAAGTTGCGTCGTCCTTGCGGAATTCTACTGGAAAATTAACGCAAGCAGGCCGGAGGTTGAGTTCGGCGAGCAGATCCTTAGTCGCGTTCACACCAAGCTTCATCGCGGCATCCAAGTCAACATCGGTACCCGGGAATCCGACCTTGGCGGCAAGGCGCGCGAATTCAGGCCACGGCACACGGCCCGAGATCAACACGCTGTTCAGCGATAAAAACATGTTCTGGTGCGGCGCAGCGAGCACGGGCAAGCCGGAAGCAGCAGAGGCAAGTGCCGAAAGCACAGTGCGACGGGTCAACTGGGGCGCGGGCATACAGACGATGATATAAGACGATTGCAGCGCAAGAACCGGATAGCGGCGTCGGGCAAAGCGGACTACGATCAGAACATGATGATGAGCGAAGCAAAGTGCTGGGACGCAGTGACGAAACGCAATGCCGAGAAAGATGGCCAATTTTACTTTGGGGTGGTGACTACGGGCGTTTACTGCCGGCCGTCGTGCCCGGCGCGCCAACCCCTGCGAAAAAATGTGCGCTTCTACGAATCACCCGGCGATGCAGAACGCGCTGGGTTGCGGCCTTGTCTTCGTTGCAAGCCACTGGCGGGTCGGGCGGATGAAGCGGCGGTCGAAAAAATTCGCGAGGCGTGTGCGTACATACAGGCCAACTGTGAAAGCGGCGATGCGGTAACGCTGGAAACGCTGGCCGAGAATGCCGCTTGGAGTCCGTTTCATCTGCATCGCACTTTCAAAGCTGTGTTGGGAATCACGCCGAAGCAGTTGCTGGATGCCTGCCGCGTGTCTGCTTTGAAAACGAAGCTGCGGAAGGGAGGAAGTGTGACCGCAGCGGTTTATGACGCGGGCTTTGGATCGAGCAGCCGGGTGTACGAAAACGTGGACAAGAATTTAGGGATGACTCCCGCGCAATATCGGGAAGGCGGCAAGGATGTCGGGATTTCCTACGCCTATGCTAAGACTCCGTTAGGTTTGCTGCTAGCGGCGGCGACTGATCGCGGACTGTGTTTCGTGCAGTTCGGCGAGAGCGTGGATGACCTGATGAAGGAACTGAAAAAGGAATATCCACAGGCTAAAATCTCCGAGAGTCCTGCTAGACAGAACGAAATGGATGAGTGGATGAAGGCGCTTACCGACTACCTGAGCGGCGCGCCGGTGTCGCTGAATTTGCCGGTTGACGTTCAGGCAAGCGTCTTCCAACTCAAAGTCTGGCGCTACTTGCAAACCATCCCGCGCGGCGAGGTGCGCACCTATGGCGAAGTTGCCAAGGCGATTGGCGATCCTGGAGCGTCTCGTGCTGTGGGAACGGCTTGCGGCGCAAACAAAGTGGCGCTGGTGATTCCGTGTCACCGGGTTATTCGCGGCGACAAAGGCTTGGGTGGTTACCGTTGGGGCATGGAAAGAAAAACAGCGCTGTTAGAGCGCGAGAAAAAGCGCTACACTGCACAGCAGAGGTGAATGATGACGCGTTTATCCCGTCGTGAATTGCTGGTAACCGGAAGCGTGGCCGCCGCCGGCGTGAATCTTCTGAAGGCCGATACCCCAGCGCCTGCGAGCAAAGTAGCGATTGTGCGCTGCCGGAGCTACAACGATTTCAGCACCCAACTTTCAAACGCCTTTGACCATATTGGCGGAATCCAGAAATTGGTGCGCGGCAAGACGGTCGCCTTGAAACTGAACTTGACAGGCAATCCGAAGAACTTTCCGTTGACGCCCGATCTGCCATATCGGACAGACGGCAGCACAGTAGCAACAACAGTGCACTTACTGGCGAAGGCCGGGGCGAAACGTGTGCGGATCATCGAGAGCTTTTTTCCGGCCGAGCAAAATCCGGAGTTGTGGGCGCGCTACGGGTTGGACGTGAACGCCATCAATAATCTGGGCACGAAAGTCGACTGGGAGAACGTTCAAAACCTGGGGAATTACAAGCAATATGTGCGCCTGAAGGTGCCTTGGGGCGGCTATATGTATCCGGCGTACACCATCAACAAGGCCTACACAGAATGTGACGTATACGCGTCGCTTTCAAAGCTGAAGAACCACTGGATTGCGGGCGTGACCATGTCCATGAAGAACAACTTTGGCAACACGCCGTGTTCGTTGTACGGCAGCGACTGCGGCGCAAGCGGCAACGAAAGGCCGACTAAGGAACGTGGCGATGTGCTGCACTCAGGTAACACGAAAGCGCCCGCTGGAGTGGACGCCGAGTTGCACCCCGATTCACCTCGCGACCCTGGTTACCGCGTACCACGCATTCTGGTCGATCAAGTGGGCATTCGGCCGATCGATCTAGCTATTGTTGATGGCGTGGAAACAGTGCGTGGCGGCGAGGGGCCTTGGCTAAAGGGTTTAGACCCCATGAAGCCCGGCGTAATTGTAGTAGGCCGCAATCCGGTTTGCACAGATGCGGTAGGCATGGCCGTTATGAGCTACGACACCAGAGCGGACCGCGGCCAATCGTGCTTTATTCGCGGCGATAATTCGCTCAAGCTGGCCGAAGCGGTGGGCATTGGCACGGCAGATTTGAAGCGAATTGAGATAGCCGGGTTGAGTATTGCCGAAGCCCGCATTGATTTCGGCCCAGGCGCGGTCGGCAAGACACTGAGCGAACTTCGCGCATAACGTTCGTCCCAAGAGTGATGAAGAGGCGACGTTGTTTGCCTCTTGCATATACTCATAAGAAATGCTTGGCGGGATTGAAGCGGGAGGGACGAAGTTCATCTGTGCCGTCGGCACGGGTCCAGAGGACTTGGTAAAGGCGCAGTTTCCTACCACCACACCAGAGGAAACGCTGGCGCAAGTGATTCAGTTCTTCCGCTCGAATGGCGGGCGAGATCTGGAGGCAGTCGGCATTGGTTCTTTTGGTCCGGTGGATCTAGATCCAGCGTCGCTTCAATACGGCCACATCACGTCGACGCCAAAGCCCGGTTGGGCGAATTTCGATTTAGTGGGGTCGGTTGTTAAGGGCCTCAAGGTGCCCGTGGGCTTCGATACCGATGTGAACGCGGCACTCTTAGGCGAGTGGCGTTGGGGCGCTGCGCAGGGCCTTGCCAACGCGATTTATTTGACCATTGGCACGGGCGTAGGCGGCGGCGTATTAGTGCACGGCCAAGTCGTGCACGGCTTGGTCCATCCCGAAATTGGCCACTTGCGCATACCACACGATCTAGCCATCGATCCCTTTCCTGGTAATTGTCCATTTCACAAAGATTGCTTGGAGGGATTGGCTTCCGGCCCCGCGATGGAGAAGCGCTGGGGTGTGAAGGCATCAGCCTTGCCGGGCGATCATCGCGCCTGGGAGCTGGAAGCGCATTATTTAGCGGTGGCGCTGGCTAATTTGACCTTGACCATCTCACCGCAGCGCATCTTGCTGGGAGGCGGCGTGATGCAGCAGCCACAGCTCTTCAAGATGATTCGCGATGAGTTTTCGTGGGTGCTGAATGGCTATGTGCGCCATCCTGACATACTGGATCACTTGGACGAATACATACAGCCGCCGCAATTGGGCGGTGATGCAGGTGTGGTGGGTGCACTATTCCTAGCAGCGCAGGAAGCAGCGAGTTCTGAGTTTGAAGATATTTTAAGAAGTCACAATCAAGGGAGACGCGGGTGAATCTAACCGGGACGTTAGTAAAGAGCACCATTGTAGCCGCTTTGGGCGGCTTGCTTTTTGGTTTTGACACGGCGGTCATTTCGGGTACCACCACCGGATTGCAGGCTTTTTTTTCGCTCAGTGAGGAAGCCAAGGGTTTCACCGTTGCCATCGCGGTGATTGGCACCGTTTTCGGAGCCTTGTTCGCGAGCATCCCCGGCGATAAATACGGCAGGCGTGACAGTCTACGCGGCATGGCTGTGCTGTATCTGATTTCGGCCGTGGGCTGCATGTTGGCGTGGGATTGGTATTCGCTGCTGTTTTTTCGCTTCATCGGAGGCTTGGGCATCGGCGGCTCGTCGGTGCTGGGCCCTATGTACATAGCGGAAATTGCGCCGGCGAAGTGGCGTGGCCGTCTAGTGGGCTTTTTTCAATTCAACGTCGTCGCTGGCATCCTGGTCGCCTATCTTTCGAATTTCTTGATTCGAGGAATGCATTTGGGCGCGCAAGATTGGCGCTGGATGTTGGGAGTTACTGGTCTGCCCGCGCTCTTTTTCCTGCTGATGCTATTTACCATTCCACGGAGCCCGCGCTGGCTGGTGAAGAAGTCCCGGCTAGGTGAAGCGCGTGAAACGCTGGTGGCAATTGGCGAGGAAAACGTTGAAGTCGAGTTGCAAGACATCGTCAAATCAGTGGACGTGGAGCATGGCCACGGGCAGGAGTCTTTATACCAGCGCAAATACGGGCTGCCCATTTTCCTGGCCGTTTCGATCGGCATGTTCAATCAGCTATCCGGCATCAACGCGATCCTGTATTATCTAAACGAGATTTTTGTCAAAGCCGGATTTAGCAGCGTTTCGAGCGATAAGCAGGCAGTGCTCATCGGCTTCACAAATCTTTGCTTCACGATGCTGGCGATGTCGATTATCGATAAGGTGGGCCGCAAGACGCTGCTGCTGATTGGATCGGTTGGCTGCGCGTTTGCCCTAGCCGGAGCAGCCACGATCTTCCTCACCAGTAGCCATGAAAATCTGCTGGTTTGGATGTTGGTGTTGTTTATCGCTTCGTTCGCATTCTCGCAAGGCGCGGTGATCTGGGTTTACTTGAGTGAGGTATTTCCCACGCGTGTCCGTGCGCAGGGGCAGAGCTTGGGTAGCTTTACGCACTGGGCGATGAACGCCACGATTTCCTGGATCTTTCCGATCTTAGCGGCGAAATCGCGAGGTCTCCCGTTCGTCGTCTTTTCCATAATGATGGTCGTTCAGTTTGTAGTTGTGCTGATGGTCTATCCAGAGACCAAAGGCGTGACACTCGAGGATATGCAGAAGAAGTTAGGAATCGCGTAAGGGCAACTGGTTACTTCTGGGGGATTCCGGAAGAAAGCGGTTGTGAGCTTCTGGAATATCCATGCAGCGCTGAACGTTTTGCGCCCAGGCGGTGGGCTTCGTCGCTCATCGCGTGTACGCCGCTGGCATCGATCCAACGATTGTAGAAATTGAAAAGAGCACAGACGGTAATGGCATAGTAAATGGCTTCGTCGGTGAAACCAGCCGCGTGCAAAACAGCAATATCCGCTGGACTGATCGCCACTGAGTCGTCATTCACTTTGCCGACGAAGCGAAAAAGCGCTTTGTCGGCGTCGCTTAATTTGGACGTTTCGAGATCGGCGATAACGCTCGCCACCAACTCATGATCATTTAACAGTTCCGCTGCGACCGCAGCGTGAGACTTCGTTCAAAACGGGCACTGATTGAGGCTCGATGTATAAGCCGCAATCAGTTCGCGGATACCAGGCGAGAGAGGCGCTGCCTCGCGGAGCATCTCCTGGGTGAATCGCTCCAGATGCACCGTCGCCGGCATCTTGTAAGAGAACATGTGCAGAATTTGCGGATATTCCTGTCCTGCACGCTTCATGGCGTCGATAGCGCGCGAATAATTATCGTCGCCGCGATGCTGTTCAACGTCTTTGAGAAACATTTCGTCCATGCAGGACGATTATATGAGATCTACTGCGCTTCCGTGCCTCGTCAACGCCGGCCTGCCATTGCTTCCTTGGGGTCGGTGCGCTTCTGCAATAGAAACGCGACTCTAATCACTCCGAATAGCGCTAACCCTGCTAAGAAAGTGTTAATCATGCCGTTCTTCCAGAGAAAACGTCGCGTTGCATCGGGCACCAGGGCATATCTGGGGTCGGCCGCGGAATAGCGGACGTTCAAGCTTTGACCAGGCCGAAGATTGGCCGAACCTTGATCGACTGCATCGACGGATAAAACTTGTTGCGATTGGCCGAGGGGAATGAGGTTCAGCAGAATCAAGTCGTCGGTCGAGTACAGGTTGTTAGAGATCCAGCCTTGCAGACCACTGCCCAGATAGGGAGGATGGATTTCGCGCACCCGGGCGCTCACGTTGTTGAGCGATCCGATCACCGTGGACGATTGCTCCCAAAGCGGTATTGCCACGCCGCTCATCCACCAGGCCCCGATAGTAACGAAGCCTGTGAGGAAAAACAGCATGGGGAGACTCCAATTCCAGCGGAAGCGGGCACACATTACCAGCAGAAGGCCTAAAACAAAAAGTGAAAGAAACGGCTGATCTGTGGCCAAATACCACACTTGAGACATCGTCCCTTGATCCGCCAGGCGGGTGATGCGAAAGAAGCTTTTGGGATCGGAACAGCGAAGCTCCACAAAGTCGCCTTGATGGATCTCATCAAAGCGAGCGGGCGGAAGTTGGAGCGACGCCGTGGCGGGAAGCGCCGTGTCGCTGGAGCGATAGCCGATTTCAGCCACCATCTTGCGATTCCAACTACCGTCCAGATGGTAAACGATGAAGTCCTTCTTGCCTAAGATCTCACCCGTGACTTTGTCGCCGGACGAATCGAGAAACGCGGCGATTCCAAATGCCGACATAATGCCCACGGCAATTAGGATGAGCAAAGGCAGGCATCCTGCTTCGATATGTAAGACGCGCGAAAGAATAAGAGCCAGCAGCACCGGCAGAGCAATGGGAAATAGAGCCAAAATAAACCATGCGAACACCGGTCCTTCGAAAGCCATCTAAGAGCATGATAAACTGCTGGCCCAAGATTGAGCTCTTACTTGGCATACAGGCGGTTTTACACCTGGTCTGCCGGGGCGATTTCAACGGTGTCGTCTCCGGGGCTTACGGGTACCGAGAAATGGGGAGCTTGACTGTCAGCAGTAGATACTGTCCAGCCGGTATTCCAGTCATCCTCGAACACGTTGGAGAAGAAGCCGGTTACTGCATCTGAATGAATCAGAATGCCGGCTTCGCGGGCGCGGCGTAGCGAGTTCTCGCTCCAATTAGTAGAAGAGACGACAACTGAATCGTCGACAATCACTCCTTTGTTATGGCAATGAGTAAAGAAGTCGAGATTGATGGCGCGCAGATCGGCCAGTAGTCCGGCATCTTTGATGGTGTTCTTACTCTGTTGCCACGCTGCCGGAAATCGGGAGCTGATAATGATGCGAACATCCACGCCAGCCGCTTTCCGATTGGCCACCGCTTCGAGCAGCTGCGGAACGCCAGGTCCGCCGCCACCCTGAATGTATTGTTGCTGCAGCCAGATCCTACGTTGCGCGCCCTGCAACAGCGGGAGGATCGAATCGAAGTAGTTGTCGGGAGATGTGAGTGGCAGAACGTCCATAGGTTGTCCCGTGAACGTGGCGACCGGGAAATCGCGCCCCTCCTGGCGCGGTCCGCGGAACGAAAGAGGAGCGGCTGGCTGAACGCGCTCGATACCGAAGGAGACCTGTTCCGGGATATCCCAATCCGCCTCGAACAGAGTGCTGTACCACTCGGAGAGGCGGTCGTCGTCAATTCGCAGAAGCCATTCCCGATTCCCTTTTTTGCGGGGCTGACCCGCTTCGCGCTCTGGGATAGAGTTGGGGTCCCAGTTGGCGCTTTCGAGCAACACTGTCTTGCCGTCGATGACCGCGAACTTTTCATGACACACCGTGAAAACACGCCTCGGGTCGTGCGATGGCGCCACGCGGATGTTCAAACCGAAGCCGCGCAGTTGATCGGCAAATTCCTTCTTCATCTGATCGGGATCGTACATAACGCGGATAGCCGCGCCGCGATCATGAGCGTCTTTCAACAATTTGATGAGGAAGGGAGCGGTGATGCTGTAGATGTATAAGTCGACCTTGGTTCCATCGACCGCCCGCGCTAGCGCTTGCGAGACGAGTTGGTAGCTGCAGTCGGGAGATACTGCGGCTTGCATGTTGAACGCGCCGGTGAAGTGTTGGAAATCGAGATGCGGTTTGGCATCCGAGTGGACGGCGATGGAGGCTGCCGCGAATGACGGTACTGGAGCCGCGGAGACACCGAAAGAGGCGCCTCGTTCCTGAGCTGATCCATTCAATCCCGCCGCGGGCGCGGTAGTTTTCAGACGGACGGCTGGGTCGCCAAGAATGATGTAGTTGCGAGCGTCGTCACGCGCCACCCAGCGATTGGCCAGCAGAAAATCGGAGACTGCGCCGGTGGCGTTACGATTGTTGACCAGTCTGAGCAAATCAGTCGACATAGCCGCCCACCGTTGATCGAACACATCGAGCGCCTCGCCAACGCGCCGCCCGTGCAGAATACGCCGCAGCGGGTCGCGGAAGCCCTCCACCATTGATTGCTGCTGCTGATTCTGGAATGAGTACGCCCAGGAACGGTCCACGTGTCCAATCACCGCTTGCGCACCTGCTAGCAGGAGCCTTTGCGGCAGGCGCGCGAAGATTGTGCGCGGCGCAATTTGTTGCGGTTGATCTCCGACGTAATTGTAGGTATCGAATTGTGGACAGGCAGCGCCGTAGCACGCGAAACAAAAATGAATTGTGCCGGCTAGCGAGCTGTTAGCGGGAATGTCGTCGGCTGTGAAATACATCTGCTCACTGACGGCAGTGTCGGGACCTCGCCAGTCGGCAGTCACAAGTGCGCCTTGCTTCTTTTCCAATATGTCTGGTTGAGTTACGTCGAAAGCCATGCCATGCGAGCCCGTGAACAAGAGGGCGGGAGTGCCGGCCGGAGTTTCGCCCCGCAGCACTTTGGCCAAGTTCTCTTTACTGGCGTCCTCAGCCAGGAACGGCACGATTGTGTAGCCGTCGTCTTTGCCTAACGGCGGGAGACCATCGGAACCTTGGATGAGAGGAACGGCCACCTGATCGTGTAACAGATTCGTGGCGCGGTCGCCTGGGTTGCGGGTGTTGAAAAGGGCAATGGTCTTCTTTTGCGGTTTGTCACTATTCTCAAAATCGACGATGTTTTTGGCGTACGTCGCATAGTCTTCGGGCGAGTCGAAATGCAGCCGGCCTACCGCAAAGAAACAGTTGAGCTCGTACTGGAAGTCGAACGGTATGTCATCGGGTGAGCCAATCAGCAGCAGATAGTAAGGCACTCCTTTTGAGGGATTCACCATGAATTGCCCGACGCCGCGAGCATCGAGCCAGTCAGCGGCTGAGACACCCTCTGGGTAGCCGATTTCGTTATCGAAGATTTTGAAACGCCCGCCGTTGTCGTAAGAGCCGCCGGCTTGCTGCGAACGTAATTGAAGAAGCGGATCAAGTGCCTGCAAGATTTTGGCTTTCTGCTGAGCATCTGTTCTGGCGGCGAAAATAATGCCCCAACCAGCCTGTTTCAGATCGTCCGGACTGAAGCCGTCGGCTAAGCCAAAGGTGGCGGAGGCGGATAAAGCTTTCCGTAAAATCGCCCTACTGGAATCGGGCTTAACGAATTCGAGAGTATTGGGTTGGATGGGTGGGAGGTATTTGCCATCCGCATGCAGACCAAACGGGACGGGCATCTCCTTATCACTGACTGGCGTCGCTGGACCAGAAACGCGCGCAGTGAATGAGGTGAAAGGAGGAGGTGTCATGGGCGGTTGGGCGAAGCCCGCCGCGGTGCCACTCGAACCAGTTCCCGCTCCGGCTCCTGCAGCCATGACGCGTTGGGCAGGCTCTGCGATAGAAGAAGTCAAAGAAGTGAACGCCGACTGCCAAAGGGCGTGCATAACAGCGGGTTCGTCGATGTCGCTGTGTGCGCCACCGGCTCCGGAGAGCTTGGCGATGTACTTGCTGGCCTCCAAATTGTAGATCTTGCCCAGTTCGAAATGATAATCGGCGGTTTCAGATTGCATGGGCGCATCGATGGCGTTCGAGACGGCCCTGTATCCCGAACGCGCCGACCCCGCCCCAAACGACGAGGCGAGTGGGGTTGATGCCAAAGCTCGGATCTTGAACCAGCAAGCCAACGGCGGCAGGATAGAAAACATTGACCGCGATGTCGTGGATGGAACGGGTAGTGATCACGGGTCCCCTTACCGCCCGTCGTTCCAAAAAGGCTTGATAATAACCCTTGCCCCCGGTAGAAGGCACGGCGTCGGCAAAAGCCCACAGTGAAAGTGCGCCCTGTAAGAGAGTGAGAGAGTCGATGGGCCGTGGCAAGGAAGATGCTCCTTTGGGACCTCCGCAGATAGAGGAAACAACGACGCACCCGAAGCTATGACCGATGAGGTGAATGCGCGCATGAGGAGCGGCTTGTTGCAGCTGGGCAATAAAGTGGAACATGCCAGACTCGCCGATCGTTCGTGCACGCTTTTTCATGGTCAAGAACGAAAGGACGCGTAACGGCGCGAGAAGACCGCCCAGTCCACCGACGGCAAAGGAGGAACTCGCTGCATTCATCGCGGCAAAGGCCGCCTGCGGATCGAACGGCGCATTATCGGTCGCTGGATCACCGCCGCGCATCCCTGATTTACAACCCAGCATTTCGGCCAATTCGCGGTAGGCGGCCGCCACTTGCGGAGGCAGAGTAATGGCGCCGGCATTCGTCTGGTTTTCCCGAAAGATTTGGCCTACCAGTTCCCGCGCACGCAGCGAGTTATGCAAATCGAGGCGGTCAAGATACGCTTCGAGAGTCGCACTCGTTGACGTCGCTCCGACATCGAAAGAAGTGCCGCCCGTTTTCAATTCTTCGTCGCCCCAAGGTTCGCTGGGCCAGTGCAAACCGATGTAGAGCGGCCGGAAAGTG
Organism: Bryobacterales bacterium; assembly: GCA_963749105.1. Taxonomy (GTDB): domain Bacteria; phylum Acidobacteriota; class Terriglobia; order Bryobacterales; family Bryobacteraceae; genus Bog-105. The sequence goes on along the minus strand of CAVVLT010000011.1, from coordinate 655,632 downwards.
GGCCCCATCTTGGCGGCATCCGCGGTGAGCGCGGCTTTCACATCGATCCAGCTATCGTATTGCGCAATGGCACCCGTGACATCTCCTTGCCAGCCGTGACTAAAGACGAACACGTCGGAAGGGGAGCTCTGCTGTACTTCACTCAGCAGACGGTCGCTGATCACTCCTTTTAGGCCATCTGGATCGTCATTTCTTTCATTGCCGGACTTATCGAACGCGACGATGACGTAGGGAGTGTGGGTTTTTGGAGTTTGACGAAAAGGCATTATATTTTCCTTAGCGGTTAGTAGCGGTGGCGTACTTCGCGGCCACCGGCGGTTGTTTTTGGGAGACGGGAATCATGACTTCGCGTGCGAGTCCACCGGCCAGTCTCCAATAGAGTTCTTCATAAACCTCCAGGCGGAGGTGTTCTAATACCTTGCTGCCAGCCCAGTCATCGGTGGGGAAACTCAATGACTCGAGTTCGGCGAGAGAACTTTCATCTCCCACATGCCGCAGGGCATCGAGTGCGTAGTAGCAAAGAGTGCCGTCGGGGCTTCGCAGCCATTCATGGCAACGAGGGAGGATCGATGTTTCGTGCAGTTGTGCGAGTGTGAGTAGGCAACGGCCTTTCAAACGCCGCTGCTCGCTGGGACTATCTACGGTGGTTGGGTAGGAGATCCAATTAAAGAGAAAATCCATGTGTGTTCCAGCCAGGGTCTGGGCGCACGCCTGGCCTAGTTTGCCGATGAGATACGCGCCGAAAACCCAGCGATCGGTGCGCTTGGGCGCCAGGCAATCGTTGACGATGTCATGCAGGTCTTGATTGCCAAGTTCAAGCATGGAATCGGCAAGCGACCACAGAAGATCAGTTTTCGAACGATCTTGGAAGAAACGTTCTCGCAGAGCAGACAGCGCGCTGATAGGTTTGAGGAGACCGAGAGCAAACGCTGCGACGGACGCGCATAATTCGTCATCGGAGGTGAGATCCTGCTTGAGTTTGTCAGTGTCGAACGCGACCCAGTTCTTTACCGTTTGCAACAGCGGCTGATCGTCTTTCCATTTGGACTCAGTTTGCAGATAGCGGATCGTCTCTTCTTGCTTGTAGAGCAACGCCTTTATCGCTGCGAGACGGCCTCCCGACAATTCATAATTGAAGCCGTCTTTGGTGGGCCGCATTTTGCCCAACACAATCGAGACCAGGTGGGGAACTGCGGAGTCTTCAGCCAACGGCCCTAAGTACTCCAGCGCTTTAATGCGAGCCGTAACAGAGGGCCCGTTGGCTGGATGAGAGCGAGATATCAGAGCGCTGATGATTGACCGAATGGTCGGATTGGTAGCTGCCGGTTGTTCGGAACTAAGGCGCGCTTCGTGCAGGCAGCGTGCGGCAATGTAGATCTGATCGCCCTCATGCAAGGGTGAGCCGGAAAGAATCATGCTCAGCAGTTTGCTGGTGTCGGGCCAAAGACCAGCAATCAGGTAGAGGGTTTCCGACCACCACTCTACTCGCGACTTGCGGCCGAGAGTGGCTGTGATGTCAGTGAGTAAACGGTCGCGCTCCCGGTCCGTTTGCCGCAGAATGTAACGCGCGCAGCAATACGCCTGAAAGGCGGAGTAGGAGAATCGCATGCCATCCTCGCCGCAGGATGCCATGATGCGGCAGGAGTCCACGAGTTGCGAACGAAACTCCATTAGAGAGTAATCGCGGTTGCCGCGCAGTTCGGCAAGAATTTCAAAAACGTCTCCGCCACTGAGCGTTGGCACCTGGCGGCTCTGCAACTCCCAAGCGATGCGGTACAAAACATCTTCCACACGTCCGCGCATGCCGGATGGTCCAGCGAATTGCGCGATACGTTCGTCGCAGATACGGCTCAGAATGGCCGCACGTCCCGTCTTCTCTTTCTTAAGCAGGCCGCGCTGCGCTTGATTCAGCATTTCAGCGAACAACCAGGGGCTTTCCGCCAGATCGAAGAGTGCGCTCTGCCGCAGTTTGGCCAGCACTCCCGCGCGCGCATCGGCGGAACTCTTGTCATTCGGCGCACTCAGATAACGCCCCACTCGCTCAACGCTCATCGGTTGAATAAATAGACAGTGCGCGCCCTCTGGCAGGTCCGGCTACCCGGACCAGGTTTTGGTCCAGTGTGAATAGATAGCGGTGTGCGGGATTCTTTGGATCGCTCTCCAGGTTTTCCTGAAATTGTTTGACAAGCTGAAGCCCGCGTTGCTGCTCTGCTTCTCCTAAGTCATCGTTGGCGGCAATCAGAAAAAGGCAGCTCTCGCTGTGAAAGAGTTCGATCAGATCGTCGAGATCGATGGCTGCTCTGCTCGCTTCACCAAAGCAATTGCGAATCGCTTTTGCGACTACCGCGTGAGGCTCTGAGACACCGTGGGCACAGTCGGAAAGACGCAGCAGAAGGGGCAGCGCCTTCTGTTGTTCCTCAACGTGGTTTTGAAATTCGCTGAGGAATACATCTTCCAGCACTCTGGTCTTGGCACTCCCGTACGGTCCAAGAATGCAGATCGTTTTGTGATCGTGGATCAGCGCCTCGTACAGGCCCAAATATAAGTCGCGCACGACATTCGGACCCAGCGGAACTTTGACTACCTCGTCATTCTTGCGATCGGCTGCGCGCTTCAGAATACTGTCTCCCGAAACAGCGATGGCGTCGAGGGGAAAACGAGGATAGCTTTGCTGGTCTCGCCGGTTCCGAATTGTTTCTTGCAGGCAGCGTTGTGCACTGCGCAGGCTAGACTCTCTCCAAACCGCTCCACCCTTCAGCCGAGTCATGACCGCTGGAATAGCCCAGGCGTAATCGGGCGTGTGCAGCAGCAACTGACGCGCCGCATTGGCCGCTTCGTCTAACGAGCCGTTTCGCAGCAGGCACGTGTAGAAACCCTTGGCGAACGTGCGCGCGTCGTCCATGCGGATCTTGTCTTGCATCGCCACAACACCTGGCAACCCAGCGGAGATTAGCTGTTGCATGAATCCGTGCATGTGCGGCCGCGGATCCTTTTCTGCACTGACCGCACCCTGGCACGATTCAAGAAAAACAAGTTGCAGCTCTTTGGGATTCCAAAGTTCTATTAGTTCCGCCGCGTTAAAGGCGCTCAGATGTCCGGTCTCGTCTTCGAGCAGCAGATAAAAACCCTTGTGCGGGTTATAGGTGCCGTGAGCAATAAGATGCAGTCCATGGGGTTTGCCGGCAAGCATCTCGCCAATGACCTCGGCAGAAGAAGGTTTGTTGGCGGCAATCGTAACGCCGTGCGCCGCCAGTCGCTGGCGATCTTCCGGAGAGAGACCACTGTGGCCGGGCAGGATAGAGATCGTCATCAAACCGCTCTTCAGCAACTCAGAGCAAGAGTCCACTACGGCGGCGCAATGATCGGCCGCGTCGATGGGTTCAAGACCGTCCAGCGGGCTCGCCACCACCAACGCCAAGCGAAAGACCTTATCTTGCGGCGGATCTTCTTCCCCTTGGTTAACAGCGGCGAAGCGCGAAAAAGGAGTTTGCGCGTCGGTGCCGGCCGGAGCATACCAACCCGGCATCTCCATCCGCTCCCAAAAAATAAGCGGTAGAGTTTCACAGTCTTGCGTCATCAGTTGGATGCGAAGACGACCCCTGCGATTAGCGTCTTTGAGCGCACTCCTGACCGCGCAGCTATTTCCCAACGACTGACCTAGGAGCTGTCCATAGCGGTTGCCCGGGACGTTGATCGCCGCCGCCAACTGCTTCATATCGAGCTGCGTCTTGCCCGCCAGATAAATGCTACGGTAATTGAGTTGTGCCTCAACTTCCAGGTCGAGAATGTCGGGAGTTGTTTTGTTCGCCGCACTTCTCACACGGAGAAGAAGCAGCGAATCTTCCATTTCGGGCATTGCTACCTCAGGAATCCGTACTGCTAGTGCAACGAAAAGGCATTTCGTTTCACTTACCCTGCATTGAAGAGAAAAAAGAATTGTCTTTCTTTATAAATTAGGAGGAATTTATGACAGCTGGATTGCAGAATCTTAAACACATTGTTGTGTTGATGATGGAAAATCGCTCGTTCGACCACATGTTGGGCGGTTTGCGAGAGGTTGACCCGAGAATCGATGGATTAACTGGCAGCGAGAGTAACCCTGATACGACCGGCGAGCGCATTCGCGTGCAGCCCAAAGCCCAGGTTCAGAGCGATTTGCAACCCGATCCTGGCCATCACTATCCCGATGTAGATCTGCAATTGTTTAACGGCGCGGCCGAGCGCACGTCGCCGCCTTCCATGGATGGATTCATCAAAGCGTATTTCCAAGAGCGCGCGGATGTAGCGCATTCGCAAAAAATCCTTTACTACTTCACGCCTGACAAATTACCCGTGATTACGCAGTTGGCCAGGAAATACGCGCTGTTTAATCGCTGGTTTTCATCGCTGCCCGGACCCACCCTTCCCAACCGGGCATTCGCACATTTCGGAACGTCTTTCGGCAAAACCGATATGAGCGTGAATTACCTGAACGAGCCGATTCTTTCGATCTACCAACGGCTCGATGCTGCTGGAAAGAAGGCCAAGATTTACTACAACGATCAAACCATTGCGATGGCATTTTTGTTGAAGGCGCAACCACATCTCTTCGGCACGTTCGATCAGTTTTTGGCGGATTGTCAGTCTGGAAATCTGCCCGATTATTGTTTCCTTGAGCCGCGCTATGCCGATTCGGGCGATGAAGTGGCGAGCGACCAGCATCCGGATCATGACGTGCAGGCTGGTGAGTCTCTGATCGCAACGGTATACAACGCGATCCGCAACAACGCTTCCTTGTGGCGGAGCACCGCCTTATTGATTGTTTACGACGAGCACGGAGGAATTTACGATCATGTCCCGCCTCCCAGTTGTATGCCCGATGGAGCGACCGACCCACAAACAGGGTTTAAGTTCGACCGCTTAGGTGTGCGCGTGCCTGCAGTGTTGGTTTCGCCGTGGATTCCGGAAGGCACCGTTATATCTCCGCTTAACGGAAACGGCTTGATAGAAGATGAACGAATTTATGAACACGCATCGATCCCTGCGACTGTAACGGATTTTTTTCTAGGGCCGTACGATCAACGGACCGCACGCGAAAAGGCAGCGCGGACTTTTTTGGATGTGCTCTCGTTGCCTGTTCCACGTACTGACTTTTTCAAATTCGCGATTGGCGATGGATCGAGTCTTTCGTTCGACGTCGATGGCCCCAGTTATCTGAACATTCCAGAGCCCGATGCCAGCGCCAGCAATCCCGCACGGCCGCTCTCGAGTCTGTTGTGGGATCAAGTTCTACATCTGCGCGATTTGGAACTGACATTGCCGCGGGAACTGCAGACCCACGTCGATATTCATTCGCTGCACACTGAGAAGGAAGCATCCGACTACATGAACAGTGTGATGGCGCAATTGCGGCCGGTCGCAGCGGCTGCAGGGAATCGTTAAGGAGGAACTCAGATGAAGCGATTTTTGCTGGCACTATTTGTTTTGGCGGCCATGCGCCTCGATCTGCGCGGCCAGGAAAGCCAAATCCAGAGCGACTTCAGGCGCGAGGTCCAGGATTTTCAGACGGACTGCGCTGCCGGAGGATTTAAAGGAATATTCGGCTGCGCCAAGGATGCCTTCACTGAGCAGCCGGTGCATATCGCCGTAGGCACGATAGCGCCGCAAGATGGTTTCGGCGTAGGGCCATCCTTCGTCGAGAGCCGCAACACCGCGAACTGGCGTCTCTCTCTGAACTCCGATGCGGTTGTCTCAACCAACGCTTCGTGGCGTGCAGGCGCTTACCTTAAAGCGATTTTTACCAAACAGGAACCGATCACAATTGTGACTGACCCAAAGAAGGCCAGCGCAGTCAACCTGGTGCATGAATATCCCGTCCTCAATTTTTACGTGCAAGGAATCTCGCTGAACGCAGTAGATTATTACGGAATCGGCCCCGCGACACAGCGTTCGAGCGAGGCTATCTATGGCATGCGCGAGACGATTGCCGGTTTCAGCGGACTCTACCCACTATTTCCCCGTCTCCGCGTTTCTCTGTTCGGTGAATTCAATGGGAGATTCGTTGACATTCGCGACGGCGGCAGCCCGGCGATGGCTTTGAGCCACGTTTACACCAACGCAACAGCCCCGGGCTTGGCGAATCAACCAGGCTTTCTGCAAGCCGGCGAAGGCGTGCGCATGCAACCTCCCATGTTTGGCAATCGAGTGCAGCCGGATTTGTCACTCACCTATCAGCAGTTTGTGGCGCCCGGGTCGCAGTATTCGTTTCAGCGCCTGAATACAAATGTGGGCGTGACTGTCCCTCTCTACCACTCGATGATCGCCACTACGCGTTCCTACAATGGACCGGATGAGTGTGGAGTTGGCGTACATGCGAGGACCTGTCCAGTGGTTATGGATCGCACCGGGTCAGTCGGCTTGCGTCTGTTGATTACGCAATCAATGACTCCGGCCGGTAATGCGGTGCCGTTTTATTTTCAGCCGACCATTGGCGGAGGTGATATTAACAACGACAAGCTATTGCCGGCTTACGCGGATTATCGATTCCGTGCCCCAAACTTGCTTGTAGTGCAGGCGAATTTCGAACATTCGATTTATGGCCCGCTCGGTTTTCAGTTCATCTACGACATCGGTAAGGTAGCCGCGACACGCAGCGATGTGGATTTCGATCACCTGGCGCATAGTTTTGGCGCGGGATTGACGCTGCGGGCGGGAGGCATTCCGCAAATCTCGTTTCTATTTGCGTTCGGCGGCGGGGAAGGGACGCATACGCTGCTGCTGGTGAATAATTCGTTGCTGGGGGGTAGTGCAAGGCCTTCGTTGTTTTAGCTAAAATAACGTGAAGAATGGGTAAACCCACTACCTTACTTGAGGGGTTATGTGGTCATGCGCTGTCACTCGCCGCTCAATCAATTCAGGTGGAGTACAAAGACGATAAGGAGTGGGTGTTCGCTCTCAAGGCCAACATAGGCGTCAAGATCGCAAGCTACAAAAGTAGTAGCGCGGATGCTGAAGAACTTCGCGGTAATCTCCGCGCCGCTGCGAAAAAGCCGGTCCGCACCGTGATCGGCGGTCAGGTCTACCTTCTCCGCGCCCGAGTCTATGACAGTTTTGGCGAGGATGCTTTCGAGGTGAGCATAGATCTAGCGCCGAGGCTCGATCCGTCGGTTGCACCGAAATTCACTGTAAAACAAGGTCAATATCTGGCCTATATCTTTAACTACACCAAGATCCACGGCCGACCTCCCGCCGAGACGGATTTGGAGAGATATTTTCGAGTTTCGGCGCCCTCCATTCATGAGATGGTCAAGACCCTGGAGCGTAACGGGCTGATCGAGAAGACCCCTGGGCAGGCCCGATCCATTCGCCTTCTTGTGGAGCCAGAGAACCTGCCGCGATTGCTCTAGTCAACAAAACTTTGCGCTCATTGGGCGCGGCGAATATCCTTCAGTGAAAGACACCAACTCGCGTAGCCGCGCTTGCGCGAATACGGATCGTCTTCAATCTGGAGCAGCACGTCAAGCCTCGTCCCCGTCTGCAGTAACTCCTGCCGATGTCCGAAATTCCAAGCTTTGGCAAACAGCATGCGCCCATCCTGCCGCAGCGGCACGCTGAAGTGTTTATCTTCCGTCAACACTTTGGCCAGTCCTGCAATTTCAACGCCCAGCGCGCAAAACGTCGGGTTTGCGTTACCAAAACCAAACGGTCCCAGCGAAAAAATCTGTTGGATACATTCTTCCGATAACTCGCGGAAAGTCACAAGCGCATCGACCGAGTAAGTCGGTCGTAGGTCGTCGGACGTTAGCTTCGTCGCGGCGAACGAGTGAAAGCGGCTCTGAAACTCCGCTAGATTCTTTGCGTGGAGCGTGAGGCCCGCCGCTTGCCGGTGACCGCCAAATTTTCGAAAGAGATGCGGCATACTTTCCAGCGCCTCCAGAAGATGAAAAGCCGGAATGCTGCGACCCGAACCTCCCAAGTGTGGCCCCTCACTCTCATCCACATTGAGCGCGTCACTCAGGACAAAAACCGGACGCGAGAAACGCTCCACTAATCGACTGGCCACGATTCCCAAAACGCCGGGATGCCATCCGGGACCATTGAAAACCAGTGCGCTCTTGTCATACGCCAAACTACTGTTCTCCTCACATTGTTTGAGGATCGCTTCGACGATCTCCGTTTCCACCTGCTGGCGTTCTCGATTGAGCGCGTCGAGCTGTTCGGCCAGATCGCGCGCACGCTTTTCATCTCCCGTCAAAAAGAGTTCGATGACGTCACTCGCGGTGGCCATACGCCCCGCAGCATTGATCCGCGGCGCCAAACGAAAGGCGACTTGGTGGGCCGACGGTGTCTCCCCTTCATCAAACCCGGCAACCGTTAACAGCGCACGCAAACCCGGATTGCGCACCTGCCGCAACCCAGAGAGACCCCGCCGCACAATAACCCGGTTTTCGCCGATCAGCGGAACAATATCGGCGACAGTCGCAATCGCTACCGGCTTCAGAAATGAATCGAGCAAAGCGGCTTGCCGCTCTGGAGTGAGCGAACTGCGCGACAGCATAGCCTGCACGAGTTTGAAAGTGACTCCTGCGCCACAGAGATTCTTGTTCGGATAACTGCAATCGGGCCGGTTCGGATTGAGGACGGCGATGGCGGGTGGTAACTCCGTGTCGGGGAGGTGATGGTCGGTGACGATCACATCTATGCCGCGTTCCTTGGCATGCCGCACAACATCATTGGCGCGGATGCCGGTATCCACACTCACAATCAAACGCACGCCAGACTCCGCGGCGCGTTCAATGACATCGTTCCGCATACCGTAACCGTCCTTTAAACGGTGTGGGATGAAGAAATCGGCGTGACCGCCTAGAATTTCAATCGCTTTCTTCAAAACGACAATCGACGAGGTGCCATCGACGTCATAATCTCCATATAGGAGGATCGGCTCATTCGTTTTGATCGCATGCAGCAAGCGGGTAAGCGCTTGCTCCATATCTCGCATTTGAAATGGATCTTCTAGCGCCGTGAGTTTGCTCGAAAGAAATTCGCGGGCATTGGCCGCCTCCGAATACCCGCGATGCACCAGGATGGAGGCCACCACGCGCGGAATGCCAAGGCTCTGGCGCAGTGTCTCAACAACTGCTTCGTCGCGAGTTGGCAGATTCCAACGGGCTGCCACCACCCGTGCCGGAGCCACCATCAATTATTAGAAAAGTAACCGCCGCCTATCGGCCCTTCTTCTTCCTCTTCATCGGTGAACGGGTCGGCGGCCATTTCCAATTCGCTCAGAATGTCTTGCATCGAGTCGTACCAATCGGTGCGCAGTTCGAACAGGTACAAGCGGCCTTCCAACGCAAAGGAAAGTTGCAGTGAACAGGTGAAGCCTTCGTAAGCCTGGAGTTGCTTCAGACGCGTTTCAAAGTTACGCTTCTCTTCACGCGTAAAATCGGCAGTCTCGAGTTCTTCCAGTGCCTCGTCGATTTGATCTAGCCGAAAAGCTTCTTGATTAAACACGATCAGCTTGGCGCCCGATTTTTGCGCCGTGTTCAAAAATTCGCGAAAATCCGGATGTTGCTCCGTATCCCAACTCACTTGAATCAGGGAATCGAGCATGCGGTGATAGCCATAGAAAATCGGTGTCCCCGACTTTTCCAAGTACGCCTGCATCTCCTTCCGTAAGGTTTCCAGATCGAGAGCCATCCGTTCCAACCGTATCAAATTGTGAATGGCTAAACGGAAATGGGGGCTCTCCGATTGTTTACAATATCGACAAACACTTTAGGGCGAGTAACCTGGCTCGCCTGCTCGGCATCATTCCTAAGAAGAAACGGACACAAATGTGGGGCACATTGCCTAAACTGATTGCGCTGATGGTGTGTGTGGCTGGCGGCCTGGCGGCGCAGAGTGGCTTTGTGCGGTCGTCGGGTCAGCCAATTCCAGGTGCGACCATAACGCTTTCGCAAAACGGCCAAACGCTCACTACGGTGACCGACCGCGATGGACATTATGGCTTTTATGCCGTCGCACCAGGAAACTGGAGCGTGATTGTTGAGATGTTTGGGTTCGAAGCGTTGAAGAAGGAAGTGGATTTCAGCGCGGCGGCAAATGGTCGCGTCGATTTTGACATCCAACTGAAAGAGTCTCAAACTCTACAACGTTTGCAGCGCTTTACCCAGGGTGGCGGCGGACAGGCCGGTACCGGACCGGGAACCGGACAGAGGCAGAGAGGCCAAGGCGCTGCCCCCGCCCCGGGAACTACCGCCGCTCGCGCGCGCGGTACGGACAACAACACCCAAGATCAGGAATTGCAGAACGAGTTGAACGCGCAGCAGAGTGCCGTTCCGCCCACTGGCACAGAGAGCAGCAACGAATCCTTTCTGATTTCTGGCAGCCTGAGTCCAGGCATTACTCAGGGAGCGCAAGCCGATTCTGGTCCCGACATGCGTTTCGGCCCCGGCGGTCCAGGTGGTCCTGGAGGCATGGGCGGCGGACCTGATGGACAATTTGGCGGAGGCCAAGGGGGCGCTGCCGGCGGTGGTGCTCCTGGGTTCGGAGGCGGTGGCGGAGGATTCGGTGGAGGGGGTGGCTTTGGCGGTGGTGGTCGCGGTGGAGGAGGCGGTGGATTCGGCGGCCGCGGTGGTCCTGGCCAGCAAGGTCGGCGTGGGCAGGTCGCGGGCGCGCAATTCGGCAACGGCCGGCGCCGGCAGCAGCAAATTCGCGGGCAAGCTTCTTTCACATTGCAGAATTCAGCCTTAAATGCCAAACCCTTTTCGATTAACGGGCTCGACGTTCCACAGGCTGCCTATGCGCAGAGCCGCTTTAGCCTGATTGTCGGCGGCCCGCTCGTGATCAAAAAGTTGAAAGACCCGAAAACCCAGTTCTTCCTGACCTACTTTGGTACGCGTGCCAAATCGCCGCAGCTCTTCGCGGAAAATGTGCCCACCCTGGAAGAGCGCATGGGCAATTTCTCGAACGCCGTTCAGTCGCTAGGGTCGGGAGGCACCAGACCCGTCATGCTTTACGATCCGACGACCCACCAACCTATTGGCAACCAGATTCCAGCTAGTCTGTTGAACCCAGCCGCATTGAGGTTGTTAAGTTACTACCCCTTGCCGAACCAACCAGGAAGTCAAAACAATTATCAATTTGAAACTGCCTCCGCAACCAATTCCGATAACATCGGTTTCCGCCTCCAACGCAGTATCACGGAAAAAGATCGCCTGTCGGGGAATCTGCAATACCAAAGACGAGACGGAACGACTGCTAATGCGTTTGGCTGGGCCGATAGCAGCAGCGGTTACGGCACCAATGTGACGGTAGGCTGGACACGTAACATCGCGGCCACCTTAATCAGCAATTTCCAAGTCCGCTTCAACCGGAACTACAGTCAGTCGACTCCATATTTTTCAACGCAGCCAGACATCTCGTCGCAGCTTGGCATATTACCTCCAACGTCAAATCCCCTGTATTATGGGCCGCCCACGCTGAACTTCACGAACTTTGGGGCCTTGTCCGATGGTTCCGCCACTTTGACCCGCAATCAATCGCAAGGCTTTACCGAAAGCATCAATTGGATCAAAGGGCTGCACAACTTCAGTTTCGGCGGCGGTTACACGCACCCGGATTTGAGCACCAGAACGAATCCGAACGGCCGCGGCACTCTCAGTTTCACTGGCGTTGCCACAAGCGCTATCAATAACGGACAGGTAGTCCCTGGAACCGGCTATGACTTAGCCGATTTTCTTCTCGGCGATCCCCAATCCAGTTCCATTCAATATAGTGCGCAAACTAACTATTTTCATCAGAACCAATTGAATGGCTATGCGCAAGACGAATGGAAGGCCCGCTCAAATTTGACCCTGATCTTGGGCGTGCGTTATGAATATTTCTCGCCGATCGCCGAAAAGTATGGGCGCATCGAAAATCTAGCGATTAGCCCGGACTTCACTAGTTACCTCCCAGTGACGCCGGCGACTCCGGGTCAGCCTGCTGGCTTGATTCATGGCGACTATAAGGACTTTTCACCTCGGCTGGCGCTAGCCTACAAAGTGCCCGGAAGTAAGAAATCAACCTTGATTCGCGCCGGTTACGGCATTTACTACAACGGTCAAATTTACAATTCGTTCATCCAATCCTTGGCGAAACAGGGGCCCGGCGCCATCTCGAGTGCCACAAACACCAGTGTCGGCAGCGCGCTCACTTTCTATAACGCCTTTGCCGCTGTAACAGAGCAAAGCGCTACGCCAACCTATGCGGTTGACCCGAACTATCGCACGCCTTACGCGAGTTCGTGGAATTTCTCAGTGCAACGCGAATTGGGCAGAGGTTTTTTTGCGGATATGACTTACTTGGGAACCAAAGGAACGCGCCTCGACGTAAAGATCATTCCGAACGAGCCGCTACCCGGAACGGCAGCCGTTTCTCAAAACAGCACGCTCTATACATACGACGAGTCAAATGGCGATTCCATTTTTCACGCGTTGCAGTTGCGGTTGAACCGCCGCTTCAATCGCGGGCTATCGTTCCAGGCTTACTATCAATTTGCTAAATCGATTGACGATTCTTCCAGCTTTGGCGGCGCGGGTAATACCGTCGCGCAGAATTGGTTGGATCTCTCGGCGGAACGGGGTTTATCGAGTTTTGATATCCGCCATCAGTTCACCACCGGCTTTGTGTGGACCTCGCCGATCGCGGGGCCCGGCTCGCATGTTGCTTCCGATGGCAAAGTGGGCCGCCTGTTCAAAGACTGGCAGCTCAGCGGCAATATCACTGCGCAAACCGGCAATCCGCTGACGGCTCGGGTGCTCGGTAACACCCAACAACTTGCACAAACGGGCGGCATCGGCAGCGGACGCGCCTCAGCCACCGGCGAATCCATCAGCGGAGGCAGCGGTCTCTTTAATCTGGCCGCCTTTACCGTACCAGCGTCGGGAACGTATGGCGATGCCGGCCGCAACACCATACCCGGGCCCGGCACCTTCGGTCTCAACACCGCTTTCGCCAGATCGTTCACCATGGCCGAACGACGTCGCATCGAGTTCCGATTGGAAGCCAATAACGTCTTGAATCACGTGAACTATACGAACTATTACACGGTTGTAAATGCGGTGAACTATGGACTGCCGAGTTCAGCCAGCGGCATGCGAACAATTCAAGCGGTAGTGAGGTTACGGTTTTGAGAACGATTGCGTCCCTGCTTACTACCTTGCTGATGCTTCAGCCTTTGCTTGCTTACCAGACGCGCCCCACATTTTCGATTGACACAAACGTCGTCATCGTGAACGTAACAGTGGTAGACCACGACGGCAAGCCCGTTCCTAATTTGACGGCGGCCGATTTCGAACTCTATGAAGACGGCAAGCTGCAGAAATTGCAAGCAGTGGATTATCAAAAACTGAGCGCGAACGTGCTGCCGCCGTTGACCGATAAAACGCTGGCGCCCCCGCCCGAACCGAAGGGCTACAATCCCGATGCAGAGAAGAGCGCGCTCAGGGCGTCCATGCTCACCAAATACCAAGACCGCCGTTTGATGGTGATCTTATTCGACTTTTCGTCAATGCAACCGGCTGAGCAAATCCGCGCCCGCAACGCGGCCATCAAGTTTCTCACCAGTCAAATGACTTCGAGCGATTCCGTTTCTCTCATGATTTTCACGTCTGAGTTGAAAACAGTGCAAGACTTCACATCCGACCGCGACTTGCTGATCGCCACCATCAATAAGTTCCGCATCGGCGAATCGAGCGAGAACGCGAGCATCGCCGACATGGGCGCTGACGCGCAGGATATCAGCGGCAGTTTTGTGGCGGACGAAACAGAGTTCAATATTTTCAATTCCGACTTGAAATTGGCGGCCTTGGAAGACGCGGCACGCAAATTAGGCCAGTATCCCGAAAAGAAGGCGCTCATCTATTTATCCAGCGGCATTCAGAAGAACGGCGTCGACAATCAGTCTCAGCTACGAGCCACTGTCAACACCGCGATTCGTTCGAACGTCGCTTTCTATCCGATTGACGCGCGCGGCTTATCGGCATTAGTTCCGGGCGGCGACGCTACTCAGGCTGGCGCGGTCGGCAACAACCTATATAGCGGGGCCGGACAGAATACGATTCGCTCAAACTTCAACAACCAGCAGGAAACACTCGCCACTTTGGCGCTCGATACTGGCGGCAAAGCGCTGCTCGATTCTAACGACCTGACGGAAGGCATTCGCCAAGTCCAAGAAGATTTTTCCAGTTACTATGTGCTGTCTTACGTAAGTGCCAACACTAACATGGACGGCAAGTACCGCCGTATTCAGGTCAAACTGTCGCCCAAGTTCGCCAGTTTAAGAGCTAAGTTGGATTACCGGCAAGGCTACTACGGATCCACCACGTTCGCCCGCATGGCCGAAGGTGATAAAGAAGCGCAGCTAGAGAAGGCTCTGTTGGCCGATAACCCGGTAACCGACTTGCCGATCGCCGTCGAAGTGGATTACTTCCGCATGGAGAAAACGAAGTACTTCGTACCCATCGGCGTCAAGATTCCCGGCTCAGCGCTGGCGTTTAAGAACAAAGGGGCCAAGCAGGCTACGGAACTTGACTTCATCGCCCAGGTTTACGACGAACGGAATCGGTCGGCGGCCACCGTTCGCGATACCATCCCGTTGAAACTGGCGGAAGATGTAGCTGGACAAGTCGCCCACAAGAATTTGCAATACGACACCGGCGTAACGCTCACGCCTGGGAAGTACCGCCTGCGTTTCGTGGCCCGCGAAAACGGCGAAGGTAAGGTCGGTACCTATGAGGCCAAGTTCGTGGTGCCCGACGTGAACACAGAAAAAACTCTGCGCTTCAGTTCAGTGATCTTGAGCAACCAACGCGACGCCGTAACGAGCCAAGTAGCGGGCGTGAAGCAGAGCAAAAAGCTGATCGAAAACAATCCTTTGATTGCCGATGGCAAGAAACTCGTGCCCAATGTTACGAAGGTGTTCCGGGTAAATCAGAACATGCTTGTCTACGTGGAGGTCTACGATCCAAACATCCCCGACTTCCTTCCGGAGAACTTCAAGCGCGCCAGCGTAACCGCTAGCCTGGCGCTTTATAAGGACGACAAAAAGATTTTCGAATCGCCCTCGGTCCGCGCCAACAGGCTGGCGGAAAATCGCTCGGGCACGCTGCCGGTCTGGCTGCAAATGTCGATGGCGAAGATTCCGCCAGGGACCTACGACGCCCAAGTAAATCTGATCGACGAATTCGGCAAAAAATTTGCCTTCCCACGCGCTAGTCTGGCGGTTTTGAATCCATAGTTTTTTCCGACAAACATTTCATTGCGTCGGCTACCAATTTGGGTTCGTTGCGCAATAGCGCGCGACGTCCGCGTGCGTCCAAGGGTAAGTTGTTGGTGGGGAAGGGGTTCCGTGGAGTGGAGACCCGGGGAAATCCTAGTAGTCTTTTGCAAGTCTAGTCTATTGCGACAGCGTTCCATAGTTTGCTATAATAGCCCCATGCGAATTGGTTATAGTCGCAGGCCGGAAAAGGATAGTTTTCCCGGTCGGCAACTTCTAATCGCGGCAAGCGGTATTTCGGCGGTTTTACTCAGCACTTGGGTCTTGGAGACGACGATCTCTAAACCGAAGACTGACGTGGCTGGGGTTTTCAATTCCCATCCAAAAGCCGACCCTCGGACGATTCGTCTGAGGAAATTTCTCGGAAAGCTCCGTTGTCCGGTGGCTAATTTATCCGAAGAGTTTGTACGCGCAGCCGACGACAATCATCTCGATTGGCGGCTTCTGCCCAGCATCGCGATTATCGAATCCGGTGGCGGGAAAGCCTACCTTAGGGAAAAGAACAACATCTTCGGGTGGGGAGGCGGCGAGATTTACTTTACCAGTGTCAAAGCCGGCCTTCAGACCGTAGCTTACGAACTTGGACGCGGGTCGCTTTATCGCCGTCACAATTCGCTCGGCAAACTTCATCTGTATAATCCCGATGAAAATTATGCCCAGCAAGTGATGGCCGTTATGCGAAGAATCAGCCCGGTGGTGAAGCTCGGCGCCGAAGAACAAATCGTCAAGAAAGACGGCGAGTACGTTTACTTGAGCGAAACATCAAGCATCACCAGACGGTAAACGGCTGGAGTAGTGGAAAAGCGGCTCGCGTCTCGAAAAAAGGCGCGAGCCGTTTTCGCGTTTCGGCTAAGTTCAACAGAATATACTCAATCCTGTGCACAGCCGAAGAACCGCACTTATCAAACTCGCTACTGCCGCTGGCTCAGCCGCGCTTGCGCCTTTACTCGCTGAGACTACTGAAGCCGGACACCACGTCCACGAGATTTTGGAGCAAACGGCTCCCATCGCCACTTCCCCCAGCTATTTCAGCCAGAGCGACTACGAGACCATCTCCAAACTCGCCGACCTCATCATTCCGCGCACCGACACGCCCGGCGCCATCGACGCGGGTGTCCCGCATTGGATCGATCAGCAAGTCGCCGCCAAGCCGGATTTGCAGGAACGTTTCAAAGCAGGTCTCGCGTACCTCGCCGAACAAGCGCATACCATCAACGGCTCCACGTTTACGGCACTAACCGAACCTCAACAGGCAGAGATCCTGCAGGCGCTAAGCACCGATCCCGACATCACTAAGCGCGGGTTCTTCAAGACCATGAAAGACATCACGGTCGACAACTATTACAAAACCGAAGCCGGCTTAGTGCAAGAACTCGGCTTCAAAGGCAACACCTTCCGACCAAGTTTTCCCGGCTGTACCCACCCCGAACACTGGCCGAGCGAGGTTTCAAATCAGGAGCGCGCACAGTGAACGTCACCAAGTCTCAACCGGTCTATGACGTGGTAATCATCGGTAGCGGCGCCGCCGGGGGCATGGCTGCGTGGAATCTCACGCGCCAAGGCGTAAATGTTCTAGTGCTCGATGCCGGCGAACGCTTTGACCGCGCTAAATTCTGGACTCATGTCAAACCGTGGCAGGCCATGGCTCGTCACGAACGCGGCCAACACGCGCCCGAGTTTTATCTGGACAGCAAGGAAGAACAGTACCTCACCCCCAGCGATAAGCCTTTTGAACTCATTCGCGTCTGGGGCCGCGGTGGCAAAACCAACGTGTGGGGCCGCGTCTCACTGCGCTACTCTGACGTTGATTTCGAGGGTCCCGCGCGCGACGGGTGGGGCGTTCCCTGGCCCATTCGCTACAAGGACATTTCGCCTTACTACGACAAAGTCGACCAATTCATCGGCGTCTGCGGCGGCCTCGACGACCAAGATTCACTACCCGGCAGCAAGTACATGTTGCCAGCGCCCCCTCCGCGTTGTGGCGAACGTCTGCTGCAAAAAGCTGCGCAAAACATCGGCCTGTCGATCGTCGCCGGCCGCCGCGCCGTTCTCACCCAGCCGCACAACGGTCATCCCCAATGCCACTATTGCGGCGCTTGCGGCTCAGGCTGCGATGTCGGTGCCTTCTTCAATTCTTCCGACTACCTCATCGATCCGGCCATGAAAACCGGCAAGCTGACCATTCGCGATAACGCCGTCGTCGCCCGCATCCTGGTTGACGAAAAAGGACTGGCCAACGGCGTCCAATTTTTCGACCGGAAGACCAAGAACGAACACAAAATCAAGGCTCGCGTCGTCGTGGTCGGCGCATCGTGCGTCGATTCCACCCGTATTCTCCTCAACTCCAAATCCTCCGCCCACCCTAACGGCATCGGCAATTCTTCTGACGCTATTGGCCGTTACCTCTGCGAACAGATTCGCTTCCACGTCTACGCCTTCATGCCCGAGTTGCTGAATGGTCCCGTATATGACGATAGCGGCATTGGCGGCGAACACATCTACCTGCCTCGCTTCAACCACCGCGACGGCCGCAAGCGCGATTATCTGCGTGGCTTCGGCATGCAGTTCTGGGACACCGGCGCTCAGGCGCACGCCAATTATGCAAAGGCGCTCCCCGGCTTCGGCGTCGAATTTAAGAAGGCCGTGAAGCAGCGTTACCCGGCCATGGTCGCGCTTCATCCCTATGGCGAAACTCTCGGGCGCCCTGAAAATCGCATCACGGTCGACGAAGCCAGTCTCGACGCCTACGGTGTTGCGCGCTTGAAAATCGAATATCAAATCGGCGACAACGAACACAAAATGGCGCAAGAGATGTACGATACCGCCGAACAGATTCTGCACTCTGCCAAAGCCGAAATTCTTCCCTATGAGCGTGGTTGGTTAGACAAAGCAGGCTCGGCCATTCACGAACACGGCACTTGTCGCATGGGCGCCGATCCCAAACTCGCGCCGCTTAACGCTTTCAACCAAATGCACGACGTGAAAAACGTTTTTGTTGTCGACGGTTCGGCCTTCAGCACCGCGAGCGAAAAGAATCCGACACTCACTATCCTCGCGATGGCCTGGCGCGCAACGGATTACTTGGCTGGCGAAATGAAACGAGGCAACGTATAGCGATGGCCGCTCCGATTTGCGTCGCTCCCACCGGGGACATCTGCGGCGAAGGTGCCGTCTGGCACGCCAGAGAGAACTGCCTCTACTGGACCGACATCAACCGCTTTCTGATTCACCGCTACGACGCCGCCAACGGGAACGTGAAAACCTGGTTTTTCGATGAGCCCGTCACCGCGCTTATCCTGACAACTGTCCCCACCACGTTGGCAGTCGTTCTAGGCTCGCACCTGATTCTCTGGGAACCAACCAGCGACACGCGCCGCGACTACGCTTTCAAACTGCCTGGCTGGCCCGAGGTTCGCTGTAACGACGCGCGTGCCGATCCGCGTGGCTCTCTTTGGATTGGCTCCATGTGGAACAACGTCAATTCAGACGGTTCTCCTGGCGATCTCAAAAACGGCCACGGGGTGCTTTACCGCCTCGATCCGAACCTGGCGATCAAAGAATTCAAGAGCGGCTTGGGCGTTGCCAACACGGTCGCGTGGAATCAGCAGCGCACGGCATTCTTTTTCGGCGATTCGCTGGCCAACGTCATCTATCAGTACGACTACGATTCCGCCACTGGCGAAATCAGCAACGAAAAGCCTTTCTTTCGCGACTTTCCGCGCGGTGCGCCCGACGGTTCGGCCATGGACTCAGAAGGCTTCCTGTGGAACTGCCGTTACGGCGGTGGATGCGTGGTCCGGGTTGCTCCCAATGGCGCTATTGATCGCGTTGTCGAAATGTCTACGCCG
This sequence comes from Bryobacterales bacterium, assembly GCA_963749105.1. GTDB lineage: Bacteria > Acidobacteriota > Terriglobia > Bryobacterales > Bryobacteraceae > Bog-105. Next base: position 636,486 of record CAVVLT010000011.1, on the reverse strand, counting down.
AATGTCACAACCTGCACCTTCGGCGGCCCTGATCTCCGCACGCTCTACATCACCACGGCAGCAGCAGGTGCCAAGCCTGGAGATCGTTTCGCAGGCGGCCTCTTCACTCTGCAAACCGATTCCCCCGGTCAACCCGAGAATCGCTTTTCACTCGCCAGCAACTGAACTCAGCCGCGCCCGCAAATCGGCAAACTGCTTCAACTCCAACTGCTCCGCCCTTAAGCCCGCTTCGGGAAGTCCGTCAATGGCCGGGCCGTAGAAAGGGCGAAGATTATTCCGCAGCGTCTTGCGTTTGTGGGTAAAGCACCGTCCCACAAACTTGAGAAGGGCCGGCAAATCAGGCGTTAACTCCGACCTTCGCGTCAGCCGAAGCGCGGCGGACTCAACTTTAGGCGGCGGCGAAAAGGCCGTCGGTGGTACCTTGCAAATCAATTCAACATGGCAAACAATTTGCGTGGCCACCGTAAGATATCCGTAATCACGCGTATGCGGCCTAGCCAGCAACCGCTCCGCCACTTCCAGCTGCATCAGGAAAACCGCCAGCGGGAAGCACGGATCAAGTTGCAGGAATCGCTCTATCAAAGGAGAGGTGATGTAATAAGGCAGATTGCCTGCGATTACTGCCGGACCCCACTGCGCCAAGTCAATGGCCAGCGCGTCGCCATGGTGAATATGCAGGCTGGGGCAATTCGGAAAATTTCGTGTTAGAAAATCAATTAAGCGACTATCTAACTCGACGACATGGAGTTGCTCGCAGAGCGTCAGCAGATGGCGGGTCAAGGCGCCACGGCCCGCACCGATCTCAACAATGCAGCTGGGATGGGTTTGTCCGGCTGCACTTGCAATCTGTGCCAGAACGGATTGGGAGCTGAGAAAATGCTGGCCGAGCTTACGTGGCAAGCCCCAAGTGTAGAACACGTTGCTACACTGATGGATCGGACACGCTTGTGAACACCATCAATCAGACGGACCCTTTGGAGGCCCTGCTGGCGGCGTCACGCGCCGAAGTCGACCAGCTTAAAACGGAACTCCGCGCCTCCGAAAGGCAGCTTGCGCGTTTGCTCGAAATGTTCGAAGAGCAGCAGCGCCAGGTCAATAGCCAGCAAGTCACCCTCGTGCGTGTCGAGCGCATCCTGATGGATGTGGTGACTGGGCGGCTCTGGCGTACCCTGCGCGCGGTTGGCAACGTGATGAAGGCCGTCATGCCGGGCGAGAATGGTAAGCTGCTTTCTTCTAACGGTAACGGTGCGCGCGATTTAATAGCCCGCCGCAACACTCACTTGACCCTCGACGAGCCTAATCCCGAGGAGAACCTTTCCCGCAGCGGCAAAATTACCGTGCGCGGATGGGCTGCCGCGGAAGGCGGCGTTGACAGTATTCAAGTCGTAGTCAACGGTCTCGAGCCCATCGAAACCACGCCCTCCATTCCACGTCCCGATGTGCAGAAAGCCTTACCCGATTTGGACAAGACCGGGCGCACTGGTTTCGTCGCTCAATTCGATTCGCGCGACTTGCCAAACGGCCGCCATGCAATTTTGCTGCGCGCACTGGCCAAAGGAATGGTTGTTCGCGAAGCCCGCACCTTTGTCGAAATCGACCATGACAGAGGATTTGTCTCGGACTATCAGCGCTGGATCCACGAAGTTGAACGGCCCGACTCGCAGATCATCGAGCTGAAAATTCAATCTTTCGAAGTGCAGCCAAAGATCAGCATCGTCACTCCCGTTTTCAATACCAAGCGCGCCGAGCTTGAAGCCGCCTTGGAATCGGTGCTGCAACAGTCTTATCCGCATTGGGAACTTTGCATCTGCGACGATCGCTCATCTAATCCCGAAGTTCGTCAAGTTTTGGAGCACTACGCTGCGCGCGATCCACGCATCAAAGTGCAATTTGCCAGCGAAAACGGCGGTATTTCACGCGCTTCAAACTTGGCGTGGCAAATGACCACCGGCGATTATATTGCGCTCCTCGATCATGACGATACGTTAGCGCCCAACGCTTTGGCGTACATCTGCGAAGCGATCAATCAGAATCCGGAAGGAGATCTGTTCTACAGCGACGAGGACAAGATCGACGAACGCGGCATGCGCTGCGATCCATTCTTCAAGCCAGACTGGTCGCCCGATCTTTTCCTGTGCGAAAACTACGTCTGCCATCTGCTGGTTTTGCGCCGTGATCTGGCGTCCAAGCTGGGTGGTTTCAACGCGGCTTTCGACGGCAGTCAAGATTACGATCTTATCCTGCGTGCTTCTGAACAGGCACTCCGCATTCAGCACATCCCGAAAGTTCTTTATCACTGGCGCGCGGGAGCAACTTCCACCGCGAGCGGTATCGAAAACAAAAGCTACGCGGTGGACGCTGCCCGTCGCGCGTTGCAGGAGTACTGCGATCGCGCCGACGAAGGCGGCACCGTTGAGCAAGGTGCGATCGCCGGCCGCTGGCGAGTTCGCTACCCGGTCGCTGCCGGAACACGCGTGAGCATCATTATTGCCTCTGGCGGTAAGGTCGATGTTCTGCGCACCAACCTGGAAAGCATCTTCGTTAAGACTTCCTATGCCGATTATGAAGTTGTGATTAGCGACAACTCCAAAGGCAACGCCATTGAGAAGTTGGTCACTCTATTCCAGAGCAAGCACGCGAACCTGCGTTACATCGACTGGCGCAACAAACCCTTCAATTTCTCGACCATCAACAACGCCGCAGCCCGTCAGTGCGATTCGCCTGTCTTGTTGTTTCTGAATGACGACACTTCGGTGATAGAACCCGGCTGGCTACAAGCCATGCTGGAACTCGTAGTTCGCCCGGAAGTCGGCGCGGTCGGCGCCAAATTGCTCTATCCGAACGGCGCCATTCAGCACGCCGGCGTAGTGATGGGTCTGTTCGATAACTGCGGCCACGCCTTCAAAGGGCTCGACGGAGCCGTCGGTCACTATTTCGATTTTTCCGATGTGATCCGCAACGTAAGCGCCGTAACCGGAGCCTGCCTGATGACTCGCGCCGACGTCTTCTGGCAAGTCGGTGGCTTTGACGAATCCCAATTCGCCGTCGCTTTCAACGATGTGGATCTGTGCCTCAAGATGGGAACCTTCGGCTACCGCGTTCTGTACACGCCGCATGCCGTTTTGTACCACCACGAGGCGCTTTCCAAGACGTCCAAAGACGTGATTCCCCATCCGGAAGAGGTGGCGGCCATGAAATACAAGTGGGCAAAAGTCATTGCGCGCGACCCCTACTACAGCCCCAATTTAACGCGCTTCGATGAGGACTATTCCCTGCGCACCCGTGTTTAGGGGCCAAAAAGGGTAAAGTAGAGATAGCGAGTTTTCGCGAAATGGCCGATTCAAATAGCAAGAAAATATCACACGTAAATTACAACGGCTTTCGAATTGTGGATGTCAACGCGCTCTTACGCGATCCGAAAGTGCGAGCCACCATTGATCGACTCTCGAAAGAGAGCGAACGATTCCGCGGTAAGCCCGGCGTCACTTTCGTAAGGCCGGTGCGGCAGCGCAACTAGCTCAGGCGGATGCCTTATAACCTCCTCCTTCTGCCTCTCATTGGCGGATTTCTCTTCATACACATCGCTCATTATTTTCGCTTTGCCGCTCAGCGCACGGACGGTTATCGGCTTCTGTTCCAATCGGCAATCGCCGGTGTGGCTTTGTCAATCGTCGGCAGGCTGACCGAACTTCTGATCGGTTTCACCCGCTTTGGGAAACCGCTCTACGATGCCTGGACGATTTTCTCGCCGTTCCCCTTTTCATCCACCAGCGCTATTTCACTCCTGTTAGGGCCTGTTTTTGCGCTTGGCGTGAATCTCTTTATCAGCAAAGATGAAGCCAGAAGCGCTGAAATCCATGCACGGGGAAATTTCCTTCTTAGACTCCTGGACGAAGCGGAAACCGAAAACCGTCTTATTTCGTTGACGTTAGATTCGCGCAAATGGTACGTCGGCTGGGTTGTCGAATCACCCAATCTCGATCCGCAGGAACAATATTTCCGGCTTCTCCCCTTCATCAGCGGCTACCGCGACAAAGACGTCCTCGAGACTCGCCGCACCGTCTACTACGACGCTGTGCTCAAAGACTCCTTGCTCGATCCGACGGAGTTCGTCATCACCCTGCCGCTGAAGGATGTAAAAATCGCCGGTTTCTTTAACGATGAAGTCTACGACGAATACTTTGCCGAACCTTCCGAAGATCTGCTACCGCCGCCGCTCGTGAACTAAAATTCTTCTAGTTCTGTTAACTTCTTTCCGTGCAGTTCGTAACTATTGACAGAATGCTAAATAAAAGGATCAGAGCTGCTGTACTGGGCGCAACCCTCATGGCCACCGTTCCGCACAATGGATGGTCGCAAAACCTTAATGGACCCGCCGGTCCGAATGCCGTTGTCGAACAGCCCGATGCCGAACGCACCAAAGAAGCGCTCTCGCAACTCCTCGAACGCTATCCTCCTTCCATGCATGCCGTTTTAGCTCAAGATCCCAGCCTTCTTAGCAATCAACCTTACCTTGCACCCTATCCTGCACTCGCTGCATTTCTGAGCGCGCATCCGGAAGTTATCCGCAATCCGTCTTTCTATATCAGCAGCAATAACGTCCGGCCGCATAACGAACAGGTGCTCGATCTCTGGCGCGAGATGCTAAATGACCTTAGCGTCTTTCTCGGTTTCGGCATGGCGATCGGCGTCATCGTCTGGCTGATTCGCACGCTGGTCGATTACCGCCGTTGGAACCGGCTCACTAAAATTCAAACCGAGGTGCACACGAAACTGCTCGACCGTTTTACCACCAACGAAGATCTGCTAGCGTATATGCAATCGCCCGCAGGGGCGAAGTTCTTGGAGTCATCCCCCATCAATCTCGATGCCGGACCACGTAGTGTAGCTGCACCCCTCGGCAGAATTCTATGGTCGGTTCAGGCCGGTTTGGTTATGGTCGCCGCCGGCTTTGGCTTACAAGTCGTGAGCAATCGAGTCGTTACTGAAGCATCCCAGCCGCTCAGCGCGCTCGGCGTGCTCGGAATCGCCATCGGACTCGGCTTTGTGATTTCCGCCGTCATCTCCTTCTTGATTTCACGCCGCCTCGGGCTCATTGAGACCACCGCTAACTCAACGGTAAAGGCGCACTGAGCCTATGGCCCGCGATCTCACATTTACCGAACTGAACCGCACCGAAACCGCCAACGATGCCTGCGCAGAATTTGTGATGGACGAGGAGACATTCCGCACCTTTTACGAGCGAACCGCCCGTGGCGTGTGGGCCTATTTGGCGCGCGTTACGGGAGACCGGCAATTGGCCGACGAACTTCTACAAGAAACGTTCTACCGTTTTCTGCGCGCGCGCACCACTCACGAAAACGAAAGTCACCGGCGCAATTCGCTGTATCAGATCGCTACCAATTTGGCGCGAGACGTTCGCCGCCGTGGAGTCCTACGCCCCTTTGCCGACGTGGCAGGCCATGAGGTCGAGCGCATCCCGACCAGCGATGCCTCCAGTTCCACTGATCGTCTTGCTGATTTCACCCGCGCCATGGCCGAACTCAAGCCGCGTGAGCGGGCCATGTTGTGGCTTGCCTACGCCGAGGGCGCCACTCATCGCGAGATTGCGGCCACACTGGGCGTAGGGGAGGGAAGTATGAAAACTCTGCTGTTTCGTGCCCGCCGCAAACTGGCCCATTTACTGCAGCCGAACGAGGTGAAACGATGAAAGCCTTTGCCTGCGAATTCGAAGCCGAAGTGCTGGCAGCCGCACTTGAATCGCGATTAGCGCCTGACTTGCGCGAACACGCCGCCCACTGCGCCATCTGCTCTGAAGTCGCAAGCCTTGTCCCTACCTTCGCCCTCGCTCGCCAGGAGGCACACGCCCGCGCCGCCGTTCCCGATGCCAGCCGCATTTGGTGGATGGCTCAACTGCGCGCCCGTCGTGAAGCCGTAACCGACGCCTCGCGCCCCATTCTTGCCACCCAAATTGCCGCTCTCGTTTGGGCCATCGGCTTAATCGTCGTCTGTCTGGGTGCCGCGCTCGCCTGGTTTCAAGCTACCCGCGTTTGGATGGAATCTCTCCTGCTGACCCACGGCGTTTTGATCGCACTTTGCGCGGCCACAGTCCTCGTTCTCCCGACCGTCGCCTATTTCGCTATAGGAAAAGAGTAGCGATTCCACTCATATGCCAAAATTCAGAGAGTTGGGCTCAACAGCTAAATGCCTGCCCCTGAATACAAATACGACGTCTTCTTCAGCTATAAACGTCATGATCTTACGTTGTACTGGACTCGACAGGTTTCGGCACGGCTAAGATTCTGGCTTACGCAAGAACTCGGTCAGGAAGCCGCCATCTTCATCGACGATGAGACGATCGAGTTGGGCGCTCGTTGGCCTGACCGATTACGCCAGTCAGCCTGCCTGTCTTCTGGGAGACGGAACGGGCGTTGGAACTTGAAGACGAACTCAAGAAATTCGCAAAGAAGCTCGCCCTGATGGTATTTGCGGCTCCGCCCTTCAATCCGAATTGGCCAATCTGTGAGGAAAGCTCTCGAGGGAAACGTACTTTCGCTAGCCAATTCGAGGATTTGTACCGCGACTGGCTCCCAACCGGTACCACCGTGCGGGAAACTACCGGAGACTTCCACGCTCTGAGAAGATGATCGTGACAAAGCCGCAATCTTTTTCGATACACGGATCATTCGATTACGTGGCGGCTGGCAGCTTTCAATGTTCGACCTCTCAATCCGCCGTACTGCTCGGGGGGCGGAGGTAAGACCTGGCCTTTTAGCGCCTCATCCCAATTCAAAGGTGTCTCTTTACCGGCCTGCCTTAAACTTCTTCTTTCCGCCCCGTCCTTCCCGGTAATGCTCCCCACCATGACTCGCCAACCCATGGTCTACGCTGAACTTTCCCGCCCCTGATAAAAACAACGCCAGCGAAGCGGCCAGATACATCCAAGCCACCTCCCCGTTGTGCTCGCCTGCTAAATGCATTCGATGCACGAACACAAACGCCACCGCCGTATTCACCGCGACAAACAACGCCGCCCAGCGCGTCCCTAACCCAATAATCAGCAGTACCGAACACAACCCATCGGAAATAAGCGCGAACCCCAAACTCCACTCCGCCCCAATATGCAATGGGTCTGGGAAATGCTTCGCCATCTCCGAAAATCCCGTGATCTTCTCCAACCCATGTTTTAGAAACAAGCTGATACCCACCAAAACCCGCAGGAGCAAAAGAGAAAGGTTATGAAAGTGCGGCAAAAAGCCAAGCCGTAGAAAGCTGTTCATTGGAGTGTCATTGATCATTATGCGTCAGCTCACGTCGCCAACGCTTTCACCCTCCGTTGGTGCTGCGCCCACAAAACGGCCAATGCGCAAGAACTTAATCGTGTCAAAGTCTTATCGGCGCGGCTCGTCAGAATAATCGGAACCCGCGCCCCCAACACGATGCCTGCCGCTTCCGCTTCGCCCAGATACTCTAGCTGCTTGGCCAGCATGTTTCCGGCCTCTAAGTCCGGCACCACAAAAATGTCGGCCTTCCCAGCCACCGGCGAAACAATGCCCTTGGTCTTCGCAGCTTCTTCCGAGACAGCATTGTCGAACGCGAGCGGCCCGTCTACCAGGCCACCCGTAATCTGCCCGCGATCGGCCATTTTGCAAAGTGCCGCTGCGTCCAGCGTCGATCTAATTGTTTGGGTCACCGTCTCCACCGCCGACAGAATTGCCACCTTCGGGCGTTCGATGCCTAGCGCATGCGCCAAGTCAATCGCATTCTGTACGATGTCGCACTTCTCTTCCAACGTCGGGTAAACGTTAATGGCCGCATCGGTAATCAGCAGCGGTCGAGGATAACCCGGTGCCTCCATCGCAAACACATGCGTAATCCGTCGGTGCGTGCGTAGCCCTTTCGCCGAATCCACCACCGCGCGCATAAGCTCATCCGTATGCAGCGCGCCTTTCATCAAGGCATCGACTCTGCCCGCCCTCGCCAGCGCTACTGCCTCACTTGCTGCCGCCGCACTGTGTTCCGTCCAAACCGATTCGTAAGCACCGATGTCGATCTTGGCGCTCTCCCCGGCCGCCCGAATTTTCGCCTGCGGCCCCACCAACACCGGCACAATCAGACCTTCGTGAGCCGCCTCCACCGCCGCAATCAACGATACTGCATCTGCCGGATGCACCACAGCCGTCCGCACCGGGCCTAGACCTTGCGTCATTTGAATGAGTTCGCGATACCACCGGCCCTTCTCGACCAACTTCACCTCGGGCATTGCAACGCGCGCCCGGCAAATTTTCTCTGTCGGCGCGATCACCTCTGCTGCCCCGATGATTACCGTTTCGCCGCGCTGATTCTTCGCCTCGCAATCGATTGTCACCCGGTGCTTCTCGGTGTCTTTTTTCGCCACTCGCACACTGACAGTCACAGTGTCGCCCAGTCCCACAGGCTTACGGAACTCCAGCGATTGGCCAAGATAAATTGCCCCCGGCCCCGGCAGTTGTGTGCCCAGTACGGTCGAAAACAGCGCACCACCCCACATCCCATGCGCGATGATCTTGTGGAACATGTCGTCCTTGGCAAACGCGGGATCCACATGCGCCGGATTCACATCTCCGGACATGGCCGCGAAGATCTGGATATCTTTATATGTCAGAGTTCGCACCAGACTTGCGCTATCACCGATGTTGAGTTCATCGAAGGTTCGGTTCTCTATCCGATCCATCATGGCGCACCCCCTCTTATGCGAACGCCTTCACCACCGCTTCGAACTGCGTCTTTACCGATTTGTCATGCGGCGTCACCGGCGGTATTTGTCGCTCAATCCCAAAGAGCTGGTACACCGCCATCTGCGCCGCCCGCACCGAATATTCCACCGTGAAGACAACATCTTCTGGAATCTCAACAAACTGGCTCAAGAACGCCAGATTTTTCGAATTGCGCGGCACCGGCAACGGCCTGTCCCCTTTATCGCGCGGCATAAACATGCTCGTGATATACGGCATCCGGCAAGGAATACAATTGGCCGTCGCCACCGTCTCCGGCTCGAATCGCAGCTGTCCGCACAGCTCCTTTAAGATGTCCGCGCCGGTACACTCGGCCATCGCCTTAGGCACGAAATTGCCCACCCGATCTGGCAACAAGGCGTATCCCCAGAACACCTTTACTCCCGCCGGCTGATTCCGGAAATGAGGTTGATACGCCAACACGATCGACAGCAGCCAGTTCGAATCTTTGAACGTCACCAGTCCGCCCGTGCCCGCCTCATTTCCGCTAAATTCTGCCATCTTGTCAAAGAAAAGCGAATCCTTCAGCGTCACGGTAAATGATTCCCAACATGACTGCGCGATCGAGCTATTGAACGCAGCCGGATTTCCAAACTCTGCGTGGCTCTTGGCCAGCTTCTCCCAAAGAGTCCACCCTCCACTGTGGGCTTTCGTTAACTGCGCGGGAGGTGCATTCATGGACCCAAGGCTCAACGCATCCGTCATCGAGCCGTTTTGCAAGAACACCACATCGCCTTCAGCGATCGCAATCGTTTCACTCTCGCCGTGGCTCACGCAATGGATCGCGGTCACTACAAACTTACCGTCCTCAATGGCGTGATCGAGATCGTTTACTGTGCAATCCATCACTAGGTTGACCCCTTGCCCCTTAAGCCAACTTTGCAAGGGCATGACCAACGAATCGTATTGGTTGAAGATCGTGCGCTTCACACCTGCCAAATTTTCAATGCGCGAAAACTCCATCATGAAGCGGTGCAGGTAACGCCTGAACTCTGCCGCGCTGTGCCACGGCTGAAAGGCGAAAGTCGTCGACCACATATACCAGAACGAGGTCTCAAAAAAGGAAGGCGAAAGCCAGTCCGTAATGCGAGTGGTACCCAACTTTTCTTCATTCACTTCCGTGAGCTTCATTAACTCGATACGGTCTTGGATCGAGAATCCCATCGATCTCACCGGCACTTTTTCACGGCGTTTATCAACCAGCCGCGCCATGGAATTCGATTTATGTTTTTCGTTAAATTCAACCGTTTCGTCAAAAACCGATTTGCCAGGACGGTCTAGCGACGGAATCGACTTGAATAGATCCCAAGTGCATTCGTAATTGTCGGTTGTGAGCATTCGTCCCCCACGCATCGAATAGCCGCGAATCGGATCACCGCCGCCGTCTAAGCTCCCTCCCATCACAGGCAACGCTTCGAGGATCGTAATATTCCTTCCGGACATACCGCCATCACGAATCAGGAACGCAGCGGCAGAGAGTGATCCAATACCGCCACCGACGAGATAGACCTTCGCTTGAGTGTTCATAGTCATGCACCCTGTGTGCAGCTTTGGGACCAAAGGTAGGAGCAGCGAGAATTACGTCCGTTAATGGGTCTTCCAGGAATACGTCTGCGCCATTACACGCAATTCAGAACGCGTGACCGACCAGATAAGGTCGAATCTCGCCGTGCCAGATGCCCGCGTATCTTTGCGTAGCCCCGTCCCGGAAAGTGCTATATTAGGGGGGATGAGCTTCTGGCGCACGCGCCTGTGGGTTCAAAGGATTAACGTAAGGCGTCGTCCCATCCTCCGTCACTGTGCGGCCACTCCAAACCAGCATCATCCGCTAACCCCCAAAGTGCTTCCACTCACAAGCAATCTCACTTAATGAAGTCCTGTATACAGATATCTCGCGGCATTGAGTCGCTGTTTGGCACGCGCGACGAAAATATCAGGCTGCTCGAAAGGGAACTCAAACTGCGTACCCGCTTGCTGGATGGCGACACGCTTGAAATCGAGGGCGACGAACTGCAGGTCAAGCGCGCCGAACAAATTCTTGCCGATTATTCCGATCTCGTCCGCGAAGGTCACGCATTCAGCAATGGCGATCTCAACAGCTACATGCGAGTCGTCACCGCCGATCCTGGCGTTTCCCTTCGCCGCCTCGTCGAAAGTGGTAAGTCGCGATCGTTCGGCAAAAAAGTCCTAGCCCCGAAGACGGTCAATCAGCGGCGTTATATCGATGCCATCGAGCATCACGATCTCATCTTTGGCATCGGGCCGGCCGGTACCGGCAAAACCTATTTGGCGGTCGCCATGGCTGTTGCCGACCTTCTCAACAAACGTGTCGGCCGCATCGTTCTCACCCGCCCTGCCGTCGAAGCCGGCGAGCATCTTGGTTTCCTGCCCGGCACTCTTCAACAAAAAATCGATCCTTACTTGCGCCCCCTCTACGACGCCTTGTTCGACATGATCGATTCCGAAAAAGTCGAAAAGCTGTTAGAGCGAAACGTCATCGAAATCGCGCCGCTTGCCTTCATGCGCGGCCGGACTCTCAACGACTGCTTCATCATTCTGGACGAAGCGCAAAACACCACCAGCGAACAGATGAAAATGATTCTGACACGCCAAGGTTTCAATTCGAAAATGGTCGTCACCGGAGATCAGACGCAGATTGATTTACCCGGCGGCAAAAAAAGCGGCCTGATTAACGCCGTCGAAGTGCTCAGAGGCGTGGAAGGCATTGCTTTCGTAGCGTTCGACGAAAAAGACGTGGTTCGCCACGCCCTTGTACAGCGCATTGTGAAAGCGTATGATCGCTATAACGAAATGATCGGCGCCGGCCGTCAACTGGCGCTTAAACTCAACAACGAACCGGCGCCCGAGCCCGTCGCCGAACCGCCACAGTCAACCACTGTGGAGATTCCCGAATTCCCTCTCGCCTGATTCCATGACTTCTTCCGGCAGTACGTTGCTCTTCGGAGCCATACCCTTTGCTTTGAAACCGTCGCTCGCCGACAAGCGCGCGATTCGGCAATTCGCCGCGACTCTCTCAACGAATGTGGCAGGTGCGCGCACGTTCACCTGCCTGCTGGCCGATGACGCTCACCTCCAACGCTTGAACCGCGATTTTCTCCGTAACGATTACCCTACAGATGTCCTCTCATTCCCTTCAGGTGACTCCACGCAACAATTAGGGGAAATCGCCATCTCTATCGAGCGCGCAGCGGCACAAGCTTCCGCATTCGGACACAACTGGCTCGATGAAGTAAAAGTGCTCATGCTACACGGCGTCCTCCATTTGACAGGCTTCGACCACGAAAAAGATGGCGGCCTCATGGAACGCGAAGAAAAACGCTGGCGTGAAGAATTCGGCTTGCCCGCAACCTTGATTTCCCGCGCCAAATCGCGACAGGGTGCAGCCTGATGACCACACTTTGCCTCTTGGTCGCCGCTGGGCTCACCGCTCTTCTGTGCTTTGTTTCCTTTGTGCAGTTACTTTATTTGGAATCGCTACGCCTGCTGCGCCGTGAAACGCCAGCTCTCTTGTTCTTCCGCGAAACTCTGTCGTCGGAAATTGGCCTCGAACCCGAAAGAGGCTCCCTCGCCTTTTCGCTCATCAAACACATCTCACTGTTTCTCATCGGCGTCTTCTTCCTCTGCGGTTTAGTGCGCGCCGACGCGCCGCAATGGCAGAGCGTGCTCGAGGCCGCCGGTACTTCGCTACTCGCCATGCTCTTCGCTACTTACTTTGTGCCGTTCCTACTCTACCGTCGAACCAAGGGTCAGTGGCTCAAACGTTGGCTCCCGGTCGTCAAACTCCTAGCCTTGCTCGCCTCCCCATTAGTCGGCCTCGTCAGCATCTTCCAATCGCTAATGCTCGAACTCGATAGCAATGGCAACGGCGAAGCTCACGTTCCCGATGCTGCCGAAAACATCGACGCGCTCATCACTGCCGGCGAAGAAGAAGGTATCCTCGCCGAAGAAGACAGCAAGCTCATCCAATCCGTGGTCGCGTTCGGCGACAAGAGCATCCGCGAAGTTATGACGCCTCGCCCCAATATTGTCGCCATTTCCGAAGACAGGTCGATCGAAGATTTGCGCCAGCTCGTCATCCATGAACAGTTTTCCCGCGTGCCCGTGTATCAGGAAAGTATTGACAATATCATCGGTTTCATTCACGTGCGCGATATTTTCGAGCTTGATCCTGAAGAACGCCAGACCAAGCCTCTGAAGGAACTGATTCGTTCCATCCCTCACGTCCCTGAAACCAAACCGGGCTCGGACGTTCTGCGCGAAATGCAGCGCGATGGTTCCCACATGGTCGTGGTGGTCGACGAGTATGGCAACACTGCCGGCCTTGCCACTATGGAAGACCTGGTAGAAGAAATCCTCGGCGAAATTCGCGACGAGCACGAGCCCGACCGCGACGTAAAACAAGAAGGCGAGAATGTCTTCATAGCACCCGGCAGTCTTGATCTGGACCGCCTGAAAGATCTGTTCAACTTCCGCCCGAACGGCGATACCGAATCCACTACTGTTGGTGGTCTAGTGGCCGAATGGCTCGGTCATGTGCCGCAAGTCGGCGAAACGGCTGAGAAAGGCGGCCTGCGCATCGAAGTGTTAGCCGGTAATGAACGCCGAGTGGAAGAGGTCCGCATCTCCCGAGTTGAACCAGCGCCCGTCGCGGCAGCCACATGAGAGCCGAAGCACATCGCGCTGGTTTTGTTTCCATTGCCGGCAGACCTAACGCGGGCAAATCCACACTTCTCAATGCACTCGTCGGCGAAAAAGTAGCCATTACCGCTCATCAAGCCCAAACCACGCGCACCTCTATTCAAGGCGTCCTCACCACTCCTGAGGCGCAAGTCATCTTTATCGATACCCCCGGCATTCACAAGTCCGACACACTATTCAACAAGCGCATGATGGCCACCGTCCGCGGCGCTTTGCAAGATCGCGACCTGGTCATCTACGTCGCAGATGCCACCCGTAAAGTCACCGAAGAAGACGAACACGCCCTCAGCGCGCTCAGCAAGACCGGACCAACGTTCCTGGTATTGAACAAGATTGACAAGCTCTCCGACAAGCGTTTGCTCTTGCCTGTGCTCGAACGCTACAACGAATTGTTCCCTTTCAGCGAAGCATTTCCGCTGGCAGCGCGCACCGGCGCGGGTCTCGACGTACTTAAACAAGCCATCCTCAAACATCTTCCCGACGGCCCCGCCATCTTCCCGAACGACTACCTGACCGATCAACCCGCTCGCTTCATGGCTGCCGAAATTATCCGCGAAGCCATTCTCGACAATCTGCGTGAGGAAGTTCCGCATGCCACCGCCATCCTTATTGATACCTGGGAAGAAAAACCAAAACTGCTGAAGATCGCCGCCACCATCCACGTTGAACGCAACGGCCAGAAAGCGATCTTGATCGGAACCCAGGGCCAGATGCTGAAAAAAATCGGTACCGCCGCCCGCCTCGAACTTGAGCGTTTACTCAACAATAAAGTTTTTCTATCTCTCTTTGTTAAGGTGAAACCAAACTGGCGCGAAGATCCGTCATTCTTAGATGCAGTCGATTGGCGCTCGATGGTAGGCTCGGAAGATATCAGCTCAAAGGAATAAACCGACTTAATCGTTATGAAACGTTTACTTACTTGCGTCTTGCTCTCCGCCAGTGCTGCGATGCAACCTGCCTTCGCCCGTCAAGCCGATAAACCTCAAGTCGTATCTAGCGAGGATGATCGAATTAGTGACCAAGTCCGTATGCGCCTGGCCGGTGATGCCGACGTTAAAGGCGGCGCTCTCGAAGTCTCTGTCAAAGATGGCGAAGTCACCATCAAGGGCCGCGTCGACACCGACAAAGGCAAATCCAAAGCCACTAAACTGGCCAAGAAAGTGAAAGGCGTCAAGGGCGTCGATAACCAACTCTCCGTCGGCCCTCCCGTCTAAAGACAGATCAAATTGTCGGAAAGCAAAACGGGGACGTGCTACTCTGTCCCCAATTCACACTTCACTGAGCCGCGAAAACCAATCTGCAGCGGACACCGCTGGCTGTCCCCCTTGGTTTTTCGCTTTCTGCTTTGCCTCCTCCTCACCGCGCTTGCCCAAGCGCAATCCGTGCCCTCCGAGTCCGACCGCCTCCTCTCCACCGCCAAACTCTGGATCACCGTAAAATACTTCCACCCCTCTCTCGCCTACCGCGACATCAACTGGGACCAAGCCCTGATCGACACCCTCCCCAAAATCCGTTCTGCCCAAACCCCCTCCGAATATAAGTCAGCCATTGAGTCGCTCGTCCAACCTCTAGCCAGGAGCACACCGAATTCCGGCACCGGCCAGCGCCTCCGCTTTTACCACGGCCTCCCACCCGAAATCGGCGATCCCGTAAGTGCCTTCTACGCCGCTTTCCTCTATAAACCCACCAACGTCAACGAAGAAATCATCATCCCCATGAGTGGCTTTAGCGTCAAAGTCCCGTTATCCGAACCCGCTACCGCCGGTCCTCCCATCCCTCTGCCGACAGCCGCAAAAATCTACGCCGACCCCTTCCCATCCGCCGAACTCCGCATCCTCGCCGCCTTCAAAATCTGGGGCATCCTTCACTACTTCTTTGCCTACCGCGATCTCATCGACGAAGACTGGGACGCGTTGCTTGCGCAATTTCTGCCTCGCATGATCGCCGCGAAAGACGCTCTCGAATACAACCTTACTGTCGCCGAGTGGCTCACCCACGCCGCCGATACCTTCACCGCAGCCCACAGTGAGACCTTAACCCGCTACTTTGGTGACGCGCCCGTCGGCCTGCGCACGCGCATCGTTGAAAAGCACGTTGTCGTCACCGAAATCCTCGATCCCGCCGCTTCGAAAGCAGGAATCAAAATCGGCGACATCATTAAGCAAGTCGACGGCGAAACTCTGGTTAACCGTTACCAACGTTTTGAACGATATGTGCCCGCTTCTACACCCCAGCGCTTAGGCCTTGACGTCACCAACCGTATTCTCAATGGTCCCAACGATTCCAACGCCCTACTAACAATTGAAGACCACACCGGCAGCCGCAAAGAAGTAAAGCTTAAGCGCGGGCTGCATTTCGCCGATTTACTCTCCAAACCCGAAGAATCCGGCGAGCCCATGAAGCTTCTTCATGGCAGCATCGGTTATGCCGACCTCCGCCGCATCAAACGCCAGGAGGTCGACAGTCTATTCGAAAAATTCCGCAATACCGCCGCCATCATTTTCGACATGCGAGGCATCCCAGCCGACGACTCCATCTCTACCATCGCCGCACATCTAACCAGTGAGCCCGACGTTGCCGGCGCCATCGTCACCGGCCCGCTTGTCGCCACACCCGATTTGCAGCGGGATTCCACGGCAAGCGCCTCTTCCAGCTATTTCTTCCTGCAAACCCTTCCTCACTCCCAATTCGTCTATCACGGCAAAACCGCCCTGCTGGTGGACGAACGCACCATAGGTAAGGGCGAAGAAGCCGGTCTCTTCTTTGAAGCCGCGAATAAAACTGAGATCATTGGCGCCCCCACCGCTGGCGCACTCTCCGTGCTGAGCAACTTCACAATTCCGGGAGCGATCACCATTTCCTTTTCCGGCGAGGACATTCGTCATGCCAACGGCGGCAAACTGCAGCGCCTCGGCTTGCAGCCCAATGTGAATGCCACACCCTCCTTGCTCGGCATTCGCAATTCAAAAGATGAAGTCTTGGACAAAGCGCTCGACGAATTTTCGCCTAACATTCCCCGCTTGAAAGGGCTTCCCGCCAGAGCTGTCCAAACTCGTTAGCAGGGCCGCAAAACCAAGTTCGCACTGGAGTTTAATCCATGTATACTCAAGCGAGCGACAAAACTATTCCGGGCTCAACGGAAGTGACTTCCTGAAGTCCGCTGCGATCTAGCTCATAGATACCGAACCAAAAAAAACAAAATTGTTTAGGAGGCTACATGGGTTCCTTATTGGACTCAATCAAGAATTCGATCTCGCCGGACACGATCCGCTCCATTGCTTCGACTACAGGGGACTCGCCCGACGGTGTGAAGAAAGGTATAGAAACAGCGGCAGCTACCATGCTCGGTACGTTGGCCGGCAAAGCCGGGGACACCGGTTTCATGAGCCAAGTCATGTCGCTTATCAGCAGCTTTGGCACCCAGACCTTGGGCGCGGCGGCAGGAGCGGGCAGTTCTGCTACAGCTGCCGCCAGTGAAGCAGGTTCGAATTTCGTCAACCTGCTCTTTGGTGGCAACAAAGCCGCCATCGAAAGTAAGATCACCCAAGCGTCCGGCCTCAGCCCCAGCACGGGCGGTACGATTCTGGCTGCCGCAGCGCCGCTGGTTTTGGGTACGCTTACCAGTAAGTTAAGTGGCGGCACCGCTGGTTTGGCCAGCGCTCTTACTGCTGAGTTGCCCAGCTTGCGCAGCATCATTCCTGCCGGTCTCCCTGGCGTTCACTTCCCCAGCTTGGGCGCAACCGCATCCGCCGCTCGCACTGCGCCGGCCGATAAAGTGGGTGGTGGCTGGCTCTGGCCAGTTCTCCTGCTTGGTGCGCTTCTCATTGGCGGCTTAGTGTGGTATTTCAATCGCGGTTCTGATGTCGTCAAGCCCGTCGAAAACGCCGCTGCCGCTACCCAAACCGCTGCCACCGATGCGGGCGTCGCCATCTCCGACGCTACCAAAGCCGCTTGGGCAAAACTGGGCGACCTCTTCAAGCGCAAACTGCCCGATGGCGTCGAACTCAGCATCCCGAAACTCGGCGTCGAAAACAAACTTATCGATTGGATCGAATCCTCGAACCCCGTCGACAAAACTTGGTTCGATTTTGACCGGCTCTTATTCGCCACCGGTTCCGCCACTCTCGATCCGGCGTCTCACGAACAACTCTCCAACATCGCCGCTATCCTGAAGGCCTATCCGAAAGTGAAGATCAAGCTCGGTGGCTACACCGACAACACCGGCGACGCTGCTGCCAACCTCAAACTCTCTGACGATCGCGCCAAGAACGTCATGGCCGAACTCACCAAAATGGGAGTCGATCCGTCCCGCATGGAAGCCCAAGGCTACGGCGAAGAACATCCCGTCGCCGACAACAATACCGACGCTGGCCGCCAGCTAAACCGCCGCATTTCTCTGCGCGTCACCGAGAAGTAGTTTTCTTTCGAAAACGGGGCACGCTCTGCCAGTAGCTGGCGGTGCCCCAAACTTCTTACCCCACCTCAGCCTTTTTTCCAGAACAGACCGATCCCGCATTAATACGGACAACCTGGGTAAGATCACCGGAAGCTTGAACACGACGAAAGCATTCCATCGATCTCCAAATTTAGCTTGCAGGATTGTCAACATCAGGCTATAACTATCCTATTCCGGCACTCTTCCCCTTGCGAGTGTTACAACGAACTCCGGGTTATCGAGAAACGCCGTATGTTCGCCGAAACCGGATATGAATGACCTAGCCAAACAACTTATCGAAGAAAACGAGCAATTCGCGAGAGAGGGATCTTCCAGAGCTTCCTTTCTCGACCTCGGGAAGTGTGGGCTCACTAACATTCCCGACGAAGTCGCGAAACTAGTGTGGCTGGAATCTTTGTCATTGGCGAACAAAAGGGTTAACTGGAACGGACGTAAGTGGGACGAAGTCGATAGTTCTAACACGGGACCACCCAACAGTTGCTTAGTCGATCTCGGCCCAGTGAGCGCGCTTACAGAACTGCGCACGATCACGATTGGACAAACGACCAGCATCAAACCACTGGTTGGCCTTAAGAAGTTGCACCTGCTCTACTTAGAGGATGCGACAGACTGCGATCTCACGCCGGTAAACGAACTTCCGCAGTTGGAAGAGCTCTTCGTTTTTGGAATCACCAGCCTTTCACCCTTAGAAGGCTTACCTCGGCTTCAAACGCTCGATGTGCACGATTCACCAGTTGATGAGCTAGCGCCGTTGGCAAAAATCTCAACTCTGAAGTCGCTGAATCTTTCCCGAACTAAGGTTACCGACCTTCGCTCGATCGCGGGCCTGGCCCTGCGAACGCTCTATGTTTCGCGGACAAACATCACTGACCTTGCTCCCATACGCAATCTGGAAAGTTTGCAGGAATTGGATATTTCCGAGACGCAGGTCGCCAGTCTGCTTCCATTGGTGGAAATGATTAAGAGCGGTTGCCCTGTACGCACGAGCTCACCAAGCTGGGAAGGTCGAGGTATCTATGTCAATAACTGTCCGCTTACTTACCCACCCCCGGAAATTGTCAACCAAGGGAACGAAGCCATCCTGAACTACATCTACGATCTGGAATCGGATCAGGAGGACTACTTATATGAGGCAAAACTGCTAATTGTGGGTGGACCTAGCAATGGCAAAACGAGTCTCTTCAGGCGCTTGTACCAACCCGATCTGCCGCTGCCCCGCGAAAGCGATACGACCAAAGGAATCTATATTTATCCTTACGAGTTTACTCTCAGAAACGGACGGCAGTTTCGATTGAACGTTTGGGACTTTGGCGGCCAGGAGATTTACCACGCGACTCACCAATTTTTTCTGACAAGGCGCTCGCTTTATGTTCTTGTGGATGACACTCGCCTAAACGACAAATTTGCCTCCGATCCCGGATTTAAGGAATGGTTGGATTGGATCGAAGTCTTTGCTGGGGACAGCCCCGTGTTGATCTTCCAAAATGAAAAAGCTGACCGAAGCAAGGAGATTGACATCCGCGGTATTAAGGGACGTTACCACAATGTGAAAGAACTGAGTCAAGGCAATCTGGAGAATCCTCGGGCAGCTGACAACTTTCGAAAGCTTATAGGTTCCTATGTGGAAACGCTTAAGCATGTTGGCGAGAGATTGCCGGCGCGCTGGATCAAGGTACGCAGAGACATACAATCGCGTGCCCGCGAAGTGCCTTACATTACACAAGATGAGTATTTTGAAATCTACCGGCGGCACTTTGAGTTTGATAAAGACAAAGCGTTGTCCTTGAGCCAATATCTGCATGACCTTGGAGTATTCCTGCATTTCCAAAACAACCCTTTGCTGGCTCGCACAGTGATTCTGCAAAATGAGTGGGCTACCAGGGCCGCTTACCGGATACTCGACGCCGAGAAGATTAAGACACAGCAGGGCCGCTTCAACGAAGCCGATTATGAATGGCTCTGGCGAGATTCCATTTACGCGGATAAACACCTCGAACTTTTGGAACTGATGAAGAGATTTGAACTCTGTTACGAGCTTAGGGACAGCAACCCGACAACCTGGCTTGCGACGCGACTCTTGCCCCTCGAGAAACCGAAAGATATTGCAGAATGGGGCACTGCGCAAGACGACCTGGTACTGCGATACCGCTATGAATTCTTGCCAAAAGGTTTGATTAGCCGGCTCATTGTAAGGGTGCAACGGTTTGTAAGCAATCCGCATCTGGCATGGGCGACCGGTGTCAGATTCGACCGTTATAAGACGGCGGTTTTGGTCGAACTGCTCAAGAATGGCAAAGAGATTGAAATGAGGGCGCGTGGACCGGAACGCAAGGCGCTCCTGACCGTTATCGAATATGAACTCGACATGCTGAACGACTCTTTTAGCGGGTTGGCGGAAAAGGTGGATAAGTTGGTGCCCTGCAATTGCAAGGTCTGCCGGCTGTCGACAGCGCCTCATTTTTTCACTCAAAAAGACCTGCGCCGGCGAAAGGAAAGTTCGGTCGTCGAGGTTGAGTGTCCCGAGAGCTTCCAGAAATTGGACGTGCTCGAATTATTTGAGGGCGCTCGAATGAACAGGCTTCCCAATTGGGCTGAACAGGTACCCACGTTATTAGAGCTTCGTATTTTTGTGGCCGGTTCCAAGGAACTGGAAGAAGATAAAGCTGCGTTAAAGAACTTTGTTAGGAAGATAAGCGGTGACCTGCGGACAAGAGGCGTCGCCCTTGAAGTTTTCGACCAGGCGGACTTCTTGGCAGCCTTTTCGGCCACCCGATCGCAGGATGAATATAACAAGGCGATCTGCGATTGCCAAATGTTTATTTGTTTGATTTCTAAGAAGACGGGAAAATACACCAAAGAAGAATTTGAAGTCGCTTACCAACATTTTAAGGAAAATGGTACGCCGCTGATCTACACCTTTTTCAAGGTGGCGGATATGACGACGAGGGAGATCGACAGAAGCGTCAATTCGATGTTGAAGTTTCGCGATAGGGTGAGGAAATTGGGCCAATTTCCCAGTGAATACCATAACGTTTACGACTTGAGGGAGCAGTTTCGGGAACAGATTGAAATGATGATTGGGGGCGAGTACCGCAGAACAAAGGCAGCCGGAGCGAACGGCTGAACAATATCATCTCAAGTATTCCGACTAAGTTCGATTAGTAAGTTGAATGTTTGGTATCAGCTCCATTCGTGGAGCCACCTCCTACAACTGCTGCCGACGGAAAACGCGAAGTGCCTCGCCTACAGCCCCAATAGATTTCCCTCTCGATACAAAATGCTCGTCTGCTTTGGCGCCATTGTCAACGGACTCATCCCCACCAAGTCAATCCTCCGGAACCCCTCCGCCACAAGGCGAGCCAAGCCGTCTTGATAGTACGCTCGCTCCGTGTCGTCCCACACCATCACCCCGCGTTCCGTTAAGCAATCCTTCGCCGCCAGCGCACACCGCACCCTCTTCCGCCCATCCACCACCACTACGTCATAGCGCCGCCTGGTACGCCGCGCTGCATGCGGATACTCCTCATCCAGGGGCAGCGAAATCAGTGAGCAGTTCGCGGGCAGTTGGGGCAAAAGCAATTGGCTCCAAGCCACGTTGTGTTCACAGCTAACCACTGTCTGGCAGCGTTTTCCCCACCACAGAGTACTGTAGCCTGCCCCGAACTCAAAGACGTCCCAATCTGCCGAAGCCTTCGCCGCAAGCAGCGCAACCGCGGCGTAAGACATCCAAGGAAGCGGCTGGCCGCGCTTGTCGCACGGAAAGCGTTTTTCAATGGACGCATACCACCCCCACTCGTCCAACGCCGTCAAATGGCTCAAATGGTAAAGGCCAATTAGCTTCGGCCCCAGCAACCGTCGAATCAGTGGTTTCACAGTCGGCATCTACCTACCCCTGAAGTAGTGCCCATTCGTCTATCTTTATCTTGAATGATTTCCGGCTAAGCCCAATAGCCTAAATATCGGGAAGTTCGTTTCGTAAGCCATCCCGCCCGGCCATTAAACTCCCTCAACCGCCCACGCTATCTTCATTTCATAGATGCTGATACTCGCCTCGGCCTCTCCGCGCCGGCACGAACTACTGCTCGCCGCCGGATTTCCACACACCGTGCGCCCCAGCGCCACCCCGGAAGTGCGCCTCCCCAACGAACCGTCCACTGCCTTCGTGCAACGCGTCGCCCTCGAAAAAGCCCGCGCTATTCCTTACGAACCCGCTGACATCGTCCTTGCCGCCGATACCGTCGTCTGCCTCGACGACCAAATGTTCGGCAAACCCGTCGACGACCAAGATGCCCAGCGCATGCTCCGCCTTCTCTCGGGTCGCGACCATTTTGTATACACTGGCATTTGTATCTTGCATCACGACGCCACCATTCAAGACGTCGCCGCCACTAAGGTTTCCTTTGCCGTGCTGACAGAGCCAGAGATTCAGGAGTACACTCGAAGCGGGGAGACACGCGACAAAGCCGGTGCCTATGCCATTCAAGGTTGGGCCTCGCGTTTTGTCACTCAGATACAAGGTTGCTATCACAACGTGGTCGGTTTGCCTGTATCGCTGGTTTATTCCCACCTTAAATCGCTATGAAGCACTCATCCTCCGCCCTCCGCCGCTTTGTGCGCAGCCTTCGCTGGGGGCTTTTGCTTGCTCCTTTGCCCTTTTATCTACTGGCTGCCCGCGACACCTCCATCCCCGACTGGAAACAACAAGGCGTCATCTTCCTTGACGAGTCTCCAAACGCCCGCCAGCATCCCGTTCCGGTCCAAGCCGTTCACGTCGGCGAAGGCTTCTGGTCGTCGCGCCGTCGCGCCGTCACCGATCGCAGTCTGCCTTCCCTCCTGCTGCTCCTCGAAGAGCACGGCGTCGTCGATAATTTTCGCCGCCTTGCTGGACGCCCCGAACTGCCTCGCCGTGGACCCCTCTACACCGATTCCGACCTCTACAAATGGATCGAAGCCGCCGCCTGGGCCCTCGCCTCTAATGAGACGCCCGACGCTGAACGTGTCCAACTTAAGGGCGATATCGACTCGCTCATTGGCCACATCCTCGCGGCCCAAGAGCCCAGCGGCTATCTCAACACTTTTTACGTCGGCGACAAAGTCCATCTCCGCTTTACCGAACTAACCCGCTCGCATGAAGACTACTGTCTTGGACATCTTTTGCAGGCGGGCATCGCCTATTACCGCGCCACTGGCAATCGCCGCCTGCTCGATGCTGGTATCCGTTTTGCCGACTATATCGTCGAGAACTTCGGTCCTACTAAACGTCCGTTTGTCACCGGTCATCCAGAACTCGAAATGGCCCTCGTTGAGTTGTATCGCACCACTCGCCAAACCAAATATCTCGACTTCACCCGTTACCTTTTAAGCGGCGTGGAGCGTGATCGCCTCAAACTCAAGGACTCCGACATTCACTATATGTTCAGCGGTAAGCCCTTCACTTCGCATACCGAGTTTGAAGGCCACGCCGTGCGCGCTCTTTACGCGGCGTCCGGCGCTACCGATTACTTCACTGAAACCGGCGACCCCGCTTACAAGAAAACTCTCGATCTTCTCTGGACCGACCTTACCACCCGCAAAATGTACATCACTGGTGGCGTCGGTTCTCGGGCCGGCGGCGAAAGTTTTGGCGACCCCTACGAGTTGCCGAGCGAACAGGCGTATGCCGAAACCTGTGCTGCCATCGCCAACGTCATGTGGAATTATCGTTTGCTGGCGCTCACTGGCGACGCTCGCTACGCCGACCTCCTCGAACGCGCGCTCTACAACGGTGTCAATTCCGGCCTTTCTCTTTCCGGCAACCTCTATTGCTATCGCAACCCGCTCGCCTCAACCGGCGACAAATTGCGCAACCCCTGGTACGACACCACTTGCTGTCCCCCCAACATTCAACGTCTTTTCGAGTCGCTGCCCGCCTATTTTTATTCGTCCAGTCGCGACGGCGTGTACCTGAACCTCTATCACAATTCAGAGTTGGATTGGCATCTTGACGACGGTACCGCTCTGAAACTCGCGCAATCTACCAATTACCCTTGGCAAGGCGACGTCCGCATCACCGTCACTCCAGCCCACCCTTCCGAATTCACAGTCTATCTCCGTTGGCCCGCCTGGGCTGCTTCTATGGATATTCTCGTGAACGGTCAGCCTTTCAATCTGCCTGCGGCGCATAAAGGTTCGTTCGTTCCCATTACCCGAACTTGGGCGGCGGGCGACACCATCTCCTTGAGCCTACCGTTGCAAACCATACTAATGACGGCCAACCCGCGCCTAACCGACGACTATGGCCGCGTGGCCGTTCAGCGCGGACCACTCGTCTATGCCCTTGAGCAAATTGACCAGAGCGGTGCAGCGATTTCAGACATTTTCCTTCGGCCCAACAGTCCTTTCACCGTCGACTTCAAAAAAGATCTTCTGGGCGGTGTCGCCCTCCTAAAGGTCCCCGGCCTTTTGGCCGAAAGGTCAGTAGGAGACGAACCCCTTTACCAGTCGTATGCCGCTGGGGCGGGCCGATCGAAGCGAGTGGCTAATTTGACGTTTATTCCGTACTACGCAATTGGGAGTAGGGAACCCACTCCGATGGAGGTTTGGGTGCCCATATCGCGATCTGACGCGGTTGTCTCTTCGGCTAGTTCGGCGAACCCCGAAAAGCGCCTCGAGAATAGATAAAATGTCACTGAAACGCTTTACGAAACCGTGTAGAATCAAGGTAGTTACGATTTTCAATCGTGATCGTCTTACCCCCATGCGTACACTCTTCCTTGTTCCGGGAACTTCCATTGCTTTACCAATTTTGCTTCTCTGTGGGCTTTGTTTTGCTCAGCAAGTTCCCGTCGGTCCAGGGTCAGCTACCCAGTACTCCGATAGACCAAGTTCCAAGGACACTCAAAGGGAAGATAAAGATCGTAAACCTGAATCTGCGCCGGTTGGTGCGGCTGTGGATTCTAGCACCTATAAAGTTGGTCCGGCCGATGTTTTAAGGGTCAATGTTTGGGGAGAAGATAAGTTTTCCCAACCTCAGATCGTCGTTCAACAGAACGGCAAAATCACCATGCCCTTAGTTGGCGACATTCAAGCCGGCGATACCACCCCGAAAGAAATTGAAGTGGCCGTTGCCAAATCGCTCACGAAGTATGTGGTCAAGCCCCTTGTTACCGTGACGGTGCTCGAAGTCCAGAGCAAGAAGTATTATATCGACGGCATGGCAAATCACTCCGGTGAATATATGTTGGCCGTGCCCACAACTGTCTTGGAAGCGATCAGCAAAGCGGGTGGATTGCAGGATTTCGCGAATCCGAAAAAAATTTATATTCTTCGCGGCGACAAGAGAATTCCCTTTAACTACAAAGATGTAATCCATGGAAAAAACATGGACCAAAACATTCATTTGGAACCCGGCGACCACATTGTCGTCCCCTAGTCCTCTTTGAGATGCTTTAGGATAAAGAACAAAAAATATGCTCGACAGACTTTCGGTTCCGCGCCGCACATTGGATTTTGAAGACTACATGGATATACTTCGGCGGAACGTTCGCTGGCTCATCGCTCCCGCCTTCGCCGGCATCGTCATTACCACTGTTGCTGCTTTCCTAATGGAGGATACTTACGTGTCCTCGGCTCTCATCCGTGTGGTGCCGCAGCAAATTGACAACAACATCGTTCGCAGCATCAGTTCGCAAGACGTTACCGACCGCATTCAGGGCATGGCCCAGCAGATCTTGAGTCGGAGCACGCTCAGTTCACTTATCAGTAGCTACGCCCTTTATAAAGACGATCTCAAACGTGAGCCGATGGAAGATGTGCTGACCAAGATGAAAGATGCCATCAAAATCAGCCCGGTCTCGGCCATGACGAATATTCAAAACGGCCGCAATATTCCTGCCATGCAGGTGCAATTCTCGTATCGTGACCGGATCACGGCCATGAAGGTCTGTTCCGATCTTGTTTCGCGCTTCATGAGCGCCAGTTCGCAAGATTCTTTACAAACGAACGTTTCCGCGACTCAATTCTTTCAAGATGATTTCGACGGCGCCAAGCGCGACCTCGATGCCGCCGACCAAAAGTTGCAGGACTATCGCATGCGCAACATGGGCAAACTCCCGGAGCAGATGCAAACCAATATGGCTCAGATGGGCGCACTCGAGCAGCGTATGAGTTCGCTGACAGATGCCGCTACCCGCAGTAGCGAGCGGCGCATGATGCTGGAAACGCAACTCCACATTGCCAAAGATCGTCTCGCGTCCGTGAAAGCCACTAGCGGCACTTCTATGGTCCGCAGCCAAAAAGCCATGGAGACCGAGAAGGAAATCGAAGATTTGCAGTCGCAAATCGCTTCTATGAAAGATCGCTATACCGATAATTACCCAGATCTTCAGGCAGCCAAAGATCGTTTGGCCGTGCTGAAGCGTCAGCGCGACGAAGCCAATAAAGCACCCGCCACTGGTTCAGATAATAATGGTCCCGAAGGTGTTGCCTCTGCCCGCGAGCGTTTGGATGCCCAAGGACAAGTGGACGCCATTCAAAGCAGCCTCAATGCCACCAAGTTGGAAGATGCTGCCACCAGCCGCGAAATCTCTCAAGTGAATGCCGCCCTGCATGGTTTCGAGTCGCGCATTCAGGAATCCCCCGCCGGAGAGAAAGAATATACCGAGTTGGAGCGTGACCGGGAAATCAAGAAACTAAGGTTTGAGCAGGCGGAAGCAAAGCTGCAGCTCGCCAAACAGTCGCTAAGTATCGAGAGGCAGAAACAGGGCGAAACCCTCGAACTACTCGATCAAGCTTCCACGCCTACCTCTCCCACGGCGCCCAAGCGCACATTAATCATTCCGCTTGGTTTGGTCGGAGGTCTTGTCCTGGGGTTCATTCTGGTCGCGATCCGTGAAGTTCGCGATACCTCTCTCAAAACTCTTAAGGACGCCCGCCTTTACACGCAGCTCTCCATTTTGGGCAGCATTCCATTACTCGAAAATGACGTTGTAGTTCAGCGCCGTAAACAGGTAATGTGGGTTGGCTGGGCCACCGCGACCATCCTTGGCCTTGCTATTATGGCTGGTTCAGTGGCGCATTACTTTCTAAGCAAAACATAAAGAGAACACTATGAGCCGAGTTCACGATGCGCTGCGCAAAGCGGCACAAGAAAATCCAGAGCTGTCGAAGAATGCGGCGCTTCCGCGTTCGGGAAGACCCTCCGTGGGGTTTGATCCCGGCGTTGTGCCTCGTCAGCCGGAGCCCGTGCTGTCGGCCGAAATTGGCGACGTTGAAGCCTACATTCAAAACGCCCGGCGCGTTGAATACAACCCTTTGAGCGACGCTTTGCTTGTGAATCCGTCAAAACCGCGCGAAGCTCCGGCCGAGGAATTTCGGACCCTCCGCACACGTCTCAATCACCTGCAAACCTTGCAGCCGCTCCATACTCTCGTCGTCACGAGTGCCTCTCCTGCCGAGGGCAAGTCTTTCACTGCCGCTAATCTCGCATTGACCCAAGCTCAGTTGGCCGATAAGCGCGTCTTACTCGCTGATTTCGATTTCCGCCGTCCTACGGTTGACAAAACCTTCCAGGTGCCGATTTCGCCAGGTATGACGAACTACCTTCAGGGCACTGCCTCCCTTGGCGATATCTTGATGCGCGTCAACGATTCTAATCTCTATTTGATGACTGCGGGCGATGCGGTTCCCAATCCGCTTGAACTCCTGAATCTAAGAGAATGTCAAACCCTCATCGGTGAACTTCGCAGCCACTTCGATTGGGTCATCATCGATAGCCCACCCCTGCTTTTCGCCGCTGACGGAAATCTTCTTGCCACCATGTGCGACGGAACTATTCTTGTTGTCCGTATCGGTACCACGACCTTTGATTCCGTCACCCGCGCTTTGCAATCGCTTTGCGAAAATAATGTTTTAGGTATTGTCGTCAACGGCGCACGTCGTGGCGAACTCTACAGCAAGTACACCTATTATCACGATTACTATTCGTACGGCGATGACGAATCCGCTGTTGAGCCTAAGCCCAGCAAAGAATCCGAAGAGTACGTTCAAGCCGAGTAGGTCCGAGATTGAATTGTGAGTAATCAATCTTCGCAAGTGTCTGTGCCGGCAGGCAAATACGCCGAAACTGTACCAGCGGTGGCCGAACTCTTTCGCGTTCGGTGGAGTCCACGCTCGTTTTCTTCTCAGGCCGTGCCCCCCGAGATCCTCGAGTCCATTCTGGAAGCTGGCCGCTGGGCGGCTTCTTCGTATAACGAACAGCCCTGGCGTTTCATTGTCGCCCCGAAGGAAGATAAACAAGCTTTCGAAGCTCTGCTTTCGGTCCTCATGCCCTTTAATCAGCAATGGGCTAAGAATGCCGCTGTGCTCATTTTGACGGTGTCAAAAAGCAAGTTTTCTCACAATGAAACTCCCAACGCCCATGCTCTGCATGATGCCGGTGCCGCGCTTGCCTATATGATGCTGCAAGCCACCGCCTCTGGTTTGCAATCTCACGCCATGGCTGGTTTCGATCGCGACAAAGCCCGTGAAGTAGCAGGAATTCCCCCCGAATTTGAAATTGGTGCCGTTGTCGCGTTCGGCTACCCCGGTCCGGCTGATGCCCTTACCAACGAGCAAATGAAGCAACAGGAATTGGCGCCGCGCAACCGCAAACCGCTTTCCGAAATCGCTTTTAAGGGCCGCTGGGGCCGGCCTCTCGCAGAGTAACTATCGTTGCTCCCCAACCGCCCGCTTCAGCTGGCGCGTCGCTGAATCGCTCTACCCAAGGCGTATTCGCTAAAACTTTGCGAACGGTTTCACGCTGATAACCGATACCTCGGCCAGTTATAATTCGCAACGCCCTGAATCCCTTGCGTTGCGCCTCTTCTAAATATGCCTCGACGGCCGCTTTCACGTCCCCCGGCGCAAAGCTATGCAGGTCGAATACATCGCTGACCGCAATCTCAACTGGCTTATCGTCCACCGTTTCCGCCACTGAGTTCAGCCGGGTCGAAGACCAAAGGCCTGTCCAAGACCATCTCCACCGTCGATCCGCGCTGCAGCATCGCATCAGGCCCGCGTGTTGAAAGCACGCCGATCAAGCCTCCCACGCCTCCGGTGGCTAAGCCAATGATGCTCCCTCCCCCAATGTGGCCGGACGCCGCACCCACCGCAGTCCCGATCGCGGCGCCTTCTGCCGTCGTGCGGATCACCGTTTCCGTGTCGCTCTTTTTATCGCTCGGTCCCTTTATCTTGCTATGTTCACGATCTAGTGTGCCGGTGTTCTCCGCATCCAGTGCGCCCAAATCCCCACGGAAGCTGCGTGATACTCCGTTCGGCAGCGTTAACGAATCAAAACGCACTGCCAGCTGACCGCGCCCCTTGACCCGCCCCGGTCGCATCACTTCCGTCACCGTCCCGGTCACCCAACTGCCGCGCGGCACTACCATTTGGCCGCTCACAAGAACTGGGAACGCCGTCTCCAGATAGATGCGATCTCCTACCACCGCCTGTTTTGTACTCACACTATTGATCATGCTCAATAGAATGTGCGTACCCGCGTCCACCTTGACGCTGTTGGGCGGTAAATCCTCGCGCCGCTTCAGGACGGGCTCCTGGGCTTGCAAGAATCCTAATAAACAGAAAAATATCAAGCTTTTTCGCATCTCTTTTAGTCTCCTACGGATTGCCTAAGAACGTGGAGCGCCTTCTTAAAAATAGTACTGAGTGGTAAGTCCCCTAGTTCACGAATCGTCAGCCACCGGCAGTCTCCGAAACGCGCCGGTGTCTTCGCCCGCCAAACCTGGATCCGGTAGTCATGCACCGTTATGCCGTGCCGGAACGCCCCCAACTCGCGCACCGGCGCCACGTCCGGCAAATGCTCCCTCTCCGGCAGTTCCCAAAATCCAGGCATCAGCCGCGTCTCCGCTGGCCGTTGCCAAGCCAGCACTCTCCCCTTCCGTTCAATCCAGAACAACGCCCGCTCAATCTCCTTGGTCTTGACCTTCACTTTCGTCGCCGGAAACTCTTGCTGCGCTCCTAACTCCCGCGCCTGGCACATCTTCGCCACCGGACACAATAGACAATGCGGATTCTTCGGCAGGCACAGCGTCGCGCCCAACTCCATCATGGCTTGGTTAAAATCTCCCGGGCGCTCCTGGTCAAGCAACTGATCCGCCATTTCCTTGCGCCCATCATTCGATGCCAACAACCGGCTCACTACCCGCACCACATTGCCGTCCAACGCCGCATGCGGCAAATCGAACGCAATGCTTCCTACCGCCGCCGCGGTGTAATCGCCCACCCCCGGTAAGCTCAAAATTGCTTCATAAGCATTCGGAAACGCACCCAGTTCGCAGATTAATTGCGCCGCCTTCTGCATGTTTCGCGCCCGATAGTAATACCCAAGCCCGGCCCAGTGCCTCAACACATCCTCTTCACTCGCGCTCGCCAATGCCTGGTAATCCGGGAACCGCGCCATGAACTTTTCAAAATAGGGCACTGCCGCCGCCACCCGCGTCTGCTGCAGCATAATTTCCGACACCCAAATCGCGTAAGGATCTTTCGTGCGCCGCCATGGCAAGTCGCGCTTCTGCTCGCCGAACCAAGTCAGCAGGTTCGTCCGGAAGCGCTTTAACTTTGCGGCTGGCCACATGTGATTCGCATCTTATACTAGTGAGGAAAGTTCTGCCGAAACCTAGTTTACCCTCCGTTCCTCCCTCCTCACCCGGTTCCCCCGTTCTGGGCATTCGGGGCGCGCGCGTACACAATCTCAAAAACATTAGCGTGGACATTCCACATAATCAATTGACGGTAGTAACTGGCGTTTCAGGTTCAGGAAAATCATCGCTCGCCTTCGACACCATCTACGCCGAAGGCCAGCGCCGCTATGTCGAATCTCTCTCCGCCTATGCTCGCCAGTTTCTGGAACGCATGGAAAAGCCCGACGTGGACGAAATCATCGGCATAGCTCCGCCCATCGCCATCCGGCAAAAAAATCAAACCCGCAACCCCCGTTCCACGGTCGCGACCGCTACCGAACTGTACGATTTCATGCGCCTCCTCTGGGCCCGCGCTGGCCGTACGTATTGTCCTAACGACGGCACACTCATTCAGCGCGATACCGTCGATCAAGTTGCTGAAGCCGTGCTCGCCGAGCCCGAAGGTTCCCGCTGGTACGCTTTATTTCCCGTAAAATCCGCGGCCAACGAAGCCGCCGCATTACGCGATCACCTTTTTGACCTCCGCAAAAAAGGTTTCAACCGCCTCTTTCAAGCCGGCAAGACGTTTGAATTTTCCACCCCCGAATCCCTCCTGGAAATTGATTTCGCCAAACCGCTTTACATTCTCGCCGACCGCATCGTCATCCGACCCGACTCGCACCAGCGAATCGTCGACACTCTCGAAATTTGTTACCGCGAAGCCGGCGAAATCTATTTCGAGCAAGCGGCCGTCGCCGATCCGCGCGTCTTGCACTTCAGCGAAACATTCGCCTGCAAAACTTGCGGTCTCATTGCTGCCAAGCCCGAGCCCACGCTTTTCAGCTTCAACAGTCCCATGGGCGCATGTCCGACCTGCCAGGGATTCGGTAACACCATTGATTACGATCTCGATTTGATCGTTCCCGATCCGTCGCTCACTCTCGAAGGCGGTGCCGTCGATCCCTGGACCAAACCCCAGTACTCCTGGTATTACGACGAAGACTTCAAGCCCAAAGCGCGCGGTAAAGCCCGCCTCAACATCCCCTACTCCGATCTGAAGCTGGAGGAAAAAGAATTCGTACGCGGGCATATTTTCCGTTTTTTTCGCGAAGTCGAAAGAAAAAAATACAAAGTACATGTGCGCGTTTTCATGAGCCGCTATCGTGCCTATACTCAGTGCCCAGCTTGTCGCGGGGCCCGTCTACGCCCCGAGGCACTTTGGGTTCGTTTGGGAAAATGCAACATCGCCGAAGTTTCTGCCATGAACATCCGGCGCGCTCAGGAATTTTTTGACACTCTCGTTTTGAGCCCGGAAGAACGAGAAATCGCCGACAAGGTCCTGGACGAGATCCGCCAGCGCTGCAAATTCTTGAACGACGTCGGCCTCGAATATCTTACGCTCGACCGGCTCTCGGCAACATTATCCGGCGGCGAAGCGCAGCGCATCCAACTCGCCACTTGCCTCGGTTCGCGTCTCGTCGGCGCAACTTATGTGCTCGACGAACCTTCCATTGGACTGCACAATCGCGATACCGCTCGCCTCGTCAAAATTCTGAAAGACCTGAAAGAACTCGGCAATACCATCATCGTGGTCGAGCACGACCCCGACATCATGGCCGAAGCCGACTACATTCTCGACCTAGGTCCTGGGGCCGGCGAGAACGGCGGCAAAATCATGTTCGCCGGCAGCTACCCGGAACTGCTGAAGGCGTCTACTTCTTTAACCGGCCGATATCTGCGCGGCGAACTGGCTGTTTCACGCCGCACCGACCGCCGCAAAATCAACAACAAACGCAAGCTTGCCTTCTTCGGCGCTCGTGCCAATAATCTTAAGAACGTCGACGTCGAAATCCCGCTCGGCATGATGGTCGCCGTCACGGGCGTCTCCGGCTCTGGCAAATCGAGCCTGGTCCATGAAGTCATATACCAAGCCCTGGATACAGTCGTCAACAAGGAACGCCTCGGCCCGCAAGGCGAAACTGCGGAAAGCGCGCGCAAGCTGCCCTTGAAGCGCATGGATCGAGCCAATCTCCTGACCAGCGCTGTAATGGTAGATCAGTCACCCATAGGCCGCACACCGCGCTCCAATCCTGTTACCTACATCAAGGCTTTCGATCTCATCCGCGAGATCTTTGCCAGGACTCCAGAAGCCGAAAAACGCGGTTATGAAGCCGGCCATTTCTCATTCAACATCCCGGGCGGCCGCTGTGAGACCTGCCAAGGTGACGGCACGGTCACCGTTGAAATGCAGTTCCTCGCCGACGTCGAACTTGTGTGCGAAGAGTGTAAAGGCACTCGCTACAAACAGAAGATTCTCGATATAAAGTATCGCGGTCTCAACATTCACGAAGTCCTGCAACTCACCGTGCGTGAAGCCCTCACGTTCTTCGCTGAGTCTTCCAAACTAGCCGCGCGATTGAAAGTCTTAAACGATGTCGGGCTGGGTTACCTGCGCCTCGGCCAATCCGCCACGACACTCAGCGGCGGCGAGGCTCAGCGCGTCAAACTCGCCGCGCATCTTGCCCAAGCCAGTTGCCAAGGCACCCTGTTCCTCTTCGACGAACCAACCACCGGCCTTCACTTCGACGACATCTCGAAGCTGCTCCAAGCCTTCGAAAAGCTTATCGCCAACGGCGGCAGCATTCTCGTGATTGAACACAATCTCGATCTCATTCAGGCCGCCGACTGGATCATCGATTTGGGTCCCGAGGGCGGCGAAGCGGGTGGCCGGATCGTTGCTCAAGGCACGCCTGAGACCATCGCGGGCGTCGCCGAGTCGTACACCGGCAAATACCTCAAGCTGGCACTTTCTCAACGCGCAATCGCCTAGATGGAATCCCTCAAGCAATTGCCGTCCGTCGACCAAGTGCTGCAAAGTCTCGGTGAAAAGAGCTTGCCGCACGACATCGTTGTTGCCGAAATTCGCGCCGTGTTAGCCCAACAAAGGGAGAGTATCAAAGCCGGCGGTACAGTCGATCCGGCCATTCGGGAACTCGTGCAAGCCCACTTGCACAAGCTGACTCAGCCGTCTTTGCGCCGCGTCATCAACGCGACTGGAGTTGTGCTCCACACTAATCTGGGCCGGGCTCCGCTAATCGCTTTTGAACCGTTAGCCGGTTACTCGAATCTCGAATACGATCTCGCCGCGGGCAAGCGCGGCAAACGTGATGCGCATACCGCACCTTTGCTCGAGCGATTGATCGGCCGTCCCGCCATTCTCGTCAATAATAACGCGGCCGCGGTATATCTGGTTCTGCACGAAATGGCCGCCGGACAGGAAGTAATCGTCTCGCGCGGAGAACTGATCGAAATTGGCGACGGCTTCCGCATTCCTGAAATCATGTCGCGTTCCGGTGCAGTTCTGCGCGAAGTCGGCACGACGAATCGGACGAGCTTGGCTGACTATGCCGACGCGATCAACGACAAAACGCGTCTGATCATGCGCGTGCATCCCTCCAACTTTCGAATTACGGGCTTTACCGCGCGGCCTTCACTGAAGGATCTAGCAGACCTGGGTCGCCGCACAGGCATGCCTGTTTACGAAGACTTGGGCAGCGGTTGTTTGGCAGACTTGCGACCGCAAGGCATCGACGAACCTTTGGTGAGCGACAGCGTGTCTGCGGGCATCAATCTGCTTTCCTTTAGCTGCGACAAGTTGCTGGGCGGACCGCAAACCGGCATCATTGCAGGCGACGCCGGACTCGTTGCCCGCGTACGACGCAACCCGATGTACCGCGCCTTTCGCGTCGACAAGCTCATCATCCAAGCGCTTGAGACAACGCTCTCCGCTCTGCTGCGGCAAGACTGGCAAGCCATTCCAGCGCTACGCATGATCTTCACTGACGCCGATCAACTCAAGATGCGCGCAGAATTGGTTCAATCTATTGTTGGGGGCGAAGTGCGCGAAAGTGAATCTCCGATCGGCGGCGGTTCCACACCCGATCAGACTCTGCCTACATGGGTCGTCGAATTATCCGTGCCGACTCCAAACGACTTCGAAAAAAAACTCCGCAGTGGTGAGCCTCCGGTCATCGCAAGAATCGAAAAAGACAAAGTCATCCTCGATCTGCGTACAATCGCAGACAATGAAGTTGCAGATCTTACTGGCCTAGTTGCCAAACTACTCGGCCCGCCACAATCGTCGCCACCGGACCGCCCTTGAACTTGCGTCCATTGAACGGCGAATTGCGGCTTTTCGAAGGCGACTTGCTTACGTCGTAGCTCCACTCCTGATCCGTGTTGAAGATCGTCACATCTCCAGGGCCGCCCACCCGCAATGTCCCCCGGTCTAGAGACATGATCTGCGCCGGGTTCTGTGTAAATAGTTTGACCAGATGCGCAAGACTCACATGCCCAGCGTGATAAAGCTGCTCAAGCGCCAAAGGCAATGCGGTTTCGAGCCCGATGATCCCGAAGGGACAGCGTTCAAACTCCTGCATCTTCTCGTCGCCTGGATGCGGTGCGTGATCGGTGGCAATCGCATCAATCGAGCCGTTGATCAAACCCGTGGTGACCGCGTCAACATCGGGCCGTTCCCGCAGCGGCGGCTTCATCTTGTAGTTGCTGTCATAAGGCAGCATATCCGTATCGGCCAGCACAAAATGATGCGGCGTCGCCTCCGCAGTTACTTTCAACCCGCGCGACTTGGCGAATGCCACCATTTCGACCGCGATATGCGACGAGATGTGTGCCACGTGATAGCGCACGCCCGTCACCTCGGCAAGCAAAATATCGCGCGCCACCATCACGTCCTCCGAACTGCGCGGGATGCCGCGCAAACCAAGCCGTGTCGAAACAAGCCCCTCATGCATGTTGCCGTCCGCACTCAAATGCAGGTCTTCGCAATGCTCAATCAGCGGCAAATCCAGTGCACGCGCAAACTCCATGGCGTGTCGGACTACGCGCGCATTCATCACCGGTCTGCCGTCATCCGAAATGGCGACAATCCCCGCTTGCTTCATTGACGCAAATGCAGCGAGTTCTTCACCCGCGCTGCCCTTGGTAATTGCGCCAATCGGATAAACGTTGACCACTGCATGCCGCCTCGCACGGTCAACGATGTAGCTCGTGACCGTCGCATTGTCATTCACCGGTTCGGTGTTAGGCATGCAGCAAATAGAAGTAAATCCTCCTGCCGCTGCGGCGCGCGAACCAGACTCGATGGTTTCGGAATGCTCAAATCCCGGCTCCCGCAAATGCACGTGAATGTCGACGAACCCCGGCGCTACCACCAACCCTGAAGCGTCGAATGTCTCCGCTCCTGTTGCGTCAATGTTAGCCCCAACCTGCTTTATGATTCCATCTTCAAGAGCCACATCCACGACGTGATCGTAGTTGCTGGCTGGATCGACGACGCGGCCATTCTTGATGACTAGTTTGCTCACGGCGTCAGCACCCTTTCCAACACCGCCATGCGCACAGCAATGCCATTCTCTACCTGGTTCAAGATAGCGGAACGCTGCGAATCGGCTACTTCAGAAGAGATTTCACGGCCGCGATTAATGGGTCCAGGGTGCATCACAATCACATTCGGTTTAGCCGCTTCCACATGCTCCAGACGCAAGCCATAGAAGCTGAAATATTCGGAAATAGGAAAGGCCGCTTCATTCTGTCGCTCCAGCTGAACGCGCAGCATCATGATCACATCGGCATCGCGGATGGCGTGCTCCATATCGGTCGTCAACTCGATGCCTGGCGCAATCTGTCCCATCTGCTTCGGCAGTAGCGTTGCCGGGCCGCATAAAACGACTTGCGCGCCAAACTTCGATAACAAGAAAATGTTGGAACGCGCCACCCGACTGTGCGCGATATCGCCGATGATCGCCACCCGCAAGCCTTCGAGTGTTCCTCGCCTGTCCAGGATCGTCAACGCATCCAGCAGTGCTTGCGTAGGATGTTCGTGCGTTCCGTCGCCTGCATTCACAATCGGAATTGGCAGGTAGCGCGACAGAAAATGCGGTGCACCGGAAGCGGAGTGGCGCATCACAATCGCGTCGGGCCTCATCGCGCCCAACGTATTCAGAGTGTCAACAAGAGACTCGCCTTTTGAAACGCTCGATCCCGAACTGGTGATCGATAAAACCTCGGCACCCAAACGCCGGGCCGCAATCTCAAAGCTTGTTCGCGTGCGGGTCGACGCCTCGAAAAACAAATTGACGATCGATCTGCCCTGCAGAGTGTTGGTTCTCCTGAAAGGCTGTCCCGGTCCAGGTTGAAAAGTTTTAGAGCGCGCCAGAATCAATTCGATGTCCGCGCGCGAGATCGACTCGATATCGAGTAGTCCGCTATTCATTTTTGAGGAGCCGAGTCGTCTACCCGCTCGACCAGCAGGACCTTCTCCTGACCATCAATTTCCTGGAATTTCACTTCGATGATTTCGTTTGCTGCAGTCTGCACCATGCGGCCCACATAACGTGCTTCAATGGGCAATTCACGATGGCCGCGATCGATAAACACCAACAATTGTACATTTGCCGGGCGTCCATGATCAAACAAAGCATCCATGGCTGCGCGAATGGTGCGGCCCGTGTAGAGCACATCGTCCATGAGCACGATGTCTTTACCGTCAACGCTGAAGTCAATTTGCCTTTCTTTGACGACGGGCTTTTCGCCGACCGTCGAAAGATCGTCGCGATAGAGATTGATGTCGAGGATTCCAACGGGAATGTGAAGGTTTTCGAGGCTAGAGATCTTAGCAGCCAACCTCTCAGCCAACGGCACGCCGCGCCGCTTAATACCAACGAACGCCAGTGACTTCAGATCGCTGCTCTTTTCGAGTATTTCGTGAGCCAGCCTAACCAGTGTGCGGTCCATTTCCGATGGGCCCATCAATTGTTTCTTTTCTCGTACGGTCGCCATAAAATTGAGTTCAGCTTAACACGGATATATACTTATCCTGATTCACTCAATTACTGGAGGGTTATTTATGGCGGAAAAAGTTCCCCAAACATTCGCGAATCACACTCGCTTCGATCCGATTTACCACTTCTTCATGGTGCCTTTAGCGTTCATCCTGCTGATTTGGTCGATCGTTCGTTTACTGCGCAATCCAGGTTTAGCCGCGATTCCCTGGTTCATTGCGTCGCTTCTTATTTTTCTGACGATTTTCATTGCTCGGACCTATGCCCTGAAAGCACAGGACCGCGTCATCCGTCTTGAAGAGACGATGCGCTTGGCGAAGCTTTCACCGAACGGCTCAATTCCGGCACTGACGGAGGGGCAACTCATTGCGCTACGCTTTGCCTCCGATGCTGAATTGCCGGCCTTAGCCGAAAAAGCTGCTGCTGCTAACTTGAAGCCGAAAGAGATCAAACAAGCGATCCAGACTTGGCGGCCTGACTACTTCCGGGTCTGAAGATACTGCCGGTAAATTCGCCAAACATCGATAAATGCTTTAAAGAAATCCGTCGGATGCAGTTTTGATCCGGCTACATCCGTCCACTTTTCAAGCGGATACTCGTAGATCCGCACGCCTAGTTGTGCCGGGGTGAGTTTGTGCATGCTCAAATAGCGCGCAAGAATTTCCACGTCGAACACCCATTTCGAGAGGAACGGCTCGGCAAAGATTTCACGCGTGTGGGGCTCAACTCGAAAGAGTTTAGCCCCGCACTGTGTGTCGTAAATGCTCAGCCTCAAAAGCGTTGAGACAACTGTGGCGAAAACGCGACCGGGATAATGGCGAACAGCACGCCGTTCCACTTCCCGCCCAAGCAACTTCACACGAGCGCCGAAGACCATTTCAATTTGGGGCTTCTCATCAAGCACATGCGCGAGCGGCATAACTGCGTTCAACGGAGTGGCTAAGTCCGCATCCCAAAAGCCAACCATGCGCGGTGCAAAATGATCCAGCGCATATAAAATGCCGCGTCGCACCGCTTCCGCCTTGCCGGCGTTCACAGGACAGGGCATTATGCTGACGCTGGCCTCGTGCCCGGCGCGAACCGTTTCAAGGGCGGCGAGCGTCTGGTCGCTGCTGCCGTCATCCACAAAGAGCAGATGGACGTCCGGATGCTGCGCGGCGAAATGTCGGAAGTCTTGAATAACTAAGCGGGCCGCCTCGTTGTAGCAAGGCACAACCAGGGCGATGTGTCCGCCGCTATTTTCCATCGAGCGGAAGAGTCACGGTCTTTCCTGTGTGCGCAGACTGGCGAGCCGCGTCGAGAATTTCACTGACAATCAAATTGGTTTCGAGCGAGGAAAGGCTGCCATGGTCGTCAATTTCACCACGTACGACGGCAGCGAAATAGTGCAGCGAATCATCGTAGGGTGGGATGAGTTTCGGCGCATCTTGTTCGCTCGCTGGTTGTCCGTCTCGTTTGACGATCGCTCGATCTTTCAGCACGGTCGAAATCTCGCCGGTGCGTCCGTACACCTGCATATCTTTGATCGCGAACGGCCAGTTCCAGGAGGGTTCGAGAATGGCGACGGCGTGCGGGTAAGTCAATATGACATTGGCTTCGTCTTCCACTTTGGGATAGATATCGGGCTTGATTTGTTGCGTGACTGCCGTCACGGTGTTGGGTACCTGCCCGTGCATCAGCCAAGTCATGAGGTCTGCGCCGTAGCATCCAAAGTCGAAGAGCGCCCCGGCTCCGTTGAGTTTCGGATCGGTCAGCCAGTGGAAGAATTCTGGCGGGACGTGGATTTCCTGTGGGCCTTGATGACCATCGTGAACGACAACCTTACGGATGTCTCCCAGTTCGCCTTTATCCACCATGTCGCGCGCCAGTGCGTTGCTGGCATACCAGGTGGTTTCGTAGTTCACGAGCACGTGGATTTTGCCAACGCGCGCCAACTCCGCCATTTCCAGCGCGTCGCGATAGCTAACGGCAAGCGGTTTCTCCATCATGATGTCGACGTGCGCTTTGGCGCAAGCCTCGACGGCAGCTAGATGTTCGTAGGTGCTGGTGTACCCGACGACGCCCTGGGGCGAGGTGTGGGCCAGCATTTCTGCGGTTGAGGAATAGTACAGATCAGCACTTAGATGATGAATCTTGGCATACTTGTCGAACAATTGCCGGTCAGGTTCAGCGATGCCGACGATCTGAATATCGTCGCGCTTTAGGGCGTTATTAAAGAAGCCGGCTACATGGCCATGCGTGAGGCCGATGACGGCAATTTTGAACGGCTGCGCGGCAAAGGTGCTTACAGCAAACAGGGCGATCAGCAGAAAACGGAGCATTGATAGATTCCTTCACATTCTAGTCTCATACATCCCCTAAACTGGAAGAAGATGG
Source organism: Bryobacterales bacterium (assembly GCA_963749105.1). Lineage (GTDB taxonomy): Bacteria > Acidobacteriota > Terriglobia > Bryobacterales > Bryobacteraceae > Bog-105. Next base: position 596,645 of record CAVVLT010000011.1, on the reverse strand, counting down.
TTTTAGCAGTCTTCGCATTCATCGGTTTCTTCTCGCCTGGGGCCGCCACGCCGGTTATAACCGATAATAGCCAGTTGGATCAGGGCTATCGGGCCATGTACAACCTCGACTTCGACTCAGCTCACAAAGATTTCGGGGAGTTCGAACTGCAAAATCCTACGGACCCGTTTGGGCCGGCGTCCGACGCGGCGGCATATCTTTTCTCCGAGTTTGAAAGGTTGAAAGTTCTGCGCTCTGAGTTTTTCGCTGAAGACAAGAGTTTCTTTGGCGCGCCTAAGCTGAAGGCTGATCCGGCGATCAAAGCGTTATTCGAAAAATCGCTTAGCCGGAGCCGGGACCTTTCGGCTGAACTACTGAAAGACGGCAAAACGCCGGAACGGGCTATGTTTGCTTCCGTGGTGTGTACGGCCTTGCGAGCGGATTATCTGGCGATGATTGAAAAAGAGAATTGGCAGGCGTTGAGTGAAATCAAGGATGCCCGCAGTCACGCGGAAGCCTTGATTGCGAAGGACCCATCTCTTAAAGACGGCTATCTGTCGGCGGGCGTCGAGAACTATTTGCTGAGCCAAAGGGGCGCGCCGGTGCGTATGTTTCTCAGACTAACTGGTGCGCAAACCGACAAGGAAGCGGGAATTGAGAAACTCAAGATTGTAGCCGCCGAAGGCCATTACTTTAAACCATATGCCAAGATCTTGCTGGCCATCGCCGCTGTGCGTGACAAGAACCGGCCTGCCGCCGAAAGGCTGATCACCGAACTTGCACATGAATTTCCCGGCAATGGTTTGTTCAAAGATGAAATGAAAAAGCTAGCTGCTCCGTGAACTGCTGACGCGTCGCCTGCGTGCCCGGTGTTGCGAAGCAAGCGAAGCATACTTCCTCAGCACAGCGTGTAACTCGCTCCCTTCGTTGGGCCAAGCGGTGGGACCGTTAATCACTTCCTTGTTGGTCAGTTTCCGGCCATAGATATCGGCATTGTCGTTCTCATCTTGGCGGAGCGTTGCGCCTTGTAATGATACGCCTGCAAAGGCGCCTCGCGAGCGAGACCAGGAAAGGATTTCTGCGCGCATACTGGCATCGGTCTGGGCGGTTGACGATCGACCGACCGGCCCTGCCGCTGCTTCCGCCTCGCCGCCGACGGTGAACTGAGTGCTCAGGAGCCGTTCGGCGCCACGCCGATTCAGAACCAACAGAACGACATCCGTTTCGTTGGCCCCAATTTGAAAGCCCACGCTACCGCCTTCGATGCGAATGGAACCGGGTGCGGACCAGTCGGCTCCTTTGCGGCAGGAGAAGAAGCCTTTGCCATATTTGGCGCCAACGCCGAATGCGCCTTGCTTTACACCGGGAATAACAACAACACATTCGGCGTGGCGCATCAAGTCCAGCGGGATGCCTTTATCGGGCGTGGACATGATTTCTCCCAACACACCGGCGGCGCTATTTAAGCGCTTTGGAGTGGCTTCGGCCGGTAGCAGACCAGGCAAGCTGAACAGCAGTATCAAGGCAATGTTCTTCATCTAGATGCTCTTCACTGGCATGGTAACAATGTCATCCACCTGCTGGCATTCTTTGACGACGAAAGCTTCGCCGTACTTGACGCCAATCAAATTGCCATAGAAACGCGCGACGGCAGCCAGGCGTTCTTCCACTTCCTTCTGCGAGGGAAAGAGATCGGAGGCCGCTGCAGTTTCGCCGTACTGCGATTGGTAACTGAATAGGGACGCCATGCGGCGGTCGAACTGCCGCGAAATATCGACGACGAACGACGGCGTCACGTTGGCATACTGAGATGCGTAGAGGATCTTGAATGGGCGGTGCGGCGTTACGTCTTCCTCAAGCTTTTTCAGGCCCGCCAGGAAACAGGACTCATAGCCAATTTCGGAGGCCTTATAGTGATCGGGATGACGGCCAGTCCAGTAGGGCAGAATGACCGTGCGCGGACGAATGCGGCGGATGACGCCAGCCAGCGTCATGCGCGCAGTAATGGTGTTTTCCAGGCGTGCATCGGGCCAACGCAGATTCTGTCGCCAAATGAGCAGTAAGTGGTGGGCCGCTTTTTGCGACTCCTCGATACGCAAATCGGGCGTTCCGCGGCTACCCATATCACCAGCCGTTAGATCAAGCACCCCGGCCCGATAGCCCATCTCCGCCATGCGCGCCAGCGTGCCGCCGCAGGTTTGTTCCACATCGTCGGGGTGTGCGGCGATGGCGAGCACATCCAATGGGCGGAGATTTTCAAACGGTTCGTTAGGATCGCGCATGAATCAGTAGAAATAGCGTCGGGTATTGGGAAAAAGTCGTATGAGGAACAGTCCGGCCAGGAAGCCGCCCACGTGTGCAAACCAAGCCGTACCGCCCGAATCGCTGAATGCACCGGAAGAAAACAGACCGCTCACCAGTTGAATGACAAACCAATAGATGAGCATGAAAGCTGCGGGGATTTCGACGGTGGTGACGAAGAAAACGATAAAGATCAAGGTCGTTACACGGACGCGCGGATAGAGAACTAAGAACGCGCCCATCACCCCGGCGATCGCGCCGCTCGCACCGAGCGTAGGAACGGGACTGTGAAGGGTCATGGCCAGTTGGACTACGGCGGATGTCACTCCACACGTCAGATAGAACAGCAAAAAGCGCGGGCCGCCCATCACGTCTTCGATGTGCGAGCCGAAAACCCACAGGAACCACATGTTACCGATCAGATGGACCCAACCAGCGTGCAGGAACATTGAAGTGACCAGACTGGTGAGGCGCAGATGATCGGGAACCATGGCGTAGTGCAGCACGAAAACGTTCTCCCGATAGGGAGGTAAAGTGAACTGCCATAGAAAAACGAGCACGTTCAGCGCAATGACCAACACCGTCATGGTGGCGGGATTGTTACGGCGGAGCAGTGCACGAAGAGGGATCATTTCTTACTGCCCTGCGTTCTACCCGTTTGGGCACGTACGCGTCCAGCCACCTCAGCGTCTTCGAGACGGCGCACTTCGCCCGTCTTGCCCTGCGCGATCAGTCCCTCTACTTCTGAAAGCTCAGGAATGTGGCCGCGGGCGCCGATGGCTGTGCAGTTAATAGCGGCGGCTGCGTTGGAGAATTCCAGGGCTTTTTCCATCGGCATCCCTGCCAGGATCGCATAGCAGAATGCACCGTGATAGACGTCGCCTGCTCCTGTCGTATCGGCGCACTCGACCTCAAAGGCGGGTGAGTAATACCAGCGGCCTTGATAGAGGGCGAGGGAACCAAGATCGCCCAGCGTCATGGCGGCCAGTTTTGTGCCATGCTCGACTTGAATCTTGCTCAAAGCCTTGAATGGGTCCTGCTCTTTGGTCCATTTGGCCGGCCAACCGGAGCCAGCGACCAGGTAGTCTACATACTTTAAGACGGATTCGAAGCCCGGGTACAAAGTATCGACGTCAATCGACACGGGCACATGGTTCGCGCGCGCAACTTTCGCCGCGTAAGCAGCAGCGTCGATATCATAGCCGTCGATATGCAGCATTCGTGCTGAGGCGATATCTTCAGCTTTGATCTCTTCCGGCTTGAGTTTCAAGCAATCGGCGCGCTGCCAAAGAACGGTGCGCTCGCCGTTACGTTCGTCAATGACAATATAGGCGGTCTGATTCGGACAGTCTTTGCGAACGATTAGAGAAGTCGTATCGACGCCGGTGCCTTCCAGACTCTGGCGCTGAATATCGCCTCGCAGGTCATCGCCGATTGTGCCGACATACTTCGCACGCAAACCGAGGCGCGCACAGGAGACTACCGCGGTGGCGACTTGGCCGCCGGGGCTTAGCATCTCACGGTCAAAAGCAACTTTGCCCGCATAAGGCGGAAATTCCTTAACCAGCAGCAGCGTATCGGTTGCGTTTAAGCCGATCCCCAGCACATCGCAGGATGGGCTCAAGCGCGCCTACTTTTTGATAATGGAGGCAGGAACTTGATAAAGGTAAATGGTGTGAACAGCGCTGGTGCGGCCTTCAGTTTCGGACGTTTCAATAGGCTTCCATCCCGGGATTGGATAGTCATATGATACGACCCTTGTCATCGGCTTGAGATACCGCTCGAGATTAGGGCGCAGCGTGTCGTTGGCGGCGGTGGCCAAATAGAGCGTGACGACGTTGGCGCCGCTCAGGTCGGTCTTCATAAAATCGCCGTGGATGATTTTCACATCGCTCTGCAAACCAGCCTTTTTGACCCTTTCGGCTGCCGTGCGTGCAAGATGATCGGAGATTTCGATGCCGACTCCTTTAGCTTTATATTTGGAAGCGGCTGCAATGAGAATCCGACCGTCGCCACAACCCAAATCGTAAAGCGTTTCGCCTGGTTTGAGGTTGGCGACTTCTAGCATTTTGTCCACCGCATGTTCGGGTGAACCAACATAGGGCGCAAGATTGTTGCGATAATCACCCAGCGAGGAATGCTGACCAAAGGCGATCAAAATTTGAGCTTGCGATGCGGAAGCGAAGCCTGCGACTAAAACGGCGAGAAGACCGGCAAAGCGAAGTGGCATAGAAACCTTCCTAGTGCTTATAGTGTACCTGAAACTATACGCGTTAAGGAAGTTTAATGTGCGCCGCCACTGACTGCGGTAGCCATGGCCCGTTCGCGCTTGTGACGCACAATCCGGCTCACCATTTCCGAGGTGGAGAACCAGAGATCGCGCGGACGCGAAATGGTGTATTCTGTCCCCTTGAAGGTCCGAATGGCATGGCTGATGGAATCCTTCCACGGCACTGCCTGAGGATTTAGCGCATAGTTCATGTAAAAAACGGGGCAATCAATATCTCCGATGCGTCGCAGACTGTCTTGGGGTACATCGGCGCTAAGCATGGTTTTCGGACCGGCGAAAATGACTGCGTCGGGATGGGTGGATGCCCCGACTTCGGTTGTAATCAAACTCTCCAGAAAATCGGAATCGCTGTGCTTCTCCAAGTGCTGCAAATTTACGGTGCCGAGTTTCATGGTTTGCAGCGCTTTACCTAACGATGGGAAATCTATGTTGGACGCCATTTCCTGGCGATATACGATTCGACCTTCGTCGATATTAAAGGCGACCAGCGACAGGTGAGCGACACGCGGGTCCCGTTGAATTGTTTTCAATATACTCACTAAGGCGTCTGTGTCGGTACGTTGCAAGGCTGCGGAATTGGCTTCTTGCGGCGCGAAATTCACGAGCAACTTCACAGTCAGATTGTCTTCAGTCGGTTTCGCCTCAGCTCGCCCGGCGTCGTTGGTAAAAGGTTGCGGAATAGATTCGGTGACTTGATCGGCGGTGATGAACAACGGCATGGGTTTGTCTTTTGCCGGCAGTTCGGCGTCGGCATCCCAGGCCGTCGAGCACAGATGTTCGGCGCGATCGCGCATCAGCCAATCGACATGATAGTTGCCCTCGCCGAAATCGATGCCGCCCTGCAGCAAAGCGTCACCTTTAGCGTCGTCTTCGATAGAAGGCACGTTGAAATGTTGGACGAAGTAAGCGGCGCGAAGCGGTGAGTTGCGCGGATATACTCGGAAAACAACGGTGAGTGTTTCGCCGTTGCCGGCCAGTTCTCTGAGCGGAATTGAGACATCGAATCCCCCGTGAAAGCGAAGATCGAAACCTAGTTCCGGTTTCCGATCAGTAACGGTACAAGGGACGTCTTGCCGGACTTCACCTGCTTCCAGAACGGCCATATCCGAGGGGAGTAAGTTGAGCGCCTCGCCGGGCTGGGAAGGCTTCAACAACATTTGCGATGACGCAGTTTGGGGCAGCAGCGCGAGAACTACGCCGATGAGCACACTTTGCACAACCGCCAAGCGACGGGAATGCAAAGTTAAAATATGGGGCGCACACGATCCAAGCAACCGCGATGCCATTTTTTCCTCGAGTGGCCGCCAAACGTATACGTACGGAAGAGCGGCTGGTTTCACCATTATGCCGTAATCTCGCTGATTAGATACAAAAAAATTTGTTTGGACCACATTGGAAACTTCCTAGTACTAAGGTCCCGCTAAATTAGTGGCTTGAGCTACAGGTTCGTTTCACAGTTTGTTGGCCGCTTCGGAAGGCCTATGCTACAGTTCGATTGAATATGGCGTCCCGCAGCGTTAATAAAGTAATTCTGATTGGGCATTGCACGCGCGATGCCGAGACTAAATTTACACCAAGCGGCGTGGCGGCGACACGGTTTTCGGTTGCCACCAATCGTCGCTGGAAAGACAAACAATCGGACGAGTGGAAGGAAGAAGTTAATTACACCAATGTTGTACTTTGGCGTGCGGAGAACCTCGCCAATTACCTCCTGAAAGGGAAGCAGATTTACGTTGAAGGCCGGCTTCAGACTCGTAGCTATGACGATAAAGATGGCAAGAAGGTTTACGCGACGGAAGTCGTTGCGGATGAAGTTTTACTGTTAGGCGGGCGTGGTGAGGGCGAAGGGGCGAGTGCGGGTTTTGGCGGAGGCGGCGTTGCTTCTCGTAGCGTGCGCCCGCCAGGCGGTGGTGGTGGTATGTCGGCAGGTGATGATGATGCCGGGCCGACGGGTATTTCGGACGACGACGTACCGTTTTGAGTTGCCTCTGGCATTCCTCAGCCTCGAACTCGAACTAGTGGCGTCAATAGGAATTCTCCTAAGATTAAACTGTCGCGACTTCTCGGAACCTTCGGAAAAAATAACTGGGCCCGGTAAATTGGGCGACGCTTCAGATCTCATTTCCGAATTCCGCCGAATCTTTTCTCGCCGTCCCAGCCTCCAACAGATTGACCTTGTCCTAGACTGAAATAACGGGCTTTCTTTTTGTTTTCATTTCACAATCTACTCCTGAACCACGGATATTTACTACTGTTTGTGTATGTCCTGGTAGTGAGCATAGGCGTACCGATTCCTGTCGACCCCATGTTTCTTTTGATGGGCGCGCAGACGGGCGATCATCATTACTCCTTCTTCCTCTCGATGCTCCTTGTCCTCGTGCCGTCTGTACTGGGCGATATTCTGTGGTACGAGATCGGCAAGCACCGCGGCCGCTCCGTTCTCAGTCTGCTTTGCAAGCTTTCTTTAGAACCCGATACATGCGTCCGCAAGACGGAAGGTTTATTTTCTTCTCGCGGCTCGAACGCTCTTTTGTTCGCCAAATTTGTCCCCGGCATGACTCTGGTTTCCGTTACCCTCGCTGGCATCAGCGGCATGCCGTTTGGGTGGTTCGTTCTCGCCGACGCAGCAGGCTGCGTATTGTGGGGTGGCGCTTACCTTGGGTTGGGCTGGTTGTTCCACAAGCAGGTAGACAAGATTATTGTTCTGCTTGGGCTTTACGGCGGTCGCGCGGGATTGGTGATACTGACGTTACTCAGCGGCTATCTCGCCTACAAATTTTTCCAGCGCTGGCGTTTTCTGCGCAACCTGCGGATTAACCGCATTACCCCCGAGGAAGTGCGCGACATGCTGGCAGCCGGAAACCCTCTTACGATCGTCGATTTGCGTCATCCTTCCGAAGTGGAACGCATCGGCATCAAAATTCCTAACGCGTTGGTTTTGCGGCCGGAAGATATACGCTCTCGCTCGAATGAAATTCCGCGCGAGCAGGAGATTATTCTCTACTGTACTTGACCAAACGAGGCCACGAGCGCCCGTGTGGCGCTGCAACTAAAGCAAGCCGGGTTATTAAGAGTACGCCCCTTGGCGGGTGGGTTTGAAGCTTGGCACGAATTAGGTTTCCCGACGGAAGCCATCTTGGAAAACACGGAGAACTATGTCAACACCGCCCAATGAGGTGATTCTCGAGACCGGCGACGCCCAGCAGCTATCTGAACTTCTGTTGCCTATCCAGGACGATGATCATGTGCAAGGGTCTGCCACAGCTCGCCTGACATTGGTCGAATATGGCGACTACCAGTGTCCACCTTGCGGAACGCTCTTTGTGACGATTCAAGAGATTCATGAAAAGCTCGTCGACGATGTACGAATTGTTTACCGGCATTACCCACTCTCGGGTTCGCATCCGTTTGCTCAATTAGCGGCGGAAGCGGCAGAAGCTGCGGGCGCGCAGGGAAAGTTTTGGGAAATGCACGCATTGCTATTTCAACATCAGGAAGAAATGTCCGAGAAACAACTGTTCAGCCACGCCGAGCTATTAGAGCTCGATATGGATCAGTTTCGCAAGGCATTGAAAGATCGAACGTTTGAAGAGTGCGTGCGCGAAGACTTTCGGCGCGGGGTGGCGAATGGCGTGTATGGCACACCTGGTCTTTTCGTGAATGGGATTCGGCACAACGGCGCCTTGGATGTTAAATCGATTTTGGGCAATGGCGACGCTTAGCAGAGCGCGTTGATATCTCGATTTTCAAGATGCGTCTTAGGCGCACCGTGCAAAGCTACATAAATCATGGCCCGCCCCACCTGCTGTGTAGTCGTTACGTAGTTAGGTGCGATCCAGTGCAGCACCGGATAAAACGGTCCCAGGACGGCGTAAATCAGCGCGTACAAACGAGTCTTCGTCTTAATGCCGTCGAGTGGCTGAATGTAGCCGGGACGAAACATGTAGGCGGCTTTGAACCCCAGACGAAGCAACTCGTTTTCGGTGCGGCCCTTGACCCTCGCCCACATAGTCCGACTTTTTTCGGAACTGTCGGTGCCTGTGCCGGATACGTAAACAAAGATAATGTTTGGATTAACCTTCAAAAGCGTGCGCGCAATGGCCATAGTCAAGTCATACGTAATACGCGTGTAGTCTTGCTCGTTCATTCCTACGGATGAGATGCCCAGGCAATAGAAGCACGCGTCGCAGCCGCTCAATTGATCTTCCACGCCTGAAAGATCCAGCAAATCCTTTTGTGCGATCTCTTGCAGCTTTGGATCTTGCTGTCCGGTAATGGTGCGGCCCACGGTAACTACGTTGCTCACTTCGTTGCTTACTAAACATTCGCGAAGCACTCCCTGTCCCACCATACCGGTGGCGCCGAACAAAATAACTTTCATGCCTGTCTCGTCTTTAAATCCTCCCACGAGCCCAGCTGTACAGTACGGCGAACGTTGCAACTAATAACCCCACACCGATCAGCAATATGCCGAAGTCCACTGGTTTCCAAAGGCCTTCGGCCACGACTGTAGCAATCACACCGGCCGCCACGGATAGTTTCTGCATCACCCCGATGCTCGCCACGGCGCGCATCCTTTGCTCCTGCCGTAAGGTCAGTTGTGCGCGCCACCAAAGTAAACCGGCTGCGGGGAGGGGTTGCGCTTCTTCCGTGGGCGGCAAGGCACTTGCCAGAAAGTGCGCTACCAAATGCAGATCAGCGCATTGGTCGCAAACTGCCACATGCTGGCTTAGTTCCTCGCTCCATTCACCACTAGCCAAAGCGGCGCTTACGGACTCTTCGAATTTACAGCATTCCGGTTTCATTTTGCTTCTCCAAATCCCCCACGACGTAGAGCTTCGGCCAAAGCATGGCGGGCCCGCGATAACATGGGCCGAATGCTTTGGGGCTTCAAACTGAGCATGCGGGCGATTTCGCTATGGCTAAAGTGTTCGACATATGCGAGCCAAAGCAGTTCACGTTGCGAGGGTTTCAAGCCTTCTAACAGGCGTGTTACATCGCCATCGGACAACTTGCAGTTGCTGCTAACGGCGTTATCTGGCAGTGCAGCGTCACGGCGGCGCGCTTTGTGGTCGCGAATCAGATTTGTGGCGATGCGGAACAGATAGTTCTTCAGATGCTCGTCGCTGGCGGGGTCTGGCAGTTTCCCTTTGAGCATGCGCAGATAGCTCTCCTGCAGAATATCGTCCGCACTTGCGGGGTCATTCAGCATGCGAATAAGGTAGCGGCGCAGAGGCATTGCGGTTCGCTGGTAGAAGAAATGAAAAGTCTCTTCATCCATCCGAACCGCGGATTCGGCGTTTGCCTTGGGCACAACTGCGGCGATGCTGAAGAAAGGCATGAACCCTTAGGCGGAAAAATTCTTGGCATCGACACGATTCAGCAGGCCCCAAGATTTGCAGAGGCCCCAGGAGACAGCTGCCGAAATCAGAAAGCCCAAACCGAGCGCAAGCACGAGCCAACCAAGGGTGAGGAAAAATTCCTGGTTCAAAACGTCGTGGTGGAAATTGCTGATGATAATGGAGGCGACCCCTAGCAACGACAGAATCGTGCCGGCCTGCACCGCGTTGAGAATGCGAGTGGTGGGATTGGTCTGGTTATCGGCTGCCGATTCCAAAAAGCGGCGCCCGGCATCACTCTGCACATAACCCATCAGTTCCTGGTTCGCTGAACACTTCTCAAGCACTTTGCCGTGTAAATCGGCGATAATGTGAGCAACTTTTGCCCGTCGAATGTTGGTGGTGATCGTCCAAACGATAAAACCGAACACCCCGAAAACAGTCGGGACAATGACAACTTCTGGCATCATTTTCTCAAGACCTCTTAAACTATTACCCTGGCGGCGCGTGAAATGTTAACAACGAAATCCGACGAATCAATGTTCCTCAACCAATTTGACGATCACGCCCTTCGGTCCTACCGCCCAAACGGCGCCATTGCTGCCGGCAACCGCGTTTAGACTCGCGTCAGAAAAGTGATCCCATGTTTGGCCGCCGTCTCGGGAGACATCGGACCCGGTTGTGCCTACCGCCACGAATGTGTTGTCCCCAAGAAACGCCACACACGAACGGTACCCCAAACCTGCCGCCGCGTTCCACGTCTCGCCACCATCGCGAGTCAAAGCAACGGTGTGCTGGGTCGTTTTGGGGTTCTGATAATCGCCGCCCACCGCAACTAGGTGTTTCCTGTCGCTAGAGGCGAGGGAAAAGATGCCAGCTGTTGCAGCGCCGCCCAAGGGAGTCTTGGTTACGCTCCAACTGCGGCCGAAATTGCGAGTTCTGAAAACACGTCCACCGCCTGGTCCTCCCGTTGCAAACCATGCCTCCCTGGTTCCCAGCGTCAGCAAACTGGTTCCACTCGCGGCAAATGCTCCTTCGTCTTCTAAGGCAGCCGGAGTCGGTTGGCGCTGCCATGTCTTGCCGGCATTAGCAGTGGTAAAGATCACGAAATGCCCATCCACTGGATCGCCCAGGAGAATCGCGTGCTTCGTATCCCAAAACGCCAGCGCATCAAAGAAACCCTTCGGATCGGGATTTGTTAGTAACACTTCCCAATGCAAACCGGCATCGATGGTCTTGTAAACGCGTGAATGGGCGCCTTCGCCGCTGGCTAGCAAATAAGCGGTCTTCGCATCGAACGCCTCGACATCGCGAAAATCAAGCTGCTCCGCGCCCTCCACGCTACCGCCTTGCCAATGCGCGCCGCCATCTGTTGTGCGCAGAAACGTTCCTTTTGTGCCGCTGGCCCAAACAACTTGCGGCGAAACAACGCGCAATCCTCGCAAACTCGCGGTGGTACTGGAGACCTGAGTATTCCAATGCAGCGCGACCACAACAGCTAACTGAAGCAGTACCAGGTTCGTCATATGATTTCGTATCTGGTGCAGTGTAACCCGTTGCTTGTCGGCAAACATCCGCAGTTCGCCGATTTTCGGATGCTTTCCGTCTCAATACCTTTTAGGATCGAGTCGAGGTTGAGCGATATGAAACTTAGTCATTGGGAGAGTTTATTGCTTCCGCTAGTGCTGGTGCTGACCGGCGTAATCGTCCTGGCCAGTGCCGATTTAGGTTTTGTGTCACTGGATCGCGTCAAAGACCTTTGGCCGGGCGCCATCATCCTGGTCGGCTTGGCGGATCTATTTTGTGACGAGTCTCCCCGCCGGAGCCAAAATGAATAACGCGCCCCAAGAAGCCCCCTTTGCCGTTCGACCCGCAGGCTCACGCGTTTTCTTTGCCGGCTTTTTGATTTTGGCAGGAACGCTGCTGTTTCTGGGGAACCTTGGCATTCTGCCGATTCGCAATATCTGGTCCTATTGGCCCGTGATTGTGGTTGTCCTCGGCGTCTCCCGAATGCTCAACGGCCCAGATCGAGCCATTCGCTTGTTCGGCGCTTTGGTTACGTTCCTGGGGGCACTCTTCCTGCTGATCAATCTTGATCTCATTCACATTCGAAGCCACGATGGTAGTTGGCCGGTTTCGATTCTGCTCATCGCGCTGGGTATGGCGATGCTGATCAAAGTGCTAGATAAACGGGACCCCGGCGCGCCGGTTTGGACTGGCCTTTCGGCATCCCGCTTTGGCGAGTTTGCCAAGGGATTTAACGACTTTACCGTAATGGGTTCAGTAAAACGCCGCGTGGAAACGGCCGATTACCGCGGCGGCGGCGCATTGAGCGTTCTCGGCAGTATTGAACTCGACCTGCGGCACGCTCGTATGACAGAGCCGGCTCAAACCATCTTCTTAGAGGTTTCCTCCATACTTGGGGCCGCGAAAATTAGAGTGCCCGAAAATTGGCGGGTGCACCTGCAAGGCGCCAGCATTCTTGGTACATACGAAGATAAAAGAATTCCGCCGAACGTGGCGGCCGATGCACCTGTGCTGGTCATCACCGGGTTTTCGTTTATGAGCGCAGTTGAAATTGAAGACTGACGCAAGCTGATGCATCCGCTGCTGCAAAATCGAAACTCCCTGCTGGCATATGTGGTCGCGTGGTTGCCGCTGGGCGCGATTCTTGGCTTGGTCATTTCAGCCGCTGCGCATTTAGACGGACGGTTCACTCTGGCGATCACAGCGCCGGTGACCATACTTCTTGCTCTGGTCTGTCTCTCGCCGTGGTATTCGTGCCGAGCCTTGCCGTTGAGCACTTCGCCGCACTGGAAGGTTCTCGCCTATCAAACGATAGCGGCGATGCTCGCCAGTTCACTAGTCTTATTTGTTGTTCCTTTCCTCCTGCAGTTCGTAAGCCGTTTTCGACCCACGATCGAGAAGCAATTTGAACCGGCTCTGCGCGTGCTTGCAGGAATGTGCTTCTTGTTCTATCTGCTTTCGGTTGCCCTGCATTACATGCTGCAAGCTGTGGCGGCGTCGCGTCACGCCGAGATTCTCTCGCGAAGCCGAACTCAAGGCCCTCAAAGCACAAGTCAATCCGCATTTTTTGTTTAACAGTCTAAATTCAATCAGCGCGCTCACCACTATCGATCCAGCAAAGGCGCGGGAGATGTGCATTCGCCTGTCAGATTTTTTGCGCAACAGCTTGCGTATGGGCGAGCGAACCTCCATTCCGTTTGGCGAAGAGTTAGCGTTGGCGAATACCTACCTGGATGTAGAGCAAATTCGTTTTGGCAAACGTTTGCGCGTGCGGCAGGCTTTCGACAGCGCAGCTAAAGAATGCGAGGTTCCGCCGCTGTTGGTGCAGCCATTGGTGGAAAACGCCATTAAACACGGCGTCGCCAGCCTGACCGATGGCGGAGAAGTGAGCCTGAGCGCAAGTGTACTCGACGGTCATCTGCGGTTTACCGTAGAAAACCACTTTGATCCGGAGGCTCCTTCGCAAACCAGAAGCGGCTTCGGCTTGGTCAACGTCCGCAACCGTTTGAAGGCTCGTTATGGGAGCGCCGCCCGGCTCGATATCGACGTCAAGGACAGCCTCTATCGCGTGCAACTGACGGTGCCTTTTACAAAGGATGGCAGAAGATGAATATCCGTGCGCTGATTGCCGACGACGAAGAACTCGCCCGCCAAATTTTGCGCGAGTATCTCGTAAGCCAAGCCGATATCGAAATTGTGGGCGAGTGCGATAACGGTTTTGCTGCGGTGAAAGCGATTGCCGAACTCAAGCCAGACCTTCTGTTCCTCGATGTGCAAATGCCGAAGTTGGATGGCTTTGAGGTGTTAGAACTTATTGACAACAATCTGGCTGTCGTTTTCGTGACGGCATATGACCAATATGCGACGAAAGCGTTTGACGCCGCTGCTGTTGATTACTTGCTGAAACCGTTCGATCAAACCCGCTTTCAGACCGCACTCGAGCGCGTGCGACAAAAACTGGCATTACCTTCCGCGCGAATGGCAGCCGCTGAGTTGCGAAATGCTGCGCTGCCGCCGGGACGTTACGCCGAACGCATCGTGATCAAAGATGGGCCGAAGGTTCACATTTTACCCGTAGCTCAGATCGATTCTGTGGAAGCGCAAGGCGATTATCTGGCCTTTCACAGTGCAGGTAAATCGTTTCTCAAGCAACAGACAATTTCGAGTTTGGAAGAGTCGCTCGATCCCAAACAGTTCGTGCGCGTCCATCGTTCGTTCATTGTTAACCTGGTGCGCATCAGTAAGATTGAGGCTTACACCAAAGACGCGCGGATCGCCATTTTGACCGACGGCACAAAAGTTCCCGTAAGCCGCGGTGGGTATCTCAAATTAAAAGAGACTATGGCGCGGACTTAGTGGTCCACTTTCCAAACTCGACTCACGATATCATCGATATTCAAGATTTCGATCTATGCAAAACGGCACCTGTGATATCGGATTGATCGGTTTGGCGGTGATGGGCCAAAACCTGGTTTTAAACATGAATGACCACGGCTTTAAAGTGGCGGTCTTCAATCGGACTGTTTCGAAAGTCGACGACTTTCTGGCAAATGAGGCAAAGGGTACCCAAGTGGTGGGCTCCCATTCCATAGAAGAATTTGTAGGCGCGCTGAAATCGCCACGACGAGTCATGTTCATGGTGAAAGCCGGCGACACGGTCGATCAGATGATTGACCACGTGTTGCCGCTACTCAGCAAAGGCGACATTATTATCGACGGCGGTAATTCTTTGTTCACGGACACAAATCGCCGCACTAAGAGCCTGGCGGAAAAAGGCATTCTCTTTGTGGGCACTGGCGTTTCGGGTGGTGAGGAAGGCGCACGCCATGGTCCGTCTATCATGCCGGGAGGCAATCCGGAAGCTTGGCCGCACGTGAAAGAAATTTTCCAAAGCATTTCCGCCAAGGTGGAAGATGGAACGCCTTGCTGCGATTGGGTTGGCGAGGACGGCGCGGGCCACTACGTCAAAATGGTCCACAACGGCATCGAGTACGGTGACATGCAGTTGATCTGTGAAGCCTATCAGGTGCTCGAACAGGGTCTCGGCTTGAGCGCGGAAGAGTTGGGTGCGGTTTTCGCCGATTGGAATAAAGGCGAACTCGACAGCTTCCTCATTGAAATCACCGCCGAAATCTTTACTAAGAAAGATGAAGACGGCAAGCCGATGGTGGACAAGATCCTCGACACTGCGGGCCAAAAAGGTACCGGCAAGTGGACGGGGATCAGCGCCCTCGATCTTGGCATGCCGGTCACGCTGATTGGCGAAGCCGTCTTTGCGCGCTGCCTTTCCGCCATCAAGGACGAGCGTGTCGCTGCCTCCAAAATCCTCAAAGGGCCCGGCGCCGCCAGCAAAGTTGCGGACCGCAAGGCTTTTATTGAAGACGTCCGCCGCGCGCTTTACTGTTCCAAGATGATCTCTTACGGGCAAGGCTACATGCTGCTGCGCGAAGCCG
Source organism: Bryobacterales bacterium (assembly GCA_963749105.1). GTDB lineage: Bacteria > Acidobacteriota > Terriglobia > Bryobacterales > Bryobacteraceae > Bog-105. The sequence goes on along the minus strand of CAVVLT010000011.1, from coordinate 581,256 downwards.
GAAAAGAAAACAACTGGCACCTGAACATGGGCGGCATTGCTTTGATGTGGCGTGGTGGATGCATCATCCGCAGCCGCTTCCTCGGCAAGATTAAAGAAGCCTATGACAAGAATCCGAAACTGAACAATCTGTTGGTGGACGATTTTTTTGCCGGTGTTTTGAATAACTATCAGGAATCATGGCGCAAAGCGGTCGCCGCAGCGATCGAAAATGGCGTACCCACCCCAGCCTTTTCCACTGCGCTGGCGTTCTACGACGGCTACCGCACAGAACGTCTGCCAGCCAATCTTCTGCAGGCGCAGCGGGATTTCTTCGGTGCGCATACTTATGAGCGCGTGGATCAACCGCGCGGCAAATTTTTCCACACTAACTGGACCGGCCGCGGTGGCCGTGTCTCTTCGGGGACCTACAACGCATGAGTTACGGTTTTGATATCCGCAAGGATGGCGCGCTGGATTTTATGTCGATTGGCGGCTTGGTCTGCCGCTTCGATCCTGGCATCATCCCTTTTCGTAAGGCCACGGAATGCCTTATCCATGTCAGCGGCGGCGAATTTAACGTGGCTGCCAATCTGTCGGATTGCTTCCGTTTGAAAACTGGAGTTGCCAGCGCGATGGTGGATTATCCGCTTGGCGATTTGGTGGCCGAGCGTGTGCGCGCCATGGGGGTGCAAGGATTCTTCAAGCAATTCAAACACGACGGTGTCGCGGGCCCGAATATCGCCATCGTTTATAGCGACCGTGGCCAAGGCGTACGCGCTCCCGTTGTTTTTTATAACCGCGCGAACGAGGCGGCTGGGTTGCTCAAGCCGGGCGATTTCGATTGGAAGACGATCTTCGCCGGTGGCATTCGTTGGTTCCACAGCGGTGGCATTTTCGCGGCGCTTTCAGCGACAACTGCCGAAGTCGTGATCGAAGGTATGCAGGCTGCCAAGGCCGCCGGTGCGATCACCTCATTTGACCTGAACTATCGGGCAAAGTTGTGGAACGTGGTCGGCGGTCACGATAAAGCGGTAGCAGTCATCGACCGCATCGTGAAGAACGTGGACGTACTGGTCGGCAACGAGGAAGATTTGCAAATGGGCCTCGGTATTCCCGGTCCAGAAGTTGCGGCGAAATCGAAACTCGACCCCAGCGCTTTCTTTGGCATGATGGATAACGTGCGCAAGAAGCATCCGCAAGTCAAAATTGTGGCGACCACTTTGCGCGAAGTGCATTCCACCAATCGGCATAGTTGGAGTGCTGTGGCCTGGATCAACGGCGTCACTCATCAGGCGCCCACCATGGAACTTGACGTTTACGACCGCGTCGGCGGTGGTGATGGTTTCGCCGCAGGCTTTATCTACGGGTTACTAACTGGACAGTCTGAAGACGAGGCCGTAAAGTTGGGTTGGGCGCACGGGGCTTTGCTTACCACTTTCCCTGGTGACACCACCATGGCTACGCTGGATCAAGTGAAATCGCTAGCGCAGGGCGGCTCGGCTCGCATCCAGCGTTGAAGACGGCTAAAACTGTTTGATGAATTGGGGCTGGTGTTGCATCTAACGTGTCGTCAGCCCGATGCTATCATCGATTCAGAAACATATCCATATGCGGACGCGCCTCTTGTCCTGCACTGTTCTTCGTAGCGTCTGGCATAGTAGCCTTTGCGCTGTCCTTTCACTGTGTCTGGCCGGTCCCGCAAAGTTGCTCGGCCAAGCTGTTAATGACTCTAATAGCTCGGAGTTGCCCGGCAAAGCAGCGCCTCCTAACGCCGTAGCCACTGCCTCAACGCCTCGTCGATCCGTTGACTTGCGCGTAGACCGCACTCTTGTGTTAATCAATGTGACTGTGACAGACCCGCTCAATCGTTTCGTCACCGGCCTGGACAAAGAACACTTCCGGCTTTTCGAAGACAAGATCGAACAGCAAATCTTGGAATTTTCGAGCGAGGACGCGCCGATTTCTATTGGTTTAGTTTTCGATACGAGCGGCAGTATGGGGGCTAAATTACAGAAGTCGCGGCAGGCGGCAGCGGAATTTTTCAAAACTGCCAATCCTTCCGACGAGTTCTTTCTGGTGCAGTTCAATGATCGTCCCGAATTGGTTGTTCCGTTTACCACCGACACCGACAAAATTCAGAGCACGCTGACATTCACCCAATCCAAAGGCCGAACTGCACTATTGGATGGCGTTTATCTGGCTATGCATGAGATGAAGAAGGCGCACAATCCGCGTAAAGCGCTGCTGATCATTTCCGACGGCGGCGATAATGCCAGCCGTTACACGGAAAGCGAGATCAAAAATGCAGTGCGCGAAGCAGACGTTCAGATCTTCGGCATCGGCATTTTCGAATCGATGAGTGGGCGCTCCCGCACGCCTGAGGAAGCCGCCGGACCGAGCCTGTTGAATGAATTGGCTGAACAAACCGGCGGGCGTGAGTACGCGGTAGACAATATTGCTGAACTCCCGGACATTGCGGCTAAAATCGGAGTAGAGTTGCGCAACGAGTATATCTTGGGCTACACTCCCAAGAACCGTGAACGCGACGGCAAATATCGGAAGGTTCAAGTTAAACTAAATCAACCTCGTGGATTACCTCCTCTTAAAGCATATTTCCGTCTCGGCTACTATGCGCCGACTCAATAAAAGCGGCGTTCTGCTGCTCATCATTTTTGCCGCAGGTGCTGTTTACGCCCAGTTCAAATCCGACACTAAGTTGGTGGTTTTGCACGCGAGTGTTGCCGACAAGCATGGCAAGCTGCTTACCAATCTCAACCAGAGTGCTTTCAAGGTTTTTGAAAACGGTCAACCGCAACAGGTAAAAGTCTTTCGCCGCGAAGATGTCCCGGTTTCGCTTGGCATCATCATCGACGATAGCGGCAGCATGCAAACCAAACGCGCCCGCGTGGAAGCAGCCGCACTAGCGTTGGTGCGCGCGTCGAATCCGCAAGACGAAGTTTTTGTGGTGAACTTCAATGACGAATGGTATCTGGACGTGCCCTTCACGAGCGATATTCACAAAATGGAGCAAGGCATTGCCAAGATCGACTCACGTGGCGGAACCGCCATGCGCGATGCCATTAGCGCTTCTTTGGACTACATGAAGGAAAAGGCGAAGAAGGACAAGAAGGTCCTGTTGATCATCACCGATGGCAACGATAACGCGAGTACCACTTCCTTGGAGAAAGTGGTTGCGCGCTCGAATCAAAGCGAGACGCTCGTGTATGCGATAGGGCTGTTCACTGAGGAAGAAAAGCATGAAGGGGCGAAAGCGCGTCGGGCCTTGAACGAGCTGACCAGCACCACCGGCGGGTTGGCTTTTTATCCGAAAGACGTATCGGAAGTGCAGGCGCTGGCGATGGAAATCGCGCAGGATATTCGCAACCAATATACCATCGCGTATACGCCCGCAATTCAGGAGTTGGATGGCAGTTACCGGCAAATCAAAGTGACGGTCGATGCGCCGGGGAAGCCAACAGTGCGCACACGTTCCGGCTACTACGCAACTCCTGAACGTGGTAAATCGGCAACCGGCGGTTCTTAAGCTCAATGCTGCGCTTCTTATGGAACAGCACGCGGGGGTACCGATTGCGTCCCTGGCGATCGCCATATCTGCTTTGGCGCATAGAAACATACGCTGGTATTCCCGCCGAATCTCTTGACCGTGCTGCGTTCTTCCGCTTTATGTGGAAAGAGCGCTTGTCCTTATTTCAATATCTGCGCTGGGTGCGGGAATTTCCGACCCACAAATAAAAAAGCCCTTCGGCCAAGACCGAAGGGCTTTTCAAGAAAACTTCAAACTAATCTTCTTGCGGCGGCGGTGGCGGACCCCCACGTTCGAACTGTCCACGAGGTCCTTTCGGCGCATCGGTGATCGTATAGCCCGCAGGAACTTGGAATAGCGAAGGATCTGCAGTCTTCTGTATATTGGTTAACGCGAAGCTGGACTGTCCGGAACGCGGATCCGTGAACTTAGCCGCCACCACAGTCTGCAGGTCGGCTGAATACCAGGTTTCGGATGTCGACACGATTGGCTTTTCGTTACCCATCGTGCCGGCCGGAATGGTTCGCGTCGTTGACGTCCCTTGGGCGTTTACGTTATTCACAACTTGTGTACCCATGTCGGTTTTCACTGCGTTTGGGTCAGCGGGCCGCGCTGCATTAGAACCCGGACCCTTCCAGTTGCCTTTCGGCTGCCGTATTGCGCGTCGCACTGCCGTTTTTGTCGTCGGATTCAATTCATAGGCGTAGCCCGCCACTGGATCGAAAATCGAGATCCGTGTCACAGGTCCGGTCTGACCCAACGGGCCGCCAGTGGAGGTCTCAAGCGAATAGGTTCGTCCCTCGGCATCGCGCGCGACCTTGCCCGACATGGTGTGTTGAATCACGTTTCCGTCGAGAAGCGTTTGGGTTCGAGTAAAGCTCACATCAGCAGAATAGGGAGCACCTGTCACTACCTTCCCGCCATGCATGCCAAAGCCTGCCCCGGGAGGTCCTTCCATTCTTCGTCCAAACCCTCCGCCCGGCGGCGGTGGTCCTTGCGCTAAGATTGACGCGCAAGCCAATAACGATATAGAAACAACTCTTGTCATTTTCATCTGCTTCTCTCTCCTCGGCGCAACTCCAAAAATCAACATTGCTATTCCCAGCTCACGACATGAACGCCCAACGGTTGCCCGTCGGCTCCCAGCAAGACATCGGCCAGCACCGTTCGGTCCTGGTTGAAAACTCCATTTGCGATCGGCTCCAGCGCAATGCCGACATCGGCTAACGAGGATGCCGGAACCTGCATTTGTACAATGCGCGGAGCGCTCGAGGGTAGATCGGGATTTGAATAAGGCAGCGCGACAAACGTTTCGCCATCTACTTCAATCGCGTTAGACGCCGTTGCTGCTGCCTGTTGGACTTGTGCTCCTTCGGGTATCGGGCTTCTCTGCTTAGGAGCGACCATAATGCCTAACGCGAGCGTTGCGGCGATAGCCATACCCCATCCAAACCGGCGCATCACTCTATCCGGGCCTTGGGGTCCACGCTTGCTGAGCGCTACCAACTTTGGGCGATCTTTCGAATCATACTGCACAGGCGTGGCACTCACCGTGGCGACTAACAGAAGTGAAACGCTCTCGATCACCCGGCACTCACGGCGGCAGTCCGCACAATCGGCTATATGCGCCGGCACCCACTGCGCTTCACTCGGCGAAAGTTCGTGGTCGACGGCTCTAACTAACAAATCCCAATTCAAACGCTCACACTTCATACCAGGTCCCTCAGCCTTTCCAAGCCTCGCTGAACGTTCTCACCTACGGTTGATACAGAAAGGCCTAATGCTTCCGCAATCTCCCGGTATTTCAAACCCTGCGTGCGCAAAACCAAGCAAGCCCGTTGCGCTTCGCTTAATTTTTCCATCGCCCGCCTGAGCCGATGCTCTCGTTCCTCTGCCAGCAAAGATTCCTCGACCGATTGATTAGGCGCCACTGGAGTCGCCGCTGGCGTCAAATCGTCAATCCGCCCGGTGTTTCGCGCGCCGAATGAGGTTTGCCTATTGCGCGTGTCGTTATGTACAACGCGGTAGAGCCACGCTCGCAGGTTACCTTGATCGCCGCCTGCCAACAGGTGCTCGTGCAGTTTCAAGAAACTCTCTTGCACAATGTCGCGCGCAGTTTCCGGATCGATGCCCAGCATTGCCACATAGCGCTTTAGGGACGTTTGTTCTCGATCATATAGATCTAACAAGAGGCGGCTGCTATCACCGTTTTCCACCGACTCGATCTTCCAAGGTACCGCTGGAAATGTCAGAAGGCGCCCTTGTTCCATATTATGCGTTGAGTCTTTGAGAATATTACGCTCCCAGCTTTAGCGAGGGTCACAAAAGGGCTTCCTTGGGGAGTTGCACTTGGGGTTGGGTGAAACCCTTCTGTGACCTGCCGTCTCGCATGCTAGGTGATCGTATAACTGGGCAGGGGCGCGTTTTTCCGGGAATTGCAAAAAATTTTCCTGCTCAGCTAAAATCGTACGAACATGGCTAGTATTGTTGAACGAGATCTGCAATATCCCGTGGGACGCTACGAAGCGCCTGCATTCATTTCACCAGCTCAGCGCGGCGCTTGGATCGAAGAAATGGCGAATCTGCCGAGAAATCTAAAGAACGCTGTTGGCGGACTTAACGACTCCCAGTTGGATACGCCTTATCGCCCCGGTGGCTGGACCGTACGACAAGTGGTGCATCACTTACCTGACAGCCATTTGAACAGCTACACTCGTTTTCGCTTAGCCCTCACGGAAGACTCGCCGCTCATCAAACCATATGAAGAGGGAAAGTGGGCGGAGTTGAACGATGCGCGCACTGCGCCGTTGGCCCCTTCTTTGTCTTTGCTGGAAGGTCTGCATGGGCGATTTGTGCTCTTGTTGAAGTCTCTTTCCGAGGCCGATTTCGCACGCACCTTTCGCCATCCCGAACTTGGAGAAAGGCGTCTCGATTGGACGCTTGGCCTGTACGCCTGGCACTCGCTGCACCACGTGGCGCATATAAAGAATTTGCGGAACCGCCAAGGCTGGTGAGTGCGCGGATTTCGGAAAATAAACCTCACACACTCAAATGCGCTTGCACTACTTCGTCTGTCAGATCCCCAATCGCCCCGGCAGCGACGCGCCGCCCTTTATCCAAAATGCAAAACTCACTTGCCACTCGCCGCGCAAAAGGCAGCTTCTGCTCTACCAGCAGCACTGTCAACCCTTCGTCCTGGTTCAACCTTAGAAGAATATCGCCAATCTCATGCACAATATTCGGCTGAATCCCCTCCGTCGGTTCATCCAGAATCAGCAGCTTCGGCTCCAGTACTAGCGCGCGTCCTATAGCGAGTTGCTGCTGCTGGCCGCCCGAAAGATCGCCGCCGCGCCGCTTGAGCATCTTCTTCAGAACCGGAAATAACTCATAAATTCGATCGGGCACACTGCGCACACCATTCTTGCGTATACCCAGGCCCACGCGCAAATTCTCTTCCACAGTCAAGTGCGAAAAAATTTCACGGCCCTGCGGCACATAACCGATCCCCAGGCGCGCCCTTTGCTCGGCTGCACATCTCAGTAAATTGGTTCCCTCAAAGGTAACGGCACCCGATTTCGCCGCTTGCAAACCCATAATGCATTTCAGCAGCGTCGTCTTGCCCATTCCGTTGCGGCCCATGAGACACATGCGCGAGCCGCTTGGGACGGCGAGATCCACATCCCACAACGTGTGGCTGCCCCCGTAGAACTGATTCAGTCCTTTCACTCCCAGCATGTCGCTCACACTCCCAGATAAACTTCGATCACGCGAGGGTCTTTCTGCACCTTGTCCATATCTCCTTCGGCAATCACATGTCCTTCGTGCAGCACCACCACGCGCTTGGCAATCGAGCGCACGAAATGCATGTCATGCTCCACCACCACGACCGAGTGTTCCCCCGCCAGCGACCGTAACAATTCAGACGTCCGCTCAATCTCCTGCGGCGTCATCCCGGCCACCGGTTCGTCTACCAATAAAAGTTCCGGATTTTGCACCAACAGCATGCCGATCTCGAGCCATTGCTTCTGGCCGTGCGCAAGAATCTTGCCAAGCGAAAAGCGTTGATTCGAGAGACCGATGATTTCCAGCACTTCCTCAATCCGCGCTTGTTGTGCGGCAGTGATGCGGGCACGCAGTGTTTTCAGAAACGACCGGGTGCCGGCTAGGGCCAATTCCAGGTTCTCAAACACGGTTAACCGTTCGAACACGGTCGGCTTCTGAAATTTCCGTGCTATGCCCATTGCTACGATCTCCGGCTCAGACAACTTCAGCAGGTCGCTATCGCTGCCGAAGGTTGCAGTTCCCGAATCCGGCCGAGTTTTACCGGTGATGACATCCATCATGGTGGTTTTGCCAGCGCCGTTGGGGCCAATGATGCATAGCATTTCGCCCGGTTCGACTGCCAGCGTCAGTTGATTGAGCGCCTTGAAGCCGTCGAAACTAACGGTTACGTCTTGCAGACTAAGCCGTTTGTCGCGAACGCTCATTTTGCTTTACCTCGCGCCTGCACGAGTCCGATAATGCCGCGCGGCAAAAAAAGCGTGACCAGAACGAATAGCGCACCGAGCGCAAAAAGCCACACTTCAGGAAAGGCACCGGTCAAATAGGTCTTCGCATAGTTGACCAGCACTGCGCCGGCGATGGCGCCATAGAGCGTTCCGCGGCCGCCCACGGCTACCCAAATCACCGCTTCAATCGAATTAATGGGCGCGAATTCACCAGGGTTGATGATCCCGATTTGCGGTACATACAGCGCGCCGGCAATGCCCGCTACCAACGCCGAGAAAACAAAGATCCACACCTTGAATGACTCGACGGGATAACCAAGAAAACGGGTCCGGCTTTCGGCATCGCGGATAGCGTGCATCACGCGGCCAGCTCTCGATTCCACAATGGCGCGGCAGGCAAGGTAACTGCCGGCAAGCATCGCGGCGGTAAGCACCAGCAGCACCACGTGCGTTCTGTCGGAATGTAAGTCAAAGCCAAGAATGTCTTTGAAATCGGTAAATCCATTATTGCCGCCAAACCCCATGTCGTTACGGAAGAATGCCAGCATCAGGGCGTAAGTCAGTGCCTGCGTGATGATTGAAAAATATACGCCTGTCACGCGCGATCGAAACGCGAACCAGCCGAAAACAAAAGCCAGCAGGCCTGGCGCCAGCAACATCATCAACAGCGCGAATGGAAAGTGGTTAAAGCCATACCAGAACCAAGGCAAAGACTTATAGTTCAGAAACACCATGAAATCGGGCAAGATGGGATCGCCGTAAACACCGCGCCTGCCGATCTGGCGCATCAGGTACATGCCCATGGCATAGCCGCCCAGCGAAAAGAATGCCGCGTGCCCGAGGCTCAAGATGCCGCAATAGCCCCAAATCAGATCCAGCGCCAGCGCCAGCATGCCATAACACAGATACTTTCCAATAAGAGTGATGCCGAAAACGGAAAGGTGAGCTGGCGAGGAAGCCGGCACCAGTTGATTGAGGATCGGTACCGCGATGGCTACCGCAGCGAGGACTCCCAGAAACCATGTGCCGCCGTGATCCTCCGTGCTCGGTTTCCAAAGAGTGAAAGACTCTCTCTTAGTCTGCGCCACTACTTGTCCTCCGAAGCGCGCCCTGCCGGCGGGAACAAACCGCGCGGGCGAATCTGAATGAAAAGAATCAGTGCCACAAGCACGAAAATCTTTGCCAGCACAGCCCCGGCGTAGGGCTCGAGCAGCTTGTTGAAAATGCCCATCGACATGCCGCCGATGAGTGAACCCCAAAGGTTTCCGACGCCGCCAAACACGACCACCAGAAAGGAATCAATTATGTACGACTGCCCCAGATTGGGACCGACGTTCGTCAATTGACTCAACGCCACGCCGGCCACACCGGCAATGCCTGACCCAAGCCCGAACGTCATGGCATCCACCCACTCTGTACGGATACCCATGGCTTTAGCCATCGCCCGATTTTGTGAAACAGCTCTGATGTCCAACCCGAGTCGGGTGCGCCTCAATACCAGCATGATGAGAGCAAAGACTAGCAGCGTGAAGATGACGATATAAAGACGGTTATAGGTGATCGCGAGCGCATCATTAATCCGCAACGAACCGCTCATCCAATCGGGCGTGATCACCTCGCGGTTGAGAGCCGAAAAAATCGAGCGCACCGATTGCTGCAATATGAGACTTACGCCGAACGTAGCTAGCAGCGTCTCCAGCGGTCTCCCGTACAAGAATCGAATAATCGTCCGTTCCAGCAGAATGCCAATGAGCCCGGCGACCACAAACGCCGCCGGAATCGCCACTAGGACCGAGACTCCAATGTACCCGGGCATCAACGTCTGAACCGCATAGGTAGTGTAGGCGCCAAGCATCATCAACTCACCGTGCGCCATATTGATCACGCCCATAACGCCAAAGGTGATGGCTAGGCCAACGGCGATCAGCACCAGCACCGATCCCAAGCTCAAACCGAAAAACAAAGTCTCAATGCCCGCATAGAAGGTTCGCCACGAGTCAATATGCGAAACGGCGTCCGCCGCTGCTCGTCTCACTTTTTCATCGCTTTCAGCGAAAGTGCCGTCGGATGACTTGTCGAGCAATAGAGCAAGTCTGTTTCGCACATCCTGACTGACACTGTCGCGCAGTGTGCCGATTGCTTTCAGGCGAGCGTTGCTGTCGGTTCCATCCAGCGCGGCAAGCGCCAAACCCGTTTCAATTTCTTTTTTTACGCTAGGATCTTTCTCAACTGCCAAGCGCTCGCGCAGGGTTGCGACCGTCGGTTCATCAAGCGATCGCAACATGTCTCGCACTGCATCCAGCCGCACGGACGCGTCAGGGCTTGCTAAAGCAAAATGCGCCACCGTTGTTTTCAGAACCCGTCGCAGGCCGTTGTTTGTGCCAATCTTCGTCATGCCATCGGCGGCAGCAGACCCAGCACTTTTCAGCGTGAGCGGGTCTACCAGGCTGAGCTGGTCGGCGTCTGCAACCTTGACAATGAAAACCTTTTGATCGCTATTTCTAAAATAAAGCCGGTCTTCGAGCAGCGCCGTGAGAACCGCGCGCACACTCGGATGACCGGTTCGCCCTAGCCGCTCGACGATACTTTCCTTGTCGGCGTAGCTCGCTTCCCGCAATTCACCTAGTGTCGACAGGAAACTCGTGTCACCCGGCGCTTGTGCTCGACTTACTACGACACTCGCAAAGGCGATCAGCAGCGATAGCCACCGAACGCCCTTGCCAAGTTGTTCCACTATTTGTAGTTCTGACCAGAACACGTTTTGGTTACCTTATTGTAGTTTCCGCACTTGAGCGTCACCCAATCGGCTTCGATGTCCTTGCTGCCCGGCAGGAAGTCAGACCACGCATCACCCGGTACTTCGCCGGCGGATTTCCAAACCACGTTGAACTGACCATCCGCTTTCACTTCGCCGATGTAGACGGGCTTGGTGATGTGGTGATTTGGCAAAACCTTGGCCGTGCCTCCCGTAAGGTTCGGTGTTTCAAGCCCAGGCAGTGCCGCGATCACTTTTTCCGTATCAGTCGTTTTGATTTTCTCCACCGCCTTCACCCAAAGATTGAAGCCGATATAGCTCGCTTCCATCGGATCGTTAGTCGTACGCTTCGGGTTTTTGATGAAAGTGTGCCACTGATTGATGAACGCCTTGTTGGCCGGCGTGTTGATGCTTTCAAAGTAGTTCCAGGCCGCCAGTTCTCCGACGATAGGCTTGGTGTCGAGACCGGAAAGTTCCTCTTCGCCAACCGAGAACGCTACCACCGGAATGTCTTCCGCCGAAATTTTCTGGTTGCCCAGTTCCTTGTAGAAGGGCACGTTGGCGTCGCCGTTGATGGTGGAAACCACGGCGGTCTTCTTCCCGGCCGAGCCGAACTTCTTGATCGCCGCAACACGAGTTTGCCAGTCGGAGAAGCCGAACGGCGTATAGTTAATCGAAATATCCGCAGCCTTCACGCCCTTCGCTTTTAGATACGCTTCGAGAATTTTGTTCGTCGTCCGCGGGTACACATAATCAGTGCCTTCCAGCACCCAGCGCTTGACGCCCACGTCCTTCATCAGGTAGTCCACCGCCGGGATTGCCTGTTGGTTTGGCGCCGCACCGGTATAGATCACGTTCTTGGAAGACTCTTCACCCTCGTACTGCACAGGGTAGAACAGCAACCCGTTGTCCTTTTCGAAAACCGGCAGCACCGATTTTCTAGACACCGACGTCCAGCATCCGAAGACGACAGCTACTTTATCTTTCTCAAGCAACTGCGCTGCCTTTTCGGCGAAAAGCGGCCAGTTGGAGGCCGGATCGACCACCACCGCTTCCAACTTCTTGCCCAGCACTCCGCCCTTTTTGTTCTGTGCGTCAATCATCATCAAGATGGTGTCTTTCAAAGTTGTTTCGCTAATCGCCATCGTGCCGGAAAGCGAATGAAGCACACCCACCTTGATCGTGTCCGCCGCTGTCGCGACTCGGCAGAACACATTTCCTGAGATCAGCAAACTAGCGGCGATAAAAAGAGATTTACGTTTCATGGATGAATTCCCCCCTTGGAAATTGAAGAACAATGTCTTACATCTGGATCTGGAGTCCCACGCCAACCTGCCAGAAATTAGGTTCCACTCTGTTGTAGCGAGTATCTTTATAGAAGCTCATGACCCGAGCTTTGAACTGTTTGATGACGTAATTGAAGTTCACTTCCGTGGTCTTCTGGTCGAAACTCGGGGTGGTGGCATGGGTATATTCGGCTTTGGCGTATTTACCCAGGACTTCAAACTTACCTGAAATTTTGCCCATTTTCACTACTTTGGGGAATAAGTAGCTTCCCAAACCATAGACGCCTTGGCTCTTGGCGTACAACGCCTCGTAGCCGCCCAGTCTGTTGTAGTCGGAGTACTCGCTCTCGACCGACACTACGCCAGCGTTGGAAAGCTTCTTCTCCATTAAGAAGTCAGCCGTAGTGGCCGTATGCCCGTCTTGCACTTGAGTCGCTCCTCCAATGGCTAGTAAGTTCTTGTCGCCATAGTAAGTCCCGTTCAAGTAGTAGCCGTCCTCTGGATCCCAGAAATCGATCTGGACGCGCGCCGCACCCAGTATCTTGCGATTCCCCGTCGAAGAACCGCCGTCGAAAACGCCTGCCGACAGCTTCACTTTTTTGGCGAAAGTACCCCAATACATCACACCGTTATCGCGTCCTTGGAATACGAAAGGATAGCCGTCTTGGATGCCGTCTGAGTAGACGGCCCACTCATGCGAGTAAAACGGCCCATAGAGATTCGCTCTGTCACTGGGTGGGAGGAAACGACCCACCCAAACGTTCACTTGTGGCGAAAATTCGAATTGCGCGACCGCGTCCAATACGCCGATCTTGTTGGTGACGCTGTCGTAATCGGTATTGAACATAAACTTGATGTTTTCAGTGACTGGACCGTTGACGTAGAGGCGAATGTGGTTCAGTTCGAATTGGTCAGTGGTCGGACTCCCCGTAGTTTCCGTGTTAACGAAACTTGTTTGCAAACCGGCACCCACTGTAACCGGACCCAAGTTGATTTGCGCGCGCAACGGCGCGGCTATTAGAAAGCAAATCGCAAATAATGTGGCTGGTGCGCATCCTCGCGCAAGAAACGGTCGCCCTTGGCGGGCATATAGCGTAGGCGTCAATGAATACTCTCCCCTGGGCGCGCGAGGCACCGCTTATGATCTATTCGTTTTAAGAAGTCAAAACCGACCGAGGTTGACTTTGCCAGTGAGAAAGCATCAGCCCAACAGCCGTCTCACCAAGGGCAAAAACCATAGGTCGCGGACGCCGGACGTAGGCGGGAGTACTAAGTCTAAAGAAGACTTTCGTTAGACTTCGCTGAGTGTATCACGCGATACAGCAGAAATACTTATAGATAATTTTAATCGAGCTGAAACAAATCGGTCAGTGTTGGGCCTTTGCTGGAACTTGAGCCCCTGATCTTGGTAGCAATATCTTGCGTCTTCTCCGGCCCAGCCAGACGAATGATCATTTCCAAGAAAGCGACAGCTCGGCAATCCCTGCGCTAAAAAATAAACTTAAGGGCGACTTGCAACAGGCGCGGTGCCGCTGCGCTCACCACATCTCCGAACGATGAACTGCCGACCGTGCCATTCACCGACAACGGACCGAAGAACTGAGCGTGATTGAAAACGTTGAAGGCTTCTATGCGGAACAGGAGAGATCTGCTTTCGCGGAAGGCCAGCTTTTTACCAATCGCCATGTCGAAATTCTCCGAGCCTGGCCCATAAATGAACCGGCGCGGGCTATTGCCAGGACTGCCAAGAGGCTGCAAGCTGAATAGCGCCGTGTTGAAGTAAGCGAGGCCGTTTCTAGGATTGCGATTGATTTCGAGAGGGCCGGCGGTGTACGCAGGTTCGTCGATGCCTGAATTGTTTACGCCGTTGGGATTAGTGCCGAGCAGCGAATTATCGCTGTTGTTGATCATAGTAATCGGGAATCCGCTGCTGAGATGCGTGATGCCTGAGATAGTCCAGTCTTTTGTCCAGCGATTCGCTTTGCCGAAGAGGCGATCCACCGGAAGCGTGTAATCGTAACTGAGCACAAAGTTATGTTTGATGTCAAAGGCTGAAATAGCGTAGCTGAGGGCGGCGTTGCTGGGGTTCACTTCTTCGCCAATATTGGAAGAATGGTCCAGCGATTTTCCGTAAGTGTAGGAAGCGAACATTTGCAAGCGCCCCGCGGTGTGGCGCAGGCTGAGTTGTAGAGAATTGTAGTTCGAATTCCCGGTGGTAGCTTGATTGGCGTTGCTGCCAAAGTTGGGTCCGAGTGCCGTGCGTGTGCCGTAGATGGTTTGGCCGGCGGCGGTTGTGTAGGTGTTCCCTTCTCCAAATGGACCGCAGGTGACCGTTCCAGGGCTAACGGCCGCCGGTTGGCTCAAGCTGAGGCAAAGCGCCGGATCGCCAGGATTCGAGGCAGTTAGGACTAGCAGGCGGTGGCCTTCGTTGCCAACATAGTTGGCGCTAAGCAGCGTGCTCTGGCCGATTTGGCGTTGGATGGACAACATGTATTGCTCGGTATAGGGAATTTTGTTAGACGTGAGGTATCCGGGAATGCCGCTGATCGGCGTGTATTGTGTCCAGTCTATGTTGGCATCCGGGTTCGCTTTGGAGGCGTTTAGCGGCGCAAGATCAAGAGGGAACGGTTGACCAAAATTTTGGCCGGTGGAGGCAGTGACGAAGGGATTGTTGAACAAGGGCGGCGCAGGGCTCGAGTAAGTGGTTCCATAGGGCGCATTGGCGGCGGCTACCGACACAGTAAGTGCTTCGACGGCAGTATAGAACATACCGAAACCGGCGCGAATGCTGGTCTTGCCTGTCTCGCCCAGCAGTTTATTCAGGAAACCGCCGCGGTTGGCGGTTGGCGTATAAGCAAGGCCCAGGCGCGGAGAGAACTCTTCGCCAGGGGGCGCAATCGTTCGTCGAACGCCGGGATCGCTAGGGTACAAAATGCCTGCGGGGGCGCCGGGAAAAACGACTGACTGACGGCCCGGTGCGAAGGTGGAGATCTGATTGTACTTCTCATACCAAGGCTCAATGCGGTCCCAGCGGATGCCATAGTTCAGCGTGACATGCGGATTGAAGCGCCAACTGTCTTGCAGGTAAGCGCCGATGTACTTATTTCGGCTGTAAAAAGCATTCAACTGGCTTTGGTTGTACTGGCTCGGCGCGCCCAATAGAAAGTCGGCAAAATCGCTGCCCGTTTCACTGCCGGTGAAAACAAAACTGCCGTTGAATTGGGCAATGGGATTGACGTTGACCTGATCGTAATGAAACTCGCCTCCTATCTTGAGAGTGTGTGCGCCAATGACTCGCGAAAAGCTGTCGGCGATTTGGTAGGTGTTATTCGCCTGCTTGAGCTCATTGGTGTTGGCGCCCATGGAAAAGCTGTTGAACACAACGCTTTCTACCCCTTCCAGTTGGGGCGCCAAAGGAACGATGCTAGCCGCGCCTGAAGTATTTACAAAACCTTGTGAAGCGAGACTAACACCGAGGCCGCCCTCCGGCTTCCCCAGGATGTTGTGATTGCGCATGAAACTTAGCGTGAATTCGTTGACTGCGTTGGGACCGAAGGATTTAGTATCACTAAGATTGACCAGCTGCGCGCGGCCAAGATACTGCGCGTTAAAGCCCGGCACGCTGGCGCCGCCTTGTGCCACTGGATACGGGTTATTGAGCGTGTAGTTATCTAGAAAGTAATACGCCGATAACATGCCGAAGCGAGTATTCGCATCCAAGCGCGTGCCGCCCTTGTTGTCGTTCAAACTCTGGCCGTAAGAAGATGTGGCGAACGTATTAGCGCTCGCATTGGGCGAAGGAATGTATTGTAAGAGCCTCTGCGCAGGGGCAGACCAGGCGCGCTGCGGTATAACAGTGTTGGGAAAAACGCACTGACTGTTAGTTGTGCACCCTGAAGTGTAATAACTCTCGCCCGCAGCAACGGAATAGCCCAGTTTTTGGGAAAGTAAGTTGGCGAAATAAGGACCGCTCACAGTTCCACCAAGCGAGGAAGCTAAGTCTGCCAGGTTGCCTGCGCGATCTTGCAGCGATGGTACCGGAATGGAGCCGGTATCCACCCCCTTCCGCTGTAGCGTGCTTTGAAAGTCGGAAAAGAAAAAGACTTGATTGCGTCGAATGGGACCACCAAGCGTGCCGCCGAATTGATTTTGGTGAAAGGCCGCGCGTGAGGGCGAGAAATAATTGCGTGCGTCCAGATCGGTGTTGCGAAGGAATTCAAAAGCGTCGCCATGCACTTCATTCGCGCCGGATTTGGTGATCACGTTAATCTGCCCACCGCTGAATTCGCCATATTCTGCGTCGAAGTTGCTAGTAAGAATCCGAAACTCGGCTATCGAGTCTAGGTTCGGAACAATGGAAGTGCCCATGTTCACGTCTTCCTCGGCGTCGCTGCCATTCACGATGAAGGCGTTGGCGAATTCGCGCTGACCGTTGATAGAGATGTTACCGGGATTCAAATCGCCAGAAGGCGAAAAGACGCTTGCGCCTACATCTTGCACGGTGTTCGCGCTTATAGACGTAGCGGGTGCGACGCCCGGTTGTAAAGAGAGCAGATCTGTGAAGCTGCGCCCGTTCAAAGGAACGGCTGTCATCTGACTTCCCGAAATCACTTCGCCGAGTTGCGTGCTGGCGGTTTCTACGTGAACCGCGCTATCGGTTACGTTGATCGTCTGCTTCTCGCGGGCAGATTCGAGCGACGCGTCGATGACCAGCGAACTATTGGCGTCAACCGCAATATCGGTGCGCCGATAAGAGGCGAAATGAGGAAAGCCGATTTCAACGGTGTAGCGGCCAGCCGGCATCACAGGAAACGAATAACTGCCGTCCATCCCAGTCTTCACTTTGCGCAAGTAACCCGTGGCTTGGTTGGTGGCGGTCACTTGGGCGTTTACAAGTACCGCACCGGAAGAGTCGCGGACGGTGCCGGAAATGCGGCCTCCTACGCTGGAAAGCAGGAAACCGGGTAAGAGCATGGTAAGACAAAAAAATCGGAGCGCTTTTGAATGCATAAGACGGTAGGGTTAGGATATAAGACCAATTCGGTCGTTGATAAGACTTTAGCAGCCTGCAGCAATATATCTGTGTTGAACGGCACCTGAACGTCACCGGCTGACGCGAGTCAAGGCTCCATGGTACTGAGTACCGTTGATTTGATTTTGAATTGCCCTTCCTAGCGTTAATCGCTAAACTTCTGGACATCCGCTAAAAGTGATTGGCACTGGGTCTGTTGCTGTAGGCAGATCGTGTTCAACCCAGCTATTGTCATTAAACGAATGTGCGGTTAAGGACCGCTATCACGTTGAGCGGCTAACTTGGCCGTCTAGTTTCGCCAAAGGTTGTTATGAAATTTTCTGCGTTCGGGCTGCTCGTTTCCCTATTGCTCACCCCTGTTTTCTGCAAGGCCGCGACATCTACGCCATGCCCTCGCTTCGACGTCGGTAGTTTGCTGCAAGAACCGGAAAACTTGTACAGCAAGAACGGCAAGCTCGAAGTTTCCTTCAGTTATCAGACGAGAATCGACAGTTCTGGCAACACCTTATATTGCTTCATGAACCAAGACGGGGTCCAATCTCCCACACTCCATTTGCATCCGGGCGACCATCTGGTGATCCACCTGAAAAACGATCTGACACCCAACGGGACGGCGCAATCTAAGCAATCCATGCCTGTTATGGCGGTTATGGGAAATGCGTCGGAAGCCTGTGGCGCGATGATGATGGATTCGCTATCTGTCAATTTGCACGCTCACGGAACAAATATGCCGCCAGTTTGCCACCAGGATGAGGTGATCAAGACGATCATCAACGCGGGTGAGACATTCGACTACGACATGCATTTTCCCAGCGACGAACCGCCGGGATTGTACTGGTACCACCCACACATTCACGGTATCGCGGAACCCGCGGTTTTAGGCGGCGCATCTGGCGCAATTATCGTCGACGGGCTCGAGAATGTGAATGCCGCAGTTGCAGGTTTGCCCGAGCATGTGTTTGTGATCCGCGACAATTTGGTGCCGGGCAATCCGCCGCCGGGCGGAGCCATTCCTTCTTGGGATATTTCGGTGAATTACGTGCCGGTTCCTTATCCCGCCTTTACGCCCGCCAAACTGAAAACGCCGCCAAATGAGCGTCAGCTTTGGCGCGTGCTTAACGCGTCCGCCGATACGATTCTGGATGTCGAACTCAAGTACGACGGCGTGGCGCAGCCGTTGGAGGTCGTTGGACTCGATGGCGTGCCTGCCAACTCTCAGGACGGCACCATGCGGGGAAGCAGTATGGTGATGAATCATATCTTGTTGGCGCCGGCGGCCCGAGCGGAATTCATTGTCACTTCGCCTTCCGTTCACGTTCACAGCGCGTTGCTGCAAACCAGAAATATCAACACCGGACCGGACGGTGATAATGATCCGGCCCGGCCCTTGATTGCCGTGGAGACAAGCGCCACCGCTCCAAATTCGCCGGTAATGCCGCGCGTTTCCGCGAATCCGACGGCGGCTCGATTTGCCGGCCTCGGCCAATGTAAGCCCACAGCCACGCGAACCCTCTATTTTTCAGAAGTCCTATCCGATCCATCGGACCCCAACAGCCCTACTAACTTCTATATAACCGTTGAGGGTCAAAAGCCTGCGCTATTCGACCCCAACAATCCGCCGGCCATCGTTACCAAGCAGGGTGCGGTGGAAGACTGGATTGTGCAGAACCGCACGCTTGAGAATCACGAGTTCCACATTCATCAGATTCACTTCCTGCTACTGAGCAGCAATGGGGTGGATCTGGCTAATCCACAGTTTCTGGATACGGTGCAGGTTCTTTTTTGGTCGGGTAGGGGTCCTTATCCAAGCGTGAAGCTACGGATGGATTTCCGCGGCCCCACAGTCGGGGATTTTGTCTATCACTGCCATATCCTCGGACACGAAGATGGCGGCATGATGGCAATTATTCGAGTAAAGCCAGCCGACTAATTGAAGCGCGTTACCTGAGGCCGGACTTACGTGCCGTTACGAGGTACTGGAGGTTTGTCTGGTATTTCCCTGACGTGTTTTTCTTGCTAACTTAATAAAATTATCGTCGCGGTAAAGCGCCATTTCGGTACGGAGGAAAGTTTTTTGAATATATCAATTCGCTGCTCAAAGGCGGCTGGTTCAGGCATTCTATTCTTGGTAGGGGCGTTGCATCTCTCTACAGAGACATTGTTCGCTCAACTGCCGGGCTCCACTTCGGCCACAACCTTTAATCCATTTCTTCTGCCCTTTGAAAACGATCCTAACGCCACGGGCTTTGGCCAAACTCTGAACATCAATGGGCTCACGATTGGCGCGTTTAGCCCTTTCTTCCAGCCACTGGGAACGAACGGCCGAACTTGCGCCACCTGCCATCAGCCAGCCAACTCGATGAGTATTTCGGTTTCTACCGTACAACAGCGGTATACGCAATCCCAGGGGAAAGACCCTCTGTTTCTACCAGTCGATGGCGCGAACTGTCCGGATGCCGTGACGTCGTCTAAGGTTTACGCGATCAACGATCCGAATAATCCGCATTCGCTCCTATTGAATCGCGCCCTTATACGCATTGGATTGCCGTGGCCGCCGAAGGGCATTACGCCCGAGTTCTATATTGCGGGCGTTTGGGATCCAACACACTGCGAACTGAATACAAATTACGGGCTAGCAAGCAAAACCCCAACTGTATCGGTGTATCGGCGTTCCTTAATGGCAGCGAATCTGAAGTACGTCACCACCGTTGGCAAAGGCGTCACCGCGCCCGGACAAGTACTGCCAACAGATCCTTACACAGGATTGCCGGAATCCGGCAATATCATGTATGACGGCCGCGAACCTACTTTGCAGCACCAGGCGATGGACGCTCTGCTGACGCATGCGCAAGCGGCCACTCTTCCCAATGCGACGATCATTCAACAGATTGTCGATTTCGAAAACAACATCTATACCGCGCAGGCATTCAACAATCAATCGGGTAGCTTAACGGACGGAACTTCCGCTGGCGGCCCGGGCACGCTCGCCAATGGTGCGGCCGGGATCGCGGCTGCTCCCAATACGTTTTCACTCTACGCCAATTGGGCCAATCTTCCTTCTTACGCTCCTTATGAGGCGCAGCGGGCATCGGTTGCGCGGGGTGAGGCCCTTTTCAACGGCAGACCGTTCGTCATCTCTGGTGTAGCGGGCATTAACGATTTGGTGGGTGGTAACCTTCCCGGAACATGCGCCACTTGCCACGCTAATACCAACGCTGGCAATGACGTGCATCCGCAAGCTCAACTCGAAGAAGGAACCAGCGGTCCTGAGTTTGGTTTGCCCGCGCCCGATCTCCCTAATTTTCTGCTGGTTTGCACCAACGGAAAATCGACGCCGTTCAATGGCAGTGCACTGTGGACGCGCGATCCGGGTTTGGCTCTGATCACGGGCAAGTGTGCCGATATTGGAAAGGTGAAATCAGCGCAGTTGCGTGGCTTGGCGGGGCGTGCTCCTTATTTTCACGATGGCTCGGCGGCTTCGTTGCAGGACGTTGTGAATTTCTATAACAAACGTTTTGGCCTTGGGCTTTCGGCGCAGAACATGCAGGATTTGGTCAACTTTCTGAGCACCCTCTAACCGCGATTGACGGTGACCGAACGCCTGTCTACAATCACGGCATGGTGCGAAAAGTCATTCTGGGATTCGGAATCAGCATCGACGGCTATATTGCGCGGCGGAACGGCGCTCTCGATTTTCTGCTCATCGACAAAGAAGGTGAAAAAGTAATGGCGGACTTCTTCGCCAAAATCGATGTCACCATCATGGGCCGGAAGACTGCCGCGGCGGTGGCGAAAATGCGCAAGAGTGGCGAGATAACCGACACGCCCGGCATGACCAACTACGTAATTTCGCGACGATGGAAGCCAGGCAAACGGGCGGGATTCGAAGTGGTGAGTGGATCGCTGACAACCTTTGTGAGAAAGCTAAAACGCCGCCCTGGGAAAGACATCTATCTGGGAGGTGGGGGCGAATTGGCCCGCAGTTTCCTGCAAGAGGATCTGGTCGACGAACTCTTCATCGGGGTCGGTCCCATACTGCTGGGCGATGGCATCCCTGCTTTTCCGGGCAAGTTTCCGCAGCGTGAGTTCAAGTTGACAGAATGCAAGTCTTACTCGAATGGATCGGTCGCGCTGCGTTATGAACGGACCCGGAAGAAGACTAGCCGCTAGTTCGGCTCTTTTTTCTCTTTGGGTGGCGGCTGCTTCCTTTCTTGTTGGTGGTGTTCTTCTTCCTGTTTTGCTTGCAGTTGTTGCTGTTCCTGCGCGTGCTTCTGCTGTAATTGCTGCAACTGCTGCTGATGCTGTTGCAAGATCTGTTGTTGCCTGACAGAGTCGGCCTTCTGTTGTTGTAACAGGGCGCTCTCTTTCTTCTGTTGCTGTTCGATTTGTTGGCGCTCCAAATCCTGTTGCTTATGCAGATCCATAAGCTGTTGTTGATGTTGCTGTTCCAACTGCTCATTCGCCGGGTGGCTGGTGGGCGGAGGCGGCTGCGGTGGTTTGTTGACGGCCGCTGCGGGCTGAGGTGCAGGAGGGTGGGGCGCAGGAGGAGGCGGAGCTGCCGCGGAACGAACCACCGGAGTTGCGATCACAGCGGCTGGCTGTACGGCGGGCCGGTTGCCACTGTTGACGACTGCAGTTGGCGCGGATCGAGGGATGATGGGGTGATTCGGATCAGCAGGTCGAGCCACCGCCTTCACTGCTGGCGGTGCCACTTTAATCTGCGGTGCAGATGCCATTTGTATTCGGACAGGCGCAATTTGCTTAACTTGCGCTACAGAAAGCGGGCGGCCGTCGTTCGACTGGATGGCCGCTTGCCGCTGGGTAAACGATGGAGGCGGCGGTGGCGGCGCTGTCTTGGCAACAACGGCGCGAGCCTGCACCGCTGCAGGTGGTTTAAAGGTTGCGGCCGGACGTCCTCCGGTGGCGGCTTGGCGTTGTGGGACGGCTGGCGGGGTCATGGCGACTACGGGTGCCGACGCGACTTCGCGGTTATCGAAATGTGCCATGTTGCGCGCTACCGGCTGCCCGGACGCAAATGCTTGCTGGGAGGTGGCCATTACCGCGCCAGGCACTCTTTGGTTGATGTAAGTCACGTTGGTAACATTCACTGTCTTATTGACGATTACATTGGTGTAGTAATTGTTAACCACCGTCGTGTTCACGGTCGTGTTTGACACGTTCACATTAGTGACATAGTTCCGACTGACAGGATAAGACGGCACGAATACTTCACGCGGACCGAGAGGAAACCAACCAACAGAAACGTCTACGCTAACGCCAAAATGCGGGCCACCAATCCAGGCGACAAGCGCCGGCGCGTAGACGGGGCGAATGTAAGTGGGGTTTTGGACGGCGGGACGCGGTGGACAAGGAATCCACCCCCACGTTCCGTCGACAGAAACCCAGCGCCCATAGTGGAAAGGAGCGAAACCCCAAGCTGCGTCATCCATCCAGGTATAGCCCCAAGGCGCAACGTACGCCCAATGCCCGTAATGATAAGGCGCCCATCCGATCACTGAAGTGTGAGGGAACCACACCATGCCATATTCCGAGACGGGGCGCCATCCACCGTTGTCGTCCAAGTCGTCGTAACCGATGGCATCATCGGAAACAAAGCGGGCGGAGATGGAAATGTCTTCGTGATGGTCGCGCTGTTCGCTCCAGCGATCAAAGTCATCCTCGTAGTAAGCGTCAAATGTGTCCATCTCGGCGCTCAACCGATCAGTTCCCGTAAATCTGCCGACATCCCCGTTATGGAGGTTATAGGCGAATCCCCCACCCGTGACCTCTCCCTCGCCGTGCCGGTCTTCGACGATGGTTGTATAGCCATCCTCACTGACGTTAATTTTGTATATGCCGGGGCGCAGGATTGTGAAAGCGAGATTTGGGGTGTCGATTTCAAAATTCTCGTAATCGCCCAAGCGCTTCACGCGCAGGCGCAAAGTGCCGGCAGTGAGTTGAATCTGTACCGTATCGTCATTCAGATTCAAGAAAGAAATGCCGGTATCCTCCGAAAGGTGGATTGAGGCGGAGCCGATATGCAAAGCCGCCCGCGACTGGCGGTCGGTCCACAAGGCATCTCCAGTTGTGAGGGGGCGGTTCAAAAAAGCATCGACCCAATCACCTGTACCTTCCGGTGAAAAGGAAACGTATCCCTGCATGTAACTCAACCGAGCTACGCGACTCGGCGGATCGTCATAGCTTTGTGCAGCGGCGCATGATGCCATCAGCAACATAGCCATGAGAGCTTTCAGTCCGAGCCGAGTACATATAAAAGTGTGCGGTTTCATGATTTGCGCCCCAATTAAGAGTTCCAATCTCTAACGATTCCAATAATGATTTAGTGTAGCCGGGCCGCGCCCTTAGTCCGACGCGCATGCGATTCAGCTTTCGGTATTTTAGATTCGATATTCTAGTTGCGGCACTTTGAACGGAAAAATCTCCATGCGAAAAACCTCACTCTGTTGTGTTCCCCTCTTGCTCGCTATGTCTGCCTCAAACAGCCCCTCTGCATCCGCCGGTGGTTCCACAACCGGTTTTCTTCTCACCGCTAATAAAGGCGATCAATCGCTCGGCATCATTGACCCCGGCGCCGGCAAGCAACTGGCTGAGGTGCCCGAAGGCGGTACTACCGGTCATGAGGTCATTGCCTCGCCCGACGGCAAACTAGCCTACGTGCCCATCTATGGCAACAGCGGCGTTGGCAAACCCGGCACGGACGGCCAGCACTTGGTGGTCATCGATATCGCTTCTCAGAAAGTCGTGGGCAACCTCGACTTCGGACACGGCGTCCGCCCCCATTGCCCTATCTTCAATCCGAAAACAGGCATGCTCTACGTCACCACCGAACTCGACAAGACCGTCAGCGTGATTGACCCCAAAACGCTCAAGGTGATCGACACTGTTCCCACCGGCCAAGAAGAATCGCACATGCTCGCCATCTCGAAAGATGGCCGCTGGGGTTATACCGCCAACGTCGGTCCCGGTACCGTTTCCGTTCTCGACCTGCACGCGAAAAAAGTTGTGAAAATCATTCCTATTTCAAAGACCACTCAGCGCATTTCTATCTCGCCGGATGACAAATGGGTCTTCACTTCCGATCAAACCAAACCGCAACTCGCCGTCATCGACGCCCATCACCATACAGTCAAGGACTGGGTCGAACTTCCCGGGCTAGGCTATGGCACTGCGCCCACGAGCGATGGCCGTTGGCTCATCGTCGCCGTACCAACGGTAAACAAGGTCTCGGTGGTGGATCTGCAAACTTTGAAAGTCGTGCGCAGCATCGACGTTCCCAAGGCACCGCAAGAAGTTCTCGTCCGCCCCGACGACAAAGTAGCCTATGTGTCGTGCGATTCCAGCCATAAAGTTGCCGCCATCAATCTTGAAGATTGGAGCGTCTCATTGATCGATGCAGGCAAGGGGACGGACGGTCTGGCCTGGGCGGCTGCGCACTGATAATCGAGTTACTTGCTGCCGTATTTCTTCATGTTCTCTTCGTTTTCGAAGAAGTAAACATTTCCCTTGCTGTCGGCCGCGATAACCGCGGTCGCTTTGTCCACTTTCTTTCCGCTCACCGGATCGATGTCGCAGCGTTGCGCCGGGTCTTCTTTCAGCTTGGTTTTGCACATGTCACAGCAGCCGTAGTAAGTCTTGCCATCGACTTCCACTGGTAGCTGTTCCTTGCTGAAGCTGTGCTTTGTGACAAAACAAACGTACTTGGCGTCGACGCGCTTCAACGGCGCATCTTGGGCCAGCAACGTGGCGGCAGAGCCGGCCGCCAGCATAACGAAATTCCGTCGTGATAAGGACATGCTTCTATGCTACCCCTTGCACGGGACCCGCATAACGCTTCAGAATCGTTGGAAGATCTTGCGAAAAGGCCGACCGGGCGATAACCGTGTCGCAGCCTTTCTCCTGGGCTGCCTGCTTGAGATCGGCCTGCACATGAGACACGTAACCGATCAAGTCAATCTGGCTCGTCTCCGGGTCGCCCTTGAGGGTACTAATCAGTTCGACCGCGTCAACGCCTGTGCCGTTCAGGTCGATGATCATCACCGCCGGATCAAGCCTGGCCTGCTTTAAGGCATCCTCCCGCGACTTTACAAAAATTACGTCCAGGCCCGCCCGCTTGGCCGCTTCTTGTATTTTTACGGTAAACATGAGGTCGCTGAGAACAGCTAGCGCTTTTTTTCTTGAATTTGTCATGAATAACTTGACTTGCTTTGGAATAATAAGCCTTATTATCAAAGAGGCTATGAGCGTACTTGTTCAACCTATACCAGAGGTGAATCCGTTACAGGATCCGCTGCGCTTTGCGAGGCGGGTGCCACCCTGCGCCATCGTGATCTTCGGAGCAAGTGGAGATCTGTCTAAGCGCAAGCTTCTGCCTTCCCTCTATCGACTATTTTACGAACGCCGCATTTCACAAAATTTCGCCGTGATCGGTAGTTCGCGTACTCCCATGTCGGACGAACTGTTTCGCGAACGCATGAAAGAATCAGTTTCCAAGTTCCTGGAAGATGCTCCGTTTGATGAAGACATCTGGAAATCTTTCGCCCAATGCCTATTTTACGTGGCGGGCGATTTAAACGAAGAAGAGTCTTACGAACGGCTTAAGACCAAGCTGGATGAGGTCGAGAAATCGCATCAGACGGCCGGCAACGTTCTTTTTTATCTTTCGACTCAGCCCAGCTACTACGCCGAAGCGATTAACAAACTGGGTGCCCACAATTTGCAAAAGGGCAACGGGTGGCGGCGCGTCATTATTGAAAAACCATTTGGTCACGATTTAGCCAGCGCCCGCAAACTGAACGACGAGATTCACAAGGTGCTGGATGAATCGGATGTCTACCGCATCGATCATTACCTTGGTAAAGAAACGGTCCAAAACATACTGGCCTTTCGTTTCGGCAACGGCATTTTTGAGCCGTTGTGGAACCGCCGCTATGTAGATAACGTGCAGATTACTGCCGCTGAATCGATTGGCGTTGAAGGTCGGGGTGGGTATTACCAGGAAGCCGGCGCTTTGCGCGACATGATTCAAAATCATTTGAGTCAAGTGATGGCGACGATTGCTATGGAACCGCCCACGGTTTTTGACGCGGCCAATGTGCGCGACGAACGCGCCAAATTGCTGCGTGCCGTGCGAGTAGTCAAGCCTGACGACGTGGCGAAGTACGCGGTGTCCGGCCAGTATGGACCGGCAAATGTCGGCGGCCAAGATCTGCCAGGCTTCCGGCAAGAAAAAAGTGTCGATCCAAACGCGCAGACCGATACCTATGCGGCAGTCACATTCTTTATCGACAATTGGCGCTGGGCTGATGTGCCGTTCTACATTCGCACGGGCAAACGATTGCCGAAACGCGTGACCGACATTGCCATCCAGTTCAGTGCGCCACCGCTTGGATTGTTCTCGCAGGAAACAAAAGGCGGCTTGCGTGAAGCTCGACCGAATTTATTGGTGTTGCGTATTCAGCCGGAAGAAGGAATTTCGCTGCGCTTTCTTTCCAAAAGCCCCGGTAGCGGCATGCGAGTGCGGCCCGTTTCAATGGACTTCAACTACGGTTCGAGTTTCGGCGAACGTACGCCGACGGCCTACGAAACCTTGCTGGTAGATGCCATGGCGGGTGACGCCACTCTGTACACACGGCAGGACATGGTGGATGCGAGTTGGCAGATTGTCCAGCCGATTTTGGATGTGTGGGGCAATACGAAATTTGATTTCCCGAATTACCCAGCCGGCACTTGGGGGCCGAAAGCTTCGGATGAAATGTTAGCGCGCCAGGGACATGTCTGGAGGGTGCCGTGAGCAGCGCCATAATTTTTCCGGCTCAGCCTGAGCAGATATTGAAGGGCCTGGGCAAATTGTGGACTTCGCTCGGCGAAGAAGAGAAACATCAGGGCAAGCCGACCGTTCTGCGGGCGTGCGCCATGACGTTGATTGTGGCGACGGACGAGCCGGATGCGGGCTTTGCCGCCTCGCAAACTATTTCCGAACTGATGCACGAGCATCCAGCGCGGGGCATCGTGCTGGCTGTCTCGCCAGACGCTGAAAACGATTTGCAGGCGCGCGTGCTGGCGCAATGCTGGAAGCCTTTTGGCAAAGCGCAACAGATTTGCTGCGAGCAGATTGAAATCATTGCAAAGCCTGGAAACTGGCAAAACGCTGCGCCAACGTTGGCGGGTCTGACCGCCGCCGATTTGCCGGTTATTTTCTGGTGCCGCCATGAGGGCGCCCTCAAACGAGATGCCTCCTCCTCCGATCAGGCGGGGCTCGAAGCGATTGCCAAACTCGCAACCAAAGTAATCGTGGACACCAACGGAATGGCCGGGCGCGACGGCATCGCCTTGTTAACGAAGTGGCGCGGAGAAGGCAAACTCGCCGCTGACCTGGAGTGGACCAGGCTGACTGCGTGGCGTGAACCGCTGGCTCACCTCTTCGACGATTCGACCCGGCAAAATAAATTTGCGAGTTTTGATTTTTTAGAAATCGAGCATTCGGAAGAAAATCCACCCATGCAAGCTTTGTATTTGGCGGGGTGGCTCTCCGGGCCTTGTAAGGCGAAAGTGACCTTTCGACGCGCTTCCGGATATGGGCCCGGAATTCAGCGAGTCAGTTTTCGTTCAGATGACGAATCCATCGAGTTTGAACGTACCAGTGCCGAATGCGTCACTTTGTGGAGCACCGCCGGGCGTGAACGAAAATATAGCTTCGGACATCCGAACGTAACGGCGCTGATGATGGAAGAACTGGCGGTGGCGGGGTATGATGCGGCTTTCAACATAGCTCTCGACCGGGCACGTGAGTTGCTCGGATGAGCGCTCAAATCCGCATTGCAGATACGGCGGAAATTGCCGCCAGCGATTGCTCGCGCTTTATTGTGGACACCCTTACGGCCGCTTTGACGGCGTCGAAACTGGCCACGCTGGCGATCTCGGGCGGCAGCACTCCCAAGTTGCTTTTCGCAGCACTGGCTCGCGAGTCGTTTGACTGGTCGAGGACTCATATTTTTTGGGTGGACGAGCGTTGCGTGCCGCCCACCGATTCGCAGAGTAACTTCAAACTGGCGGACGACAATTTGTTTCAAGCGGCGAAGATTCCGCTGCTGAACATCCATCGCATCTACGGCGAGTTGCCGCCGGAACAAGGCGCAGCACGCTACATCGCCGAAATTAAATCATTCTTCATGTCGGGTGAGGGCCAATTGCCGGCATTCGATGTGTTGCATCGCGGTATGGGGCCGGATGCTCATACGGCTAGTCTGTTTCCGGGGGAGCCGTTGATTGCGGATCGCACCGGAATCGCTGCGCACGTGTGGGTGGAGAAGATGAAAATGGATCGCGTGACACTTCTGCCAGGCGTACTGTTGGCGGCGAAGAATACAGTGTTGCAGGTTTCAGGCGACGAAAAAGCCAATGCAGTGCGGGAGGTTTTGAAAGAGCCAGAAGACTACTTTCGGTATCCTTGTCAGATAGCAAGCAGGGATGAGAAAGCAGTCTGGTTTCTCGATCGTCCTGCCGCCGCTAAGCTCTAGTGAGATTTGGTCTTTTCTTAACCGCCTTCATCGCTTGCAGCCTCTCGACCTGTCTTCGGCCGAAAATGCGGGAATTGCCGTCGTTGTTCCCAGCCAAGGTCACGGTCGACCCGCAAGTGTACGGTTTCTACAACCGGCTCATCTTTGCCGGCGATGTGATGTTCTCGCGCGCAGTGCGGCGTGAAATTCTCGGTAAGCACGATTCCGCTATGCCGTTCCGCAAGCTTGCGCCGATGCTGAAAGCGGCGGATGTCACTTTCGTTAATCTAGAATCACCGTTTTCCGACGAAGGGCCTTATCACGATGGCGGGTTGGTGTTCCACGCTGCTCCGGAAATGATTGAAGGCTTGCAACTGGCGGGTGTCAATATTGCTTCGACAGCCAATAACCATGCTCGCGATTGCGGCCCCCACGGCGTAGAGTTCACTGTGAAATGGCTGCGTTCGCATGGCATCCGGCCGGTGGGCAGCGCGGAGACGGAGAGGGCCGCGCACGAAGGCGTGGTGTTTGCGCGCAATGGCGTGCGCTTCGGTTTTCTGGGCTACACTTTCGATCAAAAGAACGGCAACTGGAAAGATATTGATCCCAGAATTGCGATGCTCGACCCGGCGGAAATGGTGCGAGATGTGAATGAATTGAAGAAGCGTTGCGATGTGGTGATTGTCTCGATGCACAATGGAACTGAATATCAGCCGAAGCCCTCAGCATCGCAAATTGCGTTCGCCCACGCGGCGATTGATGCCGGGGCGAAACTGGTGATCGGTCATCACCCGCATGTTGTTCAGCCAAGCGAGGATTACCACAACGGGCTCATTTATTACTCGCTCGGAAACTTCGTTTTCGATCAATATCAGCGGGAAGCCACGCAGCACGGAGAATTAGTGGAAATCTCATTTCTGGGCCGGGAGATTGTCAACACTCATGAGATGAAAGTGAAGATCACTTCTTCTGGCCCAGAATTGGAATTGCCTTAATTTCCGGTTTTGAGTTCGATGTGGCCGCCAAATTTGAACCGCATTGCAGACAATACCTTTTCAGTGAAAGTGTGTTCGCGACGAGAGCGGAAGCGGGTGAACAACGCGGAGGCCAGCACTTCTACCGGCACTGCTTCTTCGATCGCCGCGTTGATGGTCCATCGGCCTTCACCTGAGTCTTCCACATAGCCGTTGTAGTTAGACAAATCGGGATTCTCGACCAGTGCCATTGCCGTCAAATCGAGCAGCCATGAGCCAACCACGCTGCCGCGCCGCCAAAGTTCGGCTATGTCGGAGATGTTCAAATCAAATCGTTCATCCGCCGGCAGATCCTTGGAATTCTTGTGCACGAGCACATCGAACCCTTCGCCATAGGCTTGCATGAGTCCGTATTCTATTCCGTTGTGAACCATCTTGACGAAATGACCCGAGCCGGGAGGACCGGTCCGCAAATAACCTTGTTCGGCGGTACCTGGGACCTTCTCACGGCCTGGTGTACGTTCGATGGTGCCAATGCCTGGCGCGAGAGTCTTGAAAATCGGCTCGAGGCGGTTGAAGGTTTCTTCTTCGGCGCCGATCATGAGACAGTAGCCGCGCTCGACGCCCCAGACGCCACCGCTCGTACCGGCGTCAACGTAATGAAGCCCGCGCTGCTTCAGTTCGGCCGCCCGGCGAATGTCGTCCTTATAGAAGCTGTTGCCACCGTCGATAATCGTGTCGCCCGCCTCCATGGCGGCGGCGAGAGTTTGCACGGTGTCTTCAGTAGGTTTACCAGCAGGAACCATGATCCAAACTGCACGGGGTTTCGCGAGTTTCTGAACCAAGTCTTGCAATGACGACGCGCCGGTTGATCCCGCCGCCGACATTTTTTTCACATTTTCGGGATTTAAATCGAAAACGGCGCACGTGTGACCCCCGTTTTGCAGGCGTCGCACCATGTTTGCGCCCATTCGGCCTAAGCCAACCAAACCAAGTTGCATGCTGTTTTCCTTATCAGAAATCTAAGTACTTTGATCCTTACCTGATAGGGTAGCTTCTTTAGATTTGATTTCAATGAAACTTCTACGTAATCTTCTTTTCGCGTTGCTGCTGCTCGGAACAACTGGCTGCAACCGCCAGCACAGAACAACTATTGCCGTAATTCCCAAGGCCAGCGCCGATATTTTCTGGCAAAGCGTGCATGCGGGCGCTGTAAAGGGAAGTTGGGACAGCCACGTGGACGTGGTTTGGGAGGGACCGCCGAATGAAACGGACATTGCGACGGAAATGCAGATAGTGGAGACGATGATCAACCGCCGGGTTGATGCGATCTGCCTGGCGCCCTCGGACAAGTCGGCATTCAAGATCGTAGTCGACCGGGCGAGCAAGGTTGGAATACCTGTCATCATTTACGATTCAGGAATTGACAGCGATAACTATCGGACCTTTGTTGCGACAGACAATTACTTGGGCGGGGAGTTGGGGGCGGAGCGCTTGGGCGAACGTATGAAAGGGAAGGGCAAGATAGTCATGGTTAAGACGACTCCCGGTGGCGCTTCCACGACGGCACGCGAGGACGGTTTTCGCGATGGATTGAAAGCAAAATACCCGGCTATTGAGATCTTGGATGAACGCTTCGGGATGGCAAGCGTGGCGCAATCGCTCACTGTTATGGAGAATATGTTGACGGCGCATCCCGACTTAGAGGGTGTTTTCTGTTCGAATGAATCGGGATCGCTGGGCGCAGCGCAGGCGCTGCGCGCGCGCAACAGGAAACTGACGCTGGTCGGTTTCGATTCCAGCCCGTCGCTGATTGAAGCAGTGCAGGCAGGCTGGATCGATTCACTCGTCATTCAAGACCCTTTCAAGATGGGGGAGACAGCGGTTGTCAGCGCGGCGAAAGCGATCCGGGGAGAGCCGACTCCGAAAAAAATCGCCCTCCCTCCCCGTCTGGTCGATTTGGGGAATCTCCACGACCCCTTCATCGATGCCCAGCTTCATCCGGATTTAAAAAAGTATTTGGATGCGCAGGGTTACTGATGCCGGTAATAAGCGGCAAGTGAATCGCCAGTTCGTGGTGTGGCTGCAAGGGAAATCGTGATAGCGGAACCGCTCAAAGTGTAGTCACCGCCAGGCGCGAGCAACAATCCATTGCGAAACAAACGCAAACTATTTGCCGGGTTAGGCGTTGACGCCAAAGTAAATGTGTCATTCGTACCGTTGATGTTCCCTCCTGGTCTTTCGTCGTCCGTGAAGTTTGTGGGTGACCCGTTTCCAGCAATTCGGTAATAAGCAATTAGAATGTCGCTGGTCTGCGGCAAAGTGTTACTGGTGAAGGTGATAGCCGTACCGCTCAATGTGAAATCGACACCCTGGGAGAGTGCAAGGCCGTTGCGAAAAAGTGAGAGACTGGCAGCGGGCGACGGCGTGTTGGCGAGCGAAAAAGCCAGATTTGAGCCATTTAGGGCTCCTGCTGGCACCTCATCATCTACAAAGCTAGCGGCAGAGGGGGTGGTGCCCAACGTACTTACAGTAGTGCTAAGAGCATTGACCGTATTAGTCAAGTTTGTAACACTCGAGCTAATCGTGTTTAAGGAACTTGTATTAGTTGCGACATTTGCCGTTAGGGTGTTCAAACTTGAAGTAAGAGTGGTGATTGAAGTAGCTTGACCTCCTACTGTGGTATTCAGAGTGCCCAAAGTGCCAGAGAGTGTTGTGAGGCTGTTGCCTTGCGCTGTTGCGGTCGAACTAAGTCCGCCAACCGTTGAATTCAGTGACGAGATAGAGGCAGCCTGACTCGTTGTTGTGTTGCCGAGTGTTGTTAGCGTATTGCCGAGTGTTGTCAGCGTATTATTGATCGTGCTTAGGCTAGAGGCAAGGTTCGTCACTTGAGTGATAGCGATGGGTAAGGTTGCATAGGGGCCGCCAGTCAATCCGCCAGTTCCTGGTCCGGTGCCAGTGCCAAGGGTACTGGTTTGCCGAACTGTGGCTATGGTCAGGGCCGTTGTGCTGGGGGGGACCTGCCATGTTTCGGTCCAAGACACGGACCCGTCGCTGCTGCTATAAACGACCTGATAATAGGTGCCAGGCGAAGCGGTGGTGGTTGGAACTAAGAGAACGGAAAGCGCGCCGTTATAAATCCGAGCTGACGTGCTGAGCCGCGAAACTGTTCCGCTACCGGTGCCTGAGTAGCCGTTCCAAGTAATCACCGCCGTTCCATTAAACGGTGTTCCGTCAGGGTTTGTAATGGTGTCTAAGATCTGAGTCAGATTGACCTGCGCAAAAGCGCCGCTAACGACGAGCGTCGTTGCAATCAAAATCGTTTGTAGCCGTTGGCGGTAGTTAACCATGATGCCTCGCGTGGAGAATGCCCTAATACCTACGGGCGACTTCAGTCCACCATGCAGCGGGAGTTGGCTGGAAAAGTTTAAGTCAAATTTCTAAGCGGAAGGCGGTTCTTAAACCAGTGATTCGGAGGGGGTTAGGAAAATGTTCTACAAAGTGTTGAAAGCTGTGACCGAAAAGTGAAGGTGAAATCTAGCGTTTTTTGAGCATAGTTGCAGGCGAAAGAAATAATGGGCGGATGATTGGCGAGCGAGCGGTTACCTGCAGTTATTCTTCGTAAAAGCCGAGCGAACGGGGACTGAACCCTTATGCACCGTCCTCCAATGACGCGATGTCCACCGAACCAGCGGTTAAGTGTTACTTCTCAAAGCAGGATTTCGAAATAAATTAACGGCACAGTTCGGTAGCAGGCGTAAGCTACTTGTCGAAAGCCGCACTTCCGGTAGAACTCGCCCGCACCCGCGTTACTGTCCCAAGCATCCAGTCGAATGGCGTCGGCCGGCCATAGCTTGGCTATCCGCTGTGCTTCCGCAAGGCACTGCCGTCCAATCCCTTTGCGCTGCTCGTCTGGACTGACTACCATTGACGTGAGGTAAAGGGCATGTTTACTTGCAGTGAAATATTTCTTGTCGATAGCCCAAGGTTTTCTGACGGATAATGTCAGCGTGGCAACGAGTTGTTTGCGGTACTTAGCGACATAAATGACAGCTCTTGTCATCGTGTACAAAATGCTTTTTTCGCCGATGCGGGTTGACCAGGGCCCCAATCCGAACTGCGCCGTGAGTTGCTGGCTTGCTGAGTTCTGCAATGAAACCAAGTCGCCGATGTCCTCGGCACCGGCGACTTGGAGTTTCACCCGCATCTAAAATACGAACTTCAAAGCCATCTGAATCGAGCGGTTATTGTTGCTGGTCGATGTAATGTTGCCAAACGTGCCCGGCGTGCTGTACGTATAGGTGCCGCTGGACAGTGAAGGCAGACCCGCGCTCGGATTGCTGAAGTTGGGCGTATTGAGCAGATTGAAAAACTCCGCCCTATACTCGATACGCGCTTTCTCACGAATCGAGAAACTCTTGAACATAGAGAAGTCAAGGTTGCGCAGACCCGGCCCGTAGAGCATATTGCGACCAGCGTCGCCCCAAGTGTAGAGTGCCGGCAGTTGGTAATCGGCGATATTGATGCAATTGACTAAGTGGCCGTTGCCGCAATTATCGAAAGGCGGGGCGACTAAGTTGGGGCGCTGATTACTTAAACCGACATTGGCTTGGTCGGTAGGAATTGTCACATTGATGGGGAAACCCGTTTGTGCGATGAAGATCCCGTTGGCTTGCCAGCCGCCGAGAATGTAGCGCTCCATTGCGTAATGGGCTCCTTGCCACAACGGCAATTGATAAGTGAAGCTGGTCACCCAGCGGTGGCGCAAATCCCAGTTGGCGTTGCCATAGTCTGCGCCCCAATTGAAGGGATTCATAGGGGCGCCGCCGCCGTTGGAATCCGTGCTCACGTCTAAGGTGTGCGACCACGTGTAGGAGGACAGAAACGTTACGCCGTGCGTAAGCCGCTGGCGGAAAGTGAAACTCAGACCGTCGTAGTTTGCAATTTCATCGTTTGCAATGATGCGAATCGATCCGAACAGTTGATTGGGACGCCTTGCCTGGACGTTGCCTGGGCCAGGCGCGGGCGTGTTGATGTAATAGCTGCGGTCCAGATGCAGCGCGTGCGAGCCCAAATAACTCACGTCCAACGCACTGTTAGCCCACAGCCCTTGTTGCAAGTCTGCGCTCCATTGGTGCATAGTTTCGGTGGGTTGGTGGGCGGCCGGCGAATACACGGTAGGAGTGGCGGTCGGCGAACTACCCAAGCCCGAGGGTTCGGGGTTAGAAAGCGTGATACTGGGGTTAGTCACGGTTGCCGTATAGCCGGTGGAAAATGCGAACGGCGGATTCACGCTTAAAAAGGTATACGAGTTGGTTTGATTCGGATTGTAGTAGATACCATAGCCCAGCCGGAACACTGTCTTTTCGGTGAACCGGTAGGCTACACCCACGCGTGGCGCGAAATCTTTGTGATTCGGTCCGGTGAGTCCAAAACCTCGCACCGGGGGATCGGCCGGCAGCAGCGCTGTCATGGAAGCGTTCAGGATTGTCGCATAGCCGTTCGCTGTGTATGGCACAGTTGGCAACTCATAACGCAGTCCCAAATCGAGCGTGAGGCGTTTGGTGACGTGCCAATTATCGGTCACCCAGAAACCATCGCGCCATTCGGCCACAATATTCTTTACTTCCGGCGCAGGCGTTGTATCACTGGCCACAACCCCGAGCATGAAATCGGCAGCGGCGTTACCGCTATAACCGCCCGTGAAGTTGAACTGGCCGAGTGTATTGTTGACCGCTTCACGGCCGGTAATCAACTTGCGGAATTCCAGACCGGCATTCACAGTGTGGTTGCCGTGTGTCCACGTCAACGCATCGGTACCTTGCCACGTCGTGTCTGTCTGAAACCAATTTGTCGCGCCGTTGCCCGTGCCCAAGTAGCCAGACGAAATGCTAATGGCTGGAATGCCTGGGCTGTCGTTCGTCGTATCGGCCGTGAACCCCGGAATGCCAAGCTGGGTGCCTGCGTTCTTCAGATTGTTGGTGTACCAGTAGTTCACCGAATTGGTGTTCATGGTCTGCCGCCCGAAATGAATATCGTTCACCATATTCGGCGTGATTGTCTGTGTATAGCCGAGAACCCAATTCTTGGTGCTTACCGGAGTGGTGGTGGATTGATACGGGTTGGCTGCACCCAACAGAATGGCTTCGTTAATCCAGGCGTAGCGAAAAAAGAAACGGGTCTTCTCGCCAAAGTTGTGGTCGACGCGATCTATACTTTGGTTCCAGTGGTCATTGTTCGGATAAACCGCCGAGACGTTGTTGGTCACTCCGCTCACATTCGGGTGTGGAAACCACTGCAGTAGATTTATTGCTTGCGGCGACAAGTCGGCCGCCGGAATCAAGTTGCCTGGGATCGGCGTGGTTGTGCCTGGGTAAACGAGTTGCTTGGTGACTTCTGAAAAATTCCCGCCGCGCATTAACTCGGTAAAGGTGGTGGCCAGAGCCGTGCCAGAGCGAATGACGCGCAGGCCCTCGTAATCGGCCATGAAGAACGTTTTGTTGCGTCCATCGAATAATTTCGGAATCATCACGGGTCCGCCCACTTCAAAACCAAACTGGTTCTGATGCAACGGAGCTTTGCGGGCAGTCGGCGATAGGAAGAAGGGGCGCGCGTCCATGTCGCTGTTGCGTAGAAATTCGAAGAGCGCGCCATGCAGGCTGTTGGTGCCGCTCTTGGTGAGCAGGTTGAGGTGTGCGCCCAAATATGCGCCGTATTGGGCGGTATAAGTGCCAGTCTGGATTTCGAATTCCTGAATGGCGTCGACCGAGGGGTGAATGGGCGTGGTAGTGATGAGGTTATTTACGATGGAGATACCGTCGAGCGAAATGCTGTTTTGAATCTCGCGCGTACCGGCACCGATGAAATCTTCTCCAGGCGGCGTGCCGTTCGAAGCTTTCTGCCCTTGAATTACGCCAGGCGTCGTGATGGCAAGCTGTAGCGGATCGCGCCCATTGAGTGGCAGCTCCGCCATCGATTTCTCACTGATCACTTCTTTGACGGCGGCGTTATCCGTGGAAATCGGCGCGGCGCTAGCGCTCACTTCGATCCTTTCGGAGACTCTACCTACGCTCAACGTGAAATCAGTGCGGACGGTTAAGTTGGCGTCGACCGCTACGCCATTTGTGGTGACAGTTTGAAAGCCAGTTTGAGTGGCGGTTACGTTGTATACGCCAATTTTTACGAACTCAATTGCATAGTAGCCGTCGTTGTTGCTGGTGGCGTGCAGCACTTCCTGGGTGGCCGTATTCACGGCGGTAATAGCGACGCCGGAAACGGCGGCGCCCGATGCATCGGAAACGTTGCCCACGATCGAGGTGGTGTTGACTAATTGCGCGTTTAGTGCGAGCGAAAACAGCAAAGATAGCAAGGCCTTCTTTGGAGACATCGCGTTAGTAACCCCTTTGAGCAAGAAATGTCGAACTGATTCAGATGAGTATACACCTGTATCGAGGGCTGATCAATTGCGTATGGCCGGGGTTTAATGGGAAAAGGCCGATACGTCTGAGCGACTGCCGATGACCAGCGGCGTTCGTTCATGAATATCGTTGGGAATCGTCTCCAGAACACGCGTGACGCCGTTGGTAGCCATGCCACCTGCTTGTTCTGCGATGAACGCCAACGGATTCGCCTCGTAGAGAAGGCGTAATTTGCCACATGGATGGGATTTAGTGGGAGGATAAAAAAAGACGCCGCCCTTCAGAAGAGTACGGTGAAAATCCGCCACGAGCGAGCCGATGTAGCGCGACGTGTAGCCCTTCTTGCGTAGCGCCCCAAAATATTGCGAATAGGCGGGAGGGAAGGTGTCAGCATTGGCTTCATTCACTGAGTAAATGCGCCCCTGTTCCGGCATGTGGATGTGGTCATGACTTAATACGAACGCGCCAATGGCAGGGTCGAGCGTAAAACCAAAAACCCCTTCACCGGTTGTGTAAACCAGAATCGTCGAGGGACCGTAAAGCACGTAGCCGGCCGCAACTTGCTGGTGGCCCGGTTGCAATATGGCATTACCGATCGAACCGGGAGGCCGGCGCAGAATAGAAAAAATCGTGCCGACGTTCACGTTGACATCGATATTAGAGGAGCCATCCAGCGGATCGAAAACGATGATGTATTCTCCGCTTTCCGCGGCCCGGTCGAAAACCAGGGGTTCTTCGTTCTCTTCTGAGACCAGCGCGGCCACGCTGTCACGGACTCCCAAGCAATGCAACAGAGCCTGGTTTGCGTAGACGTCGAGTTTCTGTTGCGTCTCACCTTGAACATTGGTTTCACCAGCGGAACCCAACACATCGTTCAGGCCCGCGCGGCGAATCTTTGCCTCGATCATCTTAGCCGCGAGCGTGAGCCCGGACAAAAGCCACGAGAATCGCCCGCGCGCCTCAGGGTGCCGGCGCTGCTGTTCAAACATGATGTGCTGTTGAACGGTTACGATCATTTCTGAACTGAGTTTAACGCTAAGCTGAGGTGGTCTCAGTGTCCCTTGACACAACTAAACCACCTGTTAGCGAACGACGCCAACGCGCACCACGACAGCGATGGGCTTGTCAACGCCGATCTTTGCCACCACTACCGCTTCGTTCGGAGCTAAGTCGATGTCCGCGCTTACATCAGGTTCGGTCCTTGGTGTTTTGGCTGCTGGTGCGGTTGGATCCGCCGGAGGGTTATTGATCCAGATCTTGAGCCCGTTAAGGCTCACCACGTCCCCCTTAGCTCCTGGGTTGACCGAGGTGGAGTCGACCTTCATCCGTGCCAGTGAAACTGCTGGCGCCGCAGCCGCTTCAGCGCCCGTAGTTTCGCCAGCTTGGCCAGCACGCGCGCGAAACATTTGCATATCCGCCATTTTGCCCGGGAGTTCTTTTTCGAGGGCTTTTAATTCCGCCGGCAAAGCGCTGCCCGTGGGCGCCTGTGGCGCTGCCGCCAACAGGTAGACCGTAATTTGAATATTGGGAGGAAGGGGTGGCGCTACGTCTAGTCGTTTGATCGTGTCGTCAACCTCCTTTAGAAAAGCGGCTGAGCCGCGGGCCGTTAACAGCTTCAGTTCCCGGTTCGCTTCCATCACGTGAGATTGTCCCGAGAAAACCCCACGTACCTGTTCCGGATCAATATACTTCAACTCAAAGGTCTTAGTCGTCCAGGATTCATTGGGCGGCAGTATCGAATTTAATGGGGCGGGCGGCGTCGTTGCTGCAGGCGGCGGCGAAGGAGGCGGCGCCTTGGCGTCCTGCGCCAGTGCTAAGGATGAAAATACCAGGCAAAAGGCCCAGCTGATATGCCCAAAAGCATTCCGTCCCATGGTTCGACACCCTCAATATTCATGTCGGCTGATCGTATCCAGGAATGTAGGGATATTCGATAGGAAAGGCGACTATTCCCCACGTTTGGACTGGTTTCATAGTTGCCACCGGCGTTCGCAGGGTACCATGTTAGAGAGAACAAGCAATTGATTCGGCGGAACGGCCAAAAGCAGCCGCGACGCCCAACCTCCTTATAAATGGATTCCAACCCAAACCATCGCACGGCCCTGCTGCGTTCGCGTGGATTTTACCTGGCCTTGGCGGCAATTTTTGCGGCCGTCTTGCTTTATTACTCGCTACGCGGTATCAATTGGTCGCAAGTCTGGGCGATCCTTTCACGCGCCGATTTGAAATTTATTCTTGTTTGGTTCGCAATTGTCACCGTCGCTCTTATCTTGCGGGCCTTGCGTTGGCGGGTGTTGTTAAGCGCTGAAGGTCCGGTCGATTTTCCTACGGCGTTTTGGGCAACTTCCGCCGGCTACTTTGGGAATAACTTTCTGCCGTTTCGCGCGGGCGAAGTCGTACGTACACTGATGATCAGCGCGCGCACAGGGATGAGCAAATCGTTCGTGCTCACCACCGCGTTGTCCGAGAGAATTTTCGACGCGATCACGCTTGTCGGCGTAGCGGCGGTTCTACTGCTGAGCCTACCGCAAAAACCAGGCTGGTTCGGTCATGCCGCGAAGCCGTTCAGCATTATCGGCTTGGGCGGTGTGCTGGCCATTATTTTTCTTCCGAAGCTCGAGCCATTGTGGGCTTCCATTCTGCAAAAGATGCCGATCCCAAGCGGGATAACCGACAAGCTCATCGGCATTATGGAGAAAGTACTGGCCGGCATCCGCGCCCTGCATGATGCGAAACGGCTCATCATCTTTGTGTTCTTCACCATTGCGATTTGGTCTTGCGATTCTGTGACCACCGTGATTGGAATGTACGCCTTGGGTCTCAACATTAGCCTGCCGGTTGCATTTCTCTTGATCACCGGCTTAGCCATGGGTTCCGCTTTGCCGTCCACGCCTGGGTACGTCGGCATTTATCAGTTTGTCGCCGTTAGCGTGCTGGTGCCCTTTGGCTTCAGTAAGGCTGACGCCATTGCTTATATTTTGCTGTTTCAGGCATTGCAATTTGCCAATTACGCCGTGTGGGGAACGCTGGCACTAACCCGCAATAAAGGATTGACGACTGCGACAGAATCACTTTCTACGACTAGCTTGAGCTAATCCAGAATCGCTGCGTTCCACTCCAGCAGATGCCGGTCTGGATCGAAGAAATAAACCTGCGGATAACCGGTCGGTGATTCTCTCTTGATCACCATCTTCAGCGCGTGATCGTCGGGGTGATCTTCATGGAACCCCGCAGCATACAGTTTGTCCAACGCGCCTTGAAAGTTAGCCACACGGAGCGCAATGTGCGTTTCATAAATCTCCATGGCCGCTGGCGATCGCCAGAGCGGATTAGGAACACAAACAATGTGCAGTTCCTGGCCGTTCGCCAGTTCGAACCACGCCCCGGGAAACGCAAATTGCGGGCGTTTCATTTCGCGCAGTCCCAGAAAGCCGCCGTAAAAAGCCCGGGATTTTTCGAGATCGCTCACGGTCACCTGAAAATGATGAAACGCGGTCATTAAGCCGAGAAGCCCTTTGCCAACCATTTAGACCAGTAAAAGGTCATCGGCACTTTACCCGTGTTGGTGATGCCATGCATGGTATCTCCGGCGCAATACATCATCGCGCCCGGCCCGACCTTTGTCACTTTGCCGTCGCACTCAATCTCACCAGTGCCCTCGCCGACAATCAGGAATTCTTCTTCGGGATGCTGGTGAGGCGGATGTGGACTCATACCCGGTTCTAGAACACAGGCACCGGCGGAGACGCCGCTGAGCTGGTCAGTGGGGCCATTGAAATAAACATAGACCTTTTGGCCTTCGAGCGCTTGCGGCGGCGTGGTCGTCATGTCGAGAACGCCCTCGGGAATTTTATGCGCGGAAAATGCGGTTGATACAGCACCGTCTACTTGAGCCATATTCTCAATATAAGCGACCGGTTTCGGCACTCGTTAATGACGTGCGCTCATGCGCATCAAATACTTCACGCTGAATTCGGCTACGCTTTCAGCCACCGTGTCGAGCTGTTCTTGTGTTAACTCCGGATAGATGGGTAAACTCAAACATTCGCGCGCCAATTGCTCAGCGACGGGCAGGGAAGCCGCTGCTGCCAAATTGGCAAAGCACTCCTGCTTATGAAGGGGAACCGGATAGTAAATAGCCGAACCGACACCGCGCACACTCAAGAATCGCCGCAGTGCGTCGCGTTGACCGGCGCCGACTCGTATTGTGTACTGATTCCAGATGTGAAAGTTTCCCGGCGTCTCCGTGGGCAAAACCACGTCCCAATCCGTCAGCCTGCCACTTAGCGCGCTAGTGTAAAAAGCCGCATTCGCTCTGCGGCGCTCCGTGTACGTGAGTAAGTGCGGCAACTTCACACTCAGAAAAGCTGCCTGCAAACCATCCAAACGAAAATTGCCGCCGATGAGTTTGTGGAAGTATTGCTGTTCAGCTCCGTGATTGCGCAATAATCGAGCCTTGGCAGCGAGGTCGTCATTACTGGTTACTAACAGTCCTGCATCTCCCAGTGCACCTAGATTCTTGGTTGGAAAGAAACTAAAAGTGGCGAAGTCACACAGCGAACCTGCCGGATGTCCTTTGAACGTGGCACCCAATGCCTGCGCGGCGTCTTCAATGACCAACAGTTTGTGCTTGGCAGCCAGTTCTAGCACCGCGTCCATGTCCGCCATTTGCCCGAACAAATGCACGGGCATGATCGCCTTCGTCCTCGCTGTAACTAGCCGTGCTGCATCAGCGGCGTCAATGTTAAAGGAATCCGCTTGCGAATCAACGAAAACAGGTGTTGCACCTACTCGCGCCACGCAACCGGCGGTGGCGAAAAACGTGAATGCCGGGCACAGCACTTCGTCTCCTGGACCGATACCCAGCGCCATCAGCGCCAATAAAATCGCATCGGTGCCTGAAGATACGCCAATGGCATGCTTCGTTCCTGCCAGCGTGGCAGCCGCTGCTTCAAACTCGGAAACCTCACGGCCCAACACGAACTGTCCCGACTCGAGCACGCGGGCAAACGCGGCCTTGAGTTCGGCAGCGAGTACTGTGTGTTGTTCTTTTAAATCAAGGAGAGGAACCAAATTTCAGTTTCTCATTGTCCGGAAAGGTGTCGCCTCGCTCTTTCTCATTATTGAAATCCGATATCGAAGAACAATATCATATCCGCATGGGCAAATCGACTGAACTCCTCCAGGGCACCCTGGACCTGTTAATCCTCCGAACACTCGAAAGCGGTCCGCTGCACGGCGTCGGTATCGCCGACCGTGTTGAACAAGTCTCGCGCGGAGTTTTTGTTGTTGGCCCTGGCTCTCTTTTCCCGGCCTTGCACCGCCTTGCCGACAAGGGCTGGATCGCGGGCGAGTGGAGTGAAAGCGAAACCAATCGCCGTGTGAAGACCTACAGTCTCACGAATGCCGGCCGCGCTCGCCTGGTGGAAGAAAAGCGCAATTGGAAGAAAGTGTTCACCGCCATGAACCGGGTCTTGGCCGAGGAGGTCTAACATTTTCTGCCGTAGGCCAGCCCGCTTCCAATACTTTCGTGGCCATCACCGAACTCTATGTCGCCGGGCCAGAAGCCAATAGAGAAGCTGTTCAAGAATGAAAACCCAATCGGCCAGCGAGTCGCCGGTCCCGGCGGTTCGCCGCGGCATGCTGTTAACAATCGTCGCTTACTTCTTCGCCTCGAAGCGATACTCACCAGAACCGATCACGCAATGAATTTGCTGTCCGTCGCCGTATTACGGGTACGGCCTGCCCCCCTTCGGTGATGGCGGTGTGGAATTCGGCCGGGAACCGGATAGTGGCCGCCGCGCCCGCCGGCACCGTTACGTCCAATCTCAGTTTGTCGCCGCTGCGCGCCCAGTGGCTCTGCACTTTCCCCAACACGCTCTGGTAAGAGGCGGCTGCTTCCTCAATATCGCCCACCGGCGTCGGGCAAATCTCGATACGCTCGTCCGGCGCGGCCGTCAAATCGAAGCGAATTCCCGCCAAGCCACGATAGAACCATTCCTCCGCGTGACCCAGCATGAAGTGATTTTGCGACGAATCGGGGTTCGCGTCCCATGCTTCGGTCAATGTAGTTGCGCCATGCGCCAACTGGTAGCCGTAACTGGGCGGGTCTGTGCGGCTCAGCATGTCGTAAAGCACGGCCGATTGCCCATTATTCGTTAAGGCCCTCACTACATAATGAAATCCCACATCCCCTGCCGTGACGTGATTGTTATGCTTCCGGATGTCCGCGATAAGATTCGCAAGCACGGCTGCGCGGTGCCCCTCGGGTACCATGTCGAGGGCAAGCGGCATTGCGTTCGCCGTCTGGCTTCCGTTGTCGTACTGGTTGGTATCGGGGCGAAACTCATGCGCGTTAAACGCTACCTTTACTTCGTCCGCGCGTGCCCGCAGAGTCGCTGAATCGTCCTGTTTTCCCAGCAGTCTCGCGATCGAGGAAAGCGCCATTAAGTCCTCGTAGTAGATCGCCGTTGCTGTCAGACCCTTGCCCGTCAGTTGCGATTCCCCAGGCGCATTGGGTCCAATGTCGTACCAGTCGCCTAGGCCGTAGCTCAGCATGTGGTCTTGCGCGCGTGTGCCCAGGTAATCCACATACCGCCTCATGGACGCATAATGCTCCTGCAGATTCGCCAGGTCGCCATACATCTGGAATGCCGCCCATGGACTCAGCACAATGGCGCTGCCCCACTCGGGCGAATCGCGGAACGGCGTACTGGTCCCGTCCTGATCGACGAATGCCACGAACTCCGGCGCGATCGAAGGTTCCATACCATT
Organism: Bryobacterales bacterium; assembly: GCA_963749105.1. Classification (GTDB taxonomy): domain Bacteria; phylum Acidobacteriota; class Terriglobia; order Bryobacterales; family Bryobacteraceae; genus Bog-105. Next base: position 537,468 of record CAVVLT010000011.1, on the reverse strand, counting down.
CGCTTGCTGCGAATCCTGCATGTCGTCGCTCATCTTGCGATAGACCGCCGACACGTCGTAGTTGAACATAATCGAGGCCGCCGCCAGATGCGTCTGCTCAAGCCATCCAAGTTTCTCGCGATGCGGGCAGTCCGTCAGCACGCTTGCCATATTGCTCAGCACCGCATTATCGATCAATTTGTGAATGCGGCCGAGCAGCGGGTCCGACGAGGAGAACATGCCATCCGCACCCACATCGTCGTGGATGAAGGCGCCCTGTATCTTGATCGCGTTCGCGGATGTCTCCACCTGCACATAGCGGAACCCATAGTAACTGAAGCGCGGGTGCCAGTTCTCATGGCCACCTCCTTTCAGAATGTAAGTGAATGAGTTCTGCGAATCCGGAAACGCGTGCGCGCTGTTTTGGGTAACTAGTCCCGCTGCATCCAGCAACTCGCCCGCTATCAATTTGACCGCCGAGCCCCTTGCTCCGCGCACCAGGATAATGGGCCAGCCGGAAAAATTCTGGCCCAGATCCCAGACCGTAACGCCGGCTCTCGGCCGCGTTACCTTCACGGCATCGAGCAGCTGCGTAGGCCGCATAAGCGGCATCCGTTCTGCATGCAGCGCGCCTCCTGGTCCCTCCACTTCCAACGCGCGAGACCAACCTTGATCCGCAAATCCAGGCGCATCCCAACCCACCGGTTCACGGCGCGCGTCAAAGTCTTCGCCTCCATACGTTGACGAAAGCAAGATCGGCCCCGGCGCCGTCTTCCAGTTTCTGTCGCTGATCATGTCCGTCTCGCTTCCATCCGCGAAGCGAAGGTGCATCTGCACTATCAGCTTGGGCTGACCGTATGAGCCGATAAACTTCGTATACCGCCCGGCAATTCCCTCGACGTTATACATGCCGTTGCCGAGCATGAATCCAAAACTGTTCTCGCCCGTCTTCAGCAGATGTGTGACGTCGTACGTGTCGTACAGAACTCGCTTGCGATAGTCCGTCCAGCCGGGCATCAGAACGGATTCCGTAATCTCGTGGCCGTTAATGCGGCCGTCATAATGCCCCAAGCCTGAAATAAACAGCAGCGCTTGCGCTACCGGTTTCGCAAGCGAAAAGCTGTGTCGAAACATCGGCAAGGGCCTGGGCGTCGTGATCGTCTCACCCATGCCTTCCCGGGTCTGAATCGAGGGAGGGCCGTCGGGTTCCGCGGCGATCCAGTGCGCCTTCCACTCTCTGATATCGAGCAGCGCAGTCGTGAACCGCGCCGCCGAACTCCAACCCGCAGTCATGTTCGGCCCATACCACACGCGAACCTTCCAGAAATAAGTGCTGTGGGAAGAGAGCGATTTCCCACCGTATTCGATGCCGAATACGCTACCGGAAGCGACGCGCCCGCTGTCCCATCTGTCTCCCTTATTTTTTTCGAGCGAGCCGGGGGCTGACGATACTAGCACCTGGTAGGCCGTCTGTTTGAGGTCTCTTGCATGCTTGCCGCGTGTTGCCAGTATCCAACTGAAATGCGGCACCCGGCTTTCTATTCCGAGCGGATCGTGTTTCCATTCACAGCGCAAATTCGCCGCAACAACAAAAGTATCCGTTCTCGATTTGCCCTGAATCGAGACTACGCACGAAATCGAAACTGCCAACGCAATAAGGAGGAGTCTTGCCCTTGGGTTGACGAGCACGATTCCCAGAATAACGCGCAGTTTGGGATCGAGGAAGAATCGGAATCGAAGAAATCGAAGGAATCGAAGGGCACAACCTGAAGTGAGCACTTCGTTTCTTCGCCTTCCACCCATACCGCTCCGTCCCTTTTTGCAATTTCGCGATTTGAAAGCACGCTTGCTGCCATTTGCCCGGTCGAAGTTTTGCTATTTCTGCGTACTCCGCGGCAAACGCATATATAAGTGTCGGATGGATTCGGGAGAACGCGCATGAATTGGAGCCTATTCCGTCTGACCCCCCAAGATCACGCGAACATGCCAAAAGTCCAGGGACGGAGCGCTGTGGTTCTTTCGCGAAAAAACGAAGGGCTCACTTCAGGCTGTTCCCCTTCGGGACTCGTCGGGACTTCTTCGTGACTCTTTGGAAATCTGCTCGCCTTTTCAAGTTTAACGGGATAAATTAAAACTTCCGTCGGCTCCGCCCGGCAAGTGTCAAACCGCACAGCGGTACTATCTTCGTAGGCTTCTGATGGATGGACACTAGCGTGCATACCGAAGAGCATGACGAAAGGCCCGACGCCGCGGATATGCGGCAGCAGATCGATCGCATTGCCGTCAGTCCCCGCTTCCGAAACTCGGACCCTCTCCGCTTCGTTCTTCTCTACCTGGCGCAACAAGTAATCGATCACCCCACACAAACCGTGAAAGAGTATCAGATCGCCACCTCGGCGCTAGGCCGCCCGGCCGATTTCGATCCCAAAGCTGATTCGTCGGTCAGGGTTGTCGTCACTAGGCTGCGCGGCCGGTTGGCCGAATACTACACCCACGAAGGCGTCAACGATCCCATTCTCGTCGACATTCCAAAGGGCGGATACACACTTTCATTCACCACCCGCGCGGCTGTATCCACTCACGTTAACGCCACGGTTTCTCCAGCGGGAAACGCCGCCGGCATAGCGCCGCCACGACCAGGCATCTGGATCGCGGCCGCCATCCCCGTCGTCGCTCTAGCCGCCTTTTTTTTGGGCCGGGCCTCCATCCGCCCTCCCAAACCGCCAGAACTGACCATTTTTTGGGACGGATTTCTGAAAAACGGCAACCCATTGATCGTGTTCTCGAATCCGGTATTTCAAGGCACCCCGGAAGCGGGAATGCGCGTCCTCGACCCCACATCCTTTGTCGCCGAAGGCACTAACGACACTTTTACTGGAACCGGCGAAGTGATGGCGGTCCATGCTCTGACCGAGGAACTGTCGTCTCTCGGACACGGGGTATCGGTGAAGCGATCCCGGTTGTTTACCTGGGACGAAGCCGTCGCCAAGAATCTCATCGTCGTCGGTGGCCCCGCGCAGAGTCAGGTGTTCCTCCAATTACCCCAACTCAAGAACCTCGTCCTGAAACCTCTCGGCCAGCCTCCCATTCCCGGCCAGGAAGCGGTCAGAAACCTCCGGGTCGACCCAGCGCGTGCGGACGCAATTTACCTTCCTGTCAGGCATCGTGACACCGCCGTCGAATACGCCATTGTCGCTCTTATAGAAGGTGCCTCTTCGGATCGCTCTACCTTGGTCCTCGCCGGCACTAATACCTTCGCGACGGAGGCGGCCGCCAAATTCGTGTGCGATGCCAAGCTGCTCCAGACGCTTTTTGCCCGCTTGAGGGTCGATCCAGGCCGGCCGGTACCCCGATTTGAAGCGTTACTGAAGGTCGAGATCCGTGGTGGCGCTCCCATCGAGCCCCAGCTTCTGCTGGTCTACAAACGGGGATAAACAAAGCCTAAGTGATTGTAAGGACTACGTATCAACCTGTTTCAGCTCCCTTGTAACCCGTTGCTTCTTGCTTTTGCAGACGACGTTACTGCACACTCTCTCTAACACAATCCTCCTAGAGGAGTCCAAAAATCATGCTTTTTTCGAAGTTGAGCCAGAAGCCACATACTCTTCCTCTGTTTTCGGTTTTGCTTCTCCCCTGCCTTGCTTTGGGTCAGGCAAACTTCACCGCGCAACTGCGGGGTACCGTTCACGACGCCACGGGAGCCCTCGTCCCAGGCGCGAAATTAGAGATCGCCAACAGTGCCACCGGCGTTGTTACCAAGTCGACCGCCGACGACGCGGGCCGGTATATATTTAACGACCTGCAGCCGGGCAGTTACAGCGTCACTGTCGCTGCCGCTGGATTCAACAAGCTCGTGCAGTCCGGCGTCGATCTGCGCGTCAGCCAGCAAAGCGTCCTTGACTTTCAACTCCAGGTTGGCAGCACCAGCACGAGCGTCGAAGTCAATGCCGCAGCCGTACTGCTGAACTCGGCCAACGCCGAACTGGGCCAGGAAATAACGGGCCGTTACCTCACGGAAATTCCGCTCAATAATCGGTCGATCGAAAAACTCGCTTACCTCGCGCCCGGCGTCAGCGAGTCTCAGGGCTTCCAGGCCGACCAAACCAACGAGAACTTTACCTCCAACGGTCAGCGCAACTCTTCCACTGAAATTCGCTTGGATGGTTCCATCACCAGCGTTCCCGAAGCCGGCGAAGGCGCCATGTTCTGGTCCCACTACCAACCATCTATCGAAATCGTCGAGCAGTTCAAACTCCAGACCAACGGGTTCTCCGCCGAGTACGGAAGCAATGGCGGCTCGGTCCTGAATATCATCAGCAAGTCAGGTACAAACCAACTGCACGGCAGCGGGTATTACTTCGGACAGTGGTCCGCGCTAAATGCCAACAACTTCTTCGCCAACCAGCAAGGACAGCCCATCCCCGAATATCACCGCCACCAGTTCGGAGGCACACTTGGTGGACCCATCGTTAAAAACAAGCTCTTTTATTTCTTCAACTACGACCGAACCGTCTACAACGCTCCCGAAGCCCTGGTGACCACCGTTCCCACCGCGCTCCAGAGGGTTGGCGACTTCTCGCAGACTTATAACTCCGACGGCACTCTGCAACAGATCTTCGATCCCAATAGCGCCGTTCCGGGTCTGAACGCCTCTGGACAGGCCGACGTCGTGCGCGTGCCATTCCCCGGAAACAAGATACCGGGCTCCGAATTCGATGCCATTGGCGCTCGCATAGTCGCCCTCTACCCGAATCCGACCGGCCCGGGCAGCCCCATTACCCGACTGAATAACTACTCCAAGAACTACGCCCTCGGCCAGCCTGCCCACCAATACAACTTCAAGACCGATTACACACTGAACGACAAGAACACCTTCAGCATGCGTTTCAGCAAGGGATATCTGCAAAGGCAGTCCCCAACGGATTTCCAGGGCGCAATCGGCCAGGGCGACGAACACAACGACTACATCAACGGGGTGCTGCAATACACCTGGACCGTTTCGCCAACTCTGGTCTGGACCACGCGACTGAGCGCCGATCGCCACCACCAGACTCGCTTCCCCGATAACAACGTTTCTCCCACCAGCGTCGGCTTTCCAAGTATTCTGGAAACCGCCAATGGCTCCGACGTCTTCCCCGATGTCCAGTTGCAGAACTATCAAAGCATCGGTCTTGGCGGCTATACGCAAACCATCGAAGCCCAAACCCAATGGGTGATCGATTCTTCCGCCAGCAAAGTGATCGGCGCTCACGACATCCAGTTCGGGGGCGAGAGCCGTAACCTGTTATCCAACTTCTTCCAGCCGCCTACCCCCAGCGGCTCCTTCCAATTCGGCCAGAACCCGACCATGCAGTACAGCCTCACGCCCAATCAGGATCAAGGCAATTCCGTCGCGTCACTGTTGCTCGGCTGGGCTGGAACCAACCCGGGCAGCACCAGTGCCGGCGATTTGAGCATTCACCCCAGCGTTGCCGAACACTCCCGTGAAACCTCTTTCTTTGTGCAAGACGACTGGAAGATCAGTCCGCGCCTGACCCTCAACCTGGGGCTGCGCTATGAATTCAGCACTCCCTACAACGACCGCTTCAACCGCCTGCAACTCGCCAATTTCACAGCCGACAGCGGCGTGAACGTCCCCGGTCTCGGTGAGATTTATGGAGTCGACCAGTTCCTAACCGGCTCAAGCCGCCACTCCAACACCGACTGGAACAATTTCGGACCCCGCTTAGGCGCTGCTTTCCAGCTCTCTCCTAAGACCGTGATCCGCGGTGGCGCCGGTGTTTACTACGGCGTGAACTATGCCACTTCCTACCAGGATCTAGGTCCCGCCTACCGAACCGATATCCCATACGAACCTACTTTGGACAACGGTCTCACCCACTACGGAACCCTGGAGAACCCCTTCCCGTTCGGCGTGGTCCAGACCCAGGGACAGAAATACGGGAAACTCGCCGGCTGGGGCTATCCCTCCACCTCCAACCAGAGCAACACCTTCCGCAACGCCGAGATCTACCAATGGTCCGGATCTTTGCAGCGTGAACTCCCAGGCAAACAGGTGCTCGAAATCGCCTACTCCGCGAACCGCAGCACTCATCTGCCCGATGCCTACGTCCGCGATCGCAACTACATCAGAACCGCGGTCCGCGAGCAGTATGGATCGGCCGGCCTCTATGCGCAGGTCGCCAATCCTTTTTATCCGCTCTTCGTCGGCCCGAAAGCCATCTTCAATGAGCCGGGTTCCGTCTATTCTCAACCCACGGTTCAGCAGATCGACTTGTTGCGCCCTTATCCTCAATTCCCCGGCGTCTTCGAAGGGTACGCTCAGTTTGTCGCTAACTCCTGGTATAACTCGCTGCAGGTCAAGTATGAGAAGCGCTATTCGGTCGGCCTCAACGTAGTGGGCAGCTACACACTGGCAAAAGGCTACGACGACGGCTCCGCCAGTTCAAACGGCTGGCTCGGAAACGCCACCAGCGTACAGGACTTTAACAATCTCCGGGGTGAGTATTCTGTCAGCGCCACCGACGCCCGCAATCGCATTGTGCTGAGTGGTAGTTATGAACTGCCGTTTGGCCGCCACAAGAAGTTTGCCGCCAATATGAACCCCGTGTTTGACAACATCGCCGGCGGCTGGCAGTTGAACGCCTACTACACCTACCAAACTGGGTTGCCGCTAAACGTGGTAATGACTTCGGGCCGCATAGCCGATGGCTTTCAGCGGCCCAACGTAACGGGGAATGCGCGCAGCCAGTACAGCATCCAACAGGTGGTCTCAAGCGGCGGTGTTCTCAATTACTTCAATGTCGCGGCTTTCTCCGACCCCGGCGATCAAATCGACGGCAACGAGCCGCGCTTCAACAATGCTCTGCGCGGCGACAGCATTCGCGATCTGGATTTCTCTCTCTTCAAGAACTTCCAATATCATGAGCGCTTCAAAATGGAACTCCGCGCGGAGTTCTTCAACTTCACCAACACGCCGCGCTTCCTGGATCCTGGAACCTCGTTCCCCAGCGGAAACTTCGGCACCATTACGGGGCAAGGAAACAGCCCCCGCCAAGCGCAAATGGGCGCGCGCTTCACCTTCTGAAGGCTGAACCGTCTAATCAGTTGTCCTTGTCCAGTAGCGCCCCGTCGCATATGATGGTCTACGCACCAATGACCATTCGTCTTTCCGCTTTCGTCATGTGCGGCTTGATTTGTGCCGCACGTTTTTCCCAAGCTGCCGACACGCTGCCCGTCTGGGCTTATGGCACTTCACCCGAGGAAGCCGCCGCCGCGCCTCCAAAGGGTCCGGCTGACACCGGGATCAAGCACCTGCCCGATAGCCAAGGGGCGTTTACCAAAGCGCAAATCGGCGATCGTTTCGGCCCTGCTGATTGGTATCCGGGCGATCACCCCTCTATGCCCGACATCGTCTCCCACGGCCGCAAACCCGAAGTGTGGGCTTGCGGTCTCTGCCATTATCCGAACGGCAAAGGCCGCCCCGAAAATGCCGGTGTGTCTGGTCTGCCCGTTGCCTACTTCATCGAACAGATGCGCAAGTTCCGAGACGGCGAGCGCAGCAGTGCCGACACCCGCAAGAAAAACACGGGTGTCATGATCGCCATCGCCAAGGGCATGACTGACGAAGAGATCACAGCCGCCGCCGAATATTACGGAGCCATCAAGTGGACCACTTGGATCAGAGTCGTCGAAACCAAGGCCGTGCCTAAAACCTACACCAATGTCGGCATGTACCTCCCATTGGAAGGCAATGAAAAAGAGCCGATAGGCGATCGCATCATCGAAACTCCCTTTGATCCTGAAGCCACCGAGGGCCTCCGTAATCCGCACTCCGGTTTTTTCGCCTACGTGCCCATCGGGAGTGTAAAAAAGGGCGAAGCGTTGGTAACTGGCAACCACGGTAAGTCGGTTGCGTGCGGAGTCTGTCACGGAGAAGATCTAAAAGGCCTTGGTCCCGTTCCCGGTCTTGCTGGCCGATCACCCAGCTATCTCGTTCGCCAAATGTACGACATTCAGCAAGGCACCCGCCACGGCAACTGGACCGAACTGATGAAGGGCGCCGTGAATGGTTTGAGTCAGGAAGATTTGTTGAACATAGCCGCCTATCTGTCGTCTCGTACTCCATAGGTTCTTATGCTCCAAACTGTTCGTTATGCGATCCGCAGCCTAGGTCGGACGCCGAGCTTTACCATAGCAGCTCTACTTTGTCTAGCTCTCGGCATTGGTGCTACGTCCGCCATCTTCACTATTGTGAATGCGGTCGTTCTGCGTCCGTTGCAGTACCCGGAATCCGACCACCTGGTGCGTATTTATACTGAGTTCCCAACCTTTCCTGGCGGCGGGCTGCACAAATTCTGGGTCTCCGATGCAGAGGTTTTCGATCTACAGAGATCAGCCAAATCGTTCGAATCGATCGGCGCGTCGGCCACCACTGGGGTTAATCTCGCGGGCATTAACCAGCCCACTCGCGTTACCGCTACTTTCGTGAGTTCGCAAATTCCCGCACTGTTAGGAGTGAAGCCGTTAATGGGTCATCTCATATCCAAGCAGGATGATCAGCCCGGCGCTCCGGCGGTTGTCATGTTGTCCTACGGTTTATGGAAGCGTGTCTACGGAGCAGACCCAAACATCATCGGTAAGGCGACGACCCTCAACAATTCCAAAGCAACTGTTATTGCGGTGATGCCTCAGGGTTTCGCCTTTCCGCCCGGACAGACAGACACTACCGAAGTTTGGAGTGCGCTCCAACTCGACCCCAACCACGTGAATCCGGGAGGTCACAATTACGACGTCCTCGGCCGCCTCGCTCAAGGCGTTACTCTCACGCAAGCAAGGCAGGAGATGGCAGCCTTAGTCAAACGTTGGGGCGAGTCCGCATCTCCTAACCACCACGTTTTCGATCCCAGAAACCATTACGTCACCATGTATTCGTTCTATGACGAAGTGGTGGGTGGAGTCAGAAAGGCTATGCTGCTTCTCCTCGGTGCTGTCGGTTTGGTGCTCCTCATTGCCTGCGTGAACGTTGCCAATCTATTACTAGCCCGCAGCGAAACCCGTCAGCGTGAGATCGCCGTCCGTCGTGCCATCGGTGCGTCAACCTTCGACCTTGCCCGGCAATTCGTAATCGAAGGTTTAGCCCTTGCTTTCGCAGGTGCTGTTTTAGGCGTGTGCGTCGGCTTTGGAAGCTTGCGGCTGATCGAAGCCACCAACGCCGGCAGCATTCCGCGCGCAGCCGAAATCGCCTTGAATCTCCCAGTACTCTTATTCACACTCGCCATTTCCAGCCTAATCGGCGTACTCTTCGGTCTCGCTCCCTTTGTTCACGTCTCGGCCATTCGCGTCTTCGAAACCCTCAAAAGCGCCAGCAGTCGCTCCTCTTCCGGTCTCGCCTCCAAGCGTTTTCGCAATGTATTAGTTGTCTTGCAAATCGCCATGGCCTTTGCGCTCCTCGCAGGCGCCGGACTTATGATGCGCAGCTTTTGGAAACTTCAGCAAGTGAACGTCGGGTTCCATGCCGAAAAATTATTAACTTTCAACCTCTCTCTGCCCGACGCCACCTACAAGGATCAAGGCGCTAGAGAGCTCTTTTGGACAAACCTTCAAGAACGCTTGCAAAGGATGCCGGGCGCACTTTCCGTGACTCTCGCCGGCGGTCTACCTCCTATCGAACGCGAAGTGGACAATGATACCGATATCGAAGGCTTCGTTCACGTACCCAACGGGCCTATTGAGAACATCGCGTTCTATCAAGCCACCGGAGATCACTTCTTCGGAACACTTGGCGCTCGTTTGATCGATGGTCGATTTTTCAATTCGAGCGACGAAAATAAAGACTCGCCCGGCGTCATCATTAATGCTGCGTTTGCTCGTACTTTCTGGCCGCACGAGTCTGCCATTGGACATCGGGTTCGTCCTGGTGGTTATAAGTCGTGGTGCAGAATTGTTGGCGTAATAGCCGATATCAAAAACTCTGGCGTCGATAAGCCAGTAGGGACGGAGCTCTTCTTTTCCTATAAGCTCTTCGCTCCCGCAACCCTCGATGTGCTCGTCAGAACTAGCGGCGATCCTCTTAACCTAGCCGCGGAGGCTCGCCGTACAGTTGCCTCCCTCGATTCCACGCTGCCTCTCTTCAAAGTGCGAACCATGGAGGATGTTATCGCTGCGTCCACCACACGGCCTCGCTTCCTCACCCTCATTCTTGGATTGTTCTCCCTACTCTCACTTTCACTCGCCGCCGTGGGCATCTATGGCGTTATTGCCTATTCGGTCGAACAACGGACTGCCGAATTTGGCATAAGGATCGCCGTGGGCGCACAGCCGGAACAATTGCTTGGCCAAGTTATGAAACAAGGAATAACACTTGGCTTAGTCGGTGTAGCGATTGGTCTCTCCAGCGCTCTGCTCCTCACCCGCTTCCTCGAAGGCATGCTATTTGGAGTGTCGAAATCCGACCCATCCTCTTTAGCCACGACAGCCGGAGTCTTAACGTTCGTATCGGCGTTGGCATCTCTCCTACCTGCTGTCCGAGCGATGCAAATCGAACCGCTGAGGGCATTGCGTTACGAGTAATGGCAAAATAAAGAACTATGCCCGCTGCCCTCGTTACTGGAGCGTCCACTGGAATTGGGCGTGAACTCGCCTTCATTGCAGCCGAGAGTGGTTATGATGTAGCCCTCGTTGCCCGCAGTGCAGTTCCTTTGCAAGCTGTGGCCGACGAGATCGGGCGCAAAACCTCTCGCAAAGTCGATATCTTTCCGCTGGACCTGTCCGAACCTAATGCCGCCATCGCCCTGATCGATTCCACAGACAAGGCGGGAATTGCCGTGGACGTCCTCATCAACAATGCCGGTTTCGGCTTAGTCGGCAAAGTCTGGGAACTGCCCGACGATCAGCAAATGCAAATGGTGCAGTTGAACATCGGCGCACTTACTCAACTCACGCGCCTTTGTTTGCCCGGCATGATCGAACGGCGCAGCGGCTACATTCTAAACGTCGCCTCTACTGCCGCCTTTCAGCCGGGGCCTCTTATGGCGGTTTACTACGCTTCGAAAGCATACGTCGTTTCCTTCTCCGAGGCCGTACACAATGAAGCCAAAGAATACGGCGTGAAAGTCTGCTGTCTGTGTCCCGGTCCCACTCGCACTGAGTTCGATAAGCGCGCTGGCATGGGCAATACCAAGCTTTTTCAAGGCAGTCAGGTTATGAGTGCCGCCGAAGTGGCGCAAACCGGCTGGCTTGCCATGCGCGCAGGCAAGTCGTTGGTTGTCCCCGGCGCTATGAACGCAACCATGGCCTTTCTGACTCGTTTTGGTCCGCGCCAATTGATGGCGAGTGTTGCCCGCTCTCTTCAGGAAACAAAGTAGCCAGCGATGCTGCGCGAAGTCGCGATACTGTTCCTGAAACTCGGCACGCTTGGCTTCGGCGGTCCCGCGGCGCACATTGCTTTGATGCGCCAGGAGGTTGTGGAACGCCGCCAGTGGTTAAGTGAAACCGAGTTTCTGGACCTCCTCGGCGCAGCCAATCTGATTCCTGGACCTAGCTCCACCGAACTTGCCATTCATATTGGCTTTCGTCAATGTGGCTGGCCCGGATTGCTCGCAGCAGGCATCTGCTTCATCCTCCCCGCCGCCTGCATGGTGACCGTCATCGCTTGGGCGTACGTTCGCTTCCACGCACTTCCAGAAGTGGCGAATCTTATGTACGGCATCAAACCCGTCGTCGTCGCGATTGTTTTTCAAGCCGTTTGGAACCTCTGCCGCACCTCTCTCAGGTCGCGGATCTTACCCTTTGTCGCTCTGTCCGCCGCTGTTATGAGCGCACTTGGGGTACAGCAAATCGTAATACTCGTGATGAGTGGCGTAGCGATCATGGCCATCCGCGTCCCACGTTCACTCCTCGTGTCTGACACCCGGCGCCTTGTTGACAGGTGGGCTCGCGACTGCTGAACCAGTAACCTTGAGCAAGCTCTTCTGGGTCTTCGCCAAGATCGGCGCGATTGTGTTCGGCAGCGGTTACGTTTTGTTGGCGTTTCTCCAAACCGATCTTGTGAACCACCTGCATTGGCTCAAAGCCTCCCAGTTGCTCGATGCCGTCGCCGTCGGCCAAATCACGCCCGGGCCCGTGTTCACAACAGCCACCTTCATCGGCTATCTTGTCGCCGGACTTCCGGGAGCAGCGGTCGCCACGCTCGCCATCTTTCTGCCCGGTTGGATTCTCGTAGCCGCAAGTGGACCACTCATCCCACGCCTCAGGGGTTCGACTTTAGCCAGTGCGTTTCTCGATGGCGTTACTGCCGCTTCGATCGGTTTAATCGCGTGGGTACTCGTTTTAATCGCTAAAGCGGCTTTCTCTGATGTCCTTGCCTCAGTCCTCGCGTTGGTAAGCATCGGCCTGCTGTTTCGCTATCGCGTCAATACTGCATGGCTCGTCCTAGCCGGGGGGCTCGTGGGCCTGCTACGGCTCACGCGCCCAGCTGTAGTGCAATGAAATAAGCCTTGCTCTCCGTCTATCAGCCGCGCCCGAGTCTTTTTCATGTAAGTAACCCCGGCGCGCTTCCCCACCGGCTTCTTTCGGGAAAAAACAAACGACGGCGACAGAAATGGGCCGCCACCCATCTTCGTCGCCACTTCGAAGGTCTTGCGCTCCATCACGGCAGGATCACACCCTTTGGCGAACTCACCTATTGGATAGTCTTTTGGGTATAAACAAGAAATCGACCGCGCCATTCTTCCGCGCGATATAGCCATCTAGACTCGTGCCAACACCTAAGATCACTTTCCGCAGGGACAAAATACTATCAAGTAACCTCGAACTTCACACCTTGGGCCAACGGCAACTCTCTCCCATAGTTAATCGTGTTCGTCGCTCGCCGCATGTACAACTTCCAGACGTCCGATCCACTTTCGCGGCCGCCGCCGGTTTCCTTCTCGCCGCCAAACGCCCCGCCAATCTCCGCACCGGACGGCCCAATATTCACATTCGCAATCCCGCAATCCGATCCCTCGGCTGACAAAAATCGCTCCGCCTCGCGCAGATCATTGGTGAAAATCGACGATGCCAGACCCTGGGGCACATCATTGTGCAGCTTGATTGCTTCTTCCAATTCGCGGAACTTCACCACGTACAGCAGTGGCGCAAACGTTTCCCGCTTCATCGTCGCTGTCTGCTCCTTCATCTCGACTAGCGCCGGCCGCACGTAAAATCCGTTCTCGCAACCGCTCACATCAACGCGGTCCCCTCCAGTGATCTTTACGCCCGCCGCTTTCACTTCGCCCAGACTCTTCTGCAGCTCTTCGAAAGCATGTCGATTAATGAGTGGTCCCACCAATGTCCCACTTTCTCTCGGATCGCCCACCGCCACCGATCCATAAACTTGCTTCAACCGTGGCAGCAGTTTGTCATAGACATTCTCATGCACAATCAATCGCCGCAGCGAAGTACAGCGTTGTCCCGCCGTTCCCATAGCCGAGAAAGCAATGCCGCGGAGCGCGAGATCTAAGTCAGCCGATTCGCAAACGAGCGCGGCATTGTTTCCGCCCAACTCCAAAATCGCCCGCGCAAACCGCTCAGCAAGTTTCGGTCCGACCTGCCGTCCCATGGCTGTCGATCCAGTTGCAGAAACCAGCGGCACCTGCCGGCTTGCGACCAAAGCCTCGCCAACATCTTTGCCGCCATTCAAAACCACAGACAAACCCGCTGGCGCTCCGCCAAACTTTGCCACCGCCCGTTCAAACAAGGCTTGCGTTGCCAAAGCCGCTAACGGTGTTTTCTCGGAAGGCTTCCAAACCACCGAGTTGCCGCAAACCAAAGCCAGCGCTGCATTCCACGCCCACACCGCCACCGGAAAATTAAAGGCGGAAATAACGCCAGTGACACCCAGCGGATGCCAAGTCTCCATCATGCGGTGCAGCGGCCGCTCCGTGGCAATCGTCAACCCGCACAACTGCCGCGATAGCCCCGCCGCAAGAGTGCAAATATCAATCATCTCCTGTACTTCGCCCAACCCTTCGGAGACAATCTTCCCCGCTTCCATTGTGACCAGGCGACCCAACTTCGTCTTCGCTGCGCGCAACTCTTCGCCCAGCAGCCTAACCAATTCGCCGCGCTTTGGAGCCGGCACCTTGCGCCATTCGCGAAACGCTTGATCCGCGCCTTCAATGGCCTGCGCCGCATCCACCGCAGAACTCGTCCGCACCTGGCCAATGATCTCGCCTGTAATCGGCGTCCGCACCGTCAGCGCGCCGCCTTCAAATTCGCCTCGCGCAACTCCCAACCCAGCGAGGATCTGCGCAGTCTCTTCCTGAATCGTCTTCACATCTCTAAGATGCCACTTATAAGAACTGATAGAACTGAGCTAACCTAGTCGATTATGGTCAAGAATGTTCTCGGCACGGCTTTACAAACGTGCTGCACTAATCCTTTAACCGGTTTCTACCGCGATGGCAAATGCAACACCGGCCCCGACGACGTCGGCAAGCACACCATCTGCGTCCATCTCACGGATGAATTCTTAAAGCATCAAGCCTTGATCGGCAACGACTTGATCACGCCACGCCAAGAGTATGGCTTCCCCGGTCTGAAAGCCGGCGATCATTGGTGTGTCTGCATCGACCGCTGGAAGGCGTCTTACGATGCCGGCATCATAGGCCCCGCCCGCTTGGAAGCAACTCACGAAAAAGCGCTCGAGGTGGTAAGCATGGAAATACTTCTGCAGAGCGCCTCTATCAAAAACACTCGCGCCAATTAAGGCCGCGCTACGTTTTCTCTTTTTTGCCGCATCGCGATCATGCGCGCATCTGACGCCGCCTCCACCGCCTGCCGCGCCGAATCGATCATGCTCTTGTAGTTCTTCTTCATGTAAGCCGCTTCTGCCTGATTGAGATACCCACGCGCCTTCGCCAGCGTACCGGCAGCAGCTTGCCCAGCTCCATCCGCCCCGGCAATCTGAATCGCATTACGCGCTTGATAAAGCGTCGTGGTGGCCTCGTATTCCTCCATCGAAACGCTCGGCTGATTCTTCATATTGGCCGACGCCAACTGCGATGCCCTAATGTTCAACGTATACTGCCCGCGCGGCAGCAACTCCGCCTTTGCTTGCACTTCCTCTACGCGCCCAATCGTATCCGGACGCACGGCACTTTCGACAACCAGCACATCGCTCGGATAGGGTACCGAAAAATAAGGTTCTGCTGTAATGACTAACCCAAAAGTTGAGTAAGGCGACGTCACCTGCATACTCGCCTTCGATGAACCATTCGGAATCACTTCTCCCAAGTTGATCGCCTTCCCATCCGGCGTCAGCGCCCACAGGACATACGTGAGAAACTCGGTTCCAAAAATCGTCGGCGGGTCCAGCCTCTTCAAATTGAAGTCAATCTTCGTGTAGCCGTTCTTCACTTCCACAATGGCGCGGCCTTCAGCTTTCGGCAGCAGCACCGTTCCTTTGAGGTCAATCTCCGTAGGTCCTGCGTGGCGTTGAAAGTTCACTGCCTGCAGCGCGTGCTGCACCACCGTCACCGAGTAAATCGGAACGCGCTCACTGGACGGCGGCGTCACTTGGGCGAAAACACTTACGCAAAAGCAGCAAAGAAAGCAGAGTCTTTTCATCAAACCTCGCAAAATTTGGTCAATCGCATTTGACGAGGGCTTTCTTACAAGGTTTCAGAAAAAGTTTGCGCGTTAGCCCCAATCGCCCAGACTCTCCACATATTCCGCCGACCCATCGCGAAACCAGCCATCCAACTGAGCGGGTTCTTTCAATTGCTGGCCGCGCTTCCTTACCACGGCCGCATAGGCGCATTCAATTTCGTCCAGCGCCGTCATATCCACAAACAACTTCTCGAACTGCGCCACCGGAAACACATCTTCCTGCCCCTTGCCCCAGCGTTTCTTGACCTCTTTCAACGTGATATAGCTTGGCATTCGCCCTGCCAGCCGCCGTACCGCCTCCGCCGTTTTCTCTGCATTGTGCAATTCCTCGCGCGTCAGCCCGAAAACAGCCAGCAACTTGTCGATATCGATCCAGAACGTATTCGAGTTGTAGTAAGACAGAGTTGCTTCCACTTTCTCCGAAGGCAGTGCCAAACCCTCCACCAACCGCAACCTCCCATTGACGCGCGCCAGACCTCCGCCATGATCGTCCACCTGCCGCCCAATCACTTCCACCGTCATGGCCGCACCGCGATCGATATGAAAACCCAGCAACCCTGCATCCAAGTTCGCCCCGACTGTATCGATATTGTGCACCATCAAATACTGCAATTGCGGCCTTTCCTGGAGCAATCCCAGCAGCACACCATTGCGCAGCATATTCGGCACTTCGTACCAATGTCCCGTCGGATGCAAACACTGTAGCGGAAGATTATCCGTATAGTCGGCCCCCTCCGGCCCTTGCAGCGCCCATTGCATCAACGCCGCGCGCACACTTTCGCGCATCTTTTCTTTCTGCTCGTCCAGCTCCTGTTGCGGCATCTCCTCCCAGGCAAAACGCAAGTCTCTGGCCATCGGAATCAGCCGCAGACCAATACTGCGGCCCGGCGAAAGAATCAGTTTGCCTTGGTATCCATAGTTGTTCTCACGCGTGACATGCTTTTCGATGGGCCCATGCGTCAAGTAACTTGTCGTAATTAAATGCGGCACTAATTCCCCAGCTTCCCGGCTGGTTTTTCGGCTTTTGGCTAAGTGCACTTCGACAAACGTGCGGTATCTTCCCGCAAACTTACAAAACGGATTGAGCGCCTTCACGGCGCCTGCACCGCGGGTCCAGCGTGTGCCCGCCCCGCCCGCCAAAGACACGACCGCCACCTTGCCCTCTTGTAACGCTTTCATGCCGAGCCGGCCGTACTTCTCTTCCAACCGGCCGCGCGCATCGAACACGTCGCCCCGCTGCACGTCTTCAATCTTGGCAGCGGCCGGCAACCTGTTCTGCGCCAATCCTAAATTTCCATTCTGGATGCCCGTTTTGATCCGTTCATGTTCCACCGGGTCGAAGCCATACTGTTTCAGCAACTCCGGGAGTGGCTTGCCTCGCGCGGCGCCGTCCCCTTCTGCAGAAGGCAGGAGCCGGTCGAACAGATCCTGTACGATGCCGGCATACTCAGGTATCTTGCGAGAGGCCGCAGCCAATCTGTCGAGTTCCTTGCGCCGTGACACCGGCATCAACCGCTGCTCCATGCGCAGCAGAGACGGCACTACCAATGCGTAATAGCGCGCTGGCATCAGACCCGCCGCGCCGCTCAGCAACTTCGCCACCGTCCCTTGTTCGTTGATCTGAAAATCGTAAACAACCGGATTCATCGCAAACGGAACTGCATCTTCCATCTGCTCTTTGGTTTCGCGCATGATCGCTTGCAGTCGATCTTGCGCCTGCGCCTTACTGTCTGGGCTGAAGATGAAACCCATGCCGCCCCCGGCCATTCCGCCCAGCATCCAAAATCCCCAGAACTTTGCTTCAAATTCCGCTCGCGCTCTGGCGATCAGCGTCTCCGTATAAGCATTGCTGGCCCATGGAATAATGCTTTGAATCGGCCCGAAGAAATTCTTTTCCGTCTCATTCCCCAACCCTTGCACATCACCGGCGCGCAGACATTCCAGCACTTGATCCAGGATCCCGATCGCCTTTTGCCGCGCGATCCACTCGGCAGGTGAGCGCAGCAGATACTTTTCCGTCACCATCTCCAGGATGGGCCCAACATCTTGCGCCATACCCCCGTGCACCAGCACCAGACTCTGTTGCAGTCTTTCGCGCGCCTGCTCGTTAATCTCGTTGACAGAAAGTACAGTATGTTCGGGCAGGAGTCGCCCGCGGCTGATCCCAAACTCCGGATCGCCCTCGCGCGCTTCTTGTCCTTGAATTAACTTAATCCCCGGCCAGACTCCTCCCGAGTCCTGCCAGCCACCGCCCGAACCTCCCAACCACTCTCCTAAAATCGCGCGCGCCGCCACCAATCGCCGGTCACTCTCCTGCAACTCACCCGTGAGTGTGTGGATCTGGTTTGTCGCACGCATGCAAACCGCAATTAATCCTGCGAGCAAGTTAGTCGAAACCGCCAGTCTTGAGCCCTTGGGAATGTTACGCACGCGGCTTACTAATTCCACACCGCGTCCTTCGCCCACCATTTGCCGGAGCAGGGAGCCGATCGGTTGAATTGCACCCTCCATCGCTGGAGGCGCCAATCCCGAGGCAATCACTGCCGCCTTAAGCAGTCCTAAATAGTCCCTTGCAAAATCGAAAAGCTCGGCAAACGTTCCAATATCTGCCGTTGCGCCCAAATCGACACTGGTCAGTCGCAACACCGGCTCATCAATCACCCGGAAATATGCTTCCACGGGCGGCCTTACTTTTTCCGCAGCTTCCCCGCGCACTGCCAGGTCAATCGAAATGTTCAGCACCTTGGCGCCTTCCGGATAGTCCATACCAAGAAAGAAAATGTCGCTCCAGCCGCTATGCGTGAGATCCATCCGCACCGGAGTCGACTCTTTCAAAATCGGATAGGATCCGGTTTCCGCATCCCGCTTCAACAACTCTCGACGGATACTCAACGGATAGTCCGCCGGATGCCCGACTCGCGACATCCATTGATTGCCGCGCACGCTCCTCACACTGCGCCGCACCTGATCGGCGAGTGTTTTAAAAGCCAAGCCGCGATAAGTAGCGGCATACGCGCTAGCCAAGGCCGCGTTCAACCCATTTGTTTTTTCCGCGCGGCGCAACATCTCGCTCGCCTCTTCAAATCGCCGCCGCAGCAGCAGGGAAGTGGCCTCAAATGGAATCAATCCTGCGCCCTGCAACTCGCGCCGGTCCGGCAGATGAAAACGATAAATTGCATACAGAAAAAAAAGCGCCCGCACGCGTTCATACAAATTCTCGTTCTTGCGCCAGAACGTGTCGAGAGCCGCACACTCCGCCAGCAACTCCTGTGTCGAAGCGTTGCTGGCAAACTCGTCGACTGAATGATTGCGAATCGCCGGATCATGCGATCGAATGATGTCGACCAGTTTCATTCGCCTGCTTCGCTTTTTTGCAGCGCGAGATTTTCTACCAGCTGGGCTAAAACCAAATCGCGGTCCTTGCCGCTCAGCGCCAGGGCAAGTTGCGCTTGAAAAAGCCCGTATTTGACACCTACGTCATAGCGCCGGCTTTTCAACTCCAAAGCTAAATACTGTTCTCGTCCAGCCAGTTCTGCCAAAGCTTCCGATACAGTCGCGCCTTTTTTATCGACGGCGCGCCGCTCCAGAATCTCCATAAAGGTGGGAGTCAGCACATGCATCCCAAAAAAGCAGAGATAATGTCCCGCACGCAAACCCGAAACGTTCAGCGACTGTTCCGCTTCGGTGGGTGTCGGCTTCTCAATCACCTTCTCGATTTTGTACAGATCTTGTTTGCCATGGAGCCTTTGGCCCCCAATCGTCCCGTAATGCTGCAACTGAGTTTCCCGGGTGGCTTGTACCGCTGAAATGGAGCAGCCTTCTTCTTCCGCAACTTCCACCAGTTTCTTAGATCCCAGGTCGCCGTTCGACCCAACGTAAAGGTGATCCCCAACTAAATGCAGAAAAGCATCGCCGGCTACAAACGAGCGCGCCGCATAAATCGCATTGGCGTATCCAGTCGCTTCGATCTGGTGAATAAACTGGACTGTTCGGTCAGCCACCGCGCGCGAATAAGCAACTTCGTCGCCAGGAGCAATTACAATCGCGATCTGGTCCACCTTAGCTGTGCGAATTTCTTCGACGATCACTCGCAGCACTGATTTCTCATGCCCATCGCGATCGATCACCGTTTGCAACGCCAGCGTTCGCTGGTTAGGGGCTGCCGCTGTGACCACAGCTTTCGGTATATTCATGCGTAGGTTTCTCTGTATTTTAGCTTGCTACAGCCTCGCAACCAAATCTTCCGGATCACGGAGAATGTATTCCTCCGTCTTCTCGGTCTTGTTTATCTGATAGCTTTCGCCTCATTGTGGCCCCAGATCATCGGTTTGATTGGCGCAAACGGCATCGCGCCCGCGGCGGAGACCCTTTTGGCTATGCGGGCCGATTACGGTGGGAGCGCCTATTTGGACGTTCCCTCTCTTTTCTGGCTCCATCCGACCGATGGTGCTTTACAACTGCTCTGCGCTCTTGGCTGCGCGGCGGCAATCCTGCTGCTTTCGGGCTTCCTGGTCAGAAGCGCGGCCTTAGCCGCCTACGTCTTGTACCTCTCTATCGTCACAATCGGCCAGCCATTCACTTCGTTTCAGTGGGACGGGCTACTCCTGGAAAGCGGCTTTCTTGCGATATTCGCCGGATCGTCGTTGTTGCCCTTAGCTTACCGTTTTCTTCTGTTTCGTTTGATGTTTGAATCCGGCGTAGTCAAACTCATGTCAGGCGACCTCAACTGGCGTAATCTGAACGCCCTCCGCTACCACTTTGTAACTCAGCCCTTACCCACTCCGCTTGCTTACTATATGCACGCCTCACCCACTTGGCTTCTGGACTCGCTTACTTTCGCCACTTTTGTAATCGAACTGCTCGTGCCATTTTTTCTGTTTGCCTATCCTCGCCGTCTTCGTCAAATCGCCGCCGCGCTTTTGATCTCTCTACAACTCGGCATCGCCTTGACCGGCAATTTTGCATTCTTCAACCTTTTGACGATGGTGCTCTGTGTTTGGGCATTGGACGACGAGAGCCTCGGTCGCTTTCAAAACTGGCGTCTCCCTCCGCTTGGACTTTTTCCACAGGCCGCTGATATTGCCGTGGGTTCCGTCATACTGCTGAGCGCCCTGCAAATCTTCGGACTCGAGCCTGCATTCCTTGAGTCGTTTGAAATTGTGAATCCCTACGGCTTGTTCGCCGTGATGACTACCACGCGAACCGAACTCATCATCGAAGGTTCAAACGACAACCAGCATTGGCGGCCTTATTCTTTTCGCTACAAGCCCGGCGATCCAACCCGCTCGCTGCCGATAGTTGCGCCTTATCAGCCCCGGTTAGACTGGCAGATGTGGTTCGCCGCTCTCGGGGGCCCAGAGACCAATCTGTGGATAAAAACCTTGGTTTACCGGCTTCTGTTAGGTGAACACTCAGTCCTGAAGCTACTAGAACCAACTCCCTTTCCGAACCCGCCACGTACCATCCGCATCGAGGCTTACACTTATACATTTAGTAGCCCAGGAGAAAAAACTCGGACAGGAGACGTCTGGAAGCGTAACCTAGTTTGCATTTGGCTTGAACCAGTGTCGTTAACCTCGGAAAAGTAATGGCGTTCTATCGAGACTGGATAAGTTTAAAGCCTCTATCGCCGAGATTTGTTGTTGCATAAATTTTCAGGGCAGAGTATAGTTATGGGTAACAAAAGCGGTTAATGCACGACCCACTCAGTATTAAACGCTTTTACCTCCGAGGTTGAGGATCCGGACTTATTCCGGGTCCTCAACAAAAAAAGCCTCAAATTTTGAGCGTTATATAATTCTCAGGTTGTGATTTTAAGCGCCTGGAGAAAACATGTCCCCAATTCCTCTGAGAAGGCGATTTCTAACATCGCTCGGCGGAGCCGCAGCCTTCCTTACCGGTAAACAGGTATCTGCAAACCAAGGTACCGTCAGTCCCGCGTCAAGTGGCTTTTTACTTCCTTCCTATGCCACTTTGCACAATTACCGTACGCTGAAACAATCCAGTTTCGACCGGA
Source organism: Bryobacterales bacterium (assembly GCA_963749105.1). Classification (GTDB taxonomy): domain Bacteria; phylum Acidobacteriota; class Terriglobia; order Bryobacterales; family Bryobacteraceae; genus Bog-105. The sequence goes on along the minus strand of CAVVLT010000011.1, from coordinate 515,822 downwards.
CCGGAGGCAATCGCGATTTCTGGCGCATCGCACCCGGCGATACCTTGGAAGTCTTCAAATCGAGTGGGCCGGGAATCATCACGCACATCTGGTACACCATTAACGCCCGCAGCGGACACCATCTCAAGGAACTGGTCATGCGTGTTTATTGGGACGGCAACGCCAAGCCCAGTGTGGAAGTGCCCGTGGGTGATTTTTTTGGACTCAACCTTGGCGACTACTTTCTCTATCAGTCCGCTTTCTTGAATGTATCTTCGGTTAAGGCGCTCAACAGTTATTTCGCCATGCCCTTCCGGCGTGACGCACGCATCACCATCACAAATGAAGGCACCCAGCCTGTCGAATCGTTCTATTCCAATATTGACTATCAACTGGTACCGTCCTTGCCGGAAAACGCCCTCTATTTTCACGCGCAGTATCGCCAGTCGATTCCCAATCGCGCTATTCCCGCCGCTGCCGGCCAGCCGCAGATTAACCTGGATGGCAAGGATAACTACGTCTTCTTCGAAACTCGCGGCAAGGGCCAAATGATGGGCGTCACCTTTGGCGTGGTCCAGAATCACGATGGCTGGTTCGGCGAAGGCGACGAAATGATTTTCATCGATGATCCATCCAAGCCTGCCATTACCGGAACCGGCACCGAGGACTACCTCTGCGGAGCTTGGGATTTCAACGGCATTCCGTTCGCCAATTTATACAACGGCGCGCCTTTCATCTCCATCGCCGAGCGTGCTGGCGGCCGATATTGCGTCTACCGCTGGCATGCCGATAATCCGGTTGCCTTCGATAGCTATCTCAAACACACCATCGAGCACGGCCATGCCAACGATCGCGCGGATTGCTTTTACTCGGTTGGCTATTGGTACCAATCGGAACCCTTTACTGACTTCCCAACGCTTCCGCCTTTGGCGGATCGCTGGGCAGCCCTCAAGTTGTAGTGGGACGCTGTCGCCCGCTTGGAGTGGCAATTGTTAAAGCCGCCGCTGGTCCCGGGAATTCCGGAAAATGAAGCTACTATGCCATTCGTGGTCGGCATAGTTGGCGATTTCGGGGGAGTCGATTTTAAAGCTACTCTAAGAACCGCCCGATTTGTCACAGTAAACTCGCGAAGCTTCAATACTTTCTTCGCAAACCGCAGCCCACATATAGCCTTTGGACAGAAATGGGGTGCCGGCCAACAGCTACGATTCGCGAATTTCGAGGACTTCACCCCGGAGGGCTTGTCGCGAATCATAGCAAACCACATATCCGCGGATGCCCTTGTGGCGGACGTTAGTGGCCGGCTCTGGAGCGAGAGCAATTTTGAGCAATTAAGAGTGAGCTGGAGCGCCCTCAAATTTACGGTTGAATCAGTCGCGATGCTGCCAAACGTCAAGGTCAAAGTCTTGGACTCATCCAAGAGCCGCACATTTCGGGACTTGGATAGAGTTGCAGAGTTCGATCAATCAGCGATGTTCGCCAAGATATACGAGGAGGAATTGGGCACGTTGGGAGGTGAGCCATTTGGCTGCATTATCTTCGATTATCCAATGACCAATAGTGCGGAAGATATTACTCTCGTTGAGAGGCTTTCAGCAATTGCGGCGTCGGCGAAGGTACCCGTGTTTTTTGAAATCGCCCCTTCCTTTTTTCACGTTCACGGATGGAAAGATCTGAATCAGGACGCGTCGCTGTCCCAAATGGTCGCTGTTCCTTTGTACGCCAAATGGGCGTGCCTGAGAAAGTCCGAAGATGCGGATTTTTGTTTCGCTTTCCTTCCGCGAGTCTTGTCTCCGTATGGAAATGCCTGCTGGATTCATCCAGGCTATTTTGTTGCGGCGCTGGCAGCAGGAGCCTTCCGAGAGCCAGCGATGCCCGCAATTACAGAGCGCTTGTTTTGCGAGAACGATCTGGGCGATTCGCAGATTGGGTTGTCGGATTGGCGCTTCCATTGTAATTTTTCCGAAGCCTTCGCTCACTCGCTGAAGGTCGCTGGCATTAACGCACTCACCCCGGATGCGCCATTACACGCGATCTTCCAACAGGTTTTTTCCTTGCTGCAAAACGGTTCTAAGCGTTCTCCGCAGTCGTTAGCGCGAGCATTTCTTGCGGGCCAGCTTGGAATGCGACTCAATTCTTATGTCAGGCGGAAGGGACCGCCGAGCTCTGGCGAGTCGATTGAAGGCGCTGTCACGGGGGTCGACACCAGAAATTTAAGGGTGGTCGCGCTGGTGGGCTTTCCGGTTCCCAAGAACATGCAGGCTTCGGCGCGAACGATTACGCTTTACGATGTCGACACGGTGTTCAGCGCATTCGCCAAGTATCCCCTTACAGTCACTCTCTCAGGATTGGAACCAGGAAGGGAGACTGTGACCCTGCTAAAACTTGGCGGTTCCATGTCTTTCGATGACGAAATTATTAAGCAGACCGAACCCTTGCAAAAACTGGCCAACGAGAAAGGGCAATTGCTGGATTTACTGACTTACACCGATCTCAGCTCCAACCGAAAGAAAACCTTTACTGAATTAACGGGAAGACCCGGCGGCTTAAGATCTCTCGTCATGAAAGTCGATGCCTGGAAGAGCGCTGTAACTTCTGTTCAGGACCGACCCGTCGTAGCGGAGGAGATCAACCAGTCTCTGCCTTTCTCGAGTGTCAGCGAATGGACCTTGGGTTGGAATGTTCGAGCTTCCTTAGAAACCTATGAAGAGTGGGTCGAGTCCAAAGCGCGGTCCGGCCATGGCATTTCGCAATCGCCAGTATTGGCGGCAATCGACGAGATTGACTATGTAATCGCGCGTTACTTGGAGGTGATTTATCGTGATCCGGTCCTGCACAACATCGAGAGCACGAGGGAGTCTCTGCTAAGACTGTTGCTGGCGGGGTGCGATCAGCCAAAAGGCTGGCTCGAAATGAGGGCTTTCTGGCCTCGCGCGCGGACGAATCTAAGCGAGAGTTTGCAGTACGAATCGTCCGCTTGTCCAGCGCACAACATACTGATTACTGAGATGACCCAACTTGGCGAGTGGGAACTGTCAGCTATTCAGTCGATGCTTGAGTTGGACCGCATTCACAAAACGATTGTGCTGGTTGGCTTGCGCGGCGAGGCAGCGGAGGATTTACCACATTACACCGGGAAGTTGGCAGATTTGTCGAAGTCAAACAATCTTGTTTTGTGCACGGCGGAAGTTGAAATGCTCCGCCCGCGCCCGCTGGATTCAACTGAATACCGCGCCCCTCGGCCTCTAGTTCTGCCAAGTCTGCGAAGCTCAGGTATCTTTTCTTTAGCGGAGGCGCTTATCAGCAACGCTGATAAGGTGTTCCGCGAAGATGGCGTTTACTTAAATGGGCTGGAAAAGAGTGTAGAGGAGTTCGGATGGCAGCTGGCGAAATGCGGCAATGCTTACCTGATTGTCGCCAATAATCCTTAGGCCGCGGACGGGGAGAAAATAAGTGATGCCCGATTCTCCACGCGTTACGCGCCGCACGCTAGTCCAGCAATCCTCGGCCACTCTGCTTTTGCCGAGCGTGCTTTTGTCGGCACCCTTCACCAACGATCCATTCATGCCAATTGGCGGAGCGCCCGACTCCGCAACGGCGTTTGCCGAAACGGGCGTGATCGAGTTGAAGCGCTCGGCTTCCCAATGGCAGGCACGAGATCTAGAATTGCGGGTTCTTCCCACCGGGCCGCAATCGGCGATTACCATTCAAGCACCGAACAATCTTCTGCGCCGCATCAAACTGCGCTGGCAAATCGCGCTGCCTTCCAATCTTCAATATCTCGGTGACCAGTGGGAACGTTCTTACGGAGACTTGGCTTGGCGGAGCATGGAGCCCGAACGGATTTTGCCCTGGTATTTTCTGGCGACCAACGGCAGCGCCACCCATGCGTGCGGTGTTAAAACGGCGCCGGCAGCATTTTGTTTTTGGCAACTGGACCCAAGTGGCGTTTCGCTTTGGTTGGACGTGCGCAATGGCGGACGCGGCGTGAAACTCGGCAACCGGGAACTTGCCGTCGCGACACTTGTTACCGAGTCTTATCAGAACATCACGCCTTTCGCAGCCGCCACCCGCTTCTGCCGCCGCATGTGCGACAGGCCCCGCTTACCGGTCGCTCCCCTCTATGGCGGTAACAACTGGTACTACGCTTATGGCAAGAGCTCCGCCGAGGATATCCGCCAGGATTCAGAGCGTGTCGTTTCGTTCGCCAGTTCCAGCGAAAATAAACCGTTCATGGTGATCGACGATGGTTGGTCGCCCAATCGCACGGCGGGACCGTGGTCGCGCGGCAATGCTGAGTTTCCAGATATGGCGGCACTGGCGGCCGATATGCGGCGGCTGGGCGCCCAACCTGGGATTTGGATCCGCCCCTTGTTTACCAAGGAACAAGTCGATCCCGGATGGCAACTTCAGTCGCCTAATGCAAAACGTGAATACTCCCAGGCGCAGGCGTTCACGCTTGATCCCACCGTTCCCGAGGCCCTTGCAGCGATACAACGCGATATTCGAACTCTTGCAGGATGGGGCTATTCACTCATTAAGCACGATTTCTCGACCTACGATCTGCTCGGACGATGGGGCTTTGCGATGGGCGCCCAATTGACCGATGAGAATTGGACCTTTGCCGATCGGACTCGGACCAACGCCGAAGTCATCCTGGCCCTTTATAAGGCGATTCGTGAGTCGGCCGGCGATGTCATGCTGCTGGGTTGTAACACCGTCGGACATTTGACCGCAGGCCTTTTTGAGTTGCAGCGAATCGGCGACGATACCAGTGGGCGCGATTGGAATCGCACCCGCAAGATGGGCGTCAACACGCTCGCCTTTCGAGGGCCGCAGCACAATAGTTTCTTCGCCGTGGACGCTGATTGCGTTGGACTGACTCGCCAGATCCCGTGGGAGTTGAACCGCCAGTGGACCGATCTGCTTTCCAGAAGCGGTACTGCGCTTTTTGTATCAGCTGCGGCCGATGCCCTTGGGCCGGAACAGCGGAACGTGCTGCGCGACGCTTTCAGGATCGCCGCCGTTCCGCAATCTTTAGGCGAGCCGCTGGATTGGGTCACCAACAGCGAACCGGAGCGCTGGTCCTTTCACAGAACCACCGCCAAATACGACTGGTTCGGCAGCGAAGGCGCCTCGCCCTTTGCGGGATGATCGCGCTGCTTCGAGCTATCTCACCCAGCGCCTCAGCACTGCGCCGATCAGGCCAAACCCGAGTGCGATACCGCCAAATCCGCTAACCAGCGTGGCAGCCCCCGTACTCGTGCGCAAAGTGTAAAGGGAATTATCAAAAGCAAAATACAAGCTGCTGGAATTAGTCGAGAGCGCGAAGTAATTCGGAATTCCTGATCCCAGCGCCCCAACGAGCGTCGCCGCTCCTGTGAGCGGATTGAGTTATACAATTTTGCTGGAATGTCGCCGCCTTCGGATCGTAGCCCACTGCGTAAAGGCTGCTCGACGTCGAGCCAAGGGTTTGGTAGATCAGACCGGTATCTGTTCCGATCGTACTCAGCGTTGCGCTTGTCGGATTGACTGAAAAACAGCGTCCCATGCTCTGTCCCTACAAACGTCACACTGGCAAAGATCGAGCCGTTCAGCGTTGTTTCCATCAGTGCTTATGACGCACCCAGACCGGCGCTCCCTTTTAGTGATGGAATATTTGGACGGCCGAAATCTGCGCGAGATTCTTGCCAGCGGATTGCTCCTTCCCAAACGCGTTGCGCGTTTGTTGCGGCAACTTGCCAGTGCACTGAACCCGATTCATGCGCTGGGCATTTGTCATCGCGACCTGAAACCGCAAAACTTGATCCTGCGAAACGTGGGCAAACCAAACGAGGAGGCCGGCCTTATCGATTTTTCCATCGCCATCATCAAGGATGCCGACGCGACGCTGCACGGCCTTTCGCGCGCCGCCGGAACCTTTAACTACATGGCGTCAGAGCAGGCCGTCGGCTACGCGCAGCCGTCGAGCGATATTTATAGCTTGGCCCGCTTGGTCATCGAGATGTTAAGCGGTCGCCCCTTGCCAGACTTCCTCCCTGGCGCGGCTCTGGATTTGCCTCAGCGCGTGAGGGCGTTGCTTGAAACCTGGGACTTGCCGTTGTCGGGCGCTTCGATTGAGATGCTTTTGACCGCACTTGAATTTGATCGCATGCGGAGACCTTCATCGGCCATTTTGTTTGCCGACCCATTCGTTCGCGACTTGACGCTAGCTCGCATTAAGCGAGCGTTTTAGCCACTTTAATCACTTTCCCCAACGCAAGCGCACTTGCTTGAGAGTGAGTCCAGTTTCTTGTGCAATCTCGTCCAGAGTAAAGACGCTGAAATCATGCATTATCGGCAATGCGGGCGGCGTCAGGCTGTTTTGTTTCGAGCCTTTCCATCAGAATACCAATTTCGACGATCCTGGCTGCGTCCTCGTTGGAGGAGTTACGCAGCGCTCGCTCAAATTCGTCGAGTTGCAGCGGTGTCTCTCCGCCACCGCGCCGTTGGGCTAATCTCTTGCGGGCTTCATTCACCAGGATGCGTCGCTTAGCCAGACTGGCCAGCGCGAAGAAATGCCCCCGGTCCTCAATCGCCCACCCGCCCTGCATGAACAAATTGAGACGATCAGTTAAGGACGCGTTGACCGGCATGCGCTGCGTGATCGTTAGCATAGCTGAGCGCGTTCGGCGCTGACCTTACCGCAAACTTGAACGCACCTTGGGTGCGACCTTCGTTCCCAAAATCTCGATCGCCCGCAGCATCTTCTCATGTGCCAAGGTAGAAACGCCCATCTGAAACGTAACTCGCGCTAATCCACCGAGCGCCTCATTTACGTACAAAATCTTCTCGGCTACCGTGTCCGCATCGCCGATCATCAACGCTCCCGTCGGTCCCCGCAGCGCATCGAATTGCGCGCGCGTCGTGGCCGGCCAACCGCGCTCTTTTCCAATTTCGGTAAACGTATGCGCATACCCCGGAAAGAAATCGTCAGCCGCTTGTGCTGTCGTGTCGCCAATGAACCCAATCGCATGCAGTCCCACCTTGAGTTTGTCCGCCGCATGTCCCGCCCGCCGTCCCGCTTCGCGGTACATGTCGATCAAGGGCCTGAAGCGACGCGGCTCGCCACCGATAATCGCCACCATCAAAGGCAGCCCCAGCATGCCCGCTCTCACAAATGACGCCGGCGTTCCTCCCACACCTACCCAAATCGGCAGTGGATTCTGTAGCGGTCGCGGATAGATTGCCTGCCCCGTCAGCGCCGCCCGATGTTGCCCGGACCAATGTACATGCGTACTCTCCCGGATCTTCAGCAACAACTCCAACTTCTCAGCAAAAAGCGCATCGTAATCTTCCAGCTTCAATCCAAACAGCGGAAAAGACTCCACAAACGAACCACGCCCCGCTACAATCTCAGCCCGCCCGTTTGAAATTAAGTCGAGCGTGGCGAATTCTTGAAACACTCGTACCGGATCGGCAGCACTCAAGACCGTTACCGCGCTTCCCAAACGGATGTTCTTCGTCCGCGTGGCCGCAGCCGCCAAGATCACTACCGGCGCAGAATCCAAAAACTCCGCCCGATGATGCTCGCCAATACCAAACAAGTCGAGCCCAATCTGATCCGCCGTTTCGATCTCAGCCAGCAGGTTCTGGAGCCGCTCAATCGGCTCGAGCCTCAGACCCGTCGCCGGATCTGAGATCGACGCCGCAAAACTATCGATGCCAATTTGCATGCGGAATCAATTCTGTATTTGACTTTGGAAAATTCCAGCGAAAGCCGGTCGCACGTAGGCGAATACGACAAGCCAGAGTACCGCCACAAAAAGTCCGATTCCCAACCCCATTGGCAGCAGGAAGAAGTGGAAAAGCAGAATGTTCACTACTACAGGTCCGAGCAATGTCAGCGCCAGGGCTACATATCGATTGGCCAACAACAATACAGCTCCTATGACTTCGATGGCAGCAACGATAAGGATATAATGCGACTGCATCAAAGCCTGGATAAATTGAAGTGGCAGTCCATTCGGCATCGGGCCTTGCGGTATGAAATGCAAAAACCCATTCAATCCAAACACCAGAAATACTAAGCCCAGCAAATAACGCGCCACCATAGCAGCAATCTTCATAAAACGAAAAATCTCCTTTTCAACAATTGCCGTTTAAACAACAGCTGTAGACTAAACCTACCACAACCTTGGTTGGTTAGGCAACAGTTGTGCCTTATGATCAGCTATGCTGTAGATGAGTAGTAATGAGCGAAAGCTGCCACGAAATTCTAGATCCGCGCATCCGGCGCACCCGGCAATTGTTACAGCAGGCTTTGGATAAGCTGCTGGAAACCAAAGAATTCGACAAGGTTTCCGTCCATGACATCGCGGAAGCGGCCACGGTAAATCGCGCCACCTTCTACGATCATTACCACGACAAATTTGCCTTGCTGAAATGCCTGGTCGCCACGCGCTTTCAAGAGTTGTTAGCAACACGCCACGTGGACTTCGACGGCACCTGCTCCGGCGCGCTTCGAGCCATCATCTTGTCTGTCTGCGATTTCCTGGCGAACCAGCGTCAACTTCAACCACATATGGAGTCTGCTGTGATCGCCGTTGTGCGCGGCATGCTACTCGAAGGATTCCAAAGACACCCACTGCCTGGTCCCGTCTCCACGGAACTCTTGGCCACTACGATAAGCTGGGCCATCTACGGCGCCGCCAAACAGTGGCTTGAGACTACCGACCGCTGCAGCTCGGAAGAAATCTCTCAGACCATAGCCAACCTGGTCTCGCCAATTTTTCCCATTGCAGTACCGTTCCAGGTCTGAACTCAGTTGGCTTTAGGTGCGCCACAATCCGAACTCAGCCATTTTCCCGACAAGTCAACGTTGAGGTCCATCGTCCATTGTTGGTGGCCTTAATAACCGTTAAGCCTTCCATATTCGTATGCCCATCAGTTCAAACCTTGTATGAGCAGTGCGAGTGGGACCGTTGGGCCCAGAGCACAGCTCTTCCCCCTCCATCGCTTTGGCAGTCGACGTAATGATTGTCCGCTTACATGATTTGTTGTCCTCGCTGAATGGCGCTCTATCCAACTTCTCTTGCGTTAGACAAGTCTGCCGCGTTCTTGGAGTGCCGCCCTTCGCTGCCCGCTGCTTCATCATGGCGTCCATCCGCTCGCGCTGCTCCGGCGTCATCTTAGCTAATGCTTCCGGCGAAATCGGCATCTGCCCCCGCATCTGATTCGTTACCGTAATTTCCCAAAGTCCCAGCTTGGCCTGCAATGGCTGAATCTTGTCGGCTCCAAAAATACAGACCGCCAACCCCGCCGCGATCATTACTAATTTCGTTTTCCTGAGCCCAGTGTATTGAAGAGCGTCCTCATGTGCGGCCTGCCCGGTGATACCCTACAAACTCAAAGGACTCCTCGCGTGAAACCTTCAACATCTCTTTTGTTTTTCGCCCTAACCCTCACGGTTCACTCTGACCAACCCAATCTCGGCCATATCGATTTCCCCACCTCCGCCACCACTCCACACGCCCAACAGCACTTCATTCAAGGCGTGCTGTTATTACACAGTTTTGAATACGCCGATGCTCGCGAAGAATTTCAGCAAGCTAGCAAGCTTGCGCCTCACTTCGCGATGGCTTATTGGGGCGAAGCTCTAACGTACACGCATCCAGTCTGGGTTCAGCAAGACTTACCTTCAGCGCGCGCAGCATTAAACCGTCTCGCCCCTACTCCCGAAGGACGCCGCGCTCTTGCGCCCACCGAGCGCGAGAAAGACTATCTGCAGAGTGTCGAACTGTTATATGGAGCCGGCGACAAAATCGCGCGTGATTTCGCTTATGCCAACGCCATGGAACGCCTGATGAAGAAGTATCCAGCCGATTTAGAAGCCGCTAGCCTCTACGCCGTCGCTTTACTCGGCACTTGCGAATACGAACGCCAACCCGCGGTCTACATGCGTGCCGCCGCCGTCGCAGAAGAGGTCTTCGCCAAAAATCCCGAGCACCCTGGCGCCATCCATTACCTTATCCATGCTTATGACGACCCTATCCATGCGCCCCTCGGTTTGCGTGCTGCACGGGTCTATGGCAAGGTCGCCGGCTCCGCCTCGCACGCCCAGCACATGCCTTCGCACATCTTTTTCGCCCTGGGAATGTGGGACGAGGCCATCGCCGCGAACATTGCCTCGGTGGCTGTGGCCGATGAACGCATCAAGCGCAAAGGTCTTACCTCCACAGATCGCAACTATCATTCCTTGACATGGCTCGAATATGCGTATTTGCAAGAAGGCCGCGTCGACGAAGCCCGTCAACTTCTCGCCACCATCGACCAACCCGACCCACTCAAACATATGCGCGCCATCTTTGCCGTCGAAACCGGCGAGTGGGATCATTCGCCAGCCGACATCGATCTGGCTCATGGCGATCTCCTTACGAACGTCTCGATACTCAACGTGGAAGGGCTGGTCCATTTGTCGCACGGCCGACTCGCTGAAGCGCGTGAGTGTGCCGCCGCTGCCAAGAAATTGGTTGCCTCGCCTGGCCGCACGTCATCTGAAACTGCTATGTCCATGCCTAGGGCCGAGCCGCCTAGCACCAACAAATTGGTGCAAATCATGGTTTCGCAACTTGATGCCGCCATCCTCGGCGCTGGTGGCAAAGCATCCGACGGCTTTGCCATCCTCGCGCAAGCTGCCGCTGACGAAGACGCGCTAACTTTCGAATTCGGGCCGCCTATGCCACCGAAACCGACCCACGAACTCTACGGCGAGTTGCTTCTCAAAGCTGGCAAAACGCGGGAGGCCCAGCAACAGTTTCAACGTGCGCTACAACGCGCCCCAGGTCGCCGCCTCTCACTTAGCCATTCAGAACCGCCGGCGGAACAAGCCGTCCTGACAGGAAAATAGGTCGACTGCGCGGAACGACGCAACTGCCTGGGTCTATTGACGCAAAACCTACCCTTCGGGCACAAACCCAAATCCGCGTGCGCCAAATCCCGGTTTTGTTGTCCCTCAGTCTCGATTCGCCGCGTGCGCCAAACCAGTCTCGGGTGACGAAACAGGGTCTGGCCGTGTGTTCGCAGCGCGTTTGCATCCTTTGCACAGACCCTTACAAGGCGGCTTGGGAGTTTGCTTCTGAGTCAGGGTCTGTACTTCAATAGTTGCGGTGGTTATTAAATCCATCGCCTATCTTCCGTGCAACCGCGTTGCCATGCGGACTAATTTGGTCTACTTTTGGAGCTGCGATTTCGTTGATCAAGTCATCAGGCCCGCGCGTTCGGGCATCTCATCCCACGTCCGCCCATCTAACACCCGGCCTGCTTTCTTCTTTTGCACCCCGCCCCACTGCTTAAAGAAAAACGCCACCCCCGACGCCAAACACTGCTCGCGAATTTCGCGCACCCAATCGGCCTCCATCGCGCGCGCACCCGGACCCGATTCACCTCCCACAATCGCGAAATGGATCCCACCCAAATCCATCTTCCCCAAAGGTCCAAGCAGCGGCTCCAGCGACAAAAACTTCACTTGCGCCCCCGTCTTCCGCAAATGGTCTATGCGATACAGATAACTCTCGTTCTCCACACTCACACCCATCCAAATATTCGCCGTCCATTCCAACGCCGCACTCAATTCCTCCAACCTCTCCGCCCTCTTCGTCAAAATTTGGAACTCATGCCAGTGCGCTCGCTTCATCACATCGAACACCTCGCGGATATAAGCGAGCGGAACATCGTGATGAAATAAATCACTCATTGAATTGACGAAAATCCGCAGCGGCTTCTTTAACTGTAAAGGTAGCTCCAGCATGTGCGGCTGCAACGTCACCGCAAAACCATTCTTATAATTCGCCTGCCCCATCAACTTCAGCCGGTTCGCCATTCGTTCGGCATAGCAATGCTTACAACCCGGACTGATCTTCGTACAACCGGTCACTGGATTCCAGGTCGCATCCGTCCATTCGATCGTTGAATTCGTTCCCATAAAAAACTGACCACCCTCGACCTATTTTCGCCTGAGGGTTGTAAGTAAATTACAGCCCCACTTTGCACCGATGAGTGCCTAAGCGCAAACCATTAAGTTTCTGAGCACAAACAAACTAAGAGCTTTCCGATAGCTGACGATTAGTATCCTTACGGCGCTTGCATTCATACGAAGCTTATCCGCTGCAAAAGGAACCCATGCAAATCTCTAGATTACTCTTGGCAGTTGTCGTTTGTGGCGCTTACTCAGCGGCTCAAGCGCAGTCTCAAATCGCTCCGCACGCCCAAATTACCGAGGCCGTCGACGAGAGGAATACCGTCACCCTAGCCGGCAATGTTCACCCGCTGACTGCTGCCGCCAGCGATTCCGCTAAGGCGGCTGTCGGCACTTTGATGCAACATATGATAATTCATATGAAAGGAAGCGCCGCGCAGGAAGCTGCTCTCGATCAGTTGCTAATTGCACAGAACGACCCCAAGTCTCCTTCCTATCATAAGTATTTGACGCCGCAATCTTTCGCCGCCCAATTCGGCGCCGCGCCTTCCGATATAGGCAAGACTGCAGCTTGGTTGGAAAGCCACGGCTTGCATGTTGAAGAAACCCCCGCTGGCGGTCGCGCGCTCGTGTTCAGCGGTACCACGGAGCAAGTCGCTGAAGCTTTCCAAACGGAGATGCGTCAGTACAAGGTGGGTGGAGTGAAACACTTGGCAAATGCCACCGACCCCAACATCCCCGCAGCCTTGGCTGGTGCCATTGGCGGGGTTGTGAAGCTGCATGATTTCCGCCACGCGGCCAACCTTTCCATGCGCAAAATGTCCGCCGCGGTTAATCCACTCAGTCCGCAATACACCAATGGTTCCACTCACTACCTCACGCCCGCTGATTACACCACGATCTACGATCTCAATCCTCTCTATACTGCTGGCCTGAACGGCACTGGAGAAAGCATCGCCGTAATCGCGCGCTCCGATATCTACCTTTCCGACGCGCAAAATTTCCGCACCACTTTCGGACTCCCGGCCAATGATCCACAATTCATCCATACCAATAGTGACCCGGGTGTGCTTGAAGGCGATAGCGTCGAAACCACACTCGACACCGAGTGGTCGGGCGCGGTGGCTCGCAGTGCCACTATCAAAGTGATCATCTCCTCCTCCGGCACCTCCGATGGCGTCGATCTCTCCTCTCTTTACGCTGTCAACAACAACGTAGCTCCTGTGATCACCCTGAGCTACGGTTCGTGTGAGGTTGGCATGGGCAGTTCGGAGATGAGCTTCTATAACTCGCTTTGGAAGCAAGCCGCCAGCCAAGGGCAAAGCGTTTTAGTCTCCGCCGGAGATAGTGGGGCAGCCGGTTGCGATAACCCTAACGCGGGCAGCGTCGCCTCCTATGGACAGAACATTAACGGACTCTGCAGTTCTCCCTACTCCACTTGTGTAGGCGGCACCATGTTCGTCGAAGGCTCCAACCCTGGGCAATATTGGTTGCCAACCAACACCTCCACCTATGGCTCTGCGATCAGCTACATTCCGGAAGCCGTGTGGAACGAAAGCGGAACCGTCAGCGGAGGTTCTGGCCTTTGGGCAGGCGGCGGTGGTGCGAGTGTCTACTACACTAAGCCTAGCTGGCAAGCAGGCCCCGGCGTTCCCAACGATAACAAGCGCGATGTGCCCGATGTTTCCTTATCGGCCTCCAGTCATGACGGTTACTACATCGCCTACGAGGGGGGCTTCTGGACCGTCGGCGGCACCTCGGCCGCGGCGCCCTCGTTTGCTGGTATGGTTGCCTTGGTCGATCAGAAAATGAAGGCTCCGCAGGGTCTTCTGAACACCACGCTCTATCCGCTAGCCGTCAAGCAGGCTGCTGGCGGCGCGGCGGTGTTTCATGACACCACCAGCGGTAACAACTCAGTTCCCGGAGCGACTGGTTTCTCCGCTACCGTCGGCTATGATCTCGCGTCGGGTCTGGGGTCAGTCGATGCCAATCTGTTGGTTACTCATTGGACGGACGGTTCTGTGGCTGCTAGCACTCTCTCGCTTGCCGCTTCACCCGCCTCACTTAGTGTGCTTGTCGGCCAAACCACTCAGACCACGATCACATCCACCGCTAGTGCATCGCTGAAAGCGGCGGTAACGCTGACCGTCACTGGGGCGCCCACAGGCTTAACTGTGACTCTCGCCTCTACCACCATTGCGTCTCCCGGATCTGGCACTGACGTGTTAAAGGTAGTTGCGGCCTCCACTCTTGCCGCCGGTACCTACAATTTGACTGTTACGGGCACGGGCGGAGGCATTACCGCCACAATCCCGGTAGCTGTGGTCGTACTCGCGCCCAGCTTTACGCTCTCCTCAACGGCTGCGTCTCTCTCTCTCTCTCCCGGCACTACCGGCTCAGTCACTGTCTCAGTCGCTGCTCAGAACGGCTTTAATTCCGCTGTGTCCCTCGCCGTTTCCGGCCTCCCCACCGGTGTCACCGCGACAATGACTCCCACTTCCATTACGTCCACCACCACCAGCGCGCTCAAACTTGTTACTGCGGCTACGGTAGCCGCTGGCACCTATCCAGTTGTCATAACTGGCACGAGCGGCTCACTCAAGGCCACTGTGAGTGTCTCACTCGTTGTAGCTATTCCCACGTTCACCCTCTCCGCAGCTTCCACGTCCTTGTCTATCGTCACGGGCGCTTCCGCATCCTTTAACGTCACGGCTCCTCCGCAGAACGGTTTTAACTCAGCTGTCGCCCTGTCAGTCGCCGGACTGCCCAGCGGCGTCACCGCGACCTTTACTCCAACCAGCATCAGTGGAACAACCGCCAGTGCGCTAAAGCTGACAGTGGCGTCTAGCGCTGCAGCCGGTACTTCCACACTCACTATCACCGGCACCAGCGGCTCGCTCAAAGCCACTGTGAGCGTCTCACTCGTTGTCGTTGTTCCCACGTTCACTCTCTCGGCAGCTTCCACCTCCTTATCTATCATTGATGGCGCTTCCGCATCCTTCAATGTCACTGCTCCTCCGCAGAACGGTTTCAACGCAGCTGTCGCCCTGTCCGTCAGCGGGCTGCCCACGGGCGTCACCGCGACTTTCACCCCAGCCAGCATCAGTGGAGCAGCCGCCAGCGCGCTGAAACTGGCAGTGGCATCTAGCGCTCCAGCCAGTACTTCCACACTCACTATCACCGGTACCAGCGGTTCTCTAAAACAGACCGCTACGCTATCTCTCGTGGTCGTTGTGCCAGCGCTAACTATCACTTCCAGCGCAACCTCTTTGACCATCCCGGTGAGTAGCACAGGGTCACTCACGATCTCCGCCACTGCGGCTGGTCTCAGTTCTTCCGTGGCATTCGCCGTCACCGGCTTACCCACCGGAGTTACCGCTGCCTTCTCGCCAGCCACTCTGACCGCCAGCGGCAGCACCGCCTTAACCCTCACTGCCGCCGCCAAGGTCACTGCCGCGACCTATCCACTTACCATCACAGCCACGAGTGGAACGCTAACCTCTAAAGTCTCTGCCTCTCTCGTTGTTCCCAGCGCCAGTTTCACGCTCAGTTCCAGCGCCACCTCGGTCAGTGTTATGCAGGGCAATAGCGGTACATTAATCGTTTCCACGGCCTCGCAAAGCGGGTTTTCTTCTTCGATCACTCTTTCCATCTCTGGCGCACCAGCGGGTGTGACGCCCTCGATGACTCCCACCTCACTCACAGCTTCGGCCAGCATCTTCGCGGTCTCGTTGCTAACGTCGACCCAAACAACCGCCGGGAGTTACCCGATGACGGTAACGGCCACTGGCGGCGGCATAACGAAAACGGTCGGCATCACGCTGGTTGTTACACCGGTTCCCACCTGCTCTCTCGCTAGTAGCCCTACCAGCGTCACTCTGCAAGCAGGACTATCGGGTTCCGTACAAATCTCCTGTAGTTCACCCACCGGCACCTTTAGTGGACCTCTTGCGGTGACACTGACGGGCGCACCAACCGGTATGACCGCTCAACTCGCAGCCACCACCTTGACGCCCGGATCAACGGTCACCGCCAATATCTCCAGCGTCGTTTCAATGGCAGGCGGTACTTCTAACCTCGCGGTCAGCGTCAGCGGAAGCGGTTTCACCCGAACACTCACCGTTCCCGTCACTATCGTGGCGCAGAACATTCTCGTGCTCAGTGCCTCGCAGATGCAGTTGAACCTCAACCCTGGCGCGAGTGGTCAAACCACCCTGACCACCACCGCTGTGGGCAGCTTCAACAGCGCCATCGCTTTCACCACCACTTTGCCAACTGGCGTGAGCGGTCTCACGGTTTCGTTGTCTAAGACAGCGCTTCCCGCCCCAGGTACTGGTACGCTAGTCGCCACTATCAACGTCGCCTCAAACGTCCCACTTGGTAACTACGTTGTCCAGATCGCGGCGATCGGCGGCAGCTGCAACGAAAGCGTCTACCTCGGCGTTCAAGTGTCTAACGGTCCCGGTTTCACTTACACCATCAATACCAGCGCCATTACCGTCGCCCGCGGTAGCTCAGGCTCCGTTATTACTTCCAGCGGTAACTACACCGGCGGCTTCAACGGCCAAATGAGCATTTCCATCAACGGCTTGCCTTACGGCGTCAACTACGGCGTCACCGGAGCCAACGCCGCCAACAACTTAGTTAACATCACTTACGGAATTACCGTTTCTTCTTCCACTCCAGTGGGAACATATCCCATTACCTTCACTGCCACCGGAGGAGGAATTACGCATACCGCAACAGTTCAACTGACTGTCAAATAAACCCTGAAGTACAGCTAGACCTTTGAAACACCCGCTCGAATCAGTTTCTGATGAGCGGGTGTTTCTGCGCCCAATTGCGAAAGGTCCAGGGCAGAAGATTGCTGAGAATGTCCGACCTATTAGCCGCTCAGGCTACAGTGAAGGGTTCGACGATAATAATGTCTCCTGCAGATCGCGAAATACCGCCCGGCCGCCGCCGATCTTCGTCATGGGAATGACGACCCTTTCCCGGTCAAACCAGTTCTGCTTTACCAGCTTGAGTCGCCGCTGCCATGGATGGTTTGAAGGAGCACTGCGTAGTAGCCCCGCTCATTCAAACGAAAAATCGTCCCTTCAGCCTCTGCGTTCGAGTGCTCTTCGTCAACGGAGACGGATGCGCGGAAGTCGTACCATCAAGGTCCATAAGCCGCTAACTTGACTTCCCCCATTACCTGAGCATCGCCTGCGCCAGACATTTCGTAAGCGCCGGATATGTAGCGGCAGCCTCTACGATCTGGCCATCCGCTTTGCCGATCGGAGAAATTATCGCGGTAGGTAATCGTCCCGCCCAGCGTACTGATAACATGCAATTCCCAAGGATATGGATGCCCTTTGGGAGAAACCCGACACGAGCCGGTTTCGAAGTGAACAGATTCCAAATTGGCAGATCGAGCGGCTACTGTCCGGGGCGCGGCAACGGTGAGACCACTGTGGTGTACCTTTATCTGGATTCTGCGCATTGTTTCGATGTTTTCCGGTTCCTTTGAAATGCGCTGGAACGCCCGCAGCGGATTATCTACTTCGCGACCGCTCACTAGAGTCGCCTTGTCACCTCTGTCGCGATAGGCATCGTATTCGCTTTTTTCCATAAATCCAATCACAAAATCTGCGGTCTAGAAGTCCGCACGAGACCAATGAGCTCTTCAATTCTCAAACGACTATTCTGATCTGCACCATCCGTGATGACCACATCGATTGCCTTATATTTGTCGCTCGCAAAGGGCAGACTGCAGTGGCGATCGCATCATAAAGTGCGGTGCCGCCGTGCATCGATGAAAGCTGAACCAGCGGAGGGTTGAGACGCTGCTCTAAAGTGAGGGGCAGAAATGATCCGACTTGACTCGTGAAAGGGACTAACGGAATCCCATCCTCGCGAAGGTTGCCACGGATCAATGGCCGCAGCAATTCCTGCGAACGCATCAATTTCTGGCTGGATTTCATGCTTCCACTGGAGTCCAGGAGAATCGTCAAACTGATGGGCTGATCTTGCGCGCCGAAGAACGCGATCTTCTGGGGGGTGGCCATCCTCTAACAGGGTGACATCCGCGGCCGTGAGTCCGCCTACGCCGTCGCCCTGTTTGTCAACTATCTCCACGGCGATCGATTGAAGATACGAATTCGCTCTAAAAATGATCACCGGGCCTTGCGCCTGTGCCCAAAGTGCACAGCAAAAGAAAGTTGCGGCAACTGTGGCCGATCGCAACGGCATCTCAACATGGAGTGTAACGCTGCCTGCTTTGCGATTTTTTCTTCTCAAGTCGATCAGAGCTACTCCAATTCCCACATTCTGTCTTCTATATTCTTTTTCTCACTCTGCCAAAATAACTGCATGGCCGCGCATAAACTTAGCGAAGACGAACTCAATACTGCACTCCGTAATCTCCCCGGCTGGACAATCAAAGACGGCAAACTCCATCGCGAATACCAATTCGCCGATTTCCCTCACGCCATTGGCTTCATGACCACCGCCGCCATCAACATCGAAAAAATGAACCACCACCCCGAATGGTTCAACGTCTACAACCGCGTTCGCGTCGATCTAACCACCCACGATTCCGGCGGCATCACGCAAAAAGACGCCGACCTCGCTCACCTCTTAGAACAAATCGCCCGAAAGCTCACTTAAAGTAAACACATGCCCCTCTCGTTTCGCGCCTTGTTGACCGCCAGTCTTGCGGCCGTTCTATTCCCCCTCTGCGCCTGCGCTCAAACTCCCAGCAATACGTTGCTCGACCCCATCGTCGACGAAGCCGTCCAAAGCCATCTCATCCCCGGCGCCGTCCTTCTTATCAGCCACAACAACGAGGTCGTCTACCGCAAAGCCTATGGCCTCAAAGCCTGGCTCCCCGACCGCGAACCCATGGCGCTCGACACCATCTTCGACGCCGCCTCTCTCACCAAAGTCATCGCCACCACGCCTTGCGTCATGCGCCTTTTCGAGCAAGGCAAACTCCGCATCGACGATCCCGTCATCAAGTACCTACCCGAATTCCAGGACGGCAAAAGCGACATCACTATCCGCCTCCTTATGACTCATTTCTCCGGCCTGCCACCCGATGTCGATCTGGTTCCCGTCTGGAGCGGCTACCAGACCGGCATCGACAAAGCTCTTACCGCCAAGCCCATCGCGCCGCCCGGCGCACACTTCATCTACAGCGATATCAATTTCGTGCTTATGGGTGAAATCGTCCGCCGCCTTTCCGGCCAGTCGCTTGCCGATTTCGCTCACGACCAAATCTACGCGCCGCTCGGCATGAATGATACCGGCTACTTACCGGCAGCCTCGCTCATGTCGCGCATCGCTCCTACTGAATATGAAGAAGCCAACGGCATGCCCTTTCGCGGCGTCGTGCACGATCCCACTGCTCGTTACATGGGTGGCGTTGCCGGCCATGCAGGGGTATTCACCACTGCCGACGACCTCGCCAAATATGCGCAAATGCTCACCGGTATGGGCACTTATAAAGACGTGCACTTATTCAATCCCGAAACTGTCCGCAAGTTCACCGAGCCCGGCAGTCCCGCCGATCAGCCCGTCCTCCGTGGCCTTGGCTGGGATATCGATTCGCCCTTCTCCAGTAATCGCGGCGAACTCTTTCCCATCGGTTCATACGGTCACACTGGTTTCACCGGAACTTCTTTGTGGATCGATCCCAACAGCCGCTCCTTCGTCATCTTTCTCTCGAATGTCGTTCATCTGAAACGCGGTAACTCTCTAAGCTCCTTGCGCTGCCGCCTCGCCACCGCCATCGCCTCCAGTTTCGGCCTCAACATTCCCAATGACGTCGCTATTACCGGCTACAATGAAACCATTTCCGGAGCAGGTGTACACCGCGTCATAGCCCGCAACGCCGACACCGCCACCGGCCTCGACGTCCTCGAATCGGAAGGCTTCCGCGAGTTCAAAGGCAAACGTGTCGGTCTCATTACCAATCAGACCGGTCTCAACCGCGCTGGCCATCGCAATATCGACGTCATGCTCTCCGCCGGCGTAAAATTAACAACTTTGTACTCGCCAGAGCACGGCATCACAGGCGCGATGGATTCCGAAAATGTCGCCAGCACCAAAGACTCCATCACTGGCCTTCCGATTGTAAGTCTTTATCAGCCCAGCCAGCGCCGTCTTACCTCCGCCCAAATGCAGAATCTTGACGCGGTCGTATTCGACATTCAAGACGTCGGCGCTCGTTTCTACACTTATTCCTGCACCCTGCTCTACGCCCTCGAAGAAGCAGGCAAGGCGCACAAGCCTTTCTATGTGCTCGACCGCCCCAATCCCATCACCGGCACTCACATCGAAGCACCCATGATGGACAAAGACCTCGAATCCTTCGTCGGCTGTTACGACATGCCCTTACGCCACGGCATGACCTTCGGCGAACTCGCGCAAATGGCTAACTCAGAACAGCACTGGAACGCCGACCTGCATGTCGTCAAAATAAAGAACTGGCAGCGCGGCGACTGGTTTGATTCCACCACGCTTTCTTGGGTCAATCCCTCCCCCAACATGCGCAGCCTGAACGCGGCTTTGTTATATCCCGGCATCGCCATGCTCGAAGCGAATACGAATTATTCAGTAGGTCGGGGAACCGATGCACCCTTCGAACAAGTAGGTGCCGACTGGATACAAGGCCCCGCCCTCGCCGCAGCGCTAAATGGCCAATTTGTGCCTGGTGTCCGCGCCTATCCTACTAAGTTTGAACCCACCTCATCTAACTTCTCCGGACAAATGATCGAAGGCGTCCGCTTTGTCATTACCGATCGCGAGAGCTTCGACTCCACGCGCTTGGGTATCGAGGTGGCAGTCGCTCTACGCACACTCTACCCCGGCAAAATCGATTTCGACAAATGCAAATTCCTCATAGGGAGTCACGAGACCGTCAATGCCCTCATCGAAGGCAAAGAGGCGATAAACATCTGGACCCCCGCTCAAACGGAAGCCATCAAGTTCGCCGACCGCCGCAAACAATATCTCCTTTATTAACTCAATCCAGTAGCGCGCTCTTCTGTGTCTATGGAGTAATAAGCCCATAGACATTTACTGCGTTGTCATAGCTCGCCACGTAGACCTTTCCATCCACCACCAACGGGGGCACAAACTTCACCAGCGTGCCCATTCGATCCCGGCGCGCATTCCCCTCGCTATTCCAAAGATCATCCAACGTTTCAGCATTGAAAGCATGCAGCGTCCCATCTGCATTCCCATGGTCCGCGCTCTTATTCGTACCGACTGTTGCCCAAACAATGCCAGTTCCCGCCTTTGCACCGTCCGACGAGACAGTCAAAGCCCCTCCAGGCGATCCACGTGAGCCCACTCTCCCTTTAGCCGCCACTTTTGTATCTATGAGCTTGCCGGAAAAATGTAACATCTCTATAACTCCCGCCTCATTCCACAAATAAACTACACCTCCCTGCGGCCCATCCCAATAAGACGGCCCTGCCAGAACTCTCCCACTTCGCAATTGCACCGCTTGCTGAATCCCGCGGTCCTCCTGCGTCATTCCTCCCAAATGCATCGGATCGAGCAGAAACAATTCACCCTGTTTATTGCCACATAGCACCACACCCTTATCCGCCAAAAGCATCGGTCCGCTCGAACCCAAGTCCGCATCCGTTTCGTTTTGATGCGCATAGTCGTGCGGCGTATAAAAATCATCCACCCAAAGATGCTTATTGTCCACGCGAACCTTAATCACCGAGTTCCCAAACTCCCGTTTGCCATCCCAACTGCCATTTCCAATTTCATAAAAAAGCGCCCCACTCGCGTCCACCGCCGGGCCTCGTCCCGATTGCCAAATCCCTCCATCCTGACTATTAGGAGTTATGCAAAGCACGCCAGTCTGCTTCAAATCTCCCGCGTCATACGCCATGATCCAGCCGTGATAGGGCCGTATATCTTCATGCGAGGCCCACGCAATCACTACCTGCCCATTCACCAACGCCAATGCCGGCCGCTGATTACCTCCCTTCGGATCGAACGAGACATAGCCATCCTTGGCATCTTGCGCCGATCCCGGCACCCGCGCTTCAATCACTACCGGCGCTGCCTGATCCACTCCCGTCCGCAGATCCAGCTTGTGAAGCCGCTGCACATAGCTGTCATTCTCTTTCGTCCGCGCCACCAGGTACATCGATTGCGCGGCCAGATCAATCACCGGCGTGCCTTCTATTCCCGCATTCCCCACCACATTCAAATCATTGCTATTCGTAATGTCACTCACTGGCACCGGAGTGATGCCCGCCCGCTCATCGGCGAAATCGCGCAGCCATAACGGCGGCCCTTTCCGCTCCCCATCGAACGCATAAACCTTGTCGTTCATGGTGGCCACGTACAAAACATTTCGCGGCTGACCCGCAATCGTCACCTGATGCACAAACAGCGGTTGCGCATAGACCGCCCCATCCACGTAATAGCGAAATAGTCTCCCGAAACTCTTGCCGTTGACATTCGCCTGCGTCAAGGTTGTCTCATGCGTGTTCGCGCCGAGCGCCGCCTGATCGTATCTGTTCATCAGCACATCCACTTGGGCCCGCAGTCCACTACAAAAGGCAATCACAAGCAAGAGCATTCCACGTTTATTCATAACGGCCTATTATTTCGCACAGCAAACCGCTGTAAACTGACGCCATGGAGCGCAAAGTCTTCTGGCTTTCATTCACCGTATTGAGCCTCGCCGCAGATTTCCTTCTGCCGCTCTGGTGGGCCGTGGGCGCAACCATTCCGATTTTTGTTGTGAGCTGGTGGTTTGCGTACCGAAGCGGGTGGTTTTAGCGCAATCGTCTGCTCCACTCGCGCACCAACAAGACGAACGTCGAAAGCCATATCAGCGACATCATCAGAGGTGCACCGCCGCCCATCACCTCTCCGAGCAGTGCGATCACCACAATCACCGCAACACTCTTCAATGCGCCTGCGGCCGCAGAAGGTTCAGCCTCATGCTTCAACCATGCCGCTGGCCCGATTGCTCCCACTGGACGGTCCGTCAATGCCGGAAACAACATTCGCACCGCGGAGCCTAACAAGAGACACGCCGCACTCCCTCCCAAAAGAATGATCGGAGGTAACGCCCGCGTAGAAACAAGGTTAGCGGCTCCCAAGCCGAGCACGATCCCTCGCATCGCCTTCCAAGGCGACCTTTTTCCGGGAGTAGCGTACGCGTCTTCCAACGCGATGATCACCGGTGTCGTAACAGCGGGCAATCCGAGCCTCCAAAGAGCGTCCTCCACGCTCAACATGGCTTTGTCTTGAAACCATGCATCAACCAAATAGCAGAGATAGAAAACAGTGCCGAGAATGAGCAGCACTTGGAAGTCCGCCGTACGCCGTATTCTACTCGCAATCACCATCGGCAGCACGCTCAGCGCTTTACCCAAGTAGCGGCCAGGCGACGTGTACAGTTCGAAAAGATCTCCCAACACTTCCTCCCTACATGCCGGCGGCAGCAAGAAGCCAAACACGCGTTCCATCAGTTTGGGCGGTAATCTATGTTCTTTCAGGTGGCCTCCTTCCCCCACTGCTTGCCCCATTGCTTAGCCCATTCTTTCCCCCAAACTTGCACCATGCTGTCCCAAATTCGCTTGGCCGTAACCGCCGATTCCTGAAGCGCCCGTTCCCCCAACGCTTCCAACCGATAACACCGTTTCGCCCGTCCGCCGCGTTCAGCTGTCGGCTCCGAAAGCCACGATGCCAGAAATCCTTTGTCCTCCAGCCGGTCCAACGTAACGTAAACCGCTCCCAGCGCGATGGACTTTGGCCCTGTCAATTCCTCCACTTTGGCGTGAATCGATACGCCATAGGCATCTTCGCCGAGCAGCAAGACAGCCGTTAGAACAAGCTGTTCAAATTGGCCAAGGGAATCGGGCTTAGACATTTATCCAACATTGTATGACAAATCTTTTGCGCTTTGCAGCAAAGCTCCTTTGCGACACTGGAAGACAACCGCCAAAGGCAACTCAGTGACCAAACAAGAAATTATTCTCGCGCAAAAAGAATTCCTGTTTCCTTCCGTCTTTCACTACTTCAAAGACCCGCTCGTCATCGAACGCGCCAAAGACCAATTCGTTTGGGATGCGGACGGCAACCAATATCTTGATTTTTTCGGCGGCATCCTCACCGTCAGCGTGGGCCACTGTAACGATAAAGTCGACGCCAAAGTTAAACAGCAACTGGACAAACTGCAGCACGTTTCTACTGTTTTTCTCACTGAGCCCCAAGTCGCCCTCGCGAAGAAAATCGCGTCTATCACTCCCGACAACCTGAAGAAGTCTTTTTTTACCAACAGCGGTACCGAAGCCAATGAAACCGCCATCATGCTCGCGCGCTGCTATACGGGTTCCACTGACATCATTGCCCTGCGCCACTCCTATCATGGTCGGTCCTCCATGGCTCTCGCCGTCACTGGTCACGCATCCTGGAAAGTCGGTCCGCAAACGCAACCCGGCGTCGTTTTCGCGCACAACGCGTATTGTTATCGCTGCCCCTTTGGTCTTACCTATCCGTCTTGCAACGTGAAATGCGCACAGGACGTGGAAGAACTCATTCGGACCACAACACCGGGTCGCGTCGCTGGCATGATCGCCGAACCCATCCAGGGCGTTGGCGGTTTCATCACTCCTCCCAAGGAATATTTCCAAATTGTTTCCGACATCGTTCGCAAATACGGCGGTATTTTCATTAGCGATGAAGTGCAAACCGGTTGGGGCCGCACCGGCAATAAATGGTTCGGCATCGAACAGTGGGGTGTTACGCCCGACGTAATGACCAGCGCCAAAGGCCTCGGTAACGGTTTGCCGATTGGCCTCACGGTCGCGCGCCCAGAAGTGGCCGACGCTTGGAAAGGCGTTCACATTTCCACTTTCGGCGGCAATCCCATCACAACTACCGCCGCTAAAGCCGTCATCGATCTCATCGAGGAAGAAAATCTCGCGACGAACGCTGCCACTACCGGTTGCTACCTGCGCGGCAAACTTGAAGAGTTGCAGAAAAAATATCCGATCATCGGCGAGGTTCGCGGAATGGGCCTCATGCAAGGTCTCGAATTGATAGAAGATCCAGCTTCGAAAACTCCCGCCCCTCAGCATGCTCTGCGCTTAATGGAAGGCGCGCGCGAAAATCGCGTTCTCATCGGCCGCGGTGGACTCTACGGCAACGTCATCCGCATCTCGCCCCCGCTTAACATTCAGAAGTCCGACGTGGATGAATTCATCCAACGCCTCGACTCTTCCTTTGGGAGTATCAATTGAACTTTCCCGAATTGCACCCTCCATTAAGTCCGCAGGCAGCGTTTGTAGAAGCAAACCGTTGCCTGTTCTGCTTCGATGCGCCTTGTGCCGCCGCGTGTCCTACGCACATCGATGTGCCGCGCTTCATCAAAAAAATCGCGACCGGAAATTTGCTGGGCTCAGCCGAAACTATTGTCGACGCCAACGTACTTGGCCTCAGTTGTGCGCGCGTCTGTCCGGTCCAGGTTCTTTGCGAGGGTGCGTGCGTCTACCAGAACATTAATCAGCAGCCTATCGCCATCGGACTCTTACAACGCCACGCCATGGAGCACTTCTACGCTTCTGGCGGCCGGCTTCCCTTCAAAATTGTTGTGGGCGCAAAAAAAGTTGCTTGCATCGGCGCTGGTCCTGCTTCCCTCGCTTGCGCGGCCGAACTGCGCAAGCACGGTCTCGACGTAACTATCTTCGACAAGAGGACGCAGCCCGGCGGACTGAATACCTATGGCGTGGCCCAGTACAAATTCACGCCCGACGATGCAGCGCGAGAGGTCGAGCTTGTACGCGCTACCGATGTTGAGTTTCGCAGCGGCGTCGCTATTGGCGAAAATCTATCCATCGAAGAGTTGGAACGGGATTTCGATGCCATCTTTATTGGCATCGGGTTAGGATCAACGCAGCCGCTTGGCATCCCCGGTGAAAAGTTGAGCTATGTAGTGAACGCTCTCGATTTCATCGCCGCCTATAAGACAGCGACGCCGATGCACGTCGGCAGTACCGTCGCTGTTGTCGGTGGCGGTAATACTGCCATCGATGCCGCCGTTGCCGCCAAGTACCTCGGCGCATCGCACGTATCCATTCTTTACCGCCGCGCCCAAGCCAACATGTCCGCGTTTTCTTTCGAATACGACCACGCCCGCCGCGCTGGCATCAATTTTATTTGGAACGCGCGCCCCGTCCGCTTCAGTGAACACACCGTGGAATGCGACAACGGCAACGTAATTCCCGCCCAAACCATAATCGTCGCCATTGGGCAGTCCCGTCTTCTCGAAACTCTAACCAAAATCCGCACCATTGAATTGCGCAACGGCCAAGTTGTCGTCAACCCCCAAACCGGCCAAACCGCCGACCCCAAATACTTCGCTGGTGGCGACTGCGTCAACGGCGGCCGCGAAGTGGTCGACGCCGCCGCCGAAGGCAAACGCGCCGCCCAAGGAATCATTCAATGGCTGACCTAACCACCGTCTTCGCCGGCCGCATCTCCTCCCCTAACCCCTTCTGGCTCGCCTCCGGCCCTCCTGCTAACTGTGGCGACCAAATCAAACGCGCCTTCGACGCCGGTTGGGGCGGAGCTGTCTGGAAAACCATCGGCGAACCCATCGTCAACGTCTCGTCCCGTTACTCGTCTGTTGATCTCAACGGCTACCGCATGATGGGTCTCAACAACATCGAACTGATAAGCGACCGTCCTATCGAAGACAACCTCCGCGAAATCTCCGACGTCAAAAAGCGATACCCTAAGCACGCCGTCATCGCCTCGCTCATGGTCGAATCGAAGCGCGAAACCTGGCACGACATCGTCAAACGCGCCGAAGACGCTGGTGCCGACGGTCTCGAACTCAACTTCGGCTGCCCTCACGGCATGAGCGAACGCGGTATGGGGAGCGCCGTCGGTCAAGTTCCCGAATACGCCAGAATGATTACAGAATGGGTGAAAGAAGTCGCCCGCACCCCGGTTCTCGTCAAACTCACTCCCAACATCAGCGACATCCGCACCGTCGCCCGTGCCGCAAAAAAGGGTGGCGCCGACGCCCTCTCTGCGATAAACACCATCAACTCCATCACCGGCATCGATCTCGATACGCTCACTCCGCGCCCGGACGTCGCTGGCAAATCTTCGCATGGCGGTTATTGCGGGCCCGCTGTCAAACCCATCGCCCTACACATGGTCCAGCAAATCGCCGGCGATCCACAAGTGCAACTCCCGGTCTCAGCCATCGGCGGCATTGGATCCTGGCGCGACGCGGCCGAATTTATCCTCCTCGGCGCTAGTTCTTTACAGGCCTGCACCGCTCCCATGCACTACGGCTTCCGAGTCGTCGAAGACATGATCGACGGCCTGAGCCAATGGATGAACTCGAAGGGTTACAAAAACATTGAAGCCTTCCGCGGCCTCTCGCTCCCACGTGTCACCGACTGGCAGCATCTCGATCTAAACTTCAAAATCGTCGCCCGCATTAATCCCGATACCTGCATCGGCTGCCAGCTCTGTTACACCGCCTGTTGGGACGGCGCGCATCAATGCATTCACATCAATGGAGGTGTAACTCCCGAAATCAATGCCGCCAAAAGTCGCGCTAGCATCGTGTCAACTCCCACAACTCCCACGGTCTCCCACGCCACGCCTCCGAACCGCATTCCCAGAGTGGATGAGCATGAGTGCGTCGGCTGCAATCTCTGCTGGCTCGTCTGTCCCGTCGAAAACTGCATCAGCATGGTCCGTGTCGACGAAGGCGATCATCCACAAAGCTGGGCTGAAAGAGTTAAAGCCTCATGACTACGCTGATCAAGAACGGCACCATCGTCACCTCCCAACGCACCTATAAGTCCGATCTGCTGATCGAAGACGAAACGATCAAAGACATCGCCGATTCCATCCCGCCGGCCAATACGGATCGAGTCATCGATGCCACCGGTCTCTTACTCCTCCCGGGCGGCATCGACGTGCACACACACCTCGATATGCCTTTCGGCGGCACCACCTCGGCAGACGATTTTGAAACGGGAACGAAAGCCGCTGCCTTTGGCGGCACGACAACACTCATCGATTTCGCTATTCAGCCCAAAGGCACCAAGATGCGCGACGCACTCGATATCTGGTGGAAGAAAGCCGACCAGAAGGCGTCCATCGACTACGGTCTGCACATGATCGTCACCGATCTTGGAGAAGCTGGACTCGAAGATATGGATTCGATGGTCGGCGAAGGCGTCGCCAGCTTCAAACTGTTCATGGCGTATCCGGGCGTTCTCATGGTCGACGACGCCACGATTTTCAAAGCGCTGAGTCAAACCGCAAAGAACGGTGCTCTCATTTGCATGCATGCCGAAAATGGCGGTGTCATCGACGTAATCGTGCAAAGAGCTCTAGCCGAAGGCAAGCGCGCACCTATTTATCACGCCCTCACGCGTCCCGTAAAAGCCGAAGCCGAAGCGGTTCACCGTGCCATTGCCATGGCCGAAATCTCCGGCGCGCCGATCTACATCGTTCACCTTTCGTCCGAAGATGCCCTTAACGAGGTTCGCGAAGCCCGTGACCGCGGCATTCCCGCTTTTGCCGAAACTTGTCCCCAGTATTTGTTGCTCACTGTTGACGAACTCGCTCGTCCCAACTTCGAAGGCGCAAAGTACGTCTTCACTCCACCCCTCCGCGAAAAACACCATCTCGATAAACTCTGGCAAGGCCTCCGCGACGATCATCTGCAAGTTGTATCAACCGACCATTGTCCCTTCTGTTTCAAAGATCAAAAAACTCTCGGGGTTGACGATTTCACCAAGATCCCCAACGGCGGTCCCGGCGTCGAAAACCGCCTGCAACTGATTCATCATCATGGCGTGAATCAAGGTCGCATCAACTTCAATCGCTTCGTCGAACTTGTTTCCACTACACCGGCGAAACTCTTCGGCCTCTATCCCAAAAAGGGTGAGATCGCCATCGGTAGCGACGCCGATATCGTTGTTTGGGATGCCAACGCCGACCACCTCATCAGCGCCGCCACTCACCACATGCGCGTCGATTATTCGATGTTCGAAGGCTGGCACGTCAAAGGCAACGCCAAGATTGTCATCTCGCGTGGCGACGTCATCGTTGAGAACGATACGTTCGTTGGCCGCACGGGGCGTGGCCACTATCTCAAACGGCAGGCGAAAGGCGGCGCATGGAATTAACCAACCCGGATCCCTCGCTTTATAACGAAGACCTCGCTCCGATACCCGCGTCAAAGCGCGATTGGGGTACCTATAATTACGCCGCTCTTTGGGTCGGCATGAGCGTCTGCATCCCGACCTACATGCTGGCGTCCGGCCTCATCGCCGGTGGCATGAGTTGGTGGCAAGCTATCGGTACAATTCTGCTTGGAAACTTAATCGTCCTCGTGCCCATGTTGCTCAACGCTCACGCCGGCGCAAAATACGGCATTCCCTTTCCAGTCTTCGTCCGCGCCTCTTTCGGCGTGCGCGGTGCAAACGTCCCCGCAGTATTACGGGCGCTCGTTGCCTGCGGTTGGTTCGGCATCCAAACCTGGATCGGCGGTTCTGCCATCAACTCCATGCTCCAGATTGTTTTCCCAAGCTGGGCTCATTTTGAAGCCGGGAAATGGGTTTGCTTTTTCGCTTTCTGGGCGTTGAACATGCTCGTCGTCATTCGCGGAATTCACACCATTAAACTCCTCGAGGGTATCGCCGCACCTTTCATGCTCGCGGTCGGATTGCTCCTTCTCTGGTGGGTGACCAGCAAGGCCGGCGGTCTCGGACCCGTCCTCGCCGCTCCCAGTAAATTCAAAACTAACGCCGAATTCCTAACCTTCTTCATCCCCTCTGTCACAGGCATGGTCGGTTTCTGGGCCACAGTCGCGCTCAACATCCCCGACTTCAGCCGCTACGCCGTGTCCCAAAGAGCACAGATGGTCGGTCAAGCCCTCGGTCTCCCAACGGCCATGACACTCTACTCCTTCATCGGCGTCGCCGTCACTTCTGCATCGGCCGTCATCTTTGGCCAACCCATTTGGGATCCCGTCGAACTTCTCGGTCGCTTCAATCAGCCCGTTATCGCCTTCGTCGCTCTCATTGCTTTACTAATCGCCACATTGAATACCAACGTCGCTGCCAACGTCGTCTCACCTTCTAACGATTTCTCAAATCTTAACCCACGCCTCATCTCGTTCCGCACCGGCGGCCTGATCACCGGCGTCGTTGGCGTGTTGATGATGCCCTGGAAACTCCTCACCGATTTCAGTTCCTACATCTTCGGTTGGCTCGTCGGCTACTCCGGCTTCCTTGGGCCCATCGCTGGTGTCATGATCGCCGACTACTTTCTCGTTCGCAAGGCTTCCCTCAATGTGGAAGACCTCTACCGTCGCCACGGCGCCTACGAATATTCAAACGGCTTCAATTTGAAGTCGCTTTGGTCGCTTGCTGCAGGCATATTCGTCGCGCTCATCGGGCTCTTCGTTCCGCCGCTCGCATTCTTATACCGCTATGCTTGGTTCGTCGGCTTCCTCGTTTCCGCTCTTGTATATTTCGCTTTAATGTCTTTGTCTGGAGAAAAAGTATGGCCCTCACCGAAACAACAATCGCCAGCGCAGGTTTCCTGATCGACGGTAAATGGGAATCGCCCAACCGGGATCTCCACAATATCGTCAATCCCTCCAGCGGCGAAGTCATCGCCCAAGTTCCCTACGCAACGGTGCAAGATGTCGATCGCGCCGTCAAAGCCGCCCACAAGGCCTTCCTCGACTGGCGTGAAGTTCCGGTAGTTGACCGCGTTCAACCTTTCTACAAATTCAAGGACCTGCTCGAAAAGAACTCGGCCGAACTCGCAAAAATTCTCGCGCGTGAAAACGGCAAGACCCTCGACGATGCCAAAGCCGAAGTACGCCGCGGCATCCAAATGGTAGAGGTCGCCGTCGGCATGCCGAGCCTGATGATGGGCGAATCACTCGAAAACGTTGCGAAAGGGATCGATTCTCACAGCATCCGTCAACCCCTCGGCGTCTGCGTCGGCATCACTCCTTTCAATTTTCCATGCATGGTCCCAATGTGGATGTATCCATTCGCCATCGCCGCCGGTAACGCTTTCATCTTGAAGCCGTCTGAAAAAGTCCCGCTCACTCCAACCCGCGCTTGTGAGCTATTAGCCGACGCTGGCCTCAAGCCCGGCGTAATTACGTTACTGCATGGCGGCAGGGAAGTTGTCGATGCGCTTCTCAGACATCCGCTCGTCCGCGCTGTTTCTTTCGTCGGTTCCACGCCAATTGCGAAATATATTTACACAACCGCCGCCGCCGAAGGCAAACGGGTCCAAGCTCTGGGCGGCGCCAAGAATCACATGGTTGTTATGCCCGACGCCAACATCGAAAAATCCGCCGAAGCCATCATGAGTTCCGCCTTCGGTGCGGCCGGTGAACGTTGCCTCGCCGGAAGCGTTCTCGTGCCCGTTGGCAAAGCCGCCGAACCAATTTTGGCCGCACTCCTGGAACGCTGCAAGAGCCTGAAGGTCGGTGACGCGGTCGATGCATTGTCGGGCATGGGCCCGGTTGTCACCAAAGAACACCGCGAAAAAATCGTCGGCTACATCGAAAAAGGCGTCGCCGAAGGCGCGAAGCCTCTCTGCGATGGCCGCGACAAAATGAAAGGCGACGGCTTCTTCCTCGGTCCAACCATCTTTGACGAGGTGAGGCCCAACATGACAATCGCCAAAGAAGAAATCTTCGGCCCCGTCCTCTCCTGCATTCGCGTAGACACCCTCGACGACGCCATCAACCTGGTCAACAACTGCCCCTTCGGCAACACGACAACCATCTACACCTCCGACGGCCGCTCCGCTCGCGAATACGCCAACCGCATCGAAGTGGGTATGGTCGGCGTCAACATGGCCGTCGCCGCGCCCATGGCCTTCTTTCCGTTCACTGGCTGGAAGCAATCCTTTTTCGGCGATCTCCACGCCCACGGCAAGGATGCCGTTCACTTCTACACCGAACAGAAAGTCATCATGACCCGCTGGTTCTAGTAGAAAAAAATCTTGACTGATCAGTACTGTGTGCCGTACAGTGTGTGTAGCACAGTATGGACCAGCTCGATAATCTTCGCCTCGAACTTCGCCGCGGTTGTCTCGTCCTAGCCGTGCTCGCCCAACTCCAACGGGAGCATTACGGCTACACGTTGCGCAAATCTCTGGCCGAGTCCGGTCTCGAAATCGACGAAGGCACGCTTTACCCGCTCCTTCGCCGTCTCGAAACCCAAAGACTTCTCACTAGCGAATGGCGCGAAGAAGACAAGCGCAAGAAACGTTTTTATCGCCTTTCCCAACAGGGCACTGAGACCCTCGCCCTTTTGCTGGCCGAATGGCGAATTATCAACTCATCGTTAGAACAGATTTTTGAAGGAGCACACCATGGAACTCGTTGACCGATATTTGCAGGCCATCAAAACCTTTCTCACCGGCAAGAATCAGGATGACATTTTGCTGGAACTGCGCGAAAGCCTGCTTTCGCAAATCGACGAAAAAGAACAGTCGCTCGGCCGTCCGCCCACCAGCGAGGAAGTCGAATCCATCATTCGCGAGAGCGGGCCGCCGTTTATGGTCGCCGCGCGTTTTGGCCCCCATCGATCTTTGATCGGTCCAGCTCTTTTCCCGTTCTATTGGCTAGCGCTCAAGGTGCTGTTATTCGTCGCTCTTGTCGCGCAACTCATTGAGAGCAGTATCCGAGTCATAGTTAACTCCGATACCAGCGCACTATTCGCCATTCCACGCAATCTGTTATTGGAGGCCGTTTGGATTACCGGCATTTTCGCGGTCGTTGAATATGCTCTATCCTTGGCCAATGTCAAATGGAAACCAATCCGTTGGAACCCTAAATCGTTGCCGAAGCTAAGGGGAGAACTGAAGGTGGCTCGTAGGAGCGAATCAATCGCCGCCATCGTCTTTGGCCTAGCCGGTTTAGTGTGGCTGCGAACCTTGCCGAACTCGATCTTCTTAGCTGGTCAGCCTGATCTCGTATTCGCGCCGACCTGGTCCATGATGTACCGCTTCTTCGTACTGCTCGCCATCGCCGGAGTCTTGCGCGGAATTGCGCTGCTCATTCGTCCGCACTGGGCGGCCTTCAACGTTTGGTCCCACTTGGCCATGAACGCCGCCACACTTGTTACGTTCTATTTTCTCTTTCACGCTGGCACTTGGTTCGCCGTCTCAAACGCCTCTTCTAACCGACCTCACTGGGAAACAGTTGTCGCCACGCTGAACCAAGTCTTCTATTACGGATTGCTCGTTTCTGTGATCGGTATGGCTGTAGCCGTTGCTTGGGACCTGTATCAGTGCTTGCGCGGAAAAACCGCGCAAGCTCAATCCAACGGCTACCGCTGGCGTACCTCTAGTTGATGTCGATCCCGTCGTTTGCGGGCTTTTTTGGAGCGGGCGCGGGTTTGACTACCGGGGCTTTGGTCGCGGTCGCAGTTGCAGTCGGTTTGCTGATTACCGTCTTAGCCGAATCCGCCGCTACGTTTCCAACAACAGCTCCCTTCACCGCGCCTGGAGCAACGGCAACCGGCTTCTTCGCCGTTGGCGCTGGAATTGGAGCAACCGCCAATGGCTTCGTTTCTTCCTTGCCTGTTGGCGCAGCCTTCTTTGTTGTCGGCGCGCTCACGTCAGGACTCCCGACCTTGAGCGTGACCTCTTCTTGTGTCTTGAAGCCTTCCGTCGAACTGACATCGATCCAGGCGGTAGTGGAACTTGGTCCGGTGGTACCAACTTTCTCGGGATCGACCTTCACCTGCCAGCTTCGATTCGTCGGCTCATCGCTGTCAGGCGTCACTATCAGCCATTCTTCATCGCTGCTCGCCGCAGTGAACGAAGAACCCGACGTACCACCCTTTAGCTTCAAGATCTGCTCCTTAGGCAGTGGCGAGCCAGGCTTCCAACTAAACGACATCTTGTCGGGCTGCAACACTGGCGTATTGACCAACTTTGGCGCCGATAAGGAGAACATGACGAGCGCTGCCGCAGCAAGCGCGACCACAGCAACGAAGAGGAGAACTACCCATGGAAATGGCTTCTTCTCAGTTTCCTTTTCGGCATAGATTGAATTCGATCTCTTGCGTTTGCCCTTTGAGTAAACCTCTGACGGAGGTCGGCGCATGGGCAGATTTTCAGACAGCCGGCGGCTATCGTTCATGGCTGGCGACCCGGCGGCGGATGTTCTTGCTTCCGTTACCGCTCCGTTGGCTGAACGAGGCACGCTGGCTGGAATAGCTTTCGTGCCCGGCAACCGAGTCGGAGGTGGCGGCGGCGCGGGCACTGGCGTCGCCACCGCCGCGGTGGATTCGGCGGCTTTCATGCGCTGCGTCATAACTACATTGGCGGGGCGTTTCACCACCAGCGGATCGTCTGTCAGAAAGGCGCCAGAACCGTTCTCGGCGCGTTTGAGCGAGGCATTAGGCTGGACCGGCGGTGTCACACGGGTCGTGGGCAGGGCAGAGATAACGAGTGGAGTGGCTCTTATCGCGGGTGCGACTGGTTCGGGCTCCGGCTTGTTTTCTTTTTGCTGCTTTTCTTCTTCGGCTTGCCGTGCTTTAGCAGCAGCCACCGCAGCGGCGATCGCGGCCGCGGCGCCAGATGCCATCGTGGGGCGCAATCTTGCTGTGGAAGGCGCCGGCGTTTCAATGGCAACCGATACTGGCGGCGGAGCCGGTGCCGGCGTTGGTGTTTTCTCGGCGACCAGCGCGGCAACGACAGGAGCAACAACGGGTCGAAACGGAACCGGTGGTGGAGGAGGCGGTACAAAAGCTGGCACTGGGGCTGCCATCACAGGCTCGACAGGCGCTTCGTCCGGCGGGAACATTTCAGCGTCGTCGTGTTCCATCGCTGGAACGGGAGGAGCCACGCGTACAACGGGTGCTGGTGGTGGAGGAATTGGTGCGGGCGGCGGAGGAGGCGCAACTGGCTCTTCTACCGCAACGAAGGTAACCGCCATGGGCGCAGGGTGTTGCTCAGGCGCAGCCAGGCTCTCCACCTGCATGTCGTGTTGAATCGATTTCAGTAACTGCTGCGCGCCGTAATTGCTTGGATCGATCTCTAGCGCTCGCCGCGAACTCTGCCGCGCTGCTACCAATTGCCCGCTGTTGCGGTAGAACTGCGCTTCCGTCACTAAGCCCGCTGTCTGTTCACGCTGCAACAATGCCAGAATCGGATTTGTATCCACGAGAACTTCGTCTAAGCTCTGATAACGCCGCCGCCGGTCTTTCGTCAGCGCCCGCCTTATGACTTGCGCCAGCCCTTCTGGTACACCCCGGGTTAGCGAATGCACCGACGGAGGATTCACAATCGTAATGTTTCGAATCAGTCGCGTATTGTCTTGCGCCAAGAACGGATGTTGCCCGGTCAGCAACTCGAAATACAGCACGCCGTACGCCCAAACGTCGCACACTGCATCCGCATCTCCTCCCTGCAACTGTTCCGGACTCATATAAAGCGGCGTGCCCACTAAATATCCGCTTTGCGTAAGACGGCTGACTTCACCCGTCATGCGCGCAATACCGAAATCCAAAATCTTCACGGTGCCGTCTGTCAGCACCATCACGTTAGCTGGTTTGATATCGCGATGAACTACGCCATTCAAGTGCGCGCAACGCAAACCCTCGCCCACCTGCGACATCACCTGCATCTTTTCCAACAGGCTCAACTTTGGCCCGTCGCGCATAATATGGTGAAGGTCGCGGCCCTCGAGCAGTTCCATCACGAGGTACGGCACACCATCGTCGTCGCCGTAATCGTGAATAGTCACAATGTTCTCGTGTCGCAGATTACCGGCCGCCGACGCTTCATTGCGAAACCGGCTCAAATGTTCGGGATCGCTCTCTCGAGTGGAGACTTTAATAGCAACGGGCCGATTCACATTTGGATCAAACCCGCGATAGACGCGGCTGAATCCGCCCCGTCCTATCTCAGCCGTAATTTCGTATTTCCCGATTCTCTTGGGCATAACAGCTTGCACTCTCTTGGGCCTTGCTACCGTTGAACCGGTAACAGCCTTGTAAACTTCATCCTAGACCATATTTCCACACGCAGATTCTGTTGTCGACCCTCTGGCGTGTGGCAGCAGGCTAGTGGAGATTTAGACCTTGCCTCCCGGTACCGCTAATAGTTATCCTGCTGGACCTCAGGTGTCTTGAAACCAACCTGATCCCGGGCGGCTTGAAACTGGCAATGCTGAGTTTCAGCTTACATAATCAATGTTTCCAAGCAAAAGCAACACCCCAAGGGCGGCTTCAAATTCCTCTAACGCCTCATGCTGTTGAGCGCATTTAGTACCGCTGGTACGAAAGCTCCAGATCCAGCTCAAAGGACTCAATTTAACTGCTTGCAGTTTCGTTCTTTCTGCGAACAGATGCACTTTGAAGCGGATAAACGACTCTCCACGTGGTCGGCAGCGACCCGTCCGAGTGTACCGCAACTAGCCTCTGCACGAGAGTACAGGCTAGGGTCGTTTCAACTATCGTACCCCTAGCAAGCGGGTCGACTCGTTAGTTCAAATGCTCAGTGATTGTAGTTGGGGTCGACAATTGAAAGGTCAGTTGCGTCTCGGAGGGAATCACTGCGGGCCTACCTTTACCCAACATGACTGCGCCGGCTCCGATCGCGCCACCTGTGCCTGCTCCGATGGCCGCCCCCTTGCCTCCGCCGGCAACCGCTCCGATGATGGCTCCAAGGGCCGCGCCGCCTCCCACTTTGGCGATCTCCGAGCCGTTGCCGGAAGCACCTTTACGGTTGACGAAACCGGTTTGCACCCGCACGCGCTGCCCATCGGTCGTATTGATTTCTGTCAGCGCTAGCTGCAGATTAGAGGTGCCTTCAAACTTGCCGGCCTTATCGACCCCCACAATTTTGCCAAGGACCTTAGAACCTTTTTCGGCAATGATGAAACCGTCCAGCACAACGGGGCGATCTAACGTTGCGCGGAACGTATCGCCATTGTAGTTGTGATCGGTCGACAGTGTCTCGCCCAATCGCACCACCAAGCTGGTCCCGGCCGTGAGAGTGACGGTGTGCGGTTGCGGAGCCGCAGGCGGTGGAGTGTAGCGAGGCTGATCTTCGCTCAGCGTTGAAACCGAAGCGGCTGAGGGGAGGGGAGCGGGTGTGTGTGACTGGTATGGGACCGGCTCCGTTGCCGGCTTGATCTGCGAAACTTCCACCCGGATGGTGCTTTGCGATTCCGTAGCGCCATGTGAGACATAGCGGACTTGGGAGACTGGAGGCTTGGTACGTCGGACCGCTGGCCGGGAATCTGCCCACTTGCGCTCTGTAGGCGCGGCAGCTGTCGGGGGAGGACTTTTGGGCTGCGGCTCAACGACAGGTGGATTTTCGGGCTTTGCAAGAGCCGGCGCGGCGACCGGCTCCTCTGGCTTAGCGGCGTTGAGACTCTCCGGTTGCTTTACCTGCTGAACGGCTGGCGCGACCGTAGCTTGCTGCACATGCGGACCGCTCGTCTTCACATAGATCATTGCGCCTGCCAGGGCCACAACTAAGCCCGCCGCAAAGGCAGCCCCAAATTTTGCCGGATTAGACGGATTCATACGTTCATCCCCACTACCCATTACAACGTATCTATCGGCGAGTTCGTTTCTCAAGCGACAGTTAAAATCTGGTCATCTGCCTCATTCGATACAGACAATGCCGCGCTGAAAAGCGACGGCCACGGCCTGTGCGCGATCATTGCACCCCAACTTTGCGAACACGTTGCTGGCATGCACCCGCACCGTGCCCTCGCTAATGCCCAGGCGGGTGGCGATTTGCCTGTTGCTCTGGCCATTCGAAATCAGCCGCAGAATCTCTGTTTCCCGCCCACTTAGTTCCGGACCCGGGACGCGTTCCGCCAGGCATGAGGCAATTTCCGGTGGCAGCGGCCGTTGGCCGGCATGCACCGCGCGGATGGCCTCCAGCAGATCGCGGCCCTTCACATCTTTCAAAAAATAAGCACGGGCGCCAGCCTGAAATGCTCGGAAAACATTTTCCGGTCCACCGAATGAAGACAGCATAATGACACGCGCGCGTGGAAACTGCGCCAAGATAGCCGTGGTAGCCTCAAGTCCGCTAATACCGGGTAGCCGCAAGTCCATCAGCGTGACATCCGGCTGATGCTTGGCGAAGAGTTCCACCGCTTGATTTCCATTGCCCGCTTCGGCCACATTCACCATATCGAGTTGACTGTTGATGATGGAACTCAAACCCACCCGCACCACAAAATGATCTTCCACGATCATGGTGCGAATGCGTCCGCTGGCGCTCTTTTCCGGCTGCGTCATTTAGATAGGTACCTCCACGCGCAATTCTGTGCCAACTCCCAACTTGCTGTTGAGCGTCAGTCTTCCACCCAGCCGCTCGGCGCGCTCGCGCATGCCGATCAGACCGAAATGACCCGTCTCCGTTCCGCCCGCCTTCGCGGGTTCAAAGCCGATTCCATCGTCGCTCACGCGTAACGCTAGTAGGTCTGGCGCGTAACGCAATTCCACCTCAACATGGCAAACTCCCGCATGCCGCACCGCGTTGGTTAGCGCTTCCTGCAAAATACGCAGCACGTTTCTTTCTGCCACTGGATTGATTCTGCGCGGTGTTCCGATTACTGCCACGCGCTTAGATAGCGACGGGGCTACGCGACCGGCGAGTTCCGGCAGCACCAACTCCAGTGGACGGCTTTCCAGGCTATCGGAACGCAAATCTACGATAGCTCGCCGTGCTTCAGCCAAGCTGTATCTGGTCAGGTTGCATGCTTCCTCGATGCGATCGCGCAGGCCGCCTCCCACATGCTGCAACTGGATATCGACTGAGTCGAGTTGCAATGCGATCCCGGCTAGATTTTGCGCCAGCGTGTCGTGAATATCGCGAGAAATGCGATTGCGCTCCGCCAGCACCGCGGCGTACCGGGCGCGAACTTCATGCATGTGAAACCAGTAAGCGCCCCAGGCCAGCAGCAGAGTGCCCAACAACGCAGTGAACACGAAAAAAGAGGTGCGGTAAAAAGGTTCCTTGAAATGGAGCTCGTATGCGTTCTTGGCTTCGCTCCACTCGCCGTCCATCTTGCGCGCTGCCACACGAAACCGATATTCGCCGGGCGGGAGATTGGCGTAATAAGTGAAACGTCTGCTGCCGGCATAGATCCAATCGCGATCGAAACCTTCCAGCATGTAGCGAAAGCGGAGTTTACTCGGCGCGGCAAAACTAAGCGCGCTGTAATGAATCTCCAGTTCTCCTTGGTCTTGCGTTACGCTCACGCGCTTGCCTAACGGTTGCTCGCGCCGGTTCACAAGCGCTTTCTCTATATAAGTGGGAGGGACGAAGGTATCCGGGGTTAGCCGGCTTCGGTCGACAATGACCACGCCTTTCATCGTGCAAAAAAGCATCTGACCGTTTGAGGTCTTCCACGCTACCGGCTGATTGCCAACGTTCCCGGCGCCTGTTCTCATGCCGTCGCTCTCTCCGTAAGCCACCGAAGTCGCTCTCGCTATTTCCCCGCGTGCGTAGGCCCGCAGGTCGTTCTTAGGCACGCGAAAAACACCCGCGGCCGAACTGAACCAGAAGTTGCCCATCCCATCGTCGAGGATCGAATAAACAAATGGCTTGAAGAGGCCCGAATCGCCCCGGAAAGTAAAGAACGCACCGTGCCAAAACCTCGTTAATCCCTGCCTTGTCGCGAACCATAAAGCACCTTCTTCGTCCTCGTGCATGGCCACCACTCGGTCTCCCGCCAAGCCGTTCTTGCTGTTGTAAGTGGTGAACTGACCGCCGAAATATTTGCTTACGCCACTGCCGAAAGTACTGATCCAGAGTGCGCCGCCATGGTCGGCCATAATAGCCCGTATCCGGTTGCTGCCCAGTCCACAAACGGTGTTAAAGTTTGAAAAATGTCCGCGCGTATAGTGGAAAAGACCGGCGCCATCGGTTCCGATCCACATATTGCCGTTCGCGTCAGCATAAAGAGCTTCGATGTCGGAGGTCGCGTTCCAGCCTGGCACACGTTGAAACGTTCGATCTTTCATCACATACAGTTCCTTGCCTGCGGAGATCCAAACATTCCCGCCGGCGTCCTCCGCAATCGAGCGCACATCCCACACCTGGGGGCCACCTTGCCGGGGAATCGCGCGTACCACTCCGTTGGCATAAAGCGCAAGTCCATCGGCCGTTCCGATCCAAACTCTTCCGCGGCTGTCTTGGTAAACAGAGCGCGCCCGATCGTCGGGCAAACCATCAGGCTCCCCTAAAGTGGAAAGCTGGCTTACTCGCAGGCGAGCGGCGCCGTTCGATTGCAAGCCGAGCCACACGCCGCGCTCGTGATCCATGAAAATGCTATACACTCCGCTTAACGGTGGAGTGCCAGCTTCTGTCGGTACGGGCCGAAATACCCCGTCATCCAGTTTGACCAAACGCTTACCCACAGCGGCCCAGATAACGCCAAGCGGATCTTGATAAAGGTTGTGAACCCGGCCGCCCGTGCGCTCCTGAAATGGAATCAACTCCGATCTTGCTTGAGTTTGGCGGATAATCGCTCCGCTGCTAAAACCAATCCAGAGAGATCCGTCGCGCGCGCTTAGCAGTTTCTCAACATAGCCGTAGCGCGTGTTTTGGGTAGAGACAATCTTGAAGTGACTGTCCTTGAACTGATAGATTTCCGAGCGCACGGCGATCAGCGGGCCGCCAGGAGCATTCGCTGCGATGGCTGTAGCGTGAACATCGGGCAGTCCCTCATTCGCGGTGACTCGATCCAACTTGCCGTTAGCGTAACGTCCCAGCCCTTGGCCAGTCAGGAGCCAGAGATTACCCGTAATATCTTTATCCACCTCGGTTACTACGTCATCAGGCAAGCCGTCGGCCGTGGTCAAGGTTTTGAAATGTCCACTCTTGAGCTGAGTTAGTCCACCGCCATAAGTGCCGATCCAAAGCGTGCCTTCGTTATCTTCTTGAAGCGTCCAAACTTCGTTGTCCTTCAGATCACCCGACTCTACGTTGTACTGGGTGAAGTGTTCACCGTTGAAACGGATCAAACCGCCGTCGGTACCAAGCCAGATGTAGCCGTCGCGAGTCTGCGTGATCGCCCGGATGCGCGACTGCGCCAAACCGTCTGCTTCGCGCCAAAAATCAACTCCGTAAGAGGCGGGCGCGGCAAACATCGATAGCGTAGACAAAGCGCAGCACAAACACAAGGCGGGCAAGTAACGTGCGGCGACGGGCA
The DNA here is from genome assembly GCA_963749105.1 of Bryobacterales bacterium. Classification (GTDB taxonomy): domain Bacteria; phylum Acidobacteriota; class Terriglobia; order Bryobacterales; family Bryobacteraceae; genus Bog-105. The sequence continues at coordinate 474,651 of CAVVLT010000011.1, read as the reverse complement.
CTCTGGGCAACATGGCTTCAGCAAACTAGTCTATTCCTATTTTGCTGCGGGCACACATATGACATCCGCATAGGTCCGGCTAGGCGCGCATCCGATGACAGCGTGGCGCGGCTGCCATAACATACACAAACAGTTGGAATGAAACAATAGCCGGCATGACAACTCTTTTTCGTTTTACTTGCATATCGACTGGCTTGCTGGTAATAACTGCTTTCGGAGGCGCTCAAAAGGGGGGCGATGGTCCGCAGCCTACCGTCGTCACAGCAGCAGACTTGCCAGGCCAACCCCCTTCCGACGCAATTGCGCTGTTCGATGGCAAGAAATCGGATGAGTGGATTTACAGCGATGGCCGTCCTTCTGCATGGCCTATCGTTGACGGAACACTCGCTTGCAAGAGCGGTACCGGCAATATCTACACGCGCCATAAGTTTAGCGATGCTCAGATCCATCTTGAATTCGCCACACCCTCGATGCCGCAGGCGCATGGGCAAGCACGCGCTAACAGCGGCGTTTATTTACAGGGGCGCTATGAGATACAGATTCTCGATTCGTTCAACAACCCAACGTATGCCAACGGATCATGCGGCGCGCTCTATGGACAGTATGCGCCGTTGGTGAATGTCTGCCGGCCGCCTAAGAGATGGCAGACTTACGACATTGTTTTCCACTCCCCGCGCTGTGATGGTGACAAGAAAATCATTCAGCCCGGCACCGTTACCGTTTTGCAGAACGGCGTGCTGGTGCAGGACCATGTTACGATTCTCGGCCGCACCACCAGCAGCGATGACACGGATGTATGCACTGATGGCCCGCTGATGCTGCAGGACCATCAGCATCCGGACGTGAAAGAGACGTTTATGCAGTTTAGAAACATTTGGATGCGCACACTTCCCCAGACCTTACCGAAATGAACATGAGGATAAAAAGATGAATATGTTTCGCCGAGTATGCGGAGCTTTTGTACTTCTCTCCGGTGTCGCGTTTGCGCAAGGCAACGGCACTCTCACCGGGACTATTAAGGACAGCGGAGGCGGTGTCGTGCAAGATGCTACCGTAACCGTTTCAAATCCCTCCGAGGGAGTCAATCGAGTAAGTCAAACCAACCTGCTGGGCGTTTTCGCTTTTCCAGAACTCCCGCCCGGCACCTACACTTTGATTGCCGAGAGTCGTGGCTTCAAGAAGACCGAGAAACACGATATCGTAATTCCAGTCTCGTCAAAGATTGATACCGGCGATCTCGTACTCGAGTTGGGCAGCGTTACCGAGACGATTAACGTTGAAGCGGATCAAGGGCAGTTGGAAGTCGAATCCAGTTCCGGCGAACGTTCGGACCTGGTCACAAATAGACAACTCCGCGACTTGGCCTTGAATGGCCGCAATGTGGTCGACCTTTTCAAGACCATTCCGGGTGTTATTTCGAGCGGTGTGGTGGCCAATGCTGCGTCAACGGTCACGAACATTGTTGGAAATTTCAATATCAACGGCACGCGCTCGCTACAACATGAATACACAGTCGATGGCGTAACGAATCTCAACCTTGGTAACAACACAGGAGCGCTGGTTTCCATCAATCCCGACGCAGTAGAAGAAGTCAAGGTGCTGACGTCCAACTATCAGGCGGAATACGGGCGTGCCGGCGGTGGTTACATCGCTCTCACCACGCGCGGCGGAACGAATGAGTATCATGGCGGCGCCAGTTACTTTCGCCGTCACGACAGTCTCAATGCCGATTCTTACTTCAACGATCTCCGCGGCGGCTCAGCCGACGGATTTCCGCGCCCGCTTTACCGCTACAACTATTACGGTTGGGATTTGGGAGGTCCAGTTATCATCCCGAAACTGCTCAACGGTAAGAACAAGCTTTTCTTCTTCATCAGTCAGGAGTATTACAACCAGCTGGTCCCGCAGGCATCGTCTGTCAATATTCTTGTGCCGACGGCGGCGGAGCGTACTGGCGATTTCTCGCAGTCAGTCGATGGTACAGGCAAGAAGATCACGATTATAGATCCGACTACGGGTGCACCATTTTTGGGAAACATGATTCCTGCGACGCGCCTCTATGCGCCTGGTCAGGCGATTCTCAATTTCCTTCCAAGTCCGAATACGACCGCTGGTGGATTTCCGTACAACTACTCGTCGCAAGTGCCGAGCTCTTATCCGCGGCGCGAAACGATTCTGCGCGGGGATTACCAGATCGATTCAAACACGCGCCTAAGCTTGCGTTGGATTCACAACTACGACGACCAACAATTCGCTTACGGCACGACGACTGCTTCCTGGAACTGGCCGCTGACGAATACCGACCGCATGAATGGCCCAGGCAATGTGCAGACCGCTTCAGTAACGCGAAATTTCGGCCCAACCTTGGTCAACGAGTTCATTTTTGGTGTCGGTTTGGGCGGCGTGACAATTGCGCCGGAAGGCACTGCGGCCACTCGTTCTGCGTCGGGTATAAACACGCCGCTGCTTTATCCAAACGCCAATACGAGCGGACTGATTCCCAGTCTGACTTTCGGAGGCATCACTGGAGCCACCGCTGCCAATACCTCGGTATTCGGCACCTTCGTGCAAAGCTTCAGAATCTTTCAAGTGACTGACAACCTTAGTAAAGTTATCGGCAAGCATCAACTGAAAGTCGGTTTCTACTTCCAGAGTGCTGCCAACAACAGCAATTCTCAGAACACAGTGGAGAGCAACATCGATTTTTCCAGCGTGGCCACCAATCCATTAAATACCGGCGACCCGTTTGCTAATGCTCTGCTGGGTGTCTACAATACCTACAGTCAACAGAGTGCGAAGGTGTACTCGTCGTATCCGTACAAAGAGTTTTCCGGTTATGCGCAAGACACTTGGAAAGCCACCCCGCATTTGACGCTGGATTTGGGATTGCGGCTCTCCTGGTATCAAGCGGTTTATAACGCCGCCGGTCCGGGCGCTTTCTTTAACCCACAAGACTATGATCCAACCGATGCACCCAGACTCTACAGACCGGTTTGCGTGGGAGCTTCCACGTGCTCGTCAAGTGCGGCAACTTATCGCGCTTACGATCCCGACACTGCGGGTCCGTTGACTCTTGCCAATACCCTCCCAGCCTTTTACGTAGGAAAGTTAGTTCCGAATTCCGGCAATTTATATGACGGTATGGAACTTACGACGAATGGTTATCCCGCAGGTGGCGTGAAGCCTCCTTTGATTCTGCCGCAACCGAGAATTGGCTTTGCCTGGGACCCAAACGGAGACCAGAAAACGGTCGTGCGCGGCGGCTTCGGTGTGACCTTTGACAGGCCCGAGAGTTTCACTTCTTTTGCCGCAAATAATCCACCCTACGTTCTGCAACCGACACTTTCCAATGGTTACTTGAACCAAATTGTTCCCGGCGGTTCAGGTGCTTTGTCGCCGCTCACCGTTTCAGGTGTGGCGGAAAAAATGACGTTCCCTTCTGTTTACAGCTACAGCATCGGCGTGCAACACAATGTTGGCAAAGGAATCGTATTCGACGTCTCTTACGTAGGCTCGCAGTCGCGGCACAATCCGCGCAGGACGAATCTGAACGCTCCGGCATACGGAATCGGCTTTACGGCCGCTGCACAGGATCCAACCAAGTATGCGGGCGGTGTCATTCCTAGCGTTCAGCCATCGCTTCCTTCGGCGTATTCCGCAGCGGGGCTCTCGTTTAGTGGTGCGAATGCCCTGGCCACCGATTTCCTAAGGCCGTATCAGGGCTATAGCGACATTACTTACTACGTGTTCGATGGCAATTCGACATACAATTCACTGCAAGCCAGCCTGCATCGGCGTTTTGCAAAAGGTCTCACCACTGATATCGCTTATACGTTTTCAAGAGTCACAACCACGGTTTCCGACGACAGCACTTACACCAATATTCTGAGTCCCAGCAAGTTTGATTATGCACTGGCTAACTTTGACCGGACACACGCCTTCGTTTGGAATTTGGTCTACGATGTTCCCAGCCCGGGCCGGTTTTTGGGCGGCGGCAACCGCTTTACAAAAGCAGTGACCGATGGCTGGGAGCTTTCTGGCATTACGACAATCAGTTCTGGCAGTCCAACTGAGCTTGCCTTGACTATCAGCGGACAAGATGCAGGTTTGCGACTGCTCGGGACTTCGAGTGCCGGCAATTTGAGTGGCGAACAGCCGCGCTTCTATGTTGGTGGCGAACCGCAAAACGGCAGCACCATCAATCTTTCGCAATTTACCGTGCCTGGCATCGGTCAGATTGGCCCATATTCGCGGATGTATCTGCGTAACCCTTGGATCGACAACCAGGATCTCGCGGTGTTCAAGAATATTCGCTTCGGAGAAGACGGCAAGCGCTATCTGCAACTGCGGCTAGAAGCGTTCAATGTCTTTAATCATCCACAGTTTTCCGGATATAACCTGACGACGAACATCACCAACGCCTTAGGCCAAACCGGTAACGCGATCTTTAGTAACTTCACAGGACTCACCGTGACCAACAACCTGCGGCCGGCAGGAAGCACGGCGGTGCTGGGTACTTACTTTGGGGAGTACAACGGCGCGAATGCCATGCGCGTACTGCAAATTGCCGCCAAGTTTTATTTTTGAGATGTACCCTGCGCGCGGCGCCCAAATGTTCGATATGCTTTTGGGCATGACAAGAGTGGGTTCCGCTTACCTTTTATTTTTAGTAGTAAATACGATTGCCGCGCAGTCTCTTCCCGACCTGTTGAGTTTCGAAGGGCAACAAGTCCAGGGAACCCTGCAAGGTTGGAGCAGTTGGCCAGCCGAGACGGTCTTCGCCGACAATCAAACTGTCCATGGAGGACACTGGTCTGCTCGTATCGAGCGCCAGGCCCATAGTCCCGAAACGTTCTCGAACATTAATCATTCTGTTCCGGTGAGCTTCTCAGGGCAGCAAATCGAGTTTCGCGGTTTCATCCGAACGGAAAATGTGAGCGCGTTCGCCGGCCTTTGGCTGCGCGAGGACGGAGACTCCGGTGTGGTGGCATTCGACAATATGCAGTCGCGCCACGTCAATGGAACAACCGATTGGACCGAATACAGCATTACGCTGCCGCTTGAAAAGAACGCAAAAACCTTGATTTTCGGAGCCTTGCTGGTTGGAACTGGACGGGCCTGGGTAGATGACTTGGTTCTCCTTGTTGACGGCAAACCGCTAGCCGAAGCGCCAAAGATCACGCTGGTGCCCACTGTCCTTGATAAAGATCATGAATTCGATGGTGGCTCGCACACAACATTGGCGCAAATCACTCCTGCGCAGATTGATAACCTGACGCTCCTCGGCAAGGTGTGGGGGTTCTTGAAGTATTATCATCCAGCAATTGGCGCCGGGGAGCGTCAGTGGGATTATGATTTGCTTCGCATCTTGCCTACAATGCTAGCTGCTCCAGATCATGCCAGCGGCATGGGTGTGCTGACGAAGTGGATTGATGGCTTAGGTAACGTTTCTCCTTGCGTTTCGTGCGCCAAACTGGACGAGGCAGATATTCAAACTCGGCCAGACATCCACTGGATCGCCAACGAAACCATTTTGGGCAAGGCGCTCTCTGGGCAATTGCAAACTATTTATCGCAATCGGAGTGGTAAGCAGTTCTACGTTTCCCTTTCTAAGGGTGTCGGAAATCCCTCTTTCGATCATGAGCTCGCGTATCCTTCGTTGAAGCTGCCTGACGCAGGGTTCCAAATTCTAGCGCTGTTCCGCTATTGGAATGACATTGAATACTGGTATCCCGACCGCGAAATCATCGGCGAGGAATGGGACTCTGTGCTGCGTGAGTTTGTGGCGAAGATCGCTTTGGCTCAAGACGCAACTCAGTATCAACTGGCCCTGATGGCGCTGATTGCCAAGGTGCACGATTCGCACGCAAATCTGTGGAGTTCCATCACCGTACGGCCTCCGGCGGGTAAGTGCGACGTGCCTGTGAAAGTGCGAGCTGTCGAAGATTCATTCGTAGTATCCTCGCCCGGTGGTGGGCTAGAACGGGGAGACGTAATTACTAAGGTGGATGGCGCGGCTGTCCGGAACTTGACCGCGGATTGGAAGCCTTACTATGGCGAATCAAACGAAGCGGCGCTCTCCCGGGATTTTGCGGCGGGACTGACACGTGGTCCCTGTGGTCCTCTAGAAATTGCTGTGCGCCGGGGCTCTCAAGACATTGTCGTGAAAGCCGAGAGACTGCCTACTCAGTACAAGCCGATCACTCATGATCTGCCCGGTCCAGGTTTCCGGTTGCTCTCCCCGGATGTGGCCTACTTGAAACTATCGGCGGTGAAAACCGCGGACGCAGCGGAATACGTCAAGCAGGCGGCTCATACCAAGGGCCTGATCATCGACATTCGAAACTACCCATCGGAATTCATGGTATGGAGTCTCGGCTCTCTGTTGGTGGCTAAAGAAAGCCCGTTTGTACGCTTTACGTTTGGAGACCTGTCAAATCCGGGTAGCTTTCATTGGGGCGACCCTCTTGCACTTCCGGCAAAAGAGCCGCACTATCAGGGCAAGGTGGTGATTCTGGTGGATGAAGTGTCGCTGAGCCAGGCGGAATATACGACTATGGCATTCCGCGTTGCGCAGGGCGCGGTTGTTGTTGGCAGTACCACGGCGGGCGCGGACGGCAACGTTTCCTCGATCGCACTGCCAGGCGGACTCAGCACGGGAATTAGTGGCATTGGTGTCTTCTATCCTGACAAACGCCCCACGCAGCGAATTGGAATTGTAGCGGATGTGCCGGCTAAACCGACCCTTGCCGGCATTAGGGCCGGTCGCGATGAGGTGTTGGAAGTAGGTCTCCGCCAAATTGTGAGTGCGCCACAAGTAGCCGTCATAACGGAAACGCTGAGCAGAGAGATCGAAAAACAAGGTGGCAGTTTAAAATAGTAGTGTCTGACTACCGCGCCCTACATTTTTGATTTTCCAGCTGATTACCACGTTGGGCCGATCCCCATTCGCCCAGCCACCGTGCTAGCGCCCATGGCTGGAGTAACCGATACTGTCTTCCGCCGCTTAATCCGCAATCAGGGCGGCTGCGGCCTGTTGATGACGGAGTTTACCAGTTCTCACGGTGTAGTGAGCACGCGTACCGCGAAGAAACCCAATCGTAATTTTCGCTATCTCTACTTCGAGCCGGAAGAACATCCGATCACTTGTCAACTCTTCGGGTCCGATCCGGCCATCATGGCGGATGCGGCGCGCGTTTGCCAGGATCGTGGCTTCGATATTGTCGACATCAACTTTGGCTGCCCCGTGAATAAGGTGGTGAAATGCAACGGCGGCTCGGGCCTGCTGCGAGATTTGCCCCTTGTCGAAAGCATTCTGCGCACTGTTCGTGCGGCAATCTCGATACCGTTAACATGCAAATTTCGAGCGGGCTGGAGCGATCAGGATCTGGTAGCCGTCCGCATGGCGCAACTGGCGGAGGACTGTGGACTCGCCGCCGTCGCGCTGCATCCGCGCACCCGCGAGCAAGGCTATAGTGGCCATGCCGATTGGTCGCGCATCGCCGAAGTGAAGGCCGCCATAAGGATTCCGGTGATTGGCAACGGCGATATTCTTACGCCGGAAGATGCCATTCGTATGTACCGAGAAACCGGCTGCGACGCCGTGATGATCGGCCGCGCCGCCTCGCACAACCCGTGGATCTTCAAACAAATTGGCGAGTTTCTGCGCACCGGCAGCTACACTGTCCCGCCCGACCGCGACCGTTATGAACTGATGAAGCGCTACTATTTGATGTTGCAGGAACACGGCGAATCGGACGCCGTCGGCAAAATGAAACAGTTCGCTACTTATTTTACGCATGGCGTACGCAACGGCTCGCGGTTGCGCACAGACATTTATCGCGCACATGATGTGACCAGCATCTTGGAGAAAGTGGATGCGTTCTTTTCTCTTGAGCTAGCGGACGCGGTTGCTTGAAACACGTTCAGTTGATTACCGACGGTGCCTGCAAAGGGAATCCGGGCAAAGGCGGTTGGGCGTGCATTTTGCGTTTCGGCGACATGAAGCGCGAGATCTACGGGTCGAGTCCGTTTACGACAAATAATCGCATGGAACTGGCGGGAGCGATCGAAGGATTGAAGCGGCTCAAAGAGACCTGTACGGTAGAACTGATCACCGATTCCGAATATCTGCGAAACGGCATGACGAGTTGGATCAAAGGGTGGAAACGCAATGGCTGGATCACTTCCAGCAAGAAGCCAGTGACGAACAAGGATCTGTGGATCATTCTGGACGACTTGGTAAACGCGCATAAGATTCAGTGGACCTGGACAAAGGGTCACGCGAATCACGACGACAACAACCGCTGCGACGAATTAGCAAGTCGGGCGGCAGAAGCACAATTGAACAGCGAACCGGACGCGAGGAGCGATATTTATCGCAAGCATGCCGAATAATCCGCGCATCTGCATCTTCGGCGGGACATTCGATCCAATTCACGCGGCGCATTTGCGCATCGCCGAAGAAGCCTGCCGTAAGTTTTCGTTGACGCGTGTTTTATTTGTGCCCGCCAGCAATCCGCCGCATAAGGAGAGCACCGGTTTGGCACCGTATGAAGACCGCTTTCGCATGGTGGAGATTGCCTGCAAACCTTATCCGCTGTTTGAAGCGTCGCGGCTGGAAGAAGGCGAGCAGCGAAGTTATACGGTGGATACGATTCGCCAGTTTCGCAGCGAGACGCTCGGCGAGTTCACGCTTTTCTTCTTGATTGGCGCGGATGCCTTCGATGAGTTGGAGACTTGGAAGGGCTGGCAGGATTTGCTCGGCCTGACAGAGTTTATTGTGGTCGCGCGGCCGGAGAGCGAGTATAGAGTTCCGGCAGGAGCGCGTGTACATCGGCTAGATGGTTTGGCGCTGCCGGTGTCGAGTTCGACGATCCGTGCGCGGTTGGCCGCAGGGAAAGCGACGCCGGAGCTGCCGGGGGATGTGCGCGCGTTTATCGAGACACATGGTCTGTACAGCTTTGGCGAGGGTAACGCGACAGCGCTGCCGTAACGGACTTTTGGTGGCGGCTAGGAATTGGCAACACGGCTCTCGGTTCTTGCAGGTCGAGCGGTTTTAAATAGAGCGAAGAGCGAGGGCGAGTCTGATGTCGGTGGCGAAACCAGCGACATGACCCGGTTTTGGATAGCGAACTGCGTAAGAGCGCAGACAATTGGTGTCTTTTTCACAACTCGCAGTCGTAATTATTCCTCTGCGGCAAACAATTCATACGTGTCAAGTTCGACGGGACCACACTTTAGAACGCCGGCGGCAGGTTTGCTGCCGGCGCTCGAATAGATATACGATTGCTTCTTTGCGGGATCGAAAATCCAAGTCTGCGGCACACCCAGCGCCAAATATTCCACCGCTCGTTGATTGATATCGGAAAGGTTATCATCCGGTGACAGGACTTCCAAGGAAAGCAGCGGCGCCGACTCGATCACCTGCGTCCGCGGCGCGTCTATCGACAGCACCATCACGTCGGGTACGCGGTATTTCCGTTCGCGCACTTTGAGCCGCAACTCGGCTCGGACCAGCACGCGCCAAGTCTTGGAGTCTGCCGAAAGCATCACAACTAAGCGGCTTTGAATGGTAGAGTGATCGAATTGTCCCAGGTTCCGCTCCAAGACCATGCCATCAACGTAGTCGCAGTCGGGACTATACGGGGTGCGCAGATACTCTTCTACGCTGACAAACGGTACGCTGCTAGTCATGAATGCACCCTCCAGCTAAAATAAACGAAAAACCGTGCCCACTTTCGAAGGCACGGTCCGTCAAGCATAAACGCCAGACTACTTCTTGGCCGTCGCGCAGTGCTGATCGAACGCTTCCGTCAACATCTTCGCAATCGTGCCTGCATCCGCACTCTCAATCTGAAAACGGTGCAACGCGAAAACCGGCTTGCCATCTTGAAAAATTGCCATCGATGGCGACGACGGCGGGACGCCCGGCAGCAACTCTCTCACGCGTGCGACAGCCTCTATATCCGCGCCTGCGAAAACGGTCGCCGCTTTATCCGGCCGGTTTGGGTGGTTCAGCGCCAAACCAATCGCCGGCCGTGCTTTGCCTGCTGCACAGCCGCATACGGAATTGGTAATCATCAGCACTGTCCCACTTCCGGGCGACAGCAGCTTGTTCACCTCTTCCGCGGTTCGCGCTTCTTCTACCCCATATTGCGTCAGATCCTGACGCATGGGAACAATGAAATGCTCTGGGTAACGCATGTCTTTAGTATTAAGCTCCGCCCCTGGTTGTTTGAACCTTCGGTGTGGCTAAGTAGCCTGAAATTGCATCCTTCTTAACAGAATTGACCACGATCTCATAGGGCTGACGCGCCTTCGAAGTGTAGAACTGAATCGGTTCGTTCACCGTCCGATCCTTCTTCTCAACAGTTTTATCGTCGGCGGTTATCTCAATCGTGAAACGGTTGCGCTTCGGATCGGCTTTCTTCAGTTCGATCGAAACATCGGCCACGCGGGTGAACTGCTTGTTTTTGTTGATCGTGAACTCGGCGTAGTTACGCTCGCCCAATTCGCGTAAAGCCTTCAACTCGTTGGCATTCGTGGCAATGAGACTGGAGTGGCTATCCAACTCGCCAGTAGCCCGCTTCAGGTTTGAAATCGTTTGTTCCAACTGGCTCTTGGTAGCGCCGAGGTCGGTCTTCACTGCGCCTACATCCGTTGAGACAGAAGCCAGTTGCGTGGTCGCGGTATCGGCAGTTGCTTTCACTTGCGAGATCGCCTGCTCTTGCAACTTCTGTTCTTGGGCAACCTTCTCCTGCAAAGCCTCCACCTTGCGTTGCGCCTCAACCTTTGCTTGGCCTACTGCTGCCGACGCCTGCATTTGCTGCTGATGCAACGCCGACTGCAAATTTTCGACCGTCCGGCGAGATGATTGGACTTGTTCGTTGGAATCGATCTTCATCCGCTCAATGGCCGCATTGACATCGGTCGTCAACTTCGCCATCTGGTCTTTTGATTCGCTGCGGACTTTATCCAGTTGTACGAACTGAAAAATGCTGGAGGCTCCCAGCAGAACCAATGCGCCAATCAGGAGAGGCGTTTTCCAGTTGGGCCCAGTGGGCGGCGGAATGATATATGTCGGCTGTTGTGGACTTCCCATGTTCTCTTTTCCCAGTCAGAATGGATTTCTAAACCAATTCACTCATTATATAGGCTGTAAGCGGTTCGCCCAGCGTGTCGGCCCCGTGCGGAGTGTGACAAATGCAACGGAACCGTCATTCTTTGGATTCGCCGGAAGGTCCGTAGGTTGCCGTTGTGAAGTCTAAAGACTCTTGTTTCGTTACTCCCGGCTCAAAACAGCGGCGGCATCGGGCCTCGTATGAACCATCCGCTCCCACCATAATCAGCTCATTTGAACCCATTAGGCGCTGGGTATGCTTCGCTGGCGCGCCGCAGCGCATGCAGATGGCCAACGTTTTGGTAATGGACTCCGCTACCGCCAACAAGTCGGGCATCGGCGTGAATGGTCTGCCCATAAAGTCTGTATCTAACCCGGCGATAATGACCTGTTTGCCGCCATCGGCTAACTGATTAGCGACGGCTACCAAATCCGGGCCAAAGAAGTTCGATTCGTCGACCCCCACCACTTCCGTGCGCCCATCCAGTTTCGCTAAAATTTCGTCGGCCGTGTTCACGGATTCCGAACTCATCCTAACGGCGGCGTGCGTGACGATCTCCGATACTGAATAGCGGTTGTCCATGGCTGGTTTGAAAACCTGCACGCGTTTACGAGCAATCACCGCGCGTCGTAAACGCCGGATCAACTCTTCGCTCTTGCCCGAAAACATGGGTCCGCAAATTGCTTCAATCCAACCGGTATTCGGTATGACGAGTTCCAAATTCTAGACTTGCTCCCGCTTGCGGTTCACACGAATGGCGTTCATATCCTGCGTTGGCTCACCGTCAAATTCTACTGCCAGCGTGCTTACTAGCGGATCGGGCGCATTCGCCGGCAACCCAGTGAAGCGGGTACGAAAGTTCTGCTGCTCGAATTTCACGTCTTTGCCGCTAGGGTACATTTTTGCGGAAACAACTTTCTGCTGCAGGCCGCCTACCGACAGTGCATCGCCAGGCCAAAAGTGGGCATGAATGAACAGCGTGTTCCGTTGCCGCGTGAATTGCGCAAACTCCGAACTGCGCACTTTACACATGTCGGCTTTGTGGATCAGATTGCCATGATTATCCATCCAGTGGCCTACCTTGGTCAATATCTCGACCGACTCCGGCGGGATAGATCCGTCTCCCTTCGGGCCGATGTTCAAGAGATAATTTCCCTGGTCGCGCGTACACTGCAATAGATTTCGCACGACGGTTTTCGGAGTTTTCCAATTATCGTCGCTATGGTTGTAACCCCAGCTATCGTTCATCGTCATGCAAGCTTCCCAGGGCGCCGCCGACGCTTGAATGTGCTGTTCAGGCGTTGTGAAATCCTCGGGAATGCCAGAGCGGTTGTTGATTAAGATGTCGGGCTGCAGTTGGCGCACCATTTTGTTCATTTTTTCCGACTCCCAGCCCTCTGCTGTGAGCGGCCAGTTCACGTCGTACCAAAGCACGTCGAGCTTGCCATAGTTGCTGCACAATTCGTTGACCTGCCCATGGATGTAGTCGACAAATCGTCGCCGCGCATCCTCGTCGGTTTTGCAGCGCGCTCCGTCGGGATGGTGCCAATCCATAAGCGAATAATAAAAGCCGTGGTGCAAACCTTCCGTTTGTGCTGCTTCGACGAACTCGGCCACCAGATCGCGCCGCGCCGCCTGCTTCGGTGCGCAATAATCGGTCAGCTTGCTGTTAAAAAGGCAGAAACCTTCGTGGTGCTTTGTCGTCATCACCATATATTTCATGCCCGCTGCTTTCGCCAATTTGGCCCACGCCCGCGCCGCCTGGGGCTTGGGATTGAACTGCTGGGCGAGTTGCTGGTATTCAGCAACCGGAATGCCTTCTTCTTCCATGGCCCATTCGTGCCGTCCCAGCACGCTATAAAGGCCGAAATGGATAAACATACCGAAGCGTGCTTCGTGCCACCATTGCATGCGCCGTTCGCGATCTTCTATGGTTGACGTTCTGGGGCCCATGTCTGCGGCGCGCTCTTGCGCGGTACCGATCGCGGATAATGCACTCGCGGCAGTTGCTGCTCCGGCGGCCTTCAGGAGTCCGCGTCTGGAAAAACTATTTCGATTCGTCATGGAATATATGTAATCATTTTTGTACCACTTCGCCGCAGAGGATAAATCGTTGTTTTCCAAGCGCGTCATAAAACAAGAACGTCTTGAGCATGCCCCCATTGACGAGGCGCGCACTAACCTGGCGCAAATCGTACAGCTTAATCAACGATTTGGCGGCCACTCAGTTCTTCGCAAAACATTGGCCAAAGTTGTGAACGGCAACCCGTCGTTCAGCTTGCTCGATGTCGGGTCGGCGTCTGGTGATACGGCTAAGTTGATTCGCCAGGTCTATCCAGCGGCTTCCGTGACTAGTCTCGATCTCAGTCCAGTGAACTTAGCAGATGCGCCGCATCCGAAACTCTTGGCCGACGCTTTCCATCTTCCGTTCAAAGCGGCGAGTTTTGATTATGTCTGCTGTTCGCTCTTCCTGCATCATTTTGAAGACGACGCGGTGAGCCATCTGCTGGCTAGTTTTTATCGCATTTCCCGGCGCGCCTTACTGGTGTCCGACCTCGAACGCCACGTTCTGCCCTATTACTTTTTCCCGCTGACAAAGCCGATTTTCGGTTGGGCGCCCATCACCGTGAACGATGGCATGTATTCCATCCGCGCCGCCTTTAATGCCAATGAACTGAGTCAACTGGCCCAGAGCGCGGGCATTCCGAACGCCGAAATAACGGTTCACCGGCCGGCGTTCCGTATTTCACTTGTCGCCAAGAAAGGGGCGGCGGGTTGAGCCGGTTGTTCTTCGTGATCTTCTAAATGAAATACCTGCCTCGGCTTACCCACCACGAACCAATAGCTGATGACCGCGATGAGTAGAAATCCGCTTGCGATGGTAAAGGCCGCGAAAAAGCTTTTCGTTTTGTCGAGTGCGTAGCCGCTGATCCAAGGCGCAAAAATGCCGGCGAAGTTACCAATGCAATTTTGCAGGCCGGTCCATTTGCCAGCTGTCCCTGGACCCGCTAGCAGTTGTGAGAGCGCCCAGTGATTGGACGACCAACCGCCCATCGTAACGAACATGAGGATCAGTAAAGTTGTGCTCCATTGCTCATTCGGCGCCTTCACGGCGGCAAACATCAACGGGCAGCAAAACAGCAGCCCCAAGCACATGCTGAGTTGGCGAACTTTCCCGGCATCGTGCCCTTGGCGGATAAACCAATCTGCCACAAATCCAAAGGTGCCCGATGCAACGGCAACAGCGACGTAGCAAATCGTAGCAACGTTTCTAAGGTGCACGCCGGAATAGTGGCGCTCTTTTTCCAGATAGGATGGAAGCCAGTTCAACATGAAATACCAAGCGTAATTACCGCCGAACAAACCCACGGCGGTGCCCCAGAATACGCGCGATTCCATGAGCGTCTTATAGCTCATCGCTTTGACAATCTCCGTCGATTTGGCCATGCATATTTTGTGCGGCAACTTTCCCGCCACCATGCACCAAGGCACCAGCCAGATCATGCTTGCCGCGCCAATGATGATAAACATGCCGCGCCAGTCGTACTTCTCCAGAATCTGGATACCGACAAAAGCTCCCACGGCGGGACCCAATTTCGAACCGGCATCAATCAAGCCGTTCGCGGTCCCGCGCAATCTTTCGGGAAAACTGACGACCATCATCTTGGCGTAGGCCGGATAAGCCAAAGACTCACTAACCCCAAGCAGCAAACGCAGCAGGAAGAATTGCCAGAATACGTCCGCTAAACCCGTTGCTCCCGTTGCTGCCGACCACAGAAAAAATGCCAACGCATACAGCCAGTTCACATTCCAACGATCGATAATCTTCGCGGCTCCGAGTTGCGCCAACGCGTAGGTGAACGAAAACGCGCCCATCAGAAACCCGATCCCGTTGCCCGACAAATGCAACTCGCCTCGCAGTCGGGTGGCGGCCACGCCCAGGTTTCCCCGGTCCGCGTAATTAATGCAGACCGACGCGACCAACAACAAAAGTGCTATCCAATGCAAGCTGCGCGGCTTGAGGTTTGTCTCAGTCACTCTCGCCAAGGCTATCAAACTCAGTGGAGGTAAAACAAACTCAAGCGTGGCACTTTGGCGCGTTCGAGCACGGCACTATCTAAATAGCGTCTTTGGAGCATGGAGAGTTGTTCGGCGGTCATCTTTCCGCGGTAAGGGCTTAACTCGCGGTCGAGTGCTTCGCGGATCGCATATAAATCCGCTTCCGTTTGTGCTGCCCGCAGAATGGCGACGATTTTGTCTTCCAGCGACGTCAAACGCCGCTCCAAATCCTCCAACTGCTGGACTTGATTTTCGGCGTCGAAGGCCAACGCTTCCAGAGTGGCTGCCAGTTCATGCAACGCGCTGTTTGCGTTCGCCCGCAAGGCCGTAGCGGCTTTGCTCAGATGGTCTCGCAGATCTTCCAAGCTGAAGGGCGCTTCGTTCTGAACCCGCTGCGCCGGAGCTGAAGCTCGCTGTGCGGCTTCCATCACAGCTTGTGCGCAATAGGCGACGGAATTCACATTGCGCCGTTTCACCTTGCGACTGCGCCACTTTTCGAAGGCTTCGTCGATCCCTCTGAGAACCGCTTCGAGGGGAATGCCTGCCATCTTCCAGCTTTCGATCAGCGCCCAATCGAGCGGCGAAAGCAGAAACAATCCTGTTCCACGCGCACGTTGAAAGTGTTCTTCAATTTCGGTGAAGTAGTTGAAGTAGTTGCTAGGCCAATCGGCAATGGGCGCATCGCTCTCACTCATTTCGCT
The DNA here is from genome assembly GCA_963749105.1 of Bryobacterales bacterium. Classification (GTDB taxonomy): domain Bacteria; phylum Acidobacteriota; class Terriglobia; order Bryobacterales; family Bryobacteraceae; genus Bog-105. The sequence continues at coordinate 458,768 of CAVVLT010000011.1, read as the reverse complement.
CTATTGCGCCGGACGTACGCCGCCGGTGGCGAGTCGCTGGATCTGGCCATCTTCAGAGCGGATCAGCAGAAAACCATTCTCGTCCAAACCGGCGGTAGTGCCGCGCGCGCCGCTCTCTTCTACAATCACCTTCCTATTGCGGGCATAACTCGACGCCGCGGCAAACGCCTGCAGAACTCCGGTTGACCCTTCATCCCAAAGCATTTGACAGAAGGCTTCCACCGATTCGAGCAACTGCGCAATCAATGGTTCGCGCGCCTGTTCGCGTCCGTTCATTTCCATGCGCAGGGAAGTGGCCGGTGTTCGCAGATCGCTTGGAAATGTCAGCTGATTGACGTTAATGCCAATTCCCGCAATCACCGAATCGCCGATGAGCTGGGTAAGAATTCCGGCCACTTTGCGTTCGTCTACCAGAACGTCATTAGGCCAGCGCAAGTCGCACAGCAGGTTAGTCGTTTTCTGGATCGCGTCGGCTGCTGCCAAACCAACGAGCAGACTTGCAATCGGCGTGCTGGCTGCAGGCAATTTCAGCCGCAACAGAATAGAGCAGTAAATACCAGTGCCCGGCGGCGAAAGCCAGGTGCGGCCGAAACGACCCACGCCTGCCACTTGTTCATCAGCCAACACCACTGTGCCGTGTGGCGCGCCTGCCTCGGCAAAGCCTGCGGCCGCCGTCATGGTGGAACCCAAGCTTTCAAAAAAGTGAATACGATTCGTTGGCCGCAACGCGCGAATTTTTCCGATATCCATTATTGATTCAGTTCTAGCAGGAAGCTGATATCAACCGCCGTGGCGGAGTGTGTAATCGCGCCACACGAAATGAAGTCAGAGCCTGCCTGCGCGTATTCCCGGATGTTTGACAAATTGATATTGCCCGAAAGTTCGGTGCTAGCGCGACCGTTAATATAGCGAACCCACTCGGCGGCTTCTGCCGGCGTGAGATTGTCCAGCAAGAGTCGCTTGGCGCCACAAGCCAGGGCTTCGTCCAACTCGGCTTTCGTTCTCACTTCGATCTCAACCGGGCCATCAAAGGTGCGGGCGTTTTCCAGTGCTTGCCTGACACCGCCGGCCGCTGTAATGTGATTGTTCTTTATCAGAACCGCATCGAACAACCCGAACCGATGATTGGTAACGCCACCCGCCGCTGCCGCCATCTTTTCCAAGTGCCGCAAGCCTGGGGTTGTCTTGCGCGTGTCTAACACTCTTACCTTTGTGCCCGCTACTTCAGCTACATGCTTGCGGCCGAGCGTGGCCACGCCGCTGAGCCGTTGCAGAAAATTCAGGGAAACGCGTTCGCATTCGAGCAGCGTGCGGGCGCGGCCTTCCACCGTTGCGATGAGCGCGCCTTTTTCCAACTTCGCGCCGCTGCTTTGCAGAATCCCGACCGTCGCTCCACCACGCGCACCGTAAACCAGCGGCAGTAGCTCTATGCCCGCAAGTACCAGTTCTTGCTTGGCCAAGAAACTGCCGTGCGCATGCAAATGTTCTGGCACCGTCAAGTGCGACGTAATGTCGCCACCGCCGATATCTTCAGCCAGCGCGCGCTCTACGGCTTCACGAATATCGGGGTGCTCGACGTCGAACATTTCCCTAGCCTAAGTTCTCAAGCAACTTCTTGTTCTTCGCCAGTTGCTCTTCATAATCAGCCTGCTTAGCGCGCAGCGTCGCAATAACTTTCTCTGGTGCTTTGCTCAAGAATGTTGCATCGTTCAACTGCCGGTTCGAGTTCTCGATCAGTCGCTCCAGCGATTCGATTTCCTTCAGAATCCGCGCTCGAGCCTCACCTCCCGGCAACCCGTTTTGCGTGTGAATAACAGGCGGTTCGGTGTGCAATTGCAAATCGAATTCCGTTGTTGAACGAATGAGTCCTTTGTGGTCGGCGAGTTTACCAGGACGTTGCTCCAGTTTGAGCTTTTCCATGGTGCCGATCGCAGCCAAGTCGGCTGGGGCAAACTGCATACCATCTAAATAAAGCGTCGCCTCTATGGTGGCTTTGGGGTCAAGTTTGTTATCAGCTCGCAATTCCCGAGCTGCGGTCACCACTTGTCGCAGCAACTCGAACGTTTGAACGTGGGTGTTCGCAACGCTAGCGCGAGTCAGAGCTGGATACTGCGCCAAGGAAATCGATTTAGGCTGAGTTACGTTCGCATTTATCCCATGAATCAGCCTTTGCCACAACTCTTCGGTGACGAACGGCATCAGCGGATGCAACAGCCGCAAAGCCGCTTCGTAGATGGTTAGCGTTGCCTGCCAGTCGGCATCTACGCCGGAGTTCTCGCGAAACCGCAGCTTCTTTACTTCCAGGTACCAATCGCAAAACTCTCGCCAAACAAAATCCCACAGCGTCTGCGCGGCCTCGTGATAGCGATGCAACGCCAATGCCCGATTCACAACTTCCGTCGCAAGAGCGAAGCGGTCAATAATCCAGACATCTTCAATTGCGTCTGATGTCAGCGTGCTATCGCCTGGCGTCCATTCCGTAATGCCCGAACGCTCCATGTTCATGAACAACAGGCGCGAAGCGTTCCATAATTTGTTCGCGAACGTGCGGCCTGCATCCATGCGGTCGTCTTTCAACGCAATGTCGTTGCCGGCTGCCGCCGAAAGCAGCAAAGCAATGCGCACAGCATCCGTACCGTACTTATCCATAATCAACAGCGGATCAACCACGTTGCCCTTGGTTTTGGACATCTTCTGCTTATCCGCATCGCGCACCAAACCGTGTATGTGCACTTCTCGGAAAGGAACTTCGCCGGTCAACTCAATGCCGAGCATGATCATGCGCGACACCCAAAAGAAAAGGATGTCGAAGCCGGTGATCATTAATGACGTGGGGTAAAAGGCCTTCAAGTCTTCGGTTTGATCAGGCCAACCCAATGTGGAAAACGGCCATAGACCGGAGCTGAACCAAGTGTCGAGCACGTCGGAGTCTTGTTCTAACTCGGCCGAACCGCACTTAGGACAGCTTGTCGGAGTTTCCAACGCCACTATCAACTCGCCGCATTTGCAGTACCAGGCTGGAATGCGATGGCCCCACCATAGCTGGCGCGAGATACACCAGTCGCGGATGTTTTCCATCCATTGGAAGAACAGTACTTCGCGGTCGTCAGGCACAAAACGAATGCGCCCGCTCCGCACCGCTTCCATGGCCTTTTTCGCCAGCGGTTTCATATGCACGAACCATTGCGTGGAAACCAGTGGTTCGATGATTGTCTTACTGCGCTCGCACTTACTAAGATTAACCGTGTATTTCTCGGTCTTCGTTAATTCGCCCGAGTCTTCCAGCGCCGCCACGATTTCTTTGCGCGCCTCTTCGCGCTTCAGGCCCGCGTATTTGCCCGCGGCCGATGTCATGCGCGCATCTTCGCCAATCACCTTGATCGAGGGCAGCTTGAGTCTCTTGCCTGCTTCGAAATCGTTCGGATCGTGCGCTGGTGTCACCTTGACTACGCCAGTGCCGAACTTCGGGTCAACCATCGTATCCGCCAGAATCGGTATCTCGCGGTTCATGATCGGCAGAATGGCCGTCTTGCCCACGAGATGTTGGTAGCGCGGATCGTCTGGATGTACTACGAGTGCCGTATCGCCCAGCATCGTTTCAGGGCGCGTGGTCGCGACCGTCAGCGTTTCGTCGCTGCCATTTACGCGATAACGAATGTGCCAAAGGCTGCCCTCTACTGCTTCGTGGATAGTCTCAAGATCCGAAATCGCGGTCTGGCAACTGGGGCACCAGTTCACCATGTACTCGCCGCGGTAGATCAGGCCCTTATTCCACAGATGAACGAAGTTTTCGCGAACCGCGCGCGACAGACCGGCATCGAGCGTGAAGCGCTCTCGCGACCAATCTACGCTAGCGCCCTCACGGCGGATCTGCGCGTTGATCAGTCCGCCGTATTGTTCTTTCCATTCCCAAACACGCTTCTCAAAGGCTTCGCGACCCAGGCCTCGGCGCGTCAGACCTTCGGCTTTAAGCTGCCGCTCTACCACCATTTGAGTTGAGATGCCGGCGTGGTCAGTGCCCGGCAGCCACAACGTTTCTTCGCCGCGCATGCGGTGCCACCGCACGGCCACATCCATCATGGTGTGTTCGAACATGTGGCCGATGTGCAGTGAGCCGGTGACGTTCGGCGGCGGAATCACCATCGAAAACATCCGCCCTTGCAAGGCCTTCTTGGCGTCCGCGCGATAGATGCCCGACTCAATCCACCACTGAGCCCAATGCGGCTCAAACCGCTGCGGCTCGTATACTTTCTCAAGTTGCATTCGAATTTTCAGCGTAACACCTGAAAACTTCGAGCAATTCTGTGATCTCGCGACTTTTCTTAGCTTAGGTTTTCTTCATGCCACTAAAGTTCAACGCGATCCAGGACTCAGGTTTCATAAAGCCCTTGCCCCACTTTTCATCGTAAGCTTTACATGGCCTGTCAGCTTGCAACTGCTCAATCGTCTTACCCGCTTTGATCTCTTTGGTGAGGATATCGAGTGAACCAGCAAGCATGTCAGCAAACTCTTTCACATCCGCTCTCTTGGCGACCGCGCCATGCCCCGGGACGATAATCGTGTTGTCGTCCACCATTTTCAGAATACGTTCCGCATTAGCCGCCATACCAGTAAGTGAGCCGGCCGAACCATAATCGATAAACGGGTACATTCCGTTAAACAGCAAATCGCCGCCATGAAAAACATTGGCGTTGTGAAAGTGAATCACTGCGTCGCCGTCTGTATGTGCTGGAGGGAGCCATTCGTAATGCGCCGTTTCATTAGCGAATTTCAGCTTGCCCTTATCATGGAAAGTCTCAGCGGGCAACCCGGCTGGGTCCATTGGGTCGACTTGGCGCTTGAAGAATTCCATATACTGGCCCTTGGCAAGGCGCGTTTTTACATTTTCGTGGGCGATAATCTTCGCACCTTTTTGCCCGAGGATTACATTGCTGCCGGTGTGATCGGTGTGCCAGTGCGTATTGAAGAGCGTGCTGATTTGGCCTTTGCCGATCTTGTCTGTTTGCGCCAGTATACCGGCCGTGGAATCGGAAAGTCCGCTATCCACCATCAGCAAACCGTCGGGGCCTTCTTGAATAATGATGTTTCCACCCGCGCCGCTGAGCAAATGCAGCTTATCGCGCAAAGGGGTAACGCTAATTCCGGCCGCCTGGGCGCGAAGCAATACGCCGCCGGCGGAGGCAGCCACAATATTGCGTAGAAACGATCGTCGAAGCATTGCTCTAGTGTATCCGTTAGAATCCTGGAATGCGGCGAAAATTGGTCTTGCTGATGTTGAGCGTTTCCCTTATGGCAATGGCGGCTCAACGGTTGCCGGGCCACGGCAAAAACGTCGTCCTCATTGCGGGCGACGACGAATATCACTCCGAGCAAATGATGCCGCAATTCGCCAAGATCCTCGAAGAGCGGCAAGGCTTTCATTGCACAGTACTCTTTTCGAAAAACGAAAAGGGCGACATCGATCCGCTTGCCCGCGCAAACATTCCCGGCTTGAGTGCATTAAAGAAAGCGGATCTGTTGATAATCTTTATGCGTTTTCGCGATTTGCCGGATGAGCAAATGAAGTACTTCGCAGATTACCTCGAATCGGGCAAACCGATTTTCGGCATTCGCACGGCTACCCATTCGTTCGAGATCCCTGCGGGGAAGACCTACGCAAAATATTCGTGGAACAGCAAAGAACCAGGATGGGAAGGCGGTTTTGGACGCCAGGTGCTCGGGGAAACATGGATTGCGCATCACGGCGATCACGGCAAACAAAGTACGCGTGCGCGAATCGTTAGTGAGCAAAAGGCGAATCCCATTCTGCGCGGGATCGGCGATGGCGAAATCTGGACGCGCACGGATGTTTACGAAGTCAGGTTGCCGCTACCGCCCACCTGCGTTCCCTTATTAATGGGAGAGGTGCTCCAGGGGATGAAGCGGACGGATTCTGCTGTGGAAGGAAAACCGAACAATCCTATGATGCCTGTGGCGTGGACGAACATGTATAAAAAGACCCGGGTTTTCACCACCACCATGGGCGCGGCCGAGGATTTTGAAAACGAAGCATTACGCCGATTGTTTGTGAATGCGGCTTTGTGGGCTGTGGGACGAGAGTCGCGAATTCCTGAAAAGAGCAACGTGAAGTTGGTGGGCGACTACCACCCGACATCATTTCTATTATCCTATTAAGAGAGGCTCGCAGGCCGGAGATCCCCTGACTAATTATTTATCAACCGCGATTGGGTTAGCTTTCGATTCGATACGCGCACATAAGTTGCGTAGCTTCTTAACCCTCCTAGGCGTGATCGTGGGAGTGGCTAGCGTCATTTTGGTGGGGGCCGCCATCGATGGATTAGGGGCCTACGCCGAGCAGATCACATCCAAGGCTTTCGGAACTAATAGCTTTCTTGTTGCGCAGCTTGCTTCCGTTGGCCGTCTGTCAGCTCGCCAAAGAGTAGACAAGCTGAAGTACAACAAACAAGTCGGCAAAGACGAAGTAAAGTATTTGCGCACGGTCGCCGGCGACAACATTCTCTACAGTTCCTATCAAGTGCGGACTGCCGATGTGAGGGCGGAAAATCAGACGTTCGAATCGGCGCAAATTATTGGCGTCTCGTATATTATGCCCGAGATCCGCGATATTCCAGTGGCATTCGGCCGCTTCTTTGTGGCCACAGAAGAAGAGCGTCACAAACACGTAGCGGTCATCGGCGACGACATTCGCATGGCATTTTTTCCGGCACGCGATCCTATCGGTAAGACCATCAAGATTTCGGGTTCGGAGTTCACCGTGATCGGAGTATTGGAGCACCAGGGTTCGGCGTTCGGACAGAGTCAGGATAACCCCGTTTACATTCCAAGTCCGGTGTTTCAATCGCTGTTTGGCGGGAGCCAGAACCTGGCGATCTTCGGAAGGGCTCAACCCGCGTCAGGTTTAACGATGGTGGGGGCCCTCGATAATACGCGTGAGGCTTTGCGGAGCCACTTCCATACTAAACCCGGCAAAGAAGATAATTTCGATAACCTGACGCCCGATTCGGTGCGTTCGTTTACTGACAGCATCTTGAGCGTGATTGCCGCGATTGTCGTTCCGGTGACGAGTATTTCGTTGTTGGTTGGTGGCATTGTCATCATGAACATAATGTTGGTAAGCGTGACGGAGCGGACGCGGGAAATTGGGGTACGCAAGAGCTTGGGCGCGCGCAAAGCCGACATCATGTTGCAATTCTTAACTGAGTCGTTGATGTTGTCGCTGGCGGGGGGCGCGATTGGCGTGGCCACGGGGGCGGTGTTGGCGTGGGTGATAAGCGCAGTGGCTGGAGCTACGCTGGCCATTACCACTCCGTATGTTGTCGTTTCCATCTTTGTTTCGAGCATGGTCGGAATTATTTCGGGTTGGTATCCAGCGCGGCGCGCGGCAAATCTCGATCCAGTGGAGGCATTGCGCGCGGAATGAACAAAACTGCAGTTGGGTTAAATGCCAAGGCCACTTTCGATATGGCTTGGAGCGCTATATCGAGCCACAAGTTGCGTTCCGGCCTGACGATTTTGGGGATCGTTATCGGCATCACGACGGTGGTGACGGTTTCCTCTCTGCTCGGTGGATTGAAAGGCCAAATTGTAGATTTTTTCCAGGAGTTCGGGCCTAACAGTATTTTTGTCAGCCGCCTGAGCGGTGATCCCAGCGGCCAAAACGCGCCGCCTAAGGAGCGCCGGCGCAAAAAGATACTGGCAGAGTATGCGGCCTATCTGAAAGCGAATGTTCATTCCATCGATGAAGTGGGTGTCAGCCTATATGTGATTCCGCCTGCTAGCCAAGTGCTCACCGCCAAGGTGCCTGGTTATGAGTCGGACAATATGAGTATCATCGGCCTCACGCCCAGCATTTACGACATCACACCGCGGGCTATCCGGCAAGGCCGAGTGTTCACTGAATCGGAAGACCGCCGCGCCGCGCGCGTGATCGTCTTGGGTTCGAGCATTGCGGACGCTTTGTATCCGGGACAAGATGGCGTAGGACGCACCGCGATCATTGATGGAACCGAGTATACGGTGGTGGGCGTTTTTGAACCGGCCAAAGGCGGTTTCTTTGGGGAAAACGGACAGGATAGTCAGGTTTCGATGCCGCTCTCCACGGCCAGACTACGCTATCCACAGTCGGATAACTTTTTTATTACCGCCAGAGCGAGAGACGGCATGAGAGACGATGCGGTGGCGGAAATGCGCGATACATTGCGGCGCATGCGGCACGTGCCTAAAGGCCATCCGGACGATTTCTCATTGAGTACGCCGGATTCGATCATCGAAAATTTCAACAAAGTGACGGGCATGGTTTTGCTGGTCTCGATTGCCATCTCAGGCGTCGGTTTGTTAGTGGGTGGCATTGGCGTCATGAACATTATGCTGGTCAGCGTAACGGAACGGACGCGCGAGATTGGCGTACGTAAAGCTGTGGGTGCGCGGCGTGGAGATATTGTTACGCAGTTTCTAATTGAAGCGATGACGCTCTCAGGTACTGGCGGGTTGTTGGGAGTAGTGTTCGCAATTCTCGTGACGCTGTTGGTGAGTGTGCTCGTGCCCGCGTTGCACACTGTAGTGCCTCCTGTGGCGGTCTTAGTGGCGTTTACAGTCTCGGTTTTGATCGGAGTGTTTTTTGGAGTCTATCCTGCGGTGAAGGCTTCGCGCCTTGATCCAGTCGAGTCATTGCGGTACGAGTAACCCGACACACCGCGTTCAACTGGCGCTTGGGAAGCAGGCGATGCGATGGAATTTCGAGACTGCGCCGCCGCATGCTCAGCGTAAGAAAATCGCCGCCGTGGCGAGTAGGCCATGCGGGATCAGTCCGATAAACGGGGTCGCTGGCGGCCTCTTCCAGCGATACCAGTTTGAAGTGTTTCTGTCTTAGCAGGTTAAGAAGCTGGGGCAGCATCACGGTTTCGAAGCCGCCGACATGCAGCAGCATAATGTGCTTAATGTCTCGGCCATACAGCGCTCGCGACATATTTTGGCCAAACTGAATGCGATCTTCGGCCGCGATCAGGTAACTGGTTTTGAGCCAGTCGATGGCCACGGTGTCGTTGTTGGCCACGCAGCGCGCATACGGAGCATTCCACAGGAAATCTTCGAAATCGAGTGTCACTTCAGCAACCCGGTAATGGTGCTTTCTCAGAAATGTGGCAACGGCACGTTTCTTGCGCAGCGTTTCGCCCTCTTCCAAATAAGGATAACGATACCAGTGCCAGTAGGCGTCGTTTGGAACGAGAGCGCGCAAGAGCGGTTCGTTGGCAGTGATATCGCTGGTATAGCGCCAATAGGAAGTCTGCGCCAGATTGAGATGCGAGTAGCCGTGATTGGCGAGCAGGAATCCAGCAGCAGTCCAGGCTTTGAGCGCTTCAATTTCGTTCGGCGCGTTGGCCAGCTTGCCTGCATTCACAAACCCGTATACGCGGGGCGCGTGGGCACTCGCCAGAATTTGGGCGATGTCTCTGATGATTTCAACGCGCGTCATATTCGGCGGCAGTTCGCCGGTTCGAGGCAGATCGTCGAAGGTTAGGGCGACTTCCTGAGCCGGCAGAGTGGCGGCAAACAACAAGGCACTCAACAGATAGATGTGAGGCCTCCGAAAGCGGAACGTCATGGTTCTTTTGAGGATAACCCAATAACTTTCTTGCGCAAAGAGTGTTCAGCCCGCCCGCTTACCCGAACGGGCTAGGTAAGTTTGTCAGGAACTATTCACACAGCGCTAACGCAATCTTCACTTCAACTAGCGAACCTACGGACATATGCAAACCAAACAGCTCCCGTTTGAAGTTTCCGCTTCATCTCTGCTACCGGGACCGCTGAAGAACTTGGCTCGGCCCCTCGACCCCGCACTATTCAAGCTCTTTGTTCCAGATGAATTGGTTCGCAGCTACTCCGCCTCGCGCCTGGATGGTCAAACGGCCGCCCAATTTGTCAGCCGCATGTTGCGCCAATTAAACATCAATTACGCCGTGCCAACCACCGATCTCGACAGAATTCCGAGTTCCGGCCCGACGCTCGTTGTTGCAAATCATCCATTCGGCATGTTGGAAGGCTTGATCCTCGTCGATTTGCTCGAGAAAATTCGCCCCGATTTCCGGATCGTCGCCAACGGCATTCTTGCCACTACGCCCGCTCTTCACGAAAAAGTCTTCTTCGTGAATCCGTTCGAACACGCCTCCGCTACCGAGAACGGTCGCAGTCTTCGTTCGTCCGTCGAATGGCTGCGCAGCGGGGGCATGCTGGTGATGTTCCCGGCTGGTGAGGTCTCTTATCTCAACTGGGGCGAAACACCGGTGACCGATCCCGCCTGGAACATCGCGTCCGCACGTTTTGCCCGTAAGATCGGCTGTGCCACCGTCCCGCTCTTCTTTGAAGGCGCCAACAGCTTGCCTTTTCAAATGCTGGGTGCTCTTCATCCACGTCTTCGCACACTAAGTCTCGCCCACGAACTGGTCAACAAACGCAGCCACACCATAAAAATTCGCGTCGGCACGCCCATCGCCGCAGCGGTTCTGAAGAGCTTTCCAGACGCCGAAGCCGCCACTGAGTATCTGCGCGCCCGCACCTATCTTCTTTCGAATCGCTCGGCGCGCCACAAGTTTGCCTTCCAATTTCCCAAACGCCGCAGCGCGCCGGTAGCTGCCTCTTCTTCAGCTGAATCTATCTCGCACGAAGTGAATCGCCTTCCCGCAGAGCGCGTCTTGGTTTCGAACGACGACTTTAAAGTGCTGCTCGCTGCCGCTCACGAAATCCCCAATCTGCTAAATGAGATTGGCCGTTGTCGGGAAATCGCCTACCGTGCCGTCGGCGAAGGGACAGGCAAAGCGCTTGATCTCGATCAATTCGACCAGCACTACCAGCACCTCATTCTGTGGCATTGCGCCGACCAACGCCTGGCGGGCAGTTACCGGCTCGCCGCTACCAACGATGTGCTCCCCGCGCAAGGAATCAAAGGCCTCTATACCAGTACCCTGTTTCACTACGCGCCGCAATTCTTCAATCGCATCGGACCTGCCATCGAGCTCGGCCGGTCCTTCGTCTGTCCCGAATATCAAAAACTCTACTCACCTTTACTGCTTCTCTGGAAAGCGATCGCTGCCTACGTCCAGAGACGCCCCGAATGCGCCGTTCTATTCGGAGCCGTCAGCATCAGCAGCGATTACCAGTCTCTTTCCCGGCGTCTCATCGTCGATTGTCTTCGCGGCTATCTGGCGAAAGATCTCGTGAGCATGGTTCGCCCCCGCCGCGGTTATCGGCGTCGTCCCCTTATTCCTAAGCCGGTCAAATCGCTGGTGCGCTTAATTCGCTCGGTCGATGAACTGTCGGCCTCGGTGCAAGATCTCGAATTCGACGGCAAAGGCTTACCTGTCCTTATCCGCCAGTACATGAAAGTCGGCGGTCAGTTCCTCGGCTTCAATGTCGACCCGCACTTCTCGAATGCGCTGGACGCTCTCGTTCTCGCCGATCTGCGCATTGCCGCAACGCCTATGCTCGAACGCTTGATGGGGCGCGCGGGCGCCCAGGCGTTTCGCTCTCACCACCCTCAGTAAGCATTTCTCCGGTCCTCTGTAATAAACTCTGGGAGGTGCTACTTTCCCTCAGAGGCATTCAGAAGAGCTTCGGTGGTGTGCAAGCTTTGCGCGACGGCAACCTCGACGTTGCTGAAGGCGAAGTCCACCTTCTCATGGGCGAAAACGGCGCAGGCAAATCCACGCTGATGAAGATCGTCGCCGGTATGTACACCCGTAACGGCGGGGAAATGCTCTGGCGTGGTCACCCTGTATCCTTCACCAAACCCTCGGAAGCCTCCGCGAACGGCGTTGCTATGGTGCACCAGGAATCCCTCCTTGCGCCTCACCTCAGTGTCGCCGAAAATATCTTCCTTGGCCGCGAGAGTTCTTCCAAACTTGGTTGGGTTGATCGCCGCGCTATTGTCGCGAAAGCTGCGAAAGTAATTTCCGAACACGGTTTTCGGCTGAACCCGCAGATGCGTGTTTCTAAGCTCAGCCCCGCCGGCAAGCAACTCGTCGAAATCTGCCGTGCGCTTGCGCAAGGTTCAAGCCTGCTTATTTTCGACGAGCCAACTTCATCTCTGTCGAACGCGGAAGCCAGCGAAGTCTTCCGCATTGTTCGCCAACTGTGCGAGCGCAAACTGGGTGTCATTTACATCACGCACCGCTTAGAAGAACTGCGCTCCATCGGCGATCGAGTTACAATCCTGCGCGACGGCGCCACCGTTCACACCGCTCCGCTCAAAGATCTCTCGCGCGACCAGCTGATCCAGCACATGGTCGGCCGCTCTGTCAACGCCATTTATCATCGCGACCCTGTTTCCCCTGGTGACGTCTTGCTCCGTGTTAACGATCTCCACCGCGGGCACATTCACAACGTCTCCTTCGAACTGCGTGCGGGCGAAATTGTGGGCCTCGCAGGTCTCATGGGCGCTGGCCGCACCGGACTGTGCCGCGTTCTTTTTGGCCTCGTTCCAGCCGATAGCGGCACCGTCGAAATCGCCGGCCAGGTGGTTACGCCCAAGACTCCGCGCCAAGCCGTTGCGTCGGGTGTCGCCCTCATTCCGGAAGACCGCCAGATCAACGGCCTCGCTCTAAAACTTCCGATCGCTTTCAATATCACCATGCCCGACCTGGGTCGCGTGTCCAGCTTCGGCGTGCTGAACAAACCGGCCGAAAATACCCTCGCAGAAGATTACCGCCAGCGTCTGCGCATCAAGTGTCAATCGGCGCGGCAATTGGCGGGACGGCTCAGTGGCGGCAATCAACAAAAAATCGTCATCGCTAAATGGGTCGCGCGCGGCGCACGCATTTTCTTGTTCGACGAACCGACTCGCGGCATCGACGTAGCCGCCAAACAAGAAGTCTTCGAAGAGATGGACCGTCTCGCCAAATCGGGCGCCGCCGTCCTGATGGTCAGTTCCGAGTTGCCCGAGCTCGTGCAAGTGGCCGACCGCATCCTTGTTATGTGCGAAGGCCGCATCACCGGCGAATTGCCCGGTAAAACGTCGCAAGAAGAAATCATGCGTCTGGCCACTCCCGTCAGCGCCGTTCTTACGGAGACCGAATAAGTGAACCGACTGCAACGTCTGCTGCCTTTCGTAACTCTCATCACCCTAGCCATTGCGCTCACCATTGCCACGCCGCACTTTTTCACCGCCATCAATCTAGCGAGTGTCGCGCGCCAAACCGCCGTTATCAATTTGATGGCGCTAGGAATGACTCTCGTCATCATTACCGGAGGCATCGATCTATCGGTTGGTTCGAGTCTTGCCTTGGCGGGACTCTTCGGCACCACGGCCATCAAAGCAGGCGTTCCAATTCCGGTCTCGATTTTCATCGGTATCGCTGTCGGTTTGCTCTGCGGTTTGCTGAACGGTTTGATGATCACGCAGCTTCGTATAAATCCTTTTATTGTTACGCTCGGCACACTCGAAGCCTATCGAGGCTTGGCCCTCGTCAAATCGAAAGGCCTCCCCGTTCACGAAATTCCCGATAGCTTTTCGTACTTGGGCGACGGCAATCTGCTGGGCATTCCTTTTTCTCTGTGGGTACTCGCTGTCTGCGCGCTCGCGATGCACTTCATACTCGAGCACACGAAACTCGGCCGTTACGCCTTCGCCATTGGCAGCAATCAGAGTGCCGCTTACTATGCCGGCGTGCCCATCAAGTTTCATTTGGTTAGCGTGTACGCCATCGCTGGATTGCTAGCAGGTTTGGCTGGCATGGTGGAAGCATCGCGCCTCATGACCGGGCAACCTACTGCCGGCCAAGGCTACGAACTGCAAGCCATTGCAGCCGTGGTCATTGGCGGCGGCAGCCTGCAGGGCGGGGAAGGCAGCGTAGTCGGTACGCTCATCGGCGCGTTTATTATCGGCCTTCTTTCGAACGGCAGCGACCTTCTTGGTATCAATCCCTACTGGCAGCAAGTCACCATTGGCGCGGTGATCATTGCCGCCGTTGGCTTCGACGAACTTCGCAAACGCAAATTTGCTCAGCCATAGAGACTATTGAGAGATCTGGCTGTTCGCCGACATCTCTCCACAGTGATGTTTAGCTCTGCTCCAAATTCCATACCTTGATTGAAGGCCGCATTACGTGATCACTCCGTCGTGCGAACCGCCGCCGCCTAGGGTATAAGGAATAACTGTTACTGCTTCTTCTTCCCAAGTTGATCCAAAAGCGATCCCAAGGGATTCGACTGTTTCTTCGTCTTCCCATCCGCCGGAGCCTGCGCTTGTCCACCCAAAATTCCCCCTAGCACTCCTCCCACTCCCTTCGCCCCGCCCAGATTTCCCAAATTACCCAGCTTCAACTTCGCCAGCTCCGCCGCATCGGGCGTTACCACCGGATGATCTAGATTGCCCGTTATAATCACCGGCACCACCAGCCCACCCTTGCCAGTCGATAGCACATTCAGCAATCCACCCCCCGCCGGTTGGGCTGCCGCACCGCTCCCCAGCGACGCCGTCAAATGCATATTCACATCCTGATTCACCAGATTCAACGTGCCTTTAGAAACAATCGTCGCTTCGTTCGTTTCGCCCGTCAAATTATCCGTCGTCGCCACGCCATTCACAATCGTCAACGTCCCAGCAAACTTCTTCAACGCCGTTCCGCCGCTTGCCGCTTGCGTTCCGCCGCCTTTCAAGAACTTGCCCACCTTGTTAACCTCATCCATGATGTTCAAATTCTTAATCACGCCATTTGTAAAATTAAAAGAAAGCGCCCCATTCAAAGTGTGCGCCAGTTCATTGCCTTGCGCTAACTTAAAATGCAGGTTTGTGTCCGCCGATAAAGTTCCAGTGATGCGGTCTTTCATTGAACTCACCGCCGAAAGCAGGCTGTTCGCATCCACTCCTGTCAACTTCACCTTCTCCGCACACAACGGCAACGCTGGCCGTTCATCCAAACTCAACGACCCGTTCGCCTTTCCTCCGAAAATATCAGTGCTTAAAGGCGAAAGCTGAATCACACCCCGATCCAGCGCTACTTTCGTGTTCACATTCTTCAGAACGATAGCGCTGGCCCTCAGCAAGCCCACCGCCAAAGTGCCGTTGCCTGTTGTCGAAAGCAACAAACTGGGTGTCTGCGTCGTACCCTTCTTTGCCGGAGCACTACTCGCCGGCGTATTGGTGATGTTCTGCAACTCGTCTGTATCAATCTTGTCGGCATTCAGATTAAAGGCCACTTGCGGCGTCGCAAAGTTCTTAGCCGACAAACTTCCGTGCACCGTCGTACTCCCCAGCGTCGCCGCCAAATTATCCAAAGCTACCGAATTTTGCGAAAAATTCGCATTGGCCGACGCGATCGCCAACGGCTTCTTCAACTGCGGCGTGGTCAGCGTCAGACTCGCAATATTCGCCGTCCCTGCAAAGGTCATAGCCGACGCATTGGCCAGCGGCCCCTTCACGTGCACATCTAGCGACAAACTCCCATCGCCACTCATACCCTGCGTTGCGTCCACTCCGTATGCCTTCGCGATGTTCAACAGTTCCGCCACTTTTGCCCCGTTCGTCTTTATCGTCGCGTCCACACTGCGGTTTGCGGTCGTATATTGCAAAAGCGTAAACGCAATCGCCAGCGTCGTCGATCCACTCGTCGCATTAAAGGTGTTCGACATAATCGAATCCGGCGACAAATTCAAATCAATCTCCGGTATCGAAACCGGTTGTTTAATCTCGCCTCCGCTTGCCTCTAACCCCTGTGCCTTGATCGAACCCATCAACTGCGGGGCCGTCGTCGGACCCTTCGCCGTTACATCGGCGCTCACCTTGCCCGCCACATGATACGCCGGATTGAACCCAACGCCAAACCCGCCCGCCAACTTCGCCAACTCCGTGATAGAAGACTGATTCGTTTTCAATTCCACATTCAGAACAGCCGGCGTAGTGGCCGCACTTACATCGCCGGAAGCCGCAAACTTCGTCGACCCCAGTTCAACATCGCCAGAGCGAATCGACAGCTTTTTCTGTTTAAAATCGTCTTCAATGTTGTAGTTCGCGGTGATGGGGTAATCCAACTTCGCGCCGTTCAATACCGTGTTCTCCAATTTCAAATTTCCCTTGCAAGCTAAAACGTCGGCGAGCGAATTAACATCGGCGTCGCCTGAAATCACCGAATTCGTATCCGCTGGAATGGTGCCCCACGCAAACTGGTTTACCCCCGCCAACGACACCTGCTGGATCGATACGCGCCCGCTGATCGGCGGAAACGCGTTCTCCGTCGCCACATTCAATGGACCCACTTTGCCAGTGAAATCCAGCACCTCCGTGCCGCTGCCCGGAAAATGCACGCCCAGATTTAATCCAAATTGCTTTTTCGGCGCAAAGTCGGAAACCTTCAGATCAATGTGGTCGTAAACGCTGCGCTGGGCTTTATTGAGTTGATCGGTATAGCCGACTTGCCCATCGCTTATTTTTAACTCGTCCAGCGTGAACTGGCTTTCGCCGCCTCCGCCGCCGCTCGTTCCCAGCGACGAAAAATTCCAAACTCCCGCCGAATTGCGAATCAGCTCGATTTGCGGTTTATCTAAAATGATGTTCTTGACTTCCGGATTACCGCTGATGAGCGACAGCAGCCCCGCGCTCACATAGACTTTGCTTGCTGTAGCAAACGGTCGATCTTGTGGAAATGGCGTCGCTTCCCCAATACTGAAACCATCCACCTCTATCTCCAATGGCAGCAGCTTCAGGCTCAAATGACCTAATGTCACTGGGCGATTTAGCTTTTGCTGCAACTCTGCCTGGATCTTCGGCCGGTAACTATCCACGCGTCCCATCAAAACTGCAATAGCAACCCCGACGATAACAATCAGCGCCACGAGCGCGATCAAAAGTGTACGCATTTTCATACATCCATAGTATTGCGAATCCCGTGTGCGCGGTTCGATCCCAATACTCTGAGAATTCCCGGTGAGTGATCGTCACATTCGCTACACTAAGGGAATTGGGTCGTTCGGGCCGTTGTCCGCTTCTGAACCCGCGCTGCTGAAACCTGTATTGGTTCTTCAACGTCAGGGGTTTTTGCCTCCTTAGGGGATGGAGACTCATTTTTTACGGCATGGAGAGGAATTGTTCTTAGCCAAACTTCACCACAGGCTCCGCAGCCTGCGCGCGTTTACTTCGCCCGCCTGTCTTTGCCTTTTATCCGGCGTTTGCCTCGCTTCTTTTTCATTTGCGGCTAGCCCTGCAAGTGCCTCAAAAGATGGAGTTCCCGCTTTCGGCACTTGGCTGGATTCCGACACTGCGCCTTCACCCGCGCAACAACCGGATACGAACCAGCAAAAGCCACCGGAGAAACCGAAACAGCAGCAGAACCCTTTCGAAACTATTCCGGAAGCGCCTCAAAAACCGAACCCCGCTGCTCCCCCGGCTACTCCACCCCCAGGCGGCGTACAGGAGGTCAAACCTGCCGCAATCGACGAAAATATCGTGGAAGAAGTTCAGTTCCGTGGTCAGCGCAAAGTGCCGCAAGACACCCTACGCGGCCTGATCTTTACTAAGAAGGGCGACGTCTACGACGAGCAGGCCATCCACCGCGATTTCATGTCGCTCTGGAATTCCGGCCGCTTTGACGATCTCCGGGTGGAAAAAGAAAAAGGTCCCAACGGCGGCGTGCTCATCCGTTTCGTAGTTACTGAGCGCCGCACGGTCCACACTATCGACTACACCGGCAACAAGTCGATGAGCAAGTCTGAAATTCTCGACCGCTTTAAAGAGCGCCACGTCAACCTAACACCCGAATCGCAATTCGATCCGGGTAAAGTCCAGCGCGCCAAGAACGTTTTGCAGGAATACGAGGCCGAGCGCGGCCATCAGTACGCCACCGTCACTCCGCAAATTCGCCAAGTCCCACCGGGCGGCGTTGACATCAACTTCAACATCGATGAAGGTCCGAAACTTAAAGTCGGCAACATTATCATTCAGGGCAACAGTGCCTTCAGTCATCGCGACGTCGTGCGCGCGATGAAGAACCTGAAGCCCATCGGCCTGCCGCACTCGATTCTGTTCGAGAATCTGTTCGCCCGCACTTTTGATTCCACCAAGCTCGACGAAGACGGCGAACGTATTCGCCAGGCTTATCAAGGGAAAGGTTACTTCACGGCCCGTGTCATCAACCACTCTGAAAGGGTCTATGATGTCTACGGGCGCGGCCTGAAAATCCCCATCATTAATGAGAAACGCCCCGGTAAACATGTGGATATAACCATGGTCGTTTCCGAAGGCAACCTTTATACTCTACGCAACTTCAGCTTCGTCGGCATGAAGCTCTTCCGTACACCCGATTTGATTTCGCGCCAGGTCTTCCGCATGAGCAAGGGCGATCCCTTCTCAACCGAAAAACTGCAAAAAGGTCTGGACGACTTGCGCAAGCTTTACGGCAACTTCGGTTATATCGATTTCGTCGGTTCGCCCGACCCCGAGCCCGTCAACGAAAATCAGATCGATCTCACCGTCGACGTCGACGAAGGCCACCAGTTCTTCGTTCGCCGCATCGATTTCCAGGGCAATACCACCACGCGTGATCGCGTGATCCGCCGCGAAATGCTCGTCAACGAGGGCGATCTCTACAGTCAGCAACTTTGGGAAACGAGCGTGTTGCGCCTTAATCAGCTTGGTTACTTCGACCCGCTGAAGCCCGAAGACGCCGCCACCATGACGCGCGATACCAAGACCAACACCGTTGATTTGCTCATCAAGGTCAAGGAGCGCGGCAAGAACTCCATTCAACTAAACGGTGGTGTGTCCGGCATTTCCGGTAGCTTCATCGGCGCGTCGTATTCCACCAACAACTTCCTCGGTCTTGGTGAAACGCTTAGCTTGAGCGCCCAAATCGGTACGTTGATGGATAACGTGACTTTTGGCTTTACCGAACCTTATTTGTTTGACAAGCCGGTGCAAGCGGGATTTACGGTTTTCTACCAGCGCTACAGTTACGATCAGGGGCGGCAGGCTTCTATCTTGGCCGGTACCAACCTGATTGGTTATTATAATCAGCTCGGCACACAAAACCTGCTGAACTATGTAACCAACGGCAGGGGCTTTACTACTTTTGTCAGTTATCAATTGCGTCGCAGTTTTGCTCGAGTGGGTCTTACTTATTCTTTCCGCGATCAGAGCGTCAACCCGCTCACCGACGCTGCCAAGGCATACTTCAACTATCTGGATTTTGAAGGGGTCGGCGGTCCTAATACGCTAACCGGCATCAAAGCTAGCACTATCACGCCAACGTTCGCTTACAACACAGTTAACCATCCAATTACGCCCAGTAGGGGCTTGCGCGTCAACTTCGGCTTCGGTTTCACAGGCGTGGTTCTTGGCGGGAACGTCAATACTTTGCAACCTAATCTCGATATTGCCTATTTCCGTCGCGGCTTATTCAAAGGCAACGTTATGGGCTTCCATGTCAACGCCAAATTCATCGCCGGTTTCGGCGGTCGCGTCGCCCCACCTTATGATCGTTACTACATGGGTGGCGAAAGCGATATCCGCGGTTTCGACATCTTAACCATCAGCCCCATTGCTTATATTCCCACCAGCCAGCAAGTCCCCGTCTATAACAACGACGGTAGCCAGCGCGTTCAGAAGGTTGTCAACTCCGATGGCAGTGTGAGTTTTACTCAAGTTCAGCAAACCGTGCCTATTTACCGCCTCGTTCTGCCGGGTGGCGATACCTCTGCTGTCTTCAATTATGAATACCGCATCCCGATCTTTGGACCGGTTACCTTAGCGCCCTTCGTAGACGCTGGCATTGACAAGCTTCTCTTGCCGAGCCAGTTAGGTCTCAATCCCGGAGAAGTCACAAGCCTCAACAGTCTCTATCCCCAGGCCGATTTCGGTAGGCGGGCCTACATCGCGCCGGGTACCCAAGTACCGAGAGTCTCCACTGGCCTTGAACTACAAGTACTAATGCCAGTTGTCAATGCGCCATTCCGCCTTTATTGGGCGTATAATCCAAGTATTGTCAATACGGTCTTGCAAGCTCCGGTGGTAGCGGATAGGTCTTTCTTCGCCAACAACGCGACGTACCAAAACGCGATCCAGTATATTGGCGCTCCACAGCCGTTTCACGAGCGGCACTCGATTTTCCGATTCTCAATCGGTCGCACGTTCTAATTTGGTCGCCGTGACGGGCATACCCGCGGTTGACGTGAAAAGTATCCTGAAAGGAATTTTGAATAGATTATGAGAAGTTGTTTGATCTCCACAGCGGCACTCCTTTGCGCCGGCCTCGCTTCCTTCGCGCAGACGCCCAACAAAGTGGGAGTGATTAGCATACAAGGCGCTATTGTCGGCACCAAAGACGGCCAAAAAGCTGCCCAGGAATTAGATGCTAAATTCGTCCCGAAGAATAAAGAGTTCCAGAATCGCCAAACCGAGATCACCGGTCTTCAAGATCAGTTGACGAAGGGCGGCACTGTAATGGCCGAGGATAAGCGCAACCAGTTGGCACGCGATATCGACGAAAAGAAGAAACGTCTCGAACGCGATATGCAGGATGCTGAGGAAGAACTTCGCAGTGAACAACAGAAGGTGCTATCCAATCTTGGACAGCGCATGATGGCCGTCATTGAAAAGTACGCCAAGGATAACGGCTATACCCTCATCCTGGATGTGAGCAACCAGAACACTCCCGTGCTTTACGCTTCCAGCGGCATCGATATTACCCAGGACATCGTTTCTCTCTACGATAAGACCACCGCTAACGGCGCACCGGCGGCTACCCCAACGGCCAAAGCTCCAACCCCGCCACCCGCCACCAAAAAGTAACCCTAGTTAGGGCTTGGCGGAGTTCAGGCTCCGCCTACCTCCCCGACAGTGATATCCTCTCCTCCATGAAACTCATCTTCTTCCTCGCATTGCTGGGTCTAGGAGCACCCCCACAGGATGTTTCTACTCTCCAAGTCAGCGTTCATTATTCCGGCTCAGGCAAAGTGGACGAGAAACATAAAATCTACGTTGTCCTTTGGGATTCGCCTACTTTCGCAAAGGGCGAACAGATAACACCAGTTGAGATCAAGCCGCTCACATCCAACCTGGGTTATATAACTTTCTCCAATGTCCGAAAGTCTCCCGTCTACGTCAGTGCTGCTTTCGATCCCACCGGTTCCTGGGATCCTCAATCTGGACCTCCGCCCAACGGATCGTCGCTTGGTCTCTACAGCAAAGCTCCTAACAAACCAGAGCCCATCGATGTGAAGTCAGGCAAGACCGTGACCGTCGAAGTTACTTTCGACGATCGCTTCAAAATGCAGTCCGGAAAACCGAACCGCTAACGTTCGCCGAAGCTCCTGTGCGGCCTCCGCTAGCATAGTGAAGTGACCACGTTAAAATCCGTAATCGCCAGCTTACTCTTCACTACACTTCTAAGCGCCGAGGTCCACTCCCTCACACTCCCACAAACTTTAGAAATCGCCGCCCGCCAAAATCCAGAAGTGGCTCTATCCCGCCTCGATGAACAGCGTGCCGAGCAAGGCGTGCTCGTCGCGGTAGATCCCTTTCGGCCCAAACTCTATGGCGGCAGCGGTCTAGCCTATACTTATGGCTACCCCAACAGCATTGATGGCAACGCACCCAGCATCATTGAACTCAAAACCGACATGGCCATCTTCAACCGGCCCAAGAGCTACGAAGTGGCCTCCGCTCGCGAAAGCGCGCGTGGCTCTCAATTTGGCGCTCAAGCCAAGGCTGAAGACGTCGCCTATCAGGCCGCCGACTTATTCCTAACGGCAGCCACAATCACTCATCAAAGCGCTATACTCACTCAACAACTACCCAGTCTTGAAAAGGTAACTCAGGCCATGAGCGCCGCCGTGGACGAAGGTTCTGAACTGCCGCTCGAACTTAAGCGTGCAAAAGTTAACCTCGCTCTCTCGCAAGAACGCCTGAATGCCTCGCAACTAGATCTCGATTACTACGAAATGATGCTTGCCGTCGCCTTGGGTTATCCCGCCACCGATCGAGTCAAACCAGTAGATACCGACCTCTCCTCAATTTCCAGCCCGCCCTCCGAAGCGGAAGCAGCCGATATGGCGCTGCATAACAATCGTCAATTGCATCAAATGGAGTCTAATGTTCTGGCAAAGGAACTGGAGGTTCGCTCCTTCCGCGCACAGCGCCTCCCGCAAGTCAATTTGGTAGCGCAGTACGCGCTTTTTGCCAAATACAACTACATCAACTATTTTCAGAAATTTCAGCGCAACAACGTCCAGATTGGTGCGTCCATCGCGATTCCCCTGCTCATCGGTTCCGCTTCCAAAGGCCTCGCTTTACAAAACGGTACCGACATGCAAAAGATCCGTATTCAAATGGATCAGACCCGCAATCGCATCATCTCCGATACGCGCCGCAGTTATGAACTCTGGAAGAAGTCGGAAAATATTCGCGACCTTGCCCGTCTGCAACTCGACCTCGCGCGTGAAGAACTCACCGTTCTTTTGGCCAAGCAAGGTGAGGGCCAAGTACCCATGAGCCGTGTAGAACAAGCGCGGCTCGAAGAAGGGAACCGCTGGATCGCTCTTTACGAAGCCGAGACTCAGGTTACTCGTGCCAAGCTTGCTATCTTGCGGGAAACGGGTACGCTTCTCGCCGTCTTACGAGCTGTTCCGTCGACACCCGTTCCCTAAACCGCAATGACAATTTCCGCAGAAGTTCCCGCTATTGAAATCACGGGTCTACGGAAGCTCTACAACGGGTTCGCCGCAGTAGATGGCCTGAGCATAACCGTGCCGCAGCGGTGTTTTTTCGGCTTTCTTGGCCCTAACGGCGCAGGTAAAACCACCACCATCAAGATGCTTATGGGTTTAGCTCAACCCGATTCCGGTTCTATAAATGTTCTCGGTTTGCCTCTGCCGGAAAAATCGCTGGAAATCCGCCGTGAAATCGGGTTAGTCCCTGACGAGTCTCTGCTCTTCGATTACCTCACCGGGTCCGAATATCTCGAATTTATCGGACGTCTTTATGGTCTCGCCAAGCCCCAGGCAAAAGAGCGCGGCGGCGAGTTGCTCCAACTTTTCCAGTTAGCCGACAACGCCCGCAAATTGATCGGCGAATATTCCAAAGGCATGCGCAAACGAATCGCCATGGCTGCCGCTCTCATTCACCGACCCAAGCTTTTCTTGATGGACGAGCCGTTCGAAGGCGTCGACGCTGTCGGCGCCCGTCTAATGAAAGACATCCTCCTGGAACAGGTCCATCATGGAGCCACGGTATTCCTCACCTCGCACGTGCTCGAAGTCGTCGAGCGCCTCTGCGATCAAGTCGCCATCATCAATCGGGGCAAAATAGTCACGCAAGGCACGATGGCCGATTTGCGCAGTCAGAGTGCCAATGGCGCCAGCACGCTTGAAGACATTTTCGTCAACATTGTTGGAGCTGAGCGAGATTCCGAAAGACTCGACTGGTTGTAACCATGACCCAACAGATTTTCGCCATTATCTGGGCTCAGTTTCGTGTCACGCGCAATCATTTGCCACGTACCACGTTCGGTGCGGTCCTCATGTGGATACTGACCGGTCTTTGGTACTTCATGTTCGCCGGTCTCGCCCTCCTCGCCATCGTTAGCATTCCCCGTCTCCCCATCGAGACTTTGAACCAGGCACTGCCCATTTCGCTGTTGGCCGTCTTTCTTTACAACCAAACGATCCCGCTCCTGACTCTTAGCACCGGTTGGTCTCTACAGATCAATAAACTTCAGGTCTACCCCATTCGAGACAGCGCACTGTTCGGTCTCGAGGTACTGCTCCGTATTACCAGTGCGCCGGAATTCATCGTTGTTATTTTGGGGGGGGTGATCGGCTTGGCACGTCGTGCCGATGTTCCTGCCATCGCTGCACTCAGCCTGCTTCTCTTTATCCCCTTCAATCTTTTTCTGCAATTGGCAGTGCGCGACTTCATTATTCATGCCTTCGAGAGAAACCGTTTTCGCGAGATTATCACCATCATTTTTATAAGCATCGGCGTCTTGCCGCAACTTCTGATCCGCACTGGCCTGGGCATGCGGATGAAGCCTTACTTTCTTCTCTTCGCAAATGGCCGTGGCACCCCTTGGCATGCCAGCGCGTCGCTTAGCCTGGCTCATAGCCCACTGATCAATCTCGCCGCACTCACCGCCTGGACCGCACTTGCTTTCGTCCTGGCTCGCTGGCAGTTTGCCAGGGGCCTGGTCAAAGACGATTCCTTTCGCAGCATTTCTGCTGCTTCCAACGCCAGGAAAGATACCTCGCCGATTCTCGATTCCATCACCAATCTGTTCCAAGATCCCATCGCGGCTCTGGTCCAAAAGGAACTGCGCTCGCTGCTCCGTATGCCCCGTTTTCGCGTTATGCTCGGCATGGCTTGCGTTTTCAGCACTGTCCTTTTCTTGCCGATGGTCATGCGCGAAAACGACCACAGCGTCTTCCGGCAAAATTATTTTCCTTTCGCCAACCTCTACGCCTTGTTGCTGATCTCCGATGGTCTGATGCTCAATATCTTCGGCACCGATCGCGCCGCCGCTCAACTCTATTTCCTCTCGCCCACTCCCTTTGTTACTGTCATTAAAGCGAAGAACCTTGTGGCTTGGCTCTTTGTGGTTTTCATCAACTTACTGATCGCCACCATCACCTTTTTTGTGACGCGTCTTTCAGCCGTGAGTATGCTGGCGGGTTTTCTCGCGTCCGCTGTCGCCGCGATTCACCTGATGTGGGCTGGCAATCTTCTTTCCGTCATGATGCCTCGTCCCAGCGATCCCAGTTCGACCATGCAAAAACGTGGCAGCGGCAAAGTTCAACTCTGGGTGTTCGCTTGTACCATTGGCATGGCCATCCTGGAGGGATTCGCTTATCTCGCTCGCTGGGCGTTCGATTCCGAGTGGGCTTTGTTGGGGGTTCTTTCTTTCGAACTTGTTGTTGGTTATGTGATCTACCGCATCGCTCTCGATTCTGCCGTTGAACGCGCACTCGCGGGACGGGAACGCATGATCGATGCACTTTCGAAAACCTCAACTCCGATCGGTGGCAGCGTCGGCTAAACCTAACTGTTTGTTCGGTAACTCCGCGGGCACGATTAAACTCACCTTATCCACCTCAATCCGCAAATCCCCGTTGTCCTCGACCTCAAACGCCGTCGCAAACTTCGCTCCCCACACAATCTCGTCGTAGCGATACGAAAACCGCGCATGCACGCTCTGTCCGAAACTCTCGTCGTGCCCCTTCATCATGATCAGCACTTCCGCTTGCTTTCGTTCTAATTGCTCAGCCGTCTTCCCAAACAAAGGGCTATCTTCTACAATCGGATGAACCACCGTCCAAGTCAACGGAAAAAACAACACTGAGGGTCGTTCGAGGGTGAGCGGAAAATATTTCCGCCTCGGCAAGCCGTCCTCGTCGAGTTCCACAACCATCAACAGCACGCGCGCCTCCAGGTCGATGATGTTATTGGATCGCCTGTTCACTACTCTAAACTGCAAGCTCGTCCCGCCCATATAAGGCGCCACTAACATCGACTTACTAAAGCCAAACCGCGCAGAAGGCCGCGAAAATCGTCCAAACATCAATCCAGTGGCAATCGCAAAACCGAGCACGCCCACCACCGACTCCAGCACGGCCACCGAATTCGCCGTCGGCCCTACCGGCCACATATTGCCATAGCCCACGGTCGTCAACGTATGTGCGCTAAAAAAGAACGCATTCAGAAAAGTCAGCCAAGGAGTAGCCGCGTCCGCGTTTTTCAAATTCTCAATTCCCACAGCGGAGTACGCGAGTGCAAAAAGCGTATTCACCACCAGAAACGCCGCCAGGATCAGCAGAAAGAAAACCGGCCACGGCGCACTAATCATGAACAGATAAGGATGCCAATCCCGCCACCCCGTCCCAGTGCGGCGCACATTAAACTGCCCGCTCCGATTAATCGCCCTCTTCAGTACCCCTGTGTACTGCTGTGTCAACCCCGGATCGAACTGCGGTTTCTCCATCTCTCCCATTCTCTGAAACCCGGCTCCACTCTTGAAATTGGGACAGCCTGACCTAACCGAATTTCCTCTTTCCTCGAATCCATCAGAGGGCTCCGTCCCCATTTGAGAGATTCTCAATACTTCGCACACATCTCACATATATGCCGCGAAATGCACGTTGTGTCGAACCTGGACAGCCTTATCACATCACCCAGCGAGGGATAGATCGCAAAGATGTCTTTTTCTCTCGCGCCGATCGCCAGACATACCTCACCCTAGCTCAGGCAAATCTGAAGCATTGCGAAATCCGCGTTTACGCTTGGTGCCTCATGACCAACCACGTCCACTGGGTTGTCTCACCTGGCACTCCCGACTCGCTCGCCGTCTTCTTCCGCCGCATTCACGGCCGCTACGCCCAATATCTGAACCCGCGCCGCAACCGGACCGGCCACCTGTGGCAGAACCGCTTCTTCTCTTGCCCTATCGGCCCCACCCATCTATGGCGAACTCTCCGCTACGTCGAGGCCAATCCCGTCCGAGCTGGCCTCGCGCACCGCAGCCCAGGCTACCGCTGGTCGAGCGCCGCCGCACACCTTGCTAACTCACCCGCCGAAGCTGCTGGCTTGCTCGATATGGATTTTTGGCGCGACAACGGAGGCGAGGCCGGTTGGCGCAATCTCGTCGGCGATTCCGAAGACTACGCCGACATTCGCGACATCCGCGCCTGCACTTTCTCCGGCAAACCTTACGGTACAGATGCGTTTGTTCAACAAGTCGAAGAGCGTTTCCAACGCCAGTGGCGCCGCGTCGGTCGTCCTCCCGGCGCCTCGGCCGCCCACTCCTAAATGGGGACGGAGCGCTCTGCGTGTCTTGCGTAAATCGAAAATTCAGTTAGGTCAGGCTGTCCCGATTTTCGCGCTCTTACCCGCCCCCCGCCGTCTCCGTCCGCTAATCAAATAAACCGCCGCCCGTAACTCGAGCAACGGATCTGCCGACGCCTCTATCCCATCCACCCTCGGTATCGGATCAAAAATAATGTGCCGTTGTTCTTCCGCATCATCCGCCACCAAACTCGTCAGCGAAATCCGTCCCAACTCCACCACCGGCCGGCTCTCCGGCCAATGCACCGTCGCATCCTCCACTACATCCCCCTCACCCGACAACTGCACCGCCACCTGAAACACCACCGGCCCTTTGCCGATCCTCTCCCGTAACTCCTCAAACAAGAAATTCGCCCCATGCTTCGGCACCGCCGCATCGTCCAAAGTCTCCACTCCCGCCTCCGGCACAATCCTGTAGCGCCCAAACCGTCCCGCGTTATTCTTATCCAAAAACCGCATCGCCGTCACCCCAAAATACGCCTCCTTCGCGAAGCTCACCGGCGTGGGCTTCGGTGTCTTGACAAACGCCAGCGCCTTCGGGTGTGTACCGAGAAACTGCTCCAGCGCCGTCGGCGATTTCGTCGCCCCGTTACTCGCCGCCAACGCCCTAAGAAACTCCAAAAACTCCTCGCCCGTCCGCGTCGGGAACCCATCCGTCGAGTGCGACACTATATCGGTGTGTACGCGTTCCCCCAGATGAAAGCGTACCGCCATCCCACGTGGATTTGCATTCGCATCCCCATCTGGAATAAGCGGAATTCCCGTCGAATTGGAAAACCTTACCGTAACCGCTGTCGTTGGTCGCTCGAAATGCGGCGCGCGCGCGATCGCAGCAGCGCCGGTCGCAGGGGTAAACGTCCCTGTTAGCAGCATGCCCTTGGCATGGGCAGGCCGAAATCCCGGTTGCAATCCGAATATATTGTCGAATTGCTGAATTAATTGTTCCGCCAGCGCTACAACTCTTTGATCATTGGGAAGTGGCATCGCTCGATTGTCGGCCAAACTACCGTCCTATACAACTTCATGAATTACGGATAGTTCGAACCGTGTCCTTTCGGCATCTCACTTCTAGAGGGGTGCGTGTCGTCACATTCTTGCCAAACAAGAAAGAGTACACTGAAAGCGTTGCTTTGTCGATCCCTTTGCATTATCTTGCCGATCAATTTGGCCACTAAACAGTGAAAGACTACCTCGAACTCACAAAACCTCGTATTACGTGGCTCATTGTTATGAGTGCGGCGATTGGCTATTTTTTTGGTCACTCCGGATCCTGGTCAGTGCCAAACATCTTCAACACCCTTATCGGCACAGCTCTCATGGCCTCCGGAACTGCCGCCCTCAATCAGTGGTATGAACGCGCTGCCGATTTGCTGATGGATCGTACCAAGATGCGCCCTCTTCCCTCCGGCCGTCTTAACGCTCATCGCGCCCTGTGGTTCGGGATCACTCTTGCCGTTGTCGGCACTCTCGAACTCGGGTTTGGCGTAAACTGGCTGACCGCCGGCTTATGTCTCGCAACCTTGTTCATGTACCTCTTTCTTTACACGCCGCTCAAACAACGAACTTGGTGGTCTACTACCATCGGCGCATTCCCCGGCGCTATGCCGCCTCTCATCGGTTTTGCTGGCGCTGCCGGTAAACTCACTGCCGAAGCTTGGATCCTTGGCGCAATCTTATTCCTGTGGCAATTTCCCCACTTCTATGCAATCGCCTGGATGTATCGCGAAGATTACCAACGCGCTGGCATTAAAATGTTACCTGTCGTAGAACCTGACGGCCGCTCCACTTCCCGCCAGATTATTCTTTATTCGTTGGCCCTCATCCCCATCAGCCTGCTCCCAAAATATATGGGCATGGCCGGCAGCATTTATCTAGTGGGTGCCCTCGCACTCGGCGTCTGGTTCCTCTACTCCGGCGTCCAAGTCTCGCTCGACCGCACCCGTGCCAAGGCCCGTCGCGTCCTCCTCACGTCCGTCGTCTACTTGCCAGTTCTTTACGCGCTCATGGTACTAGACCCCGTCCGCCTGTGAAGCCGCTGCTCTCCAATATGGGGCCCGCCGCACAGTCAGTGTGCGGCTGCCTAGCCGTGCTTCTTCTCCTCCTCACATCGTGCTCCCACCCTCAACTCCCCACCTACGACCATGTCCCCTCATTCACCATGACCGACTCCAACGGCCAACCCTTTTCCGGCAGCTCCCTTACCGGAAAGGTCTGGATCGCCGACTTCATCTACACTACCTGCCCTGCCGCTTGCCCGATGATGAGCGCCCGCATGAAGCGCGTCCACCAACAGATCGCCAATCTCCCCGACGTCCGCATCGTCTCCTTCTCCGTCGATCCCAAAGACACTCCCGCCTCCCTCAAAGCCTTTGGTTCCCGCTACGGCGGCGCCACGTCTGACTGGATCTTTCTAACCGGAACCGCCGCAGCCGTGCATCACATAGCTTTCGAGACTTTTCACGCTGGCGACATATTAGGCAAAATTGAACACAGCACCAAATTCATTCTGGTCGACAAAAAGGGCTATATTCGCGGTTACTACTCAAGCCTCGCCGCCGAAGGCGATTCCGAAAGCGATTCCCACGCCATTCCCGAACTGCTCAAAGATTTGCAAACATTGAGGAAGGAATAAATTAGTGGCACAACCAACAACCCAGTCAGATTCAGATCTCTCCCGCAAACCGCTGCCGGCTATCATCGGCCTCAGCGCCATCATTACGGCATTTCTGATTTGGCTCATCTATTTCAAAGGCCGGGTCGCCGCCCCCGATTGGATCGCCATCCTCCCCGCCGCCAACGCCTTCTTCAACTCGCTCAGCGCCATCTGTCTGGTCTTCGGCTATCTCAACATCCGCCGCTACAATCGCACCGTTCACAAACGTTTCATGCTCAGCGCGACAGTCTTCTCCGCGCTCTTCCTCGTCAGCTACATCACCTATCACTACTTTCACGGCGACACCAAATTCCCCGGCCACGGCATCGTACGTCCCATCTATTTCTTCATTCTCATCACCCACATCAGCCTCTCGATGGTGGCCCTCCCACTCATCCTGGGAACCCTGTGGTGGGCATTGCACAGCCAGTTCCGCTATCACAAGAAAATCGCCCGCTGGACGTTTCCCATTTGGCTTTACGTCTCCGTCACGGGCGTCATCGTCTTCTTCATGTTGAAAGCTTACACCTCGTGAGTAGTTGGGACACCGAACTTTACGAAGCCCGTCATAACTTCGTTTGGCGGATGGGGGAAGGCGTCGTCGAGTTACTCGACCCTCAACCCGGCGAACGTATTCTCGACTTAGGGTGCGGCCCCGGCCAACTTACTAATAAGATCTCTGAAAGCGGTGCTCAAGTCGTTGGCCTCGACGCCTCTCCCAGCATGCTTGGCCAAGCACGCCAAAACTTCCCCAACCTCCGCTTCGTCCTCCAAAACGCTGCCTCGATCACCTTTAACAATGAATTCGACGCGGTATTCTCCAACGCCGCTCTCCATTGGATGCTTGACCCCGTCGCCGTTGTCCGCGCTGTTTCGAAAGCTCTGAAACCCGGCGGCCGGTTCGTCGCCGAAATGGGAGGGAAGGGAAACATCCAAACCATAGTAAGTGCTATTCACTCAGTAGTTAGTAAGTACGGCCCTCTGCCCCCTTCCCGCCAATACTACCCATCAATTAGCGAGTACACATCAATTCTCGAAGCCCACGCCCTAGAAGTCCGCCAAGCCCAGTTGTTCGATCGTCCCACCCCCCTCGACGGCGATTCTGGGATGGCAAACTGGATCAAGCAATTCAAGAGCTACTATTTCGAAAACATTCCGGCCTCCGCCCTCTCCGAAGTTATCGCAATCCTCCGTCCCAAGTTGTTCGACAAAGACGTCTGGCTCGCCGACTACCGCCGTCTCCGCTTTTTAGCCGTCAAACTCTAACCCGCCCCTGTTCCCATCCCGCCCACAGTCTTCACGTTCGCTTTCCGTCTTCAAACCAGCTCCTTCACATTGGTGACCGATCCCCGACTCATATAATGCGAAGATGGCATCTCAATTAAGCCGCCGCCACTGGGTGTTGTTCATGGGCAGCGCTCCCCTGCTTGCCCAAACCGCAGTGCCGGCTGTTCCGTCTCCCGAGCAGCGCGTCGAAAAAGCCAAAGGCGAAGTCCGGCAAGTCAGCGATCAACTTGCCTTGATCGCCGTTCCGATGAATGTCGAGCCCGCTTTCCGCTTCGTGGCGTAGACCATGGGGAAACACAAAACCACGCTCGATGAGAGCACGCTCCCTTTCGCCACCATTCCGGAACTGAGCGCCGCTCTTCGTCAGAAACAGATCTCGTGTGTCGAACTCACCAAATTCTTCGGCGAGCGGCTGGAAAGGGAAGGCCCGGAGTACAATGCTTTGGCCCTGTCTCTGCTGAAAGATGCCAAGAAAACAGCCAAAGAAGTGGATTGGGAAATCAAACACGATCGGATGCGCGGTCCGCTGCAAGGCATTCCCTTCGCCGTCAAAGATCTGCTAAGCGTCGCCGATTATCCAACGACCTGGGGCGCCAAACCATTCGCCGATCAGGTTTTTGATTACGACGCCACCGCCGTTCAAAGGCTCAAAAGCGCCAGAGGCATTTTGCTGGGTAAACTCGCCATGGTCGAACTCGCCGGCGGCGGTGGCTATACATCCGCCGGTGCGTCTCTTCAAGGGCCCGGCCGCAATCCATGGAATAAAGAATATTGGTCTGGCGGCTCGTCGAGTGGTTCCGGCGCGGCCGTCGGCGCAGGCTTGGTGCCCTTTGCACTCGGGTCGGAAACGTCGGGTTCGATCATGACGCCCGCGTCTTATTGCGGCGTGACTGGTCTCCGCCCTACGTATGGCCTTGTGAGCCGTTATGGTGCCATGGCTCTTTCCTGGACGCTAGACAAAATCGGCGTCCTTGCGCGTTCCGCCGAAGACTGCGGCCTCGTTCTGCACGAGATTGCTGGCCATGATGATCAAGATCCAGGATCGGCCAACAAGAGTTTTTACTACTCGCCGCAGTTTTATGGCGATCTCAACCAGCTAAAACTCGGCTACGCTGAAATCGATTTCTCCGCTTGGCCCGCCGAAAGCCTGCGTCCCGCCTTTGCGCAAGCGCTCTCGGTCGTCAAGACTCTCGGCCCACAAATGGTGGAAACCAAACTGCCCGAATTCCCCTACGGCCCCATCATTAGTTGCATCATTGATGCCGAAGCCGCCTCTGTTTTTGAAACGTTGATCCGCAGCGGCCGCGTGGAGCAGCTCGCCGATCCAGGACAGATCGATGGTTTAAAAGCGTCGATGAACTATTCTGCGATCGACTATCTAAAGTCTATGCGCGTCCGGTCGCAGATCCAAACGGCCTTCCGCGACCTATTCGCAAACGTGGATTTACTGGTTGCGCCGACCAAACTGGATCCCCCCGACAAAGCCGACGTTCCGTTCGACGACGCCCCTCCCAAGCGACCTGAAACGAAAGGCGTGTTCGCGGGTTTAGTGCAAGCCAGCAACTTGTGCGGTTTGCCCGCGATTACTATCCCTTGCGGCTTCGTCAACGGGCTGCCCATCGGTTTGCAAATCGTTGGACGCCCTTTCTCGGAGAATCGCATTATCGCGCTCGCGGTAGAGTTTCAGAAGCGCACAAACTTCCACAAACAACATCCCGGCAAGATTGCCACTTAGACGTTAGTGCTTGCGACTGAAATACGGCAACAGCGCATGACAACTCAAGAAGACAAATGCCCCTGCAATCACGCACAACACCGCCGCAGTCCAAGAAGGTCCGAAGCGTTCTAAGCCCGATCGATCAGCGGCCGGCTGCAGCAGCGCGCCAAGCAAAGTGAAAAGCTCGGCCATTGCGCCGAACGCAATTGCGCGCCCATGTGACTGGACAGAGCGCCGTAAGACCCAACCCAACGCAAACCCTTCTGGAATTTTATGCAGCCCTAACCCGATCGGCACCAGCGCCTCGGGAACCGGCTGCGCAGCCAGGGCGCGAATGCTCCAGCCGTCCAGCAGACTGTGAATCGCGGTGGCCACCAGCAGCGGAGCCATCACACCATGGCGCGGTGAATGGCCGAGGCGAATCAATCGCGAGTCGACGAACGCCAGCGAGACAGCCACCATCGTCACGCCGACAAGAGCGCGCGGCCAGTTCCAAACCTCCGCTATCTCAGGTACGACCCAAATGAAAGCCACTGCGAACAGCAGCAATCCGCCGGCAGCGGCAAGATAATTTGAGAACCCGTGATGCAGCAAAACTCCTCCCACCACTCCCAGCAGAGCGAGGAAGGTAAGCAGTACCGCCAGCGCCATCTACTGGCCGGTGACTTTCACCACGAAATAAGTCACCGCATTGCCCTTTTCCACCAACATCTGGTGCGGCACGCCAGCGGGAATATGGATGATGTCGCCGGGCGCATAATGCACTTTTTCGCCGCCGCTGATCGAAGTGCCACGCAACTCACCGGGCTTTTCCACATGCGAGTTCACCAGCTTGCCACCGGTAAGGAGCGTTCCTTCGCCGTCTTCAATCACGAAAATGTCGGCCTCGTGCTCATGCACTTCCGCTGAGCCGGTGCCTTCGCGATGCGCCACCATCGTGTAGTGGCCTTTGTATTGCTTCAACTGCTCGGATTTGAAGGTGGGATGCTCCGCGGCGAGTTTGTCTTTAATGTCCGCCAAATCTTTGGATGAGTACTGATCGACGGAGCCGGTAGCGGCTGCCAGCAAAACTGTCACCGCGAGGAGCGGAAGCGCGATTGTTTTCATGCGGCAAGAGTATCAGACTTGGTGGGCCCTGTAGGATTTGAACCTACGACCAATGGATTATGAGTCCACTGCTCTAACCGCTGAGCTAAGGGCCCGCAACGCAATCTTAGCAGTACCGCAAGCACGTTTTTGGCGTCAGTCAATGGATTGAAATAGGAGCGGTGGCTTTAAGCAATTGCTCCAAAACTGCGATCCGCGCTTGCAAGTCCTCAATCGTGCGGTGCTGTTTCTGAATCTCGTTTAGCAGCATGGCGGGAAGCTGCTGGTATTGGAGCGTCTCCACTTGCCCATCTTTGTCGTAAACCGCCAGTTCTGGATAAACCGCAGCCACCTGTTCGGCAATCAATCCGTACTGGACATCCGCCGCCGTTTCTTTGTAGCGGAAAATCACGGGCTCCAACTGCATGAGCCGCGAGCTTGCGTCCGCCATCGGCTGAATGTCCTGTTTGAAGCGGCGCGACGATGCCTGAATGCCGAGTTGCCCGTTAGCATCCACAAATACTGCTGCTGCACCAGTAACGTTGTTTCCGTTCACACCAGCAAGAAACGCTTTGGTTTGTGACGTGCCGATCCGCAGAACGCTATTCTCCCCGTTGACACCCGGACTGCCGATCTCGATGTTGTTATTGCCAGTACCGAGATTAATTCCGGCTTGAAAGCCGATGCCAATATTGTCACTTCCCGTTGATGAGGAAAGTGCTTGATACCCTATTGCCGTATTATCCGACCCTGTGCTATTGAATGCGAGGGCACTCTGACCCAAGGCGGTGTTGTAATTACCAGTTGTGTTTGAGCTCAGTGCGGTAGATCCCACCGCTGTATTATCGTTTCCGCCCGCGTTGTTGCCCAAAGAGGCAAATCCGATTCCTGTGTTTTGCGCTCCGCTACTAGCGGGCAGAGAACTCCGCCCAAGGGCGGTATTGTCACTCGCGTCCGTATTCGAAACGAAATAGCCGTTCACGTCGATCACAACGTTGGTCGTGTCAGTTACAAAAACACTGACTGCTCCGTTGACGCCAGCCGGTACGATGGCAGCGTTTGCAATGACCAAGCCGGTAAAATCATTCACGGTGGAAACGTAGGGCTGCGGCGATCCAGCCGGCCAGATGGTGAGGTAACTGACACTGCCAGCGGGAACCAGCGTCACGTTGATGGAGTAGGCGGCGGCGTTCGCTGGCAAATTGCAATTGCTTGCTGGTAAAAGGAAATTTCTCGTGCTTCCCGCTGTCATGCTCGGCCCGCCGAATGGACCGTTCGCCAAGCGCGTGTCAACCGGGCGGCAAGGCGTTACGGGCACAAAACTTTGTAGGCTTTGCGCACTGGCCGACAGTGCTGCCAAACAAGCTCCACCGATGCCACAGCGCACTAAAATCTGAAAATTCACCATAATCGGTTCATAACTCCCCTGCGGAATAAAGATAAAAATTCTAAGCTCGTCAAGTGGATAGTGACGCAAATCACCTAGCAATGTTTCGTAGCAATTCTTATTATCGAGAGTGAGGGTATCAAAAATAAGTAAGACTAAGCAAAAATGTGGCGAACTCCCTCGATGACTGTTTTCGCGCGAAAGGCATAGGGAGAGGTGATCGATTCTTTAAACTTCTGCTGATTGCTCGCTACCAAAACCGCGGGAATTCCGAATGCAGCCGCAGCCCCTAGATCGCGTTCCGAATCGCCCACCATCCAGGAGCGGCTGGTGTCGATATCGAGATCGCGCGCGGCGGATTCCAGCAGACCAGGTGCGGGCTTGCGGCACTGACAGCGGATTTTCAACTCGGGCCTCTCGCCGGGAACGCCGGCATCCGGGTGATGCGGACAATAGTAGATCGCATCGAGATGAGCGCCGGACTGTTCTAAAAGCGATTCGAGCCTCTGATGAATAATCCCGAGTCCCTCAACTGTAATCTCTCCACGCGCAATGACCGGTTGATTGGTAACCAGCACCGCCAGATAGCCGGAATCGTTAATGAGCCGCACTGCCTCGCCCGCGCCGGGCAGCAACTCGATCTTTGCGGGCGAGGTAATCCAGCCATAATCGAAGTTCAAGGTGCCGTCGCGGTCCAGAAAGATAGCAGGTCGCATGCGTAAATAGAGGATAGCTTTTCGTGAAAGCAAATATGACGCCCAACCTTTTTGTAGCTAGAGAAGGAACGCGCTTCAGCCTCAACGGCAGCGCATTCCCGGTGACCGGTGTGAACTGTTATTTCCTGGCGTATTGCGAGGCCGCCAGTTGCCGAGCCGCGATGACAACCGCCAAACAGATGGGGGCCAATACGATTCGCAGTTGGGCATTCCAGGACGCCGAGCAAGGCGGGGGTGGAGTTGCGTTCCAATATCTGGAAAACGGCGTCATCAAAATAGACGATGGCCCGAATGGCCTGCAGCGTCTGGATGGCGTGATTCAGACGGCCGAACAATTAGGACTCAAGCTGATCCTGCCGCTGGTAAATCATTGGAAAGATTTCGGCGGCATGCCCATGTACCTCAAGTGGCTCGGCATCAGCGGCGATGTGAAAGAATTCTACAAATCCCTAGAAGCGCGACTGGCTTACCGTAATTGGGTGCAGCATGTTGTGACTCGCCGCAATACGTTGACGGGCCGCCTCTATTGCGACGAGCCGAGCATCATGGCTTGGGAGTTAACCAACGAAGCGCGCTGCGAAGGGGAGCGGGACATCTTGCTGGATTGGGTGCACGAGATGGCCGCCTTCGTGAAACAGCTCGATCGCAATCATCTGCTGGCGTTGGGAGACGAGGGCTTCTTTAACGAACATCACTTGCTCGAACACAATCAAGGCCAGTTGTACGACGGCCGCCACGGCACCGATTTTGCCGCGATTCTGGACATTCCCGAGATCGATTTCGGCGGCTATCATTTCTATCCACAGGATTGGGATCACGCTAAAGATTTGGAATTCGGGGATCGGTGGGTTAGCGATCATGCCAAAATCGCTGAGCGGGCAGGGAAGCCTGTGTTGATGGAAGAGTATGGCCTCAAGCTGATTGACCCTGTTCCCGATGCCGCCGCGCGGAATAGCTGGTTCGCTCGCTGGCTTAAGACCGTGCAGACCACCGCAACCGGCGGGGCGCTCTTGTGGATGCTTGGCGGGAAAGAAGCCGATACCAGCGGCTACAAGGACGACTATGTCGTCTACCAAGCAGACGAGGTGCCGGCGTTATCGGCGCAAACGCGCGCAATGGGAGCGTCTTAACTTACGCTTCTCGCAGTTCAAGCGGTGAGTACGGCAGCGCCAGGTCTGGGAAACAGCGCCGCAAATGCTGGACGAGGTAGCGCGCGAATTCGGTAGGCGAATAGCTCCGCCCTTCTCCTAAAACGGCCACTGTTCGACCGTCGAGATCACGCGCAATCGGCACTTCTTGCTCTTCCGGATAGAACCGCAAATCCTCATGCTGATAGCCAGTCACCAAAACCTTGATGACCGGACCCCAGTGCTCAAACGTGAGACTGATGGTGATGTCAGTAGAGGGATACCACTTGCGAACAATGCCAATAATGCCGCGCCCGGTTTTCCATTCCACTAAATGCGAATCTGCCAAGCCACGCGCAGTGGCGGCGGCATTGACAGCCTTAACATGCCGCTCAGATTCGTTTATCAACTCTTGCCAGAACGCCAAGCCCTCCGCATGCAGCGAGAGGGGCGCCCGGAATGCAACGGCTGCGCTCATAGTCACTACCTCCAACAATATAATTCCGCGGATCTTTCGATCCGAAAAACGTTGGCTCCGATGACTCAAACGGGGAGGGGTTCGCCCAACGAAATTTAAACGTTGCTTAACGAACCATCGTTTCGTGAAGCTATGTTAACGCATTTGCGACGCATTAGGAAGCGATTTTTGTAACCAATCCCAAGTTATTGATAACAAATAATTAACGGTAGCTCTGGAGTAACTTTATGGGAATAGCGTCAACACGTTTGTGTGCTCTTGCCGACGCCTCTAACCGATTAGTGACGCCAAGAGCCGGGCGAAAATATAATTCCGGTTGTCATCACGATGCCACCAGGAACGTCTACGGCAGCCCCGACCGTTAGGCAAAGCGTCTTGTTGGCAATCGGAAAGGTGACGGTCGGCCCAATATGGATTAGCGGGAGAATGCTCAAGCCGGTTGCTTGCTTCCACTTGTCCTGAGCGGAGACGGTGGTTGATATGGTCGACCCCGATCCCGTCCGTTCGACCAGAAAGTTACCGGAGAGTTGTCCGACACCGCCCAAAAGATCGATGCCAATGCCAAACATATCGCGCTTAAACAACTTAATATGGCCACCGCCGCGTGCGCCAAACACGCGCAAGTCTTTAGATGTGGCGGAGTATTCTGATTGCTTGGCAGTCGCATCGATGGTGTAGCCAACTCCTTCCATCACGAAGTGCCCACCTAGAGGGTTGCCGTAGATGACGCCGACGGCCCCTTGGTAGGTTTTGTAGGTAATTTGATATTTGTTCACTTCGCTCAAAACGGAAGAGGGAATGGTCGAGTAAGGCGTCCCCTCCGCCACGATACCGAAGCCGCTATCGGCTGCCGAGGCCAAACCGCTAGCGAGCATTACCGAGCAGGCGCCCATAAGAAAACTAGAAACTTTCAATGAAACCTCCGAAAATTCGGCGGTCCAACGACGGGACCAACCGTTGACGATGATAGTCGCACATCCCGGTGTTCCCGCGCATCACCCGAATGGGGAAGGCGTCGAAAAAGAATACTAGTCTAGTGGTTTGCCGGAGTCTACTTTAGTGTACTGTTTGAGGCCTCAAACCGTCTCCTCAAACTCAAAACTCAAGTTGATCGAAGTCCACTTCGCTCCCGAACTACAAGCCAAGCTTGCGCGTTTTGGCGAGAGACCAAGGTCGCGATTCGGAGCCTCTCGTGCTGGAGGCAGTCGAACGTATGGTTGAACACGACGATTGGTTCATGCGGGAACTAGACAAAGGCCCGGCGACCGCTGATCGCAGGGAGTTTGTTGAGCATGATCTATCGGCTCCGCGGAGAAGTGACCGAAGTCGATCCTATTCTGCACGGAACTCAGAAGAGGCCCTAACCCGCGCTTGCTGCCGCCGCGCCTACGGCGTTTAATTCCTTCACGATGCTTCCCACAAACGTCTTAGCGTCGCCAAACAGCATGAGCGTTTTATCCATGTAGTAAAGCTCGTTATCGATACCCGCAAAGCCGGGGCTCATGCTGCGCTTAATCACCATCACCGTGTGCGCTTCGTAGGCCTTTAAAATCGGCATACCGGCAATTGGGCTGGTCTTATCGTTCGTCGCGGCTGGGTTGACGACGTCGTTCGCACCGATCACCAGGGCCACGTCGGTGCGGGCGAAATCGGAATTGATTTCGTCCATCTCGACAAGCTTGTCGTATGGAATATCGGCCTCGGCAAGGAGCACGTTCATATGTCCAGGCATGCGGCCCGCTACGGGGTGAATGGCAAAGCGAACTTCGACTCCGCGCTTCGTTAGCAGGTCATACATCTCGCGCAATTTATGCTGTGCTTGCGCCACAGCCATACCGTACCCAGGAATGATGATGACGCTGCGCGCCGCATCGAGAATTTCGGCCGCTTCTTCGGGAGACGCTGAACGCACGGGCTTGTCTGTTGTCTTGGCGGCACTCGCCTGAATCGTTCCAAACGCGCCGAACAAGACATTACTGAACGAACGGTTCATGGCGCGGCACATGATTACCGAAAGAATGAAGCCTGAGGAACCATCCAAAGCACCCGCCACGATCAGCAGTTTGTTATCTAAGGCGAAACCCATGGCGCTGGCGGAAAGTCCTGCGTAAGAGTTGAGCAAGGCAATCACCGTCGGCATGTCTGCGCCGCCGATGGGCACTATCAACAACACACCGAATATCAGTGAAAGCACCGCTAAAATCGGAAATAGGTAACTTTTCTCCGGCGATATGACGAGTAGAATGCCGACGATGACGGCCAAGCCCAAGATGCCTAGATTGACGATGTTCTGGCCTTTAAACGTAATGGGCCGAGTAGGCAAAATTTCTTGCAACTTGCCGAACGCCATCAGGCTGGCCGTGCAGGTGAGAAAACCAAGCAATGTTTCCAGAACCAACGCGCCCATGATGAAGCCATTGGGCGTGTGCCGATAATATTCAGCGGTACCAATGAGCGCGGAAGCCAACGCCCCGCAAGCGTGCGAAACGGCAGTCCGTTGCGGCACAGCGGTCATCGGCATGATGTAGGCAATTGGAACGCCGATGGCCGAACCAATAAAGAACGCAATAAGGATCCATTGATAATTGACCACTTCAAAGCGCATCAGCGTGCCAACCACGGCCAGCAGCATGCCTATTTCGCCAATAATGACGCCGCGCCGGGCCGTGGCAGGCGAACTCATCCACTTGATCGCCAAAATGAAACCGGCGGCCGCCAGGATATAAAAAATCGGGAAAAGGGCGTCCATTAATGTTTATCCCCGCGTTTCTTGAACATCTTCAACATGCGATCGGTAATGAGATAGCCGCTGACGACGTTGACCGTGGATGCCACTACCGCTATAAAGCCGAGGGTGCGCGTGAACAGCGAGGCGTCTTTGGCTCCTGTGATCAGAATGGCGCCCACGACCGCAATGGCCGAGATGGCATTGGTGAGCGACATCAGCGGCGTGTGCAATAGCGGGGATACGCGCCGAATCAGTTCGAATCCAAGAAACGCGGCGAGCATGAAGACCCAAATCGCGATTTCGTATTTATTCATGATGATTTACCCTCTTGCCGACGCCGCGCTTAATTGACTCTGAACTACTTCGAGAACGCGTGGATGCACGACCTTGTTGTCGTGCGTGATGAGTGTTTCGCGAATGATCTCGTCTTCCATGTTGATATTGAGCGCACCGTCTTTGAACAATAATTTGACGAATGCCGTGATGTTTGAGCCATACATTTGGCTGGCGTGAAAAGGAACCGACGAGGGCACGTTCAACGGACCCAGCACGGAAACGCCATGCTCAATTACCGTTTGCCCGGGTTTGGTTACTTCGCAATTACCGCCGCGTTCGGCGGCGATATCGACGATCACCGATCCTGGCTGCATCGCCAGCACCATGTCGCGCGTTACCAGAATAGGAGCCTTTCGCCCTGGTACCGCCGCTGTAGTAATGAGCACGTCCTGTTCGCGGATCACTTCCGTGAGCAGTTCCCGTTGACGCCGGTAAAAGGCTTCGTCCATTGCCTTGGCGTAACCGCCCCTGTCTTCCGAGGTCTTAGAATCCACGTCCAAAATAATGAACTTGCCGCCGACGCTTTCCACCTGCTCTTTCACCACCGGGCGCACGTCATAGGCTGAAACAACAGCGCCCAGACGGCGAGCCGTGGCGATGGCCTGCAATCCGGCAACGCCCGCGCCTAGAATGAAAACCTTCGCCGGAGCTACTGTGCCGGCAGCGGTCATGAGCATTGGAAACATTTTCGGCAACTCCACGGCCGCCATCAAAACGGCTTTATAACCGGAAATCGTCGCCATAGACGAAAGCGCATCCATGCTTTGAGCGCGCGTGATGCGGGGCATCAACTCCATGGCGAAGAATGAGACGCCGGTGGCAGCTAAGTCGGAAGCTTCCTGTGGGGCGGTAAGCGGCTCGCCAAATCCGACGACCCCTTGGGCCGGCCGCAGCAGGTCCAGATCAGCGCGACCCGCTTCTGGATTTGCGCCCAAGCTGCGCACCTGCGCGATCAGCGTGGCATTTGCGAACAGGGTTTGCCTATCGACCAGTTGCGCACCGCGCCCACTATAGGCATCATCTGTATAACCTGAGGCCAAGCCGGCAGTGTGCTCAACCATTACATTGATACCTGCTTTTTTCAGCGCTTCGACTTGGCGAGGAGTGATTGCGACTCGCCGTTCGCCGGGAAACGTTTCGCGGGGACATCCTAGTAGGGCTGACAAATGAAGCCTCCTAAGTCATTTCAAAAGTCCATGTTATGACACCCATCACTAGCGTTTCAGTGACGGCGGTCGCTCGTTGATATAATTCCACCAAATGAGTGACGAGCTCCGTATCGCTGGTCATAGGTCCGCGTGAAACCAACTGACGTTCAAAACCCCGATTACTTCCACAAGGTGGTAGATTGCCAG
Source organism: Bryobacterales bacterium (assembly GCA_963749105.1). GTDB lineage: Bacteria > Acidobacteriota > Terriglobia > Bryobacterales > Bryobacteraceae > Bog-105. Next base: position 417,065 of record CAVVLT010000011.1, on the reverse strand, counting down.
TGGGCTTGCCCGGCGCATACGAACGTGCCGGAGTACATCCGGCTCATTGCGCAAGGCCGATACACCGACGCCTATTTATTGAATAGGGAGTCGAACGTGTTCCCCGGCATTCTCGGACGGACTTGCGACCGTCCTTGTGAACCCGCTTGCCGGCGTGGAAGACTTGACGGCAAACCGGTGGCGATTTGCCGGCTCAAACGTGTCGCTGCTGACAATCGCGACGAAGTCAAACATCTGCTGCCGCAAGCACCATCTCAGAAAAACGGCAAACGCATCGCTTGTATCGGCGCAGGTCCAGCCTCGCTGACTGTGGCGAACGATTTGATGCCGCTGGGCTATCAGGTAACGATTTTTGAAAAGCAAGACAAGCCGGGCGGCCTGATGCGTTCGAACATCCCTTCGTTCCGTTTGCCTGAGCACGTGCTGGGCGAAGAGATCGATTACATCCTCGATATGGGTGTCGAGATTCGCTACAACTCGCCGGTAAGCAGCATGAAAGCACTGCTGGGCGAACGCTTTGATGCAATCTTCGTCGGTAGCGGGGCGCCTCGTGGCAAAGATCTGGACCTCCCTGGGCGCAATGCCAGCAATCGCATTCATATAGGAATCGATTGGTTGGAATCCGTGGCATTCGGCCATGTGACTTCTATCGGCGAACGCGTTTTGATCATTGGCGTTGGGAATACGGCGATGGATTGCTGCCGGTCGTCTAGACGTCTCGGTGGTAAAGAGATCAAGGTGATGGCGCGCCGGCCGCGGCAGTATTTCAAAGCGTCGCCTTGGGAATTGGAAGATTCCGAAGAAGAAGGCGTCGAGATTCTAGTCAATCATGCGCCGAAGAATTTTGTCATTGAAAACGGCGTTCTCAAGGGCATGACATTTGAGCGCCTGGAATGGGACGCCGCCGCTAAGAAATCGAATACGATCGACGAAATTTTTCTGCCTGCCGACGACGTGATTCTCGCTATCGGCCAGGAGAATGCGTTTCCCTGGATTGAACGCGATCTGGGAATTGAGTTCGATAAATGGGAAGTGCCGGTGGTGGATGAAAAAACATTTCAATCCACGCGCGAGGGAGTGTTCTTCGGCGGCGATGCGGCGTTCGGTCCGAAGAATATTATATGGGCCGTGGAGCATGGGCATCAAGCGGCGATTTCGATCCACAACCATTGCGAAAAGGTGCCACTCGCCGAACGCCCTGCTTACGGTATGAATCTGGTGACCCAGAAAATGGGCATCAGCGAGTGGAGTTATAAGAACGATTATTCTGCGGCGCTGCGGCAGAAGATGAAGCACGTCGACCTGGTCGAACGCTTCAACAAAATGAATATTGAAGTAGAACTGGGCTTTACAGCAGAACAGGCGGCGGCCGAAGTAGGACGCTGTTTGAACTGCGACGTACAAACCGTATTCACTGCCCCGAAATGCATTGAATGCGATGCGTGCGTGGATATTTGCCCGGTGTTGTGCCTGACAATAACGCGCGATGGCGATGAGTTGGATCTACGCTCGCGGTTGTCGGCTCCGGCTTTAAATCCAGAGCAAGCTCTCTACGCGTCGGCCCCGTTGCCGCAAACGCGCCGTATTATGGCGAAGGACGAAGATGTCTGCGTGCATTGCGGGTTGTGCGCGGAACGCTGCCCGACGGCGGCGTGGGACATGCAAAAATTCCAACTCATCATTCCATATGCGGGCGTGAAGACGTGCAGCGAAACTCTAACAGCAGTGTAAATGACTTTGCCATTAAATTGGCTAATGTAAACGGAACCGGTTCAGCCAGCGCGAATGGTTTGCTGATGCAGGCCATTTTCCGGATGGGCATTCCCGTGTCGGGCAAGAATTTATTCCCTTCGAATATTCAAGGGCTGCCCACGTGGTATGAGATCCGCGTCAACAACGAAGGGCACACAGCACGCGCGTTGAACTATGACCTGATGGTCGCCATGAACGCGCAAACCTATGGACGCGATATCAGGGAAGTGCGCCAGGGTGGCTACGTGCTTTATGATTCGTCGTGGCCACTGGACAAGAGCCTCTATCGAGACGACGTGAATTTCATGCCGATCCCATTCGCGCAGATGTGCAACGACCGCTTCAAGGATGCCCGCGCCCGCACTTTGATGAAAAACATTGCTTACGCCGGAGCGCTGGTGGCGACGCTTGAAATCGACATGAGTACGGTGGAATCTTTGCTCGACGAGCGGTTCGCCGGTAAAAAGGCGCTGCGCGATTCTAATTTGCAGGCTTTGAAAATCGGCTACGATTATGCCAAAGAAAGATTCGCTTGCCCGCTGCCGTTTCATCTGCGGCCGATGAAGGCTAATCAGGACAAAATTCTGATCGATGGCAACACGGCCACGGCGCTGGGCTGTGTTTATGCAGGCGCGACCGTGGCCGCCTGGTATCCCATCACTCCCGCCACATCGGTGATGGATGCTTTCAAAGAATTTTGCGAGAAGTACCGGCGAGATCCGGAGACTGGCCGTAACAACTACTGCATCATTCAAGCCGAGGATGAACTGGCTGCGATCGGCATGGTGATTGGCGCGTCTTGGAACGGTGCGCGGTCGTTTACTTCGACGGCAGGTCCTGGCATTTCGCTCATGAATGAGCTATTGGGGCTGGCCTATTACTCTGAAATTCCCGCCGTTGTTGTTGATGTGCAGCGCGTGGGGCCATCTACCGGAATGCCCACTCGTACGCAGCAGGGCGATCTTCTTTCGTGCGCATACGCTTCGCACGGGGACACCAAGCACATTCTGCTTTTCCCGGCGAATCCGGCCGAGTGTTTTGAATTCGCCGTGAAGTCGTTTGATTTAGCGGAACGCTTCCAAACGCCCGTCATCATGATGTCGGATCTGGATATAGGCATGAACGATTGGGTAGTGCCGCGGCTCAATTGGGACGATTCGTATGAGCCGGATCGCGGCCGCGTGCTTTCCGAAGAAGAGCTGAAGAACATGCCCAAGTTTTTCCGCTACGCCGACGAAGATGAAGATTTCGTGGCGGCGCGCACATTGCCGGGCGTAGAAGCAAAGGGCGCTTACGTGACGCGTGGTTCGGGCCACAATAAGTACGGTGGCTATACCGAAATCCCTGCTGAGTATCAGCAGGTGATCGATCGTCTGGCCAGGAAACATGCGGCAGCTGCGGATTTCGTTCCTGCACCAAAGATTCAGACCGTTGACCGGCCGCGCTGCGGAGTGGTGACGCTGGGCGGTTGCGACCTGGCAGTTCGAGAAGCGATTGGCTTACTGGCTCAGCAGAGAATCCCGGTTGATTTCATGCGCATTTGCGGATTCCCATTTGCCAAGAGCGTAGAAGCGTTCCTGAATCAGCATAGATTTAACTTTGTGATTGAGCAGAATCGGGATGGTCAGCTCACATCGTTGTTGACTCTCGAAACGGGAGTGAAGAAAGAGAAGCTCAGACCCCTTTTGTTTTACGGCGGATTTCCGCTGAGCGCCGCGCAAGTAGTGGACGCAATTCAAGCGGCGATTACCTCAATTGGAGAAACAAACTTTGCCATCGATAGCGAAACCTATAGCAACCCACCCGAGTTCACAACGGAATGAACTGGGGCTAACCCTTCGCGACTACGAAGGCTCCATGTCGACGCTGTGCGCCGGCTGTGGCCACGATTCCATTACGGCCGCCATTGTCAGGGCGTTGTGGGAGATGTCGATGAAGCCGCATATGCTGGCGAAGATGAGCGGCATCGGCTGTTCATCGAAGACCCCTGCTTATTTTGTGAACGGCGCGCACGGCTTCAACTCCGCGCACGGGCGCATGCCGACGATCACCACGGGCGCCGCTGCGGCCAATCGCGACCTGACGTACATCGGCGTATCGGGCGACGGCGATTCGCTTTCTATCGGCATCGGCCACATGTGCCACGCCATTCGGCGCAACGTAAAGATGGTCTATTTGATCGAGAACAACGGTGTGTATGGCCTGACTAAGGGGCAGTTTTCCGCATCGGCCGATATCGGTTCGAAAAGCAAGCGCGGCGAAGCAAACCACATGGCGCCGATCGATCCCGTGCTTTTGGCGTTGAGCATCGGTGCTACGTTTGTGGCGCGCAGCTTCTCCGGCGATAAAGAGCAGCTTGTGCCGATTCTGAAGATGGCCTTCGCGCACCGAGGCTTGGCGCTGGTGGACGTGGTGTCACCGTGCGTGACGTTCAACGACCACGAAGGTTCGACGAAGAGTTATAAATATACGCGCAGCCACGAATCGCGCGCGACCGAGTCCGACTTCGTTCCGAAAACTTCCGAAATCTTAGCCCAGTTGAATGGCAATGGAGTTACCTCTGTGACCATGCACGATGGCAGCGTTTTGCGTTTCCGCACTGTGCCGCCGGGCTACGATCCGAAAGACCGTCAGCGCGTAATGGCCTATTTGCAGGAGCATCAGGCGAAGGGAGAGGTGGTGACCGGTGTTTTGTTTCTGGATGAAACTGTGCCCGACATGCACGAGATGAGCAATACAACGGATGTCCCACTGACCCAAGTGCCCTATGAAAAGTTGTGTCCTGGTGCTGAGGCGTTGAGCAAGTTGCAAGAGGAATATCGGTAGATTCAACGTGTTCGCATCAGCGCATCATGATGGCGGTTCACGGAGCTACCAAAGATATGATTCTGCTGCCGGCGTAAGCTGCCTAGGCGTCGTCGGGACAGAACTCGGAGCCTCTGCGATCGCTGTTCGCCTAAAACAAATGCCCCATCTTCTCGCGTTTAGTCTTTAAGTATTCGGTGGTGCTATCCAAAGCCGGCGCAATGATCGGCGCGCGCTCCACTACTTCGATCCCCGCCGTCTCCAGCGCTGCCACCTTTTCTGGATTATTCGACATCAGCCGCACTTGCTTGATTGCGAAATAATTCAAAATGGCCGCCGGCAAAGCGTAATCCCGCAGATCCGCCGCGAAACCCAACTTTTCGTTCGCTTCAATCGTGTCCAAGCCATGATCCTGCAATTCATAAGCGCGCAGCTTATTCAACAATCCAATACCACGGCCCTCTTGGTGCTCGTAGATCAAAACTCCGCGGCCTTCTTCGACAATACGGTCCAGCGCGATTTCCAACTGCGAACGGCAATCGCAACGCAAGCTGTGAAACACATCGCCGGTCAAACATTGTGAATGGATGCGGACCAAAGGCGGAGGCGAATTCGGGCCCAAATCGCCTATCGTCAAAACCACCGCCTCTTCTGTTTCCTTGGGACGAACACCGGCGAAACCAAAAATCCGAAACTGGCCGAAACGTGTGGGAAAATCGGCTTCCGCTACTTTACTAAGCTTCAAATCGGGCAAACCTCTATTATAGAAGCCGAGGCTCATTTTGAACCAAGAGCAACTCGCCGCGCTGCTGTTGAAGATCGCCGTATCCACCTCGCTGGCGAGCATCGTCATGCGCTTCGGACCCATGCAACGAATGCTGTTGCGCGACGAACGAACACTGCGCGAACGGCTGCAACTGGCGTTCATTTTTGCGCTTCTTTATGGCGCCAGCGCTGAATTCCGCATCCTGAGCCACGACAAATATCAAGCTCTCGACCTGGCGCTCGAAGGCTCAATGATCGCCGGTATTTTGGGCGGGTATGTGAGCGGCCTGATTACCGGTTTGATCGCTTCCATTCCCGACATGTTCGACGGCAAGTGGATGTCGATGCCGTTGTTCAGCGCGGCTGGCATCATGGGTGCGTTGATCCACGATCTGGCCCCGCGCCCCGAAGATATATGGTCGTTTTCGCCGTTTGTCGATTTGAACCTCTGGCGGCTACTGCGTCAACTGCTGCGTTGGAAGCGGGACGTCATCCAGCGCCGTTTGCTGGAACTGGCCGCGTTCAATTTGAGCTGCAATTTTCTGGTTGTACTGGTAGAAGCCTTGCGCTGGGGCGTGCGCGGCATCTTTCCCGTTCATAATACGTTTTTCCTGTTTGAATACCCACCCGCGCATTATTGGGTTTTCTTCTATTGCGCTGGAACCACGTTGTTCGCCGTTTCGCTGCCCATTCGCGTGTGGAGCAGTTTTCGCGCGGAACGCCAGCTCGAAACGCAACACGCGCGTCTGACCGAAGCGCGCCTCGCCGCGTTGACTAATCAGATCAATCCGCACTTTCTTTTTAATACGCTCAACTCGATCGCCACACTCATTCGTATCAATCCCGATAGTGCCCGCAATATGATCTACCGCCTCTCTAAAATCCTGCGGCGGTTGCTGCGCAAAGCGGAAAACTATTCGGCACTGCGCGAAGAGATTGCGTTCATAGACGATTACCTGGCCATCGAAATGGTGCGCTTCGGGGAGAAGCTAAAATTCGAAAAAGATATCGAAGCTGCCACGCTGAGTCGCCTCGTGCCCAGCATGATCCTGCAGCCGATCATCGAAAACTCCATCCGTCACGGTTTGGCGAACAAAGTCGAGGGTGGCACGGTGCGGTTGCGTACCTGGCTCGAGGGCACGCGCCTGATCATTTCGATTGAAGACGATGGCGTTGGGATCGACGAAGACAAACTTGGCGCGCTTTTTGAATCGGGTATTGGGGTTAGCAATGTGAACGAGCGGTTGCGGGTGCTGTTTGGAGCGGGATATCGGATGACGGTGGATAGCATTCCCGGCCAAGGCACCAAAACGCGTATCGAAATCCCTGAGTTGGAGAACATGCGCGCGCCGGCATCGGAAGCGGTATCTCGCGCGTAGCGGAAACCTTCTATCATTGAGTTACGTCTTGTCAGCTACTCGCTTCGTATGGATCACCGGCTGTCAGTGTCTTCAACCCTCGACCGGAGAAGCGCGTTGCGCTTGCTGGCTGCGATGTGGTCGGGCTTCAAAGGCACTCTTGCTCAACAGGACAAACCAAAAGAGAAAGCGCCCACCGTTTACACACCTGGCGGTGACGTGAAGAAGCCCAAGGTGGTGCACTATGTAGAGCCATCTTTCTCGAATAATTCCAAAGGCGGCTTTGTGGATGGCGTGGTCAAGCTTAAAACCACCGTTACGCCAGACGGCTTACCGATCGACATTGAAGTTGTCCGAGGATTGAATGCGGACGAAGATCAAAACGCCATCGACGCAGTGAAGCAATGGCGTTTTGAGCCCGGCACCAAGGCAGGCGAACCCGTTCACGTTAGGGTGAGTATCGAGATCGCCTTCCACCTGATGTAGCCATTATTTAGTGGCGCTGGCCGCTGCTGCCGCCGCTTTCTTGAAATCGCCGGCTTTTACAATGGAAATACGATCGGGTTCGATCACCGCCCGCATGGCCGCAAGCGTTTGATCGGGCGTCAACTGGCGCACGCTATTTTCGATTTTTTCGCTGAAAGCGAAGGTGCGTCCGTCTCGTTCATTGCCGGCCATCATGCCTGCTAACGCCCTGTCGTCAGAACGGTTCACTTGCCGGGACTGCAACCAGCCAGCCTTATCGTTATCTACTTCGCTCGGCGTGAAGCCGTCTTTGAGCGCTCGTGCCAATTCCTCTTTGAAGGCAGCTTCTACCTTCGCCATATTCTGCGGAGCGGCAATGGCGAAGACCATGAACTCGCCATCGGGTTCATGCGAAGAAGCGGTCAATCTTGACCCAACGCCATAACTGAGGCCATCCTTCACACGAATGCGTGTTGCCAGACGCGAATTTAAGAAGCCGCCGCCCAGCATGTAATTGGCGAAGACAACTCCCGGATAATTGGGGTCGGTATCGGCCAGCTTCAGCCGCTCGCCCGCTACGAATACGGCGTTCTGTTTGTCGGGAGTCTCAATGGTCTTGTTGATCACCGGAGTCTTTTCAAAACCGAACTTCACCCTTTCGTAAGGTGCATTGTTGGTGTATGAGCCGAATAATTCAGTAAGCGTCTTCTTCACTTCAGCCGGGTCGAAATCTCCCACCACGGCCACTTCCCCGTGATTGGCGCCATAGAACTCCTTATGGAACGCGCGCGCGTCTTCCACCTTGGCTTTGGTGACATCTTCAATCTGCTCTTCGAACGAAACAGCGCTGCGCACATCGCCGCGCGGGAACGGCCGCAGCGTGCGCGTCAATTCGAGCGGAGCGAGCGCCTGCGGTTCCGACTTGCCGAATTCCAAGCTCGTCAGTTCTTCCTTACGAACCTCCTCGAACTCCGATTCGGCGATGGTCGGCTTCTGCAAAATTTCGCCGGCCAATTGCAGCACGGGAACGAGATTCGCGCGTACTGTTTCAATCGAAGCGTTTACGCCCGTGGCGCTGCCGCCAATATTCAATTGCGCTTTCAACTTGTCGATCTCATCTTGCACCTGCTGGCGGCTCTTAGTGGCGGTTCCGCGGATCAGCGTGCCTGCCACCAGAGATCCAATGATGTCTTTGTTTTTCAGGCTTTCAACGGTGCCGAAGTGCAGATCGATTACCGCCTGCACCGTCGCCCCGCGGGTCTTCTTCGGGAGCAGGCTCACTTTCATGCCGTTAGGCAGCGTGAAGCGTGTGATGCGCGATTCGATATTAGCGGGCGAGGGGTCGAAGGCTTCGCCTTGTGCCATGGCCGCCTCGCCTTTATAGTTCTTGACTTCGGCGGCCACGTCGGTCTTGGCCGGAATTTCGGCGCGATCGGGCTTCGGGTCTGGAATGAACTCGCCGATCGTGCGATTGGAAGTCTTGATGTAAGCCGCAGCCACCCGCTTCACATCGTCGGGCGTCACAGCCTTAATGCGGTCGCGGTCGAGGAACAGCAAGCGCCAATCGCCCAGTGCCAACCATTCGCTCAAGAACAAGCCAACCTGCTCCGAGTTGCTCAAGGCTAAATCGATATTCTTCAGTTGTCGCGTCTTGGCGCGATCCACTTCCTCTTTGCTGGGCGGCTCCTTTGCCACCGCGCCGATCACATCGAGCAATGTCTTTTGTGCGTCGTCAATAGAATCGGTCGTGCGCAGGATCGCGCCCGCGAGGAACAATCCAGGTTCGTTCAACTGCATGCTCTCGGTAAAGACCTGAGTCGCCTTTTTGTTGTCCACCAGTGCTTTATAAAGCCGGCCCGATGAAGGTTCGCCGAGAATGCCCGCCAGAATTTCTAGTGGAGCAGCATCCGGGCTGCCGCCATCTGGAATGTGATATGCCGAGAATACCCCCTGCACGTCGCCCACTCGGCGAACCGTCGTGGTGCGCTCGCCATCTTGCGGAGGTTCCACCGTGTGGGTCGGCTCAAGCACGCGCGTAGGGCGCGGAATCTTGCCAAAATATTCGTTTACCAAGGACACAATCTGCGCTTCATCAACCTTGCCCGCTACGGTCAGCACCGCATTATCCGGTTGATAAAACTTGTGATAGAAGGCCCGCAGGTTATCCATAGGAACGCGCTCCACATCGGATTTGTTGCCAATCACCGGGCGGCCGTAAGGGTGTGCCGTATAGGCAGCGGCCATGGTGTGTTCGAACAGCACGCCGAAGGGGTTGTTCTCGCCCATTTCAAATTCGTTGCGCACCACCGAAAATTCCTTATCGAAGTCTTCCTTCTTGATAAAGGAATTCACCATACGATCGGATTCGAGATCCAGCGCCCAGCGTAAATTTACGTCCGAAGCCTGGAACGTTTCGAAGTAGTTGGTGCGGTCCCAACTGGTAGTGCCATTCGGCCGCGCGCCATGCTCCGTCAACTCTTGCGGAATGTTGGTATGCCTGGGGCTGCCTTTGAACACCATGTGCTCCAGCAGGTGCGCCATGCCGCCTTCGCCCGATCCTTCGTGCCGCGACCCCACCAGATAGGTGATGTTCACGGTGATGGTGGATTTGGAGGGGTCAGGGAATACCAGCAGATTCAACCCGTTGGCGAATTGGTATTGAGAAATGCCCTCCACAGTGGTGACTTTGGTGACGCCTGCCGGGAGTGCGCTCTGTGCGCGACCTAACGGCGTCAGAAGCAATATGAGTGAAAGAGCAGTTGTAATGCGAGCAGAATTCTTCAAGTGCTAGCCTCCCTTGGCTAAGAACAGAACTTTTAGTTTAGCGAGACGCGAACAAAACCCGCTGTCAATCAAACTTGCGCCTCGGGAATCTGCCAGATTCTGTGGCCATTGTCCCAAGTCATTTTGCGGAACGCCTGCGGAGACGCGGATTGCTTCAGCAGGGAAAGCGTCTCGCGCGCCACGCACTTGCCGGCCATGCGACTCGCTGTTGGATTATTGTTTTGCGAAATGCCGCCGCCTTTACCATCCGTGCAGGAACAATCGCTGCCGAAGATGAGCTTGTCCTGGTGACGCGCAAGAAAGCCGTGCGTGAACTCGGCATCGCGTGAAAGCGCGTTGTTGCCGGAGTTGGCGGAAAGGTCGCCATAAAAATTCGGATAATCGGCCAGCAGCTTGTCTGAGATCCCACCCCGCTTGATTGGACCGGTCGGATAGGCAGCCTCGTTATGGTAATCGGCGCTGATGTTAGCCCAGAACGCATCGGCGTGGGCGACAAACTTCGTTTTAGGGTATTCTTTCAAAATCGTTTCGAAATGCTGAAAGCCGGTACTCCAGGCACCTTCGCCTTCAAAGTGCTGCACTTCTTGAAAATGGATAAGAAGCGGAACGTTCAACTCAGCGGCCAACGCGTACATGCGACGGAGTTCCGGGCCGTCGCTCGCCATATGGAACTTGAGTTCGCCAAAGCCGCGCGCACCTTGCTTGACGGCCGCCGCGAGAATAGTTTCAGCCTCAGGCTTGGTGATGTCCGTGCTAGCCGACCAAGCGAAGACGCCGGGATACTTGTTTTGCATGTGCTGAATCTGGTCGGTAGCGTTCGCGCGCGAAAGCAGCAGCGCGTTTGAAACTTCGCAGCCTTGCATTTGAGCGTAGTTCGCGTCGAGGCCAGTCCGCAAATGAAAATGGCAATCGATAACCGTGCCTCCCCAAAGCTTGGACGGCTCAGCCTGGATTTTGGTGGCAAAAGCAGCAGAAAGGGTGCCAGCCAAAGCTTGGCGGCGAGTCATTGGCGTTTGAAGCATTAGTGAAGTTGTATCATGGCGCTGCCCAATAGTGCTGCACCCTAAGGTACCGGACAGCTAAGATAGGTAAGGGATTTTCGGCTAACCGCGATTGGCGGGATACTACAGCGCCGATGTGATACTTTAGCGGATCACGTGTTCGATATCCCCTAAGCGACGTTCGTGAGCATTCGGATGACAATACCTGGACCTGATTTTTGGGGCGATGTGGGCGCTGAAGGTGCGCTCACCCCCATTATGATTCTGAGGCAACAAGCGTCGCTGCTCGCCGCGAAAACGAATCAACTCATTACTGCCGAGGTGCGGACAACTACGTCAAGCACTTATTTTACGCACCATTTCAATTTGGTCGTGCCGACGCTCGACGGCTACAACTATGAGTTGTTCAAAATTTCTCACAAGATTGCCGTGTACCCGGTGATCGTTGGGGACGATCCGGTGGGCAGGCGTCTCGAGACGGAAGAAGAATTTAAGCAGTGGGTGTTTCAGAGACTTTCTTCGCCAGCCACGAAAAGAGTGATCGCGAATCTTCTTTCCATGGCACGGGCCTGACGGGTTGAGACGATTGGGAAGATCCTCGATGCTATTGACGAGAGTCTGGCGGACCCGCGATCCCTTCCAGTCTTCGATTCGCTCCCGCCGTGATTAGCCGTTGGATTCACTGGCGCGAACTCTGGAGCACAGTTTCTCAGGACGCTCGCGGCGCATTCAGACCCTCTATTAGAGCATCACAGCCGCGAGTGTTTTGTCTCGCGGAACAGTATCATGTCTGTGCTGCAATTCGCGAATCCCGAAGCAGACTCATGAAGAGAAGAATGGACGCTGCGGTGATGACCTCGGATGAGATGTACCATCAAACCCTGCAATATATGGAACAGACTCTTGGCGGACTAGCCGCGCGTGTCCCGCAGAACAAGGCTATTCGCCCGCAAGAATTCTTTGTCATGAGATATCAAGAGTGCGGTGTTCATCAAGCGTTAGTACAACAACTTGCGCGTGTCGTAAGTGGTTTACACGCCGCACGTTGCTCTGGGCTTATAGTTTCTTCCAGGAACACGGAACGTTACAGCGTACGTTAGACGAGTTCAACGAAGATTTCTTGCCTTGAGCGCTATATCCGGCGATATTACGGACTTAGACCGAGAATATTTTGGCGGCATTTTTCAAGAGGAATTTGACAATCTCGGTGGTGCAATTGAGTCTACCCAGAAGCACCCCATGGTTCGACGGCAGAAACTTCAAACGACGGAGAGCCTTTGTTCTTTAGGCTTTGCACGGGGTCTGAATTAAACTTTGGTCACTTTGGCGTCCCCAAGGGGATTCGAACCCCTGTTATCGCCGTGAAAGGGCGGTGTCCTAGGCCGGGCTAGACGATGGGGACGCTAGAGGGAGGACTCCTCTAATTTAGCAGACGTCTGCCGCGTTCTTACCTACGCGCCTCACGCGCCGGCGCGCTACCGTGAACGCCGCAATCCCGGCACCCAACAACATCGTGACTGTCGACGGCTCCGGAATCACCTGAAGCGCCGCATTCGCCAGAATCTGCTGCCCGGCGGCGGTAGGATGCAACTGATCCCAGAACAAAAACTGGTTTGGATTTGCGCAAACGGTTCCGCCGCCGCTATAGGGCGGGTTTTCACCCGTCAAACAAGGCGTGTTGACATTGGTCAACCCGAACTGCGAAGGATTTGCCACGATTCCATCAAGCAGCGAATACGTGTCCAAAACATCCAGATTCAACCCATCCGACACCGCGATCGAACTAAGGGAAGGAATGTTCGCCGAACCTAAGCCGTTCACCAAGGTAGTATCAAAAAACAAAGACAATTGGGAAGCGGCAGCCACACCCAGCGGACCCGTCGCGATCGCGCCTGGCGTCTTGCCTAAATCCGGTACCGTCATAATGAGAAAATTCTTGGCGCCTGCGCCAGCAAGAGTGTTTATCGCCGCGTCGATATTGGCCACTGCTCCAACGGCCACACTCGCAGCGGTTGCGGGATTGGTCGCTAGTGCCACGTCCAAATCATTCGCGCCAATCCAAATTGTATAAAGCCCATTTGGGTTCGCTACCGGATTTGTCAACTTGAAGGCGGCCAGCTGTGAAGTGAGATCGCCCGGATTGGCATTGCCCGATTGCGCACCGCCAACCGCATAGTCTGTACCGCCCGCCAAACTTGGGGTAAGCGCCGGGAGTCCAAGAGCGGCAGCTATGTCTTGCACACCAACATTGCCGTTGGTAAAGCGGCCATTGGAATAAGGGGGCAAGGGAACCCCTGCGGCGATGAAGGCATTGCCCGCGTCAGACAGGCTGTCCCCGAATACATAAATCGCATTCAGGCTGCCAGCGTGGGCTGTGGAAGCAAAAGATACCACCAGAAGGGCTGCAAGATATAGACGTCGCTTAAGAAAGTGTGAAGGCATGCGCACAGTATATAACCGCTACCTTCACACCTCCTAATTAGGACTTTTACAGGGTATGCAGGTATGCCATGATATTGGCTTTATCGTCTGCCGACAACATATCAGCATAGGCTGGCATGCCGTTTCCGCCCGCATTGATCTGGGCCAAAACATTCGCGTCGGTCGCCGGTTTGCCGTTCGCCAGCGTCTTCTTCTTGAACAAACCCTTCAACGACGGGCCCATCTTCTTCTCGTCGTTATCCACGTTATGGCAAATGGCGCACTGCTCAAACGCTTCTTTACCCTTAGCCACGTCGGCGGCCTTGCCTGCAGCTTTTGGCGCGGCTGTGAGACTGAGACTCAAAGCCAAAGCGGCGCACACCATCACCGAACTCGCGGCAAAAAACTTCTGACGAACCATGGAAATCCTCCCGAAAAAAATTATGGAAACGAGCTAGAAACTCTTAGTCTACAACTCTCTCCTCTGCCATAGACACTCGAGCCACCGCAAAAGGATCAACGATGAAGCGACATTAACGCTACAAATACTTCATTTGGCGAGGCTGCCGGTTAGCTGGCAGCCTCGCCTCCCAACCCTTTAATTGAAGAAAATGCCGCTGACCGCCGCGCTGGGACCGGCAGTAGGCGTCACGTTGATGGTAAAGTTGCCCTGCAAATCCCAGATTGCGTATTCGCCGTTGTGGAAACCCGAGAAGCTTTCGGTGTCGTAAACCGTGCCTGTGCTGGCATCGGAGATCGTGATTGTCTCGGCCCGAGATGTGCCGTCCCAATCGAGCAAATAAAGTAAAGAGCGACGCGGTGCGGTTTGACGTCGTACACTTCGATGTCGATGTAGAAGCTCTGCCGTAGTAATTGACGTAAGCGGAAGCAATGCCAGTTCTGGCGCCGAGTGAAGATTGTAAAGCGCGAGGGTCAGACGTGAGACCAGCCCAGGTGTAGGTGAAATACTGCACAAAGCTGACATTTGCGTCGTTCGTCGCGCTGGAACTGCCATTGGGAATCAGATATCCGCTGCTGCCATATCTGCCAGTCCAGGCTCCTTCGGTGGCGGTGTCGGCTCCCACGTAGCTCACAAAAGTGCCGTTTTTGTTGGTTGCGATGCAATCGCCATGGCCGAAGGGAACGCGAATGAACCCGTGCAAGACGTTATTATTGGTCGTAATATTCCCCTGCGACTTCGGTTTTGCTATAACATCCTCGGATCTCGCCACTGTCATTTATGTTCGACAAGAAGGTAGCTGTGGCGTCGGGAAATGCGGGTAGGGTAATGGTGCCGTCGCTGAGTCTAACAAAGGCCATTATTTGTCCTACTCCGTTCCGCCCATCGCCGGCGATATCACCGCCTTGGTTGATGGATTGGAGGGAACTGAACGAAGGTTGGCGCGCCGTTTACCGAGAACGAATTGATCTTTCCGCACTGGTCGCGCGTAAAAGCCACCAGCCGGCAATCTCCCCGGAATCGTGAATGCCCGCCGGGCTCGTGAATTGCGCGCCGGGGACTTGAAAGGTGACTATTGCTGGCAGAGTTCGCAGTGAGCCAGAATTTGCCTTGTCGGTCGGTTGTTCTTACAAAACTCCATTACCGTGGTAATGTAAATCTATGACGATAGCCCAATCCAGGGTGACGGCACAGGGTCAGATCTCCATTCCAATTGAAGTGAGAAAGAAACTTGGTGTGGGTCCCGGTTCCGTGCTCGAGTGGCAGGAGCAGGGTGGCCGGGTAGTCGTCCGGCGCGCGGGTCGCTTTAATTCGTCAGACATACACCAAACGCTATTCCCCAAAGGCACACCGGACGTCAAGGCGGCCACTGACGTGAAGCAAGCGGTCCGAAAGTATATTCGCCACCGACATGCTCGCGATTGATACCAAAGTCCTTGTTCGACTCGTTGCACGGGATGATGCGAAGGAAGTCCAGGCAGCCGAACAGTTCGTTAGCAAGGGCGCTTGGGTATCGCATCTGGTGCTGGCGGAGACCCTTTGGGTACTCGATTCCGTCTTTAATCTTTCGCGTGAACAGATCGCAAACGCTGTTGACATGCTGCTCAATCATGAGGCTTTGACCGTGCAGGACGCCGAAGTAGTCGCCGCAGCGCTGGGTGTGTATCACGCGCGGCGGTCCATAGATTTTTCGGACTGCCTCGCGCTGGCGATTGCCAGAAAGGCCGGGCATCTGCCCGTTGGGACGTTTGACCGCAATTTCGGAAAGTTGGAGGATGTTCAGCGATTGCGCTAGTTGGCCGGACACAACATAATTCCCCAGAGACAAAACCTGCGGAAACTTCACTTCCGGGTAAGGACGTCTATCAAATATGCAGAAGAGAACATCTGTGGCTAGCCAGCCTCAGTTCTCTTGGGCGATAATCAGAAGTATCCGCGTCCGATTGGCGCCTCTTGCGTCATGCTCTCCAACCGCATCGGTAGACGTTTCTTCAAAAAGGGATTTCGTTTCATGATTCTACGGGTCTTGCTTGGCTCCGCCCTCTTCCTCGGTATCTTAACTGCCGCTAATCCGAACGGCATCGCGAATATGACCGAGCCTCCCAAGGCCGGCAAAGTCGAGTTGTTTCCGGAAGACCAGCTTAAGCCCGGGATGCAGGCAATTGCCTGGACCGTCTTCCAAGGCAGCAAGCCCGAAGCGGTGCCGGTAGAAATTGTCGGTATCTGGGAAAATGCTTGGGGTCCCAAGCAAAACATCATCATCGGCAAAATGGGTGGCAAGGCGATCCGCACCAACGTGGCCGGCGGCATGAGCGGCAGCCCTGTGTATATCGATGGCAAGCTGGTTGGCGCCATCTCACTACGCCTCAGCGTTTTTTCGCCCGATGCGATCTGCGGCATCACTCCCATCCGCCTCATGCTCGAAGTCAGCGATTTCGATAAGACTCGTCCCGCCGACAGCCTTGCGCCCGGCACGGTGGCGCGCGCCGATGCTTCGCTGTCGATGCCGCCTGGTATGGCGCAGCGTGTTATGGCCGCTGGGAGTGCGCGCGGTTTTGGCGATACGCCCATGATGACTCCCATTGCGACGCCGATTTCGATGTCCGGTTTCAGCGATGACGCGGTTAAGGAATTCGCCCCCGTCTTTCAGCAACTCGGTTTGAGCGTCTCGCAAGGCGGTGCCGGCGGTGCATTGAATTCGAGCAAACCAGCGAAAGACTGGGCCACGGCGTTGCAGCCGGGTGAACCCGTCGCGGCGGTGCTAGTCTCCGGCGATATGACTATGACCGGCGGCGGCACTGTTACTTATAACGACGGCAAGCGCGTGCTCGCCTTTGGCCATCCGATGTTTAACCTGGGCCCGGTGGAGATGCCGCTGGCCAAAGATGAAATTATCACTACCCTTGCCTCTGCCTATCAGCCCACCAAAATGGGCAACGCCACTGAAGTAGTTGGCGCGTTGAAGCAAGACCGGCACAGCGCGATTGCGGGCGAGCTTGGCGAAACCGCGCAAATGATTCCGGTGACCATGCACGTCTCGTCCTTTAATCCCGATAACAGCATTCACTCTAAACGCGATTTCCACTTCAGCGTGTTTGTCGATCACAAGTGGACGCCTTATCTCATGATGGCCACGCTTTTCAATTCCATCTCGAACCTGAACGATTTCTCTGAGGAAGCCACCTATCGTCTGCATGGCGAATTGCAAGTCGCCGGCCAACAGAAGATCGAGCTTCGCACCATGCAAGCGCCGACTGAAGCACCCGTTCCCACACCCATGTTGCTGGCCGGCTGGTGGGGCGACAAATTTAATCGTCTCTTCTTAAACTCTGCCAAGCTGCCGAAACTGGATGCGGTAGACGTCAGCGTGGATCTGCTTCCGCAACGTCTCACCGCACAAATCGAATCTGCCTGGATCGGTGATAACGCGGTTACTCCCGGGACTGAAGTGCCCGTGAAGGTGTACTTGCGTCCTTACCGCGGCGACCGCATCGAGCGCACCATCAACGTCAAAATTCCGGCTGGCCTCTCGCGCGGCGAACATGAAATCCTGTTAAGCGATGCCGACACTTTGAGCCGCTTCCAAAACATCGCACAAACCCTCAACCGGATCGAAGACATTCCTCAAACCGTCGCGATGCTCAACGATGAACGCAGCAACAACCGCCTGTATGTTTCGTTGATCCAATCGCAACCCACCGTCTACTCCGACGAAAAAGTCTTACCAAGTCTGCCGGCATCTATCTTGAACGTGATGCAAAGCGGCCGCGCGGTGAATCATCAATTCGTCAGCGCTCCTGAAAGCGCCCACGAACAGCTGTCAGTGCCCTTCGATACGGTAGTAACGGGCAGCTATTCGCTTAAGATTCACGTCAACTAAAAGGGACTTCCCGTCAAAAATGATTCAATACTCTGGCTCGCGGCGCGCCGCGGCACTCTTGCTGCTGGCAGCCATACCTTCACTGCTGCCGGCCGTCGACACGCACGTTTGGGAACAATCGGAACAGGCCGAATTCAATCGCGGTGCCGCGAAGAACCTTTCGATTCGCAGCGATGGTCATATCACCCTCGCGCCGCAGTTCAAAGAGCTTGACAGTACTACTGATCCTTATCTGTGGGCCGTCGCGCAGGATTCGAAAGGCGTGCTCTACTATGCCGGCGGTGCACCCACTGGCGCCTCCACGAAGATCTACGCGCTGACGCCCGGCGAGAAGCCGCGCACGTTTAGCGAGATTGCCAGCTTGGAAGTGCATGCACTGGCGATCGACTCGAAAGATCGGCTGTATGCCGCCGTTCTGCCCGATGCCAAGATCTACCGCATCGAAAACGGCAAGCCCGTGTTGTTCTTCGACGCCAAATGCAAATACATATGGGCCATGACTTTCGACAAAAGCGGCAACCTTTTTGTCGCCACCGGCGATTCAGGCCTGATCTATAAAGTCGCGCCCGATGGCACTGGCGCCAAGTTCTTCGATACCGAAGAGACGCACGCGCGCTCGATGATTCTGGATAGCGAAGGCGACTTGATCGTGGGCACTGAACCCAGCGGGCTTATCCTGCGCGTTAGTCCCGCAGGCAAAGGCTACGTTCTGTATCAAGCTAACAAACGGGAAGTCACCGCCGTGGCCGAGCGTAACGGCGTGATCTATGCCGGCGCGGTCGGCAACAAACCTTCTGGCGGTGGACTGGTCGTTACTCCCGTCACGCCTGCTGCCCCTGGGAGTGCCGCCTCCACTTCCCTGACAGCAGCACCTCACGCCATCGCTGCACCCGCCAGTCTGCCGCCGCCCGTCAATTCGTTGAGCGCCTCAGTCGCGGGAGGTTCGGAGGTTTACCGCATTGAGAAAGATGGTTTCGCCGAAAAGCTTTGGGGCTCGGCTTCGGACGTTGTCTACGCGATTGCCTTTGATGCCCAAGGCCGGCCACTGGTTGGCACCGGCAACAAAGGTGTCATTCACCGCATCGACTCAGACCAGATCTCCACCAGCCTGCTTGACGTTCCTCCCACGCAACTCACTTCTTTCTTAGAGGGAAAGAACGGCGTCATCTACGCGACAACGGGCAATGTAGGCAATCTCTACTCGATCGGTCCGGGTATTGAGCCCACCGGTACTCTCGAAAGCGAGGTGCTCGACGCTAACGAATTTGCTACCTGGGGCAAGATTCACATTACCTCCATTCCCCATGGCGGTTCGATTGCAATTGAAACTCGCAGCGGCAACGTCAATCACCCGGAAAGCAATTGGACCGGTTGGAGCAAAGTGGATGTCTCCGAACTGGGTGGTCAAATTCATTCTCAGCCTGCGCGTTTTCTTCAATATCGTTTGACCCTGAGCAAAGCAGCCGGCGGAGAGTCGCCGGAATTGAGCAGCGTCGATATCGCTTTCCTGCCGAAGAACGTCGCACCCAAGGTCCAGCAGATTGAAATTGCGCCGTTCAATTACCGCGAAACGCCCAGCAACCAACTGCTCGAGCGATCCATCCAGCCTTCGGGATCGCCCACGTCCATTTCTCTTCCTGCGGTGGGACAGAAGCGCTCCTCCA
Source organism: Bryobacterales bacterium (assembly GCA_963749105.1). GTDB lineage: Bacteria > Acidobacteriota > Terriglobia > Bryobacterales > Bryobacteraceae > Bog-105. Next base: position 397,710 of record CAVVLT010000011.1, on the reverse strand, counting down.
CTGCGAGCCTGGAAGTGGCGGCGGGTGCGGCCACTCTCCAATACAACAAAGGTTTCGTTACCGTTCGCTGGAACGCTACCGATCCCAACGGCGACACGCTCAGCTTCAAGGTCGAACTCCGTGCCGAAAACGATTCGGTATGGCGTGTGCTGAAGGATAAGCTGCTCGACCGCTACTACGCATTTGACTCAGCCTCGTTCCCCGATGGCAAATACGTGGTACGCATCACCGCGAACGATGCGCCCAGCAACACGCCGACTGAGGTGCTCAGCAGTTCTCGCGAAAGCGAAAGCTTTACCATCGACAACACGCCGCCGGTGATTACCATAAACTCGGTAAGCGGCAAGGTGGTCAAATTTAACGCCAAAGACGCCCTGAGTTGGATCGACAAAGCTGAATACTCGATCGACGGCGGCGACTGGGTCACTCTTCTCCCGGACAATCTAGTGACTGACTCGCAGTCTCTCGATTACACCATCACTGCCAATTCCGGTCAGATGGTCTCCATCCGCGTCTACGACGAAAACGACAATATCGCTTCCAAGGTAGTCACCGCCAAGTAAGGCGACATGCGCGGCCGCGTTGTGCGCTAAGCAAATACCGGCAAATCCGCCACTTCTTCTAAAGGCACGCGCTCCAATGGCAACCCCGCCGCCTTCCACTTTTTCAACCCACCGCGAATGACGCGGCACGCCACACCCTGCTCTAGTAACAGAAGGGCTACGCGCGCACTGGTCGCTTCTCTGACGCAAGTGCAATACAGATAGATATGAATGCCGCTCGGCACCTGCTGATGCCACTGATGAAAGGCATTCGGATCCAACCGTTTCGACCCCTGAATGCGCATCGTTCGCGCATCGTAGTAACCATGGCTGCGCACGTCATAAACCACCGCCCGCCCCGCTGCCAAATCCGCCACCGCTTCATCTACCTCAATCGTGGGTGCGTAGCGCAGCGCCTTCGCCCGTACCCAGAACCAAATCTGCAGGGCAGCATACACCACGACCGCGATAATCAGAATCCAACTCAATGCGCGATTAAAAGTGCGGTATCCCTTTGTGATGGCGTCCAGCGCCCCGCTGAAGAGCACGCCCGCCAGCAAGTATGCGCCGTTGTAAAGCAGCGTGCCCACAAAGTCGTAACGCAGGAACAGGAAAAAGCGCATCTGCATACTGCCCGCCATTGGGGGCGCCAGCGTGTTAATGCCCGGTACGAACTTTGCGAACATCAGCAGCGTCCGGCCGCGTTTGAAGAACGCATCAGCCGACCGCAAAATGCAAGACTCCGGATTTAGCGACAAGCGGCAGAGAATACCCAGCAGCCACCAGCCGGTATAGCGCCCGAGCACATACATTACCGAATCGCCAACCAGCATCGCTAGCATGCCGCAAGCTAAGGTGGCCGGGATGCTGAGCAAACCATGCGCCGTGGCCGCCCCCGCCACAAACAACGCGACCGCTGCCGGCACCGGAAACCCGAAAGTTTCCGCCAGCACGAGGATGAAGAGCACGCGGTATCCGTGTGCCCACAATTCAGCTAAGAGCGAGTCCATGCGTCAATCAGTGCGATGATCTCACAGCGTCGGAACGCTCACTTCAGACGAAACAGCTTCAGTAGCCGGTTCTTGCGATTTGCCTCTTCAATGGTTGATTTACGAGCGGTCTTTCTTCTTATCGAATCGCTAGCTTAGTACACTGCTTAATAAATACGCTAATGTATTAATCTCGGCTTGAACTCCGCCTTTCGTTGTGCCATCGTCGTATCAGTTGCCTTTTTATGCCCAGAATGAGTGGGTACGAGATTCGCTTGTCGTCCGCCGAGTTGGAGCAACTCGAAAGGCGCGCTGGCAAGTATACGTTACCGTATTTTCAGGTTCAGCGCGCCAAGATGATTCTGCTGGCTGCCGAAGGATTCAGCCCCGGTTTAGAAGAACGCTCTCGTCCGGGTCGACCCCGGATTTTTTCCCCCAGATCTCGTCGTTCACGCTCCCATCCATGCCCAGCTGGCTGAACCAAGTCGAGATCTACTTCTCCATTGTCCAGCGGAAGGTTCTGACACCTAACGACTTCCCAGACCTCAACACTCTCGCCGAACGGCTCCTTGACTCGAATGGAAGTTCAATCGGTAAGACTTGAGCGAGCTGCTTGCCAACCTCAATCTGCCCCAATAACGTAACAGGATGCCCCCAAAAAATACGTTAGTGTACTTCTGAAACGCTGTACTTAGCTACTTCCGTTCGCTCGTTCTCGTCTTAATCACCACCGGAGTTCCCTCAAAACCAAACCGCTCCCGCAACCGGTTCACCAAGAAACGCTCGGTCGAAAAATGCAGCTCCTTCTTATCCGTGAACGCCACAAACGTTGGCGGTCGAATCGATGTCTGCGTCAGATACTTCACCTTCACGTCGCCGTCAAACTCCACAGTTTCCATAAACCGGTTCAGCTCACCTGTCGTTACTCGCTTCGACGCCTCATCGAAACAGCGCCGGATGGTGGTAAACATCTTCCGTATTCCCTCGCCATTTTTCGCGGAAGCGAAGATCACGGGCGCATATTCCAAAAACTTCAGCTTGTCGCGCACGTCTTCGGTGAACGCACGCCTGCCCTTCTCGTCCGTCATCTTGTCCCACTTGTTCACCACAATGATCACCGCGCGCCCTTCTTCATGCGCGTAGCCGGCAATTGTCGCATCCGCGCCCACCACGCCTTCCGCCGCATCAATCACGATTAACACCACGTTCGCCATGCGAATGTTGCGCCGCGCCATGATGACGGCCAACTTCTCCGTCATCTCAAATGTCTTGCCCTTACGCCGAATGCCCGCCGTGTCCACAAAGCGGTAATTCGTGTTGCCGTCTTGTACCGATTCATCCACCGCATCGCGGGTCGTTCCCGCTACCGGCGAAACAATCGCGCGCTCGGAACCGACCAACGCGTTCAACAGGGTAGATTTGCCGACGTTCGGCCGTCCAATGATCGCTACTTTAATGCGCTTCTGTTGCGGATCGGTCTCGGCCTGTTCCGCGTCGGGATCAAATTTCGGGAAGGGATCGGTTACTTTTTCGAGTAACTCTTCGATGCCTAACCTGTGCTCCGCCGAGACCGCCGCCGGATCTCCCAAACCCAGCGAATAGAATTCGTGCACTAAATTCTCACGTGCCTTCACGTCGATCTTATTCACCACGAGTGTTAATGGCTTACTCAAGGCACGCAGTAACTTCGCCAAATCGCGATCGGCCGACGTGATCTCTGTTCTTCCGTCGATCACAAACAAGATGTGCGACGCCATATCCAGCGCCACATGCGCTTGTTTGAGGATCTCGGTCGGAATCAATGCATCATCGTTGGGGATAATTCCGCCCGTGTCAATCATGCCAAAACGCTTGCCGCGGTATTCCGCCTCGCCATAAATGCGGTCGCGTGTGATGCCAGGCTCGTCGCCGACGATCGAGCGCCGTTGTCCTACAATCGCGTTAAAAAGTGTAGACTTGCCAACGTTGGGGCGTCCCACGATCACGACTACGGGCAACGATTCTTCAGACGCCATGGTGCTCTAAGGTTCGCACAATTGGACGCCGCAATAAGTATCCATGCGCGCTCATGAGACCATGAAGGTTACTAATGGCATCTGATAATGAATCACGCAACACGCGCAACATTGCTATTATTGCGCACGTTGACCACGGAAAAACGACTTTAGTAGATGCGCTTTTACGGCAAAGCGGTATCTTTCGGGCGAATGAAGCAGTAACTGAACGCGTCATGGATTCCAACGATCTGGAACGGGAACGCGGCATCACGATTCTCGCCAAGACCACCGGTGTCCGGTATCACGGCACCAAAATCAACATAGTCGATACGCCGGGTCACAGCGATTTCGGCGGCGAAGTCGAACGCGCTCTGAAGATCGTGGATGGTGTCATGCTCCTCGTTGACGCTAGCGAGGGTCCACTTCCCCAAACGCGCTACGTTCTCATGAAAGCGCTGGAAGCAAAGCTGCCGCCGGTGGTTGTCATCAATAAAATCGACCGCCCCGACGCGCGCATTCAAGAAGTTTTGAATGAAGTCTACGACCTCTTCATCGACCTCGACGCAACCGAAGATCAACTGGATTTTCCGGTTATTTACACCAACGCGAAAGCCGGTATCGCAAAGCTAGATCCGGACGGGCCGGGCGAAACTCTCGAAGTTCTATTCGAAGCAATCGTCAATAAAATCCCTCCACCCCAAGGCAACCCGGATGCTGTGCTGCAATTGTTGGTCGCCAATCTTGACTACAGCGAGTATCTTGGCCGCTTAGCGATTGGCCGGGTCTTTAACGGCACTTTGCGGCACGGCGACGAAGTAGCCATTGTCAAACTCGATGGAACCATGCACAAGACGCGCATCACCAAGCTTTATTCCTTTGAAGGCTTGAAGCGCGTTGATGAAACGGTGGGTAAAACGGGCGACATCCTGGCTATTGCCGGTGTGGAAGGAATTACCATTGGTGAAACCGTCACCAGTGCCGAAACGCCGATGCCGCTCGCGCAGATTCAAATCGACGAGCCCACCATCGCGATGACTTTTACCATTAACAACTCTCCGTTCGCGGGCAGGGAAGGGCAATACGTTACCTCGCGCAACCTGCGCGACCGTCTCGATAGAGAATTATTAACCAACGTCTCCATTCGCGTGGAAGAAGCAGGCGGCCCCGATGCCTTCAAGGTGATGGGCCGCGGCGAGCTGCAACTGGCCATTCTGATTGAGATGATGCGCCGCGAAGGTTATGAACTGCAAGTCGGCAAGCCCGAAATATTAACAAGAATGATCGACGGTAAACTGCATGAGCCGCTGGAAATGCTCACCATCGATTGCCCCGAAGAATTTATCGGCGTCGTCATCGAAAAAATGGGTCCCCGCAAGGGCAAAATGGTGAAGATGGTCAATCACGGCTCTGGCCGCGTGCGGTTGGAATTTACTGTGCCTTCGCGCGGTCTGATCGGCATGCGTAGCGAAATGCTGACCGACACCAGGGGCATGGCGATCATGAACTCACTGTTCCACGGCTACATCGAGTGGCAAGGCGAGATTGAAATGCGTCCTACCGGTTCGCTGGTTTCCGATCGCGCCGGCTTTGCCACAACCTTTGCTATCTTCAATATGCAGGAACGCGGCGTCATCTTCATCTCCCCGCAAACCGAAGTCTATGAAGGCATGATCATCGGCGAAAACGCTCGCAACAGCGATCTCGACGTAAATATCGTCAAGGAAAAGAAGCTCACAAACATGCGGGCTTCCAGTTCCGACGAAGCCATCCGCCTTATTCCTCCAAAGCTTCTGAATCTCGAACAAGCTATCGAATTCATTCAGGAGGATGAGTTCGTCGAAGTGACGCCGAAGGCTATTCGCCTTCGCAAAAAGGTCTTGAAGGCGAACCAGCGCTGAATCTGGGGGGCTGCTAATGCATGTTGCTCAAGTTGAACTTGGACCAGCAAGCTACGCTCAGCAGCACGGTCAACCCGCCACCCAAAAGAATGCCCTTGCATGTTTCACTTTCACCTTTGTGGGAGAATTTCAAATAGAAGGGCAGCAACCAGAGAGTCTGTAATAGTCCGAAGCCCATAATAATTACGATTCCAACTCCTCCCATCAGTGTGACGATTCCGATAATCAGAGCGGCAAGATTCACGCCGCCCGCCACCAGCACTCCCCGGCCTAAAGACCCCTTATCCGTCATTTCTTCATCCACGCCGCACCTCTTCCCGTAGTGGCCTGAGTCGTGTCTCCTCCAACTCATCCCGGTAAAACAGGTTGTAAGTGTCGAACGGAATTAACCTCTTTCCATCTGGATGAGCGATATGCACGCACGTCTTTTTGACAGACCGCACGTCGAAGGAATGCGCATCGATGAACTGCATGATCAATACGCGAAACACATTCTGATAGCCGATTCCTTCCGGCGCATCAACCTTCGGCAAACAGCACAGCAAATCGCGCAGCGTCGTGCTGGCCGATTCCGGCGAATGGTTCGTAGAAAAGGTCTTGAAAACCGCTTTCTGCAGCGACTCATCCGCTTCGAACACAATCGTATTGCGCCCTCCGTTGATCAACAATTCCGGATCGATCAAGCCAGTCAACGGCGTGATCTCGCCACCGATCTTCAGTGCATAACCCATGGCCAGCGAATCAGGATGACACGGCACGGGAATGATATCTTCCTCTCGAAACAACTTCGTTTGTTCCAGAATGCGTCGCCGCACTTCGGTAAGTGTGAGGCGGTCGTGAGCAGCGTCAAAACCTTCTACCCGGCCAGCGACTTGTACCGGTTGAAACACCACACCTCTCACACACGGCTGCTTCACCGCATATTCAATGATCTTTCCCAGTTCGTGGTCGTTCGAACCGCGCTTTACGGTCACCACTAGCGTGGTCGAAATTTCCAAGTCGTTCAAGCGCGCCAGCGCATTCTTCCGCACACTTCGCAAGTCCACTCCGCGCAGTTCGCGCAATGGACCCTCCTCGAATGAATCGAATTGCAAATATAATTCGAAACCGGGCATGTAGCGCGCCAATTGTTCTGCAAATGCCGGATCGGAAGCGATCCGCAGGCCATTGGTGTTGACCATCAAATGCTGAATCGGTCGTGCTCGTGCCGCATCTAGAATGCGGAAGAACTCCGGATGTAACGTCGGTTCACCGCCCGAAATTTGCACCACGTCTGGCCGCCGCTCATTCGCCACTACTGCGTCGAGCATCTTCTCGATCGTCGCCAAATCCCGATGCTGCAAGCGTTCGGGTCCACTCGCCGCGTAGCAGATCGGACAACGCAAATTGCAGAAGTCGGTGACTTCAATCAAAGTCAAACAAGAGTGCTGCTCATGGTCGGTGCAAAGACCGCAATCGTAAGGGCAACCCCAATGCACCGGCGTGTTGTAGCGATTGGGCATCTCCGGTGGCTTTAAGAATACTTCGCGGCAGCGCCGATAGTACGCCACATCATCTGCTACCAGTACTCGCTCGCCGCCATGCTGCCGGCAGCGTTTCAGCATGTACACGCGGCCGTCTTCAAAGACAATTTTGGCTTCGATCTTGCGGAAGCAAACCGAGCAAATGGATACAGCTATGTCATAAAACAGATAAGGACGCTCGCGGTCAGCCATGCAATTGTACTTGTCTCCGATCAGAAAACATTCGTATCGTGTCGCGTGCGTAGAATAGCAGAGCAAGCGCGCAAGCCCATTGTATGGCCGAGAACCCGAATAGTGTTGGCTCCGGTTTCAGGAAATCGATGATCAGCCGCCAACTAAGATAACTGAGTAGAAAGATACGAAACAATTCACCGTTCGGCGGCAAACGCTTGCGGAGCCACGCGAGCACAACAGCCAGCGTCAACAAAAAAGCGATCTCATAGAGCTGCGCTGGATGACGTGCAATCCCATCGCCAAAATCCATACCCCAGGGCAGCTTCGTCGCAGAGCCATACGTGTGATCGCCCAATCCCGAGAAGAAGCAGCCGATCCTGCCAATCGCGATGGCCACGGCCATAGGAATGGCAAAAAGATCTCCCGTTCGGCGCTTGATTCCCACTCTTCGCTTAACCCATTCGACAGCTATCGTTCCTCCCAGCAAACCGCCTACCATGGTTTTGCCGCCGAGCAACACGGCCCAAGGATCATCCACCAATGCTCTGGGATCTTCCATCCCAGCCAGTAACTTGCTGCCGATAGCCGCGCCCAGCACTGCTGCCACAATCACCGAGTTGCGGTCACGCCGCTCAATCGCGTCGCCAAATCGGCGCCGGTCCCACCGATACCAAGCAAAGCCGACGGCATAGGCCAGCGACTCGAATACGAAATGTGCCGAAATGGCGAATCGTCCTACGCGAAAGAAAAGATTCGGTGGGCTGATCATCTGTGGATGATACGAATGTTATCCCGGCTTGACTCGCATCCTGCACGTTGACTAGGCTGATAGGAGCCATATGCGGTCTCTCATTTTGTTCATGCTGCTTTCCGTCGTTTGCTCGTTCGCCCAAAACGATACCAAAACCGCCCCGCCCCAGTTGATCAGTAAAGTTGAGCCAAGTTACAGCGCGGAGGCCCTAGCCGATAAACTTTCTGGCAGCGTGCTCGTATCACTTATAGTCGGTGTTGACGGTGTGCCATCTGACATTCAAATCGTCAAAGGACTTGGCGAGGGTTTGGATGAAAAAGCGATCGAAGCGGTATCGCAATGGCGCTTCAAGCCGGGCATGAAAGACGGTGTACCTGTTGCCGTTAAGGCGCAAGTCAACGTCAACTTCAGACTACTCAACGACGGGGAAAAAGCGGCGGCGTTCCCCGCTTCGGGCAACGCCACTTCGCCCTCCCTGATCAGCAAGCGCGAGCCGGAATATACCAACGAAGCCAGAGAGAAGAAGCTATCGGGAAATGTCCTGCTATCCATCGTTGTTGGTCCAGACGGCGTTCCGCAAAACATTAAAGTGGTTAGTCCGCTGGGCTCGGGGCTAGACGAAAAGGCCATCGAGGCGGTGTCCAAATGGTGTTTCAAACCAGGAACCAGGGACGGTGCGCCGGTGGCTGTAAAGGCGCAAGTAGAAGTCAGTTTCCGACTCTGCACCCCGAACTGCAACGGCAGCCCAGAGTTGGCGCGCGAGGAAAACGCCCGCGCGCTTGCCAATACCGCTCTTCATCAACTGCGCGGCGACCTGGACGGGAAAGCCAATCCGAAAGCGGCTTTTCAAACCATGCAAAGGGCAGCGGCGTTGGATTTCGGACCCGCCGAAACAAAACTGGGCCAGTTCTATCTTCTTGGTACCGGCACTCCTGTCGACAATGCCAAAGCCGCTGAGTTATTTGACCGTGCGGCCTTTCACGGCGACGCGGAGGGCGAGTATGAACTTGGTAGGCTGTATCGCAGCGGCGTCGGTGTGGCACGCGATCAGGCCATGGCGCTTAAATTATTTACTCGTGCCGCCGAGAGAGATTTGGCGGAGGCGGAGTTCGCTTTGGGAGTTGCCTCTGAATTAGGGGAAGGCGCACCACAAGACTTGCCGCAGGCTTTGAAGTGGTATCGCAAAAGCGCCGAACAAGGCACGGCGGTTGCGCAATATCGATTAGCGAAGCTGCTATGGACCGGCGCGGCCGGCAAACAGGATCAAGTAGGCGCGCTGGAATGGGTTCTCCTCGCCGAAAAAAGCGGACTTAAAGAGGTATCGCCCGATCTGCTGCAATACCGCGCTGCCCTGCCTGCCGACCGGATAGCTGAAGCCGAAAAGCGAGCCGACCAATTTAAGCCCCGCGCTCCTAAGCCAAAAAAGTGAAGTAGTGATGCGGGTCCGGTGCAGCCGAAGATGTTTTTGCGTCTTCATGACCGTTGGTGGTTATTTTAGTAGTATGCGGGTCAAGACATCGGTCACACTTCCGAGCAGCCTTTTAAAGGAGATTGACTGCCAACTTAGCAATCGGTCGGCATTCCTGGAACGCGCGGCAAGGTTTTATCTTGCGCAAGCCGCGAAAAGGGTAAGCAAGTCGAAGGATTGTGCCATTCTAGAGAAGCACTTTGAACAACTGAACCGCGAAGCTGAGGATGTTCTGGATTATCAGGCCCTCCCGAGTAAATGGAACGAGCGGTCTATACCTGGTCCGCAAGCTGGGCGGACTGATCCTCGGAAGCAGGGCGTTTAGAACTAGGGATTGAATCGGAGATTTACGTGGCGGATGAGCTACAGGATGAGAGCTATCCTGATTAGCGTACTACATTCTTTGTCGTGAAAAAGTGATTAGATCCACGTTCGGAGGCGTGTAGCCAAGTGCGCGAATGAAGCCGACCGCTTGGCCGCGGTGGTGAGTGGAATGATTCACCACATGCATCACGATGGTCCAAGTGGGCTGCGCGTACGGGTTGCCTTTTAGGTCGGAATAGCTGAAGTCGGCGACGGCGCTTTCGTCTGTTAGGGATCGCGCCCAATCGGCCCAGGCGCCTTGCAGGGCCGGCCAGTTGTGTTGGAGGGCGCCGAGGGTGTCGTCGCCTTCAACTTTGAAATCGGCCTTTTCACCTTGCAGACGCTTTATCCAAATGCGTTCGGCTCGATAACAGTGAGCCAGCGTTCCGAGGATGCTTTTGTCGGAGGTTTTGAAATCCTGCCGCAGTTCTTCGGGGGTCAGCCCGGCAGCCGCCGTGAGTACGCGATCGTTCGCCCAACTGGTGAAGTCGAGCTGATAGCGCAAGAGCTGGCGAACGGAAACCATCTATGCCGCCACGGTTGTGTCTACGCTGAGCGTCCGTTTGGACTCGTAGGCTTTTATGGCATCTTCTTGTTGGAGGATGTAGCCGAGTTCGTCGACCCCGTTTAACATGCATTGCTTAGCAAATTCATCGACGGGGAACGTTACGGCTGAACCATCCGGTAGAGTTAGTTTCTGCTGGGCTAGATCGACGGTAACTGTCGCGGCCGGATCAGCAGCCAAGGCGGCGAACAGGACTTTGTGGGCAGCGGGCGGAATTGCGATGGTGAGCAACGAGTTTTTCGCGGAGTTGCCTTTGAAGATATCGGCGAAAGAGGTGCTGATGACGGCTTTGAAACCGTACTGCGTTAAGGCCCATGGCGCGTGTTCGCGGGAACTGCCGCAACCGAAGTTATCGCCTGCCAGCAAGACGTGCGCGGCTTTACCTTCAGGCTTATTAAGGATGAAGTCGGGCTTGGGTTTGCCTTCGGCGTCGTAGCGCCAGTCGCAGAAGAGCTGATCGCCGAGGCCAATTTTCGAAGTTGTCTTTAGAAAACGCGCGGGGATGATTTGATCGGTATCGATATTGTCGATGGCAAGCGGCGCGAGGCGGCTGGTGAAGGTGGTTACTTTTTCCATTTTTGTTTCGGCTCGGCTAGAGTAATGTCCTCACATCGGTTACAACGCCGGTGATTGCGGAGGCTGCGGCTGTCAATGGACTGGCCAGGAAGGTGCGGCCGCCTTTGCCTTGGCGACCTTCGAAATTGCGGTTGCTGGTGGAGACGCTGTATTCGCCGGGAGCCAGCTGATCGCCGTTCATGGCGATGCACATGGAGCAGCCGGCTTCACGCCAATCGGCGCCGGCTTCTTTGAAGATGCGGTCGAGGCCTTCGGTTTGCGCCTGCTGCTTCACAAGCTGCGAGCCGGGAACCACCATCACGCGGACGTTCGGATTCACTTTGCGGCCTTTGAACACGCTGGCTGCGGCGCGTAAATCCGATATGCGGGAGTTGGTGCAGCTGCCGATAAAGACCACATTGATGGGATGACCGAGCAAGCTCTTGCCAGCGGGGAGATCCATATAGCGTAGGGCTTTCCCAAGAGTGTCGCGCTCGACGGGATCGCCAATTGATGAAGGATCTGGTACAGCTTGCGTAATGCCGATCCCCATACCGGGATTGGTGCCGAAGGTAATCATCGGCTCCAGCGAATTGGCGTCGATGTGGATCGTCTTGTCGTATTTTGCGCCCTCGTCTGTTGGGAGTTTCCGCCAGAGGCTCAAAGCTTTGTCCCAATCAGCCCCTTTCGGCGCAGCAGGGCGGCCGGATAGATATTGATACGTTGTGTCGTCGGGCGCAACCAAGCCTGCGCGCGCGCCGCCTTCAATCGACATGTTGCAAATGGTCATGCGCTCTTCCATGGAAAGCGCGCGAATGGCCGAACCGGTATATTCAAACACGCAGCCGTTGCCGCCGCCAATGCCGATGCGCGAAATCAAATTCAGAATGATGTCTTTCGCGCCTACGCCCGGCCGCAGCGCGCCTTCAACGCGGACTTCATACGTAAGCGAACGGCTTTGCAATAGGCACTGTGTCGCCAGCACATGTTCGACTTGGCTAGTGCCGATACCGAAGGCAAGAGCACCGAACGCGCCGTGAGTAGCCGTGTGGCTATCGCCGCAAACGACGGTCATACCGGGTTGCGTTAAACCTTGCTCAGGTCCGATAACGTGTACGATGCCCTGTTTCGAGCTATGCGGACCGTAAAACGGGATGCCGAAATCGCGGCAGTTTTTCTCGAACTGAGTGATCTGCGCTTCGGCGATCTTGTCCACGATGGGCAACGAACGGTCGTGCGTCGGAATACTGTGGTCGGTAGTTCCAATGGTCAGATCGGGCCGGCGAACTTTGATAGCGCGCTCACGCAAGCCGGAAAATGCTTGCGGCGAAGTCACTTCGTGCACCAGGTGCAAGTCGACATAAAGGAGTGTGGGTGTCCCGGCCCGCTCCGCTACGACGTGGTTATCCCACACCTTTTCGATAATCGTGCGCTGCATAAATCCTTTCAAACCGCGATACGCGCTGTCAGCGCTTCGCACACTGCGTCGCCCACTTCGCTCGTGCTGGCAGGCTTCCCGGCAGGCCGCAGATCGGCGGTGACGTGCCCGCTATTCAAAACATCTTCCATCGCCGAATAAACGGCTTGTGCTTCGTCGATGAGCCCGAAGCTGTACTCCAACATTGCTCCGACCGAGCCGATGGCGCCCAACGGATTAGCCTTGTTTTGTCCAGCAATATCCGGCGCCGAGCCATGCACTGGCTCATATAACCCGACCCAAGCGCCAGAAGGCCGTTTACCACCGATCGAGGCAGACGGCAGCATTCCAATCGAGCCCGCCAGCACTGCGCCTTCATCACTTAGAATATCTCCGAATAAGTTCTCTGTGAGCACGATATCGAAACGCTTTGGATTCAGGACTAATTGCATCGCGCAGTTATCGACCAGCATGTGATCGAGCGCGACATCGGGATACCCAGCGGCGACTTCGACAACCACTTTGCGCCAAAGCTGAGAATTTTCGAGCACGTTCGATTTGTCGACGCTGGTTACTTTCTTGCGGCGCTTGCGCGCGAGTTCAAAGGCCATGTGGGTAACGCGCTCGATTTCGGCGCGCGTGTAGACCATGGTGTTGACCGCACGCTCTTCCGGTCCGCTGCCGGAAATACCGCGGGGGGTGCCGTAGTAGAGCCCGCCGGTCAGTTCGCGCACGATGATCATGTCCGTGCCATCGACGAGCTCGTTCTTGAGCGGCGACGAATCCACAAGTGCTTTGTAGGAGCGCACAGGCCGCAGGTTCGCATAAACGCCGAGTGCCTTCCGGATACCGAGCAATCCACGTTCGGGCCGCTTCTCGGGCGGGGCATTGTCAAATTCCGGCAAACCAACCGCGCCCATCAGTGTGGCATCCGCCTTCATCGCTAGATCACGCGTGTCGTCGGGAAAAGGATTGCCTGTTTTATGAATCGCGATTCCGCCTAACAATCCTTCGCTGATCGAAAGCGTGTGGCTATAACGTGCTGCCACATGCTGCAGCACCTTAACCGCTTCGCGAGTTACCTCGACACCGATTCCGTCGCCGGGCAAAGTCAAAATAGATAAATTCATGCAGATTATTTCGTTGCGCCCGCCGGCACAGATTGCGCCTTTACACTCTTGATCAGCGCCAGGATCTCGTCGTTTCGCAGGCCTTTCTTATTGTCCGCCAAATGCGTGAACTTGGTGTAGACCTCGTCCAACTCTTCGTGGGTTAGTTCATAACCCAACGTATGGGCGCGATCCTTAAGTGCATGCCGTCCGCTATGTTTCCCTAACACTAACCGGCTGTTGGGCACTCCGACGCTCGCGGGACTAACAATTTCGTAAGTCGCAGGGTTCTTCAGATAGCCGTCTTGATGGATGCCAGCTTCATGCGCAAAGGCATTTTCGCCAACAATCGCCTTATTCGGCTGCGGGCCGAAGGTTATGAACTGGGTCAGCAGCTGGCTGGTAGGGAACAGCTTTTCGCTGTGGATTTTTGTTTCGAACGGCAGACGATCGGGTCGAACTTTCATGGCTGTGACGACTTCTTCCAGTGCTGCGTTCCCCGCCCTTTCGCCGATTCCGTTAATGGTGCATTCGATTTGGCGTGCGCCTGCTTTCACTGCTGCCAGAGAATTCGCAACGGCTAAGCCCATATCGTCATGGCAGTGAACACTGATAATGGCGCGGTCGCCAAGAGCTTTGACCATGCGGCCGATCAACTCCGCATATTCGTCGGGTAGAGAAAATCCAACGGTGTCGGGTAAGTTGACGGTGCGCGCGCCGGCTTCCACAACGGCGCGGCTGACTTGTTCCAAGTAATCGGGATCGGTGCGCGTAGCGTCTTCGGCGGAGAATTCTACGTCGTCGGTATAACTCCGAGCCAGCGCCACAGCGGCTGTGGCTTCGTCGAGAACTTGTTGGCGAGTCTTCCGCAGTTTGTGTTCCAAGTGGATGTCGCTGGTAGCTATGAAAGTGTGAATGCGAGGACGTTTGGCGTGTTGCAAAGCTTTGGCGGCGCGCTCGACATCCATTGTGCAGGCACGGGCCAAAGCCGCTACTTGCACCCACGGATAGCGGCGACTCACCGCGTCGACGGCTTCAAAGTCGCCATCGGAGGCAATCGGAAAGCCGGCTTCGAGTATGTCCACACCTAAATCCACCAGCGCCTCAGCCATTTTCAGCTTCTCGGACATGGTCATGCTGCAACCTGGCGACTGCTCTCCATCGCGCAAAGTGGTGTCGAAAATGTAAACTCGGCTCACGGCTTTCGTCTCCTGACCTATATCCTAATGTCACAAACAAAGATTATGCAAATTTATAGTATTCTCACCTAGCATTAGTTATAATGATGCCATAAGCGCTCAACGTGGTGGGCGTTAATGGAACTCTATCCCCTTAAAGTATTTTTGACAGTGGCAACGGAGCGCAGTTTCTCCAGGGCTGGCGAAAAGCTGTTGCGTACGCAGCCAGCTATTTCTATTGCAATCCAGCGTTTAGAGAGCGACCTCAAAGAGAAGCTCATCGATAGATCTGGACGCGAGCTTTTATTGACTGACGCTGGGCGAGTTGTTTTGGAATATGCGAAGCGATTCCAGAACCTTGAAGCAGACCTGGAAAACTCTTTACGGGAACTTAAAGATAATTATGCAGGTCGTCTTGCGATAGGGGCGAATGAATCTACGACACTGTATCTCATCCAACACATCGAGCAGTACCGGCGACTATTTCCAAAGATTAAAGTGCAGGTGAGGCGGTCGGAGTCGAGCAAAATTCCTTCGCAACTTCTCGATGGGGAACTCGAATTGGGTGTGATCAGCTACGATCCGGGTGACGAGCATCTTCTTACGCAGATCATCTATACCGATCGCTTGACGCTCATCGTTTCTCCACAACACCGTTTTGCTAAGCGTACCGAGGTTTCGATAGCCGAGCTTCACATGGAAACCTTCATTGCTCACAATGTGATTTCGCCCTACCGCGAAACCGTCATTCGCGAGTTTCAGCGTCACAAGGTGCCATTAAACATGGACGTCGAAATGCCCACCGTGGAAACCATTCGGCGGTTGGTTCAGGACAATGAGGGCGTAGCGTTTCTGCCGCGGATGTGCGTCGAACAAGAACTCAAACAGGAATTGCTCCGCGAAATTCGGGTAAACGAGCTGAACGTGGAACGCAAAATAAGGCTGGTTTATCCGGCTCGCCGCGCCCTGAGCCATGCCGCCAAAGCGTTTCTCGATGTCGTCAAACAAGCCAATACTGAAGCGGAGGCTGTTCGGGAAACAGCTTGAGCGCGTCTCCCTCCATTGCGATTGCGGGCGGCGGGATTATTGGGTTGGCTACCGCTTGGCGTTTGGCGCAGCGCGGCTTCGCGGTCGCAGTTTTCGATCAAAGCACAATGGGCGGAGAGGCCAGTTGGGCGGGCGCCGGCATGTTGGCGCCGGGTGGGGAGATCGATGAAGTTTCGGAGCTCGCCACGCTGGCGATCGAGTCGCGTCGACTTTATCCTGCTTTCATTCGTGAACTCACGCAGGCTTCTGGATTGCCGGTTGATTTTCAGGAGTTGGGTGCTGTCGACTTGGCCTACTCAGCGGAAGAACTGGCTGCGCTTGAGGCGCGAGCAACGCGGCAAACGCTCATCGGAATCGAATCCAAGGCGGTGACTCTGGCACGAGTCGCTGCGTTTTGGCCGCGGATTCGCAAGGAAGGGCTGGTCGGCGCTCGCTTTTATCCTGGAGATGGACTGGTTAACCCACGTGAGGCAGTGATTGCCTTATGTGCCATCTGCCGCAATCTGGGAGTTCGTCTGGTGCAGAATTGCGCAGTGTCGACGATTGAAGACCGGGGGCGCGACGTTGCTATTACGACTGGCCGGGGCTCGGAGACGCATCGAGCGGCTTTGATTGCGGCAGGCGCTTGGAGTGGATCGATTAACGTGGCTCCAACGCCCGTGCCAGCTTCGTCTCCGGTAAAGGGCCACCTTGTGGGCTATCAGCAGCCCAGCCAAATTTGCCATACAATCATCCGGCACGGCCACACTTACCTGATGCAGCGTAATAGCGGGTTCTTGATCGCGGGTGCCTCTGTGGAGCACGTCGGATTTGACCGTCAAATTGATCAGCGGGTTGTTTCACTGCTGACCGAGGCTGCCGGTTTCGTCATGCCGCATCTGCGTGAGACGACGCCGACGGAGACTTGGAGCGGTTTTCGTCCGGGAAGCGCGAGGTTACAGTTGGGACGATGGCAGTCTGGCAACGTCTATTTGGCCTACGGGCACTATCGCAATGGAATTTTGCTTGCCCCGGTGACGGCGGATCGATTGGCAGACGAGATCGCCCGCGATTTACAGGCTTGGTGAAAAACTTTAGCAAAGCTAAGTTTCGAGTCTTTCGATGTGCTTCTCACGATTCCGGAACAATGAATGCCAGCGACTCCACTAGGCTGACAACTCGGTCTAGCGGTCCGTTCTGCTGTTCGCCTTGCCGCGCCATATGTTCAACCGCCTCGGTCAGCGCCTCGTGTCGCTTAGTCAGCCTGGTAATTCTTCGTTCAAACTCGTCTGTTGACATGGTGAAAAAACCTCCGCCTTAGTCCCGCATACCTGAAAACATTTCGTTCATGTCAAATGCTTACCGCCAATTTGGGAAAGCGCTGGCGCGTTTGCGGCGCACATCTTCAATCAGTTGGATCACCAGACTGCGCCTCTTCAGCAATCCTTCCAAAAGTTTTTCTAGGGCATCCTCATCCTGGTCGAGCCATTCGTGGGGAATCTCTTTCCACGCCCCGTCAATCACTTCAATCGGAAAGTTCGCCACCATGTCGAGCCAGGGTTGAAAGGAATCGAGCGAGGTCACCGATTCATACACCGAGGTACGGAAATACAAGCCATTTAGCGGCGTGTCGTTGTATTCCCAATGAGGGCCATTAAACGCGAACCCATGATCGATCATCTGGGCGAAAAAGCCAACCCGGGCGGGGGCGTCGCCCTTCAGTGGTGTCCATGTCTTCGCCTTTGCCCGAAAAAACACGGCTTGTCGCGAGTCCGCATTGCCCACCCATTTGTCGAACACAAGCGTGCCAAGGAAATCGACTCGGTTCTCGACTTTCTCTAACAATTTCTCGGGCAAGAAGTCGAACACCGCGACTTTATCGGGGTTCACAGACATCTTGGAGCCAAAATGCAATCCAGGCAGTGGCCGTTCGCGGCGGGAACCTAAGGTGAAATAGACGTCCGGGTTCTGATCCAAGAACGAAGCTGTTACTTTGACGAGCGCTGTTTGTGGAACGTGGATCTGTAAGTAGCGTAGAAATGCATTCGCCAACCACTCGTTTATTAGAATGCGACGATGTTGCGGATTGTTTGTGAACTTAACTACATAGTTTTCGCCATCTTCGCCGGCGATCAGATGCGACTGCGCTCCGCCGCGCATTTTTCGTATCAAGCTGCGGGCGCTGACTGGCATTGAAGGTAAGCTGGAAGAATCAAGGTAGAAACTTCCCTGGCACAATGCGGGGAATGTTTTTGAAGGACACAAGGAGCAACAAGCAGAATGGCTGAAGAGAAGTCAGAGTCCGCCGCCACCAAAAACCCGGACGACACAGCGCTCGAGATGATGAAGTTCATTGCCGTGACCACCGGATACGGCAAGGGTATTCCCTCCGCCGGTTTTGGCGGAAAGGAGAAAGTGGGACGTTCAGCGGAAGAATACGCCGAAGCTTTGCTGGACCTGTTTGAACGGTGCCGCTCGGTGGTAGTGAAAAGCCCAAAATAAACTCCCCGCTTTTTTGAAAAACGGAAGATCTGATGGGCGCAGACCTTCCGTTTTGTCTTGCTAGCGTTTCTTCTTAGCCGGCGCCTTCTTTACGGCTTTCTTGATTGCCTTTTTGGCTGGCGCTTTCTTGATGGCTTTCTTGACTGCTTTTTTGGCTGGCGCCTTCTTAGCCGGAAGGTTCTTTTTGGCTGGAGCCGCCTTCTTCTTCACAGGGGCAGCCTTCTTCAGAGGGGCAGCCTTCTTCGCAGGCCCAGCTTTCTTGACGGGAGCAGCTTTCTTGACTACGGCCTTCTTCTTGGCCGGAGGCGCTGATTTCTTTACGGAAGCGGCGGCTGGCTTGGCTACAGGCTCCGCAGGCAGCGGAGCAGCTTTCGGTGCTGCCTTCTTGGCTCGTGGTTTGGCGGGCGGCTTGGCTGGTGGTGTTTCCTCAAAGGCCAACGCTGCTTGCCCTTCCTCGGCGGTCGGCTCATGAGTGTGGTGGTGCTCATGCCCATGCCCGTGCGATTCTTCACTATGCGTGGCGTGAACCACTGGCTCGGGCCGGCCCGTCTCATGGCCGGTTTTCAGTGGCAGATCTTCTTCCACATCGTCCTCCTCGTATTCGTCCTTGTCGGACTCCATCTCGACGTGTTCGTCTTCGTAGTCGAAATCGTCATCATCATCTTCTGGTCTGAGCCAGTAATTCAAAGGCAAAGCGTTCTCTCCTTTCGCACATCCTACTATGCACCGAGATGTTGCGAGAAGCAAAATGATTTCATACGCAGGAAGCGTCTTCGCAACCTCTCAACAAAAAAGCTTGATCTTTTCGATCAAGCTTTAACTTACTACCTTTCGTGCCAGTTTGTGTGAGTCGTCGTGAGTTATCTGTGCAAAGCGGTCGTACGGACGGCCGCTTTGCGATGTAAAGCTTGGGTAGAAACGCGGCCCGACGCCGCTACATGACTAGCGCGCTGTGCAAGCGTCGAACGGCTTGACTGAATTCCTGCCATCCGATAGCGGCCTTTGGCAAAGCGTTGAACTTTCGCTGACCGCGCCGGTACCGCTGGATCAAGGGCTGGAATAAGCAGTGTGTCGCCAGCCTCAATTGAGTCAGCGCGCCCATTCACAGCAACAATGCGGTCCGGTGTCAAATGGTAGGTTTTTGCGATAGCAACCAATGTATCGCCAGTCGATACATGATGCAGCCGCCATGCATGCCGGCTATTGGCAGGAACTGTTTCAAGTGCTTCTTGCGTAGCCGACGCTGTCCCGCGGGGCACGTGTACTTGGAAACCCGCTGGAGCGAGCCTTCCCAAAAGCGATGGATTGAGGTCTCGGATGACAGATACCGGCTGAAGAGTGGCATCAGCGATCAAGTCCACGTGCGTAGCCGCTGTCAACCGGATCGAATCGTACTCCAGGGGTGAATCCATTCCGACCATATCCAGACCATAGTCCTGGGGGTTCTTGGCGATGATCGTCATGGCCAAAATAATCGGTACGTAGTTAGCTGTTTCTTGGGGCAGGGCATGTCGACGGAGCAATTCCCAATAATCGGCATAACCCGTCCGCTCTACGGCCCTATCGACTGCGCCGGCGCCGCAATTATAGGCTGCCATAGCAAGATACCAATCTCCATATCGGTCATGCAAGGCCTTCAGAAATCGGGCCGCGGCGCGCGTTGCCTTCTCCGGATCAAGCCGCTCATCGAAAGCACCGGAGCGCTTCAATTGATAGTTGGCGCCTGTGTCCGCTATGAACTGCCACATCCCAACGGCATTTTTGTTTGATACGGCGCGAGGAAGAAATCCCGACTCCGCTTGAGCCAGGTAAATTAGTTCTTGTGGCACGCCTTCTTCGGCCAAGATGCCTTGGATCAGCGCCCGATAGCGTCCAGATCGTCGAAAACCAGCCAACAACGTGCGCCGACCAGCATCGGTTGCCGTAAAGAAGTGAATCAATCCCGGAACGGGCCCCGCCAACTCAAGCGGAATCCCAGAAGCTACTTGCGTTAGCTCGCTCTGCAGTTTAGGAGCAAGTTTTTCGTCTACAGCGAACGTCATCTGACTAATAGCGTCGATCGGTGCTTCATCGAAAGCCACTTTCTCTTGCTGAGCGTTCTGGCCCGCCCCTAACTTCTCCACATCGAAACGGTAGATCAGATTACAGATCTCGTCGAGACGCCGCTCAATCCGACCATGGTCCGGCAGCGAATCGGGAGCCTTCAGCAGTGCGTCCACAGCCTGATCAAACTCACGGCGAGCTCCCGCCAGATCACCTTCAAAGTACAACTGCCTTCCAGCGTTGAAGTGGCTATCCGAAAGGCGCAGGCACTCATCTGCTAGGGCGGTTCGGACACTGCCGTCTGTGGTTGCCTCGAGGCTTGTAACCGGAATCGTTGGGGTTGGCTCCCCGCCGGCATTTTCCGGCGCTGAGGTCTTACCCGCAGCCTCCGCCATCAGCGCTAATCCCGCTGACGTCGAACCTTTCTGACCAGCTTGAGAGAATCCCAACGGCAAAATCAGAAGTAAAGCAACTTGGGCTATCGTGGGGCGCGATCGTTTCATCATGCGATAAGCGTCATTTATAGTTTAGCTCAAAGGTAACGGAACCATCACTCTATCCCAGCTCCAAGGTCTTGGTCAAGCTGGATTTATGAGACAATTCTTCCAAAAACCAAATTCGATTTCACTAAAAAGCAAGCTCGTTACGCTCTGATTTCAGATCGGCAGCGAAGAGGCTTTACGATAGCTTCTTGAGAGAAAACGTTCAGAATAAGCTACTTGGGGACGTACGGGGGTATCTGTCCTGTTTTCTTTCAGAGACTTACAGATACCCTGGTAGCTTTAACAGTTCCAAATTCTCTCCCGAATTTGGAATTGTCATGATTATCGAGTAGGTACTGGTTGTGGTTGGCGGCTCGAAATAACCCGATCAATCATTCCATATTCCAACGCGGCCGCCGGCTCGAGAATGTAGTCGCGGTCAACGTCGCGGGCGATTTTGTCGATCGGCTGGCCCGTCGCATCAGCCAATATTTCGTTTAGCGACTGTCTCATGCGCAGGATCTCACGCGCATAAATATCGATATCAGCCGCTTGCCCACCCAACCCGCTCATCGAAGGCTGGTGGATCAAAATGCGCGCATTCGGCAAACTGAACCGCTTGCCTTTCGTGCCGCACGCTAAAAGCACAGCTGCCATGGACGCGCATTGTCCCAGGCAATAGGTCACGATGTCCGGTTCCACCAGGCGCATCGTGTCCAGGATCGCCAAACCAGCGGTTATCGAACCGCCCGGCGAGTTCAGGTACAGAGAAATGTCGCGCTCGGGATCTTCCGCAGCCAGAAACAGCATCTGGGCGATCACTAGGTTGGCGACATTGTCATCTATCGGCGTGCCAAGAAAGATGATGTTCTCTTTCAGCAGGCGCGAGTAAATGTCGTAGGCCCGCTCACCCCTCGACGTTTGCTCTACCACCATGGGCACGAGTACGGAATTGTTCATCCAAAACTCCTTAAAACTACAAAGCGCTCCATCATTCTTGAAATATTCGGGGCGATACCCCATGATATAGGATCGTAAATAGACCTCCGAGCATATGTGAGCTGTACACCAAAAGCCGCATGAGCCGTCGAAGTTTATAATGGCTCTTCATTAAGAGTTTATCCTGATATTATTAAATGTTCGTTTCGGCCAGACGAGCGATTTGAAGATCAGGACTGAAGTAAATGCTTTCGACTCTAATCTTTTGCCCTCTTGTCGACGAATAAACCTAGTAGGGCACAACATTTTGAACGAGCGTATGAAGGTTTTGATCGCTGACGACAGTGCTACTTCGCGCAAGATGTTGCAGAAGGCTTTAGCCCGTTGGGGCTATGAAGTGGTGGAGGCCGAAAATGGCGCCGAAGCCTTGGATATTTTGGAACAGCCCGGTGCTCCACCCATGGCGATCTTGGATTGGGTGATGCCTCATCTTACCGGTCCCGAGGTCTGCAAAAGAGTTCGGGAGACGCGCCGTGAGCCGTATACCTATATCCTCCTTCTCACGTCAAAAAACAGCAAAGACGAGACGATTGAAGGACTGGAAGCCGGTGCGGACGACTACATTGTAAAACCCTTTGATCAACAGGAATTGTCGGTTCGCCTACGTGCGGGAAAACGCATCATCGATCTGCAATTAAGCCTAATGGAGGCTCGAGAAGAGTTGCGAGAGAAGGCAAATAAAGATTTGCTGACCATGTTGCCGAACCGTTCGGCAATTATGGCCACCCTGGAAACGGAAATTGCCCGCTGCCACCGGGACCATCGTTCGGTGGGAGTCGTCCTCCTTGACATAGATCATTTTAAGAAAGTGAATGACACCTATGGTCATTTTGCCGGGGATGCGGTTCTCCGCGAAACCGCCAGCCGGCTGAAAAGCAGCATGCGCGCCTATGACCAAGTAGGGCGCTACGGTGGCGAAGAATTTTTGGTTGTCTTGCCGAATTGTGATATGGCGCAGGCCCGGAATCAGGCCGAGCGCATGCGGCAGCGCTTGCAGGAATCGAAGATTCTTGCCGAAGACGTGGAGATTCCGGTTACCGCCAGTTTTGGAGTGGCCATTTCTGACCTTTCTGACCGCAATCCCGATATTTTCATCCGGGTTGCCGATGAAGCTCTTTACCGGGCTAAAGCGCGGGGCCGCAATTGTGTCGTATGCCTCGACATCAATAATTCGGAGCTTGGCGCCGCGTAGAAACGGAATTCCCATTGCTATACTGAAAACCAGTGCGCCCGTAGCTCAGTTGGATAGAGCGTCTGGCTACGAACCAGAAGGTCGTGTGTTCGAATCACTCCGGGCGCACCAGTTTTCAGTAGTTTACAGATCACAACCTGGACTATACCCAATCAAAACCCAATCATTATCCCTTCCGTTTGCGCGTTTTGGGGGCCTTTCCTGAGCGGTCTGAACCCTTGTTTGGCGTCAATTCTTCATCCCAACTGGTGACGCCTTTGATCAAATTCTCTTGATGGTCTTCTGGTAGTACTTGAGCGTGGTGGCGCTCGGTGTGCTGAAGCAGCGCCTGAACGTCCTTCACGCGGCCGTGGCGCTGCAACTGGCTTCCGGTTGTCCGCCGCAATACTTGAAAATTCAGTTTCGAACGGGTTTGCCATCCTCGCCTATGAAAACGTCGATTCGGGCCTTGACCCCAAGCGGTTTTAAAACCCGGTCGAGATAGTTGTCGTGGCTGATGGCCGTTCCAGTCGTACTCGGAAAAAGCAGATCTGTGAGCTTCTCGTCGCGAATCCAGCTGCGGATATCGGCGTCAAGGTGGCCGGCCCAGCGGCACGAATCCGTCAGATTCTTCCGTCTTTGTGCGGTCCACTAAGCCCTGCGAAGGAATCGCGGTTTGATCGATACGAAGAATTCGGTCAGTCGACGCGAAGGGCAAACAATTCCGAAGGCCGCAGGCCGCACACCAAAAACAAACGCAGAATCAGCCCATCGCGACGACCGGCAACCGCGAGTGATCGATGGCATTCGGGCAGCTTAAGAAAACGTTCGCTGGCTTTGCGAAGGCGCGGCAGTTCTGCTTTGTTAGCTGGATTTTTGGGATTCGGTCCTCTTCCAGCGCCAACTCGAATATAGCGGGATTGAGCGTGAGGCTTTTGGTGACGAGCGAACGAGACCATTCGCCCCCGGCAATTTCGTTGATCGCTTGTTGGATTTCGCCAAGCTTTATTTCCGATGCGGGACTTTGGCCTGGAAGCGGCAGAATGTGATGCTGCAGCAATCCTCGCATCGTATCGGCCCATTTCTTTGAAACTTGCCCTTCTTTTACGCGAAGGACCAGTCGGAAAGTTCAGGAGAAGGTCGCGTGCTGTTCCGGAGGCTTCGTGCCTCGCGCTAGCTCCCCCGCTTGATCCTCGGCCTCACGCTTGGTTAGATCGGGTTTCTTGCCGATGATTTTCGTGCGTTGACGGCGGCGTTCGCGACTGTCGATGAAGAGGTATTTATACCAAACCGCTTCCCACTGTTTCACTTTGCCTTCGGCTACACGAACGAAGCCGTTGGCAAACCCGCGCTTTCGAGAGAGATGACGGCAAATTTTAGCAACGTCGAGGGCGCGGATTTGCAGCTCCGAGAGTTGGAGGTCTTCGCGGTTCAGGGCTAAGACTTCACAGGATCGCAAGCCATGTAGCACCATCAAACCGACAATGGCTAAATCGCGCGAGCTGCGAAAACTGTGCCAGAAGCGATGGGCCCCATCGATAGACAAGGGCACAATCAAGCGCTTAGGCGTCTTCACCCGCAGCTGAGTGAGCGCCGGACGTACTCGTCCACAGCCCAGCCGTGATGGCCACCAGTACCAGTTCTGAAAGCCGGGCGCAAACAGCCGAGGGGCGTCGGGAAACTCAAGCTCGCCGGTGTTCCTAGGTGCTGTCGTGAATCCAGACACATACAGTTTCTCGATCAGGCCGCAGCCAACTTGGTCATTATGCAGGGTAGAATCGAGAACAATCCGTACCGGTGATTGAGAAGAGTGTTCAGAGCGCGTGAGATTTACGAAAGGCCGGCCGTGCCTTCTGCGCGAAACGACCGGTGTCCACTTCGAAACGCTATCACAGCCAGACGTGCACAACAATCAATTGCCTTTCAGTTCAGCGCGCCAGGCGATGACTTCGAGTCGCCCCGAACCTTGAAATTGGCCAGCGTCTTCCATCAGCTATGTCGCTAACGGATACCGAGATTGCCGGGCGAAAATGAGTGCTAGCCGGGAAAATACGGAAGGGTCCTTTGACAGTCCCGGCTTTTTGAGTGAGAGCCGGCCCGAAATCGAAGAGATCCATTCGATATCGCAGCGTCCCAGTCAATCGCTTTTCTTCTGCAGATACCAACAATCCAAGGCGGTCTCGGATTTCTCGAACCTACACCGCTGGCGGATCGGATCATGGTTTCGGTTGAATACCGCGCGCTGGGGCCAACGGACGTGTTCCGCGACGGCCGGCACCTCATACAGCCTGCCACTGGACCGGGAGCTCTGGCTCTCTACGATTTGCGGCAGTCGTGGGTTGGAGACCTGCAGGACCCGTTTGACAACCTATCCATGTTTTTTCCCGTAAGCGCTTTTCAGGAACTTGCGGCCGAACGCAATCAACGTTTCCTGGAGCTGCGATGGGACGTCCGCGACAAACCCTACGACGAGGTGATGCAGTCGCTGGGGCGAGCGATCTTGCCGGCCTTGGCGCGTCCGCTATGAGCTGAGCAGACTTTATCTGGATCACGTATTTCTAGCCGCGCGCGATCACCTTGCGGGCACATACGGAGAATTCGTGGGAAACCCACGGCCAAATCAGAGAGGCTTGACGAGCCGCCAGGTCCGGAACGCGCTGGAGTACATTGAAACCCACGTGGCCGATGAGATCAGCCTTGCCGATATAGCTGGAGCAGCCGGAGTGTCGGTCAGCTCAGTGACTCGCGGGTTTAGGATCGCGCTAGGAGTTGCGCCTCATCGATGGGTATTGAACCGGAGAATCGCACTGGCACAGCGCCGGATGTCAGCTGGCAAGACACCCCTGAGCGAGATAGCCGTTCTTTGCGGGTTTGCCGATCAGAGCCATTTGGCGCGCGTGTTCTTGCGTCACGTTGGAGCATCTCCCAGCTTATGGAGACGTAGCGTCCAGACGTGAGTACAAGCACCACGCTGGCCTCTTTCCTTAGATCAACGCAACCAAAGTTGATTCGTAGCAACTCGGACCGAACGGCAAGGAACCGGATGTCAGTAGATGTGCGGGCAGACCGGCCTGCTGTAGTTCGCATGATCTTAGAGGAGTAGCGCGGATACTGACCGCTCAAACTGAATGGATCTTCTGTTAAAAGGAGAAAGACATCAGACATGTTTGAGAAATATCTGATATCAGCGAAGCAATTTACGCGTTTTCGAAACGGTCCGTTAGCTGAAGAACGCCATCGCTACATGGACTACTGGAGAAAGAAGGGCGTAGCCGAGGGCGATTGCAAATGATCAATTCGAGACTCCTCGCGATTGCCGGCATCCTTGACCCGAGCAGTCGACGCTCGTATTCTTCTGAAGAATTGAGGGCTATCTCTGAGGTATGGCTTTCAGAGCTTCAGTTCAAAGGCGTGTCCCCGCCGATGAGTGGCAGACTTTCATTTAGCTCAATCCGGACCAAACCATACAGTGCAACTTCGTTGCAGCCAGCCTCGCTGAAATCGGCGGCCATCGCGCAGAAGCGTCAAATGAACTCAAAACGCTTGCAGCGCTTTTGAAAGTCCAGCATGCCAACGGCTGGATCGCCGAGTGCACAGCGCTGCCATTCGCCGTCTAAGCCCGCAAGCTTAAGTACGGCGTTTCATAAATACGCTAATGTCTATCGGTACAACCGCTCCTCGCGGTCGTGGCTCCTTTCCGAGCTGCGAGGCGCGAGCAAGCGGGTGAGATCACGTGGACGAATTCTGAAGTTTTGAACTAAGCAGCGGTTTATTGCGATTAGCATCCAATTTCACGAAACGGGAACCTTCACAGATTTAACACCGCTCATCTGCACCCGTAGACTCGGCTTTGGCGTCTTGAAGAAAAACGTGAGGCTTTTACGACCTGCCTCGTATTTTTTCACGAAATACTCGCCGTCTATGCGCAGAAGTTCGAGGAAGTCTCCCGCACTTGCCTCCGAACGCGCCCCGCACGCATCCACCGTCAACGGCAACACTAAGGTTGTTCCGGCCGGACCTCTAACCACAAATGCGGAGCGCCCCGCTGATCTATCAGGCAGGGTCATTGTGTAATTCCCAGGCGGTAATACGCTGATCCCCCACTTCGCTGGTACTGTCAAATGAAACTGTGCTTGCTGGGCGCAAGCGGACACCGCGGCACCAGCCATTAATGCGGCGGCCAAGGCAACGCCAAGAACGCGACTTACGAAAATATTCATGATTCATCTCCTTCTGTTCGACTTGAGCGAGCGAACCGGATAGCACCGATTCCTACAAACCCTATTACGGACAAGGAGACTAAGCGGCAGGTCAAGAAAAGCTCAAAAGAATGTCAGACGTTAAACCCTGAAAAGGCGTTTATCATACCTGATCCACTTGCACCACTCAATCCTGAGTTTCTGCGCGTCGCGATGCAGCGGATTCAATAGATAATTCCAAGACTCAGGAGAGGGCGCAGAAGGAACCATCAGCAGAGCTGCGGCACCTCCCGCGAGCCACTCATCGCCAATCGGTCGCGTATCCACAAGTCGCTCCCGCCATCCTTCCGTCATACGATTTGGAGGGAGCGACTCTCGTGCCAAATCATCCGGCGCGAGGATCTTAATAAGTTGATATTTTCCGGGAAGCAGTTTCGCATTCGTATGCAGATTAGCGAGCACTTCGACTAGCGCGACCGCCGGATGTTCCGAAAGGTAAACGATGCGTTTTCCACGCACCGCCGTATGCCATCGCCCGTCCGCTTTCTCACCGCCCACACCTTGCAAGTCGCAGCGATTGCTAATCCGCCAAAGGAAGCCCATCAGGCATAAATGCCATCGTCAATTTGCCAAAGCATGCTTTCGATTAATCGTCCGCCCGCTTCCGTCCCCAACATACTCAGCGGTGTTCGATTCTTCAGCCGATCATCCGGCATGCGCAACCAGAGCAGCGCCTTATCGTGGCTTCCAAACACTTCTTCTGCTTGCGCCAAAATGCGTCCCATGCGAAGCACCCGCTCCGTTTCCTCGTGCGACAAATTCTCGCCGCGCGCCTTGCGATGCTTCAACGTTCTCGGAGAGACGACGGTCTCCGAGACCTCGGAAAACGTCAGCCCATGCTCTCGCAGATGAGCGATGCTGTCCGTCGAGATACCTTTCTCTACGATCTCCGCCAGATCGAACTCAGACTCCGGCGCGATACCGATGTACTGACAAATATTGATGTTTGTAGCCACAGTCAGCCTCAAGGCCATTATGCCACACCAAGCCGTGGCAAAATGTCCAAGTCTCTGATTCACAGAAGATCACAATCTTGCCAGCCTTGTCTCAGGATCGAGGGTTACACTATTGTTGAGAGCATTCTGCTAGCGGAGGGAATTAACCTATGGCATTTCTCCAGGAGTTTAGGTGCGAGATTTGCGGAACGGTAAGTAGCAATCCCGTTCACTGGTTTGTGATCCAGTGCAGTCATGCGCAGCTCACCGTTCTACAGTGGAACCTGGAGACAGCGAATGCCCCGGGGGCGCGGCACTACTGTGGGGAAGGGCACGCCCAGGTTTATATCAGCCGCTGGTTTAAAGCAGCCTGTACACCTCCCCTGCCGAACTTCAATACCTCGGTTGCGTCCGAGCACAGTTAGCCGAGATTTCCCTCAAGGGCGGCTTCGACTACTTCCCAGGCTTGAAAGTGATCCCATCAAATGGGCCCATTGTCGCCATATCCATTTCATTGCCAACGGAGGCGACCAAAGTCGACCTTCAAAGCGCTTCGAGCAGCGCAGGAGTGTGAAAACGGCGTTCCACATGTTCCTCCATTCGGTGTATGAGGAAGCGCCGCAAATCGAGAGCAGTGTCCTTGTTCCAACGGCGTTCTGGCAGGTCGCTGATATGGTTGCGCAACATGCCGGCGGCGACGTCGCGCGAATCGGCTGATAACGCTCGGTCCGGGTAAGTTGCCAAGTCGGGCAAGAAACCAGAAAGCCGCGTGGCCCACAAGGAGAAGTAGGTAAGAGCACTCCAAATAGCGCCTGGTGCGCCCGAATGCATGTGGTCGAGAATTGTCGCCATCAAGCGGAAGAAACGTTCGTTTGGCTCATTCGGAGGAAGCAATTGTTCGCTTACTTCCGCGACGAAATCCAGCGCGAGAGAAGCATCGAAGCTGTTGAGAAGACCGAACTGCGATTGCAACAAGTCGCAAGAGTTCAGGTTGACCAATTCGCGAGTTTCCTTCTGCGAATACGATAAAGTCACGAGCGATAACCGTTCCAAGCCGGAGCCGAAACTGCTTTTTGGCCTTCTGGCCCGGCGGGCGACACCACGGAGTTTGCCTTGATCGCGCGTAAAAAAACTAACTATTAGATCCGATTCACGAAACGGGTACGTGCGCAGAACGTAAGTCTCACTCACCCGAGCCGGCATCGCTTTATGGCCGGTGCCAAGTAGGTTGCAGCCGGTAGAACTATAAGGTTAGCAAACAGTGCGGCGGCTGTGCTGTAACGACGGGTTTTGGGTAGGCGTTTGCCTCGCCGAGGCCTTCTGGAAGCACCTAGTCATCTAGTCAACACTTACTGCGCCAGCGTATCGGGGCTTTGTCGGAGACTTCTTTGCTTGATTATGCCCACCAGCGGCCCTTCAGGGCGACGGCTCCGTCTGTCCGCTGCGCGCATCCCATTCTGCATACGCTTCCACGGCTCGCGGCAATTGAACTTCGATTGGCCTGCCCAAGAAATCTTTTCACTCATGGCGGCAGCGCCGCGCCTGTCGATGAAATCTTCGCATAAGCCCGCTTTGAGCCCCTTGCGTGATAACCTTTAGCTTCCTTCGGTAATATGTCTGATCTGAAGTTACAAGTCATCCCAATCGGCGGTTTGGGCGAATTCGGGATGAACTCCATGGCACTGCGCTATGGCGACGATATCATCGTCATCGACGCCGGCATGATGTTCCCCGATTCCGAGTTGCTCGGCGTCGACATCGTCACGCCGGACTTCGCCTATCTCGAACAAAACGCTAAATTCGTGCGCGGTTTGATACTCACGCACGGTCATGAAGATCACATCGGCGGCGTACCGTTTCTGCTCTCCACGCTCAATATTCCCGTTTATGGAACTGAGTTCACGCTCGCTCTCGTAGAACGCCGCTTAGACGAGCACGAGATGCTCGACGACGTCACGCTGCACAAAATCAAAGCGGGCGATCGCATTAAGCTCGGGCCCTTTGAAATAGAATTTATCCGCGTCACCCATTCTATTGTGAGTTGCGTCGCGCTGGCAATCACGACGCCGCTTGGGGTGGTGATTCACACAGGCGATTTCAAAGTCGATCCAACGCCCACCGATAACGAACTCTTCGATCTGCATACCTTCGCCGAATACGGCAAGCGCGGCGTTTTGCTGCTGATGTCCGACTCGACCAACGTTGACCGGCCAGGCTATACCGAAAGCGAACGCGCCGTACGGCCACGGCTCGAAGAACTCTTTTCGCGCAGTGAGCGGCGTCTCGTCATTTCGTGCTTCAGCAGTTCCATTCACCGCTTGCAACAGATTCTCGACCTGGCGGCGGAATACGGCCGCAAGGTTGCTTTTCTAGGCCGCAGCATGAACAGCGTGACCGAAATCGCCCACAGCATAGGCCTGCTCTCGATCCCGGACTCGACACTGCTGCGTCCGCAAGACATCATGCAGTCTGCGCCGGAAAAAGTTGCGGTAGTGGCGTCAGGAACGCAAGGCGAGCCCATGTCGGCGCTTTCGCGCGTAGCGGTAGATAATCATAAACATCTCTATCTGCAACCAGGCGATACCGTCGTGCTGAGCTCGCGCATCATTCCCGGAAATGAGAAATCGATTTATCGGATGATGAACCACATCGCTCGGCGTGGCGCCGATCTGGTCTATGGAAACATGAAGCCGCCAGTTCACGTTTCCGGGCATGCCAGCGAGGAAGAACTCAAGCTCATCCTGAACCTGGTGCGTCCGCGCTATTTCGTGCCGATCCACGGCGAATACCGCCAACTTTCTAAACATGCGCATCTGGCCCAGCACTTGCGCTTTGCGGGCTTGGAAGACACCTTCGTCCTGGAAACAGGCGATACGCTCGAACTCGACAAACACGGTGCACGCCGCGGCGAGAAGATCACCGTTGGCCGCGTCTGCATCGATTCCGGCTCGTTGGACGACGTCGTCGAAGACATGGTCATCCGCGATCGCAGACATTTGTCGGAAGACGGTTTCGTGCTGCCCATCATCGCTATCAACAAACACACGGGCAAGAGCGAAGGTCTGCCGGAAATTGTCAGCCGCGGCTTCGTCACCGGTGAAAATAACGCCATTCTGCAAGAAGCGCGCAATGTTGTGCGCCGCACGCTCGATAGTTCCAGCCCCGAAGAGCGCGGTGATTGGGGCGTGATGCAAGAGAAAATTCGCGCCGATCTGAAACGCTACCTAAGCAAGCAGACGCAGCGCCGCCCACTCATCATGCCGGTCATTCTGGAAGTCTGATCAGCTCGAAGACAACTTCGTGCGTACGCCCTTCATGCGTTCGCGAGTAGCGGCCACGCGGGCACGTCCGTTCGGCGAAGCATCTATCAGTTTTTCTAAATTCACCATATACTGCGGACCCCATTGCGCCCGTAGTTCACTCAAGAAGGGCTCTACTTTCGAAAACACACCGATGTGTTCGCCATTCGTGTCGTTGAACATTTCCAGACTGATCGCGCCATTGTTTACCAGCGCCGCCGCCATGTCCCAATAGCTGATCACCATGCGCATGAACCCGCTATACGGACCGAAGAGCGCATCGTTGTAGTCGGAAATGGTTTCGGGATGGAACTGCCCAAAGTACCAATCGCGCGCCTTACGCATCGTATCCTCACGGCGGAGTTCGTAAAGCTTCAAAATCAATCCGGCTTCTTCTTGTTTTGACATTGCTCAGTAAGACTTTATTCTAGCGGTTTTCCAACCTAGTAAAAACACCCCTAGTAGCCTCAGAATTTTCAAGTAGAATAGGGGACGTCTCTAAAAGGAGCACAAACATATGAAAAAACTCGTTCTTGCCTCGCTATTCGTCGCTACGCTCGGTTCGTTTGCCGCAATGGCTGAGGAGATGACAGGCTATATTTCCGATGCACACTGTGGCGCCAAGCACCACGAAGTAAGCGAAGCTAACACCAAGTGCGTCACTGGCTGCCTTAAGGGTGGCGCTCCGGTGCTGGTCGTCGGCGACAAGGTAATGAAGTTTGATGCCGATTCGGCTGCCAAGGCAAAAGACTTCGCTGGACAGAATGTCAAGATCAAGGGTTCAGCAGATGGCGATACCGTGAAAATCGATTCAATCGAGAAGGCACAGTAATTTTTAATGTTCGAAATCGAGGTTCAGCTTGCCTGCTGGGCCTCGATAGAGAACAGCCATATCCTTTAATTTGTGCTTTCCACTCAGGCGAAAGTACAGCAGTCCCTCCAACGGTTCACTGGTCTCTTTGTCTGGCAGTTGCTTGGCCTTCAAAGCTTCCAGCAACTTGGGGTTTCCGGGACTCTTGTCGTCCACTTTCGTGCCGATGTTTACGGGTCTGGGATTGCCCGGAGACGCCATTCCTCCATCGCTGCCCCCACCGCCTCCGCCCATCATCACGCCGCCCAATCCCCCCATAGTAGAAGTCTTCTTCTGCTTGGCTTGCTTCTGATCCGCGGTATTTGTCACGATCAACGCACCCTGGCCGGCGATTTCGTAAGGCGTAAAAGGCTTTGAGCGTTCGCCGTCGTTGTGAGCAAGCAGAATGAAGTCGTCGGCCGCCACCAGCACTGGCTTATCCGTCTTCGGAATGACGCGCACGCGAAGTATGGCGATATCCGGTCCGGGATCCATGCCCAGTTCCTTCGTCGCTTCTTCCTGTGTGATGAAAATAGTAGCCACTAAGTCCACTTCCTCATTGCCGGCACTTGTTTCCGGCGAGACTACCTTCTTGTCCCGAGCCAAGCCAGGAACGACGGCCAGCAGAAGTGCCAGCGCGAGAGATCGACAAGTTTGAATGCAAGCGTGTGCCATTTCTACTACGAAACTAACACGTATCCGCCAGCGGTGCGATGATAGACAAATAGTGGACGCCAGACAGATTTTTGGACAGCCTTCGCAAGTGAAGGTAGAGTCGGCTCGACCAGAGTGGACTCAGTTGCTCCTGCCGTCCACAACCGATGCGCGCAACCGGGTGATGGGATTTGTGCGCTGCGAGATTGCCGACTTGGCTGGCGAACTGGGCGAGCAGTTGGCGCTCGCAGTGGATGAACTGTTACGCAATGCGATCGAGCATGGCTGCCAGGATGGCTCCAAATGTACAGTTCGCTTCAGTTATATTCGGACTGCGCGCATGATTCAGTTTCAAATCAGCGATACAGGGCCCGGCTTTTCCATGGATTCCGTCGCGCATGCGGCCATCAACAACCCGCCGGAAGAACCGCTGCGCCATGCTCATTACCGAACTGAAAAGGGCATGCGGCCCGGCGGCTTCGGCATCATGTTGGTGCGGCAAATCGCGGATGAGCTGATTTACAACGAGGCCGGGAACGAAGTCGTGCTGGTGAAGTATTTGGACGCCGCCGAGGCATCTCCGAACGGCACTCCGTAATAAGTTGTAAACAACTAGCTTGCGTTGAGTATTTTCGCGCACTTCATGGGTGAACGGGCGACTAACTCACACCCCATCCTGGCAAACTGGGGCAAATCCCATGTCCTGAAACGGTTAGCCTCGTGCTTACATTCTTGTAATGGCTCCAGTAATTCAATGCGTGATGCTTGCCGGAAGCGGTCTTCTCCGCTGGCCAGGAAAAGAGGAGCGAGTCCACTACAAGTTCACTGTAGGGTTTGACGGGGTAATCGCCGGAATTCACATCACACCGCCAGACGTCGACATTTTGCGCCGTCCCAGCCGGCACTTTGGTCTCTATTTACACACGCCGGAGGGACGGCGTTTAGCACTCAATGTCGCACCAAACGCCTATATCTCGCCGGATGGCCCCCTCGAACGCAGCCTGGATGGCCAAGACTGGTGGGTCGACGCGACGCCATGGCTTCCGTTTGAGACACCGGATCGAGTGACGCTCATTATGAGATGCGGATCGGTTCAAGTGTTCGAGTCTCACGCGACTGAAGAAGAGGCGCGAGCGTCGTACCGGATCTGGTCGTCAACCGCTGACACTGCGGAAATTCGCCCGCCCATTTGGGAAGCCGATTGAATTGCAACGAACGATGAGCGAAGGAACTTCCTAATGAGATTCGCACTAGTGGCCGGATTGACACTGTGTCTGGCGGCGAGTGGCCAGACGCCCGGCACGCGGCCTGAGGGGGAGCACTTAATTCCATCGCTGGATGGACCGACACTCTATGTGACCTATTGTGCTGTCTGTCATGGCAAAGCAGCGGATGGCCATGGGCCAATGGCGTCTTTGCTGAAAGTACGCGTGCCCGATTTGACGGAAATTGCTAAGAGAAGTGGTGGTAAGTTTCCGTTTGAACGGGTGCAGAAGCGCATTGAAGGAAACGAATCGGCCAGTTTGGGGCACGGCACAAAAGACATGCCGATTTGGGGCCCCATCTTTTCGCAAGTCACGACAGACCAGGATTTCGGCAAGGTAAGGATCTATAACTTAACGAAGTACCTGCAAACCATTCAGAAGTAATCTCCGCCCGGCCGCAAGACTCTCAATATTTCCACAACGCTACACCACCCAACAAACCATCCTCATTGGGAACGCGCGTGGCCCTCTCCGGCAGCGAAAAATTAATTTTGTCTGCATTTCCGCCGCCGATATATAAATGGTCGTAATTAAAGAGCGCCTCTATCTGCGTAATCGCTTTGGCTAGCAGCTTGTTCCATGCTTTCTTCCCATGTTTCGCCAAGCCGTCTCTGCCCAAGAACTCCTCGTACGTCTTGCCCTTGCGCCACGGATGGTGCGCCAACTCCAACCCAGGCACCAGCGTCCCATTGATAAATAATGACGATCCAAACCCGGTGCCCAGCGTAATCACTAATTCCAAGCCCTTGCCGCGGATCGCACCGTAACCCTGCACGGCCGCATCGTTGCAAACCCGCACCGGCTTCCGCCAACGCCTCGCCAAAACTTTTTCCAACTCAAACCCCACCCATTCCGGATGCAGATTGTGCGCAGTCAAGGTCGCTCCTTGCTTGATCACGCCAGGAAATCCTACTGACACCCGGTCAAACCCGCTTAACTTTTCGGCAATGACGTCCATCACGTCTAAAATCTTTTCCGGTGTTGCGGGTTGGGGGGTTTCCAGCCGGACGCGTTCGCTCATCGGCTTGCCGCGTTCATCCAACAGAATGCCTTTAATCCCACTGCCGCCTACATCAATCGCAAAAGTGATTGGTATCTTCTCGCCTGTCTTGGCCATAACCCCATAATGTATCGAACCGTCCAGCGTATAAATCCCAGAGCGCACGACTAATCGCGAGCGGTACGCACGCATCCTTTTCGGCAGCGCTCAACAGGTCTTGCGGGCACCGCATTTCGTTCACTTAACGCACTCAATCGCTTGTTATACTTGCGAATGAGCCTTCTGGGAGGTCGTCTAATGGTAAGACTGCAGACTCTGGATCTGCGTATCGGGGTTCGAGTCCCTGCCTCCCAGCCAATTTAACCCCCAAAATTCCTACTTCTTGGTGTCAGTCTTGTCTGCTATTTTGTCCGCGCCTTTTTCAGTAGCCTTGGCTACGCTATGTGTCCCCTTCTTCAACCCCTTTCCAGTCGCTTTACCTAGTTTCTTTGCTCCTTTACCGGTGGCCTTTGCGCCCTTTTCGGCACCTTTCGCGGTGTCTTTGGCGCCCGTCTTTACGGCGTCGCCCGTTTTTTCACCTGCCGTTTTCAAATCGTCTTTAATCTGTGCTGAAACCGGCGTCAGTCCCGCCGCACCCATGAGTAGAACTACTGAGAATACGATAACTTTCATACATCCTTTTTACTAAACCGTATTTATTTTTTCCTACGTTTGCTTTAGCAAAGTACTTTGCACCTCGCCCGGCGGTTTGAATCTTGGTTCCGCAACCCTGTGCTGATCTGCTCCCGCGCAACCAAATTCGCTATAGTACGTTTACTCCCATGCGTGCCATTTTCATTGGTTTCTTTTCCGTTGCCCTCGCCTCCTCTTTCGCACGATCCGGGCCAGAACCTTCCGCCTTTTCACTCAAAGAAGTCATGATTCCCATGCGCGACGGTGTCCACCTCCAAACGGTTATCCTCACCCCACTCAATGGATCCGGACCTCTGCCGATACTCATGGATCGCACTCCCTACGGAGTTCCCGACAAAGCTCCCACACCGATGCCTGCACGCTGGCTTGAACTCTCCCACGACGGCTACATTTTCGTTATCCAAAACCTGCGCGGCCGCTTCAAGTCCGAAGGCACATTCAACCTGTCCTCCTACGTCGATCTCAGCGACCCCAAAGCTACCAATGAAACCACCGACGCCTATGACACCATTGAATGGCTCGTCAAGAACGTGGCCCAAAACAATGGCCGTGTCGGCGTCTTTGGCGTCTCGTACGACGGACTCACCGCCGCCCTCACTCTCCTCCATCCACACCCTGCGCTTAAGGCCATCTCTGAACAAGCCTCACCAGCCGATCAGTGGATGAATGACGACGACCATCGTTACGGCGCTCTCCGCCTCAGCTACGATTTTGAATACGCCGTTCTCGAACAAGCCGACAAGAACGCCAACACTCACTTCGCCTTCGATGTGTTCGATGCGTATGAGTGGTATCTCAAACTCGGCCCTCTGTCGAACATCAACGCCCAGTATCTACATGGCTCTATTCCCTACTGGACTGATTCAGTCGAGCACCCGAATTATGATGAGTTCTGGCACAAAGAAGCGTGGGTCAACCAACTTCACGCCAGTCCCGTGCCGAACTTGAATGTCGCTGGTTTTTGGGATCAGGAAGACCCCTGGGGACCCTGGCAAATTTTCCGCAATTCCGATAAGGACAGCGCGTCCGACCACAACATTATCGTCGCGGGTCCGTGGAATCACGGCGAATGGCAGTCGCCGAAAGGCGATGCTATTGGACCGATCTCTTTCGGCGGTCATGAGACCGCCCGCGAGTTTCGAGAGCAAATCGAGGCGCCTTTCTTCCGCTATTATCTTCACGGCGTCGGTGAGAAGATCGCCTGGAAAGCCAGCACATTTCAATCAGGTTCCAACACTTGGCACACCTATCCGAACTGGCCGCCAAAAGAGACAAAGCTGACCAACCTTTACTTAC
The DNA here is from genome assembly GCA_963749105.1 of Bryobacterales bacterium. Taxonomy (GTDB): domain Bacteria; phylum Acidobacteriota; class Terriglobia; order Bryobacterales; family Bryobacteraceae; genus Bog-105. The sequence goes on along the minus strand of CAVVLT010000011.1, from coordinate 360,707 downwards.
AACCCGACGGCGCACTCTCCTTCGACGCGCCTAAGTCAGCCGCGAAATACGTCGAGTACATCTCCGATCCCGCCAACCCAGTCCCCTATCGTCCGCGTCCCATCTCTCCCACCTATCCGGGAGGTGACTGGCGCGATTGGGAGGTGACAGACCAGCGCTTTGTCGACCATCGCCCCGACGTTCTCTCGTTCATCAGTGCACCACTCGATCACGACCTAACCATCACTGGTTCAGTCTCAGCTCAACTCTATGCATCCACTTCCGGCACTGACAGTGATTTCGTCGTCAAACTTATTGACGTTTATCCCGAGAATGCGGTGAAAAATAGTTGGGACGCGAACGCGGGCCCTAAACCCGGCGACTACGCTAAGTCACTCAACGGTTACGAATTGCCTATCGCAATGGAGGCCCGCCGCGGACGCTTCAATAAAAGCTACCAACACCCCGCCGCACTGAAACCTAATCAGCCCACACTTTTTCTCATCCCTTTGCGTGACCGTGACCACGTCTTCCTCAAAGGCCACCGCATCATGGTTCAAGTGCAATCGACTTGGTTCCCCTTGATCGACCGCAACCCACAAAAATTTACGCCGAGCATCTACACCGCCACTGCCGCCGACTACGTTAAAGCCACGCAGCGCATCTACTGCTCTCCCTCACTCCCCTCGCACATCGAACTTCCCGTGAGATGAGTCGCTTGTTCTGTGTCTATTGATCTGACATGCGAGCTTAACTGAGCACTGAGATAACGAGGCAAGATGTACAGCAAAGCGACAGCATCACTGTCTTGCACAAGACAGCAACTTTTGCGAGTTGGGATAGATCGAAAGAGAGCGATATGACCAACCGAATTGCAATGGGTATTCTTCTAATCCTTGTGCCGATTCATTCTGCTGCCGTTGGGGCCACGCTGAAGCCCGAAACTAAGGCCGCCTGGGATGCCTATGTCGGCGCAGCAACTTCAGCAATGCAGGCTCGTCTTCAGCCTGGTGGAAACTTCCTTTGGCTTGATGACGAACCGGGTCGGGCTCAGCGCGTTCGTGCTAGTGGGCCGTACATTGGACCGGCAGGGGCTCATATACCGATGAAGGTTCCGTCCGGGCTCATTCACGATTGGCTTGGTGCAGGTTTTATACCCAATGCGACGATCGACGACATCTTGCATATCTTGCGGGATTACGACCATTACAAGGACATCTATAAGCCAGGCGTCGTCGGTTCGGTTTTTTACGGCGTTGAAGGAGGAAAGGACCACTTTTTACTCCGTCTGGTGAACAAATCGGCGATAGCAAAGAAAGCCCTCGACACCGAGTGCGAAGCGTCTTCCGTGCGCGTAGATGCTCGGCACTGGTATAGTATTTCCAACACCATCCACATCCACGAAATCGACAAATTTGGGACGGATCGGGAGCAAGCACTTCCCGAGGATGAGGGCATGGGGTTGATTTGGCGCCTCTCCAGCATCACTCGTCTTGAAGAACGTGATGGTGGCGTTTATGCGGAGTTGGAAGCCGTTGCGCTCAGTCGCGATATTCCGGCAGCGTTCCGCATACTCGTCACGCCTATCGTGCGTCGCGTGTCACGGGATTCGATGGAGACATCGCTTCACCAAACGAAGAGAGCGCTGGACGAAGAGATGGCGCGGCACTCCCGCGATAAGGATTCCCAGTAGACGTTTTCGCCAGCTTGGGCACGCCCTCGAACTACGTACTACGTTTGAGCCGCCACAAGGCGCATTCACACCCAGGGTCTACCTACCTCCACCGGCATGTTCCAAGCATGCTGCAACGTCGCCATCGGGACCCGCCTGAAACAAGCTCGAATGAACTGGACCGAAACAGGGCTTACGCCCTCATATTTTGGGCAGTAGCGTTTACTGGTCCGTTGAAATAACTCAGATTCTAGGGTGGTTTTCCGATAACAACAGAGACGCCCTTTATGAATAATTTACGAAGTTATTTGCTGGCCTTGTCGCTCGTGGCAGCGCCCGCTTTTTGTCAGAGTCCTGCCGATCCGAATCCGACCGGCTCACCGGAGCAACCTCTGCTTGACTATGGGTTGACGTTCGATGCTTACAGTGAAACGAAGCTAAATAGCCTTACTTCTCCGAATCTGCTGCGGAATTTTGATATTTCCTCGGACCGTTTTGAACTTGCCGGGCTGACGTTGACAATGCAGATTACCAAAGGCGCGTTTGGGCTGCACTTCGATTCGGGCTATGGGCAGATGTATCAAACGATGAATCTCGCTGACCCTTGGCACGGCCTGAACCGCTATTTTGGCCAGGCGTACGTTTCGCTGCGTCCGTTCAAATCTTCCGATTTTGAGTTGGATTTTGGAAAGTTTTATACGAGTGTTGGGGCCGAAGTACCCGATCCAACGGCGAATTACCAATATTCCCGGTCGTTGCTGTTCACCTTGGGCAGTCCCTACTACCACTTTGGATTGCGCGCGTCGAAGTCGCTGACGAAAGATTTGGTGATTGGTGCGCAGGTGATGAACGGGTGGAACGATGTGGTGAACAATACGGGTGGACAGACGCTAGCTCTGACGGGGACTTACACGAAGAAACACTTTAATCTGACGGAGACGTATCTTGTAGGACCAGAGCCGGTGTTTTTGTTGAGCGCCAACGATTCCCTGGCAGGACGGCCGAAGAAGGTGTCGGCGTTGATTGATAGTGTGGTGAAACTGACCCCGAAGGACCGTTGGAATGCCTACGTGGAGACTCTGTATGGGGAAGAGAAGAACACAGCAGGCCGAGACAGTTGGTACGGTGTGGCCGGGGCCATGATGGTGCCGATTTTTGCGCGCTGGAGTGTGTGTCCGCGTTGGGAGTTCTATAAAGATGCAACGGGTGCGACTTCCGGTGTAACGCAGGGGTTACAAGAGGTGACTGCGACGTTGCAATATCAGCCGAGGTTGAGGAACTTGCTGCTGCGTGGGGAATTGCGCGAAGATTTTTCGAACAAGGCCTTCTTCTTGACGGACAGGAAAGACCTATCGAAGAGACAGGCGACCGCGTTGGTGTCAATTCTTTATACGGTGCACGGGAAGAAGTAGGGCGCGTCGACGGTTGACGGGTGAATGACGATTTCGGCTAGTGGCTGCTCTTCAAGACTTTAGAAATCTTGGAGGCAGCCCTTTCTTGCGATTGGTTGAGGTTTAGCGCTCGAATTGAACACCTAGTAGATGTTGGCTTCCTTGGCGGATGCATCGGCGAACAATGGCGGAGCGAGTGTTTGTGCCTCTGGTAATTTGGAGCTTTGTGCCAATCGCGAAGGGCATAAAGACAAGTAGGCCCATCCCTGTTCTAGAAACGTCCTGCACCTTAGCGGTGGCGTTGCGAACGTAGCCGGCGCCGATGTCCCAAGAGAGATCGGCCACTTCGAAGGAGGGTGTACGCAACTCAGAGCGATACTGTCTCATACTCATCTAATCGAATGTTTTCGGCAAGGCCGTTAGGTGTTAACAATAAATAGCCATGGTTGACTTACGTACACGGTTTGGGGACATAGATATCTATTTGTTTGATCAACTGCTGCGAGGGCGAATTGCGGCAGAAATGCGGATTTTAGATGCGGGGTGCGGGGGAGGACGCAATTTAGTCTACTTACTGCGTGAAAGGTATGAAGTGTACGGTGTGGACCGCGATCCACACGCGATTGCCGAGGTGAGGCGGATGGCGCGCTTGTTGGCGCCTGAGATTCCCGTCGACAGGTTTAAGGTTGGTACGGTCGAAGCGCCGCCTTATGCAGATAATTTCTTTGATGTGGTGATCAGTAATGCGGTTTTGCATTTTGCAGAGCATGACAAGCAGTTTCGAGCGATGCTGCAGGGAATGTGGCGGGTTTTGAAGACGGGTGGGATGCTGTTTTGCCGGTTGGCGTCGTCGATTGGCGTGGAGGCGCAGGTGCAACCGATTGGGGGGAGACGATTCTTGGTTCCGGATGGTTCGGAGCGCTACTTGGTGGATGCGGAGATGTTGGAAAGGCTGACGACGGAGTTGGGCGGAAGGTTGGCGGATCCGCTTAAGACGACGATTGTGCAAAATCAACGGGCTATGACGACGTGGGTGGTGCGCAAAGACGGTTGATGCTGCGATCAAACGGACCGCATTTCTATTACGGGAGGCGTAGAATACGGGTGGAGCCTTATATGAAGACAACACGACGGCATTTCTTTTTTGGGAGCGTTCTGGCGGGGGCGATCCCGGCGGGTGGGTTTGGGTCGGCAGCGTCGCTGTCGCGGCTTGGCTACAAGTCACCGAATGAGAAGCTGAACGTCGCCTCGATCGGCGCGGGTGGTAAGGCGGCTAGCGATATCCGGGCGTGTGCGCAGACTGAGAATATTGTCGCGTTGTGTGATGTCGATGAAAAACGGGCAGAACCGATTTATAAGCAGTTTGCGAACGCGCCCAAGTACCGGGATTTCCGCTTGATGTTGGAGAAGGAAAAGGATATTGATGCGGTGATTGTGACGATTCCGGATCATATGCACGCGTCGGCCGCATTGACTGCAATGGAGTTGGGCAAGCACGTCTATGTGCAAAAGCCACTGGCGCACACCGTGTGGGAATGCCGCGAGTTGAAGAAGGCTGCGGAACGATATAAAGTTGCCACGCAGATGGGCAACCAGGGTTATTCAAACGAAGGTACGCGCCAATGCGCGGAAATGATCTGGAACGGCGAGATTGGGAATGTGAGCGAGGTTCATGCGTGGACGAACCGTCCCGCTTGGCCGCAAGGGATCACGGAACACCCAGCGACGGCACCAGTGCCGAATTGGTTGGATTGGGATTTATGGCTTGGTGTGGCGGCCGAGCGGCCCTACAGTGAAGATTATTTGCCATTCTTCTGGCGTGGATTTTTTGACTTCGGGTTGGGCGCATTGGGCGACATGGCGTGCCACATCCTAGGCGCACCAAATATGGCGTTGCGCTTGACCGCCCCCACCTCAGTAGAATGCGTGAGTCTTGAAGGTAAGAGTGACTTGTACTATCCGGCGAAATCAGTGGTACGGTTTGATTTCCCAGCCCGCGACGGGATGGGGCCAGTGAAAATTTTCTGGTATGACGCGATGCGCGAAGACCAGCCGACCTTTGCCGGGGCGCCGCAAAATGAAATCCTGGGAGATTTGCCGAGGGGTAGGCAGCCGAATTCCGCTCCCAAGATGAAACCGGCGGAGCGCCAGATCCAGGGAGGCGTTTTTACCGACGAGTTCTTTGATATGAAGGGACCTGATGCGGTGAGGGCGCAGGCGCCGCCGAGTCCTAAGGACCGCAGTGCGCGCGAAGAGAAAGAAGCGAAGTGGATGAGCATGATTCGTACTGGCACGAACGGTAGCTTGTTCGTCGGCGACAAAGGCATGATCACGACGGGAACTTACGGCGAATGGACACGCCATTTACCGGTGGAGAAGATGCACGACTATGAGTTCCCGCCGGAATTTCTACCACGTTCGCCGGGACATTACCGCGATTGGATTCGCGCCTGCAAGGGCGGTGTGCCTGCGTGTTCGAATTTCAATGTGTCGGCGCCATTTACGGAGTGGATTGGATTGGGTGCGTTGGCGATTCAGTTAAACACCCGTTTAGAATGGGACGCGGAGAAGATGCGTATCACCAATAATGAGGAGGCGAATCGCATGCTCAAGCCAACGATTCGTAAGGGATGGGGAATTGGCTCGTAGTTATTTTGGGAAAACTTTGCGAACTAACGGAAAACAAGTAACCTGAGCGCGAATTACTGCCGTCTAGAGAAGTGTGCAGTGGCCGTTGTTGTGCGTGTCTTTGGCTTTGAGCTCTATCGCTTTTTGCGAAGAGCCTAGCCCTAGCCCGGAAACACCTGAGGTTATTTTGGCATTTCCAGCCGCGGTCATGCCTACAGCTGAGCCGATGGACCTTAGCTATCAACCGCTCGATCCAGTATCAAAGCGCCTGTTTGGCATAATTCCGAATTATCGAGCGGACCAGTATCAAACCCAATACACGCCTATTTCGACCGCCGGCAAATTCGCGATCGCGCGTAGCGATAGTTTCGATTGGCCCAATTATTTTCTCCTGGCGGGTTATGCGATCCAATCGCAGGTTGCGGAGGGCGGGTTCAAGCACAGTGGTGGATTGAGCGCCTTTGGTCGATTTTACAGCCGAAGTGTGGCAGATCAGATTATCGGAGCTTACCTTACCGAGGCCATGCTTCCGACTCTGTTCCACGAAGATCCCAGATTCTTCCGGTTGGCTAAAGGCTCTGTCTGGTACAGGGCTTACAACGCGGCCGCTCGTATTGTTATTACAAAAAAAGATGACGGAAGCGATGGCTTTTACTATTCAGAGATAGTGGGTAACTTGGGTGTTACGGCGATCGGCATGACGTATTATCCGGACAACCGGTCGGCAGGAGAAGCGATCGAGCGGTATTCGATGGCTTTGGGAAATGATGTCATTTCAAACCTACTAACCGAGTTTTGGCCGGACATAAAACGAAGACTGCCCTTGCTTCATCGCCATCCTTAGCGGCTGTAGAGTTCTGCTGTTACTTTGCTGCCGGGGAGTTCAATTTCGACCAATAATCCGGGGTGGGCGTTGCGGGCGTGAATTTGGCCTTGATGAATCGCGACGGCGCGTTGCGCAATCGATAGCCCCAATCCGACGCCACCGCTGTCGCGATTGCGATCCGCTTCGACGCGGAAGAAAGGCTTAAACAAATTCGCGAGGCTGTCTTCCGGAACGCCGGGGCCGTAGTCGCGCACCGCGATCACGGCGTTATCAGCTTGTGAGCGCAAGGTGACGTCGACAGTGCTTTTTTCGGGTGCAAAACGGATGGCATTGCGCAACACATTCTCCACGGCTCGCCGGAGGAGTTCACGGTCGCCGCGCAGTTCGAGCGAAGCGGTCGCATCCAAGTGAAGAGAAACGCCACGGGCCTCCGATTCGACGGTGGTGTCGCCGATCACGTCCTCGATAAGATCGCGCAGCGCTATGGCGCAAATGTTCCTGCTTTGCGGATCGTTTTCAGCCCGCGTGACTTGCAGGAGTTCGGACACGAGAGTGCTGAGACGCTCTGTTTCCTTCTTGATGCGATCGAGTGCTTTGTTGCGGTCGGGACTGGTGCGCGCGAGCTCTACGGCGAACTCCAGGCGGGCGAGAGGAGAACGCAGTTCATGCGAAACATCTTGCAACAGACGGCGTTCGGCAGTCAGGAGAGTCTCAATGCGCTCCGCCATCAGGTTAAAAGAGCGCGCCAGTTTGCCAAATTCGTCTTGCCTGCGAGCCTCGGCGCGGGCGGAGAGATCGCCTTGGCCGAAACGTTCCACGGCATGTTCGAGTGAACGCAAAGGAGCCCCTAGCAACAGTGTGAGGATGTATGAGAACGCAAAAGCGGCAGCTCCGATCCAAAGGTAATACGGAATAGGACTCCAGGGGCCGGGGGGAGCCGTCGCGTCAATGAGAACCCGGTATTTGCCGTATTGCGATGGCCAGGCGAGGACCATGCGCCCTTGTGTTCCTGGGCTCCAACGGGGTCCAGCGTGGCGAAGATCTGCATTGCGATCAATACCGGTGAGTACATCGATGCCGTGTTGATCGACCAAGGCGTGATGGCCGGGGAACATCCGCTCGAGCCGGTTGAAATATTCGCGCAACGCTTCTTTGCCGCCCGTCTCGTAAGCATGGCTGGCTTCGGCAGCTTGCAAGGAAAGAGAGGCCGAAAAGAAGTCGCGCCGTTCGGGAGCAAAACGGTTGCGCAGCCAATTTGTCAGTTCGATGCCAGCGAGACAGACCACGAGCGTTGCCGTGAAAAGCAAAAAAATGCGGACGAAAATCGACTTCATGATGCGAATTGGTACCCCACTCCGCGGATCGTTCTGATGAGCGCGCGGTCTTTTTCGAGTTTCTTCCGGAGGTGACTGACGTGCACGTCGAGAGCCCGGTCGAGTGGGTCGGCTTGGCGATTATAAAGCGACCGAGCCAAGTCGTCGCGGGATACCACGCGACCGGCAGAACGGACCAGGATTTCGAGAATGTCGTATTCGAGCGAAGTGACTTCGACCTCGCTGCCGTCACGGAGCACTTGGCGAGTGCCGGGATTGAGACGAATGCCATTCGCTTCGAGAATGTCGGACTTGAGCACGGGAGTTCGTCCCGCTCTGCGAAGAACTGCTTGGACGCGGGCGAAAAGTTCGTCAGGGCTGAAGGGCTTGGCGAGATAGTCGTCTGCGCCGGCATTAAGACCGGTTATGCGGTCGCCATGTTCGGTTCGCGCGGTGAGCATTATGACGGGGACCGTGCTCTTGCGGCGGATTTGGCGGAGGGTTTCAAAGCCGTCCATGCGCGGCATCATGACGTCTAGCAGGACAAGGTCGAAGTGGCCATCCTGCACGCGGGCCAGGCCTTCTTTGCCGTCATGCGCCAAGGTGAGGGGAATTTGGTGGGTGGAGAAATACTCCGCCATGAGCGCGGAGAGTTCCGCGTCGTCGTCGATCAGTAAAATAGAGAGCCGATTCACACGCTTCTGGTGTGAATATAGCGCGCTTGGCTGTGAGAAGCTGGGGGCGGGTGAAAGCAAGGACGATCAGCGAACTGCGGCGGCAGGCGATCACGAGCAGTTTATTTCGACCCATCACGCTTAAGCATGCCATTGAAAAACTGGGTTTTGTGCAGTGTGACCCGATTCGAGCCCCAGCTCGAGCGCAGGACCTAATTCTACGGCAGCGGGTAGCGGGCTATCGCGCGGGCGATCTCGAGCGGCATTACCCAGAATTAGGACTGGAGGAAGATTATCTATATGCTTATGGTGTTGTACCCGAAAGTACCTGGCGGCTGCTTCACCCGCGCATGAAGAAGCGCTTAAACAAGAGCGAGGAACGGGTGTGGGATCTGGTGCGCGCGCAGGTCAGAATGCATCCACGGGAATTGGAGCCGCACTTGGGCAGGCGGCGGCAGGTGAATGCCTGGGGAAGCTACTCTAAGCAGACCACCCGCATCTTAGAAGCGCTTCATTACCGGGGATTTCTGCGAGTGGCGGGACGAGAGAAGGGAATTCGTCTCTATCAAGCGGCGCGTGAACAAGAGGAGTACCTAGCTCCGAACGAGCGGTTGCAAAAATTAGTGTTACTCATGGCGCGAATCCTGGCACCCGTTCCTGAGCGTAGCTTGCGAGCGGCCTTGCGGCACTTTGCGCATTCGGCGCCGACCCTCGAGGGCAGACTGCAGGTCGTGAAAGCGTTGGTTCAATCGGGCGATCTGCAGGCGGTCGAGGTGGATAATGTGCGCTATGTTTGGCCCGCCGGAGACGATGTGTCTGGAAATGAAGCGCCGATGATCGTGCGATTCTTGGCCCCGTTCGACCCGGTGGTTTGGGATCGGTATCGGTTTGAACACCTGTGGGGCTGGCCTTATCGCTTCGAAGCTTACACGCCGCCCGCCAAGAGGAAACTGGGCTACTACGCGCTCCCGCTGCTATGGGGCGAGGAGATGATCGGTTGGGCCAATGTGAGCCGGCGCGGAGCACGGGTCGAGGTCGAGGCAGGTTTCAGAGAGGCTAAACCGAAAGGCAAGGCTTTCCGGGATGCCTTTGCAGCCGAAGTGGAACGGATGAACGAATTTCTGAGGCTGGAAGAAGAATAAGTAGGGGATTAAACGGCAACTAAGGCTGGCTCAGACTTCGACCGTTTCGGACTTGTACATGTCTACAAGTGAGCTCGGTTTTGCGCCCAGATTATCGAAACAGCGCTTGAGCGCCACTTCGAGGTCTTGGACGTTTATGGGCTTGGTGAGAAAATCATCGACGCCAGCCTCGATACATTCATCGCGGTTTTCTTTCATTGCCCCTGCAGTCAGAGCCGTGATCCACGGTCTGTCCGTTCCAGCACGGGGTCCTCGGCTCGAAAGGATTCGCCGTGTGGCGTCTAGACCATTCATTTCCGGCATTTGGACGTCCATTAAAACAAGGTCATAAGTTTGCCGGTGCAGGGCGTCGAGAACTTCCAAGCCATTGCCGACGGCATCGAGTCGATAGCCGAGGCGTTCTAGCATGCGAATCGCGACTTTCTGATTCACCGGATTGTCCTCAGCCAGAAGAATACGAAGCGGTGCGCGTTTTGCAAAATCTGCATCGAATATTTTGCTGCTCGCCGCCGTTTGTTTTTCGGACACGCCGTTGAAAACTTGGTCGAGAGCGCGCTGAAGTTGCCGGCGGCGGACTGGTTTCGGCACGATGGCGGCCAGCAGAGAGAGGGTGCTGCCTAGAGCTTCCTTGGCGGAAGCATTGCCGGAACTTAGAAGGATAAGCGGCGGCGCGACTTGTGCGAAGTCTTTTTTTACGACTTGTGCGAGTTGAGCGCCTCCCATGTCGGGCATATGCCAATCAAGCAGAACAGCATCCCAGCGCTGGTTGTGCAAAGCGATTAACGCTTCCTGCGCTGTCGAGACCGCTTGCCCAACGCATTTCCACGACGCCAGCTGGGAACAGATGACTTGCTGTACGATCGGGTTGTCGTCGACCACTAAAACTCGTTTTCCAGCGCATCCCTTCAAGGACGTCGGTGCGGTGGCGGGCGCGGCTACACTTCGGTAAGGAATTTCAAGTTGGAAGATAGAACCGATATCCGGCTGGCTGGTGACCCAGATTTTCCCGCCCATCAATTCCGTAAGCCGCTTTGAAATTGCGAGACCTAGTCCTGTGCCGCCGAAACGTCTGGTGGTGGACGCATCGACTTGCGAGAACGACTGGAACAAGGCGTCGATTTTTTCAGCCGGTATGCCAATTCCGGTATCGCGTACTGCAAGGTGCAACCAGTCTTTGCCATTCTGATTGTGAATCTCAGCTGATAGGACGACTTCGCCATGCGCCGTGAATTTGACGGCATTGCCTACCAGATTCAACAGGATTTGGCGAGTGCGCGTAATATCACCAATGATGCGATCGGCGATCTTTGGATCGATGACTGCAGCCAGTTCGATTTTCTTCTCGGCAGCGCGATTGCCGAGCAGTTCAAGCACTTCTTCTACGCAGTCCCGTAAACAAAAGGGTTCTTCTTCGAGATCAAGCTTGCCAGACTCAATCTTTGAGAAATCGAGAATGTCGTTAATAATTGTCAATAATGCATCGGAGGACGAGCGGATGGTGTTTACGCAATCGATTGTTTCAGCCGGCAAATTCTGATCGAGGATTAGACTTGTCATGCCCATTACGGCATTCATGGGAGTGCGGATTTCGTGGCTCATGTTAGCCAGGAACTCGCTACGAGCCTTAGCTGCTTCTTCCGCTTTGCTGCGCGCGCGTTTCGCTCCCGACAGAGCTTGTTCGGCTGTACGCCGAACGGAATCGATTTCCTTGCCACGCTGTTCCTCTAGAAAGCGGCTAGCCAGTTGTTCCCAGAAATCGTTATTGACTTGCCTACCTTGCAGGAAGCTGAACGCCAGCAGTGCGAGGTTGGCGGCTGAATAATGTAGAGCGATTGGGGTATGGATCCATCCAAAGGAATAGATCAGCGCCGGCCAAAGCAGCAGCAAAATTTGGAGAGTAAAGATCCGGCTGTTCGGCGCCAGGTTTACAATCGAGCTGGCCACTGCCGCAGTATTCCAGATCATGACCATGGTGGAATTCCAATTACCAAAACCATAGGCGAAAATGGAATGCGCGAGCAAGAAACCCAGGCTGCCGGCTGTCATTAAGGTGGCCACCGCTATCATTCCGTACCAGCGGTTACTGGACTGACTCCAGATACTCTGGCGCGCCGAAATTGCCAACACGTTTAACGTGATTCCGAGCCCTAAAACGATGCTTACGGCACTTATTACCCCATAGTGGTCGGAGGGATAGCTGGTGGAGATCCACATCGCCGCCAAGATGAGAGTCTGGACGAAAATTGTGCTCCGCAACCTGCTTGCATAGATCTTCCCGGCTTCGTTCTTAGCATGAGTTCGCGCCTCAGGCGAAAGCCGGGTAAGAGATTGTGGTTGCTCACGAAGCGTCATAAGTCTGCATCTTTCTTATCGGCTTGCCGGGCTTAATCCGGTATGAAACCTTTAAAGGAAGATGGATAAGCTAGGTCTGGTATCGAGAGGTTTACCGAAATGACGATGACGCAAATAAACAGACGCTCTTTCTTGGTCGGTACTACGCTTGCCGCCGCCAGGTCAGCACGCGCGGCTACTGCCAAGGTAAGATTGGGCGGCCCTATTTTCCTGAAGTCGGCAGACCCGGTGGAGTTAGCACGCGAACATAGGCGGTTGGGTTATAGCGCGGCTTATTGTCCCGAGGCTAAGGTGAATGATCGCGACCGGATTGAATCCATACGCAAAGCGTTTGCCAGCGAAGATGTGGTGATTGCCGAAGTCGGGGCATGGAAGAACATGTTGGATCCCGACGAGAGCAAACGGCGCGAGAACCTGGCGTACGTCACTGAGCGATGCGCATTGGCGGAAGAAGTCGGGGCACGTTGCTGTGTGGATATTGCCGGGTCATATAACCCAACTGTCTGGTACGGTCCGAATCCGAAGAATTTATCGCGCGAGTTTTTCGACGCGACTGTTGCCAATTGCCGCCACATTATAGATTCGGTCAAGCCAAGCCGGACAAAATTCACGATCGAGATGATGGGCTGGAACTTGCCCGATGGGCCGGATACGTATGTTGAGCTGATTAAGGCGGTTGATCGGAAGGCGTTCGGCGTGCATTTGGATGTATGTAATGGTGTGAACTGTCCGTCACGTTTTTATAAAAACAGCGAGTTCATTCAGGAGTGCTTCGCCAAACTGGGGCCATGGATTGTTTCGTGCCATGCCAAAGATTTGCAGTGGATCACGGAGTTGAATGTGCATTTCTTGGAGGTCGTTCCTGGGCGAGGGCAAATGAACTATCAAGCCTATTTGCGGGGTATCGCAAGCCTGCCCGTGGATGCGCCTCTGATGTTGGAGCATCTGAAAACGGCAGAAGAGTATGAAGAGGGGAAGGCGTATATACAAAAGGTGGCGGCCGGCATTGGAGTGGAGTTTGCGTGAGGTGTCCGTTAAGATAGTGAGTGGAGGAATGGGTGAGTGGTTGAAACCGGCGGTCTTGAAAACCGTTTGCGTCGAAAGGTGCACGGGGGTTCGAATCCCTCTTCCTCCGCCAGAATCTTGCGGCTTGGCTGTTAAGACGGCCTAAGTCCAGGTTCATGCAAAAGACATCGCGAATTTTCGTAGCCGGACACCGGGGACTGGTTGGGTCGGCGATTGTACGGCAATTGCAATCGCAGAGTTTTCAGCATCTCATTCTGAGCACGCGTGCGGAAGTAGATCTTCGTAACGCCGAAGGAGTGAACGCATTCTTCTCCAGGCAACGCCCAGAGTTCGTGTTTTTGGCCGCGGCGAAAGTCGGCGGAATTCTCGCCAACTCAACCTATCCGGCCGATTTCCTGCGAGACAACTTAGCGATCCAGAGTAATGTAATCGACGCTGCCCATCGATACGGCGCGGCAAAATTGCAGTTCTTAGGATCATCATGCATTTATCCGAAGTTGGCTCCTCAGCCTTTAAAGGAAGAATACTTGCTGACCGGTCCGCTGGAACCGACGAATGAGTGGTATGCCATCGCTAAGATCGCGGGCATTAAGCTGTGCGAGGCCTACCGTCTGCAGTATGGGTTCAACGCGATTTCACTGATGCCCACCAATCTATATGGTCCGGGCGACAATTTTGATTCTCAGACTTCGCACGTGATTCCAGCATTGATCCGCAAATTTCACGAAGGCAAAGTAAAGGGTTTCAACGAAGTCACGCTTTGGGGCACTGGCACACCAAAGCGCGAATTTCTGCATGTGGATGACATGGCTTCGGCGGCGGTGTTTCTCATGCAGACATACAACGAGGCGCAATTTATCAATGTTGGCGTCGGTGAGGATCTCACGATTGCCGAATTGGCGCAACGCGTGGCCGCGGCGGTGGGGTTCACCGGCAACGTGGTTTTCGATTCCACAAAGCCAGATGGCACACCCCGAAAACTAATGGACGTTTCGCGGTTGCACGCGCTCGGCTGGAAGCATCGCATCGACTTGGACGCGGGACTCCGTTCCACCTACCAATGGTTTCTTTCGAATCAACGTTCTTAGTGATATGTTGCTCGTGACGTATGATCGAGCAGAAACCTGATTATGTGCAAGAACCTGATTTTTCTGTTGGGCAGTGTGTGCCTGTTGCATGCTCAAGGCGTAATTTGCGATGCGCTGCCAAAAGTTGCTGTACCTGGCTTGCTTATTCTCCGTGTGGAAAATGTAGCGGCGGGTTCGCAGATCAAAGGCAAAGGCGCTGCGTTACCGACTCACTGTCTCTTGCGTGGCGAAGTCAATAAACACCAGGGTGCCGATGGCAAACCTTACGGAGATACCTTTGAACTGCGCATGCCCGCCGATTGGAATGGACGTTTGTTGTTTCAAGGTGGAGGCGGGCTCGACGGCATCGTGCAGCCGGCAATCGGCGCCGGGGGAACGTTCGAACGTCCGGCGCTGCTGCGTGGCTATGCGGTTGTTTCAACAGATGGCGGACATGCGGCCGATCCGAAGTCGCCGATGAGTGATGGCTCGTTTGGCTCAGATCCTGACGCGTTGACTGACTATGAATATCGCTCGACTCAACTAGTCACGGATGCTGCGAAAAAGATTGTGACGCGGCATTATGGGCAGGCGCCTAAACGGTCTTATTTTCGGGGATGTTCGAATGGTGGGCGAGAAGGTTTGATGGCCGTCCAGCGCTATCCAACTTATTTCGATGGTGTGATCGCCGGCGCTCCCGCGTTTCACTTGACACGCGCCATGATTGCCGAAGCTTGGAGTACAATCCAGTTCTCTGCCATTGCGACCGATCTGCGCAAGGCACTATTGGATAGTGATTTGCAACTCGTGGCGCGCGCTGTATTGGATAAGTGCGACGAGTTGGACGGAGTCAAAGACGATCTGATTTCGAACCCCGCAGCGTGTAAATTTGATCCGGCCGTTTTGCAATGCGCCGGAGAAAAGACAGGTAGCTGTTTGAGCCCTTCGCAAGTAGCCGCTCTGAAGAAAACGATGGGCGGCCCGCTGGATTCGCAAGGAAAAGCTTTGTATTCAGATTGGCCTTACGACAGCGGAATTGCGGGCGAAGGCTGGCGGGCCTGGATCTTAGGCAGTGAGACCATGCCCTCGATCAATACGTTGATTTTTCCGGCGGCGATCAACGGCATGGCTTTGGCTGGGAAACAACCGCCTATCGATATCTTTCATTTTGATTTCGATCGTGACTCAGCGCGCTTGAATAAGGCCGCGGCTGCCAGCTTGAATGCCGACGGCACCAATTTAGCAGCCTTTCGCCAGCACGGCGGCAAGTTGATTTTGTATTCAGGTATGAGTGATCCAGTATTTTCGGCGAACGATTTGATCCACTATTACCAGGAAATCACCGCAGCGAACGGAGGCGAGGAGGACACCATTCAATTTGCCCGTTTGTTCCTCCTTCCCGGGGTAAATCATTGCGGCGGTGGCCCAGGACTGGACAGCTTCGACTCTCTCACCGCGATAGAGGAATGGGTAGAGGATGACGTTGCGCCTGAACACATCATTGCTAAAGGCAATGCGTTTCCAGGTCGCACGCGCCCCTTGTGTCCTTATCCGTTAACGCCGCATTACAATGGCTGGGGCAATATGGAAAACGCCGCATCGTTTGTCTGCGCCAAGTGAAATTCATGAAAATCGTTGATATTCGAGCCACCACTGTAACAGTGCCTTTGCAGGCTGCCTTGCGCCATGCGAATGGCTGCCATTGGGGGCGCTTTGTGCGAACCATTGTCGAAGTCGAGACTGATAATGGACTGATTGGCTTGGGAGAAATGGGCGGCGGCGGCGAATCGGCCGAGGCGGTCTTCCGTTCACTCAAGAGCTACCTGGTCGGACACGATCCAGCGCGCACCGAAGAGATGCGCTTCATCATCGCGAATCCTACGGCTTCTCTTTATAACAACCGTACACAGGTGCTAGCGGCGCTCGAGTTTGCTTGTCTCGATATTGTGGGGCAGGCATGGGGTGTGCCCGTTTATCAGATTTTAGGTGGTAAGCTGCGTGACCGCGTTCCGTTCGCTTCTTATTGTTTTTTCCGCTACGCCAATCCATCTACAGGGGCGACTGAGGTGCGAACGGCCGATCAAGTGATCGCGTTTGCGCGCGCCGCAAAAGAGCGCTATGGATTCACCACTCACAAGATGAAAGCGGGTGTGTTTCCGCCCGAACACGAATTGGAACTCTATCGGGCCTTGGCACAAGCTTTTCCTAAAGACAAAGTGCGCTTCGATCCCAATGGTGTGTGGTCTACCGAGCAAGCCATTCGTTTTGGACAGGGCATAGAAGATCTGAATAACGATTATCTGGAAGATCCCGTCTACGGTTTGAACGGGATGCGGCGAACGCGGGGAAAAGTGCGGATGCCGCTTGCGACCAATACCGTTGTAGTCAATTTCGAACAACTGGCCGCGAACATTCTCGATCCGGCAGTTGATGTGATTCTGCTCGATACCACGTTCTGGGGTGGAATTCGCCCTTGTGTAAAAGCGGCTGGTGTTTGCGAGACGTTTCAAGTGGGAGTAGCAGTTCATTCGTCGGGAGAACTCGGTATACAGTTAGCCACCATGCTGCATTTGGGAGCCGTGATTCCCAATCTTTCCTTTGCGGCCGATGCGCACTATCATCACTTGACTGACGACATTATCGAAGGCGGATTAATGCAGTATGCGGGCGGCTCCCTTAAGGTTCCCGATGGACCTGGATTGGGAGTGAAGCTGAATCGAGATAAGCTGCGCGAGTATCAGGAACTCTATAAGAAGTTGGGAGGGTATCCCTACGATCAAGACCCCGCGAGGCCCGGTTGGGCGCCAGTCTTGCCCAATGACCGCTGGGCTGACCCGAATGACGACCGATATCCGGCCGCGTTAGGTTAGTCATGGCGAGAAGCTGTCTCGACTTAGCAGGAAAGGTAGCCGTGGTCTTTGGCGCATCGTCGGGCTTGGGGAAAACCATTAGCTTGGGACTCGCGGAGCATGGCGCCGACGTTGTTCCGACCGCGAGACGGGCCGATCTGGTGGCGGATGCTTGTGAGCAGGTCAAAGCGCTAGGTCGCCAGACATTGACTGCCACTGCTGACGTAGGAGATCGTAATTCCATTCGCTTGCTTCGGGACTCGGTCTTGGCGAAGTTTGGCAGAGTTGATATTCTGGTGAACGCCGCCGGACGCACGTTTCGCAAGCCCACGGTCGCGGTAGACGATGCCGATTGGTTGGCACTGTTCGAAACGAACCTCACGGGAGTTTTGCACACTTGTCAGGAGTTCTATGAGCCGCTAAGGGCGAGTGGCGCCGGCAGGGTTATTATCATTGCCTCTCTGGGATCGTTCGTGGCGTTTCACGAAGTGGCTGCCTATTGTGCTTCCAAAGCCGCAGTTTTGTCCCTCACGAAAAGTTTGGCCTGTGAGTGGGCACGCGATGGCATCTGTGTAAACTCGATCGCTCCTGGAGTTTTTCCCACCGAGTTGAACGCGCACTTGCTGATGGGGACTGACAGAGGACGAGAAATCCTGCAGCGAACTCCCATGAAGCGTTTCGGCGATCCTAAAGAACTGATTGGCGCGGCCGTCTTGTTGGCATCCGACGGCGCCAGTTTCATGACGGGAGCGTGCTTAGTGGTGGATGGCGGGTACCTTGCTTCGGGTGTCAATTCGTGAAAACTTTAATCATCGTCGCCTCATTTGTTTTCAGTGTTCACGCAGAGACTGGAGAAGAGGCTTGGTTGCGCTACCGCCATCAGTCGCAAGTATTACCAAGTGTGGTCGTAAAGATTGGAGACTCACCTGAGGTGAATGCTGCCTCACAGGAAGTGTTCCGCGCGCTATCCGCTTTCACAAACAAGCCCGTGAATCAAAGCCAGGTGGTGCAAGATCACGCGATTGTTCTTGGCATTGTTGCGCAACTTCCGGGACTCTCGCTCCCAACGGATTTACCAGGCGACGGCTATTACCTAAAGACGACAAATTTGCACGGACGCCGAGTCTCTGTAGTTACCTCTCGAACAACCCGGGGCGTGCTGTATGGCGCATTCGCCTGGATTCGTCACGTCTCTGAGGGAGACAAGGTAAATTCATTGGACGAAATAAGTGGGCCACAGAAGACGGTGCGTTGGGTCAATCAGTGGGATAACCTGGATGGCACGATTGAACGCGGTTACGGCGGCCGGTCCATCTTCTTTGAGAACAACAACGTGATGGCCGACCTAACCCGTGCCAGCGAATACGCCAGACTGCTTGCCTCAATTGGTATCAATGGCTGTACCGTAAACAACGTGAACGCCAACCCCCGCACGTTGACTACCGAGTTCTTGCCGCAGATTGCGCGGATCGCTCAAGTCTTCCGTCCGTGGGGCGTTAGGCTGTCTCTGTCAGTGGACTTTGCCAGCCCAAAGACCATCGGTGGGCTTGATACTTTCGATCCTGTAGACCCGCGGGTGATTGCGTGGTGGCAGGCGAAAGTGGATGAGATCTACCGGCTGATTCCCGACTTCGCGGGCTTTGTGTTGAAGGCCGATAGTGAGGGGAGAGTGGGACCTTCGACGTATGGGAGGACGCATGCGCAAGCGGCCAACTTGCTGGCTAACGCGCTGAAGCCCCATGGCGGCATCCTCATCTACCGTGGTTTTGTCTACGATCATCACGCCGACTGGCGAAATCTCAAAAATGATCGTGCCCGTGCGGCGTACGACAATTTTCAGCCGCTGAATGGCCAGTTCGCCGGCAATGCTTTTGTGCAAGTGAAATATGGACCAATCGATTTTCAGGCGCGCGAGCCGGTATCTCCGTTGATAGGTGCGTTTACAAAAACGAATCAGACTTTGGAGCTGCAAATCACACAAGAATACACGGGCCAGCAGCGCCACCTCTGTTACCTCGCTCCGATGTGGAAACAGGTTCTAGATTTCGATATGCGAGTGGGCGGCGCTCACACTCCCGTGAAGGACATCGTGGGAGGTTTTGTCGGCGTGGCCAATATCGGACGAGATGCGAACTGGCTGGGTTCTGACTTATCCATGGCGAATCTCTATGCTTTTGGGCGGCTGGCCTGGAATCCAGACCTGAGTGCGGAGGAAATTTCCCAAGAGTGGACTCGCCAGACTTTCGGCACTGACAAGAGAGTGGTCGCGGCAGTCGGCAGTCTCGAAATGGATTCGTGGAGGGTCTACGAAGGCTACACTGGTCCGCTCGGACTCGGCACACTGACTGATATTTTGCGTGGACATTATGGACCCGGGATTGAGTCTGCCGAGAGAAACGGCTGGGGTCAGTGGATACGCGCCGATCATGAAGGCATCGGGATGGATCGAACCGTGGCCACGGGCACAGGGTTTATCGGACAGTATTCTCCCGACGTGGCGCGCGTGTATGAATCTCTGAAAGAGTGTCCCGATGAACTGCTGCTCTTCTTTCATCACTTGCCTTATACGTATGTCTTGCACTCGGGCAAGACGATCATTCAACACGTTTACGATTCCCACTACGCGGCGGCGCAAGAGGCGCAACAGTTTCCGGTTCGTTGGGCGGCGCTGCGTGGATTGATCGATCAAGACAGATATGAGTCCGTGCTGGCGAAACTCAATTATCAGGCCGGGCACGCCGTGGTATGGCGCGATGCCATCTGCAGCTGGTTTTTGCATGAGTCGGGCATCGCGGATGCGCAAGGAAGGGCGGGCCATTTTCCCGGCCGGACGGAGGCTGAGTCGATGACACTGGATGGTTACGCGGCGAAGGATGTGACGCCTTGGGAAGATGCCTCTGGCGGCAAAGCGGTTGTGTGCGAGAAGCCAAGCAAGCAGTGTATTGCTTCGTTCCACTTCCAAGGACCCAAAGGCAAATACAACATCGCCGTTCAATATTTCGATCTCAACTCGGGCGAAGCGCGTTTCCGACTCGTGATCGGGGAGCGCCCAATAAGTTCGTGGACCGCAAATGCGCATTTGCCATCCAAGACTTTGAACGGCGACTCGTCCATCCGTCAATCGATTCCGAATGTGGAATTACAGCCAAACGAGTTGATCAAAATTGAAGGGATGCCGGACGGCGATAACCCGGCGGCGATAGATTACATAGAAGTGATTAAGACACCGTAAACAGGGCCCGAGCGAAGCATTAGGTCAGTGCGCTGCCCGCTTTTCAATCCCCCCTTCAAACCTTAAAACCAAAAACATAAAACCCAAAACACCTAAGGCAATTCCCCGGCACACCGAAAGCCAATGACGTAGCCCCGGTCCTCTGGTACGAGCCCGCCACGGTACGACGCGCGGACGTACTGAGGATCGAGGCTCCAAGAGCCGCCCCGCAAAACACGCTGCGTTCCGGTCGCCGGCCCGGCTGGATCGCGCGCCGGGCTCTTAGCGTAATACGCATCATCGTACCAATCCGCTACCCACTCCCACACATTGCCCAACATGTCGTAAAGACCCCAGGCGTTTGGCAGCTTGCCGCGTGCGTCGTGCGTGGAGTTGCCCGAATTCTTGCCGTACCAGGCGATTTGGTCCAAATCCCCGTAGCGGGCTGCGGTACTTCCTGCGCGGGCCGCATATTCCCACTCGGCTTCCGTGGGCAGCCGCAATCCTTGGGCCTGACAATAAGTCTGCGCGTCCGTCCACGTCACTGTTTCCACAGGGCGTAAATCGCCTTTAAAATAACTCGGCTTCTGTTTCATCACGCTGCTGTAGGCGCCCTGGGTGACTTCGGTCTGGCCGATCCAAAAGCCTTGGGTGATTTCCACCTCGTGTGCGGGCTTCTCGTCTGAGAAGCACTGTTCGTCGCCCGGTGAGCAGCCCATCTGAAATTTGCCGGGCTTAATCCAAAGATAGGTCAGTCCATCCTTGGGATTCACCCACGGAGGCTTATTCGACTCTAGCGAGGGATTCAGAAAACGAGCAACTGCTCGCCCTGCATAACGCAGATCACGAGGCTTATTCGACTCTAGCGAGGGATTCAGAAAACGGCCATCCAAATCGCGAAAAGCCCACAGGGTGCGCTGGACGACGCCGGAGACGTTTTCGATGAGGATGACAGAATCGCTAAAGATGAGGTCCACCATGCCATCGGACTGATCGTCGCGAACAAAGATCCAACCCGGCCGGATTCCGGTGGGCGGAGTTGCGCTGCGATGGTGCTGAACGGTGGCGAAGGTTGCGGAAAACGCCAGTTGGTGGAGAGACCAGGAGGAGACGGTCTCGCGCTTCTGCGGGGCGAGGCCGATTTGCGATTCGGCGATCTCCACGGCTCGCGCCAGCAGCGGAGTGGCGGCTTGAATCGGGAGAGGTGCGAGAGGGGGTTTCGCCTCACGCCGCGAGGCTGGCTGCGCAGGAGCCTTCCATTGCGCGGCCCATTCCGCGCCGCTATAGACAAGCGTGCCGAGCAGGGCAGCCAAAGCGATCCAGAGCGCCCGGCGTACACCCTTGGCGCGCTGGCCTTCGGGATAAAGCAGGCGCGCCAACCAGCCGGGGGCTTGCACGTCAGACGGCTTGGGTTTTCTTCCCTCCAGGAAGGAAAGAAAGACGTAGTCGCGAATGGGACTGTTTGAGCCGGGTTGGTCCGTTCGCCGCACAAATTCGAGGCTCTGTCCGGCACGGGGCTGTTGACGGGCGGCCTCGACGAAGTCTTGCAATAACCGGAGGATCTGCCGGGCACTGGCGCGATCGAGCGTGCCCACCAGATGGTCGCGTAGCCAGACGGGCATGCGTCCGTGGCGAAACCAGACCAAGCGCGTGAGGCGGGCTAAAATCTCTTCGGGCGCTTGCCCGGCGGCCAGATGAAGAGTCAAATGCAGGGTGAGATTCCAGGCGAGACCCGGGTAAACCGCACAGGCGAGCAAGCAGCGGTAGCCGGTTGCGCCCAGCCAAGCGCGGAGTTGGCGGTCGAACTTTCCGAGTTCCTGCTCGCTGGCCGGACGTCCGGATAGCCAGCGCTTTTCGTCTTCTTCCAGCAGGCGGGGATAAGTGGCTTCCGGCTCCGCTTCCGCCCCGAGCAAGCCGGCTACCGTGGGGCGACGGATGCGGAAGGCCAGCGGTTTGAGAAGTACGCGCAATTTGCCATCGATACTTGCATCGGTTAGGATAGAACGCTCGGGCCAGTGAACAAGGAATGTGAGCCAGGGGGCCGGTTCGCCGCTGAAGGGGTCGAAGAGACGCGATGGGTCGGCGAAGAGCCAAAGTTCATGATGGGGATGGAGGGCCGCCAATTCCTGGACGCTGAGCCACGCGCGCTCACGCCCGGGCACTTCGCAGAGGCGCGCATCGCCTGAGTAGTAATAGAGGTCGATATAGACGCTGCGGCTGGCGAGGCGCTTCAAGAGAGCCGTCCACAGGCGGGCTTGTTGGTCGCGTGAGTTACTGCGTTCCACCAGCGCCAGGTACTCGCGTACGCTGCGGCGCTCTTCTTTTATTGGCGCGAGGATGCCGCCGCGGGCCACGGTGGCCTTGATGGTGGGGGCTACGGCGAGACGGTTGGTGGTGCGGGGAACGCGGCGCTGCAGTTCGCGGGCGAGTTGGGCTACGGCGGGGTCTTGAAATAATTCCTGCTCGGACGAACCGGTTGCCACTTTGAGCGGCTTCAAGTCCGCCCACGTCTCCCACTGCCGCAGGACAGCGCGGCGGACGGCTATACGCCAGAGACGCCAGGCTAGGAATGCTCCCGCTAAGAAAGCGGCGATGGCGAGGCTCATCCAGGGCGGAAAGCGGCGGGCCGCAGGTGGCTCGATGTGCTGAAGGACCGTTTGCGTTGCGGGCTTGAGATCGATTTGTGGCGCGACCGGAAGATAGGCAGGCTGATAAGCGGGGTGCGTCACCAGAAGATTGAAGCCCGGCGGTGGGGTGGCAATCGAGAATCGCCCTTGGGAATCCGTCTCTGCCAACGGGACTGTGGCATTGCTGGACGGCAGCCAAATTTTGGCCCCGCTTAATGGCAGGCTCTGCGCTGTGACCGTGCCGGTGGATTGCCCTGGTTGTGGCGTGTCCGTATGATCCACCGGCGGGACGCCGATGGTGCGCGGCATGGGCGGAGCGGGAAGCGGAGCGCATAAGAGGCGCAACCGCCAGGAAGCTAGACCGAGCAATGCCACCACGGCAGCCGCGCCAAGCAACCATTTGTAGGAGCGGGCCGCCTTTACTACCCCAGCGGCGATGCCAATTTGGCTAGCGCTGCTTTGTTCGTTGTGCCAGCGATCGAAAAGCGCGTAAAACTCCTCCTGAGCTTCCGGAGTGGAGCACACCAATGGCGCTAACAGCGTCTTGAGATGGCCGGGATGTTGCGGAAAGGAATGTGTTTCGATGAGGCGCAGCAGCAGGTCGCGAACAGCCAATTGCTCGCGCGGCGCAGTGTCGAAGCGAGGCTTCGGCAATAGCGCGATGAACTCGCATAGCCGTTGGATCAAACCTTCCGCGTTAGCCATCCGTTCCATAGCTCTTCGCTGCGTTTTTGGTCCTGCTCATGCTTAAGCAGCGTGACCAGACTGGGCTTGACCAGGCTCTCCTGCTGGCGCAAACCCTTTTTCAAATCTGCGCCGCGTTGTGTCAGATAAACGAGCCAGTCCAAGAGTTCGGCCGTGGCGGGAAGTTTCTGCAGTCCCGCTTCGCCCTCGCGAAGATAGCGGAAGAACTGAATTCCCTCCGCGAGCAAGGGACTTTCCAGATCGCGAAACTCGCCCAGCCGCGAAGCCACAATCTGTTCCAGCCGTTTGTCTTCCTGAGGGAACGGAATGTCGTAATAGATGCAGCGGCGAAGAAAGGCGGCGGGCAGGTTCTTTTCAGAATTGCTGGTGACGATGAGGAACGGCAATTTGTCCGCCGGCGCATCGATCTTGCGGTTGTTCAGTTCGCGAATTTTGAAGTAAGAGCGGTCGATTTCGTTGAGCAGATCGTTTGGGAAATCGCGCGGGGCTTTGTCGATTTCGTCGATCAGCACTACCGATTGAAGCGGTCCGCGGTGCTGCCAGCCGTCTTTGGGAACGCAGCCTCGAATCTCGGGGGCGTTGGCCGGGTAAGCCTGAAGAATGGCCTCGCCCAGGGCGTTGTAGTGGATGTAGTCCAGCGGATCGATGCGTTCTTCACCCGTCTGCTTGGCTTGGAAGCGCGCGAGCGTGTCGTACGTGTAGAAAAGGTCGGTGGCCTCGCTGGTGGATTTGGCTTCGAAGACGAGCGGCTCATAGTTGGGCTCGACGCCGTAGCGGAGCTTCCAGGCGAGATAGCGGGCGCAATCGGTTTTACCGGTGCCGGGTTCGCCGGTGAGCAGCAGCGGACGGCGCAGAATAAGGGCGACACGAAGGGCGTCGGCTAAGCCGGGATCGGGCAAGTAGCCGGCGGGGTCGAACTGCTCCTTGCGGCGTGGCGGAAGCGGAACGGCCTTGCCGGGGCGCAGCTTCTTTTCGTTGGTCAGGTCGCGAAACCAGTCTGTCTCAAACCATGGCATGTTCGTCACGAGGTCTCAATTTGATAGCGCTGCACTAAGTCGAGCAACTTCGGCGCCAGCGTGCCCATAGGGAGGGGCTCGTCGAGTCTGGGATAGAAGCTGAGAATTTCGGCTCGCATATCCTCTTCGGCGTCGCTGCGGGAGCGCTTCTTCACTTCCGGGAGTGCGGGCCAGCTAGCGGCAAAGTTCGAGGGAATGGCGGGCACTTCGACCACCCCCGCCGGAACTTGGGCGTGGGCTTCCTTTTGTACGAGTTGTTCGATTCGTGCCGTGAAGGCCGGAGTCTTTTGAGTAACAACGATAGAGACAAAGGACACGAGGCCGCGCAAGCCCGGGAGAGCGCCCCAGCTTCGCCAGTAGCGCAGAAAATCGCTAAGCAACCGCTCCTTGCCGGCCGTCCAAGGGTCGCCCAGCTCCATGGCTTTGAGCACGGTGAGCCCGTCGCGTAGCTTTTTGTCCAACGGCCAATCGCGCTGGGCCTCGAGGGCGGTGTGAATTTCGTCGTCGAAGGTTTCGAGCCAATCGAAGATCTTGATCTCCGGCTGCAACGGGCCGAGTGCGAGAGCGCTGGCTAGGTGGCGGGTGGCAAGGCGGGTGATGAGCTGTTCGTAGCAGTCCTCCAGGGTGGCGATCAGGACGATCACGCCGGGCAGCCGCTGGCCGCTTGGGGATTTAATACCGTTCTCGATTTTCGCGATGGTCGGTTTCCAATCGCACAAGTAGGGAAGATAACGGTACAGGGGATTGCCGCTGGCGGAGGGGCTGGCGGTGGGGCCTGGCTTGGTGGTTTTCTCGGGCCACGCGCCGGCTATCATTTCGTCCGCTACCTCCTCGATCTGTGCGACGATGCGCGTCCAAACATCCTCGCGTATTTTGCAACTCGCCACGGCGCGCAGCGGTTTCGGCAAAAATTGATACTGATCGAGGCGCTTGGGGGGCTTCCAGTTACGAAGCAAGATGGGAACGAGGCGGCAGGTTCCGGCTTTGTGACGTTCCTCGGCGCGCTTCATTTCGACTCCTTCGATGTAGCGCGAGGCGTTGAATTCGGCGCTGGTCAGAGCGATGAATAGGTGGGCTCTTTCCAATTCGCGGCGGATGGTTTGGTCCCAGTTCATGCCCGCGCTGATCTTGCCATCATGCCAGTCTACGATAATTCCGTTGTCTTTGAGAGATTTCACTTGATCCAAGAATTCGCGGAATAGACCGGCGTCGGTGTGGCTGTAGGAAACGAAGGCATTCAGCTGTTTTGGGAAAGGCATTCCGTGAGTTAGAGGTAATTATACAGGCTTACTGGGTTGGCTAGTTCTTGCCGACTAAGTGGGCGAAAACAAGGATGGAGTTTGCTGAGGGATGAGGAAGAATGGGGCCGCGCTATCTTCTTCCGAGATGGCTTCCAGAGTTTCTGCGGTGAGAATTTTCTTCAACCACCGCTGCACCTGAGTGGTGGTGGCCGCTTCGAGCTTCTCGTCCGCCCAGGCGGGTAGAGTGCGGAATTTGCCTTTCAACAGGTCTCGCAGCACTTGGACGCGGACTTTCCGATTGGCGTCGCGCACAATATCCCGGACCTGCGGGAGTCTGAGAAAAATGTCGGCGCCTGGACCTGCCATACTCTTCAACTCCATTATGAGGGCTTCTCAAACGGGGCGCCGACGCAGTGCCGGTCAGCCAATCTAACAAGACGCTGGGCCGAATCGCTTTTCGTAATAACCACGTTGCTTTGCGTCCGGCTAATTTTTATAACGCACAACAAGTCCAGTGGTATCAGCCTTCCGTTAACATTGCCGACGGGGCATACTTCAGCAATCCGGATAACCATGCGATCGGCTGGTGGCTGAACGGTTCATCGCTCGGCGATGGTTCGCCGGCTTTATTTATCGGCTACAACGCATGGTCCGGTCCGGTGAATTTCCATCTGCCTGCACCGCCGCCAGGAAAGACTTGGTCGCGCGCGATCGACAGCAGCACGGGCGATTCAACTCCAGCGGCGTTTTCGCAAGATTACACTTTAGCGGCTCGCAGTGTGTTTGCGGCTATCGCTCGATGACTGCGGGAGCGAGCGTCCGTTATGTTATTCTCTAACTTGTCAGGCCTTCTGCGGACAGGTGGGTGAGTGGTTAAAGCCAACAGACTGTAAATCTGTCCCTCCTTGCGAGGTACGAAGGTTCGAATCCTTCCCTGTCCACCAAGTGAAAGTTGTGGTCTGACCGCCCGATCGGGCCGTTGTAGCTCAAATGGTAGAGCGCGTCCTTGGTAAGGACGAGGTAGTCGGTTCAATCCCGACCAACGGCTCCAAAAAATCAAAATAAATCGTTTTAAAACAGACACTTACAAAGCAGGTTCATTCCGTGTACAGGATTGTACATGAAGTGGCGTTGATTTTGTCATAATTTTGAGTGCAGAGTGTTTAAGCTCCAAGGTCAACGTTATTAACAGCCATGAAGAGCGGCTTCGCCGCCTGAATTTATCGATAGTGCGCCAAAGCCGCTGGATCTGATTTACCACCGCGATGTTTCTCTCGTGGGTATTGGCCGATGGCGAAGAGGCTTTTGCTTACCCAGCCGATGATTCGCAACGCGTCGGCGGCCGCTTCATCGGTATTTTCCATGGATGATACGTTAGTGATTGGCGTATATTGCAGCTGGGCAATACTCTATGTGGCGCGACACGCAACCGTTTTACGCCAGCGTCACGGGCCGATGCTATCGAGCCGCTTCGCCACACAATCCTTTCGGGTCTTGGGTCTTAACTTATTCGATCAAATCAGCCAACGTCGCGTCGAGCACCGGCTTAAGGCAACTTCTGTCCCTTTGCTCCTCACACCCTAAGTCGACAAACAACGGTCAACAAAATATCGCTTTTTGAGGCCGCGCGTTTTTTAGTCCACGAATATCCCAGAGACAACAGCGTTGACTCCGGCGGTGTCGGTCACTTGGATGACCACGTTGCCGGTAATGCTCCAGATAGCGTATTCTCCGTTTTGGAAACTGGCGAACGATTCACTATCCAGCACAGCCTGCGAGGTCGCGTCCAAGATCGTTATAGTTTCGGCGCGCGTGGCCGTATCCCAGTCAAGCAGGTAAAGCGCGATGCGGTGTGATTTCCCATCGGTCAGATTCAAGTTGATGTTGAAACTGCTTCCAGTGGAGAAAAACGCCGTAGCATTGCGCAGTGACGAGCCACTGGAGATTTGCGGTGCCCGAGGGTCGCTCGTAGCGGAAGCAAATGTCCACACGCCGTCACCTGTGAGGCTGGTGGGCGCAAATGAGGGAAGATTGTTGCCGTCATTTGCGATGAGATAACCGTTTGTTCCGTAATGCCCCGTCCACGTGCCCTGCGTAGTGGTGTCTAAACCTTGATAAGTTGCACTGCTGATGGTGCTGCCCGACGGTGAAGAGAATGTAAAGTTAGTCGATGTGGACGACAAACTGCTCGCATTCACTGACACTACGTCATAATCGTAAGTTACGCCGGGCGTTAACCCGCTGAGTGTCACCGAATGGCTCATCACCAGAGCCGAATTCAGCAATGAGGCAGAACCATAACTCGTGGTTGTACCGTAGTTAACCAGCGAGGAAGCCGCCTGATCCGTCGTCCAAGTGATGACAGCCGACGTGCCCGTGATGCTCGATGCCTTTACCGCGGAGATAGCGGTTGAGCCGCCGAAGAAGATGCCAGCGATCACTGCATTCTCACCGCCTGTAAATGTCACTTGAATGATCACGTTGCCCTTTATATTCCAGGAAGCGAATTGCCCGTTTTGGAAACCGGAGAACACTTGCGTGCTGAGCACCGTGTGCGTCGAAGCATCGAGGATCGCGATCATCTCCGCCCGCGAGCCCGCATCCCAATCCAATAGGTAGAGCGCAATCCTATGGGCATTCCCATCGGTAAGATTTACGTTGATCGAGAAACTGCTGCCGCCGTAATAAGTCGAAGCAATGCGTGTAGAGGAACCGCTGGCAATCTGTAATGCGCGGGGGTCCGACGTGGGTGTAACCCATGTCCAGGTACTTTGACCCGTGAAACTTACTAAAGCATAACTCGGCGCATTGTTCGCACCGTTGGCGATGATAAAACCGTCGCCTCCATAAACGCCGGTCCAGGTACCCTGCGTCGCAGTGTCGAGACCGATATAGCTGGCGCTACTGAACTCACCATCGCTGCCTGGTGTGACGAACGTGAAGTTACCCGCTGTCGACGACACGTTAGCTGAGTTGGCGGAAATGACCGCATAGTCGTAGTTAGTGCCCGGCGTAAATCCGGTCAAAGTCACCGAATGAGCGGTCACTGGCGCTGAGATCGGCGCGGAGAAAGAACCATAGCTAGTCGTGGTGCCATAACTCACCTGCGAAGACGAAGCTTGATCCGTCGTCCACGTGATGACAGCCGAAGTGCTTGTGATGCTTGAGGCGGTAACTCCGGAGATCACCGGTCCCGCCACGCCTGTAGGGCCGCCGAAGAAGATCCCGGCAACCACCGGATTCTTTCCGCCCGTCAGCGTCACCTGAATGATTACGTTCCCCTTGATGCTCCACAAGGCGTATTGGCCGTTTTGAAAACCGGCGAACGATTGGCTACTGAGAACCAAGTCCGTTGAGGCATCCAGGATCGAGATAGTCTCCGCGCGAGAGCCCCCATCCCAATCGAGCAGATAGAGCGCGACCGTATGCGCATTGCCGTCGGTGAGATTTACGTTGATCGAGAAACTGCTGGCGGCGTAATAGGTGGAGGCAATGCGCGAGGCTGATCCGCCGGCGGTCTGTAGTGCACGCGGGTCCGAGGTTCCGTTCGCCCAAATATACGTATTTTGACCCGTAAAGCTCACCGATGCGTAGCTCGGAGCGCTGTTCGCATCATTCGCGATGATATAGCCATCTGCTCCATAGACGCCCGTCCAAGTGCCTTGGGTCGTGGTGTCGAGAGTCAGGTAAGTGGCGCTGCTGGCGACGGTGCTACTAGCTGCGACGAACGTGTAGTTCGCCGACGTGGACGACACGCTGGCCGAATTTGCCGAAATAACCTGGAAATCGTAAGTAGTGCCGGGCGTCAACCCACTGAGAGCAACCGAATGACTGCTCACTAACGTTGTGTTCAAAGTGGACGAAGAGCCGTAGCTCGTAGTCGTTCCGTAGTTCACCAAAGATGTCGAGGCTTGATCCGTCGTCCATGTAATGACCGCTGACGTGCCGGTGATACTCGAAACCGTTACTGCGGAAATCACCGGATTCGGGGTGTCAGATAGCAGCGTCGTGAAATGCGTGGGGAACGGACAGATCGAGGTCCCACCGCAGAGTGGCCAGGACTGAGATTGAAACCACGAAGCCACTTGCGCGGCCACAAATTGCAAACCATTACCTCCTATATGCGTCTCATCAATCTTCGAGTAAGTAGCGTTGGCCGCGTGACTGGCCGCAGCCGTGCCATTGTACCCGCGAACGCAATCCGTGATATTCGCAGTGCCACTCATTGCATTAATCATAATGGTTTCCGAGTCGATAATGACAACCGTCCCAGGCCCTTGTGTTCCATTCGACACGCTGAACACGCATGACTGACTATCGAGGGCGCCGGACGTGATCGTCCCAAGCGCTACCACCGCCCTCAGCGAAGAGGGTGGAATATCGTTGGCATGATCCGCCACGTCTAGCGGGAGCGCCGGATTATAGTCCTGTACCAATAGCTCCCGAATATTCAAATAGTTGTTCCCATATTGCGACGCGAGGTCGGTATTCGTGGCAATAATCGAGTCGTAGATGGAGGTGCCAATGGGGCTCACGACTTGATTCACATCCCCAAGA
Source organism: Bryobacterales bacterium (assembly GCA_963749105.1). GTDB lineage: Bacteria > Acidobacteriota > Terriglobia > Bryobacterales > Bryobacteraceae > Bog-105. The sequence continues at coordinate 330,431 of CAVVLT010000011.1, read as the reverse complement.
ACCAGGAAGCACTTCGGCACGTCCAATACGTTGACCATGCTCGCGATATCAGAGAGGATCTGGTTGACTTCGGTCGGATTGTTTGATCCGGACCAGATCACATGGCAATTGGCCGCCGTGAATGAAGACGGCGTGGCCAGCATCCTCTGGGCGATTTGTGTACTCGTGTTCCCGCCCACGCCTTCGTTGTTCACTGTTACCCCAAGATCGCTCGACAAGGACGACGGATAGCTGATGGTACTTCCATCCGCACCACCCAGGGTTTGCGAATCACCCCACGCCCAAATCGTAAACCCACTTAGATCAGCTCCAAACGTCGACACGCCAGTCGGGCTGGCCGAGACCACCTGATAGGCGTAAAGCGTGCCCGGCGCTAGCCCGGTCAGCGTCACCGAGTGATCCTTCGTCAGACTTGAATCGATCGCCGAAGAGCCATAGTTGGTTGTAGTTCCGTAGTTCACTAATGAGTTGCTGGGCACATCCGTTGTCCAGGTAATCGTCGCGGACGTTGTCGTGAGATTCGAACTGGCCACCGCCGAGATTAGCGGTGCCTGCGCCGGCGTTCCTGTCGTCGTGAAATTGTATACAGTCGAGTAGCCGCTAGCGCCACTGCTGCCCGTCGAGATGGCAACAAAATAGTAAGTCGTTCCCGGGCTTAGCCCGGTCAACGTCACTCCGTGACTTGCCGCCAGCGTTGTTTGAACGGGTGTGAGTTGGCCAAGAGCGGGGGTCGTACCGTAGGCGAGACTAGTGTTCGCGGGCACGTCCGTCGACCACGAGACCACCGCGCTGGAATTTGTTATGCCCCAGGATGCGACGGAGCCCAAAGAAGGCGCCGTATCGGTTGCTGCTGTTGTGAAGGTCTGGTTTGACGAAGTCGATTGCGCACCCGATCCCGCAGAAGAAACAACAGAAAAGTCATAGGTGACGCTCGGTGTCAGACCGTTCAAAGTCACCGTGTGAGCAGTCGTCGGTGTCGAAATGATTGCCGTCGACGAGCCGTAGTTTGTGTTCGTTCCGTAATTCACCATCCCCGTACTGGGCAAGTCCGTTGTCCAGTTGATCGTAACGCCGGTGCTCGTCAGGTAGATGACGTTGATATCGCCAATGATCGGAGAAGTCGAGAGGGTTGCAAACCGTAAGTTTGCGGAGGTAATCGGATTACTGCTTAGAGCGCTCGAGACGACATCGAAGTTATACAGAGTATTTGCACTGAGTCCGCCCAGCGTCACCGCGTGCGTTGTCGCCGGCGCTGGATTTAAGGCCGAGGAAGAACCGTAACTTGTGGTAATTCCGTAATTGACCAGCGAAGAGGACGCTATATCCGTTGTCCAGGTGATGACCGCAGAGTTGTCCGTTAGATTAGTCGCAGCTACGCCGCTGATCACCTGCCCCGATGCGGAAGCTGCACTATCCAGTAAAATGCCCGCGCCGATCAGTAAGAATACCGTGCGGCTGTGTCCTCTTAACTTTCGATTCATCACCTTACTTTCACCCTTTGTTATCAATCAAAAGAACACTTCGTATTAATACAACCTGACGAACACGTCACGAGTCTGTAATGTGCTTACGCCGAACCGCTAACTCACATCGCTCCTTTGTTATGGACAGCGCGAAGCAACAGTCGGCAATCAATTGCCTCGTGTTGGACTTCCTGCGAGTCTCAACCGATACATTAATTTCCTGTGCAAGATGGTCCGGGTTGCGGCAGGGCGCATCCCTGCGTTGCGTCTGCGACTCGGTAACATTTCTTATTCAGGCAACACGTCGGTATAAGTAATTGTCGCCAGACAAAAAGCCGCGGTGTAGAGACGGCGGCTGAACCAGATGAGAACCCGCCGAGGAGCATAGCCTTGCGCTAGCTTGTGTGGAGTCTAGCCAGCGTCCTCGGTACTCATGCCGCTCAACCGCGCTTTGACAGATATAAACCTCGGAAACCAGCTATCGGCGTGAGCGCAGCGGTAGATCCACGTGCGGTAGGGCTCGCCGTTAGGGCGCAAGATCTCAGGGTAGAAGCCCAACGTTTCGATATAGGCCCGGAGTTGCATCAATATACGCCGGGCCGCAAGGTGATATTCGCCAGGGTTGCCTAGTTGAGCATCCAGATCCAGCAGTCGGTCGGCGAATTCAACATTGAACGTAGGCCAAATCGTTCTTCCATGATAAGAAGCGGCCCCAATTCTGTTGAAAAGCGAAATAACCGGATTGTTGGCCGAAATCAGCAAGCAGAGCCGTGCATCGTCCTGCAGCACTTCACTTCTCAAAAAAAGGTCTGCAGTATTCCGAAAGAGCGCCACTTCCAGTTGAGACTCGAAAGACCAAAAGCCATTGAATACATGGCTGAAATCTAACGTTACCTTTTGCGAGGGAAGACCGTTTAACGTCTCCAAGGTATTGACTATGTAACCTTCGTGACCGAACACGGTCAGTAGTTCGCGTTTAAATTCATTCAACGAACGACCGATCCGCACTTCGATTTCTGCCCGGCTGAACAAGCCCAGTCGCTCGGCCTTTACGAGAGTTGCCCATACATTGGCATTTGTCACGAAACGCCGCCGCTCGATCCGCGTATCGGTGGCGCTAGACCGGCTCTCGTCGCGGTCAATCAGGAGCGTGGTTACACCGGCAAAGCTAAACTGCGAGAGCGACGCGATCAGACTCTCCAACTGAAAGCGCAGGGTCGGCAAGTTATCGCCGAACAATCGGCGTCCTTCTTGGCGCGCTCGCGCGAATGCGCTCTCGAAGATCGTTCCTTCCGCCAAGGGAGCATTCGTCAGCGTATCAATCCCGGCCAAAACGCCCAGCAGGGAATCAGACGGTCTGCGCACATAGTTCACCGCTGCAAATCTTCGGCTAGTGAGCGGAATAAAGGTGGTGGGAAACGGCAAGTTTGTACCATTGCGCAGGATGATCGACAATCCGCGCACGAGCAGTTCGATTCGCTGCTCGGCGTCTGCAAAATCGATAATGCTGCAGGGGTCCAACAAACACGGGTAGAACCAGGCGTAGTTTCGCGGATAGAGGGCTCGCGAATGCGGTGCCCCCGTCGTAATGAAAGACCGCTTCGGATGAAAAGCCCGCTTCACCGAGGCTTTATACAGATCCTCCATCGAAGCACTCGCCTTGCGCTTAAGAGTGGGAATGCCATTAATAATAAAGGCCACGGCTTGCACGGCATGCGCCGTATGACGACTGGAAAAATCGTCAGCCCCTTTTGATTCCAGCCCTCCAGCCTTCTTGCGTTCGGGAAGAATTTGCGGGTGGCCCCAAAGGTAGAAAAACACGCCCAATAGTAAATAGACTAGTGCGGTATATCCTACGAACGATAACATCTTGGTTAATTCTATTTTCGTACGGAAGTCTGCACTACCCTTGCATCCGGACAGCGCTTCGAGCATGGACCTCGATTCGTTCATCGTGTCTTTAAAGAAGCGCTGGGCTTTTGCTCTTCGCAAGCGCCGGGCACGGGGTCAGCATGACCCGCCAAAGTCGGGATAGAATGGGCCTGCGATGACAATGGTTTGTATCTCCGCACTGCTCTGCTTTGGCCTTACCCTTTCTGCGGCTCCACGTACGATTACGTGGAATCAGGATGTTGCGCCTGTGATAGCGCAACGGTGCGTCGCTTGTCATAAGACAGGCGAGATCGGGCCGATGGCGTTCACCTCGTACAAGGAAACGCGGCCTTGGGCGCAAGCGATCCGGCAAGCGGTATTGCAAGGTACGATGCCGCCGTGGCATGCGGATGCGGAGACAACGCCTCATTTCAAGAACGCACGAGTGCTGTCGGGAGATGAGCGTGACATCTTGGTGCGCTGGGCCGACAGTGGCGCGGCAGAAGGCGCCGCAATTGAACGGAAGGCCGTTGTGGAGGATCAAGCAACTGGCTGGCGGCTGGGCAAGCCGGATTTCATTGTGCGGGTGCCAGGTTATACGGTTCCGGCAAATGGGACGCTGCAATACACGTTTCTCGTCACGCCGACGGGTTTTACGGAAGACACATGGATTGCAGCCGCAGAGTGGAAGATCGATCAGCGGCGTGTCGTTCATCATATGAATGCGTTTGTGCGGCCTCCGGGGTCGAGCTATGTAGCGGCTGCGCCGGCGGGGCAACTTTACGTGGCGAGTCGTAGCGAACGGGCGGCGCGCAGAACGGATGAACGCGAAATTGACCGCCGCGAATTGTTAGTGGGTTATGAACCCGGCTACCGGCCTGCGCAGTGGGGCGACGGGCAGGCGAAGCTGATTCCTAAAGGTTCTGACATTGTGCTGGAGATTCACTACACCGCGAACGGAAAAGAAGCGGTGGACAGCTCGGAGTTGGGGCTTTACATCGCCAAGCAGCCGCCGCGGCAGCGCGTGTTGACCATTTCACCGGCCGATTCCAAGTTTGTGATTCCGCCGGGTGATGCGAATTTTCAGAGCTTCACGGCGGCGACGTTTACTCGACCAGTGCGGCTGGTTTCATTGCAACCGCACATGCATTTGCGTGGAAAGGCTTATGAGTTTTCGGTAGTTTATCCTGACGGCCGACGTGATTTACTGCTGCGTGTTCCGCGGTATGACTTCAACTGGCAGACCACCTATTTCCTGAAGGAGCCAATGGAGTTGCCAAAAGGCGCACGCCTTGAGTGCAGCGCGTGGTTCGACAATTCAGCGAATAACAAGGCGAATCCCAATCCGAACGAAGAAGTGAGATGGGGCGACCAAAGCTGGGAAGAGATGAATATTGGGTTCACCGAAGTCGCGTTTGACGCGGGGTTAGATCCGGACATTGCGACTCTGAGCGGAACAACACAACCGGGTAGCGTGGCGGCGCAGAAGAAGCCTTAGCAAAGTGCTGTTCGGATCTGGCTTGACTCGTCAGAGGTTTTCCCGGAAAGCGGCAATTGCTTCCATTGACTTCCGGACGCATCCGATGTAGGATTCTTTTGCGCGGAGAGTGAGGCCATGCCTCCGTTGCTTATGCTCGTAGCCTGGGAGGTTTTCGATGGGTTTCCGCTTACAGCCGTTCGCGGCCGCGCTGGTGATCGCCGCTTTTCCTTATGCCGGGACGGCGCAGGAAACGACAAAGGACGGGATCCGTTCTGAGAACTCCGTGAACCGGCCAGACCGGCCTTATCGTCAGGCGGGATCTTCCGATCCGCGCGATGCTGGTCCCCACGTGGCCAGGGGATTCGGCAAAGTCCAGCGCCGATTGGTCTACGTGGCACTGCCCGGCGGTTCCGCTGGTGGACAGTTTTCATCCGAACAAAACGGCGTCGGCATTGTGGTGCTGGACGTGGACAGGAACTTTGATTTCGTGAAGCGCATTCCAACCTGGAATGTGCCCGCCAGCATCAGTCCCGAGGAAGTTTCGGGGATTGCGGCAAGCACCACCACGAACATGGTTTATCTGGCCACCCGCGGACGTCTGGCCGCCTTCGATTTGGGAAGCGACCAGAAGGTTTGGGAGCAGACCTACGATGGGACATGTTGCGAACGTCCTGAAGTAACTCCGGACGGCAAGACACTCGTTGTGGGCTCCGACCTTAAAGACTTCTGGTATGTGATCAATTCGCAGGATGGCGCGCTCAAGGGAAAAATCCAAGCGCCGAAAAGCAACTTCGCCCACAACATGGCGCTGAGTGCCGACGGTAACACTGTGTTTATGGCCCCGAACGGCGTAACCATGACGGTGGGCGATGTGCCGTCTATGAAAGCGCTCAGAACCATCACCTTCTCCGACCACGTCCGGCCGTTTGTCATCAACCACGACGCCACTCGCGTCTACGCGAACCTGAACAACTTGCTCGGGTTCGAGATCGCCGATGTGAAGACAGGGGAGGTGATCAAACGTATTGAAGCTCCAGCGGAGATGTGGAAGCCCCAGTGGCACGACTTAAATCAGCATTTCTTCGGGCATGGCTGCCCTAGCCACGGCATTGCACTTACTCCAGATGAAAGCGAAATCTGGGTGGTGGATAACATCAACTACGGCGTGCTGGTTTACGACAACACTGGCGAGTGGCCCACTCTGAAAATGACCTTCCCCACGACGGCTTCGGCCGACTGGATCACGATGGGGATTGATGGTCAGTATGCGTTCCTTTCTTCGGGCGACGTGGTCGACGTGCGGACAAAGAAAATCGTCGGCCAAATGAAGGACGAATATGGCAAACCGATGCACAGCGAGAAGCTCCTTGAGATGCGGTTCGCCAACGGAAAACTAATTCGCACGGTGAGTCAGTTCGGCGAAGGCATCCCGAGTGCGGTGCAGACGCGGTTATCCGCAACAGCGAGCGTGAGGGCGAAGTGAGGTGGTCTAGGCCGGCCACGTTTGTGTTGCTCGCCGCCAGCGCCTGGGCGGCCGGAGACGGAGCTGATTGGGAGGCGGTCACTGCAGTCTGTGGCAAATGTCATACGACAGCGATCTTCGAAGGCAAGCCGCGCTCCTGGGATCGCTGGAACGATGTCTTTGCCGAAATGACGCAGCACGGCGCCAACGGCACAACCGACCAATTGATGAGAGTGACAAGGTACTTCCTAGAGAACCTCACGCTAGTGAACATGAATACGTCCGAAGCCGAGGAGATAGCGGGAATTCTTGGCGTGACTGACGACGTCGCGGCGGTGATCATCGAGCGTCGTCAGAAGCAACGATTCAACAGTATTGCGGACCTGCGGGCTATTCCCGGAGTTGACGCCGCGAAGCTCGAGCAGCGAAAGAGCCGCATTTCTTTTTAGGGATTGAGGGGATTCGGTGACAAGTTCCAGACGAAGCTTCCTGCAACTCGTGGCTGGCGGATCGCTCTGCCTGGCCGAAGACAACCTAACTGAGGTGAAGCCGTTGCGCGGCGTTTTCCCCATAGCGCAAACTCCTTTCACAGATTCGAACAAGCTCGATCTCGATGGGTTGTTAGAACAACTGCGCTTCATTGACCGGGGAGGGGTTCACGGCTTTGTTTGGCCCCAGCTGGCGAGTGAATGGGCGTCCCTCAGCGAATCGGAGCGAATCGCCGGCGCTGAAGCTCTCGGCGCGGCGGCAAAAAAACTACGCCCCGCCCTGGTACTCGGCGTACAGGCGCCGAGCACTGAGGCGGCCGTGCGATACGCCATTCATGCAAAAAAGGTTGGAGCCAATGCGATCATTTCCCTGCCACCCTCGGGCCAGACGGATCCGAAAACAATTGCCGGCTATTACCAGCGAGTGGGCGCCGCGACAGATCTGCCTTTATTTGTTCAGGCCGTTGGCAACCTCAGCGTACCCACTCTCGTTGAGATGTCGAAGTCAATTCCGACATTCCGTTATGTCAAAGACGAGGCTGGTGAGCCCCTTTTTCGCATACAAGAGTTGCGGGAACAGACCGGCGGAGAGTTGAGGATCTTTACGGGGTCGCACGGCCGAACGTTGATCGACGAAATGAATCGTGGAATCTCGGGTACCATGCCTGCGGCCTCCTTCGCCGACCTGTACGCAACCGTTTGGGACTCATGGCAAGCAGGAAATCATAAGGAAGCCATGGAGATGTTTGGGCGCATCTCGATGCTGATTAGTGAAGTTAACGTGTACGGAATTCCATCTCTGAAATACATCTTGCAGCTTCGCGGCGTTTTCCAAAACTCCCGCACCCGCGAGAACGGGAACAGCCTTCTGGACGAAAAGGGCAGAGGGATCATTCGTCAGATGATAGAAGAAATTAAACCATGGCTCCGAACCAATCAACGGGATAAAGCGCGGAAAGATCGTCTTTTCATCTGATAAACATATCTCGATGCCGAGAACAATTCTCATCCTTGCAGCTTTTCTAAACGTCGGCGCTTTGAGTCCAAATGTCTCGGCCGCGTTGCAAGACGACGTCAAATCGATATTTCAACAGTATTGTGCCGGCTGTCACGGCGCGAACGCCCAGGGGGGAGATCGTGCACCCTCCCTTGTAAAGAACCCCACGCTCCTGGAACGAACAGACGCTCAGATTCATGACTTGATCAAGAACGGCAGCAGAGGCGGCATGCCTGCGTTTGCGCTACCAGAGGACGATTTAAAGGCTCTGACCAAATGGGTCCGCAGCCTCAATTTGTCGGCGCTGGAAGCGCGTCCTGGGGGCGACCTCGCCGCCGGTGAGCAATTTTTCTTCGGGAAAGGCCGGTGTTCTGAGTGCCATATGGTTCACGGTCGCGGAAAACCGAACGGGCCAGATCTCTCAAACATCGGCAGGCGTTCGACAGTCAGAGAAATAGCGGATGTGCTCGCCGATCCCACCTCACAAATGGGCACCCACCCGACATCCTCTTGCCCCAGTTTCGCGTTTTGTCCCGACGAATCGTGGAGAGTGATCAACGTTCGCTTGCACAACGGTACGTCCCTGCGCGGATTTCTGCGCCATCAAGGCAAGCACGATCTCCAACTGCAAACTTTCGATGGCCGTCTTCTTTCGCTCACCGATACTAACTACGAAGAGGTCTTGCGCGAAAACTCATCTTACATGCCTGCGCTTCAGGCCAGCGAAGGCGAACGCCGCAACCTTGTCGCCTATCTCAGCAGGCTCGGCGGGAGTGTCACTGGCCCACTCAGCGGAAGTGACGACACTGTCTCTCCCGATGCAATTCACGCCATTCTGCACCCCCATCAGGGCGACTGGCCAACCTATAACGGAGTTTTAAGTGGCAACCGCTATAGTTCGCTCGATCAGATCAATAACCATAACGTTGGCAGCTTGCAACTCCAGTGGGTGTATTCACTGAATAGCCCGGAGTTGGAGATGACACCGCTCGTCAGTGGCGGTGTCATGTATGTTACGGCTCCGGGCAGAGTGTGCGCCTTAGATGCGCGCAGCGGAACTGAGATCTGGTGTTACCTGCGCTCCGAGGCGGCCGCGGGTCCTCTCGGTTCTCAGCCGAACCGCGGTGTCGCCCTCCTCGGAGATCGCGTCTTCTTCGCAACCGACTCTGCTCATTTGCTTTGCTTAAATCGCCTTACGGGCGGAGTTGTTTGGGATATCAATATGGTGGATTCATCCGGGCGATATACCGCCACATCGGCGCCCTTAGTGGTTGGTGACTTGGTCATCTCCGGTATTGCGGGCGGTGACGCTCCTCTGCGTGGTTTTCTGGCTGCCTACAACGCGCTGACGGGCCGGGAGGTTTGGCGGTTCTGGACCATTCCGAAACCCGGCGACCCTGGCTCCGAAACATGGCAGGGCAAAGCGATCGAGTCGGGTGGTGGTGCAACGTGGCTCACCGGTTCCTACGATGTGGAGACAGAAACTCTTTATTGGGCAGTCGGAAATCCATTCCCGGCCACCGATGGCGACGATCGCGACGGAACGAATCTGTACACCAACTGCGTCGTTGCCCTCAACGCCAGCGATGGAAAACTCAAATGGTATTACCAATTTACCCCGCATGACCTGCACGATTGGGACGCCACTGAACCGTTGCTTCTTGTCGATGCGCCCTTCCATGGAGTTAACCGCAAATTGCTTTTGCAGGCGGATCGCAATGGGTTCTTCTATGTCCTGGACCGCACGAATGGCGAATTGCTGCTCGCTAAACCGTTTGTCAGAAAGCTCAATTGGGCCAGCGGAATCGGAGCAGACGGCAAGCCACAGGTCCTACCAGCAAACCGGCCCAGCCGCGCGGGCACAAAAACCTGCCCTGCCGTGAGGGGAGCCACCAATTGGTACTCGTCCTCGTTTAGCCCAGTTACTAAACTCTTTTACTTCATGGCCGTTGAGGATTGCAGCGTTTATCGCCAATCGCACGACGGCGGCTATGAAGGAGTACGCGATCCAGCGGATGCGGGCCAGCGCTTTCTTCGTGCCCTCGATATTGAAACAGGCAGCACGGCTTGGCAGATTCCGCAATTCGGGTCAACGGAATCCAATTATTCCGGTGTGCTAGCCACTGCCGGCGGTGTTCTTTTTTACGGCGAGTCGGGCGGTGAATTCACAGCCGTCGACAGCAAAACCGGCCGTTGGCTGTGGGGCATGCGCACCAATGCTGTCTGGCGCGCTTCGCCGATCACGTACTCGATCGAGGGACGGCAATACGTTGCTATCGCAGCGGGTACGAATTTACTGTCGTTTGCTGTGAATGTTAAGTGATGGAAGGTGCGCACGAACCGGTCTGACCCTCGCTTTCAAGTCGGCCTCCGGGAAGGAGGAACTGGAACGGTCTCTGTTGCGCTTCCGACTCGCAAATCGGTTTCTTGGTGAAGCTGAGTTAGTCCTGTCGCAGCGCCAACATAGGATCGACGCTAGCCGCTCGCTGTGCGGGGATGTAGCAGGCCAATAAGGCCGCTCCGAGTAACATGACCGCGACTATTAAAAATACTTTATAATCGAGTGCCGTGATTCCGTATAAAAGTGACGTCATGGCACGCCCTACTAACCAAGCGCCAATCGTTCCGAAGACCAGACCGGCTATGGCGAGCGTCATTCCCTCGCCGAGCACGAGCCGCATCACGTCCTGTTGTCCGGCGCCTAAAGCCATGCGCAGACCGATCTCGTGTGTCCTCTGCCCAACCAGAAAGCCGAATACGCCGTAGATGCCCAACGCCGCCAACAACAAAGCCACCGTAGCGAAGCTGCTGATGAGGGCGGCCACAAAGCGGTCGCCCGCGCGCATCTGGCTCACGACCTGCTCCATGGTTGCGGTTTGGGCCAAGGGCAGGTTGGGATCAATGGAGTGAACGGCGGCGGCGACGCTTTTGGTGACGGCCGCGGGATCTCCGTGCGTGCGGACTGCGATGCTGGCCGAGGGCCAGGAACTCTGCGCAAAGGGAACATACATTACGGGGAAGGCGTCGGACGGACGGTTGCCGTACTGCACGGTGTGGAAGACTCCGACGATCTGCCACTCAATTGGTGGCCCGAGTTTCTGAACGCCGGGAATGAGTTGTTCGACCACGACGCGTTGGCGTAATGGGTCGAGTCCTTGAAGAAACTTGCGGACGAAATTTTCATCCACCATCATTACGGGCGCACTGCCGGGGGTGTCGTGCTGGTCGAGCGGGCGTCCTTTGAGGATGCGAATGCCAAATGTCTTGAAGTAATCGGGGGTCACCATTTGAAAGCCTGCGCCGGGCCGATCGGCAGGGTTGGCGAAAGCTTTCCCCGCGATGTGAAAAGGCATGCCGAAGCCGGTGTACTGGAGGGGCATGCCGGTGGTGACGGTGGCGCTCGCGATGCCGGGGACGGCCTGAATGCGGTCGAGCAGGCCGCCGTAGAAGGTACGGATTTGGTCAGATTGGGTAAGGCGGCCATCGGGCACAGGCAAATTGAAGGTCAAGATGTGGTCGGTGCGAACGCCGAGGTCGAGTTGGGTGATCTTCCAGAAACTGTGAATGGCGAGGCCAGCGCCGGCGAGCAATGCGAGGGCTAAGGTAAATTCGCCGACGACTAAGATGCGGCGCACCCAGTGACGGCCGGTGCTGACGGATCGGGCGGATTGTTTCAAGACATCGTTGAGATCGAGTCGCGCGGCTTGCAGAGCGGGGGCGCAACCGGCGACAATGCCGGCCAGTAACGTCGCGGTCAAGGTGAATAGGAGAACGGGCAAGTTCATAGTCACTTCGGCCTCGGAAGGAAGCGATTGAGCTATGTACGTCAGGAGCAGCTTTTGGACAGCCCAGCCCAGCGCCAGACCGAGAAGCCCGCCGGCGAGGGCGAGCGCGAGGCTTTCGACCAATAATTGCGTGAACAATCGCCATCGAGACGCTCCGATGGCAGCACGTACGGCGAGTTCCCGTTGGCGCGCGGTTCCTCTGGCGAGCGACAGATTGGCCACGTTAGCGCAGGCGATCAGGAGCACAAAACCAACGCCTCCCATGAGCAGCCACATTCCTTGAATTTGTTCTTTGGGGAGAAAGTCGTTGCGAAGCGCTTCGACACTGGCGCCCCAACCTCTGTCTTGGGGGTAGACTTCGCCAATGTGTTTGGTGACAGCGTCCATGTCAGCTTGCGCTTGTTTGATGGTGACGTCCGGCTTGAGGCGGCCCATGACTATTAGCCAATGAAAGTCGTGATTGGTTTGCTCGGGTTTGAACGCCAAGGGGGCGTAGAGTTCGTTGGGCATGCGGTCTTGCTGGCCGGAGCGCAGGACACCCACTACTGTGTAGTCTTCTCCATTGATCTTGATACGCTGGCCAACGATGTCGGGCCTGCTGCCGAAGCGGCGGGCCCAGAGTTTATGCATGAGAACGACTTCGTGGTCATTTGCCGGCTGCCCTTCCTCTGGGAGGAAGTCCCGGCCCATGAGAAAAGGCGCACCCCAGCCGGAGAGCAGGCCGGGGCTGGTTTGCGTGGCTTGAATCTGTTCGGGCTGATCACCGCCGCTCAGATTGGCGCTGAAGTCGCTTTCAGCCCACAGTCCCTGGAAGGAGCGGCTCTGGTTTTTCCAGTCGAGATAATCGCCGGCGGCGATGCCATTGCGATGGCCCTGGATGCGAGACCAGATCATGACGAGCTGGTCGGGATTCGGGTAGGGCATGGGCGCGAAGAGTGTGGCATAGATTACGCTGAAGATCGCGGTGTTAGGGCCAATGCCCAGAGCGAGGGCGAGCATGGCAATGAAGGCAGTTCCCTTGTTTCTGCCCAGGACGCGCAAGCCGAATAAGAGGTCCCGCCAGACAGTGCTCATATCGAGAAGGCAGACGCAGTTACCGAACGAAAAGTTCCGATGAGTGCGACGGTGGCGAAGAAGTAACGAACGTTATTACCTATCGGCCAATAGCTGCAGCCGATAGGAACAAGCCCCTCCAACGGCGAATCGAATGCTCTGAATAAACCGTTTAACGATCTGTACAAGAGGATAGAGTGTCTGGCTTCGCGCCTTTAGTGTCGGGCAGCCTGCGGCGCAGCTCGAACAAGACGACGCCTGCGGCGACCGACACGTTCAGTGAAGACACTTCGCCTGCCATGGGAATCTTAACCAGTACGTCGCAGTGCTTTTGCACGCCCTGGTGAATGCCCTTCCCTTCGCTGCCCAAAACAATGACCGTAGGTCGTGCATATTCAACTTCGCTGTAGAGTTCAGTGCCTTGTTCATCGAGGCCATAGATCCAGAAGCCTTGTTGCTTGAGCTTCTCAAGAGACTGAGTTACATTTGTTACTCGCACCACCGGCAGATACTCCATAGCTCCGGCGGCGGCACGTTCGACTGTTTCGGTAAGCGATGCGGCGCGTCGCTCGGGAACGATGATGGCATTGGCTCCCGCGGCATGGGCAGTGCGAATGATAGCTCCCAGATTATGCGGATCTTCGACTCCGTCAAGCAGGACGAGGAGCTGCGCGCCTTCGGTTACCTCATTTAGTTCAACGTAGCCATGAACCGCACCGAACGCCACAACGCCTTGATGAGGAATACCTTTGCTCAACCGGTCAAGCATTTCGCGCGCTTCGAAGCGGATGGGGACGGACTGATCGCGGCATAGGTCCACAATTTCTTGTATTCGCGGACCGGCAGAACCCTTGGCGATCAGAACCTTGTCGAGCGGCCTGCGTGCGCGTAACGCTTCGCGGACTGGATGCACTCCCAGTGTGTGGCGCATGACTTACTGGGTAAACGCGACAACATAGTCGCCTAACGGTTGCTCTCCACCGGGTTGGTGTGAACCCGCAGCCACCACCAGGTATTGCTTGCCGTCCGAACCTAAGTAAGTCATGGGAGTTGAACGCGCACTGGTAGGCAGATCCCCGCGCCAGAGTTGCTGACCTGTCTCGATGTCAAAAGCGTAAATTGCCGGGTCGAGTGTTCCCGCCACAAAGACTAATCCGCTACTCGTAACGATTGGTCCTCCCAAGGAGATTGAACCAAAACCTAAATTCTCAGGCAGCTTTAGGGAGAGTCGTCCAAGAGGTACCTCCCACTTCTTCTCTCCCGTGCTTGTTTGGATAGCGATGAGTGTGCCCCATGGAGGCTGCGTGCAGGGGAGGCGTTTCGGACCTAGCAGGAAACGTCGCATCATGCCGTATGGTGTGCCGCTCTGTGGTGCGAACTCCCAATCGCCATCAAGCTTGCGACTGCTGGAGTTGCGCATCTCTTCATAAGAGGCGCGCGGGATGAGCCGCACTTCGGTAGCAATGTGATTGTTCGGCAAAACTAACAAGTCGCGGGTTGGGTCATACGCAAAGCCGCCCCAATTCATACCACCAATGTTGCCCGGTATTTCAAGAGTTCCGGTTAGCGATGGGGGAGTGAAAATGCCCTCCGTGCGCAACTTGCTGACTTCGTCGCGGCACCATTTACGATCACCGTCATCAATACCCCAGGCGTCATCCACTGTCATCTTCTGACCGGTAATCGGCGCGGGCTTGCGAGGGAATGGTTGAGTGGGAGATGCGACTTCACCGGGAACGTCACTCTTAGGAACCGCACGCTCTTCGACTCCGAAGATGGGTACGCCTGTCTCCCTATTTAAGATGAAAACGTTTCCGGTTTTTGAACCGATGGCAATCGCCGCTAATGTCTTGCCGCCTTGCTTGATCTCGAACAACAGCGGAGACGTGGCCACATCATAATCCCAAAGATCGTGATGGACGGTTTGGAAGTGCCAAACATATTCGCCGGTATCGGCCTTGAGGGCGACGACTGAGTTGGCAAACAAATTATCGCCAAGCCTTTCGCCGCCATAAAAATCCGGACTGGCGCTGCCAGTAGGAACAAACACTAAGTTGCGCACTGGGTCCACGACGAGCTTAGACCAGGCGTTGGCTGCGCCCGTGCGGGTCCCGCTGCCCTTCTTCCAGGTGTCTGCACCGAGAGCTTTTGCACCTTGGGGAATCGGGTCCCAACTCCACTTCAATTTGCCGCTCTTCGCATCGAACCCGCGCACTTCCCCGCTCGGCTGGCTCACACTGCCGTTATCGGCAATGGCTGAACCCACTATGATGGTTTGGCCAATGACAGCCGGCGCGGACGTCTCTTCATAATCGCCAAAATGTCGTACCGGAATGCGCAGGCCAGCGCGCAGGTCGACGATGCCGTTGTCGCCGAAATCGTTAAATGGCTCCCCGGTAACGCTATTCAGCGAGATCAAGCGGGCATCGATAGTCGCTATGTAAATGCGGCGTGGTCCGTTGTTGGGCTTCCAGGTGGACACGCCGCGCGTGGCGAAATCGCCATAACCACCGTCTTTATTGACGTGTGAATCGAAAGCCCAAAGTTGTTTCCCGGTGACCGGGTCGAGCGCGATGACACGCCCTAAGGGAGTTGGGACGAATAATACGTTGTCGACAAATAGCGGGGTCGCTTCAAATGCCGGTGGTCTGCCGTGTTCGGGGACATAGATGTCTCCGGTCCGAAAGGTCCAAGCGATTTTAAGTTTGTTAACGTTCGTTCGATTGATGAGATCGAGCCGCGAATAACGTTGACTAGGTTCCTCATTTTCGGCGCCAGTCATGTGGAGTGATGAGATCAAAAGAGAAACGATTAGTCGCGATTGCCAAACCATTCAACCAGACTAGCGCGTGGCGTCTTCCATGATGACATCGGTCGCCTTTTCGCTGATCATGTAAATGGCGGAGACGATGAAGTAGCCGGGAATCTTTGGGAATACGGACGCATCGACTACTCGCAAGCCTTGTGTCCCCAAGACACGGAAGCGGCTATCGAGCACGGCCATAGAGTCACCAGACGCGCCAATCCTGGCGGTACACGAGGCGTGATGGCCCCAGGCCTCGTTACGAATGAACTCGCGCAATTGGTCATCGCTTTGGCAAGCCGGCCCGGGAATTTGCTCGTCCGAGATAGTGCCGAGTTGGGCAAGTTGTGAATTCATGCGGCGTGCAAAGTGGACGCCGCTGAGAACCGCTTCCAGATCAGGGTCAGGATTCCGTTGACCGTCACCGAAGTATTGGAAATTGATTTCCGGCTGCTCGCACGGGTTGGCGGAGGCGAGACGAACGTACCCGGTGTTGTTCGTACGAGCTTTTAAGATAGCCCAAGTGAAAACATTATGATGGCGTTCGAACGCTGTCGAGTAGCCAGGAACGTAGCCTTTGAAAAAGCCGGGAAGTCCGAAGATATATAAGTCTGGATCTGGGAGGCCCTTTTTCGAGCGCTTGATAATACCGACGATGGAACCGTTGGATGCGTAGACGCCAGTACCCGACGTCTGCCATTCCTCGAAGTGAACATCATAGGCCCCTCCCACGGGTAGGAGGAAAGTCGCCCCTGCAAGAAGAGAGAAGTCTCGTTGGAAATCGGAAACAACGGTGACCTCGTAGCGATCCTGAAGATTCTGGCCGACTCCGGGTAGATCCACGATCACGGGGATGCCTAAGCGTTGTAAGTCGGCGCGTGGACCTATACCAGAAAGTTGCAGTAACTGAGGGCTGTTGAAGGCGCCGGCTGCCAGGATCACCTCGCGTCTTACACGAACCTGCTCGCGCGGCGTTACGTCGTCGGGGTCAGAGTTTTGCGACTTATCTATGAACTCGACACCTAGCGCTCGATTTCCTTCGAAAAGGACACGAGTTACTAGCGCATGCTTGCGGATGGTGAGACGATCGGGAGACTTTTGTTGAACGCGGAGCAGGTAATCTCGCGGCCCCATTCGCTTGCCGTTCTCTACCGCCAGTGGGGTGAAGGCTAAACCTTCAGGACTGTCGGATCCATTGCGTGTGTCATTCGGGTCAAAACGCGTGTCGAGGCGTATGAATGGATCTCCCGCCCCCGTCCAAAGTGCGGAATTGACAGCGGCAAGCAACATCTCCAGAATTTCGGGATCCTTTAGCGCCAGCTTTGGATCAGCCTCGCAAGTGGGAAGCCACCCATGAAAGCCATGACCATGGGAGAAATCACGGAAGTCCTCTTTGCCCTTGAGCAATTCGGCAATGGAACTCAGCGCGTTGCTAGCCATCCCTTGAATTGAGCCAGGAGGAGGTACATACTTGCAGTTCTCCAGGCGTTCGAAGTAGCGGCGCATTTTCGAAGGACGCCAAGACTCATCGCCTGTAAGATCGGCAATGTAATGCCAGTCGCTATCCTGTGGGACGACGGTGATCATCGCATTGTGGGCAGTGCAACCTCCCAGCGCGCCTGCACGAGGATAGAAGATACTGTCCTTGCCTCTGAATTTGACGACCTTGGAGTCTTTACCTTGTTGAGCGTCGTCACTGTAATGGCGGACAAAGTAATCCCATGCGCAGGGTTTATATTCGGTGGAGAGGCCATGAAAGATCGGTACTTCATAGATGAGCCGTCCGTTTTCATCTTCGGAGCAAGGATCACCGCCTGCTTCCATGAGCAAGACGGTGAAACCTGCTTGCGCCAAGTTGGCAGCAAGCGGTCCTCCACCAGCCCCGGAGCCGACGATGACGTAATCAAAGTCGCTGCTCATAGAGTTTTCAAGAACTCAATGAGGGCGTTCTTCTCTGGATCAGTCAAGCCGGGTTCCTCCTTGAACATACCGGTTCCGAAGTAATGGCCGCGATTGACAATGTAATCGGGACACTTGCTCAAATCCATGAGAGGTTGGACGAGATTAGCGAAGACTTTTCGGGCATCATCGTCGGAGGCATTAGCCGGTAATGCTTCGAGATCATGTTTCAACTTGAGCGCAACTTCGAGAACCTTGGCATCGTGAGCGGCGCGCACAACTGGATCCGAGTCCTCGGAGCGGATGTTCAGATTGGCGAGGAGATCAATCGGAGTACCGGGAGGTATAGGGCCAAGTTGGATGCCGCCGTCTCCGAATAGGGCAGGGAAGAGACGCTGACCAGTGGGAAGCAAGGTCTTGAGATTGTCAGGCACGTAGCCGGGGGCGATGCGGAGATAAGATCGCGTGGTTGTGCGATCCATCATGCCAACGATCTTATCGCCTAAGACTGAATCTTTATCGCGCAACTCGGGCCACAGCATTTTCTTGATCGAGTCTTGGAAAGAATCCATGCGCGCCTCGACGGACGGGCTCGCGTTGAATTTCCCGAGGCTATTGTTAAGCAAGAACGGCGCAGTAGACCAAAGACTGATAAGTGAAGGAGGCCGAGTATAGCCCCGTCCGCCTGCGGGCATTTTGTACTGCCTAGGAGCTCCGCTGATTGGATCGTAATAAGTGATCTCACCAACCGAGGGTAATTGTTTGTAGGTCTCGGAGGAGAAGTTATCCCAGATGTTGTCCCTTATGGCGTTGGTAGCGAGAGGACTGCAAGCATTGGTTTCGAGAAGAGTGACTGGGACGCGGAATTCCGCAGCCAGGTAGTTGTTGTCGGTGAAGTCGGGAGCGCTGGCGATAGCTCGCATTTTGGTTTTGAAGTCGTCGGTTTTGGTCCAAGCCCAATACTTTTTCCAACAATCCATATAGCCGCTGCCAGAGCAGCCACCTGGGTCTAATCCCGGGGCGGGCGTGGGGAGTTTGCTTGAGTGACAACGCGCGCAACGTTCGGCGAAAATCATCTTGCCCTGGTTTAGAACGGCTGGAGACGCTGTGAGATAGGCAGCACCACCGGGAGCGTCCTTCAATTTGTGAGGCGCCGTGGTCTTGAGAAAGAAGAGCGCCATATTGGGAGTTTGTGCTTCGGTGACCTCCCAGAAAGCGGAATTCTTACGCGCGGTTGTAATCTCAATCGGTGTCACTTTCTGGCCGCCCACTAATGGGTTGAAGTGCAGGAGCCATTCTTCGCTAAACAGGCCAATGTTGAGATAGACGCGGTTCAGCGCGCCCAATGCGCCGACGGAATCTGAGCCATCCTTTAAAACGCGTGGTGAATAGGAGGTAGCGGGAGGTGTAAAGAACTGAGACAGTGGCGATGAGGCTGGGACAAAATCGTTGAACTGTTTGTTGTTCGCACTGCCGCCTGCGAGAGTCTCTTTGCCAAAACGTTTGGCGACCTCGAGCCTTGGGCCGAGTGAATAGACGGCGTTCATAGTGCGCGGGTTATTGATGTTATCTGAGGACACTAACGATGTATCTAACGTGCCTGGGCGGGACGTGCGGAACATTTGATGAATATAGCTGGAATCGTCGGACTTCCAATCGAGAATGCGATCGGTCCAGAAATATTGCGCTCCCACGTTGGACGCTAAGTTCTCCCACTTTGGATTTTCGGGGTCGGCGGGAGGTTTGATGGGACTTGGCCCGACGTGGCAGAAGCCGCAAGACATGCCAACGCGATAAGGCCGAACGAGGTCTTTTGAATTGTAGTAGGAAGGGTCGTTATAGAACTTGTCGGCGTCCCATTTCTTAGCCGCGGCTTCGTCGAAATCGGGATTTGGAAACAGGCGCAAACCAACAATGCCGGTGGCATATCCGTAAAACGATCCCGCTGGAAGATTCTTGCCGCGCGCGCCCACCTTGACTCCCGGGTACTTCGTTTCGTTTTCGAAAGGATCGGGCGGGCAGGAGGATGAGCGCTTGTCGAGCCAGAGACCGAAGCGGTTAGGATCAGGCCCAGTGGCCTTCTCGAAGCATGGTTCATTGACTAAGCCGAGATAATTCCAGCGATTATCGCGGCCGAATTTGAGACTCGAATGAGAGGAAATCGTTTTGAGGAAATCAACAGCGCCAAAGCTGGTGGCGGTGAGTTTGTCCCACATTCTATCGTTGCCGCCCGTCCACACGATCCACATATTGCGCCCTTTGATTTCTTCCGGCGAAAGCGAAAGAGCGCCATCCATCGCGTGAAAGTAATCTTCGTCAGCAGCCGCGAATGAAGCGGCTGGCCGGTTCGCCTGTCGAGCCTCATCGATCACAGTGCCAGGCTTTGACTGGTTGCTGCCCGAACAGGCTGTAAGAAGTACCAGGGCGGCAAGAAACACACCGCCAGCAGTAACAAGATGCAGTTTCAATTCTGACTTCCTCCCGAAATCTGAATGGGCCGTGCAGCTGTGGTGACGCCAACCCTAGAGCGTTACATTCCCGAGACAGCTTAGCTTAGAAATCATGTCGCAACTGGCGGAGTAAGTCAAGCTCAATCATTCTCAAGACGAGGAACTGAAACTCGCTGTTTGTGTTTGTGTACTGACTACGCTGCAGGCGAATGCATAAGTTACGTCTTCATTGGTCACATCGCCATGATCTTTGATGAGGCCGCCGGAACCGTCGAGGCAATTCACCAAGCCCAGTTGGAACTGGTAAGGAGACCCATTGGGTGCGCCGGCTTTCTGAAGCTTGTTAACCACGGACTCCGTGGTATTAATTGCGCCGTTACGGCCAATGCCGCCGAAAGGGTCAGTGGCGTCACCAATGGCCTTTGCGTTATCGTCAGCCAAGCGCGAGGCTAGCGCATAGGTAGTCCCAACAACGCTGTCTTGAGCGGAGAACGTTGCCATCAGCGGACCTTTTGAGACGTGCTTGGCAATAACATCGCGGAAGAATCCAGGAGTGCCGTGCCCGTTGTCGGCGCTGAAGCCGAAGTGGGAGAAAGCGGCTTCGAGGAGAGTAACAGAGGCAGGCTGACAAAGCGGATTCTGCGCGAGCGACTTTGCGCAAGCGGCCATGAGGCGACCTCCCAGACTATGGCCAACCAGGTGAATCTTCACCGCCGGTTTGTTGGTCGACAGATCGCGCACGGCGTCGGCGACACCATTGAAACCTACCACGCCCGAACGGTTCTTCATCACGTACCAGGTCGTGAGATTGATAAAGCGATCAATTCCTCCCAACGCGGAGTAGAAGCCAGATAGGATTGACTGACTTCCGCCTGAGTCGTCGAGAGACAGAGCGCCTCCCGTATCGAAGCCCGAGGCTCCCGCAGTTGTGAGAATGACAGGCGCACTCAGTTTTTGAATGATCGTGACACCATCCAGATTTCGCAGGGCGTCGAAGCCCTCGGTTGGGTCGGGAGTCGCATCGCTGACTGTTGAGAGCAGGAGCTGCGCAAAATGGTTTTGCGTAGGGCCGTCGTCTATGACAATTGGAAGGAGCTGTATGGCCTCGTCGATTTGTGCCTCTGCGGAGGGGGCGACGGTCTTCAGATCGTTCAGTTTCTTTCGGATTGCGGCCAGCAAGGGGTCATCTTCGTCGACAGATTGGGTCGAGCCCGTTTGGGCGGCGAGTGTCTCGGGGAGCGCCAAAGAGGGCCAAAAAACTCCGGCGACCGCGAAATCACAACCGCCGAGCGCGCGGCATTCGGAACGGAGAAAGTGAGCGCGGAAATTTGTCAAGAATTTTGTATACAAGCTGGTAGCGTCGGCTTCGGAGTTACGGAAACCATGGGCGAGAAAAATTACGTCGCTGGCGCTAACGGCTCGTCGCTTGAGGGCATCCAGCTCAGCGCTGGTTGTGAGCTTGCCATCTTTATCGAAGGCGAGCGGAAAAAAATCGAATCCGGCAATGTTTTGCATACACGTCTTTCAGTTACTTTAAACTGCTTGTAACACCTTCATGAGATCAACCATGCCAGCGCCCTGAAACGTACGTTCGCGGTGAAGGTCCACGGCATTAGCGAGGAAAATGGCTTTGACTTTTTCAGGCTGGCCAATGAATTCGCGTCTGACGGAAAGAAAAGCGGCGATGGTGCCGGAGACGTGAGGCGCGGCCATGCTGGTGCCAGTTTGCTCACAATAGAGAACCGGTGAGCTAATTTTGCCGGTCGTCGGAGCCGCAGCGTACTTTTGTTGTTCGGTACCGGCGGCACAAGAGATAATACGTTCTCCGGGGGCGAGAATATCAGGCTTGAGACGCCCATCTCCGGTGGGTCCACGTGAGGAGAAGTAAGACACGCCGTAGGTATGCGGCATTTCTCGATGAGTGGAGCCGACGGTGATGGCGAGATCGGCGTTGCCTGGATCGGTGATGCTCATGTCGCTATAGCGCGATTGCGGAATGCCGGATGCAGTTACGACTGAGGAATATCCACCATTCCCGGCCGAGACAACCACCGCCACGCCGCTATGTACCATGCGATCGACTTCGACACACAGGGGACTCTGACCGCAGGCGAACCAGCGCGGATCGAAATCGTAACCCAGGCTCATGTTAACGCCGTGAATGAGTAAGCGCCGGCCGTACTCATTCCACTTTTGAATTTGATCGAGCGCTATGAGCAGCCAACTGACTTTGCCTTGACCGGCTGTCTGTGGGACATCGGCGGTGCCATCGATGTCGGCGATGACTTTTAAGCTGATGAGTTTAGCGTTGGGCGCGACGCCGCAAATCGACTTGATTTTTTCGACACGCTGTGGGAGAGCCCTGTTAGTAAGTTCGTCGCGCATTTCAGTACCCACAACTAACTCACCATCCGGATCAGCCGATTTCCAGCCCCCTGCTATGATGCCCGAGACGTGAGTTCCGTGACCGAATCGATCGATGAGCGCGCTGGGATCGGACTTGGGCAGCTCGTCCGGTTTCTGCGGAAGATTCTTAGCTTTGCCATCAGGCGTGAAGTCTTTGTGGACGACGGGACGGAGAATGTCGTCGGAGGTGAATTGCGGTTGGGTGGCAGCAAAGTGCGGATGATCGGCTTGAATGCCGGAATCAAGTATGGCCCAAACGATGCCGTCTCCCAAAGCTTGAAAGGCACGCTGTGCGGCATCGGCTTTAACAGTGGAGAGGGATTTCGTGAGAGTGGTGCCGATAGCTTGATCCTCCCAGATACGGTAGACAACACTGCCGGTGCGCCCAAACTTAGCGGTGAGGCCGCGCGCTTCTTCGGCGAGCGAGACGATTTGCTGCGCACTGAGACACGCGAACAGATAGGGAGGGAGTTCGTAATACGCGACGTTCCAATCTTTAGCGCGTTGCACGACCCAGCGCATGGCGCCCGGCACGCCGCCTGGGAAAAGCTCATTGAGTGAAACAATCACGTCGAACTTTTGGTCTGGTTTGTTTTCAACACTGACGGCGGAGTTTATTTTCGAGAGTAGCGGCTCGGTCACGACGGAGCGCATCATGTCAAGCCGGATACCATCGCGATGTTCGGCGGAATTGGTGTTGGTGGGAGTTGCTGGAATCGGCGGATTGTCGGAGGCCATCTTAGTGCTGCCTTTCAAATTGCGCGGTTTACGAGGAGTTTTTGATTTAGCCATGATTGGCGACGCGTGTGACCTAAGATATCGCAGTTGTCGGTTTGAAGCGGCTGGCTAGCAAGCCCGTGGCGGCAATGAGGTCAACGTCTGCGATGAGCAAACCTTCTTCGCCATAGGGTTGGTAAGTGAGCAGTGTGCCATCGGGCCGGATGACTGCGGAGGTAGTCGGAGATCCGGCGCTTGCGTAGTTGACAGTTGCAAAGTAACAGGTGTTCTCGGCGGCGCGACACAGCGTTGCTTTCTCATGGAACGAGTTGGCAGGGTCGGCAAAAGCGCTAGGGACATAGCCGCCCGGCTCTGCTTCGTGGAACTGAGGATGGAAAATAATTTGTGCGCCTTGACGAACGGGCCAGCGGACAGTTTCGGGATAGCGCCAACCTTCGTGACAGATAGCTATACCGAAAGTGAGTGGCCCGGTTTGGAAGATGCGTCGACCGGTTCCCGGTGTATAAGCGCTTTCTTCGGAAGGATCGAGTTGGACTTTGTCTTGAAAGCCGGCGAAGGTTCCGTCGGGATTGATGACGAGGGCGGTGGCGCGTACCGACTTTTCGACAACTCGTTCGGTCCCGAGGATGACGGCGATGTTTGCTTTGGCGGCGGCTGCTGCGATGTCCGACCAGGCGCGTTCGAGGAAGGAAGCGTCAGGCGGAGGAATGGGCTTACCTTTTGCACGGTAGCCGGGAACGAAGCATTCGGGAAAGCAGATGATTTCTGCGCGATCGGCGCCAGCTTGCTCGATTGCCTGTTCGGCCAAGATAATCGATTCGCTAGCCGTAGCGGGAAAGCGGATGTTGGCGAGAGCGATTCGAAATGTGTTCACAATCCTGGTTTATTGTAGGCGATCGACACAGGTGTGGATTGTCGGGATAACACTTGTCTTTGTCGTCGTGAAGAATTCACCAAGTGCCGATGGCGGGAAGCCTAACAACCAGGGCTGGCGGTTTCAAGCAGCGTCCAAAGCAAAAAGGCCGCCAGGCTTTCGACCCGGCGGCCTTTGTGAATCAGTTTTGAAGTTACAACTAGTCGCCCATCGCGCCGACTTCTTCCTGCTTCGTTTCCGCAGCAGGTTTCGGCGGAGCCGGAAGCGGCGTGCCAAGCAGCCCATCGAGAGGCACAAACCCCTCGATCTTCTTCTCGCCTAGCACGTGTTCGCGATAGAGCCGTTCCATCTTATCGTTTTCAAGTTTCGCCCTAAGAGCTTCATCGCGTTTCCGGGTCTTTTCTTCGCGCGCTGTCTTAGCGATACCCTTGTCATCCAGATCGTGCTGACGACCAGCCTTCACGTGCTCTTCGTTCAACACCAAATTATGCGCCTGCTCGGTGAGCGGCACTGCCTTGTTGCCGGCGAAAATTTCGTGGCGGCCCTTGTCTTCGTACCACTTAGTCAGAGTGGCCGTCATGTGCATCTTTTCGATGATGTTGCGCCAGCCTACGCCCGTGTTGTACGCGCAGAAGGAAATTTCGCCTTCTTGCGTGGCGTAGGGGATGATGCACTGTTCGGTACGGCGGAAATCGTAATTGAACAGATCCTGGAACCACATGCCGGCGATGAACAGGAAGTTCCAACGGTCATTGCGGCGCTTGACGATGTCGGTCATGGTACGGTCGCCGGTCACCTTGCCGTAACCGCCGGTTCGCGCCTTCTTGCTCATGCCGAAACACTTGTCGAACTTCGCCATCAGATCGCTCAGCTTGAAATGCGTGGGCGACGTGAACGGATCGTAATTGCGGAGGAGAGCCAAGCTCACGCCAACCACCGAGAGGAAACGTCCGCGTGCGGCATCGTTGATGCGCGCGATGTCTTTGGCCAGCTGGTCGGCATGCAGAAACTTAGTGACCGGAACATATTCCTTGGTTTCTTTGTCGCACATGACAGCCATGCCAATACCGCAGTTCGGGTGGCAGCCGCAGCTCAGTTGTCCCCAATCCGCCGATGGTCCGTGAATCAGGTCGGCAAAATCGGAGAAGGTGCTCATGAAGCTGATCGGGAACCAATCGCGCACTGGCTCGCCAATACCAATTTGATTCTTTACGTCATGCGCCAAGTGAGACAAAGTGTACCGCTGCGCTTCACGGCGCTCGTCAGTCACAGCTTCGTCGCGCCCCGTGAAGGACACGGGTTGGAAGGAAAGGAATGGAATCTTCTTCGGGTTGTCGAGCGCGAACTGCACGACGCGGCCGACCTGCTCGTTATTCACGCCGTTGATGATGGTAATGACCGGAACAATGTCGACGCCGTTGCTCCAAAGGTTTTCAATCGCGCGCAGCTTGACGTCAAAGAGGTTGCCGACTGCGCGGTGCGAATTGGCTTCGTTGCCAATGCCATCGAATTGCAGGTAAGCGTAACGAAGACCAGCTTCCGCGGCTTCTTTACAAAAGTCAGGGCGCTTGGCAAATTCGATACCGTTGGTGGCAGCTTGCACGCTGTTATACCCAACTTTGCGGGCGTAACGAACAGCGTCGAGGAAATACGGAGAAAGAGTTGGTTCACCACCGGAGAACTGCACCGACATCTGACGACGCGGCTTAATAGTGATGGCGTTATCGAGCAGCGTCTGAATGTCTTGCCAACTCAATTCGTGCACGAAGCCAACTTGGTTGGCATCCATGAAACATGGATCGCACATCATATTGCAGCGGTTTGTCAGATCGATGGTGAGCACTGAGCCGCGGCCATGCGTTACGGTGCTGCTGCCGTGATTGTGGAGCTTCTCGTCGTTATGGGCGCGGATATCGCGGCCGGGAAATACGTCCTCCAAGTGCTTTGAAAAAGCCGGGTCGATCGACATGAGGTCTTCGAACACTCCGTGCTTGGGACACTCTTTCACCATGAGGATTTTGCCGTCGCGCTCGATGATCTTAGCCTTGATTTCGCCAACCGGCTCATTCAACAGAATTTTGTAGTCGGTCTTGCCGTCGACAATACTCTGGCGGATT
Organism: Bryobacterales bacterium; assembly: GCA_963749105.1. Taxonomy (GTDB): domain Bacteria; phylum Acidobacteriota; class Terriglobia; order Bryobacterales; family Bryobacteraceae; genus Bog-105. The sequence goes on along the minus strand of CAVVLT010000011.1, from coordinate 304,544 downwards.
TCGGGAATGCAGCGGGGGCAGAGGGAATCGGTCTCGCGCGGCCAGCCGAGCGGTGGCTTGGCTTTTTGGAAGCTCTTGAGCAATGGCTTGTCCGACCACTTCGGAGTGAAGGAGTCGTTCTGCTTAATCTGATTGACCCGGTCAAAGACTTGCCAGACGGCATTGGCGCCGACGGTGACTACTTTTTCGAAGTATTTTACTGGTTTATGCATGTGCTTGATGACCTTGGACTATTGCGAGATCCTCTCCGTTGAATGGGTGACCGGGTCTACTCCTCCCGAGTCTTCACCAGTATAGGTTGGCTTCCCAAGGCTTGAAAACGAAATGAAAGCGAACTGCGGCGTTTCGGGGTTGTATGGAGATTAATAACGCTGAACAGATGACTGAATTCAGCGCAAATGGAGCGGTTTCAGTGAGTTAAGGAAGAATACCGAATACAGAATGTCACATAAGGTGAGTGATCCGTCAGCGGCCTCGTTTCCCTAGTTATAGACTACACTCTATTGAAGTGCTCAAAAATATAGACCATAATCTATCTATAGGAACGTAGATATTAAGCCTAGTCTATGAAAAAATCTAAATTTCGATCTCGTCTTAAGTTAGATCAAAGACTTACCAGGTTCAATCCGCCTGGGGAATATGCGCCTCCAGTCCGCGGCTGGGCGCGCGGAATTCGCGAGTCGCTTGGCATGACCACCGTGCAATTGGCGCGGCGCTTGGGAGTGAAGCAGCCTTCGGTGGTCGCGATGGAACAATCGGAAGCGAAAGGAACAATTGAACTTGCCACCTTGCGGCGTGTCGCCGAAGCGCTAGATTGCACGCTTGTGTACGCTCTGGTACCCAAGAAGCCCTTAGAATCGATCGTTCGCGAGCAGGCTCGCGCTTTCGCCCGGCGGCGGAAGGAAGCCGTTGAGCATTCAATGCTCTTGGAAGACCAGCAAGTGAGTGCCGATGGCGACGATGCAGAAGCACATTTGGATGAGATCATCCGGGAGACGAATCCACGCTTATTTTGGGAATAATCACTGGCGGGTGAGATGTTAGGGATCGCGCGGGACGTAGCGGCCACGCTGTTGACGCCGCAGGACCTGCGTGATCTCATCCCTGCACATTTCTCTTACCGGCACGAACTGAATGAGGCCGAGCAAAACAATATCCTGCGTGGGCAACTTGACGCTGGGGCGCAAGCGCGATCTGCTCACTGAAAAGTTCGTGAAAGATCTGCACCGGCGCACGCAGGGCGATGTTTGGCGATGGGCGGGCAAATATCGCAAAGACGAACGTAATAACGGAATTGCGTTTTGGGAGATTCCGGTAGCTTTGCGTCAGTTGCTCGACGATACCAAAGCTTGGATTGAATTTGGCGCCTACCCATGCGATGAGATCGCGGTGCGTTTTCATCACCGGCTGGTGCAGATCCATCCGTTTCCGAACGGCAACGGACGCCACTTAAGACTAATGGCCGATTTGTTCGCGCTGCATCGGACAAGCGCGCTTTTCCTGGGGGCAATGCGTGCAAGGCGACAAAAAGGAGTTTCTGGACAGGGTTATTCCGCTTACTCTGGACGACGCCAAGTTCAGTTCGCGGCGGGATCGCGTCGTGTTTGCCGAATACTGGCAAAACGAATTCGAGGAAATGGAAAAGAAAATCCAGCACCTGGGTGGACCAGACCTCCAACTCTACAAGTCCGCGAAAGACTGGCATAACCGTGTGGGAGACATGCTGGCGTATGTCAACGACAGGCTGCATCCGCATGGCTTCGAGCAAATTGTAAAAGACGATTTCGCGGGTCTCATGCAAATGCTGGGCGGCCCGGACGTGCGCGCTAGGAACGAAGAGGAACGGGGCTATCTGGCGCGTTTGATCGTCGATATTGAAACCAAAGCTCGCTTATATTCACCACTCGCGGGCGTGGCGCGCACCCGTCCAAACCTGACCGCCCTCGACCCCTGGAAAGACGAGCCCGGCATTGAACTCCTCATCAAGCACCAGGCTCGAACGCGCGACAGGGAAGAGCAGCAGCCAGGGCACGATTACGACGACATTCTAACGGCGTTTAGAAAAGTGGAGCGGGCGGCGTTGTTAGGCGCGCCGGGATCGGGCAAAAGCACCACGCTGCGCAAGCTGGCGCTGGAACTCGCGCATCAGGCGCTGGCGGATGAGAAAGCTCCGCTTCCGGTGTTTGCAAGCTTAGGCGAGTGGATCGGCGATGAGCCTCTCAGCGGGTTCTTGGCGGTGAAAGCACCGGAATTGGGTGGCGTCGTGGAAGGGCTCGCGAAAGCCGGACGGCTGGTGTTGCTGCTCGACGGACTCAATGAAATGCCCACCGCCAAGCGCGCTAAGAAAGCGGCGGTTATCCGGGCGTTCTGCACCAAGCTGAAAAAAATCAACCCGAAAACCGCGCTTGTCGGTTCCTGCCGGAAGGAAGATTACGTCGGCGATCTCGATCTCGGCTTAGACACGCTGACCTTGGAGCCGCTATCCCCGCAACGAATTCGCGCGGCCGTGCGGCAGTGGGTAGCCGAGCGCGGGCAGTCCGTTCAAACGGCGGAGCGCTTGTTCTGGCAGTTGGCTGGCGACGAGCGGCTGAGTGGAGTCTTCGAGAAATGGGAAGCCGCGGGCGCGAGCGAAGAGGTGTTTTGGACGGCTTCGTCACCGCGGGACGAAGAGGAAGTGTACGCCCAGACAAACGGCGAAGACGACCGCTTGTGGACCGAACACATTCCCAACCCCCGCAGCCTGCTGAAACTCGCGTCAAATCCGTTCATGCTCATCATGTTGTTTCAGGTCTGGGTGGCGGAAGGGGAGATGCCAAAGAATCGCGGCGATTTGTTCAGCCGATTTATCGACCGGCTGCTGCACCGTGAAGGCCTGCTGGTGAAAGATACCGACACGCAGACATGGCGGTTACAGCCAGACGGCGAATTACTGCTCAAAGGCTTGGCGGATTTGGCGTGGCAGATGCAACGGGACAGCGTTCTTTTCGCACAGGAGAATGAAAATTTCGGCGTGCTGACTACCGTCCCCCGCGCCAATGCCTTGCAAATTCTGCCCTCTCCCGCACTGGTGAAAATTGCCTTAGACGCCACCCTGCTGGAAGGCACCGACGAACTGCGATTCCGGCATCAATTGCTGCAGGAATACTTCACGGCGAAAGCCCTCCAAAATGCGATGGAGACCACGCCGGCTCAAGAGCTATGGCCAGCGGAGCGTTGGTGGGAGCGCAGCGGCTGGGAAGAAGCGGCGGTGCTGCTGGCTGGTTTCCATGTGGGTGATTGTTCCAAGATCGTTCGCTGGTTGGCCGAGGCGCAGCCTGAAGTCGCAGCGCAATGCGTGACCGAGAGCGGTGCGAGCGTAGCGAATGAAGCAGCGCTTTTCGAAGAATTGCAGCATGCCTGGTTGCCTCGGCTCACCGATGTAAAACGCGAACCTCCTCCTGAGGCGCGAGCCGCCGTGGGCCGAGCCTTGGCGCGATTGGGTCTTGATCGACGCAAAGGCGTCGGGTTGCGTGCAGACGCGCTGCCCGATATCGATTGGGTTGAGATACCGGGTGGCGAGTTTGTTTACCAAGGGGAACCGCGTAAGATCGAGACATTCCGCATGGCGCGCTATCCAGTGACGAATGTTCAGTTCCAGGCGTTCTTCGATGCCAAAAACGGTTATGCGGATGATCGCTGGTGGCGCGGCCTCCATAACCCGGGCCGTATTCCGCAAACCCCGAATGGAGCGAACCCAACCATCCCAGAGAAACGGTGAGTTGGTACGAAGCGATGGCCTTCTGCGCCTGGTTGGGTCACGAGCTCCGACTCGACGTGCGCCTGCCCACGGAATGGCAATGGGAACGGGCAGCAAGTGGCCGCGATGGGCGCGAATTTCCTTGGGGGAACGACTATCTAGCTGGTTTCGCGAACGTCATCGAAAGAGCAGGGGATGCTGGTCTGTCTCTCGGCACGAGCGCTGTCGGTATCTATCCGCAAGGCGCATCAATGGAAGGGATTCTCGATCTGGCTGGCAACGTTTGGGAATGGTGCCTGAACGAGTATCAGGAACCGGAGCGATTTCAGGCTGGCGGTACAGAGTCTCGTGCGATGCGCGGGGATTCTTCGGACAACCTTCAAGTCTTTGCGCGCGCGCGGCTCCGCAACGGCACTTCAATCCGATGCAACCGCCAGCTTCGATTGTTGGTTTTTCTGCCGGGTGGTGGGTGGTTTTGTCTCCCATCGAAAAGCTGAGCACTTGAGCGCTGCACGCTGGAGCGCTGGTTGGCTGTTACCAAGCGTGAAAGAAACCGTCGCGTTGAATAACCTCCACCAGTACCCCAAACGTCTCCGAAAGGCTTTGTGAAGTTAAGACCTCGTTCTTCGGTCCGTCTAGGAAGACTTCGCCATTCTTCAGCAAAATAACGCGATCGATTTCGGGGACGATGTCGTCCAAATGATGCGTGACGAGCAACAGCCCCACGCCCGATTGCGCAAGGTTGCGGAGTTGCTGACGAACTTCGCGGAGAGACGGCAGGTCAAGGCTGGTGGTCGGCTCATCCAGCAGGAGCGTGTCGGGTTTGTGAATCAGCGCGCGCGCGATGAGGAGACGGCGCGCTTCGCCAGAGGACAGTTCATCGAGCCACCGGTCAGCCAGATGCGTAATCTCCAAGCGTGCCATCGCCTGCGCAGTAGCGGCTTCCATTTCGGGTAGGACCTGATGATTGGGCCAGATCCCGATAGATCCGAAAAAACCCGAAAGCACAAGTTCGCGGCCTTTAATGTCGCGCGTGCACTGCGCCATGAGATCATTGCTAACCAAGCCTAGATGATGGCGCAGATCGAAAATATTCCAACTGCTCGCGCCCATGATTTTGAGCGTCGTTTCTGGCCGCAGCAATGGGTAGCATTCGCGAGTAATCGTTTTGATCAGTGTGGATTTGCCGCTGCCATTGGGGCCGAGAATGGCGACGTGTTCCCCCGAATTGATACTGAGGTTCAAGCCGTTGAGCGCGAAACGTCCGCCGCGTTCGACGTAGACATTTTTGAGTTCGAGTAAAGATGGTGAATGCAACCCATGAGGTTAGCAAGATAGGAGTGTTCGGCTGCCGATTACCGCGCAGAGTCTTAAGGAAATGGCGCGCACTTGCGGGTTTGAACTCGCTGGTGTGGCGCAGGCGTTGCCTACCGAAGACTTTGCGCGGTTTGAAGAGTGGCGTGCCGCGGGGCACGCAGGTGAGATGCAATATCTTACCGACCGGCGCGGCGATTTGCGAGCCGATCCGCGCTCTTTGCTACCGAGCGCCCGCAGCATTCTTTCTGTTGGCAAGTTATATCAGACGCCGTATCCTTTATCCATTGAGCAAGAAGATGACACGCGCGGTTGGATTTCGCGCTACGCGTGGGGAAATGATTATCACGATGTCATGCGCACCTCGTTGGAGCGATTGCTCGTTATGATCAAGGCCGCGCACGGTGAACCGTTGGAAGCGAAGATTTGCGTTGACACGGCACCGCTGTTGGAACGATCTTACGCTCGGCAAGCAGGACTTGGATGGATTGGCAAGAATACTTGTCTTATCAACCAGCAGCAAGGATCGTGGTTCTTTCTCGGCGAGATCTTGCTTTCCGTTCCACTCGCCGCTGATTCTCCCCCGCCCGACCGCTGTGGAACTTGCCGGCGCTGCATTGATGCATGTCCCACCCAAGCCATCGTTCAGAATGAGAAGGATGAGTGGACGCTGGATGCGCGACTCTGTATCTCTTATATGACGATTGAAAAGCGCGGCGAATTTTCGACGCAGCAAGAGAAGGCGTTAGGAAATCATCTGTTTGGCTGTGACATCTGTCAGGATGTTTGCCCTTGGAATCGGCGTGCGCCGAATACCGATGATGAGGCGTTTGCTCCTCGGGTGTTTGCACCTAAGCTGGATGAGATGGCCGCACTCTCGGAAAACGATTTCAAAAGGATGTTTCGAAAGTCGCCTGTGTGGCGCTGCAACTATCAAGGTTTCCTGCGCAATGTGGCGGCTGCGCTGAGAAACGTGTTGCCTGCAATCTTAATTACCTTACTTTTGCGTGCGGCCGACGCTCCCGTAACTCCCGGCTACGATCACTTCTATAACAACGAATTCGATCAAGCCTTAGATGTCTTCGAGCACGATTTGAAGGCCCATCCAGAAGATCCGCAAATGTTCAATCACGTGGCGCAGGGCATCCTCTACAAAGAGATGTTGCGAAGCGGTGCGCTGGAAAGTCAATTAGTTTCAGGCAACAATCCATTTCTGCGGCGGCCCAAGATGGAAATCTCAGATAAAGATAAGCAACGCTTTCAATATTGCTTCAGCCAAGCCGTTGCCATCAGCGAGGCCAAATTGAGCCGCAATCCGAATGACATTGAGGCTTTGGAGGCACTCAGTGTGGCCCATGGTCTCAAGTCAAACTATTTGTTCCTGGTTGAAAAATCCTGGATCGACGCTTTGCGCGAAGCAACGGCCGCTCGAAAAGCCAACGAACGCATTCGCGAGCTTGCTCCACAAAACATTGACGCCAAGCTTGTGTTTGGTCTGAATGAATATGTGGTTGGCTCGCTGCCGTTCTACATGCGTGCCTTTGGTTTCCTGGGCGGTTTTCACGGCGACCGAACGGATGGTGTTCGTCAGTTGGAACTTGTCGCCAAGCAAGGCGTGCAGAATCGTTACGATGCTCAGGTCTTGCTAGCGGCGATCTATCGGCGCGAGCGTGATCCACGCAAGGCCATTCCGCTATTGAAGGAGCTGGCCGGTCGTTTTCCGCGCAATCATTTATTTCGCTTGGAAGAAGTGCAGATGTATAGTGACGCGGGCGATAAGCAGTCGGCCCTGGGAGTTTTAACAGAGGTCGAAAACCTGCGGCAAATGGGCGCTCCTGGCTATGCGAATTTGAACGCGGAAAAAATTCTTTATTTTCGAGGCAATCTGCTGTTCTGGTATAACGACCTGGCTGGAGCGTTTGCCGACCTCCGGCAAGTGACGCAAAAGGCCTCTGAACTGGACCTGAACACTGCGGTTTTAGCTTGGCTGCGTTTAGGGCAAGTGGAGGATCTGCAAGGTCATCATGCAGCGGCGCTGCCCGCTTATCGTGAAGCGATCAAGACGGCACCGAAGTCCGAAGCCGCAGCGGAGGCCAAGGGCTACATCGATGCGCCGTATCACAGAAAAGAGAAGGTTTAAGAAGTACCAGGAGCCAATTTGACTAGAACGTTTTCGCGTGCTCACGTGTGGGCGATTTATCCCATACGAGTTACACTAAACGCATAATGCAGGTCTCATCATTAGCAACCCGCGCAAAATTTGCCTTATATCAGGAAATTTGCGATCAGCTTCACAACTTGCTGGTGGACGAACGAAATCTAGTGGCGAATGCGGCTAACACCGCTGCCTTGCTCAAGCAACTCTTGCCCGATGTCAACTGGGTGGGCTTTTACTTTATAGAAGACGGCGACTTAGTTCTTGGACCGTTTCAGGGCAAGACCGCGTGTACCCGTATTCCTTTCGGAAAGGGCGTTTGCGGAAAGGCCGCCGAAGAGGCGCGGACCATCGTCGTGCCCGATGTTAGTAAGTTTGAAGGCCACATAGCTTGTGATCCGGATTCCCAGTCGGAAATTGTCGTGCCGCTTCTGAATTGGGGCAAGCTGCGCGGCGTCCTGGATGTTGATAGCGCTAGTCTCAACAGATTCGACGCTGACGACGAAGAAGGTCTTGAGTCTGTGGTTTCCGTTTTCATGGCGTCGCTGGCCAGCGACGATTTGCCGGATTTAAGCGAAGAAGCGGCATGTAACTAGCATGGCAGCCGAGCGGCACTCGGTCAGCACCGACAAAAAATTGCCGAGCCGCCGCGAAGTGCGTTGCCATGCGATTAGTTTGCATGGCAGCCGAGCGGCGCTCGGTCAGCACCGACAAAAAATTGCCGAGCCGCCGCGAATTGCGTTGCCATGCGATTAGTTTGCATGGCAGCCGGGCGGCGCTCGTTCAGCACCGCCTTTCCCGCTCCTAGTTCACGTTCGCCAAGTTGTCCTCGGGATTTCGGTCGATCAACTTACTATATGGATCGATTCCTGCGCGCGTGGGCTTTCGATCCACCAGGAACTCGACCTTCGTCGACTCTTGGGTGAGCCAACGTTTTTCGACACGAATCGGTTTTTCGTGATCCTTCGTTCCGCTGAAAACACCTACTTCAATCAAATCGTGCAGCGATTCGGGTTTTTCATTGCCTGCGCCATCCGCTCGGAACTTCTTGGCGGAGACGACCATGCTTACTTTGTATTTGTGGTCGGGAGTTTCGCTGACCTTGGCGCTGGTGACTTTGTTGTCGTAAAGCGTGATTGTTTCGAAGAGATCGGTGATTAGGTACTGGAGTTCGGGCGGAGTGACCGAACGCAGTGCAGCCACAAAATCGCGCGTATCGGGATACGGCGGCCCCGCGAACTTGTTTTTGTCGAGCAAAGACTTCAACGCGGAGTTAAGTTTCTCTTCGCCGATGTAGTCGGAGAGTGCGTAAAGAACCAGCGATCCTTTCTGATACCAGACGTACGGTTCGTTCTGGACGAGGGTAATCGGCGGTTCATGGCGGACTTCGCCGGCGCGGCCGCGCAAGTAACCGTCGAGTTCGTGCTTCAGGAATTTGCGCATGTTCTCGGTGCCGTATTTCTTCTCCATGACACGCAGCGCGGAATATTCGGCGAGGCTTTCCGACATCATGTTCGAACCTTTCACCTGCGCGCCGATCAATTGATGGCCCCACCATTGATGAGCGAGTTCGTGAGCGGTGACAAAGTAGCAGAAGTCGATGTCATCGGGCTTCTCAACGCGGCCGATGAAGCCAATGCCTTCTGAAAAGGGGATGGTATTTGGAAACGATTGAGCGAAAGTGCGGTAGCGGGGAAACTCCAAGATCCGGTACTGGGCGAATTGGAACGGCCCAAAGTTGCTTTGATAATAATCCAATCCTGCCTTCGAGGCGGCGACGAAATCGTTGAGGTCGAAGGTGTGTTTGGGCTCGTAATAAATCTCGATATTCACGCCCTTATAGGGCACGCGTTTGACCGCATAGCGGGCCGAGGTGAAATTGAAGAATAGGGCGATCTTGGTTGCGCCCATTGAGTATTCAAAGAAATTGCGGCCGTTCTCTTGCCAGTTTCTTTGGAGGTAGCCGGGAGTGAGGGCGAGCTGATCGGCAGAGGTGCTGACGATGCTGTGATAGGTGATCCAATCGGCGTTGTTCGTGAACAGATTGATATTCGTGAAATTAGGATCGCCGCGATCCGCCAGCTCTTCGTAAGGCGGCAAGTGTTCTTCCCGGCGGCGCACGGGGTTGTCAATTTCGAGACCACGGTTATAGCCGAGGTTGGGGAAATAACTGCCATCAAAAAACATGCCGTTGTAGGCGAGCGCGGCGATTTCGCCATTGTTACGAAAGCCTTTAGTTTCGTGGGACACGCGAAAGTTTAGCCGTAGCTGATCGCCAGGGGCGAGGGGTTGCGTCAGGCGATAGATGCGGTAGAAGAGCGTGCGATCATCGAGCTTTGTTGTAGCTGCGCGGTCGAAAGAGATGCCAGTGTCTGTTTCGCGATTCGTGCTGAGGTGGATTTCGTCAATCGGCTGAGTGCTGCGGTTTATCATCACGTACGTTCCAGTTGCATCGAACGAGCGCGTTTCAGGATGCATATTGACTTTGCAATCCACCGCAACGATTTTGGGTTGGACGATGTTTTCGTTTCCCTTGTATTTCTTTTCGTAGGCGGCTTGGAGGTGACGGTTGTCTTTGTCGGACAAGAATTGATTCAGCACGTGAGTGTTGTAGAAATACCAGGCGCCCGATCCGATCACGCCCAGTGCGAGCACGGCAGCTACGGGACCGAGTGTAGCGAGGCTGCGGCGGGCGTTGAGCAAACGGGACTGTACACCAGCATCGACTCCGCGGCGAGAAAACGCCAATGCCAGCACGACAAAGAGCGCCGACCAAAGAACCCAATAAGTGGTGCTCCAGAAGAGGCCTGGTATGAAGTGGCCGTATCCGTTCATGTCGGAATACGTGTAATCGATGGCGGTGTCAAACAGATACAACCGATCGACGTAGCCGACGGGGATGAGAAAGGTGGGCAGCAGAAAGACGGCAACGACGATAGCGTGGCCGATGTATTTGTTGTTTACCAGACTTTGCACAACTAGGGCAAAAAGAACGAAAGCCAGTATGATGGGCAAGGTGATGACGTAGAGTTCCAGGAAGTATTGATCGAGTTCGAAGCGGTAATAGCCTGCAAGAATCTGGCTAAGAATGCCGCACAGCATCACAACCGTGAGTAAGGCCGTTTCAACAAAACAGATCGTGAGCGCTTTGCTTGTCCAATCGATCCATTCGTGAAAGGGAAGTGAGTCGTGAATTTGAGAGAAGCTGGTATCGCGCTCACGCCACATCAATTCCCCGGAATACATAGCTCCGATGATGAGCAGAAACAGCAGTGAGGTACCTTCCACCACATTCAGCATAAGTGCGGTGACAGGCCAGACGTTCTGTTCGCGGAGATGGCCTGCGAAATGGCCGCCGATCATAGTGTTGGCCACCATGAAGATGACAACCGCCCAAAAGGGAAGTTCGCGAACGGTATTGCGGAGACGTAACCGCACGAGCGACATAAGTTGAGCGAACGATCCGGCGGCGGAAAAAGTTTGTTGTGTGACAGGCAGGGTGACTTGCGACGCGGGACGGGTAAATGTTTCAGGTTCTTCTTCGGTCTTCTGCTTCTTAGAAGACCGCCGCCGTGTGAGCGCTTCTGCGCTCAGAGGAAAGAAAAAATAGGTCACGAGCAACGATGCAATGCCGACGCCAGTCCAAATTAACCGGTTGTAGAGAAAAACGCCGTTCCACGGTAGCAGCAAGGTGTTTTGTTCGACGACAGTCCAATAGCGGGTAATCGAGTCGATGAAGACGACGCCAATCGGATCGATCAGGGACGGGATGAAGCGGTCGAGACTGCGGGTGCTAATGACGCTGGCGATCAGGATGAAATAAAGACCCAGAAAAGCGACGCCTTGCAGATAAACCACGATCATCTTGCGAGTCAATGCGGCCACCATGAAGAAGATGCTGCCCAGAAAAAAGATTTGCAGGACGGGAATGTCAAAGAAAATGACAAAGTACATCCGAAGCAAGGAGAGTGTGACGGGAAGCAGGCGGGTGTGATCGGCCCAGGGAGCGAGCGAGCCCAGCGCTTCGCCGAAAATCACCGAAGAGAAGATTAGGATGCAAGTCACCATCGAACCAGCCCAGCGGCCGCCAAGATAAGCGATCTTGGAAATGGGTTTTGTGAAAACAATTTGATAGGTGTCGTGTTGGAAATCGCGCAGGATTGAGGGACCGAAGATCCCGGCAAGGACAAGCATGCCGAAGAACGAGATGTTGAAATCCTGGCGAATGGTGGCGAGTGGACCATTGAGGAGAACGTGGCCGGGACCAATGAAGCTCCAATCTTCGAGCGCCACGCCCATAAAGCTAAGAGCGAAAAAGGCGGCGAAATAAACATAGGTCGAGACGCTCTTGGCGCGCAGTTTGAGTTCGAACAGGAAGAACGTGAGGAAGAGGGTCATGGCGGTCTCTTAGGCTGCTTTCTGTTGGCGCTTGAGGCTGGTGAAATAGACATCTTCGAGCCCAATGTCGGCTCGGCTGAAGCCCTGATCCAGAGGCTGTTCCGAATAGACGCGCACTTGGTGACGGCCGGCGGTGAGTTGTGTAGAGACTAAATCGAAGTTCTTTTCGATTTCGAATAACTCCGCTTCGGAGGTGACGATCTTGCTCCAGATCCGACCGCGCAGCAGTTCCAGACTTTCGCTTGGAGTGCCTTCGAGTAGCACCTTACCATTGCCGATGATAGCCATGCGCGGACAGAGTTCTTTCACGTCGTCCACAATGTGGGTGGAAAGAATAACGACAGTATCTTGACCGATGGAACTGAGCAAATTGAGAAAACGGTTGCGCTCGGTAGGGTCGAGCCCGGCGGTTGGCTCGTCGACGATGATCAGTTTGGGAGTAGCGAGCAGCGCTTGGGCGATGCCGAAACGCTGCTTCATGCCGCCCGAGTAGCCGGAGAGCGCCTTTTTACGGAAGTCCCAGAGATTGGTTTGCAAAAGGAGAGCTTCGACGGTTTCCTTGCGCTGGCTCGCTGAGTGAATTCCCTTCATGACGGCTAAATGATCCAACAGATCGAGCGCAGAGATTTTTGGATACACGCCAAATTCTTGCGGCAGGTAGCCAAGAATGCGGCGGACGGCATCTTTGTTTTCGAGGACGTTGAGATCGTCGAGCCAGATTTCGCCGGAGTCGGGTTCCTGGAGTGTAGCGATGGTGCGCATGAGAGTGCTCTTGCCCGAGCCATTAGGGCCGAGTAGGCCAAACATGTTGTTGCCGATATTAAGGCTGAGATCCTGCAGCGCGCGAACGCCGTTGGGATAGGTTTTCGACAAGTGGGAAATGCGAAGGGCCATGGCTGTCTCCTGTTTTTCTTCAGTACGTAGCGGTCTTTAATAAGGTTCCATAAAACGTCGGAACGTTGCAAAGATAACATGGTCGGCATGGGCAAACCCTCCGCGCTTTCGTGCAGCCGGTGTGAGAAAACGTACGCTCCGTTGCAGGTATTGAATGTCTGCGAATGTGGCGCGCCGCTGTTGGTTCGCTACGACTTGGCTGGTATTCGAGCCAGTTGGACCAGAGACAAGTTGGCGTTAGGTGTACCAAGTATGTGGCGTTATGCACCGGTGCTGCCCGCTGAAGCAGCCGAAGCTGTGACGCTGACCGAAGGCTGGACTCCGCTGATTCATGCCAAATCGCTGGGCCGCGAGTTTGGCGTCACGGATTTGTGGATCAAAGACGAAGGGCGCAATCCAACCGACTCGTTTAAAGCGCGCGGGCTTTCATGCGCAGTCACAATGGCTAGAAAACTGGGATTGCGCAAGTTGGCGATTCCATCCGCCGGAAACGCGGCGAGCGCGCTGGCTGCCTACGCGGCGGCAGCCGGCTTGGAATCGTATATCTTCATGCCCCGCGATGTGCCACAGGCGAATTTTATTGAGTGCCAGTCCTTCGGCGCAAAGGTTACGCTGGTGGACGGTTTGATCAGCGACTGTGGACGCATTGTGGCCGAGCGCAAAGCGGTCGAGGGATGGTTCGAAGTCAGCACCTTGAAGGAGCCTTATCGGATCGAAGGTAAGAAGACGATGGGCTACGAGGTGGCAGAGCAGTTTGGCTGGCAGCTTCCCGATGCGATTCTCTATCCATGCGGCGGCGGCGTGGGTTTGATCGGCATGTGGAAGGCGTTTGCCGAGTTGGAAGAATTGGGATGGATTGGCGCGCGGCGGCCGAAAATGATTTCCGTGCAGGCCGTCGGCTGCGAGCCGATCACGCGCGCGTTTGAACAGAAGGCCGAGGTGAGCCAGTTTTTCAGCGGCGCGCATACCGTTGCCAGCGGCTTACGGGTGCCGAAAGCCCTGGGTGATTTTCTTGTGTTGCAAGCGCTTCGCCAAAGCGGCGGCACGGCGCTTTCCATTAGCGATGAAGAAATGTTGGATGCCGGAGTGCTGCTGGCCGAACGCGAAGGTATTTTCGCGGCGCCGGAAGGCGGAGCCTGCGTCGCGGCGGTAAAGCATTTGTTGAACAGCGGATTTTTGAAGAGCAACGAGCGCATCGTTATTTACAACACGGGCTCGGGCTTGAAATACCTGGAAGCGTATGCGACGCGGTTCCCCCGCTATGCGGCCTCGCAACAGGATCGCCTGGGCGGTTTGATTACGCCGCGCTAGTCACTCTGGAGAATGAATTGCCCAGCTAATCTCGTTCTATTTGTGGCAACATAAAAGCGTAATAGATGTTTGGAGTTCTGCGTTTGTATCCGCCTGGAAGTGACCTCGGTGTTGTTCCCTCCACGGTTCTCAGTTTTCCGAACGTACAGCTTAGGAGTGTATTGAGAGATGAAGCTCTTCGTAGGTAATCTTCCCTACAAAGCTACCGAAAGCGACATCCAGTCGTTTTTTGAAGAAGCCGGCGTTCACGTGGATAGCGTGAATATCTTGCGCGACCGTTTCAGCGGCGAAGCGAGAGGATTCGGTTTCGTGGAAATCAATGATGATGCGTTGGGAAATCAAGCGGTACAAGCCTGTAATGGCAGGGCGTTGATGGGCCGCGCACTGGTTGTGAATGAGGCGCGGCCGCCGGAGAAGCGCGAACGTTCGCATAGCAGTGGTGGCGCCGGCGAAACGGGCGGCGGTGGTAGAGGGCAGAGGGATTTCGGCGGCAGTAAGAACCGCTGGTAGACTTTGCGCCAGCTTGCGATTTTTATTGAGAACAAGCAGATTTTAGCGAGGCAGGTGGACGTTCCGCAGCGTCCTCCTGGCTTCGCACTAATTCAGATGCGCGTGGCGGGAATATGCAACACCGATCTTGAATTGCAGCGCGGTTATTACGGATTTTCTGGTATTCCAGGACATGAGTTTGTCGGTCAGGTTATAGCAGCGGATACTGCTTCGCTGGTTGGGCAGCGGGTGGTTGGCGAAATTAATCTTGCTTGTGGGCATTGTAAGTTTTGCGCCATGAGTTTAGGGCGGCATTGCGAAGCGCGCACGGTGCTGGGAATTGTGAAGCATCCCGGTGCGTTCGCTGAGTTTCTTACTTTGCCGGAACGAAATCTGCGGAGGGTTCCCGAAGAGATTACTGATGAACAGGCGGTTTTCACCGAGCCTTTAGCTGCGGCGTGCGAGATTCTGGAACAGGTGGCGCTTCCGTACGGGGCAGAAGTCGCGGTGCTGGGCGACGGCAAGCTGGGTCTGCTCATTGCTCAGACGCTGCTGGCGCATGGCGCGCTGGTTACGATTTACGGGCATCATCCAGAAAAGTTGAGGATTGCGCAACGGGCGGGTGCGGTCGTGGGTGATTCGGCAATCCGTCACTTCGCATTCGTCGTCGATTCTACCGGTTCCGCCGAAGGGTTACGGCGGGCAGTGCAAATGGTGCGTCCGCGTGGAACGGTGATCATGAAATCTACCGTGCACGAAGAAGTGAAGATGGACATGGCGCCTGTGATTGTCAACGAAATTACGTTGCTAGGATCACGCTGCGGGCTGTTTGATCCAGCGCTGGCTCTGCTTAGTGCAGGCAAGATTGACACGGCCAGTTTGCTTTCAGCGGAGTTCCCTTTGAGCGAGGCACCTGCGGCTTTTGCCAAGGCGGCGGAACGCGGGATTTTAAAGGTATTATTGCGGAATAATCAGGCGTCTTGAACGCGGCCCTTCCATGCGCCACCTTTGCCGCGCCAGTATTGCATGGCGGAGTGGAATGTGGCGCCAGCGTAAAAAATTGCGACGAGCGGTAAAGCAGCGGCCCAGATGATAGGCAGTTTATAGAAGCGGATCATGGGTGCATAACTGACGCTCATGAGCAGCCACGCTGTGAAACCGAAAACTGTTGCGCTGATCTGGCCGCTGAAGAGCGCGGCGACCGGAACAACGTAGGTAAGCGCGAGTCCGAGCAAGGTGCCAGCTAAGAGCAGGGATGAGTGCCTGAGTTGGTTGAAGGCTGATCGGGAAATCATACGGCCAATTTCGGCGAAACCGTTGTAGGGGCGGATGCTCCTCGTGTCAGCGGTGAGCCCCATCCAGATTTTGCCGCCGGAGGATTTAACGGCGCGGGCGAGAGAACAGTCGTCGATGATCTGGCTGCGAATGGCCGCGTGACCGCCGATGCGCGCCAAGGCTGACGGCCGGATTAGAATGCAGCCACCCGCTGCGCCCGCTGTTTTGTACGTGGGCGACGCGATCCAGGCGGGTGGATAGAGTTGTAGGAAGAAATAGACGAAGGCGGGGATGAGAGCACGCTCGGCAAAATTGTCGGTCGACAGTCGCACCATATACGAGGCCAGGTCGAGTTGTTCCGTTTCTGCTTTGGCGATGAGTTCGGCGACGCTATGGGCGTGGTGGCAGATGTCGGCATCGGTAAAGAGGAGATAGTCGGGTTGGTGCGACAAGGCTTTTTGTGCGCCTTGCGAAACGGCCCAGAGTTTGCCGGTCCAACCAGCAGGCAGGGGCGCGCCGGGAATGATTGTGAGATTGTTTTCGCCGGCAATTTCGCGGGCCGCATCGGCTGTTCCGTCGCTGCTCGAATCATCGACTAAGACCACGTGCAAATCCTGTTGAAGCAGTGAAGAGATAGATTGGCTAATAACATCTGCCTCATTGCGGGCGGGCACTACAGCGACAACTCGTCTTGCTCGGACTTTTTTTCGATTGGCTTCGTTTGGTATTTTCCAGAAGCCGCCGCGAGCAAATACGAGATAGAGCCAGATCAGCAGCGACACTGCTGCAGCTATATCCCAATACATGGCTCTTGTTGGGTCATACAGTGAAGTGTGCCAAGGCCGAGGACCAGATCGGTAGCGGCGATCCCGACAACTTTGCGATCCGGGAATAATTGCGCGAGTTTGTTTAGCGCCACCCGGTCATTGGCGTCGTTAAAAGTAGGCATGAGCACGAGCTGGTTGGCGATGTAGAAATTCGCGTAGCTGGCGGGCAGGCGTTGGCCGTCGAAAAATACCGGCTCGGGCATGGGCAGCTTTTCGACGCGGAACGCAGTCTTGCGCAGGATCGAAAGATTTTCCTTTAGCGGTTCGTAATTGGCGTCGTTCTTGTTCTCTTCGCTGGCGATTACTATTGTTCTCGGATCGGTGAAGCGCGCAAGATCGTCTACGTGGCCATGGGTATCGTCGCCGGCAATGCCGTCTTTCAGCCAAATCGTGTGGCGCGCGCCCAGATATTGGCTAAAGGTTGTTTCGATATCTTCGCGCTTCATTTCCGGGTTGCGAGCTTGTACCGGGCTTAACAAGCATTCTTCCGTCGTAAGAATTGAACCTTCGCCGTTCACATCAAGGCTGCCGCCTTCAAGAACAATTCGCCGGCCCTTCCATTCGGGCGTAACGACCGGCAGTTTCAACTTTGGAGCAAGCTTTTCGCTGACGGCGTCATCGCGCTTACAATTCGAATACTTTGCCCAACCGTTGAATTGCCAATTCAATATGGTTAGCTCGCCCTTCGATTTGCCCACGAACATAGGGCAGTAATCGCGGGTCCAACTTCGGTCGGTCGGGACGTGGAAAAATTCCACCGCCGTCATTTGCGCCGCGGATTTTTGCAGAATTTTGCGAGCCTTCTGCTCCGCGTCCTTATCGGCTATCAGGATTCGAACTCTTTCAACGCGCGAAAGGTGTCGCACAATTTCGCCGTACACCCAGGGAATTGGCGTGAATTTACCCGGCCAGTCTGTGGTCTCGTGAGGCCACGCGAGCCAAGTGGCCGTGTGCGGTTCCCACTCGGCGGGCATGCGGAAGCGAGCTTGCGCAATCACTTTAGGCAAGCCAACGCTTCGTAATGGGTGCATAGGCGTCGATACGGCGGTCGCGGAAGAAAGGCCAGTTACGGCGCACATCGTCCATCACTTTGGGATCGCACTCGCTCACTAGTACGTGTTCCTCGCTGGTGGGCGCTTGTGCTATCACCCGGCCAAAAGGATCGGCAACGAAAGAATTGCCCCAGAATTCGAGGCCGCTTTCTGGAGTTCCTTCATAGCCCGTGCGGTTCACAGCCGCTACGTAGATGCCGTTCGAAATAGCGTGCGCCCGCTGCATGATGCGCCAAGCGTCTAATTGTGCGTCGCCATATTGTGCTTTCTCCGCCGGATGCCAACCGATGGCCGTTGGATAAAACAAAACATTTGCGCCCTGCAAACTCGTGAGGCGCGCACCTTCCGGGTACCACTGATCCCAACAAACCAGCACGCCGATCCGGGAAAAGCGTGTCTCGAAATTTAAGAAACCGAGATCGCCAGGCGTGAAATAGAATTTTTCGTAATACAGTGGATCGTCGGGGATGTGCATCTTGCGGTAGATGCCCATCAGAGAACCGTCGGCGTCGATGATGGCGGCGGTGTTGTGATACAAACCTTGGGCGCGTTTTTCAAAAAGAGAAGCGACCACCGAAACACCTAAGCTCTTCGCCACTGCGCCGATAGCCTCGGTGGATGGACCAGGGATAGTTTCTGCGAGGTTAAATAATTCGGCATTCTCTTCGCGGCAAAAATATTGGTTACGGAAGAGCTCTTGCAGACAGACGATTTCCGCGCCTTTGTTGGCTGCTTCACGGATACCGGTGATGGCGCGTTGTAGATTCGCGTCTGCATCGGTAGAGCACTTCGTCTGTACGAGGCCAATTTTGAATTTACTATCTCTATTCGCAGCCATTACATGTAGATCCCACCGTTCACATCTAAGACGTGACCGGTGATAAAGCCCGCTTCTTCGCTGACCAAGAATTTCACTGCGGCCGCTACATCTTCCGGCGTGCCCATGCGTTTTAGAGGTGTTTCGTCAATCATTTTTTGTTTAAGTTCTGCCGGCAAACCGTGTGTCATTTCGGTGCTAATGAAGCCAGGCGCCACGGCGTTTACGGTGATGTTGCGGCTTCCTAACTCGATGGCAAGCGATTTGGTGAGGCCGATCAAGCCGGCCTTTGATGCCACATAATTCGCTTGCCCCGGATTCCCTTTTTCACCGACCACAGAGGAAATGTTTACGATCCTGCCCCAACGTTCCCGCATCATTCCTGGTAGAACCTGTTGGGTGACGTAAAACGATCCGCTCAAGTTGGTATTGAGAACGTTTTCCCAATCAGCCTTCTTCATGCGCACTGCCAGGCCGTCTTTGGTTACGCCGGCGTTATTCACTAAAATGTCAATTCTGCCAAATTCTTTTGAGGCTTTGCCGATTGAGGCGGTGATCGAGTCGCTGTTGGCCAAATCCATTTCGACGACGAACGTTTCGGCTCCTATGGCGCGGGTGAGTTGGGCGATCTCTTCCAGCCTATCGAGTGCACGTGCGGCTAAAACCAACTTGTACTTTGCCTTTGCCAGCAACTGCGCACAGGCTTTTCCAATGCCGCGGCTAGCTCCTGTTATCAATGCGATTCGAGCATCCATGATTCCCTCTCATCATAATGGGTGTGTAACTCATGCCTCTTGAAGATCTGCGCGATTTCATTCGCGCTCTGGAAAAACAAGGCGAACTCAAGCGAGTTTCGTTCGAAGTAGACCCCTATTTGGAAATTACGGAGTTTGCCGACCGGTCTGTGAAAAATAATGGGCCTGCGCTGTTGTTTGAAAAGCCGAAGGGTTCGAGCGTGCCTTTGTTGATCAATGCGTTCGCCAGCATGCGTCGCATGGAGATTGCGCTGGGCGTGAAGGATGTCGATGAGATTGCCCAGCGCATTGCCGGCTTTCTGGAACTCCAAAAGCCCGAGGGTTTGCTCGACAAGCTAAAGATGATTCCGAAGTTGAGCGAAATCAGCGCGTCGTTTCCGAAGATTGTGAACAAGGGGCCGTGCAAAGAGGTGATTCGCAAGGCGGGAAATTTTTCGCTCGACGAGTATCCGATCTTGCATTGTTGGCCGCAGGATGGCGGGCGCTTCATTACGCTGCCGATGGTGTTTTCGAAAGATCCCGCGACCGGCAAACGGAATTGCGGGATGTACCGGATGCAGGTGTATGACGGGCAAACGACCGGCATGCACTGGCAGAAGCATAAGCAGGGCGCGGATCATTTTCGCCGGATGGCCTCAGAGGGCAAAGACACGCGCATGCCGATTGCGGTGACCCTGGGCTGCGATCCGGTGACCCTGTATTCGTCGATCTTGCCGCTGCCGCCTTCGATTGATGAAATGTTGTTTGCCGGATTCATGCGCGGCGAGCCAGTGCAGTTGGTGAAGTGCGAAACAAATGACATTGAAGTACCGGCCAATTCTGAAATCGTGCTGGAAGGCTTTGTAAATTTCGACGAATTGAGGCGCGAAGGTCCGTTCGGCGATCATACAGGGTTTTATTCGTTGGATGACGATTACCCGGTCTTTCATATCGAGTGCATTACGCAACGAAAGAATCCGCTTTATCCGGCGACGATTGTGGGGCCGCCGCCGATGGAAGACTTCTATATGGGCAAGGCCGTTGAGCGGATTTTTCTGCCATTGATGCGCACGCAATTGCCGGAAGTGCGCGATATCTGCATGCCGGCGGAAGGCGTGTTCCACAATCTGATTCTTGTTTCCATGCGCAAGGTTTACCCAGGACATGCGCGAAAGGTGATGCACGCGATTTGGGGTCTAGGTCAAGCCATGTTTAGTAAGTGCATCATTGTGGTGGATGATGACGTCGATGTGCAGAACGGATCTGAAGTGGCATGGAAGGCGCTGAATAATATCGATCCGCAGCGGGACATTGAGTTTTGCATGGGGCCAGTAGATTCGCTTGATCACGCGAGCCGGTTGCCTGATTACGGCTCGAAGATGGGCGTGGACGCGACCCGGAAGATAGCCGGCGAAGGGTTCACGCGGCGCTGGCCGGATGTGATCAAGATGTCGCCAGACGTGGTGAAGCGGGTGGACGAACTTTGGAAGCGCGCAGGCCTTTCGAAGTAGATGGACCGTGTTCCCTATCGCGCTACAGAAGGCGCAAGCGCCTATGATGGACTGCGTCTGCCGGTCAGCATTTTGCTCGACAATGTGCGCAGCATGTACAACGTGGGAGCGTTTTTTCGTACTGCCGATGGCGCGGGGATTGAGCGGCTTTTGTTGAGTGGGATAACGGCGCGGCCGCCAATGAATGCCATTACGAAAACGGCGCTGGGTGCGGAAGAGCGGGTCGCCTGGGAGTCGGTCGTCGATTTGAGTACGCGTATAGCCGAGCTGCGGCAAGACGGTTATGAGATCGCGGCGATCGAAACGAGTAATCGGGCAGTTGACTTATTCGATTGGCGCCCGAGATTTCCGGTGTGTGTGTTGTTTGGTCATGAAGTGGATGGGATTTCTGCAGAGGTGCTAGCCGCGTGCGACGCGCACGTGCGCATACCAATGCTTGGATTGAAGCATTCGTTGAATGTGGCGAGCGCTGGGGCGATTGTGATGTATGAGTTGTTGCGGAAATACCGCTGCCTCTGCGAGTCGTACTGAAGAAGGGTGTAGATGGGCTGGCGGGCGCTATTATGAGGGTTTGTGGATCGGAAAGAGCTGCAAGACCTTTCGAAGATCAGGCTTAGAGAGGCTACCGCTTTGTTCCGTGCCGGGTTATTTGATGGCGCATTTTATCTCGCCGGCTATTCGGTGGAGTGCGCACTTAAAGCTTGTATCGCAAAGGGGACAAACGCGGGGAATTCCCGAGAAGAAAAAAGTAGAGTCTAGTCATACCCACAATTTGGCTGATTTAGTGAAGGTTGCCGACTTGGATAAGGCTCGTCTTGAATACTCAGGAACTGATGCAACCTTCCGGAATAACTGGGATGTTGTAAGGGTATGGTCTGAACAGAGTCGATATCAGAGACATTCTCATGAGTCAGCAAGGACACTACTTGCGGCGATTGGCGATCGAAGGCACGGAGTTATCACATGGATAAAGCAGCGATGGTAAGCGTCGACATCGGCAGAGGATCGGAACTGCTCAATGCTCTAGAGCGAGCCAAGGTGAAAGTTAGCGTCGCACTTTGGGGGGGGTGTCAGAGTACGAGGATTGGCGGCTGATCCTTTCGTCGCGTCAGTTCGATTTGCCGGATTTGCGCGATGCCTATGGTTTGCTTTACGATTCACTCGCACCGGCAGGCTTTGTGCCGACGAATACCCCGTTAATCATGATTCTGCCAACGAAAGACCCGTTTATTCGGGACTTGCGTCGGATGTTTGGGAAGACCAAAAGTGTCGAAGGCATGCGACTCGGGGGACAGATGATTGGCGACCGCTTCCTTCAAGACTCCTACGTCTACCGGATTTCCTAGTTTTTCACGTATTGCCGCGGTTTATGTAAGCGGTCGCCAAGACCGCCCATCTCTTTGCAACATTGCATCCGCAGCTGGGGGTCCAAAACTCCCTGCGATGTAATTAGGAAAATTCTTCGCGGGATTCGTTCCCCAGAAATCGAGCACCGGCTGCACGGTAGCCCATGCGCCTTCAATGTTATCGGCGCGCTGAAAGAGTGTGGCGTCGCCAATCATTACATCGTAAATGAGCGTCTCGTAGCCGGTAGCGGGCTCGGTTCCGAAGTAATCGCCGTAGTTAAAATTCATGCGCACCTTGCCGAGCTTCATCGAAGGTCCCGGAATCTTTGCGCCGAACTCAAGCGCGATTCCTTCATCCGGCTGCACGCGGACCAGCAGCCAGTTCGGTGCTGGCGCGGCGTCCTTCAGTAACATAACCGGCGTCTCCTTGAAGCGAATGGCAATGTGCGTTTTTCGCATGTTCAGCCGCTTGCCGGTGCGGATATAAAAAGGAACGCCATGCCAGCGCCAATTGTCGATGTTGAGTTTCATGGATACATATGTTTCCACCGTTGACTCGGGCGACACGTCGGGCTCTTGACGGTAGCCGACTGCCGGTTTGTCGCCAATAGCACCGCTGTCATACTGTCCGCGCACCGCACAGACCGGAATATCTTCCGGGCCGAGTTCGCGAATCGCTTCAATCACTTTTGATTTTTCAGAGCGGACGGCGTCCGCACTCAGCGAATTGGGTGCTTCCATGGCGGTGAACGCCAACAACTGAAAGACGTGATTGGGAACCATGTCGCGCATAGCCCCGGTTTTTTCATAGAAGCGCCCGCGCTGTTCGACGCCCACAGTTTCCGAAACCGTGATTTGCACATGATCGATGCGGTCGCGATTCCAAATGGGCTCGAACATGCCGTTTGCGAAACGAAACATCAAAAGGTTCTGGACAGTTTCTTTACCGAGGAAATGGTCAATGCGGTAGATTTGCGTTTCATCGAGCTCGCTTAGAAGCTGCCGGTTCAGAGCCTTCGCAGAGTTCAAGTCGTGGCCGAACGGCTTTTCCACCACTACTCGACGCCAAACACCGTGTTCTTCTCTGGCCAGACCGGACTTGCCAATTTGCTCAGCAGTCGACCCAAAGAAGCGGTCTGCCACCGCTAAGTAGAAGAGATAATTTCCGCCGGTGTGGTGATTGGTGTCAACCTCGACCAATTTCGCCTTCAACTTTTGATAGCTATCGGGATTAGTCAAATCACCCTGCACGTAGAACATACGGTCAGTGAGCCATTGCCACTTTGCTTGGTCGACGTTGCTGTTCGCGTCGGCGGCTTTGACGAACTGTTCCACCATTTCGGTGAGCGTTTTCTTCCAAGCTTCTTCGTTTACATCGGCGAGGTCAAAGCCGACAATAGCAAAACCGTCAGGCAGAAGATCTGAGCACGCCAAATTGTAAAGAGAGGGAACGACCAGGCGCTTAGTTAGGTCGCCGGCTCCGCCAAAAATCACCATGCAGCAAGGTCCAGCTTGCTTCGCACCACTTGCTTTGTCGAGAGGCATCGAACCATTCTCTCTTACGGCTTGAGCAGCTTGGCGCGATCTTCCTTTGTCAATCCGTCCGATAATTCCAGAAATGTCGCGTTCGTCCAGCCAAAACCAGCTTGATTGGCGCTATAGCCGAAGTGAATAGCGCTTACGCTTGAGCCGCCGTTGA
The DNA here is from genome assembly GCA_963749105.1 of Bryobacterales bacterium. Lineage (GTDB taxonomy): Bacteria > Acidobacteriota > Terriglobia > Bryobacterales > Bryobacteraceae > Bog-105. The sequence goes on along the minus strand of CAVVLT010000011.1, from coordinate 280,986 downwards.
CGACGTCGTATTTTTCGACGATGAAGCCGACGCGGTCATACTCGCGTTTTACGAGCGACAGGAACTTCATAGAGATACGTTCGGCATCATCGTTGTAGCCGTAACGGCGCAAGCCTTCCACGGCAATCATTTCCAAGGGCGCCCAACCGAAAGGGGAATCCCATTGATTGCCGCTCACCTGGGTACTGGTTTCTAAACCCCCGACTTTTTCAAAAAGCGGCAAATTCTTCACTATTCGCGCGGCTTGTTCTTTGCTGGCAAAGCCCGCCCACAACGGATAAAAAGTTGTGAGAAAGGGATAGTGGCGGACGCGTTTGTTTACGAAATCGTAGTCGTAATAAAGGCCGTCTTTTTCATCCCACATCAGCTTGTTGATAGCGCGTGCGCGCGTTTCGGCTTTCGCTCGCCACGTGTCGGCTTCGCGCTTGCGACCTAGCTCACTGAGGATCTCCGCGGTTTGCGTTTCCATCAGATACAGCAGCGAGTTCAGACAGACGGGGTTGTAGTGAATGATGTCGATGTTGAAAGGACCGAAACGATTGGAAGGATCGAAGCCCGATTCGCGCATGGAACGGTCGCCTTTGTAGAACAGTGGCGTGAGCTGATCGGTGGCTCTGTCGTAGTACTGATTGAGGCGGTAATCATTTATCTCGTGCGTGCGGAAGTAGTCGCGGACGAGATCGTAATGAGTTCGGCCGTGTTCATCTTTTTCCGCTGAAAGAACTTCAGGAGCTGGGCCTTCGCCGAAATCCCAATAACGAGCCAACCCGCTTTCGGGCGTCATGTGCGGTTCGGTGGCCCAAAGCTGATAATACTTTTCGATTGGCGGGAGAGCGTCGGCGAGCCACTTTTTGTCGTGTGTTTTGGCATAGACACCCAGAACCATTTGCGTTAGAAAAGGCGGCTGCGAGCGGTTCAGATAATAGGTGCGGTTGGCGTTGAGAACTTTGCCGTAGTTCTTCACTTGATAAAGAAAGTTGTCGGCCATATCTTTGGCCAGATCGAGTTCGTTGTCTTTCAACAAGCCGACTTGAATAAAGTAGCTATCCCAACCATACATTTCGTTGAAGCGGCCGCCGGGCACAACGTAGGGTTTCGGCAGATATAGCAGACCCTGTTGCGCCAGGGAATCCATGTCCTCAGGCAGTTGCTTGATGCTGATGGTGCGAAATCCTTCGGCGGCCATATCGCGCCGCAAGCCTTCTTCGACAAGTTGGGCGTCCTCGGACCGCGAAATATAGAGTGGCCATTTCCCGTCGGGACCGGGTTGGAATTTGGGATCGACCACCGCTTTCGCGAGATCTTTGTCGGAGCGCGTGAGCGTGGTCCAGGTTTGTTTGATGTAGGTCAGGATGGGCGGCGGCTTAACGGGTTCTTGCGCATACAGAAGGGCCAGCGCGAAAAGAGGAAGAACTTTTGCTTTTACCATTGGAATGTAATTATCTTCTTGACGTAGCCTTGGCCGTCGGGGAACTGCAAATGCACTTTGTTGGCGCTAATTTCGGCGCCTTCTACTCTGATACCCGGCCGATTAAGGCGCAGCGGAAGATTATAGACCGCGCCCGCTTGTGCTTCGAAGGAAAAGGCAGTGGTGCGTGGGCCGTGTTGCTCACGCAAGGCTTTTAGCTGAAGTGTTCTTTTGCCTGGTTCTGGGAGCAGCGCCGGGATTGTCAATTCAACAGGCGGAAGAGGGATTGTAAGAGAGCGGAGCTTAATCGGAGCCGGGTCACATACTTTATTAAGGCACAGCGTCTCGGGGTTTTTAGTCAGCGCTTGGATGCGAAGCTCGGCGCCACTTCGTTTCATATCCAGATCGACGGTTATGTTTCCTAGTTGGATGTTGCGTAGTTTGGCGCTTTCCCAATCGGCGGGCAGGTGAGGATCTACAGTCAATTGCTTCTTCGCGACGTCCCAATCAAGACCGAATAGTCCTCGCAGCATGGGGCTGATGACCATCGCCGACGACCAGAGTTGGTGTGAGCTGCTGCGTCCGAGCGGCTGGAAGAAAGCGCCCGATAGAAGTTCGGTGACAGAACCGAGATCTTGCGCCCAGGTGAGATTCAAGTTTTGCATCAGACTTGCGTAACCTGCGAGCGGCTGACCGGCTCGATATTCCGCCAAAGAGACCCATCCGGTAAACAGCGGCCAAACGGAGCCTTGATGGTAACTGATGGGGTCGTAGAAGGGTGTGTTCTCGCTAACATCGCGCGCGCCCCAGTCGGTTGAAAATTCGCTCGAAGCCCAGCGGCTCAGCATAGGATCTGCATTCGGTAATGATTTACCATCCCACCAAGCGACGGCTGGGTAAATGGTGGCCGTGTGGTCAAGCGTCCCGTCGCCATTGCGGCTGAAGGCGTAAAACTGGTCTGACTTGTCGTAGAAGTGCGCTTCGATTTGGCCTGATCGTCCCTTGCGCTTTTGTGCCGGCATCGCGCGCCAACGCAGTATCACCCATCGCTTCGGATAACTCAGCGAGCGCCAAGTCGGCCTGATAGTCGAGCGCCGCCAAGTATGTTTCTTCCGGCGGCATACCAGAGGGCCATGATTCGACCCAGCCTGTTCCTTGCGAGTTTGAATAGATGCCGTCATTCGCTTCGTGCGCTCGCATAAAGCGGTAAGCCTTCTTCAACGCTTCCCAATTTGTTTTAATATAGGCTTGATCGCCGCTCTTCCGCACATAATCGGCGGCTGCCATAAGCAAGAGCGGTGTGGAATCCGCCGATGCGTAAAAGTAGGGAGTCGCTTTCCAATCGATACTATCCGCCGCTTGCGAATACTCGTGCATGATTTTGCCGTCGGAGCGCTGGCGCTTGAAAAGAAAGTCCAGCGCGCGCTTGGTGAGTGCGTAATCGCCGTAGCTGTTAATGGCGTAGGTGGTCCAAAGGGTATCGCGACCGAAGAACCAAGCGTACCCTGGACGGGCGGAATCGGCGGACTCGTAATAGCCGGCTACCATGCCAGTCTCGCCTTCCGCGGTTTTCACTTGGGCTTGATCGACGGCGATTTCAGCCCAACGCAAGCCTTCGTTAATGCGCGGATCTGGCGTTTCGGCGATGAGACGGTGGTCGAAAAAATGAGCGTAATAATCCTGCGTTTCCGCGTACGCTTTGGGCAATGAGGCGGCGACTTCTGCAATGGTGTCGCGCGAGAGAGACATGACGAGTGGAAAGACGAGTCCGCGGTCGGTCTTGGGATCAAATTGTAATTTGAATTCCAGCGGATAAGTTTGTGGATGCTCCTGATACGGGACCATGATGCCTGGTTGGGCACGCGGCATGGCTACGGCGGCGGAGACGTTTTCATTGTCGGTATGCAGAACGTAATAACCGCTATCGCCCTGCTTCACCCATTCGCCACTGGGGCGACCGAAGTTTGGTGCGGGCCACATGCGCAGCATCTCAGGCGTAAAGGAAAATGTAAGCGCCAAGGGACGAATGGAATCAATTTCGAAGAAGACGGCAGCGGGCAGGGAATTATTTGCGCCGCGCCCGGCGAACATATGTTGACGAACGGTGAAGGCGGCGTGTGAATAGGTGATGATTGTTTCCGCCGGCGCGACTTTGATGGATGCGGCCAGCGCGTTCACGTCGATGGGCACTGCGTAATCGGCCAGTTCGGCGCGAATGAGAAAATTACTCAAGATCTTTACCGGCCATTGCCAGGCTTCGAACTTACCGTTTTGGCGGCCGAAAAGTGCGCCGTGTTCTCCAGCGACGGTCCAAGGGCGACCGGGCACACAGGGAGAAACAATCTCCAGATCGTGGTTCGCCGTGGAAAAATTCGGCAGAGGTTTTAGATCAGCTGCAAAAGCGCCGGAAACGAGAAGGGTCAAGAAGCAAAGTCGCGATGTCATAAACTACGACTTCCATCCTATTCGATGAAAGCAACAGTACAGTTATCTCTTGACCTGATTGACCTTGACGAGGCGCTTCGCACGGCGGATATGGCGATGCGCGCCGGTGTCGACTGGTTGGAAGTCGGCACGCCCCTGATCATTGCGGAAGGGATGCGAGGCGTGCGGGAACTGCGCGCGCGCTATCCGAAAGTGCCGATCGTGGCGGACCTGAAGACCATGGATGGCGGCTGGCTGGAGGCTGAAGTGATGGCCAGGGCAGGCGCTAGCATGGTGGTTGTGATGGGGCAGGCGCACGAAGAGACGATTGAGTTAGTAGTGAAAGCGGGCCGCGACTTTGGCGCCAAAGTGATGGGCGATAACATGGCCATGCCCGATCCGATCGCCGGTGCGAAACGGATGGAAGATCTTGGCTGCGATTACATCATCCATCACATCGGTTTCGATATGCGTACGCTGCGGAGGTCGCGCGGGCAACACGCGGATACGCCGCTCGACCGGTTGTCGGAAGTGGTGGCGGCTGTGTCGGTGCCGGTGCAGGCAGTGGGTGGTCTGACGTTAGAACAAGCAACAGATACGCCGCGGTATGGTGCGCCGCTGGTGGTAGTGGGTGCGCCGCTGGCGATTGATCCAAACGCGTTTCGAACGGCTCAGGGCGATGTGGAAGCGATGCTGCGCCTGATCTGCGAAAAGGTGCATGCTTTTGGCGATGTGAAAGTGGGAAAGGAAAAGTAAGTATGAGCGCGAAAATGCCGGGGTTGGTGAATTATGCGCGTGCCCCGCTTTCGGTGGAATTGCGGGACATACCGGTTCCGGAGATTAGCGAAAATGATGTTCTGTTGCGGGTGGGCGCGGTTAGCGTGTGTGGCAGCGATTTGCATCAATGGCGAGGGTCGCACAGCTGGAATGTGAATTATCCCTGTATTCTGGGGCATGAGTTTTCGGGCACGATTGCCAAAGCGGGTGCGCGAGTTTCGCAGTTTAAGGAAGGCGACCGGGTGGTGAGTGAAACGGCTGCGGTCATTGACGAAGCTTCGCCGTTGAGCCGGACCGGCCTCTACAATCTCGACCCCACGCGGCGCGGTTTTGGTTATGGCGTCGATGGCGCCATGACGCAATACGTGAAGGTTCCGGAGCGCTGCCTGCACCACATTCCGGCGGAACTGCCGTTTCAAAAAGCCGCCTTGACCGAGCCATGCTGCGTAGCTTACAACGCAGTGTGCATGAACGGGCATATTCGTCCAGGCGATAGCGTGCTGGTGATTGGTCCGGGACCGATCGGCATTCTGTGCGCGATGATGGCGAAACTCAGTGGTGCAGGGCCGTTGATCGTGGCTGGCTTACCGAGCGACAAGCATCGTTTGTCGGTGGCGAAGGAACTGGGCGCAACGGCAACGCTCGAAGGCGGCGTGCAGGATTATGTTTCGAAATTGGGCGATGGTCTGGGAGTAGACGTTGCCATTGATGCTTCGGGCGCGTCGGCGACGTTGCAAATGGCGCTGCAGGCAGTTCGACCCGCCGGCCAAATCGTTAAAGTCGGCTGGGGGCCGCAGCCGATTCAATTCAGCCTTGATCCATTGGTGCAGAAGAACGTGACTTTGTCGGGAAGTTTCTCGCACAACTGGCCCATTTGGGAGCGCGTGATTTCGATGATTGTTTCGGGCCAAATCAATCTCGATTCGGTGATCAGCCGCGTAGCTGGACTTGACGATTGGCATGAATGCTTTGAAAAAATGGAAGGCGGCGAATACGTTAAGGCAGTTTTGACCCCGTAATGTCACTCAACATCTCAGCGTTCCCGAAGTGCTATCTGGAGCAAATTTCCAATGGCCAGATGTCGGTATTCGAGTGGATCGAAATGGCGAAGCAACTGGATGCGGATGGCCTGGAAATGTATACCGGCTTCTTCACCAGCTTTGAAGACGGCTATCTGGATTGTGTGGGCGAAGCGATCCACGCTGCCAGTTTTTCCATGCCGATGCTTTGCTGTTCGCCCGATTTCACCGTGCCTGACGCGAATAAACGAAAGCGTGAAATTGAGCGGCAAGCGCACATGGTCCGCATTACCAAAAGGTTGGGCGGTGCAGGGGCGGTATGCCGCGTGCTGAGCGGGCAACGCTATCCGGAAGTGGCTTGGGAGCAGGGCAAGCAGTGGGTCATCGAGGCGTTCAACGAATTGCTGCCGGTGGCCAGGGAAAACAAAATCGTTCTTGGCATGGAAAACCACTACAAAGATGGGTTCTGGAAATATCCGGAGTTTGCGCAAAAGATGGAGCGCTTTGTGGAGATTGTCGATGGCGTTGAGGAGCGTGAGTACTTTGGGGTGCAGTACGATCCGTCGAACGCGATTGTGGCAGGCGACGATCCGCTAGAGTTGCTGCGACGTGTGGCCGGTCGCGTCGTGAGTATGCATGCGAGCGACCGTTATCTGGCGGAAGGCGCAACGTTGGCGGATCTCAAACAGTCCGACGGCACAATCGGCTATTCGCCAAATCTGAAGCACGGAGTCACCGGCAAGGGACTCAATGACTACGATGCTATCTTCAAAATTCTGGCAGAACACAACTACCGCGGATGGATCAGTATTGAAGATGGCATGAACGGCATGGAAGAAATGGCCGAGTCTTTAGCGTTCCTGCGAACCATGAGCGAACGGTATTTCGGCTAAAACGGTAACTTCCCCTGCCTTCCTGCAGTCTTTTCTAGATCGACGGCAGTTGCGTTATTCTTAAGGGAAAGCCACCTCGCCTGCCTGTGGTTTGCTCCGCTTCGATTCAAAATGTGGATAGTTCATTTAGCCCTTAGACGGCCTTACACGTTCGTTGTTTTTTCAGTACTCGTGATGATTTTGGGTACAGTGGCGGCCATCGTCACACCGAAGGACATCTTTCCGTACATCAATATTCCAGTGGTTAGCGTGGTTTGGATCTACGATGGGCTGACGCCGGAAGAGATGGCCAACCGAATGGTGACGATTTGCGAGCGCGGATTGACGACCACCGTCAACGACATCGAGCACCTGGAATCGCAGTCGTATCAGGGTGTGGCGGTGATTCGCGTTTACTTCCAACCGAACGTTAAGGTGGAACTGGCCGTGGCGCAGATCACCAGCATTACGCAGACAATGCTGCGCGTGATGCCGCCGGGTACCTTGCCGCCAAGCGTCATTAAATACGACGTCGCCAGCGTTCCGGTGCTGACACTGGGTTTGTCGGGTGAGGGGCTAAACGAGCAGGATATCTCGGATCTCGGACGGAACTTCATTCGCACTCGTCTGGCGACCGTGCAGGGTGCATCGTTGCCGTTGCCATGGGGTGGCAGAGCGCGGCAGATCATGGTCGACATTGATCCCAATGCGCTCTATGCGAAACATCTTTCGGCCAGTGACGTTTCGAATGCCTTGGGAGCGCAGAATGTGATTTTGCCGGCAGGCACCGCGCGGGTAGGCAATCTCGAGTATGTGGTGAGGACAAACGCCAGTCCGTCGACGCTGGACGCACTAAACAATCTGCCGATTCGCGCTTCGAACGGGGCGCTGGTATATATCAAAGACGTGGCGCAGGTGCGTAACGGCTACGCGGTACAGACGAACGTGGTGCGGCAGAACGGGCGCCGGTCGGCTTTCTTGAGCGTTTTGAAGAACGGGCAAGCCTCTACGCTCGATATCGTCAAAGCAGTGAAAAAGGCGCTGCCCAGGGCCGTGGCCGATCTGCCGGCTGCCTTGCGGGTTACACCTTTGTTCGATCAAAGTGTATTTGTGAGTTCTGCGATTAGCGAGGTGCTGCGGGAAGCGTGCGTAGCGGCGGTCTTGACTGCCATGATGATTTTGCTTTTTCTGGGAAGCTGGCGCAGTACCTTAATCGTTTGTATTTCGATTCCTCTTTCGATCCTGACGTCGCTGTGCATCTTGTCTTTTATGGGCGAGACTATCAACGTGATGACGCTGGGTGGTTTGGCTCTGGCGGTCGGAATTCTGGTGGACGATGCCACGGTAGAAATTGAAAATACGCACCGCAACTTGACTCATAAGGATACCTCGCTGGTGCACGCGATTCTGGATAGCGCGAGCCAAGTGGCGATGCCGGCGCTGGTTTCGACGCTGGCGATTTGCGTTGTGTTTGCACCGGTGCTGCTGTTGACGGGCGCGGCGAAATTTCTGTTTACCCCGCTGGCCAAGGCGGTGGTTTTTGCCATGCTGGCGTCGTACTTTCTTTCGCGCACGCTGGTGCCGACGATGATGCACTTTCTTTTGCCGAGAGAGGTGGCACTCTATCAGCGCGAAGAAGGCGACCCCGAACCCGAGGAGGCGAAGAGTTGGATCTGGCATGTACATGAACGCTTCGATGAGCGTTTTGAATGGATGCGTGAGCACTACAAAATTTGGCTGGCCTGGAGCTTGCACAATCGCGGAATCGTGTTGGGTCTGTTTACGGCGTACGTTGTTGGGTCGTGTTTTTTGACCGGTGCGATTGGCCGGGATTTTTTCCCATATGTCGATTCCGGGCAGATGAAGCTGCATGTGGAGCCTCCGGCGGGCACACGGATTGAACAGTCGGAAATCATTTTCGGCGAAATTGAAGACGAGATTAAGAGCATTCTGCCGCCGGAGAGCATTGACATGATCTTGGATAACATCGGCTTACCCAATGGCGGTTTCAATCTGGCGTTTTCCAACAGTGCTACGATCAGCAACTCCGATGGAGACATTCAGATTTCGTTGAAGCCCGGTCAGCGGCGGACGCTGCAATATACGCGTGTATTGCGCGAGAAGCTGCGCGAAAAATTTCCGAATGAGACATTTTTCTTTACTCCGGCTAATATGACCAATCAGATTTTGGATTTTGGTTTGCCGGCGCCGATCGACTTACAGATCTCGGGACGAAATCCAGCGGTGAATTACCGCATTGCGCAAGATATTTTGCGGCAAGTCCGCGCCATCCCAGGTGTTGTGGATGCACACATTCACCAGCAGGTGGGCTATCCGACGGTGGAAGTGGATGTGGACCGTTCGCGGGCGCAACAGTTAGGGTTGACCGCTAACGACGTTACGCGCGATATGTTGATTTCGCTCGCAGGGACGGCGCAAACCAACCCGAACCAGTGGTTAAATCCGCTCAATGGCGTGACGTATCAAGTTGTGGTGCAAAGTCCGCAATATAAGCTGGACAGCTTCGAAGCATTGCAGCAGACGCCTATCACGGGACCGAGCGGTACGAACAGCCAACTACTAGCGAATTTGGCTACGATCCGGCGCGACACTTCCAGCATTGTGGTGAACCACTACAATATCCAGCCGACTTTCGATATCTTCGCGGATGTGGACCGGCGTGATTTGGGCAGCGTCGCGGACGAGTTGCATCGGATTATAGACAACACGAAGAATCTACCCGGCGGCACGTTCTTGGATTTGCGCGGCGAAGTGACTACGATGGAGCAATCGTTTTCAAGGCTGCTGATCGGCATCGCGTTCGCGGTGATTATTGTGTACCTGTTGATGGTGGTGAATTTTCAAAGCTGGCTTGATCCATTTATTATTCTGATGGCCCTGCCGGGCGCTTTTTCGGGCATATTGTGGATGCTCTATATGACCCACACCACGTTCAGCGTGCCGTCGCTAATGGGGTCGATTATGACAATCGGCGTAGCTACGGCGAACTCGATTCTGCTGGTGGTATTTGCCAACGATCAGCGTGCGCACGGCAAGAACGAGTCGGAGGCGGCGCTCGAAGCAGGGTATGTACGGTTGCGCCCCGTTTGTATGACAGCGCTGGCGATGATTTTGGGTATGTTGCCGATGGCGCTTTCTTTGGGCGAAGGCGGCGAGCAAAATGCGCCTTTGGGCCGGGCGGTGATTGGCGGCTTGATGGTGGCGACGGTTGGCACTCTTTTCATTGTGCCAATTATTTACTCCTTTATGCGAGGCAAACCTCCGGTTGACTACGACGTACGCATCGATCTTGAATACAAGAATCAGTTTGATCCGGCAAAGGAAGGTGCTTAACTAATGCCGATAAGCAACGAACCGATTGCCGGGGTGGCGGCGAGTGACAAAGGACATTCGTTCAAGCATTGGGTATTGTTTTTGGTGCTGCTGGCCGTTGCTGCCGGAATGATTGTGAAGTTCGTTTGGATGCCGAGGCGTGACGAAGACCGGGAAGTCGTGCTGGCGGCGAAACTGCAAGGCCAAATGAAGCCGGTGGTGGAAGTGGTCAAGCTGGTCGCGGCGCCCTCGGCTAGAGATCTGAGCGTTCCTGGAACGGCGCTGGCATACACGGAAGCTTCGATCTATGCGCGCTCGGCGGGGTATGTGAAGCGGCGACTGGTGGATATTGGCGATCAGGTACACAAAGGACAACTGCTGGCGGTTATCGATGCGCCGGATCTCGATCAACAAGTGGCGCAGGCGCGTTCGGTATTGGCGCAGAGTGAAGCCGCGTTGGCCCAGATGGACGCACAAGCGCATTTGGCGCAACTGAATTGGGACCGCTACAAAGTGTTGGTGGCCAAAGGAGTTTTCTCCAAGCAAGATGGCGATAACCAGGAGGCCACGCTGCAAGTCGCGCAAGCCAATGTGAACGCGGCGCGGAGCACTGTAGAAGCCAATCGCGACAACTTGCAGCGTGAAATTGTAATGCAGCAATACGAGCGGGTGGTCGCGCCGTTTAATGGCGTAGTGACAGCCCGCAATGTGGACGTGGGTACGCTGATCTCGGGTCAGGGCGGCGGAAGCAGTATGTTGTCCGGCAGCGGCGGAAGCGGCAACAACTTAGGCTCGTCGGGCATCGCTTCTTCGGCGGCCACACCGAGCACAGGCGGAGCGCAAGGCGGCGCGATGTTTACAGTTGCCACCATTGAACCTTTGCGGATTTTGGTATCGGTGCCGGAGCCTTATGCGCCCTATGTGCATCTGAAACAGAAAGTAGGATTGACGTTTGAACAGTTTCCCGGAAGACAGTTTGAAGGCGTAGTCACGCGCACGTCGGCCTCGATCGATCCAAATACGCGGACCTTGCTGGTGGAAGCGCAAACCTCCAATCCGGATGGCCATCTGATGCCGGGGAATTATGTTCTGGCTACGTTCAAGGCGGTCCAGGCGGGCGGAGGCGGAGGGGTTTTCATACCGGGCGAATCAATCGTGATCCGCAACGGTAAGACGGCGGTTGCGACCGTGGTGGACAACCGGGTTCAGTTTAAGCCGATTCAGATCGGACGGGATTACGGCGACCAGACGGAGGTGCTGAGCGGATTAAAGCCTGACGATATCATTGTGCGGACGGTGACGGACAAGGTTCAGGAGAACGTCGAAATCGAGCCGCGCTACCGGACAGAAAAGGCTGAGACTGCCAAGCGCCCATGAGATTGTTACCGGCGATATTCTTAATTCCTTCATTGTTTGCGGCACAAGCCGCCGTCGATTTACAAAGCATTCAGGACAACAAAGCGATTCCGAAGGTCGAGAGCGCTCGGTTACCGCGAAGGGATTTTCTTTCGTATGGGCCGGTGAATGCGCAATCCCTTTTTCTAGGAACTGCCGAACGCGCGCGAGCACTGGTGCGGGACGGGGCGATTCAATTGTCGCTTTCGGACGCGATTGCGCTGGCGATTGAGAATAATCTGGCGGTGGAAGTAGGCCGCTATTCGCTGTCGATAGCTGGTTTAGACACGTTGCGAGCGAGTGGCGGCGGGAGTTTGCGCGGCGTCGATTATACAGTGGCGGAAGGGCCTACAGGGGTAGGAGGCCCTGGATCGCCGTTGTTGAACAGCGCGGCAGCATCGGCGACACCCACGACGCCGACGGTGAACGACATTAGCGCGTTGAACGTCTTAAATGAGACCAACACCAGTCTTTCCGAGCAAGGAGTGACGCCGTATGTGGCGGGTCCGGCGGTGCCTACGCTGCAGCCGACTTTCGTCGGTCAGGCCTTGTTTTTGCAGCGGGCAAACGGCTTGGTTGCGGGCGACCCGCTCCGTTACACGGCAACGAACTTCGCGGTGGTGCAGGGTTTCGGGACGGGCACGCAGTTGCAGGCAGGCGTGAATAACGAGTCGCAGGCGTTGTACGGCACGCGCGGGAATTACGATCCATTTTCGCAGCCGAACGTGTCGCTTACGGTGAGCCAGCCACTCTTGCGCGGCGCGGGCAGAAATGTAAATTTGCGTTATCTGCGCATCGGCGCGATCAATGAACGGATTTCACGGTTAGTGTTTTATCAGCAACTGATCAGCACGGTGTATGGTGTGGCACGGCTGTATTGGGATTTGGTGAGTTTGCGAGAGAACGCGGCGGTGAAGCGGCAGAGCCTGGATACCGCACGCAAACTTTACGAGGACGATAAAGCGCAGGTAGAGCAGGGGACGCTGGCGCCATTGGAATTGACACGAGCGCAGAGTTTGGTTACGTCGAGCGAACTCGATTTGATTCAAGCGGAAGGTTTGGTGCGGCAACAGGAAGTGATTTTGAAATCGCAATTGGCGCGCAACGGCAGCGGCGATTCCGTGCTGATGGACTTGCCCATTGTTACCACCGATTCAATCAACGTTCCGCCAGACGAAGGGTTGAAGCCCTTGAACGATTTGGTGGCGGATGCTTTGGCGGCGCGGGCCGACGTGGCGCAGGCGGGCTTGCAAGTTAGCGGCGAGCAGATTGCCCTGAAGGCGTCGCGCAATGCGGCTTTACCGCAGATCGATTTGGTGGCTAATTTTCAGACGCGCGGCGCGAGTGAGGTGCCGATTGAAACGATCGGCACAGCGGGCACTGCGTTAATTGGCCCTCCCGGTGATTTGGGCACCGCGGCGACGCGAACGTCGCGGGTTTATCAGGCTGGACTACAACTGAATCTGCCGCTGCGGAACCGCGTGGCGGAAGCAGATTCGGCTCGTGATTTGCTGCAATTGAGGCAGGCCGAAGCGCGGACTCACTTGCTGGCGAACCAAGTTCGCGAGCAAGTAGAAAGTTCGGTGATTGCACTGCGTACGGCACGAACGGCGTTGAATGCCGCAACGCAGTCGAGGCAGTACCAGGAGCAGTTGGTAAGTGCGGAGCGGGACAAGTTTTCGGTAGGCGCTTCGACAAACTATCTGGTGATTCAGCAAGAGACTTTTCTGGCCCAGGCAAGATCTACCGAGGTAGCCACTCGTAGCGTTTGGATCAAGGCGCGCATTGCCCTTGATCGGGCGCTGGGAGATTTGCTTGCGAAGAACGGGGTTAGTTTCGACCAGGCAGTGAGTGGCACCGTGGCGGCCAAGCCAGTGCAACCTTAGTTTCGCGTTGCTGTTCAGACGGTAATCCCCTAACTTGCGCACGATGGAACGCAGGCGATTTTCCTGAATTGACGTGAAGCAAAAGTCGCTACTACAATCCCTACAGGCGTCGTGACCCGCTCAGGAGGGACTGCTTGCAACTGTTCGTGTTCTTTGTTCGAACCGTATTCATGGGCGCATTCCCGGCAGGCGTTCTGTTATGGGCCGGATCGTATACGATCACAACGATCAGTGTACCGGGCGGTTCCCTTACGCAAGTCTACGGAATCAATGATTCTGGGCAGATTGTCGGCACTTACTATCAGGGCAACGCCGAGCACGCATTTCTTTATAGCGACGGCAACTACACTACATTTGGCCCGGTTGGACTGATTCCTTATGGAATCAACAATGCCGGAGATATTGCAGGCGGTTATTTGGGCGTGGGGTCGCTCGCAGGTAACTTCACAGTGATCACGCCACCGGCGACTCACTTTTTTGCTGCCGACGCCTTTAGCATCAACAACGCCGGACAAGTGGTTGGACAGTTGGATGAGTCGGTAGGAAGCGGATCATTCTTCTATTCGGGGGGAGTGGCGTCGATTCTGTTCACTCCAACCCCACGGGGTATTAACGATAGCGGCGAAATTGTGGGTTGGCAAGTTATCGGCAATCCCCTCACACAAGGTGTTCAGTCGTTCGTCTCGATCAACGGAGTTACGACCGCGCTTACCATTCCAGGCGCATTCTCTACCACAGCCAGCGGAGTAAACGATAGCGGCGAGATCGTAGGGACCTATGCCATCGGATCATTAGGCTCCGACAGTGAAGGCTTTCTCGATAACGATGGGGTTCCTATATCGTTTAAAGTTCCGGGAGCAGCCAGTACCGGCATCGACGGCATCAATAACGAGGGCCAGATTATTGGAACCTTTACAAATGGCGTTGGCCCTGCACAAAGTTACGTTGCGACCCCGGTGACGGTAGTGCCGGAGCCGGGTGTGTTTGTGTTCCTCGGACTCACGCTAGGGGGGCTGAGCCTTCTTAAAACGTTGAAGCTTGCTCGTGCGACCTAGAGCTTCTTTTGGTTTGCAATCCATTCATCAATACGTTCCGTAAGCACATTTAACGGCAGCGCACCAGCCCCCAGCACTTCATCATGGAAAAGGCGGATATCGAACTTCGCACCCAAAGCGGTTTTGGCCTTTTCGCGCAATCGCAGAATTGTGAGTTGACCGACTTTATAGCTAAGCGCTTGTCCCGGCCAAACGATGTAGCGGTCGGTTTCACTCTGCACCAGGGACTCGGGTTGACTGGAATGCTGGTGGAAATAATCGACCACCTGTTGGCGGGTCCACTTTTTGTCATGCAGGCCAGTGTCGACAACCAGTCGAATCGCGCGGAGCATGTCGTCTTCCAAACGCCCGTAGTCGCTGTACGGATCTTGGTAAAAGCCAATTTCCTTCCCCAAACGCTCAGAATATAGCGCCCAACCTTCCGCGAAAGCGCCGTAGTTTCCTTGGCGGCGGAATTGCGGAAGTCCGGTCAGTTCCTGGCCAATCGCAATTTGCATGTGGTGACCCGGAACCCCTTCGTGGTATGAAGTGGATTCGGTGCCAGGAGTGATTTGCTTTTCAAAGGCGTAGGTGTTGACTTCTACGCGTCCAGGACGCGAGCCGTCTGCCGAGCCAAACACATAACCGGTAGACGATTCCTTTGCCCGGTAATCTTCGATGGCAACAACGGTCACCTTGGCCTTGGGAAAGTGTGTAAAGAGGGTAGGCAGTTTGCTGTACATCTGGTCGATGTAGCCGCGGTAGGCATCGAGCATTTGCTCGGCGGAATGGAAATGCAGTTTGGGATTGGCGTTGATTGAAGTGCGAAGTGCCGCTATATCGGCAAAGCCCAGCTTGGACGCGATGGCCGCCTCCGCTGCTTCGTCTTCGGCCACTTGCGCCAAACCGAGTTGGTGAATCTCAGCGGGTGTCATCTCTGTCGTAGTGGAAGACTTAACCGCGAATGCGTAGCGGGCCGCGCCATCCGGCAGCGACCAAAGGCCTACCTCGGTTCTCCCCTTGGGCGCGTATTCGTTTTGCACAAACGATTCAAACCGGCGATAAGCGGGAACAATTTCGTTTTGAATAGCATTTTCGGTGTCCTTGCGAATCGCTTGCCGATCGGCTTCCGAAACAGACGACGGAAAGTGCTGGAGCGGCAGCGCGAAGGGACTGTCCTTCACTGGACTGTCTGCAACGCGCTTGGCCTGATCGGCTACTTTCTCGAGGAGAAACTTCGGCGGCATGAGATGGTCGGCCATACCGGCACGCATCATCGCGATCGTTTGGTCAAAAGAATTGGGCCATTTATGAAGGCGGCTAATGTAGTCTCGATAATCTTTTGCGGTTTCAAACTGTAGCAGGCCGCCTAGCCGCGGTATATCGATATGGATGCCGTTCATCTGATTGACCGGCATTTCCCAGTCTTTGAAGCGCTCGCCGGCGAGAGTTTCTTCCAAGTTGCGCACCATCAGCCGCTTGTTTAGCGCTTCCTGCTGCGGAAAACCGCTGGTATCGATGGCATTGAATTTCGCCAAAAAATAGCGAGTTTTTTCAAAATCGCGCTGTACCGCTTCGGGCGATAGATCGCTCACCTGATCGTCATAGCGTTTGTCGCCGAGCATGGAGGCGAACTCGGGGCTGGTTCGAAGGCTGTACTCCCATTGTTCAGCAAGCGCATCGTTGAGCGCCTTCCGCCGACCATCAATGCCGGCGGCAGAATTACTTTGCGCCTGGGGGGCGGGAGACAGCATGAGCAATAAAGTAAGAATACAAAGGGAGTTCATTTGACTTAAGGCTATTCTAGCGAGAGAACATTCCACATGCTCGATCAAATGCCCGCTCACCTGTTTCGCCTAGTCGCGCAAGCTGAAACGCTGTTTGCATCCTTTGCCGCCAAACACTGGAGCGCGTCGCGTGGTGAGGGGAAGTGGACGCGTATCCAATTGCTGGGCCATCTTATCGATTCAGCCGCAAATAATCATCAAAGATTCGTTCGCGCGCTGATTCAGCCGAGTTTGAACTGGCCGGGCTACGATCAAGTGGCGCATGTCAACGCGCAGAGCTACGCCACAGCCGATCCAGCAGTGTGCTTGGCGCTTTGGACCGCTTATAATCGGCACCTGAGTCACGTCATTCGGCAGATCGGCGCTTCGAAGACTTCGACGCTTTGCGTAATCGACTCTGCACCCGCTATGACTCTCGCAGATCTCGCGCTCGACTATGTGGCGCATCTGGAGCATCACTTGAAGCAGCTTTTGGAAGGTCAAGCTATCCAGTATTCCGGAATGCCCTGGCCGCCCGCTAACCGTGAGTGGCCTGTGTAGCCGTGAATTTACCGGCATGAGGTTCGCCGCCTCCCGGTTCATGGCTCGAGTTTATTGGGTGAAGGCGCTTCTTGTGGGAACGGGAGGGTCGGTGTGTTTGATGGCACGCCAGAGAACGGCGTTGAGTTCGTCGTCATCGGCGAGGTCGGCATCGTGGAAGTCCATGCGGGCGGACTCGGCAGTGCCAGAGCCCTTACCGGGGTTGCGGTCAGTCAGCGAGATCTTTGGGTTGACGACAGAGTAGGGCTGAGGGTTTGGAGATTGACTGAAGCTGCCGAACATGGGGCGGGCACCGGCGTCGAAGTGAGTCATAGGGCGCATCCCGAGGATAAGTTCCATCGTCCGCAGAACGCTGGTTTGGTTATACATCGTGCTGTCCGTCATGCCGCGGTGAGTGAAGGGCGAGATGACCCAGACAGGAGCGCGATGGGAATCGACGTGATCGGGGCCGTTTTGGGCGTCATCTTCGATGATGAAGATGGCGGTGGACGCCCAGGCATTGCTGTGGGAGACGGCATCGACTAGCATGCCGACGGCGTAATCGTTATCCGCGTTGTAGGAGAGTGGCGTGAGTTTTCCGGCGGCGGTGCCTTGGGTGTGATCGTTGCCCATGCGGACGATGGAGAGTTGCGCGAGTTTACCAGCGGCATCGGCTTCTTTCCATTCGCGGATAAATTCTTTGGCGCGATCAACGTCGGCGTATTCGAGATCGAAACTTCGGTAGTTCATGTCGACGTACGGGAGGAGCGCGGGATCTTTCACAGCGCCGATTTGTTTGGGCCCGGTAACTTCTTTGAGTGGAATGTTGGTGCACCATTGGCCGTAGTCGCGGATGCTAATGCCAGCTTGTAGAGCGTTGTCCCAGATGTAACCAGCGGGAGGAGTGTTGGCGGGTTCGCCGCCCTCAAAGTTGTAGAGCTTGCTACGATGGCCGTATTCGCTGGGCCAGATCTTAGTGGTGTAATCGGGTGCGATGGCGGCGGAGGCCCAGTTGTGGCCGTCGGCACTAACATCGGCGTTTTCGTAGAAGTTGTCGTATAGGATGTAATCGCGGGCCAGTTGGTGGAGGTTGGGAGTTATTTCTTCGCCGAATAAGTTGAGAGACTTATCGCCGTTGCCTCGGGACATGTCGCCTAACACCTGATCGTAAGTGCGGTTCTCCTTAATGATGTAGATGATGTGTTGGATGGGAGAAAGGTGGGCGTCGCGTTTGGCGAAGTAAGCGGTCTGCTCGTCGGTGATGGGATGGTCGAGGAGTTCGTCCTTGTAGGGGGAGTTGTCGATGACGGTTTGGGTGAAGGCGGCGAGTTTTTCGTCATCGGGCATAGGCAGGAATTGGGCGCTCCCTTTCTGAATGTGGCCGACGTATTGGACGGGGCCGGTGCCTTGAGCGTGAAGCTGAGCGGGGCTCTTGGTGGGATTAGGGCCGTTGGGGTTGGGATGGCTACCCAGACCTTTGCCGTTCAAGATGACGAGTTCGCCGGTTTTGAGAGTGGTGATCGCGGTGGGATACCAACCGGTTGGGATGAAGCCCTCGACGCGGCTGTGCGCGGCTGAGATATCGACTTGAGCGACGGCGTTGGCATCGGAACAAACAACGAAGAGTTTGGTGCCTTTTTCATCGGCGGCGAGGGCCGAAGGAGTCATGCCGAGTGGGTGCATGGGCGTGGTGGCGATGTTGAGAGTTTCAGTTGGTGTAAGTTGGCCGTCGGCGGTGACTCCGTAGACGTAAGTGTTGTTAGTGTTGGACGCGGTAACGAAAATACGGCCGGTGAAACTGCTTGGCTGACCTTCTTCTGAGGCGGGAGGTTTGTTGATCCAGAGCATGTCCGTTGGATGAGCGCCAACGCGGATTTTGGCGGCGACTTTACCGTCTTTATTGTCGTGGACGTAGATGGATGCGTCACCCCAGGCCGTTACGAGAATTTCGTGGCCGCTGGGCGCTAGCATAATGCGATAGGGGCGGCGGCCGGTTTTCCAACTGCCGAGATATTTGCCCTCGCGGAGATCGAGGACTTGGATGGAGTCGCCGTAGAGGCTGGCGGCGTAGAGGTAATGGCCTTCGCTGGAGAGTTCGACATCGCCGATGAGGGTGTTGCCTTTGTTGTTGAGATCTTCGACGGCGGGGATTTCACGTTTGGGGGTGACGGCGCCGGTATCGGGATCGAGCGCGAATTCAAATACTTTGCCGGCGGTGCCGCCCCCGACATAGAACATGTCGGAGCGGGGGTCGATGCGGAGGCCGAGCCAGGCGTCGGCAACTCTAGTTTTGCTGAGTTCGGCTTTGGAGGCAGTGTCGATAACGCTAATAGTGGGCGGGTCGTAACCGGCATTCATGACGAGTAGATATTTGCCGTTGCGGGAGAGCGCGGAACTCATGGGGAAGGTGCCGACTTCGGTTTGTTGGCCGGCGGGGCGGATGGTCCAACCGCTGTTGAGGAGGAAAGCGCCATCGGGGAGCGGGCCGACTTTTTGCGGGATGGCGTGTTGGGAGATGGAGAAGCGGACGGTGAGGGTGATGATCGCGAGTGCAGCTATGGCGAAATATAGTTTTTTCATTCGGTGAACCTGTGGGCTATCGGGAATCGGCGGCCGACGCCGAAGGCTTTGCGAGTGATGCGGAGGCCAGGGGCGGCTTGCTGACGCTTGTATTCGTTGCGGTCGACCTTGCGAATGATGTCGCGGACGAGGTCTTCCGAGATCTTCAATTCAAAGGCGATTTCGGGGACGGCTTTGTAGTGTTCTATATAAGATTCTAAAATGGCGTCGAGAACGGGGTATTCCGGAAGGTTGTCGGTGTCTTTTTGATCGGGACGTAGTTCGGCGGAGGGTGGTTTGACGAAGGTGTTTTCGGGAATCGCATTGGCGAGGTGATTGTTCGCGACGCGGGCGAGACGATACACCATGGTTTTAGGGACGTCGCTGATGACGGCGAGGCCACCGCACATGTCGCCGTAGAGGGTGCAGTAGCCGACGGCGATCTCGCTTTTGTTGCCGGTGGTGAGGACGAGAGCGCCAAATTTGTTGGAGAGTGCCATGAGGGTGACGCCGCGCAGACGGGATTGTAAGTTCTCTTCGGTAGTGTCGGCTTGGTAAGAAGTGAAGAGAGGATTGAGGGTGTCGAGCATGGCGTGATAGCCAGCGTTGATGGGGACAACTTCGAAGCGGATGCCGAGATTTTTCGCGAGTACGCAGGCGTCGGTGAGGCTGTGTTCGGAAGAATAGGGGCCGGGCATGCCCACGCCGATGACGTTCTCTTTGCCGACGGCTTGCACGGCAATGGCGGCGACGAGAGCGGAATCGATTCCGCCGGAGAGTCCGACGAGGACGCGGCCAAAACCGCACTTGCGAATGTAGTCGCGGGTGCCAAGAACAAGGGCGTGGAAAGCGGCATCGTCGTCGTAGAGGTGGTTGTCGTGATTGTCGCCTGTGTTGGTGGATGTGTCGAAAAAGATGAGATCTTCTTCAAAGGACTTAGCGCGGGCGACGATTTCGCCTTGGGCGGACATGGCGAAGCTGGTGCCGTCGAAGATGAGCTGATCGTTACCGCCAACCATGTGGACATACGCGAGCGGAAGGCCGAAGCGTTTGGCAGTGGCGCGGAAGATGTCTTCGCGTTCGTGGCGCTTGCCTATATTCCAGGGAGAGGCGTTGATGGAAACGATGAGTTCGGCGCCTTTATGGGCGAGTTCTTCGATGGGGTCGCGGGGATAGCGGCGGGTATGCCAGAACTGTTTGTCGTTCCAGCCGTCTTCGCAGATGGCGATGGCGACCTTGACGCCGGCGATTTCGCAGAGTTCTTGCGATGTGCCGGGAAGGAAGTAGCGAGCTTCGTCGAAGACATCGTAGTTGGGCAGGAGCATTTTGACCTGCTTGAAGACAATGATGCCGTGGTGGATGAGGGCGGCGGCGTTTTGGGCGCGGATGGCGGAATTTTCGGGAGAACGGGCGACGTAGCCTAGGATGATGGCGGTTTGGAGATGGGCGGTTTGGTCGGCGATGGATCGCAGGGCGTCGGCGGTGCGGTCGAGGAAGGAGTATTTTTCAACCAGGTCGCGGGGCGGGTAGCCGGTGAGGGCGAGTTCGGGGAAAATGGTGAGCGCTGCGCCGGATTGCTCTGCCCGGGCCGCGAAGTCGAGGATTTTGGCGGCGTTGGCTGCGAGATCGCCCACGGTGTTGTTAATTTGGGCTAGGGCGAGGCGCATGGGAAACCACTATTGTAGCGGTGAGGGCAACGGGCGAAACACGTGCGACGTCATTCATTTTAGGAACTAGTACCGAGACGGTCTTACCGGGACGACGAAAAGGCGCTAGGCTGGAAGTAAAGGCGGGGTGACCGTATGCGCATGCTTTTGCAGTATTCATTGTTAGGGATGAGTTTTGTTGGTTTGTTGGCGGCACAACGTGGGGGCGGGCACGCCGCCGGGGGAGGGGGCCATTCGAGTGGCGGGTACCATGCCTCCGCGTCGCGTAGTTTTGGTGGCTATTCTAGCTACAATACAGCGCACCCAAATTCAGGGATCGTGCAATCGACAGGGATTGGGCCCAGTGTTTATAATCCTGGCGGTTACCGTTACAACTCGCTTTCAGCGCCGATTGTGCAGTCAACAGGCATCGGACCTTCTGTGTACAATTCAGGTCGATATGGCAGGAGCTCGGTCTTAGGGCGGCCTGGTCGCTATCGCGGGTATGGTCTTTATGGTGTGCCCCTTTATCCATATCTCGGATACGGCTACTATGACGGCTTTGGCGACACTTGGGACAATTCGTATGATTATCCGCCCGAACAGTACTACAATCCTTATGCGGCGGGGCCGGATCCGAATGTACAGCAAGGGCTCCCAAACGACTACTATCCGCCAATCCCATACACCATGGATCCGCAAGGTGAGCCAATGCCGGCGCCAGCGCCCCCACCGCCTCCCTCGACTCCGATCACGCTTGTGCTGAGGAATGGGCAAAAGTTGGAAGTTCAGAATTACGCGATCATGAATGGCATTTTTTGGGATTTCAGCAAGCAAAACGCGAAGAAAATTCCGCTTTTGAATATCGACGAAGCCGCCTCCGCCAAAGCTACTGAGGACGCGGGCGGAGCGTTCCCAGAAGAGTCTTTCGCAACAAATCCAAAGTAGCTTGCGTGGCCAAGGTGCGGTTGCGATAGCGGTCTGCGCCGTGGCGAATGCGCGTGCAGCGGGTTGAACCATCGGGGCCAGCGATCGCGAGGTACATGGTTCCCACAGGGTTCGCTTCGCTGCCCCCGGTTGGACCTGCGTACCCGGTAGTGGCAACCCCGTATGTGGCTTTGCTTAAGCGTCGTGCGGCCTGGGCCATGCACAAAGCTACGGGTTCGCTGACTGATGTGTGTTGGGCGATTAGTTCTTGCGGAATACTGAGGATGTTTTGTTTTTGCTCGTCCGTATAAGTGACGTAGCCGGCGACGAAGTAGTCGGAACTGCCGGGGGGATCGGTGAGGCGCGAAGCAATCAATCCGCCGGTGCAACTTTCGGCAGTAGCGACAGTGGCGCTGTGATCGCGCAAAAGACGGCCGACGCTGAGTTCTAATGTGTCGTCGGGATCCGTGCTGTACACGCGGTCACCGAGCAGTTCGGCGATGGGGTCGCCAACTTCCTTCAAGAGTGCGTCGGTTTCGGCTTCGGTGTTGCACTGGGCCCGCAAGTGAACCCACAGATCGCCAATAGCGGAAAGAACCGTTGTGACTGGATTGGTGTATTTGCTATAGACCGGTGCGATCAGAGTATCGAGATCGGATTCGCCGATGCCGGTAATGCGGAAGCTGCGAACCTTGATCGCTTGCGGGGGAAGAAGCGGTTTCAAACGGGGAACGAGTTGTTCTTCCACCATTGGCTTGAGCTCACGGGGAGGCCCAGGGAGGAGAGCGATCGCGCCGCGCGGGGTAACCACGAATTGGCCCGGAGCGGTGCCGTTTGGATTGGACAACGCTTCGGCGCCAGCAATTAAGAACGTCTGGCGCAGATTATTTTTCGCCATCGGGCGATTGATTTGACGGAAGCGGGCGGCAAGGATGGCTTCCTGTTCGTGGGAGTGTTCGAGCTTGCGGTCGAGAGCAGCGGCGGCGGCATCGCGCGTGACATCGTCTTCGGTAGGACCCAAGCCACCGATAAGTACGACAATGTCTGCGCGATCCAAAGCTCGGCGAATGGCGTCGGTGAGGCGTTTACGGTCGTCGCCGATGACTTGTTTGGTAAAGACTTCGACGCCCAGCATGTTGAGGCTCTGGGTGACGATGAGCGAGTTAGTATCCACGCGCTGCGGCGTGAGAAGCTCACTGCCGATGGCAATGATCTCGGCGAGCTTCGGCAGCGGGGCCGCAGGAGATGTGGACATGATGTACCAAGTAATCTTACGATCTTAGATCAGAGGCCAGCCCGGGATGCCGACATCGACGCGAAAGAGAGCGTTTTGTGTAGTGACTACCATAGCGCGGGCCGGCGTAAACGCCAAACCAACAATACTGGGACCAGAAAGAAATTGTTCCGGTTTGCGGTCTGGTCTGAAGCGAATGATGCCGCGGCGGCCAGCGATCGATCCGGCAACGTAGAGGTTGCCGTCTGCATCGAAAGCCATTCCTTGCGGGCGGCCGATGCCGCGGAAATATGTTTCCACTTCACCGGCTTTGGAGATCCGGTGAATCGCGTCGAAGCTGGAAGTGGTGGGGCCGGTGACGTACAAGTAGTCTTCGGGACCGAAGGCGAGATGGTAGGCGGCGATGGACGGTTCGAGTGTGGCGAAGACGTAGATTTGGCGAGACCGGCTGATCTTGAAAACAGTGCCGCTGCGGTCGCCAACGTAGAGGTTTTCGTCGCGATCGAAAGCGATGCCAGTGGCGACGCCCATCCCTTCTGCGTAGAGCGACATGTTGCCGCCGGGAGTGATCTGGTGAATGGTTCCGTCGTGGCGGCTGGAGGCGTACAGGATACCCTCGCGGTCGAAAGCGAGTCCAGTGGCGTTCATGAGGTCGGTGACGAACGGGCGGTTGTTGTAGCTGGTGTCGACCTTATAGATGGAGACGGGCGCTTTTTGGCCGCGCGAACCACTGAACGTGCTGTAGACATTCCCTTCTCGATCGACGGCAGGGTTGGCGACGGGGTGAAGGCTTTCGGCAATTTGGATGCCGAGATGCGTAGGGTAGGTAGCGCTTAGTGCGCCGCCGGCGGAGACTTGGACTTCGCCCACGATGGCGGCATCGGGAACGCGCGCAATGATGTAAGAATCGCCAGCGACGATAAGATGCGCATTTTGATTGCCTAAACGTACGCTGGGTAGACCGGCCGTGGCCAGATGCTCTCCCCGAATGTATAATTCACCGCCCGTAATGGCGGCCGACGGTTCGACTTTTGCGATGACCGGACGGGTCGGTGGCTGTTGCGTACCCTGCTGTTTTGTCGCCATACTAGTAAAATCCCAAACTACCACTTATAGATAGAACAAGTGCCGCATAGACGCCCGCGCCAAGATCGTCGACAACGATTCCAGTGCCTTCGGGCAAATTTTCGAGGCGGCGGATGGGCCATGGTTTCCAGATATCGAAGAGGCGGAAGAAGAGAAAACCGGCGAGGAATGTTTTCCAGTTGAGGGTGGCGGCGCCGAGTAAAGTTAACCACTGGCCTAAAACTTCGTCGATAACGACTATGCCCGGATCGTCGGTATTGAGGAGGCGGGCCGTGCGGGTAGACGCCCAGATAGCGGGCAAGAGAAGGATGAGCACGAGTGCTGCCAAGGTGGCTCGGCCAGCGCCGAAGTAGGCATGGATCACGACGGCAATGAGGACAGCGGCCAAGGAGCCAACGGTACCGGGTCCCCAAGGGAAATAACCGCAACCGAACCAAGTAGCAAGATACAAAGCGACACGGTTCACTGAGACTGACCTTCGTCAATTTCTTCTTCGGTGAACTCGCTTTGATAGGTGGGCGTGGAAATTTTGTAAGTCTCGTCGGCCCAATTGCCGAGATCGATCAGGCGACAGCGCTTGCAGCAGAATGGCATCTCGGGGCCGTCAAGCGGAACTTCTTTCTTACAAATGGGACAACGCACGTTATTCTTCTATTATCGAACGGGAATGCCGTGCGCGCGCACAGGCTGAGTGGCAAGGATGGGAAACGGATTAGCCGGGCGGGCGGCGCCTTGAATCCTAGACTCGGGGGCGTTGACCAAGTGGCCGACCAGATCGTAATCGTGCGCTTCGGTGACGCGAAGCATGCGCATTTCGCCGGAGCAGGGTTCCCCGGGTTCAGCGTCGTTGATGTAGCAGACGCCGTCGATTTCCGGAGCCTGGGTGGATAGGCGTGCTTCCCACAGAAGATCGGTTTCTTTGGACGGGCCTTCTACGAGAACGGGAAATTCGCAACCGATGAGACGTTTGTTGCGGGCGAGGGAAATGCGGCGCTGCACGGACATCAGTTTGCGCTTGCGGTGATAGATGGTGCGCTTGTCGACTTTGGCAGCAAGCACAAAGCTCTTGCTGGTTTCTTCGTCGCTGTAGGAGAAGACACCAAGGCGGTCGAACTGAGCAGCTTCGACAAACTGGCAGAGCTCCTGGAAATCGGCAGCGGTTTCGCCCGGGAAGCCGACGATCATGCTGGTGCGAATGGCAACGCCGGGAATGGTGGCTCGGACGCGTTCTAGAAGCTTGAGAAAGATATCGGCATTAGCGCCGCGCTTCATGCGCTTTAGAACCGGGCCGCTGGCGTGTTGCAGCGGTATGTTGAGGTACTTAACCAGTGATTCGTGGGCAGCGACGGTGTCGAGCAGTTTCTGCGTGACTTTGTTGGGATAGGCGTAGAGAAAACGCACCCACTTGGGTAATTCGGTGGGAATTCCGGCCAAGCGCGCGAGCAAATCGGCAAGGCCATCTTTCATGCCTAAGTCTTCGCCGTAGCAGGTGGTGTCCTGGCCAATCAAGTTGATTTCGCGCACGCCCATGTTCAACATGCGAGTTGCTTCGTTGATGACGCTTTCGAAGCGACGGCTACGGAAGTTGCCGCGGAATTGGGGAATGACGCAGAAGGTGCAGGGGTGATCGCAGCCTTCAGCGATTTTGATATAAGCGGAATGGCGTGGCGTGGTGAAAACACGCTCGGTTAGATCGTGATAGAGATAGGGCGCCGCAGGCATGGACTTCGGCTCGAGGCCTTCGCAGAGTGCAGTGATTTTCTGGAGTTCGTTGGTGCCGAGAACGGCGTCAACAGCGGGAATAGTTTTCTGAATGTCAGCGCGAAAGCGTTCGACGAGGCAGCCGGCTACCACGAGGCGCTGTGCCTTGCCGGTCTTTTTATATTCGGCCATTTCGAGAATGGTGTCGACAGACTCCTGCTTAGCAGGGTCGATGAAACTGCAGGTGTTGACGACGATGACGTCGGCGTCGGCCGGTTGTGCGGTAAGTTCATGACCGTCGGCGACGAGTTGGCCCATCATTACCTCCGTATCAACAAGGTTCTTTGGGCAGCCGAGACTTACAAATCCGATCTTCAAAAGCGTGTATTTTCCGTTTTTTGCGGGATTGGCACTTGGCCGGGGCGAAATCTAAGAATAGCATTTTGGAAACAGTGAAAAGGTCTCCACTATCACGCCTTTCTATCAGGTGGGTCATTACGGTTTCTGGCCATCGGCTTTCTTATATATTCCGTTTGGGTTTGGATTTTACGGAGGCTAGTACGGCGAGTTCCACGGTGGTGCCGGCGGACGACGCTAAGTTTGAGCTCACTGTCTTCTTGAAGGCAAATCTCCAATTGCAAGGAGATGCCCCTTTTTGATGTGCTCTCTCCCGAAGTAGAGCGTCCAGAGCAGCGCAGGCGAGAAGCGAAAAACTTTCTACAAGGGTTGTTAACAGTTGCCGGCAAATCCCCGTCCTTTCCAGCGAAGGAGAGACTAATCATGAAACAATTCTGCAGATCGGCTATAGTTTTTTGGCTGGCTGCGTTTCCGATATTCGCGGGCGCATTGCGGCTTGAAGTGAGTGACCCGGCTGCTAATCCGGAAGCGATGAAAGCTCATGCGGTGCTCGTGGTAATGAGTACGGCGTGTCATTCGCCAGAGAAAACTGCCGTGGTGGCAACTGCCGAGGGTGTGGTAAATGGAATGCGCAAAAGCATTCCAGTGAAGGTCATTGTACTTTCCACGGCGGGAACATTCGCGGTGGTTCGCGAATGGCCAGAGCAGGGAGCTTGGGCGATCAAGCTGGTTGCTACCAATCCGGAGTACACGAACTACGCGACGAGCGTGTTGGTGCCGGTGCGCAACAAAGAGGTACAAGTAGCAGCGGCGAAACATTACTATCATGCGCCCACCGACGCCGAAGTCTCTTTGGCCATAAACTAATCGATACAACCGCTGTGACTACGATTGAGCCCAGACTTCAGGAAGCCGCACTGGTCCGCGCTGCTCAAAGCGGGGACCGTGCGGCTTTTGGCGATCTTTATCAGGAGTATGGGCGGCTTATTCATGGTGTCTTGCTGGCGCATGTTTCTTACCAGGATGCGGAAGATTTGATGCAGGATGTGTTCATCAAGGCGCTGATGCAGTTGCCGGGATTGCGAGAACCCTCAGCCTTCGCAGGTTGGCTGATGGCCATTGCGCGACGAACGGCGACGGACTTCTTGCGGTCAAGGAAACTGACAGTTCCGGTGGAAACGCTTCTTGAAGGACACCCGCCAGAGGGAAATGCATTTGCCATCCTCGCGTTGATTCGACAAATGCCGGAGAGCTATCGCGAAACCTTGATATTTCGTTTGGTGGAGGGTATGACAGGGCCGGAGATTGCAGTGCGGACGGGTTTAACGCCGGATTCGGTGCGTGTAAATTTGTGCCGCGGCATGAAGTTGCTGCGCGAGCAATTAGGACGCCAAGGCAGGGTATGAACGAAGAAGATTATCTGTGGGATCGAAGTGGTGAGGCGCGAGGGGAAATAGCTCAATTAGAGGAGATGCTCGGAGAACTGCGCTGGTCGGGAAAGCGGCCGGAGTTGCCGGATGAAAGGAGATACAAGGCACGCGCGTGGGTTTGGGCTATCGCAGCAGCTTTGCTGATCGGTGCGGGATTGCTGATGCAGCTTAAGCGGGCACCGCAGCCAGTTACGTCTTGGCAGCTATCGTTGGCGGGAGCGCAGGCAAGTGCGGTGAGATCGGGACAAACGATTGAAACGGGCGCTGCCGGAGCGACGATGGAGTCTGAGCTGGTGGGAGAGGTGGAGATTGATCCTAATTCTCGTTTGCGGATGCCACCCACGAGCCAAGATCAAAACCGTCTGGCTCTCGAGCACGGGACTATTCATGCCTTCATTTGGGCGCCTCCTACGAAGTTTGTTGTGGATACGCCTGCGGCGAAAGCGGTGGACTTGGGATGCCAGTACACGTTATCGGTTTCCAAAGACGGTGAAGGATATTTGTCGGTGGAGATGGGCTGGGTGGCCTTTCAGTGGAAGGCGGTTGAGTCGTTCATTCCGGAGGGTGCAGCTTGCACGACTCGGCCGGGGCATGGGCCGGACACTCCGTATTTTCTGGATGCGCCTGCGGTTCTGACGAAATCGTTGGCGGAGTTCGATCGGACTGGCTATGGGCTACAGCCCGTTTTGGCTGCGGCTCGACCACGCGATGCGCTCACACTTTGGCATCTGTTGGCGCGGACCAAAGGTCAAGAGCGGGCGCAGGTGTTTGAGCGATTTGCGCAGTTAGTCAATTTGCCAAGCGGTGTAACGCGGGAGGGCGTTCTGCGGGGCGATCGCGCCAGTTTGGATGGGGCGTGGGATGCTTTGCAGCTTGGGAATACAAGTTGGTGGCGGGAATGGAAACGGAATTGGTGAAAGGAGTCAGGCGTGCGATTACGGATTGTGTTTCTGTTTGGATTGCTCAGCTGCGCGATTGGAGCGACTGCGTCTGATTTAAGCGCGGTCCACGAGTGGGGGACGTTTACCTCGGTAGCGGGCGAAGACGGCGCAGCCATGGGGTGGCAGGCGCTGGCAGGGCGGTCGGACCTCCCATGTTTTGTTCACCGTCTTGATCAACGAAATCTTAAGGTGGCGGGATATGCGACGGTGCGGATGGAAACGCTTGTCCTGTATTTCTATCCTTTGAAGCCGCTGACGGTGTCGGTGCATGTTGATTTTCCGGATGGGCGCGTGACGGAATGGTATCCGCAGGCGAACAGTGTGCAGCCATCTAGCCGCCGGGATGGCTGGATTGAGTGGACGAACGTGCGCGCAAGTGAAGGCGGTGACGCCCCGCCTCAGTTGGGAGAAGCTAGTCATTACTATGCGGCGCGTGAGACGGATGCGTGGCCCCTGGGAAGCGGGCAAGAGCATGAAAAGCTGCTGTTTTATCGGGGCATTGGGAATTTTGGTATTGATTTGAATACCCTCGTGCGGCAAGATGGCGTTTCGCTTCGTAACCTTGGGAGCGAGACCATTCCCCTGGCTATCGTGTTTGAGAACCACGGGGGCAAGATTCGCTACCAATCTGTTCGAGGGTTGCAGGAATCGGTAAGCGTGAATTTTTCGGAGATGAATGGCTCGGTGGACGTTCTTCGAGCCTCTTTAGAGGATGAACTAACGGAGATGGGCCTGTATCGGAAAGAAGCGCACGCCATGATTCAAACGTGGCACGACTCGTGGTTTGAAGAAGGACTGCGGGTGTTCTACATTCTGCCGCGATCGAAGGTGGATGCGCTGTTGCCGATTTCGATTCATCCAACACCCGGACAGATGGTGCGGTTGTTTGTGGGACGAGTGGAGTTGCTCTCGCCGGTGATGAGAAGGGAAATCGGCTCAGCGCTGAAGGATGGCGATGTGACGGTTCTGCAGAGATACGGCCGGTTTATAAATGCCTTCATGCGCCAGCTCGGTGAGGTTCCCATGTCTGACCGGGCACGGGCGTTTCTCGATAGCGCTTATAGGCAAGCCGATGTTGAGTCGCAGAAGACTGCGTGTTCCGGTAGTTAGAGAAGCGATTTTAGGCGCAGGGCGTTTTGCGGAGCGAAGCCGGAATCATCATTATCAAAGTAGACGTAGACAGCTCGTAGCTTGTTCTTCCAGTGTTCTATTTTCCGCGCCCATTTCTTTAGAGTGGCATCCGAAGAGCTGTCTTGATACTTGCTCCCCGGGCCGTGCAGGCGGATGTAGGTAAAATCGGCGGTGGTTTCGAATCGGCGAGGTATAGCCGGCCAAATGGAACATGCAGTAGCCGCAGTTGTGTTTGGCGAGAATTTCGTAAGTGGGGTCGCGAAATTCGAAGACATGGCGACGGTGGCGCGGCAGAAGCTTGAGGAAGTCGCCAAGACGGTCGGGGTCGATTTTCCAATTTGGAGGAAGTTGGAACAGAATGGGGCCGAGCTTCGGTTCGAGAATCTCTACTGAATCGAGAAATCGCCTGAGGCCATCCTGGGCGTCTCGGAGCTTCTTCATGTGAGTTAGGAAGCGGCTCCCTTTCACTGCGAAGTGGAAGCGCGGCGGTGTGGAGTCGCGCCATTTTGAAAGACTCGCTTGGCTGGGAAGTTTGTAGAAAACGGTGTCGAAGTGCTGGGAATAGTGTTCCAGCATGCGCGAGGCTGGGGTGTGCGGAGGATAGAAGTTACCGACCCAGTGCTGGTAGTGCCACCCGGAAGTACCGATCCAGATTCCACTCACCCTTTCATTATTTTCCGTTGCCGTCGAGTTGATCTAAGTTGTGTTGATAACTTCGCCCCTGCGCTCGATTCAACGCGATACCCAGTACGCCTAAAACGATAGCTGCGACGGCGATCCAACCAAAAACGCGCGCAGAGGCAGGCGCAGCGAGGGCAGAACCCCAACAAAAAAGCAGGTAACCCGGATAGAGAACCGCCGCTCGCAACCAGAAGCTCCAGCCTCGGTGAAAGTCCCGCTGGCGCTTCAGTTCCTCCCGGTAAAAATCTACCGAGGCCGATCCACCCATTTGACCGGGTGCGATCCGCGCGCGGCCCTGCTGAACTTGATAAACGAAATAAACCGTGGCCAGCGCGGTAAGCGAAGCGCCGAGGCGGCGAGGCCAATCGGGCATTTGGACCGCGAAGTAAGTGAACCACGAAAATACTAGAACGGACACTATGAGGCCTTTTATTGTCCTGATCCTGACAACTACTTGCAACCGCTTTGACTTCTTACGCAATTCGTCGGCCGAGATTTGCACCGCCTGCAGTTCCTGCTGTTTCCATAAATCTCTGACGTTAATTTCCATCGCTGCCGCCTTTGAAAAACTCACGAGTCAAGATGTTCTTGATCCGGTGAATCTTAGTTGCAATATTGCTTGGAGTGAGACCTGTTATTTCCGCGATTGAGGCCGCATCCATCTCCTCCAAATAGCAAAAAATAACCTGTCGATCGCTGGGCTTCAGGGCGCGGATCAGATGCTGTAGACGCTCAAGACACATAGCTTTATCGGGCGCTCGTTCTAGCTCGTGGTAGTTTGGCGCGGCTTCCGCTTCTTCAAGTCCAATGAGCGCCTGTTGTTTGAACCGCCGCTGGCGGACTACATGTGATGCGGCGGTATTGTGTGCAACTCGATAGACCCAAGTTCGCAAGGAGCAGTTTCCCTTGAAGGATTCGAAGCTCTGCCATAGCGCCAAGTGAATTTCCTGGAGCAGATCGCGGCGCTTTTCTGGATCGGCTTCGTAGCTGCTCGCCAGACGCTGCAGTGCCCGGTCATGCTCGCGCGAGACCTGCTCATACAGTTCTTGCTGGTTAGCCATTCTGTCCGCGATTGTCTGAGACTCGCCCACATTTTAGGTAGTCTGTTCACAAGGCAGTTTCTTACATCTTGGACAAGACAAATTGTTAAAGCACTTAAGAAGATCATCCTTTCGCTGAATTCAATCGGTGTGAAACTCGTAAGGCTGCGCTTAACGACCGGATCCTCCCTCTCGTTTTTACGGTAAAGCTCGCGCGGCAAAACAGTTTAGAAGGGAGGCGTACATCACAGACGGTCTCACTGTCCTGCGATACCCTAATACTTACCCCAGTGCAAAGCTGTGGAGTACAACACAAAAAAGAAACCGGCTGCTCAGTGGCGGCCCATCTAAATTATTAGGCAGGAAAGCAAATTATGGCAAGCACCGTCATCGGAGTGCGGCAAGAGCGCCCAGCGCGTTTTCTGGCCTCCACCAATGGCAAGAAAGTCGTGATGGCCGTCACCGGAGTGATGCTCTTCGGATGGCTCACCTTTCATATGCTGGGGAATCTGCAGTTTTATGAGAGCCCAGACAAGATCAACGCGTATGGCCGGTTCCTGAAAAGCATTCCTGAACTGCTCTGGGGGCAACGCGCCATTATGTTCCTGGCGATTTGCTTGCACATTTGGTCGAGCATCGGGCTGGCGTTGACAAACAATGCGGCACGGCCGACAGGGTACGCCAAGAAGAAGAATACCGTTTCGAGTTACGCATCGCGCACCATGTACTGGAGTGGGCCGCTACTGTTTTGCTTTATCGTTTATCACTTGCTGCATTTCACGGTGGGCATTGTGCATCCAGGATCGGATTTTGTGGAGGGCGATATTTATCACAACATGATTGTGAGCTTCAGTGTGTGGTACGTGTCGGCCTGGTATATTTTTTCGATGATCCTGCTGGGCATGCACGTGAGCCACGGGGCCTCGAGCTTTTTGCAGTCGCTGGGCTTTGCGCATCCGCGGCACACGCCGGTCATCAAGAAGATCGCAGTGGCGTACGCGACTGTTTTAACACTCGGTTTTATTTCGATTCCGATTAGCGTATTGACAGGTCTGGTCAAGTAAATGGAACTCAACGCACACATTCCAGATGGGCCCATTGAGGGCAAGTGGGACAAGGCGCGCTTTGATTTGAAGTTGGTGAATCCGGCGAATAAGCGCAAGTTTTCGGTGATCGTGGTGGGGTCGGGACTGGCGGGGGCTTCGGCGGCGGCGAGTTTGGGCGAACTCGGTTACAACGTGAAGTGCTTTTGCTATCAGGATTCGCCGCGGCGGGCCCACTCGATTGCGGCACAGGGCGGCATCAACGCGGCAAAGAATTACCAGAACGATGGCGACAGCGTTTTCCGTTTGTTTTACGACACGGTCAAGGGCGGCGATTTCCGCGCGCGGGAAGCGAATGTTTATCGGCTGGCAGAACTGAGCGTTGAGATTATCGACCAGTGTGTAGCGCAGGGCGTGCCGTTCGCGCGCGAGTATGGCGGGACCTTGTCCAACCGTTCGTTCGGCGGTGCGCAGGTTTCACGAACTTTTTATGCGCGCGGCCAGACGGGGCAACAACTGCTGCTCGGAGCCTATCAGGCGCTCGAACGACAAGTGGACGCCGGCAGCGTAACGATGTTCCCGCGTTCGGAGATGCTCGACCTGATTGTGGTGGACGGCGTAGCGCGCGGCATTGTAACGCGCAACCTGGTCACGGGTAAGCTCGACACGCATATCGCGCATACGGTGATCTTGGCGACGGGTGGGTACGGCAACGTTTACTATCTTTCGACAAACGCCAAGGGATGTAATGCGACGGCGATTTGGCGGGCTCACAAGCGCGGCGCGTTGTTTGCGAATCCTTGCTTTACGCAGATCCACCCGACTTGCATTCCTGTGTCGGGCGATTATCAGTCGAAGTTGACGCTGATGAGCGAGTCGCTGCGCAACGATGGACGTATTTGGGTGCCGCGCAAGGCGGGCGACAAACGTGCGGCGGGCGAGATTCCCGATGCGGAACGCGATTACTTTTTGGAGCGCAGGTATCCGAGTTTCGGAAATCTTGTGCCGCGCGACGTGGCTTCCCGCAACGCGAAAGCCGTTTGCGATGAGGGCCGCGGGGTGGGCGAGACCGGGCTGGGTGTTTATTTGGATTTTGCCGAGTCGATCCAGCGGCTTGGGAAAGAAACCATAGAAGACCGCTACGGCAACTTGTTTGAGATGTATCAGCGCATCACCGATGAAGATCCCTACAAAGTGCCGATGCGGATCTATCCGGCGATTCACTACACGATGGGCGGTTTGTGGGTGGATTACAACCTGCAGAGCACGATTCCCGGTTTGTTCGTGTTGGGTGAAGCGAATTTTTCAGATCACGGCGCGAACCGGCTGGGCGCGAGCGCTTTGATGCAGGGCTTATGCGACGGCTATTTTGTGGCGCCTTACACGGTGGGAAATTACCTGGCGACCGCCAAACTGCCGCCGGTAGCAGATGGGAATGCAGATGTGCGCAATGCGGTGAGTTGCGTGGAGCAGAGCGTGCAAAAGCTGCTGTCGATTAAAGGGAAGCGCACGGTCGATTCGTTCCACAAAGCCTTGGGAAAAATTGTTTGGGATTATTGCGGGATGTCGCGCACGGCGGAGGGACTGACATCGGCGATCAGCAAGATCCGGCAGTTGCGCGAAGAGTTCTGGACGAATGTGACGGTACCGGGCAGCGGCGCCGATTTAAACCAGAGCCTGGAGAACGCCGGGCGCGTGGCGGATTTCTTTGAACTGGCGGAGTTGATGTGTATTGATGCGCGCGAGAGAAATGAATCGTGCGGCGGACATTTTCGCGAAGAGTATCAAACGCCGGAAGGCGAGGCGCAGCGCGACGACGAGCGGTTTTCGTATGTGGCTGCGTGGGGGTATAAAGGCTACGGAAACTTCCCCGAGCTGTCCAAAGAACCGTTGGAATTCGATTACGTACACCCAAGCCAGAGGAGCTACAAGTAAATGCATATCAAATTGAAGATCTGGCGGCAGAAGAATGCGCGCGAAAAGGGGGCGTTCGCGACATACCAGGTGGACGCCGACCCAGAGATGTCGATGCTGGAATGCCTGGATGTGCTGAATGAAAGCCTAACCTTGAAGGGCGAGGAGCCCGTGGTATTCGAGCATGATTGCCGCGAAGGGATTTGCGGCTGCTGCGGATTCATGATCAGCGGCGTGGCGCATGGCCCGCTGCCGGCGACGACAGTTTGCCAACTCACGATGCGGCATTTTAAAGAAGGCCAGGAGTTGGTGCTGGAACCGTGGCGGGCAAAGGCGTTTCCGATCATTAAAGATCTGCTGGTAGACCGGCGCGCGTTTGACCGTATTGTGGCAGCGGGCGGATATGTTTCTGTTTCGACAGGCAGCGCGCCCGACGGGAATGCGATTCCGATCTCGAAAGAAGCGGCGGAAGAATCGATGGACGCGGCGGCATGCATTGGTTGTGGCGCGTGCGTGGCCGCCTGTCCGAACGCCTCGGCGGCATTGTTTACGGGTGCGAAGATTACGCATCTGGGCGTGTTGCCACAAGGTGAGCCGGAGCGGCATTTGCGAGCGCTGCGCATGGTGACCCAGATGAATGCAGAAGGATTCGGCGGCTGCACGCTCATTGGCGAATGCACTGGCGTGTGCCCGAAATCGATTCCGATCACGGTCATAGCCCATATGAATCACGACTACCTGACGGGCAGTTGGGTGGAACGCGATAAGAAAGTAACGGTTCTGACGCCGGTTACCGACTGGAGCTAAAGTTAAGACATGTCGCGCACGGAATCGGCGATGTTGGAACTGGGTGCGTCTGCGCCCGATTTCTCGCTGCCCGATGTGGTGAGTGGGCGGACGATTACGCTAGCAGACTTTGCGGACAAAGAAGTGCTGCTGGTGATGTTTATTTGCGCGCACTGCCCATATGTGATTCACGTGCAGGAAGAGATTGCCTGGATGGCACGGGATTACGCGAGCAAGTCGGTGGGAATCGTGGCGATTTCGGCCAATGATGCGAGCGCGTATCCGGCGGACTCACCCGCTGGCTTGCGGGCCCAGGCGGCGGCGCTCGGCTTTACTTTTCCGTATTGTTACGACGAAAGCCAGGATGTGGCGCGAGCTTATCAGGCGGTTTGTACGCCTGAGTTTTACGTGTTTGATCGCGGGCGAAAGCTGGTTTATCGGGGGCAGTTGGATAATAGTCGCAGGCACACGCCCACGCCCGTGACTGGATTTAATGTGCGGACGGCTATCGACAACACGCTGGCTGGAAAGGCCGTCGATCCGGATCAACGGCCGAGTATCGGCTGCAGTATTAAGTGGCGAAGCTAAAAAACTACTGGCCTTCGGGTCTAAACTCGAAAACGATAGTGTGATCGCTTTCGACGTGCTGACCACGTAGCGTGGCGGGTTGAAAGGTCCACTGTTTAGCGGCGGCGAGGGCCGCTGCGCCAAGTAGAGCCTTCACGTTCGGATTACCCAACTTCGCCGACCTTACGTGGCCAGCGGTATCGATACGCACTTCTACTTCAACGCGGGTGACTTCGGAAATCATGTCGGGCGTTAAGTTTCGCGTGGAGGGCATGACCTGAAGCAGAACTTTCGGACCGATAAAGTCGACCGTTTTGGAATCGGGCGGCGGCTGTTGCTGGGGCGTAGCCGGTTTAGTTTCAGGCAGGTTTGGATCCCAACCATTAATGGCAGTGTTGCTGGTTTGCGGAGTAGAAGTCGAGGGCTGTCTAGCAGCAATCACGGGCGGACGCACAACCGGAGGCGGTTGCTGGACGGCCGTTTGGGTAGGCTGCGGTTGAGGTTGCTGGATAGCCTGTTGCGGACTGCTCTGCGGCGGCGTTACCTTCTCCGGCGAAGGTTTAACCGGTGCGTGGGTGGGGACCAGCGCAGGTGCCTTGATCTCGTTAACCGGGTTGTTTCTTCGGTTGGTGTACGTCTCTTCGGGCGGCGGCAATGGCAGAGTCGATTCAGCAGGCGGTGGCGGATTCAACCCGCTGGTTGATGAAGGAGCCGCCGCAGGCGGACTAGAGAGATCGAGAATCGATTGGGTGTCGCCGGTGGCGGAAGTGGTGGCGTCGAGAACGCGCAATTTGCCTGATGCGATGGACTGATTGGTGCCCACGACTCGCAACTGGAAGGTAACGTCGCCAGTGGCTGGTTTGTAGAGAACGGATCCTTCGGCCACTTGCAGTGGATCGAGCTTTCTCTCCAGATATTTCGAGCCATCGGTGATTCCGAGGACTGCGCCCGAGGAGGCGGCCACGGCGGGATTTCGGCGATTCCAGGTGAGCAGCAGACGGTCGCCACGGCCATCGGCACGAAGCTCCAAATCGCTGCCGGGGAACAGAACCTTCATGATCTGACTCAGCTTGTTAGTGCCGCCGCCTTCGGAATTCTCCAATGAAAAAGCGGCAAAGGTTAAGGCCGAGAAAAGCACAAAAACAATCGCGGTCGGGAGTTGCCAAGCCGAGCCTTTTGGCTTTGGCTTGCGCTTTTGAATAACCATGGGCAAGCCACTAACCTCCTGAGTGGCCTTAGGCCGAGGAGCGCGGTTTACCTCTTGCACAAGAGCCTCTGGCAGCACGGAAGTTTCGCGAGACTGATTGGGTAAAGGCTGCTGCGAAGTGCGCGCAACCACCGGCGGCGTCGGCGCGCCAGGTGCAGTGGTGGTCGGTGCCGCTGCTGGTGTCGTAGAAACCGATCGGGCGGGTGCTGGCGGAGGTGGTGGCTGTGGGGGCGCGAATTCTTCAGCGCCGCGGAACAATGTTCGCGACTCAAATGAGCGCTTGGCTGATCCGGTAATCGGGGGCAACGGAAGATCTTCGGGGTAAAGGTTCGACTGACCTCGACCGGGCAGCAGTGAAAGAATAGTGCGTTTGGCGCTATCGGCGAGTCGCTTCCATTCGTCTTTGCGCTCCTGACCATCGGAAAAACCGTAGGTACGCAAGTAGAGATCGTCGTTCATCCTGACACGCATGACCAGGTCGACGGGTTGGCTGACGTGGCGCAATTCAGTGGATAAGCGAACTGAACTCCAGCGATAGTCTTCGGCGCTGAGCTTACCGCTTTCGACGGCGGCGTACAGTTCGGCGGTGAGTTGAGTGTCGCCTTCGCGCCAGACGATCAAGGCGATTTCTTCCTGATTTCTGAAGTGCCGATTATGAAACTCAACGTCACTGTTGATTAAGCCGCCACCACCTCGCAAGGAGAACCAGCCAAGCATTTTATAGGCGGCAAATTCGGGGTCTTCGTGGGCCAACGCGCTGGCTGCGGTAAAGGCCTTTTCCATGCGTTCGCGGCGGGCGAGTTCAGAGCGGGGACCAGTCGAGTCTTTGAAGGTTTTCAGCGCCTCAATGGTTAGCATTCCATCTTGGGATTTGCCAAAAAGCAGGCCGCTAATCTCTGTCTGCGCGTGAGTTTTATCTTTGAGTGCACGCGTGAGTTCGCAGATCGCTTCCACCAGATGCGGCGCCAAGCGAACCATCAATGCCTTCGTGCGAGTTGGGTTGGCGAGACTAGAAGTGGCAACGCCCATTAGGTCACCTTCGCTCTCTTATATCTACGGTCACAACGGAATTCCCAGTCTAGCGCTGGCAAAACACGAAACGCCGGCCCCATATGGTTGGTGCGTCCTAACTGGCACAAGTTCTCTCCTACACCGCAAAAGAAAAGGTGGCTCTTGCCGGCAGCGCATACTTCTCCGATAACTACTAAACTTATTAGATCATGATCGTAGCTCTTTCAAACGCTTGACACTCGGTCCGGTACTAGTTCTTTTGGTTCACTGGCGATGTTGCTGCGTAGGCTGCAACTCAGTCGACTGCAGCAAGAAGTACAACCTTCCGGACTCAACTGTCCTGCGGCCGAGAGAAAGGAATCTTGCGGCTAACTGTTTCTTCTACTTGCAGCTTAAATTCAGTGAAACGATTAAGCTAGGATAGCCATCAAGACGCCGCACGGTTTGGCATCTCAAAGGAGATTAACGTGAAGACCTCGATTGACAATTCGACCCGTGGAAGTACCCTGTCGGAAGTACTGGAAAGAAACCAGGACGAGCTGTTAAGGCAGTGGCTAAGTGAGCAATTGGCTTCCACAAATCGGCGGAAAGATCTCATGAATGAGGCCGAATTGCGCGAGCAATCCCGACAGTTTCTGGCGCTTTTGGGAAAAGCGGCGCAAGCGGGCAATTTCAACGACCCAACCACAGCGGAATGGTCGGAGGTGCGCGATTTCTTGACGGATATTTCCAAGAGCAGAGCGTCGCAAGGGTTTAGCCCATCGGAAACGTCGACGTTCATCTTTTCGCTTCGCGCTCCGTTGTGGGGGATTTTGCAACGCGAGTCCGGGTCGGCCGAAAGCGACCAAGCTGCCGCCAATATGCGGAATTCCACGGTCTTGATTGACAAACTCGGCCTCTATACTTTTGAGGAGTTTCAGAAAACCAGAGAAGCGATCATCAACCGCCAGCAGCAGGAAATGATGGAGCTTTCCACACCCGTGGTTCGGCTTTTCGAAAGGATAGTGGCGGTGCCGCTGATTGGAACGTTGGATAGTGCGCGCACGCAGGTGGTGATGGAAAACCTGCTGCAGCGGATTGTGGAAACCGGCGCGGAACTGGCGATCATCGACATTACCGGGGTGCCGACGGTCGACACCCTAGTTGCGCAACACCTTTTGAAGACCGTGGCGGCGGCGCGCTTGATGGGGGCGGATTGCATTATTAGCGGAATCCGGCCGCAAATTGCGCAGACAATCGTGCATTTGGGTGTCGACCTGCAAAATGTCACCACCAAAGCGACAATGGCAGACGCGTTTATGCTGGCCCTGCAAAGAACGGGAATGACAGTGAGCCGGGGAAAGAAAAAGGTCTCCGGTCCAGTGGCAAACGCAGGCGAATAGGGCATGGAGCGAATTCCTATTCTGAAGATGGGCGCGTTCCTGCTCGTCACGATCCAGGTAGATATGCACGACCAACTGGCCATGACTCTGCAGGACGATTTGACGGAGAAAATAGTCAGCACCAGCGCAAAAGGCGTTTTGATCGATATCTCCTCGCTTGAAATTGTCGATTCGTTCATAGGCCGAATGTTAGGAACCATTGCGGCGATGTCGCGCGTGCTGGATGCGGTGACGGTTGTAGTGGGGATGCAGCCTTCGGTGGCTATCACCTTGGTGGAACTCGGCTTGTCGCTCACTGGCGTGAGAACGGCCCTGAACGTAGAGAAGGGAATGGGTCTGCTGCGGGCGGCCACCGGCTACCACGAGATCGACCATGCCAGTGATGAAGAGTGAGGAGTTGCCGCTTAAATCGGACGAAGACATCGTTCGTATGCGGCAGGCGGTGCGGGCGCGGGCCATAGAAGCGGGTTTGAGTTTGGTGGATCAGACGAAGATTGTGACAGCGGCGAGTGAATTGGGGCGCAATACGCGTATTTACGGGGGCGGCGGCTCAGTGAAGCTTGAAATTGTTCATGATGCAAATCGGGCGGGGATTCGTCTCACTTTTGAAGATCAAGGTCCGGGCATTGCGGATGTGAATCTGGCGTTGAAAGATGGATTCACGAGTGGCGGCGGATTAGGTTTGGGGCTTGGGGGGGCTAAACGGTTGAGCAACGAGTTTATGATTGACAGCCGTCCGGGTAAAGGCACCCGAATCGTCATCACCAGGTGGAAGGCGTGAACGGGGCCGCAACGAGGGCGATTGTTTCGGAAGCAAGCCAAACCGCGGAAG
The DNA here is from genome assembly GCA_963749105.1 of Bryobacterales bacterium. Taxonomy (GTDB): domain Bacteria; phylum Acidobacteriota; class Terriglobia; order Bryobacterales; family Bryobacteraceae; genus Bog-105. The sequence continues at coordinate 241,057 of CAVVLT010000011.1, read as the reverse complement.
CGCGGCGGGTGGCGCAAAAGCTAGCGATCAGCATTGGTTTTGACGAAACAAAGGCAGGAGAAGTAGCCATCGCCGCCACCGAAGCCGCGACGAATCTGTTGAAGCACGCCGGTAAGGGCGAAATTCTTTTCCAAATTGTGAAAGACGAGCGCGGCTTGAGCGGATTGCAAATCTTGGTCCTGGATAAAGGTCCGGGCATAAACAATGTAACCGAGGCGTTGCGCGATGGTTACTCGACAGCGGGGAGTCCAGGCACCGGAATGGGCGCTATCTCACGGCTGGCGAACCGTTTCGAAATCTACTCACAACCGGGCAAGGGTACGGCGATTCTGGCGCAGTTTTGGCCGAAGAAGTGGGTGCCCTCCGAAACGGCTTTTGAAATTAGCGGCGTGTCTGTTGCGGTAGAAGGCGAGCAACTGTGTGGGGATGCGTGGAGTTACGCCTTATCGGACGGGGGCGCTTCGATCTTTGTAGTGGATGGATTGGGACACGGGTACTTAGCTGCGGCTGCGGCGCGGGAGGCCGTCATCGCGTATGAGGCGAACCAGACGCTTCCTCCGGTGGACTTGTTGACGAGCGTGCATAAGGCCATCAGGAACACGCGCGGCGCGGCGGCGGCCATTGTGCACATTGGGATAAATGGCGGAGGCGTCTGTTTCGCCGGGATTGGCAACATCGCGGGAGCTATCGTTTCACCAGCTGATCCCGTTCGGCACATGATTTCCATGGGAGGAATCATTGGTCACGAAGTGCGAACATTTCGCGAGTTCCTATACCCGTGGCCCACGGGATCATTGATGCTTTTGCATTCGGATGGTGTGGGAAGCCGCTGGGATTTGGGTCAGTACCCGGGGCTTACGCACAAGCCGTGCGCATTAATAGCGGGGGTTTTGTGGCGCGATACGGTCCGCGCGCGAGACGATTCGACGATGGTTGTGGCGCGGCGGGTCAAGGAGAGCTAGGGCGTGTCTTTAACCATTACTACGGTGGCTTTGGCTCATGAGCAAGACATCGTGAGCGCACGCCGCAGGGCGCGGCAAATTGCTGGGCTCCTGAAGTTTAACGAGCAAGAGCGGACGCGCATTGGCACGGCGGTATCGGAAATGGCGCGCAACGCATTTGCCTATGGCCGCGGTGGCAAAGTTGAGTTCAAGCTTGACATGGGCGATACGCCGGCGCTCGTGATCGATATCAGCGACAATGGGCCGGGCATTGCGAATGTTGGAAAGATTTTGTCCGGTCAATACGAATCGTCCACGGGCATGGGCCTGGGAATCGTGGGAGCACGCCGGTTGATGGACGACTTTGAAATAGTTTCCGGCACTGGGAAGGGAACGAGAGTCACGCTGCGCAAGAACCTTACACCGGGGACGGCGGTTACTTCAAAGGAGTTAGCGGTATTGGTGGATCAACTGGCGCAAGAGCCACAGGACATATACGACGAGATCCGCCATCAGAACCAGGAGCTCCTGGATATGCTCGACCGCTTGCGGCAGCGGGAGGAAGATTTGAGCCGCATGAATCGTGAGTTAGAGGATACCAATCGCGGTGTGGTGGCCTTATATGCCGAGTTAGACCAGCGCGCTGAGCAGTTACGCCAGGCGGATCAGACGAAGTCGCGTTTTCTCTCGCACATAAGCCATGAGTTCCGCACGCCGCTGAATGCCATTATCGGACTAACGCGCTTGTTGCTAAAGCGAGATGCAGTTACAGCCAGCCCTGAGGTGGCGCGGGAAGTAACCTTTATTCAAAAGACAACCTTGTCACTTACCGAGATGGTTGACGATTTGCTCGATTTATCGAAAGCGGAATCGGGGAAGTTGACAGTGCAAGTGGCGGAGTTTGAAGTGAGCGCGCTGTTCGGCACCTTGCGGGCGTTGCTAAAGCCGCTGGCGGCCAATAGCGCAGTGGAATTGATATTTGAAGAACCCGCCTCGATGCCGGCAATGAACAGCGATGAGAGTAAGATCTCGCAAATCTTACGCAACTTTGTGTCCAATGCGCTCAAATTTACCGAGCGAGGGAACGTGACGGTACGCGCCCGCTTTCGGGCTAAAGAGGACAGCATAGCGTTTTCAGTGGAAGATACCGGCATCGGCATTGCACCCGAGCATCAGGGAAAGATCTTCGAAGAGTTTTCACAGATAGAAAACCCACTGCAGAAGAAAGCCAAGGGGACTGGCCTTGGGTTGGCTCTATGCAAGAAGATGACGGAGCTGCTGGGCGGGGTGGTCAGAGTGGAGAGCAAATTAGGAGAAGGTTCGACGTTCACCGCGGTGATCCCGCGGCGCTATTCGGAGGTTCGGGAGAGCCAAGCAGCAGAGCGGCGCAGGAGGGTGGTTTTGATCGATGATGAAGATGTGCCGCGCTATCTCATGAATCAGTTGCTGGGCGAAACCTATGAGGTGTTAGAAGCTTCGACGGGAGCAGAGGGGATTGGACAAGCGCGCCGATTTCGACCCGACATTATTATTCTCGACTTGAATATGCCTTTGATGAACGGTTTTGAAGTGCTGGACCGCTTAAAAGGGTTGGAGGAAACGAAGAGCATTCCGGTGGTGGTGGTGACCGGTCAAAAGTTAGATGGCGTCGTGCGGGAGCAATTGGCGCAGAAAACCGCGGCTGTTTTACCGAAAGATGTTTTGGCGGGAGCAGAGGCTCTGGCAATTGATTTCGGACCGCCCCTGTCCATCTCGCCACGCTTTGCAGGGAGTTCGCGACGATAGGAGGCCGCAGGATGAAAACGGCAAAAATCTTAAATGTAGACGACCATGCGGTGAATCGCTACATCCGCACGCAAGTTCTACAAGGGGCCGGCTATCAGGTGATTGAGGCCGGAACAGGCGCCGAGACGCTGGAACTCATTGCCAGGGAAAGTCCGCAAGTCGTCCTACTGGATATAAATCTGCCCGACATCAATGGGGCGGAGATTTGCCGGCGCATTAAGAACGATTTGGATTCCCGGTCAGCCATCGTGATTCACATTTCAGCAACCCTGACCAGCGTGCGAGATCGCATAGTTGGGCTGGAAGGCGGGGCGGACGGTTATTTGGTGGAGCCGGTTGAACCGGAACTCCTGTTGGCCACAGTGCGATCGATGTTGCGCTTGTGGGAGGCGGAGACGCGATTGGAAGAGAGTCTCGCGGTTACGCGCGATTTGGCGGCGAAATACCAATCTTTGGTCGAAGCAGTTCCGCAAGTCATTTTTACCGCGACAGCAGCGGGGCATTGGGATTATCTTAGCGAGCAGTTTTCCGCTAACACTCAGGTTAGAACCGAGGATGCTTTGGGTGAGCGTTGGTTTGATTTGCTACATCTAGAAGACCGGGAACAAACATGGCAGAAGTGGCGGCAGTCCATGAGGACGGGAGAGCCGTTCGAAGCCGAGTATCGTTTTCAGAATAACGATGGCTCGTACCGCTGGAATCTGGCGCGCGCGCGGGCGGTCAGGAATAGCGAAGGCGAGATTGTGCAATGGGTGGGGAGCGCTACCGACATTCATGAACGAAAATTGCTGAACGAAGAGATCAAGTTAAGGCATCAGGAGTTCGTGGGATTAGCGGAGCACTCGCCCGACATCATTGCGCGCCTGGATCTGGAGTTGCGGCATACTTATGTTAATCCGGCGATTCGGCGTGTTTCTTCACTCAAACCGGAAGAGCACCTGGGAAAGACGAATCGTGAATTGGGTTGGCCCCCGCCGGAGTGCTCTCAATGGGAAGAAGAGTGTCTTAAGGTGGTGCGCACGGGTGAGCCAAGGGAATTTGAATTCAGCTATGACCCTAATGGCAAAACGTGCCACTTTCAGGCGCGGCTGGTTCCGGAGTTCGATAAGGATGGCGAACTGGAGTCTTTGCTTTCGATTATCAGTGAGGTGACCGACCGCAAGCATGCTGAACTGGCGCTTTTGAGGAGCAATGTGGCCCTCAAGCGATCGAACGAAGATCTGGCGCAATTCGCACATGCGGCCAGCCATGATTTGAAGGAACCGCTTAGAACCGTGACGATGTATACGCAATTGCTGGCCAAGCAATATGGCAAACAGTTCGATGCGACTGCGGCTAAATACATGGATGTGATTCAGGCTGCGGCTACCCGGATGATGACCCTGATTGAGGATTTGCTGGCCTTTTCGCAATCGGGCAGCAGCGAGATGTTCACCGGTCGCTTGTTTTCGGCGAGTGATATGGTGCGCGGAGCGGTAGAGAACCTCAAGAATGCCATTGAGGAAAGTGGCGCAGTCGTCTCCGTTGGCGAGCTGCCGGCGATCGCAGTTGATGTTCCTCAATTTACATTGCTCTTGCAGAATCTGATTGGCAACGCGATCAAATACCGGAAGCCGGAAGAGCCTCCAAGGATTGAGATCAGCGCGAAACAAAACGGCAAGTGTTGGCTGTTCTCGGTACGCGATAACGGAATGGGATTCAGTCAGGCGCACGCGGAGCAGATTTTTGGGGCGTTCAAGCGGCTGCACGGGCGTGAAATTCCGGGTACTGGTATCGGCTTGGCCATTGTGAAAAGAGTGATCGAGCGGCACGACGGGGAGGTGTGGGCAGAATCGCAACCGGGCCGGGGTGCAACATTTTTCCTGCGAGTGCCTATACCCGATCACGTGAGCAAATCGCACACTGCTTAACCCACACAGAGCAGGTGAAGCTGGCACAATCGCCAGTGTCAACTAATTGCAATTAACGCGATTCAGCGTTAGTAACACGACTAGGATAACTGACAGGTACTGGGTTTAGCGAGCTCGGTTGTACTTGAAAAGAAAAGTTGTTATACATAAAGTGCCGGGTGCGGGATCTCGCCTGATCACTGAGTTTTCGGCGCGAAAGACCGAGACGGAGAGCAACTAAATCCATGAGCGTTGAGCGTTCGTCGATTATGCTGGCTGAAGAGTTATCGCGGTTGGAAGCTAGGATAGCCGAACTGGAGCGCGAGAATGAACAGCTCCGAAGCGCGCGAATTTCTGAGGCGCTTTCCTGCGTGGAAACCCAGCAACTGATACTCGAGAGCATCACGGATGCGTTTGCGGCTGTCGACAAGAACTTCCGCTACATATACGTCAATAGCGAAGCCGAGCGGATGCTGGGGATGGATCGCCGGCTGCTGTTGGGCGGCTGCATCTGGGACTTCTTTCCCGATTGCGTAGGAACTATCGTCGAGCAAAAGTTCCGCGAAGCCTTAACGACAAAAACACCGCTCGAGTTCGAACATTTTTATCCCTCGTGGAATCGTTGGTTTAGCGACCGGGTGCACCCGACGAAAGAGGGAGGACTCGCTATCTACTGGCGAGAAATCACTAAAGAAAAGAGTGCGCAGGCGAAGCTGCAGCGTCAGGCATTGCTGCTGGAACAAGTACACGACTCGATCGTTGCGACCGATCTCACAGGAAAAATCAACTATTGGAACGCGGGCGCCCAAAAGATGTATGGCTACCGGACGGAGGACGTGCTGGGGCAGCACATTTCGCTGCTTTACTTTGAGGAAGATCGCGCTGTAGTGGACCAGCAAGTGATGGAGCCGCTGTTGCGTGAAGGGCATCGAGAAATCGAACTCCGCCAGCGGCGCAAATCTGGCGAGGAGTGTTATATCCGCGTTTCGTTATCGGTATTGCGCGATGAAGCTAACCTGGCATACGGCCTGTTGGGGGTGGCGACCGACATTACCGCGCAGCGGCAAACGGAGAGAGCGTTGCGAGCGAGCGAAGAACGTTATCGCCTGCTGGTGAACCGCATGCCGCAATTGTCGTATGTAGTCGATGCGAACGGTAAGACGGAGATGGTTAACCGTCAATGGGAGGAATACACCGGCGTTCCGGCCTCACAGTCTCTCAACGAGCCCTGGCATTCATTGCTCCACCCGTTGGATATTCAGCCGGTTAGGGCGCGCTGGATGAAATGCCTTCAGACAGGCGAAACGTTCGAAAGGGAATACCGCCTGCGCGCTAAAAATGGTAACTATCGCTGGCATCTGGGACGCGCGGTGCGGATGGAGGGTGCGGACGGCTTCGAAGGCCGATGGATTGGCACGGCTATCGACATTCACGACAGCAAGAGCGCGGAGCAAGCGCTCCGAGAGAGTGAAGAGCGTTTTAGGTTGGCCGCTCAGGCGGTAGAGGGAATAGTTTACGACTGGGACCTGCAAACGGGAAGGGTAGACCGCAGCGGAAATCTGGAGGGGATTCTAGGCATCAGTGTTAGTAAGGCTGAACCTACGGAGAGTTGGTGGCAGGACCGCGTGCATCCCGATGATGCGCTGGCCTCCAGTCTAAACTTCGTAAAAAATCTGAAAAGCAATGGGAACAGGTACAAAACGGAATTCAGGATGCGCCACGCCGATGGTCATTGGGTATCCGTAATCGACAAAGGCTTCATTGTGCGCAATGAGGCGGGCACTCCGGTACGCGTAGTGGGAACGACATACGACGTTACGGAGCGCAGACGTTTAGAACGAGAACTCAAATTTCAGGCAGACATGCTTGCCACCACGAACGATGCAGTGATCGCGCTGGATTCGAGGGGGCTGGTTAGCTATTGCAATGCAGGCGTTGAACGTATGTACGGAATTCGTTCTTCGGAAGTAATTGGGAGACCGCTGGCGGAAATCCATGCGGACAAATGGCTGAAGCCTGAAGACGAGGAGCGCGCAAAGTCAGAGTTGGCGAAATGCGGAGTTTGGAAAGGTGAAACGGTTCATACGCGAAAGGACGGAACCGAAATTGTCGTAAGTTCCACGATAAACGCCTTGGCCGCGGAGTTCGGGGGAGGACTGCTGGTGGTGAGCCGCGACGTCTCTCAACAAAAGCGCGCTGAGTTGGAAATCCAAGATCGGGCCGCGCAACTGGTGCGGGCCAACGAAGACTTGCTGCACTTTGCATTTGCGGTAAGCCACGATCTGAAAACTCCGTTGCGCAGCGTGATCAGCTTTTCGCAATTGCTGGAACTGAAATATAAAGAGCGGCTGGATGAAAAAGGCGTAGAGTTCCTCAGGTGGATCAAAGACTCTGGAACGCGCATGGATACCATGCTCCGCGACCTGTTGGAGTTTGCTAAAGTTGCCGGCGGCGAACGGCAACCGGGCGAACCAACCTCGCTGGAGAAAGCTCTTGACGATGCGTTGGAGAGTTTGCATCCCTTAATGGAGGAGGCGCAAGCGAGTGTGAGCCGCGATCCTCTTCCTACCGTGGCGGCTGATCCGGCCCAGATCTCGCAACTGTTCCAAAACCTGATCGGAAATTCACTCAAGTATCGGAAACCGGAAACAGCTCCGCTCATTCATATTTCGGCCAAAGAAGAGGCCGGCGATTGGGTGGTCACTGTTCGGGACAATGGAATCGGTTTCAAACCTGAGGAGGCCGAACAGATATTCGGCGTGTTCCAACGTCTCCATAAGGAATTTGCCGGCACTGGCATCGGATTATCCATTTGCAAGCGAATCGTGGAAAGGTTCGGAGGACGCATTTGGGCGACAGGCAAAGAGGGCGAAGGAGCAGCGTTTTCGTTTTCGATTCCAACCCGGCCTCAGACTGTCATTGAAGCTGTAAGCGCGCCGGCGTCTTATGCTGAAAACCCATCTCTTGATCGTCACTTCGATGAGTTATTCCACACGCTTAATTTGGCGCCGGCGGTAGTGCGCGAATTGGACGGGACGATCACCGTTTGGACACAAGGGGCGGAACGCTTATTCGGTTGGACGAGGAGCGAAGCGGTTGGACAGTCTATTCACACGCTGCTGCAGAAGCAGTTCACACAGCCTCTTGGGCAGATTGAAATTGAGTTGTTGCGGACAGGGGAATGGTCGGGCGAGATCAGAGCCGCGAAGAAAGACGGCGGCACACTCTGGCTGGCGTCTCATTGGGCGTTGTATCGCGATGGTAGCGGGAGGCCACAGTCCGTCATCGAAGTTAGCAACGATATTACAGCTCTGAAAGAAGCGCAGGCGGCCTTGCTTCGCAGCACTGAACAACGCGATTTGGCCCTCAGGGCCGGACAGATGGGCATCTGGAAGTGGAACAGCAATACAGGAGAACTTGAATGGTCGGAAATGATCGAACGGATTTTGGGGATGAAGCCAGGATCTTTCGAAGGGACCTTTGCAGCATTCTATGAGCGAATTCATCCAGACGATCGACAGCCATTTCAGGATGGTTTGGCGGAGGCATTCAAAGGAAAGCCGGTTTATGACGTCGAAAATCGAGTTAGGCGCGAGGATGGCAGCTACTGTTGGTTGCGTGGCCAAGGGCAAGTGGTATTCGATGAGAACCAGCAGCCAACCGGCTTGATTGGAGTTGCCTGGGAGATCACCTCTCGAAAGCAAAGTCAGCTCGACCAACAGTTTTTGTTGGATTTGGGTGACAAGCTAACAAGAATTTCAGATACCGGGCGCATGGCGGATCTCGCCGTGAAAGAACTGGGTGACTATCTAGGGGTCGTGGGATGCGCCTACGTCGAGATCGATCTGCCAGCGGAGAATTTTACTGTGCTCGCGCATCACCACAAAGGGGGGCGGGCGATGCTGGGCACCTATCCCCTGCCGGCCTTTGGAGCGAAGCGGCCAGATATAGCTGTGAATCGGGTTACGCAGGTCAGCGATGCGAGTGCCGACCCACGCACAGCGGAATACTATGCGAAAGCCTATTTGCCGCTTGATGTGCGGTCGTTCTTAAGTGTTCCGCTGACGCAGGAAGGTGTCTGGCGGGCAACCTTGGCGGTCGCCGACAACACTGTTCAGGAGTGGTCGGAGCGCGACGAGGCGCTGCTTTGTTCGGTAGCGGAACGGCTCTGGTTGTCTTTGGAAAACCTTCGCTTGCTGCAAGAGACCAAAGAACGAAAAGAACAATTCGAGGCCACGTTCGAACAGGCCGCGGTGGGCTTGGCGCATGTGAGTCTTACTGGCGAATGGCTGAGAGTGAATGACCGCCTTTGTGAAATCACCGGCTATAGCAGGGAGGAACTGTTTGGCGGCCGGTTCCAAGACATCACACATCCGGATGACCTTGCCAGCGACCTGGAGCAGTACCAAGCGCTGCAACGCGGAGAGACTCACTCGTATAAGTTGCAAAAGCGTTACTTCCGTAAGGATGGAAAAATTATATGGGTTAACCTAACTGTGGCTTTGGTGCGAGATCCTGACGGCGCGCCTAAGTACGCGATATCTGCGGTTGAGGATATTAGCGAGAGCAAGAGAACCGCCGAAGCGCTGGAGGAAAGTAACAGATTGGCGGCTCTCCGGTTGCGCGAGATTGAGTCGATTTATGCGCAGGCGCCGGTGGGTCTTTTATTTCTCGACAAAGATCTGCGCTTTGTACGCATCAACGATCATCTGGCAAAACTCAACGGCGTGCCAGCGGCGGAGCACATTGGACGCACTATCGCGGAAGTGCTGCCTGATGCGGCCGGGCTCCTGGAACCGCTGTTGAGGAATGCCATGGAGACGCGCCAGCCCATAGTGGAGAAGGAAATCCGGGGTGCTACGCGAGCGAACGACGGGGTTGAATCCGATTGGCTCGTCAGCTATTTCCCGTTTGAAGGCTCTGATGGGAGTGTGCTCGGACTGAACGCAGTCATCCAGAACATCACGGAAAGGAAACAAGCTGAAACTGCGCGGTTGGAAACGGCCGAGCGGTTGCGAATAGCTACCTCGGCGGCGCAGCTTGGGGTATTTGTTTGGGATGCTCTGGAAGATCGCGTTTTCTGGGAAAACGACCGGATGTATGAAATCGTAGGCCGCAGACCCGAGGACGGTGTCAACAACGCCAAGTTCTTGGGGCATATCGTTTTACCTGAAGATGCTGCAGGTTTCGAGGCGGCGTTGAGAGGCGCGATGAAGCCTGGCGAGTTGTTCCGCCATTCTTGCCGCATTCGGCGCGACGACGGCGGGCTTCGTTGGGTCGAGTTCTCCGGCCGGTTTGAGAAGGCTTCCAACAGAAACTCCTTCCAACTTACCGGAGTTATGGCTGACATCAGCCAGCGGGTAGAGGCTGAGAAGGCGCTACGGGAGCGGCGTCAGTTGCTTCTCCGGGTGCTCGACTCGCTTTACGCATTCGTGGGAGTTATGAGTCCGGATGGGGTGTTGCTCGAAGCGAATCGCGCACCTTTGGAAGCGGCTGGCATTCAATCCCAGGACGTGATTGGAAAGCTGATGACTGACACTTATTGGTGGTCTTATTCACCTGAAGTGAAGAAGCGCATATCTGAAGCAATCCACAAAGCCCAGGCGGGCGAACCTTCCCGATTCGACGTGCCCGCGCGCATGAAAGACGGCAAATTGATGGCGCTCGATTTCATGCTTGCTCCGCTACGCAATGAATCTGGGGAAATTGAATATCTGATTCCCTCAGCTGTTCCTATTGAAGAGCGCAAGCAGATGGAAGAAGCGCTGCGGCGCAGCGAAGAACGGTATCGCTTGGCCGAATGGGCGACCAACGACGGTCTTTGGGATTGGACTACCGCGACAGACTATTGTTATTTTTCGCCACAGTTTAAATCGCTGCTCGGCCTGAGGGATGATGAGTTAGAGGACCGTACGACTGCCGTCTTTGCGCGGCTGCACCCCGAGGACGAACCACGGCTCTATGAAGCAGTACGCCTGAATTGGGAAGAGAGAAAGCCTTACGACTTAGAGATTCGGATACGGATAAAGGATGGAAGCTATCGTTGGTTTCGCACGCGCGGCGAGTCGGTGCGAGACAGTGCGGGACAAGTGGTGCGCATGGTCGGCGCAATGACCGACATTCACGATCGAAAAATGGCAGAGGTGCGGGCGCGCGAGCAGGATCAGCAATGGCGCCGCATGATCGATTCGATTGAGCAACTAGCGTGGATGGCCCATGCCGACGGCTATATCTATTGGTACAACCGGCGCTGGTATGAATACACCGGAACGACGCCCGAAGAGATGGAGGGTTGGGGTTGGCAATCCGTGCACGATCCGCAGGTTCTGCCGGAAGTGATGGAAAAGTGGCAAGAGTCTATAAGGACTGGTGAGCCGTTCGAAATGGAGTTTCCGCTGCGCGACGCCCATGGGGAGTATCGCTCCTTTCTAACCCGGATCATGCCAGTCCGCGATTCGCTGGGGCAAGTCGTGAAATGGTTCGGTACCAATACCAACATCGATGCGCTCCGCAAAGAGCAGGATGTCCTGAAAGAAAGTGAACGGAAGTTCCGCGAGTTAGCCGAAGCCTTGCCGGAAATAATGTGGGGGTCCGATGCCGAAGGTAAGATGACTTACTTAAATCCGCAATGGTTTGCCTATACGGGACTGCGGAAAGAGCAAGGACTAGCGGACAATTGGGTGTCCATTATTCACCCGGACGATTTGCCGCGTCTATTGCCGATATGGCAGAGGGTACTTGGCACTGGCGAGCATTACGAGTTTGAAGCGCGAATTCGCCGGCACGACGGAGTGTATCGTTGGTTTCTTAATCGTGCTGAACCTGTGAAGGATTCAGAGGGGCGGATCGTGAAATGGCTGGGGACTTCAACAGATATCCATGAGCAGAAGCTAACTGAGCAGGAATTGCGGCGTTCTAACGAAGATTTGGAGCAGTTCGCTTACGCCGCCAGCCATGATCTGCGCGAGCCCCTTCGTGGAGTGGCAATTTACACCCAGCTACTGACTCGCAAGTATCGAGGGCAAGACGAAGAAGCCGAGCGCTTCGCCAATGTCATTATCAACGGTACGAAACGGATGGAAGCGTTGCTTAATGGAATTCTCGACTACTCACATGCGGGCGAGGTGGCGGAAGGCGCGGCCGTTTGCGACAGTAATGCCGCCCTCCAGTTGGCGCTGCGTAATCTGGAAGCGGGAATTGCAGAGAGTGGCGCTACCATAACGCACGATGCTTTACCCGAGGCGGTGAGTTGCTCTGAAATGCATGTGATGCAGCTCTTTCAGAATCTGCTTGGCAATGCGCTGAAATATCGCGGTCAGGAGGCGCTGAAGATTCACGTTTCGGCTGAACAAGAACAAACGAGAGGGTGGCTGAAATTTGCAGTGGCGGATAATGGCATCGGCATCGAGCAAGACTATCTCGAACAAATCTTTGGCATGTTTAAAAGGCTGCATAAGAATGAGTATTCGGGAGTGGGCGTGGGTTTGGCTATCTGCAAAAGGATTGTGGAGCGCCAAGGAGGGCGGATCTGGGCTGAATCCGAAGTCGGGAAGGGAACGACGATTTATTTCACTCTGTTGGCGGCCTGAATTCTTCCAGAGCTGATTGCTTTCAGATAAGATGGCGGCAGGAGATAGCTATGATCTTGCGGCTTACAGTCGGTTTATTGCTGGCGGTTTTCATGATGGCGGACGAGCCGCATGCGACTTTGGCCTTGGGTTCTGCTGCGCCGGATTTTACGCTGCCCGGAATTGATGGCAAGACGCACCGGTTGAAAGACTATGCGGCCGCGAAAGTGCTGGCGATTGTTTTCACCTGCAATCACTGCCCGACGGCGCAGCTGTATGAGACGCGCATCAAGAAACTGGCGGACGATTATCGCGGTAAAGGTGTGACGCTGGTTGCGATTCAGCCCAACAATCCGAATGCGATCCGCTTGGATGAATTGGGCTACACGGATGTCAGTGACAGTTTGGAAGACATGAAGGTGCGAGCGGCTTACCGGCATTTTGATTTTCCTTATCTGTACGACGGCGATACACAGACCGTGGCGCGCGCCTATGGCCCGAAGGCTACGCCGCACATGTTTATTTTCGATAAAGAGCGCAAGCTGCGGTATGAAGGACGAATCGACAATAGCCAGCGGGAGAACTTGGTGAAAACGCAGGATGCGCGTAATGCGATTGATGCCCTACTTGCAGGCAATGCGCCGCCGGTTGACCACACGGGTGTGTTTGGATGTTCCACCAAGTGGATGTCGAAAGAAGCGGCGCGCTTAGAAGAACTGAAGCGCATTGAAGCGGAGCCGGTTGCGGTAGATGCAATTTCGGCGGACGAGTTGAAAAAACTGCGCGCCAATGGCACGGGGAAAGTCATGTTAGTAAATTTCTGGGCAACTTGGTGCGGGCCTTGCGTGCATGAATTTCCAGCGCTCGAGACAACGTACCAGATGTATAAGCATCGCGATTTCGATATGGTGATGGTCTCCACTAACATGCCGGATGAAAAGCCCGGGGTGTTGAAGATGCTGCAAAGACAGCATGCGACGGGTCGAAATTATATCTTTGGATCGGACGACACATACGCCTTGCAAGCGGCTTTTGATCCGAAGTGGGATGCACCGGTGCCATTTACGGTCGTCCTGGCGCCGGACGGGAAAATCGTTTATCAGGAACTCGGAGAAGTGGATATTTTGAAGCTTCGTCGCGTAATCCTTGGTAATTTGCCCGATCCGGATTACATCGGGCATAGGGCTTACTGGGCGAAATAGGCGCGCTATATTGGTCTTGGCACGTCGGGTGCCTCCGTGTCCGCGGGCAAGGCCGAGCCTACCGATTTCGATCTGTTTTTGCACTTAGTGTGATCAATCTTCTTTCAGCCCGTGACGCGGACGCCGGGCAACACTGAGAGGAGATGATATGTCCGCGTATGCAACGCGCAAGTTGCCGGCACAACCAAGCTTGGAGCAACTGCGCAAACAAGCCAAAGATTTGTTAGAACAATTCCGCGCAGGCGATCCTGCGGCGGCAGGCGAGGTGCGGCAATTTGAGCACCACCCAGATCCGGAAAACTTCGCGCTGAATGACGCGCAGCGAGTGTTGGCGCGCGCCTATGGCTATGAGAGTTGGCCCAAGCTAAAGGCGTTCTTGGATGGAGCCAATGTAGCCGAACTCGCGAGCGCGGTGCAGCGCGGCGATGCGGCCAAGGTGCGGTCGCTGCTGCACGCCCGGCCGGAGTTGATCGGCATGGATATGTCAGGAAGCAACGAGCACCGCGCCTTGCATTATGCCGTGCTAAAGAGAGACGCTGCCATGACGCGCTTACTGATGGAAGCTGGGGCGGATGCGCGGAAAGGCATTTATCCGCACCGCGATGCGACGTCGGCGTTCACGCTTGCACGAGATCGCCAGTATGACGATATTGTGGCGGTGATTGAGGAAGAGGAACGGCGTCGGCGCGAAGAGATGAGTTGCCCAAACGCCACAGTTTCTCCCGTGCAGGATCAGATCAACGCGGCGATTTCAGAAGGCGACAACGCCACTGCGATTAGCCACTTGGAAGCCGATGGCACACTGATTCAAGCCTGCGACAGCCGAGGCGGCACGCCGCTGCATACGGCGGCGGAACACGGCAACGTGGAGATGGTGGAATGGCTGCTGAAGCGGCGCGCCAAAGTGAATAAGGAAGACGTGGCTGAATTGACGGCGCTGGACCGGGCGGCGCTGGCGGTGGATAGTTCGTTCACAGCCGTTGCGAAGCTGCTGATCGCGCATGGGGCGGAAGTGACGATTCGTGCAGCAGTGGCGCTGGAGGATGTTGCGCGGATTCGCGAGTTGATTCAGGCGAACCCCGGCGTGTTGCGCCAGGTGTGGAGAAATGGTGGATTGCTGACGCTTGCGGTAAAGCATGGACACATTGCTACCGTGCAGTTGTTGCTCGATCTGGGCGCGGATGTAGACGAACGCGTCATGCTTGAAGAATTGGAAGAGCCGACGCTGAGTTGGGGCGCTCCCCTTTGGCATGCCGCGGAGCAGAACGAAGTGGAGATCGCGCGCCTTTTGTTAGACCGCGGGGCCGATCCGAATGCGAATGTGTATGCTTCCGGGTGGCCCTTGCGGAATGCCTGGAATCATGACGGCGGAGAACTCAAGCGATTGCTGTTGGAGCGCGGAGCTAAAATGCAGCCGTATATGGTTTCAGAGACGCACCATGTCGCAGAAGCTAAGCGGTTGCTGAACGCGGATGCGAGTGAAGATCTGGCACAAGAGCTGGCATGGTCGGCGTGCGATCACGGCTCGCCGGAGATTGTAGAACTCGCGCTACCAAGATTGCATTGGCCGCGCGGCGATTCGCGCTGGCACTGGACGCTCATTCAAGCAATTCGCGGGGCAAGCGGCGATACGGCCAAGAATGACGGGCACTTCCGATGCATGGCCGCGCTGTTGCGGCACGGCGTTGACGCAAATGTCGCGCGCTATGGGCAAACTGCTCTGCATTTTGCGGCTGCTTATTCGGGTGCAGTCAGCGATGCGGATCGAGCGCGTTTTGCGGGCATGTTAATTGATTACGGCGCAAGACTGGATCTGCGGGACGAGTTGCTGAAATCCACACCACTTGCCTGGGCCTGCCGCTGGGGGCGAAAAAAACTTGCGGAAACGTTAATTTCGCGCGGAGCACCCGTTGATGAACAGGACGCCGAGCCTTGGGCAACACCAAAAGCATGGGCAGTAAAGATGAAGCATAATGTAGTTCTTGAATTATTAGACAGCTGAATGCCAGGGAAAGTCGCATTGCCATGAAGATAAGGAAATGTGTTCTGTTGATCCTCGCTGTGTCTGCGACTTTGAACGCTGCGGATCAAGCCAAGCTTGGTGAGGGGAATGAGGCGGCAATCGCAACGGGGCGCTTATCGCCACTGGTGCAAACGTCGATGCGAGCGATCCTGCGGAGCGTGCACAAAATTCGCGACGAAACGTTGCGGGAGTCTACCTTGGATGCGTTGCGAAATCGGGCGACGTGTGTAGCGCATAGGGCGCGAGTGACTGAAGAAATGAAGGCGGAAATTATCCGCCAGTTGAAGGAGCAAGGGCTTCTCAACGAGGGCGAGGGCGCGGATGCAGGTGTCTTCCCAGCGCTGAAGAATGACGGCGGCAGTTGTCCCCAGCTGCCGCTCCCGATATCCGCAGCGCCTGGCAGCGGTTTCGGGGGGCACCACTCTTATCCGGGTGGCTTAGCGGTCCATGAAGCGTTCAATCTGCGGAGCGCCGTTAATTTTGCCGCACTTTACCGCGCGGCCTATGGAAGGGATGTCTTGATCAATGAAGATGTAGTGATCGCTGCGCCAGCCTGGCACGATTGGGCGAAGACGATGGTCTTGCAATGGCATGCGGATGGCAGTATTTTCGCGGAATTCAACTTCGGCGGCACAGGACAAAACGACAACTATGGAGCAGTGGGCGATTCGCGCACCGGAGCACATCACATCTTGGGTTTGGCCGAGACGATGGCGCGTGGATTAGCACCTATTTTGGTAATTACACAAGCGAGCGCACATGCGGCTCCTAGTTTGGGCAATGAGTATAAAGTTGTGAACTGGTTACGCGCAGCGGCCCTGATTGCGCGCATCGATCCAGCGGCCAAAGGATATTTAGTGATCGACAAAGACGGCCACTGGCGTTTGCCGCCGTTGAATCACTTGTGGGACGGACTTGATTTGAACAAGAACGGGCAGGCCAATTTGCTGCTCGAGTATCAAATTCACAATCTTTCCGATGCGGACTTTGTCGAATCTATACCTGCGGCTGTTACTGCGGATTTGTTGCTGAAGACCGTTGCCAAGCAATTCGGATACGACGCTCAGGCAACAGCCGCGTACAACAACAAATTTCGCAATGTAGTGTTGGCCTTTATCGGACCGGAGCGTTTGAGCCTTCTTTACAGCAGCCATGGGCTGGACGCGGTGGTGAGCGAAATTAGCCGGCTGAAACAGCGCAAACTGATTTAAAGCGACGCTGAAACCCCCACTAATTTTCTCCCAGGATGCGTATGAGAGCGGCATCGGAGGATTGACTGACGCTGTTGTTCCAGATCGACTGATTATTCCAGATCGATTGGTTGCTCCAAATCGATTGATTGTTCCAGATGGATTGATTGCTCCAGATCGACTGGTTGTTCCAGATGGATTGGCTGTTCCAAATAGATTGGTTGCTCCAGATCGACTGATTGTTCGATATGGAATTGCCGGCGGACGCAGAGGCTCCGTTGGCATTTATTGCCGAGGTTGAGGCGCAGATCGTGCCAGATCCACAGACGAGCGCGATGGTGCCTTGTTGGCCTTTGTTTCCAGGAACGTAAAGCGCAGTAGGCGAATTAGCCGTGCCGGTAAAGGTGTGGGAATCGAGAAGAGCGGCGCGAATGTCGAGGTAGCCGGCGCCGACCGTGAACGTGTCGTAGTAGCTCGTGAAAGACTGGCCGGTGGTCGGTTCATAGGCGACGCTCGATTTGGGGAACGTCTTATACGCAGTCAGCATGAGACGGGCTTTCACCTGATCGGGGGTGAGTTCCGGATGAGCTTGCAGGAGCAAGGCTGCCGCGCCGCTGACGACTGGCGCGGCCATGCTGGTCCCGCTCAAGGTGAAGTACTTGGTGGAAGGGGCATGAGAAAACGTCCATTGGAAGTAATCGAGCGGCACAATATTGGCGGGATAAAGGAGCGGTAAGGTGCCGGCGGGGGCGAGCAAAGAAACAACCCGATTTCCGGGAGCCACAAGGTCGGGTTTGACAACATGATCGACC
Source organism: Bryobacterales bacterium (assembly GCA_963749105.1). Taxonomy (GTDB): domain Bacteria; phylum Acidobacteriota; class Terriglobia; order Bryobacterales; family Bryobacteraceae; genus Bog-105. The sequence goes on along the minus strand of CAVVLT010000011.1, from coordinate 223,647 downwards.
GGGGCTGGACCCTTTGAACTATAGCTGGCAATGCGGTCATCGCTCCGCTGAGGAGTACCCATCGTTTTCATAGCGCCCACGGTGATCACCAAAGGATCGTTGCCCGGTGCACTAATCGTGCCGTAGCCATTATTGCCGAATGAATTGTCACGGCCATCGTTGCCCGCTGCGACAACGACGACAATGCCGGCGAGCCAAGCTTTCTCAACAGCTTGGCACAGTGGATCAGTCTGGTAACTCTCTACAACCGGGTGTCCCAGGGAGAGATTAATGACTCGAATGTTGTAAACATTCTTGAGCTGGATGGCTCGTTGAATGGCGGCAATGACGAAACTGTCGGAACCATTGCCGTTGCTGTCGAGCACCCTAAGGTCGATCAGTCGTGCGCCTGGAGCAATGCCGCGAAAGGTGCGAATGCAATTTATGCAGCTAGAATCGGCACCGTCTCCCGCAATGATTCCGGAGACGTGTTCGCCATGTCCGAAATAGTCTTCTGCTGTCGCAGCCTGGATAAAGTTCTCCTTGTATACGATGCGACTGGTGCAATGGTTATCTTTTACATTCAAATCATCAACATCTGAGATTCCGCTGTCAATGACCGCAATGCCTACGCCATTGCCATCCAAGCCGAATACCCACCACGCGGTTGGGGCGTTCACGGCAGCAGCGGTGTTGTCCAAGAGACTGTGAACAGGGTGGTCCACACCAATGCCGACAACTTCGGGATCGGCGGCGATTTTCTGCAGACTCGAAGCCGGAACGACATACGCGCCGCTACTAATCAGCCCGAGGTCGGCTTTGATGAGCCCACCGTTGGAGATGACCTTCAGATGTTGACTTAAAGACGGAGGAGTTTTGTAGTGGACGATTACGTGGACCAATTTCCCGGGCGGTTCGGAAGCCAAAATTGCGGGGATTGTCGCCTGTTGCGCACATGCTACAACCTGCCCAGAAATAACGACAACCATTAACGCTAAACCTGAGTGCTTCACACTCGTCCCCCTGAAATTCTTGCAGCAGTTATGCTCAACTTAAATATGTAATTAGCCTAGTATACGCAAAAACAGGCGATATGGACCCCAAAAAGTTATATTTAATTTTTCAATAATCGGCGTCTTGGATGCTGGAAAGCGCAGCAGATGTGGCTTAGCCGCACTTGCAAAGTCCCTCAAACGGATAAACATAGTTGACTACTGTCTGGTAACGCCCTTAGATTATAGACTAAAGCTTGTGTTAACGGAATTTAGATTCTAAGTAAGAGATCATTTGCAGAGTTCAGGTGCCGAATAAGACCAAAATGAGCAAAACGATAGCGAATGCGGTAAATTTGTGCAACTTGGCTTTGCTGTTCCTCCTTGCAGGAACTTCGTGGACGGCATCACTCGACCCATCCAAGGACATCCGCGAATTCCATCAGGACGTTTGGGGGATTGATCAGGGTCTGCCGCAGAACTCCGTTTACACGATCTTACAGACCAATGATGGCTATATCTGGTTTGGCACGGAGTTAGGATTGGTCCGCTTCGATGGACTGCGGTTCCAAGTGTTTGACAAGAACAACACGCCAGGCATTGAGAACAACACGGTGGTGGCTCTTCTGGAAGACCACAATTTAGCGCTGTGGATTGCGACGTATAGTGGCGGAGTCGTGCGCCTCGAGAAGAACAAATTTAAACCGTTCACCACGAAAGAGGGCTTGCCGAGCAATGCGGTTCGTGCGCTAGTTGAAGACACGGCGGGCGACATCTGGATTGGTACTGCAAACGGTCTCGCGCGGAGCCACAACGGACGAATCACCGTTTACAAGAAAAAAGATGGACTGGCTGGCGATCAAGTCTATGCACTGGCCGCGGGGCTTGATCGCACTGTTTGGATTGGAACTCAGGATGGGTTGACCAGCTACCACGACGGGAAATTCACAACTTACAAAGGAGTGCCCGGACTGCCGAATTCCCCGGTGAGATCTCTGTTTTCGGCGGCAGATGGCAGTTTGCTTGTTGGTATGAACGGCGGCGGACTGAGTGAATGGCGCGGCGGCCGGTTCACGAATCTTACAAAGCGCAATGGCCTGCCCGACAATGGTGTGCCGGCGCTACTCACCGACGGCAAAGGCGCTGTATGGATAGGCACGTACGGCGGCGGTTTGTGTCGTAAGGTGGGCAAGACCCTCAGCTATTACACCAAGACTGACGGCTTGCCGATTAACGACGTGCGGGCGTTATTTGAAGATCGGGACGGAGCTTTGTGGATTGGCACGGGCGGTGCTGGGCTAGTTCGCTTGTCTGCGGGGCGACTGTTTTCCTCCTACGGTGAACGTGAGGGCCTTTCTTCCGATACAGCGCTGGCCGTGCGTGAGGATAGCCAAGGTGATCTGTGGGTAGCCACCTTCGGCGGCGGCGTGAACCGCTTCCATGAGGGAAAGTTCACCGCTCTCACTCGTAAGAATGGTTTGGCCGACGACATGGTTTTTTCGCTGGCGGAGGATCAACAAGGCGCCATTTGGTTGGGGACGCATGGAGGCCTGAGCCGTTTTTACAAAGATCGTTTTTTGAACTACACCAAGAACGACGGCTTGCCTCTTAATACGGTCAGCGTAGTCTACGTGGATCACACCGGTGTTCTGTGGTTGGGAACAAAAGCAGGACTGACACGCAAAGACGGGAACAAGTTCACGACTTTGACCACAAAAGATGGCTTGTCGCACAACGAAGTTACCGCTATCGGCGAAGATCAAGGGGGAAATCTTTGGGTAGGCACGCGCGGCGGAGGCGCCAACCGTTACGCGAAAGGGAGATTTGAAGTGTTCGACACCCGGCGCGGGCTTTCCAACGACGCTGTGGCGGCCTTTTATGAGGACCAGGAAGGCGTGTTGTGGGTGGCCACTTCCGGCGGCTTAAACCGGTTGAAGGGCAAGAAATTGACCTCTTACACTTCCAAAGACGGACTGCTGGATGATGATGTTGCCTCGATTTTGGAAGATGGCCGCAGCAACTTGTGGCTAAGCTCGCCGCGTGGCGTGTTTCGCGTTGCGAAGTCGGAATTGGCTGATTTTGCCGACAAGAAGATAGACCATCTTACGTCCGTTTCTTATGGCGTGTCGGACGGGATGAGCACAACCGAGTGCAATGGTGGAATTCAGCCTGCGAGTTGGCGAGGGCATGACGGGCGGATGTGGTTCCCAACTATGAAAGGGGTGAACGCTGTCGACCCTAATAAGGCGGAAATGGCCACGCCGCCGCCGCAGGTTTTTTTGGAGAGCGCGCGAATTGGTGGGGAAGACGTAGATCTGAGTTCGTACCGGGAATCGCCGCCGAGTTCAGGCGATTTGGAATTTCACTATTCAGCGCCTAATTTTGTTTCACCGCAGAAGACGGTATTCAAATATAAGTTGGAAGGTTATGACCCGGAGTGGGTGGATGCCGGCACTCGTAGAATGGCCTTCTACACCAATATCCCGCCGCGCGCTTACACGTTCCGGGTTGTGGCTAGCAATGGTTTTGAAAAATTTAGCCGGGAAGCAAAGTTTGAATTCAAGTTAGGCGGGTACTTTTATCAGAAATTCTGGTTTCAAGGACTGTGTGCTTTTTGCGCCGCGGCTATTGCGCTGGCGCTTTATGCGTCGCATGTGAAAACTGTGGATCGGCGCGAACGTATTTTAGAGGCCCGAGTCGATGAGCGCATGTCGGAACTTCGAAATGCTCTAGGCGAGCGGCAACGCGCAGAGAGGGAATTGGTCAAAGCGAAGCAAGCGGCTGAGGAGGCGAGCCGTGTCAAAAGTGAATTCCTTGCCAATATGAGTCACGAGATCCGGACGCCCATGAACGGCATTGTTGGCATGACGGATTTGGCGCTAGCCACTGACCTGAGTCCCGAACAGTATGAGTACTTGGGAATGATCAAGTATTCAGCCGACTCGCTTCTTACTGTCATTAACGACATTTTAGACTTTTCGAAAGTCGAAGCCGGCAAACTTGATTTTGAGCCGATGGATTTTGTACTGCGTGACAGCTTGGACGATACCTTGCGACTAGTGGCGTTTCGTGCCGATCAAAAAGGTTTGGAAATTGTTTGCGACGTGGGCGATGGTGTACCTGAAATGGTGCGCACCGACCCGACTCGCTTGCGGCAGATCGTTTTAAACCTACTGGGGAACGCTGTCAAGTTCACGCAGCACGGCGAAGTTGTCCTGCAAGTGGCCTGCGAGTGGAAAGACGAATCGGGAGCGTTGCTGCATTTCATCGTGAGGGATACAGGCATCGGTATCCCACGCGCTAAGCTGACTACTATTTTTGAAGCGTTCTCACAAGCGGATTCTTCGACGACTCGGCGGTTTGGTGGAACGGGGCTGGGATTAGCCATCTGCCACCGCTTGGTTCAATTAATGGGAGGCAAGATCTGGGTTGAGAGCCAAGAAGATGCCGGTAGCCAGTTCCACTTTACTGTAAGGACGGACGCGCCGGAAGTACGAGGGCCGGAGGAGAGCGGAGAGATTCCGGAGTTGGCGGGTGTTTCGGCGCTGATTGTGGAAGACCATGTGACAACTCGACGCGTTTTGCGGGAGCAACTTGCGCGTTGGGGGATGAGAGCCATCACTGCACCAAACGTCAAGGAAGCGCTGACGCGTTTACGGCATGCCAAAAATGCGGGCGAAGGGTTCTCTTTGGTGTTGGCCGATGTTCATTTGCCTGATGGCGACGGATTCACGCTGATTGAAAAGATTAACCGTCTGCCAGCGCTCGCTGAGGCCACTATCATGATGTTCACTCCCGGCCACAAGCTGATTGAAGCTGCTCGTTGCCGCGACTTGGGAGTGGTAGCGTACATCACCAAGCCCATTCGTGGCCACGAATTGCGCGCTGCTCTGAAAGCGGCGCGCGCCCAAGCTTTGCGGGCGACAAGTGACAGTCCGATCGCGGTTCGAAGCGAAGCAATCCCGGAAAAGCGCACAGTTCGAGCGCTACGCGTACTGCTGGCGGAAGACAATGCGATCAATCAGCGGCTCACTCTTCGTCTGCTGGAAAAGCGCGGTCATACCGTGGTAGCTGCAGCCGATGGAGTCGAGGCCTTAGAGGCGCTGGATCGAGATACCTTCGATTTAGTTCTAATGGATGTTCAGATGCCGCGCATGGATGGCTTTCAAGTGACAGGCATCGTGCGAGAACGCGAGAAACTTAGTGGTGTTCATTTGCCTATCTTCGCCATGACCGCGCATGTGTTGAAGGGTGATGAGGAGCGCTGTCTCAGTGCTGGAATGGATGGTTACATTCCCAAACCGGTCAGCCCTAAAGCCCTGATATCGGTAGTGGAAGGGGTTTCAATTTCCGTCTCGTCGGCGTCTGCGTCCGCATCGGCTTAACCGAGAAGTGAAAAAGTGCTTTGGCTCATCTGTCTGTCGATAAGCTCCATCTTGACGTTCGCCGTGAAATCGAGATTCGACTTCATAAGACCGGTTACTGCTGAACTCAGATCGACGCTATCACCCATTGTGGAGCCCTGCGTCAATGGGTTAAGGCCCTTTTGAAAGACCTGGTTTAAACCATTGGCTGCGCTCTCGAAGGCTGCGCTCGCTGCCTGCATGCCTGCCGCTGGAATGGAAAAATTCATTGCTTGCCTACTCGTCTAAAAGGCTTATCGGGAGATTGCACGCGAATTAGAAAATCAATTTAACAGAAAATTGAATCTGGCGGGAAGTTCCCGCTGTCCGCGAGATTTCCCCAAAACCCGTGCCTTTCACGATGTTGGAGGGTAAGCCGAAATTGACGATGTTAAACAGATTGAAGAATTCAGCTCGGAACTGGAGCACAGCAACTTCACTGCCGGAAGCGTGAGTAGCGAGAGTCGTGTCCTTGATGAGGGCGAAATCAAAATTATGCAACGCGGGTCCCCTGAAGGTGTCGCGCCCTAGTGCCCCAAATTGGCCAGTTGGAATCGTGAAAAACGAAGGATTGTTTGCGCCCAGTCCAAAGTAGTCTTCGCGAATCTTACGGCTCGTCGATAGCGCGGGCGTGCCCACCTGATCGGGTCGATCCACCCCATTTGAGCCCACCCCTGTCTGTTGCACGCCCGAATAGACTGTAAATGGGGTCCCGCTGGCGAGAGTTGAAATGCTAAGCAACTCCCAGCCGAGCGTCGCCTTTTTCGGCAGTAAGTTGAAGATACCCGCGCGCTCAAGATGTAAGTCTTGAATGATACTGGCGCTCAATGATTGCGGCGTGTCGAAGGTGGAGAGACCCTTCTCCGCACGCGTATCAAGCGGATTCTGCGGCCACGCTTGAGCAGCGCTGCCGGAGGTTCCCGAGATGAAGCCACCAATGACTGTGCTTGTATCATCGAGAGATTTCGAGAACGTGTAGCTTGCCTGAATGCCTGGGCCGCTGTGACCCAGATTTCCTTGCACGGAAGTTTGCAACGCATGATAGGACGAGTGCGAGCGATCAGTGACGATCATGGTTGTGCCTAAGCCGCCGATTGCATTGCCGGCCGCATCAAATTGTGTGTAAGGAGCGTAGGCCGGAGATGCCCCGGGATAGCCATTCGGAAAGTCCATCGCCGGTAGTCGAATGCCCGCAGTGCCAACATATCCTGCATTTAAATCGAGTGCGCCGAGTTTACGCTCAAGGCCCGCAGTCCAAGTGGCCAAGTAGCCGTTGCGAAACCAGGGAGCGATGGCTGTGACGTTCAATGGAGTGACTTGATGGCTCGGGCTGAGCGCGGCCAAGTCTTGCTCGAAACGATTCACATCCATTACCGTGTTCGCGGGCACTTGCTTCGAATCTCCGCTCGCAAAGATATTCACTCCAGTGCTTGTATAGATATTCGGCAACTGGGATGGCGTGATGCTGAAGCCGAATGGAATAGGTGCGCCGGGGCCAGCGGCGAGGTGTGGATAGAAAACGAAGGGCGCGCTTCCGGTTAGCGAGTTGTCCTGCCAGATGTTGGGAGGAATCGTTGTGAGAGCGCCTCCCACGTGGAATTGAAAATCCTTTTGCGGTGCCCACGAAATTTGCAGACGAGGTCCGAATCCCTTCTTGTCGAAGATGTAACCCGGCTGGGGATTAATCACGTATTGCTCAGTACCGCCGACGAACTGCAACCCTGAGGTGCGATGAGCCCGCTCAGTAATAGGCGTATAGAGTTCATACCGCAGTCCCAGATCGATAGTCCATCGATCCGAAAGTTTCCAAGTGTCTTCAACGTAGAAATTGCTGTTGTAACGAGAGATCGCGGCCACGCCGATTTGATCCCCTTGTGGAAAATAAGACGGAGCCACCGCGATTGAGTAACTGAAAGCACTCGCGGTCAGTAATGCGCTTAGCGTGTCGGGCAATGCGCCACCCGCACTGATGTTATGCAGCCCGCTTTGCGAGCGAATGGCTACCGGTGAATAGGCAGTACCGCCGCCGAATGTATATTGACCGTTAATACCGAGGCCGAAATAGGTGGTGTCACGATTGGCTCGAACTTCCGCCCCAGCCTTGAAAGTGTGCCTCCCTTGGTTCCAGGAAAAATTCTGTCGTCCCTGAAACAAGTTGCCAAAGGCCGCTGTAACGCTGCCGCCCGCAGCGTTGAAAGCTTCGTAGAGACCGTCGGAGAAAACGAGCGAAGGATCTGTCCGGTTCGACGTAGGAAACGATGGTGTTGTGCGCGTCACGCTGAGTGACGATTCCCAATTGAAGCTGGGGCTGACCGTTCGAGTGTAGGTCAGCACCCCATTCCGTTGGTGATCGACATAGCGGATACCGAACGAGGGATCGATGGCGGTTTGGCTTGGGTTGGTGGTCGGCCCACTTAGATTATCGAAATTGAGCCGGGCGAAGAGATGCGTTTTCTCGGAAAAATTCTGATCGAGCCGACCCGAAAACTGGTTAGCGTTGGTTGTGACCTTAGAAGACGTCGCATAAGTGCGCGCTCCGTATGGTCCGAGTGGGTCGTTTGGAAGAGGATAGCGGTCAATCAGCTTCGCGATGCGAGGATCAACTGGCACATAAAGTGTGTCGCCCGCGAAAGCGGTTGTATCAATGCCCGCGCGTTCCGCAGCAGTAGGGACGGGAATAACTTGTGTTGTTCCCAAAACCTGCCGGAAGGCCTGCGCTTGAACAAAATAGAATGTTCTGTTTCGAACAAGTGCGCCGCCATTTGTGAAGCCGAATTCGTTGCGCCGGAACGGTGGAATCCGTCCGGGTTGAGCGAGCGACCTCCGATCGAAGAAGTTCCGAGCGTCGAAGGCGGAGTTGCGTACAAATTCGAAAACTGATCCATGAAAGCCGCTCATGCCGCTGCGAGTGAGAATGTTGGTGAAGCCGGCCGCTCCCCGGCCAATGTCAGCGGGCATCCAGCCGGACGTAGATTGAATTTCCTCCACTGCGTCGACGTTGAAGTTTGAGAAGGTGGCGCCGCCCATTTCCGGGTCACTCACATCGGCGCCATCCATGGCAAAAACCGCTTCTACCCCCCGTTGCCCATTAATCGCGAATTGTGCAGTGAAGTTGCTGGAGCCATTCGAGTCAGTCATGGTGCCCGCCGCCATGAGCAGAAGAGCGCTGAAATCGCGCTTGTTCAGCGGCAAACTGGAGACAGCCTGGCTGGAGAGTTGCTGGCCGCCTGGGGCGCCTTGCCCGCTGGATAACTGAACCATCAGCACGCCGGAATCGGAGACTGTGAGATCCGCCGATCCTGGGGCGGGCAGTTGAATCGTTTCGGCGCGTTCAGCTTTCCCGCCTGCCCACACCACAGTCACGGTGTATGCGGATTTCGTGAGCGCGCTGAAATGAAAATGCCCATTTGCAGCAGTGACAGCCTGGGTCTCAACACTCGAAGAGCGGAGCACCACGGCCGCCGAACTCAAGGGTTGCTTTGAAGCGTTGCGAACTGTACCTTCCCAGTCTTCCGCAAAAGCAAACGATGCTAAGAATATGAAAATGAAAACGCGTTCCAACCCCGACATACTTCCACAAGTCTATCTTGCGATCGATATGTTGAGGAACCGCCGCGTATGGCAGCGAATGATCGTCTATCCGGTGGTCGACGAGCTAAATCATGGGCAGTCGAAGCCGTCACTGCCCTTGAATCTTGGGATTAAGACTCCTTCCGTTGTGACGATCAAATCCGGATTTGCGGAACGCGTAGATGCTTTGACCCGTTGATGCGCGACATCCAAAGCTACCAGCCTGGCTTCTTCTCGCAGAAGGAGTGGCAACGTCCTCGTCATGGTGCGCTCTTTCTGTTATCATCGCCTGTGCTCCTGCAGCTTAAGCTAAAACATACCCTGGCGCAAACACTCTCAATTACGTTGTATCGAAAATGCGCTCCAACCCCCACATTCTCACCCAGTCTATTTTGAGGTCGACATGTTGAGGAACCGCCGCGTATGGCTTGCTGTTTTGTTGGCCTGGGTGTGTACTTATCAAGGAATGATCGTCTATTCGGTGGTCGACGATCTAAATCACGGGCAGTCGAAGCCCTCACTGCCGTTGAACTTTGGCATCAGTCTGCGAATCATCGCAGCGCTTACACCCGATGCGGAAGAAGCTGGTGTGCGGCTTGGGGATTCGCTGGAAATGGTAGACGGCACGCCGTTTTCCAACATGCGCGTTCTGTATGAAGCCGTGATGCGTCGAAAGCCCGGCGATTTGTTGAGTGTCACTGTGCGAAGTCCGAAAGGCACACCCTTTTCCGCGGCCATTCGCATTCCGGCGCAGGCATCTGCCGCGGCAAGCAGCCTCGATTGGACAGGACGAATTCTGCTGTCGATTGCGTTGCCACTTTTCTGTCTGTCGCTAGGGTTTTGGGTGGCCTTCATTCGCCCGCGAGACCGTTTGGCCTGGCTCTTACTCGCATTGATGATTGGCTTTGCTGGGCTGCCGCATGACTTTCCCATCTGGGATTGGCCAAACTGGCCAGCCGCTCTCATTTGGTGGAGTGTCTTCGCATCCAGGTTCGGGCTGTGGTCTATGTGGATGCTGTTTTTTGCGATTCGCTTTCCGTTGCGGCTGCGTATTGACGTTAAACTTCCCTGGCTGAAATGGGTCTTAGCGGTTCCGCTGATGGTGAACACGGCGCTCATCCTGCTGTGGGTTGTGGGACGGCAATTCAGCTTTTCCGCAATTGACTTTTTGCGGTTACCATTGAGCTTCGCGCTGACGTTTCGGACACACATGGTGTTGCCGTTCCTGGTGATTCTGGTATTCCTTATTGTCATTGGTCTCAAGAGTCTAACCACCGAAAGCACAGACGGGCAGCGGCGTTTGCGCATTTTATTCGCAGGCAGCCTTTTGAGCTTGGCGCCCGTCCTTTTTCAAATACTGCGATATGTGGTCAAGCGAACCGTGCTTCTCAGCGAAGCCGGAGCGCTAGAATATTTTGCCACCTTGCTACCGTTGCTGCTCTTCCCTTTGACGCTTACTTACGTGATCGTGGTACGCCGTGCCATGGACGTACAAACAACGATCCGTATAGGTATTCAATATGCCTTAGCGCAGCGCGGCTTGACTGTTTTGCAAATCATTGTGACTGCGGGAGTCATCGGCGCAATCGCGATCCTGTCCGCCGGTAAAGCCCTGACGCTGGCGCTGCGCATTGGCGTGATTGCCGTCGGCTTTTTGTTAATCGTTCTTCTGCGTCGTGGCGCACAGTGGCTCGCCCTTTGGATCGATCGGCGTTTTTTCCGCGAAGCTTACAACAACGAACAGATTCTGAACGAACTGGCCATCAGTTTGCGCACTTTGATGGAAGAGAAAACGCTGATTCAGACGCTGATCCAAAAGATCTCCACTGCTCTCCACGTCCCGCGGATCGCATTCCTGCTGAATGGAGGAGGCGCACTCACCTCCGCGTATTCCACGGGCTATCAAACACATCCAACGCTCGCCTTGGCTGAGAATGGCGGCATTGTGCGCCATTTGAGGATCTCGCAAAAAGCTGCGCCGATTTACTTCGACGATGCCAAAAATTGGATCCAGACTGTTCATCCAGACGAGCAGGCGATTTTAAGAAAGTACAAAACAGAGGTCGTCCTCCCGGTCGCCGCCAAGGATAGCTTGTTGGGAGTTGTGACTCTTGGTCCCAAACAATCGCAAGCGCCTTACACAGAGCGCGATTTAGGACTGCTCAACGCCGTTGCCACGCAAGCCGGTTTCGCGTTGGAGAACAGCCGTTTAACCACCCAAGTAGCCAACGAGATTGCGACTCGCGAAAAACTCAGCCGTGAAATGGAGATTGCCCGCGAAGTCCAAGAACGTTTGTTTCCGCAAAACTTTCCAGCAGTGCCCGGCGTAGATTATTTTGGCGCTTGCCGTCCGGCGCTCGCCTGCGGTGGCGACTATTACGATTTTCTCACTCTACCCAGCGGTATCTTGTGTCTCGCCATCGGCGACGTTTCGGGTAAGGGCATAGCAGCGGCGCTCTTGATGGCCAGTTTGCAGGCGTCGCTTCGTGGTCAAGCCATGCAAGATGGCCATGACTTAGCAAGCCAAATTGGTGTGGTGAATCGTTTGATCTACGATGCCTCTACAGTCAACCGTTACGCCACTTTCTTCTACGCTCAATACAACCCGCAAACCCGTGAACTCGCTTATGTGAATGCGGGACACAACCCGCCTATAGTCTTGCGCAGGGACAGCGACGGTTGTTCTGCTGTGATCCGCCTGGAAACCGGTGGCCCGGTGGTAGGACTGCTGCCTAAAGCGCTTTACTCGCAAGATTGCCTCCAACTCAAAGAAAACGATTTGTTCGTCGGCTTCACCGACGGTATCAGCGAAGCAATGAACGAGGCCGATGAGGAGTGGGGTGAAGAGCGCATGATTGAAGTGCTCGAACGTTGCGATGGCAGCGATGCGGCCACGATTGCAGAAACAGTAATCGCCGCGGCGGACGCGTTTGTGAATGGCGCGCCCCAGCACGACGATATGACCTTGTTGACGATGCGAATAATTAGCGAGTAGCTAACGTCTTCGGACGCGCGCCCAAAAGCCGAAGCCAACCAGCGCCAGAAATCCTAATCCCCAAAGCTGAAATCCGAAATTGCTGGCCGGAACGATCCAGGAATCGGGCCAAATTGCTTTTGTTAGATACGAGAACAGACCCGCCGCCAAACCTATGGTGAACCAACCTCCGAAAATGACCAGGAGTGGCGCGCGGAACCAAAGTGCCGCCACGCGGTTGGACATTCCTTCACGCAGTGAATCCCAACTATGCTGTGCCAGCGCGAGTACTGCTGCTCGCGCTCCTTTCTGCTTAATGCCGTTATCTTCCTTCTTAAGCAGCGTCGTTCCGTTAACAAGAGGGAGTGGTTGAACCACTGGTGCCGTCCAATATGCCGATTGGAGCGTGGTCGCCAAATCTGCGGTGCGAATGAAATTCGCGTAGCCGCCCGTTTCGAGCAAGCGGTGTCCAATCTGGATGAGAGCTTCCGGGGCCGTTTCCCAATGCGGCAGTTTCTGCCAGCCGGCGTTTTCCAAAACTCTCTCGGCGCCCGTGAGCTTGGTTTCCGCGTCCATCCTCGCCACGTTAGTCAAACGATTTAGCAGTTGGTCGACATTGGCGCGAATTACTTCGAACTCGGGCCTGACGCGCAGTTCCTCAACGCGCGAGGGGTCCGTTGTTACCGCTTCGATAAATCGCCCGACAGCCCACTCCCTACGGTCATCATGGATCGCTCGAACCGTCTCCTGAATCAGCGCTTCGACTCGCTGGACGATCTCAGGCGGACTGGGCGGTTGTAATATCTGCGAGAGCTTAAAAAGATCCGTCAGCGCAAGTTCGTGGATGACGGCGGTGTCACCAAGAACGGCTTGTTGTATCGAGGTGGCCGGCGCTGTTCCGCCAGTTGCGGCGACTGACCCCGACTGGCCAGTAGTGAGTGAGAGCTTCGCGTCGGAAACTCCTTCACCTGCCGCGCTTCCTGGTGGCGCTATCTGCATCCCAATAGTGGGAGCACAGTGTCGCAAACTGTAGCGAAAACTGGGCCCTTATTGTTTGGTGTCCGCAGGGTGCGAGGATTCTTCAAAAAACTCGCGTTGCAACGATAAACTGCGCTGATCTGACTTGATAGCGCGAATCGCGTTAGCGATCCCATCGGCCCACGCCTTCATATCGAACTCACCGAGTTCGGTAGTCGCCGGTGCGCCGTCACCCGCGTAGTGATTTGGAAATTTAGCGTACCACCAGATGCCCGTGTACACGCCAGCAGGCAAATCAAGGCGATTTAGATCGGCGCCCGATTCGCGCCCAGCCCGATCCAGGTGGACCAAATCAGGGCGTGAAACCATCACATGCGCGGTTTCCGACTCTCCCGCGTGCGCATCCACTTTAGTCTTCAATGCTGGGCGGCCGGGCGGATAACTGCCTCGGGCGAAAACGTAAACAACGTAGTCGTGCGGTGCGCCCAGTTGCGCCTGCGCAAAGAAAGGCAGCAAATTATTATTGCCGCCATGCCCATTTACGATGAGAATTTTCTTGCAGCCATTGCGTGCCATTTCGTCCGTCGTTTCCTGTAGCAACTCAAGCTGCATCCTGGCGCTGTAAGCGAGCGTACCGGGTTGGTGCTTGGCTTCAAAGATCTGGCCGTAGAAATAGGGCGGGAAGATGACGGCATACTCTTCGGCGGCGGCCTGTTCGGACGCGTAACGTACGTTGATCAGGTCTGTACCCAGGGGCAATTGCGGACCGTGCTTCTCAATAATTCCGAAAGGCAATAAGCATGTCCCCTGGCTTTGTTTCAGTGCCGCTTGAAAGTCCTCCGCAGTAAGTTCTTCCCATTTCGCCGATAGCTTTTGCGCAGAACAAAATGTCGTCAGCAGAAAAATGAGGAAGAGCGTTTTCAACATGAGATTGAGTGTATCGCTAATGCTTCTCCGCCTGCTGCTTCGCCAGTTCCTTTTGAAAGGCCTGTTCTCTTTCCTCAATGTACGCTCGATAACCCGCTGGATCAATGAACGGATTCGGCGCACCCGCCTTCAGCCGTGTCAGCTTTTCATCCATCCCGAAGTAAGCACCGTGTGCGCCGAGAAAAACATCGCATGGCAAGGCACGCAGTACGCCAAAGCCCTTCGCGTAGTCAGCGGCGATCTGCTGATACTGTTTGTTGTCGATGAGACGGTAGCCCGTATTCACGTTCGGACTCCCCACGACGACCACGTGTAGCGTCTTGCCTGAATCGTTTACTTCCATCGTCCAAGTTGTGCAGCCTTTGGTATGCCCAGGCGTGAGGTGCGCGGTTAGCGTTGTGCCGCCCAGTTGCACCTTCGACAGATCGTGCAAGATCCTGTCTACTTTCGCGGGAGTGAAATGTTGCTGATACTGAAAATCGCCCGCGCCACCGTGTTCAATGATAGGAACGTCTGCGTCCATGACCATCAGTTGTCCGCCGCTTAGCTTTTTCGCAAGTGCGCAGCCCGCGGCATGATCGTCGTGCGCGTGGCTGATCAAAATGATCTTGATATCCGAAAATTGGAGCCCAAGCTTTTCAACGCTCTTCTGAATGAGCGGAACAGATTCCTCGTAGTTCGGGTTGATGAGGATGTCGCCGGCACGGGTCGTAATCAAGTACGATGCCAAATAATTGGTACCAACGTAATATAGGTTTGCCGCAATCCGGAATGGTGGAATTGGCTGGTTCCAGGCGGGCGTGTAGTCGGCAAATATTGCCGAGCAGAACAATAAGCTAAATATGAGGCGCAAAAGCACTTAAAAACGATACCATCCCGCAGTTGTGCTCCTCGCCATGCGGCTGAAGATGTTGACACGAAGTCATTCAGCGATGCATACTAGACTATCTTTGGAGTAACGCTTGCCCGGCAAGCGATGCTGATGAGTGTCACTCCGTGCGTGGCCATTTTAGGGGGCTTTTATGGTTACTAGAACGCGCGTAAGCGCTATCGCAATTTTTACGTTTCTGTTCGCATGCGGGCCGTTGCTCTTTGGCCAGGCGACCGGAAGCATATCCGGCACCGTAACAGACGCGACAGGAGCTTCGGTATCGGGCGCCAAGATCACGATTACCGGCCAAAACACCGGCACCGTGCGTGACGCGATCTCGGACAGCGCAGGCCACTACGTCGTGCCGCTGTTGGGCGTGACCACCTATACAGTGCGCGCACAGTTCACTGGCTTTCAAAGCTCGGAAGTCAAAGATGTCCGCTTGCAGGTTGACGAACAGCGCGAAGTCGATTTTAAGCTTTCCCCCGCCAATGTTCAGCAGAGCGTGGAGGTGACCGCCACCGCGGTTGCCGTGCAAACCACCAATCCTACTCTCGGCCAAGTGATTACGTCGCAGCAAGTAGCCGATCTGCCCCTGAATGGACGTGACTTCGTCCAACTTGCCACGCTCACCCCCGGAACTACCCAAGAAACCAGCACCGGCAGCTTCTTCAACGGTGGCCCTAGCAGCGAAGTCTCCGCCCGCGGTTCCTTTTCACTTTCCGTTGGCGGTTCGCGCGCCAATTCCACCGACTGGCTGCTCGATGGCAACGACAATAACGAACTCACCGGCGGCGGCATCTCAATTCTTCCCTCCATCGACGCCATTCAGGAATTCAAAGTACTCACCTACAACTACTCGGCTGAATGGGGAACGCGTGCCGGTCCGACAGTGTTGGTGACCACCAAGAATGGCACGGATACGATTCACGGCAGTCTCTTCGAATTCTTTCGCAATACTAAACTCGACGCGCGTAGCTTTTTTGCGGCAAATACAGAACAATTCAACCTCAATCAGTTCGGCGGCTCGGTCGGCGGACCTATCAAGAAAGACAAGACCTTTTTCTTTGCCGATATCCAAAATAAGTTTCAGCGCCATGCCATTCCATTCGAGGGCTTGGTTCCTAGCGTCGCGATGCGAAATGGTGATTTCACCGACGACCCATTCGGTAATCTGCGGACTACGAATCTCACCAATCCTTACACCAACAGCACTTTTGGGTGCGGCGCCGCTGGGTCAAACCCAGGTTCAGGTTGCAACGTCATCCCGGCGTCCGACATCAACCCCATCGGTCAGAAGCTGATCGATCTCTATCCGCTGCCAAACGCCAACAACGCAGCCTTGAATTACAACTATGTCAGTGAGCCCGTTCGCAAACTCAACGAAGGCGAATTCGATGGCCGCATAGACCACAATTTTTCGAACAACGATTACGCTTTTGCGCGCTTCAGCTATGATCAAGCGACTTCTTACGTTCCTGGCGGCTCTCCCGGTTTTGCTGAGGCTAGCGCTTTTGCCAGCAACCAGGGAATTCTCAACCACGCGCGCAATGTGGCCCTTTCGGAGACGCACGTTTTCTCTCCCAACACTGTAAATCAAATCAGCGGCGGCTATAACCGCATCTTCGATTACATAACTTCGCAGGGTACGGGAACCTGCGCGGCTCGAGCCCTTGGCATTCCGGGAGCCAACTTGGGAGGAGTAAGTTGTGGACTGACCAGTTCTTTGGTCACCGGCGGCTACTGGTCTTTGGGCGATCGCGGTTTTTCGCCCTTCCAAGGTGGTACTAACGTCTTCTCCGTCTCCGATTCGCTCGATATGGTCCGCGGCAATCACGATATTAAAGCGGGTATGGGCTTTCGCGCCAATCAGATGAATGTTTTGACGGAGGCTTTTGGAGATGGCTTTTGGGTCTTTACGGGCATCACCGGCGACCCCGCGGCGGACATCTTGCTCGGCATTCCCACGGTAGCCGAACATGATCAAACTTTTAATGGAACCACCACCGGTCGCCGTTGGAAACTTTTCCGCCCCTTTGTGCAAGACGATTGGCGAGTGACCAAAGATCTAACTCTCAACCTTGGCCTCGCTTGGGCGATCGTCACCCCTATTACCGAAGCTCATGATCGCATCGCCGATTTCAATCCTGCCAATGGGCAGTTCATCATCGCCGGCCAAGGCGGCAGTTCTTCCGCCGGCGTCCAACTGGACAAAACTGCGCTTGAACCGCGCATTGGCGTGGCGTGGAAGCCGTTTGGCAGCAGCAAAACCGCCATCCGCGGTGGTTACGCTATCTTCCATGATTCGTCCTGGAATCAGGGCTCCCAGGGGTTGTGGGAAAACCCTCCCTACTTTGATCAATCATTTGCACTGACGTCTTTCTTTGGGGGCAGCTACGGCACCGTGTCGCAGGGTTTTCCCATTTACACCGCTCCCCCCCCAATTAGCGATTTCGCCGGCACAATTTACGCACAGAACCTCAATTTTAAACAGGGCCGGGTCCAGCAGTTCAATATAAATATCGAACGCCAGTTACCAGGCGAGATCCTGTTAACCGCCGGTTACGCGGGTGCTCGCAGTTCCCATCTTCTGAGTGACGGCAATAACCTGAATGTCGGATCGCCTTCGGCTTGCGGTATGGTTTCTGGCTATACTCTAGGCTGCGGTCCGGGTGGCGCCGCTTTTAATGCCCCTTATATTGCCTCCTACCCCGGTTCCGATGTTTCTGCTATTGAAGACGTGGGCCGAGCTCATTACAATTCGCTTCAGTTGAAGGCGGAGACAAAGAGTTCGCACGGTCTTTACGCCATCATAGGCTATACCTATTCGCGAGCTAATGACAACGGTCTATCCGATGGTCTTGGAACGCCCATCGGCGCTACCTATTTCCCACTGCCCAATTGGCAGACGCTTGACTGGGGGCTTTCTCAGATCAACCTCAACCACAATTTCACCGCCAGCGTCATCTATGATCTGCCCTTCGGTAAGGGCAAACGATTCGGCAGTTCACTCGCTAAGCCTGCTGACTTGATTCTCGGTGGTTGGGAGTTGACCGTGATCGAAAAGGCCACCTCCGGCTTTCCAATTTTCATACTTGATGGTGCTAACAACTCCGGTGTGAATTTCCTTAATGCTAACGGATCGGCCTATAACCGTCCGAACCAAACCTGTAATCCGAGTTCGGGCAGTCAATCTCTGGCTCAGTTCTTTAATGTGTCCTGCTTCTCCCAACCAGCGGCAGGCGAGCTCGGAAACGCTAGCCGCACTCCTCTTTCTGGCCCTGACTTCGTCAATACCGATTTCTCGGTCATTAAGCGTTTCCCCATTCGCGAATCATTCAAAATCGAATTTCGCGCAGAGTTCTTTAATCTCTTCAATCACGCTCAATTTGCGCTTCCCGGGCCTGGTTCGGTATCGGACATTAGTCAGCCCGGCGCCGCTTCCATTAGTTCCACTGTGGGCACTCCTCGCGTAGTTCAATTTGGTCTAAAAGCAGCGTTTTGAGAACTTTTTTAGCCGTTCTTCTCACAACGTCCCTTGCGGCCGCGGCTCCCAGTCGCCGCAAGGTCATCATCAATGAAGATTGTTCTGGTCCCGGCGGCAGCAACTTACAAACTGTGCTGTTGCTGCTTCAGTCGCCGAGTGTCGACGTTCTTGGCATCACGGTTGTGAGTGGCGACCAGTGGCGCGATGAAGAGGTCGCGCACACTCTCCGTTTACTCGAGATCATTGGCCGCACCGATGTCCCGGTCATGCTTGGAGCATCTACGCCACTGGTTCACACGCGTGACGAGGCGCTGCTCTGGGAGGATCGTTACGGCAAGGTTGCGTATAGCGGCGCTTGGGACAAACGCTGGTATCACGAAGCATCGGCCATACCTCCCATGCCTGAAGGCCAGCCGACAATTAAGGCATCTACCGAAGATGCCATTCATTTTCTGCTTCGCATGGTCCACCAATTTCCGAATGAAGTAACCATCTACGAAGGTGGACCGATGACGAATCTCGCTCTTGCTATCACCATCGATCATGATTTCCCGCAACTGGCCGAGGAACTCGTCTTCATGGGCGGCAGCCTCAATCCCGAAAGTCAGAACCCTGAGTTCGTCAACAATCCGCGCCACGAATTTAATTTTTGGTTCGACCCCGAAGCCGCTTTCATAGTTCTCCGCGCGCCGTGGAAAAAGATCGTCTGTACGCCAACCGATATCTCCATCAAAGCGCGCCTCACACCAGAAGCCGTGAAAAAAATCGAGGCCGCGGGAACTCCTATTGCCCGCTACATCGCCAAATATTACCAGCCTGGCGACGGCAACGATTACATGTGGGACGAACTTGCTGCCGCTGCCTGGATCGACCCCTCCATCATCACCAAGAAGGAAACTCGCTTCATGAGCGTGGATATCGACCATGGCGCAGGATATGGCAATACTCTCACTTGGCACACTACTGACAAACCGAAGATCACCGTGCAGCCCGTCGAAATTCAGTTCGACCTCGATTTCGGCAAGTTCCTCGACATGTTCTCGAGCCTCATGACCAAACCGACTCACTGAGATCTGGCCGAGCCGTGACCGTCAGGGAGCGGACCTTTCGACAACCGCTCAAAGACCCCCAGTTCCTCTTTCGCCTTCGCTTGCTCACCCGTTAATCGATATGCTTCCGACAGCCGGTAATGAGCCTCTTCTAACTTCGGATCACCCTCAATCGCCCTTTTGTAATCGCGAATCGCCTCCGCATATTTCTCGTGATGCATCGCTATAATCCCGAGCCTCACATGCGCGGCCGCCAAACGAGGATCAAGCTTCACCGCCCTTTCCAGAACTACCTGTGCCTCATCATCCGGCAGCGTCGCTCCGTAGTAGTAATGGGCCAGCGCATTCTCCGGCTGTAGTCTCGCGAATCGCGTCATCCGCTCTTTATAACCGCTAGATTCAGTAATCTGCCGAGCCTTCACTTTCCCCAAGAACAGATAAGGCGCTGGATCGTTCGGCGAAAGGTCAGTCGCTTTATAGAACCATTGAGCCGCTTCGTCATAAGAACCGGCGGAATAGTACGCGCTCGCCAATCCAAGCAACATCCTCGCAGAGTCCGGGAATGATCGGGCGCCCTTGGCGAACACCTCCACTGCCGCCTGGGCTTGACGCTGGTTCAGCAGTTCGGTCCCGTGCTCGAACACTTCGTTTTCTTTCGGATCTCCAGCACCCTTCAAAGCCTCTGTTTCTTTCGCTAACGTCTCTGTCGAGCGAAAAACCGTATCCGATCCATGCCCTCCGCGATAGGTGTAATCAGTCACACCCGCAGCGCTGAATTTCGGTTCGTCGAAAAAAGCCGGCTGAACCGTGAGATCAACATTTGTGTCCTTCTTAACGGAAAGCAGCATCGCTGACTCTCCTTCCACATGAACCGTATAACTCCCAGTAGGAACAGAGAATCGATAAGTCCCCGTCGAATCCGTTTCCGCAACTAGCTCTTTTTTGTCAGTCGTCGATTCCAAATGCACTTTCGCCGCTCGAACTGGATGATGTTGCGCGTCGTACACCGTCCCCGAAATAACGCATAGAACCGCCGCTGCTGTTTGCCATCCATTCATAATCGGCCCAACCGTTCTGTGACTAACTCAAAATAGCGATCCGCATCTATATCTCGCAAGAACAGCACGTTAGCCGGTTTTTGCTTGACCGACCACCAATCCACCACCGTCATTCCCAACGTAAGCTCACTCCCGCATTCAACCGCGACATGAACCTTACGCCCCGCAAAGATTTCCGGCGTCAACAAGTACGCAATCACGGTGGCGTCATGCAATGGGCCGCCCTCCCATCCATACTTCTGCTCATCGAAGAGCTTGTTGAATTTCAGTAGATGATAGAACGCTTCCGACACCGGGGTTCCAACGGCCCTTAATCGATCCAAACGCCTTTTCGTGGTAAGCGCTTGATGCGTGCAATCCAAAGGGATCATTGTAATGGGCGCTCCACAATCAAGAACCCGCGCCGCCGCCTCAGGATCGACGTAGATGTTGAATTCGGCGGATGGAGTGATATTCCCACCTTCTGAAAACGCTCCTCCCATCAATACGATTTCTTGCAAGTGCCGTCCCAGTCGGGGTTCCTTTGCCAGCGCAAGAGCGATATTGGTCAGCGGCGCCAGGCAGCACAGGGTAACTTCTCCCGCCTTCTGCTGCATTACGAGATCGACAATTGCTTCTGGTGCGAATCCGGCCGTTAGCGGCATGGTCGGTTCAGGCAACTCATAGCCGTCGAAGCCGGTGCGACCGTGAACGTGTTCGGCAGTGATCAACTTACGAACCAGCGGAGCCGAAGCGCCCGCATAGACGGGCGTTGCCATGCGTTTCCCCAATTCCAGAGCCTTGCGTGCATTCTTCGACGTCAGCGAAATGGGTACGTTCCCCGCCACCGTTGTTACCGCTAAAACTTCCAATTCCTCGGGCGATGCCAGCGCCACTAAAATAGCTACCGCATCATCCGGCGATGGGTCGCAATCGATTATGATTTTTTTCAATGCAATTGCTCCAACGCTTGCAGTGCGGCAGGGTGGTTCGGATGCTGAGCGAGCAGCGCCTGCAATACGGCCCGCGCTTTATCCACTGCCCCCTCAATCGCGTAAACTCTAGCAAGATTCAAATAAGACTGATCGAACTCCGGCGCAACCCGGATGCATTGTTCGAACTGAGCGACCGCCTCGTCGCGTCGACCGCGTCCGCAAAAATAAAATGCCGAGATTGTTCAAGGCTTCCGGATAAATTGGTCTCTCGCGAAGTGCTTTCAGCAAGTGCTCATAGGCCCCGGCATTGTCGTTGTTTTGGGCCAGCACCATGGCCACGCTATAGTTTGCCTCGGGATCATCGGGTTTGAGAGCCAGTGCGCGCGTTAATGTCGCCTGTGCCGCCTCCCAACGCATCTGCTGTCGGTAGGCATTTCCCAGATTTTCCAAAGCGACGAAATGATCCTGATCTAGAGCGAGCGCCCTCTCAAAATAGCCAATCGCTTTATCTGTGTCAGCTTCCCTTGTAGCCAGAATGCCCAGATTATTCCACGCGTTCGGCAACGTCTCTGGATAACCACTCTTCAATTTCACAGCGCGTTCGAAACAATCTCGCGCCAGAGCGTTCTTATCCTGTTTAAGATAGATGCTTCCTAGCCCATAGAGTGCTTCTGCGCTCTCCGGTGCCGCAGTGAAAAAGTCGCCGGCTGCGTCGAGATAGCCGCGCTGAAAGAAGATGGAGCCAAGCGAGAGATAATTTCTGCCGAACTCATAACTGTGAGAAACACCCGGAAACGGGAGCGCCTTTGCGATCCGCTCCGCATCTGTTTGTGGGATAAGCTTCAAGTCACGCTGTGCCTGCTCTTGACTAACAATGCCTTGATAGACCTTTACAATGCGTCCACGCTCGTCGATCAGGAAGGACGTTGGTAGTGGCAAATCTCGATGGCGGTCGAAGAGCGTTCGAAAAAGAAGATTGTAGATCGCTGCTACATCCTCAGGAATGGACTGCTCATCAGCGATTGTGAATAAGCCGGGTGTGGTTTTCAAACTAGGCACCGAAATTGGTGCCAGCAGCCATGTTTCGATCAGCTCCGGAAATATTTCGCCGGAGAACGTCTCAGACGGACCGATTCGAGCGGTTTGCTTAAAAGGCTCACTTCGCGAAGGCTCCAATCCTTCCGTCACCCACACGCGATGGTTCGGAACTAGATCCTTCAACTGCTGCGTTAGTCCGCTAGGCCACAGGATGGTAGCGCTAACCTTGCCTCTTATCTCACCCAATCCAAAAAATAGATCTTTACTATGCTGGGCAAGAAATCCCGATCCAGCATACAGGCCCTTCGTCTGATTCTCTATTGTGACCACCGCGCCAATCGCATCCTTATTGCTCTTTGTTCCCGTCAATCGAAACGAGATCGCGGGTGGCAAATCCGCGATCGCGTTCTTCAGCAACCTGATTTGCGGCGCATTACGATTCTTCAACAGCATTTCTTGCCGCCCATCACCATCAAAGTCAGCGAGTACAAAAGTCCTCCCATCTTCTGAGAAGTCCAAACCCAGGGCGCCCGAAACGTTCTGCGAACGTACCGTCGCGATTGTTCGCAAAGAAGACATTCCGTTCAAAGCCACTCCACGTATAACCATCGCGAATCCATTCGTTGATCGCTTTCCAGCCTTGCTCGTACTCGGCGGATGGCTTGGCTTCGTTGGGAGATTTCGCCACCACCTGCCGCCAAAAATAGCTGTTCAGATCCTCAGCAATATCGCCCGACACCATGCCATTCGTCACATAGATGTCCGCAAAACCATCGTGGTCAAAATCCCAAGTGTCCGAGGACCAAGCCCATCGCCCGATAGCGGTACCCGACGCCGCCGTCGCGTCGTGAAAAGCGCCGCGGCCGTTGCTCCTGAAGAGCGAATTACCCATCGCGTGCTTTTGATAAAGTGCTTTGATTTCGGCTGGAGCATTCTTTTGAAAAAGCGGATCATGGCTGATGCGTTCCCCGGCCGCAGTCCACATGTTTGCCACGTAGAGATCGCTGTCAAACCAACTGACGCTCATGCCGGCGCCAACATCTTCAACGCCCGTTTCCGCAGCCACATCGCTGAATGTGCCGTCGCCATTGTTGCGATAAAGATTCTTACGCCCGAAGTCGTTCACTACATACAGATCAGGCCATCCATCCCCGTTGTAATCATTCCACTGGCAACAAAAGCTATAGCGGGTGTTGTTCTTATTTAGCCTGGTTTGCTCGGTCACATCGCTAAATGTGCCGTCGCCATTATTCCGCATTAGAAAATTGGCCGGTCCGTTTTCCGCCGCGAAATAAGGAGTTGGATAGTTATACTGATCGGCCCCCTGGTAAAAGGTATAAAGACAAAAGTAAATATCCAGCAGTCCATCGCGATTGTAGTCAGCCGCTGCAGCACCCGTGAATGTGCCTTGTGGATCGTTCGAAAACTGAAGGGCATTGGGCTTCAGTCGAAATTTACCCTCACCGTGATTGAAAAACAACAATGGCCCATTTGCCCGAACAATCACAATGTCCTGCTTGCCGTCATTATCGAAATCGGCAATCAGAGCACAGGCTGTGTTATCCAGCAGGCCGAGCCCTGATTGCTCCGTGACGTCTTCAAACGTCCCGTCACCCCGATTTCGATAAAGCCTATTCGGAAGTCCTGCCGGCTGACAAACATAAATATCATCAAAGCCATCACCATGAAGATCGCCCACGGACACGCCATTGTGTCCATAAATATCGATCCCGCTAGCGCCATCCATCACCGTCCGCCAATAATCGGCTCCATGCAACAACTGCGCAGCGTAAGAAGAATTATTTCCAAATGCCGACGCAGTGATTTCGCGGAAGCATCGTTCCCGCGAACGGCTGCGTACCTCGTCGCGAGAAATCCAGCGCACAATCTGGTCGCCTTTCCAATTCAGCAACCACTCACCTATGCGCTGTTCGCGATGAAATTCTGCGCCCGTTCCAATTACTTCATAACGAACTAGAGTGGCAAGACCTTTATCGGTGGCTTCGATTTTGGTTATCTGAAGTTCAACAGTCAACAGGTTCGAAAACGTATGCGAACGCCGCCTTCATCTCTGAGACGAAAGCGCCGCGTGCAAGCGAAGGCTCGTTGGAAAACCGAACCCTCGTCGCATCAATCGGTCTAGTTGAGCGCAATTGTTGAGACTCCTTCGGTTTCCATGAAGTGCCTTTGAAATCTGCGTCCAAAAGGCGGCGGCGATTGCAGCAGTTGACCGCTCCAGCCTTGGAGGATCGCTGTCAGTCTTTCGCAGTGTCCCTCGTTTACAAACTCATCGTTGCCAGCTTTAATTTGCGGCAGTGCCCAATCGAGTGGTGTTTGCTCCCGATACTTCGGATGAAGGTGGAATTCTGGTCGCGAGGCAGAACGCAGACGCCGGGGAAGTAGCCAGGCCGCAGCTGTTTGCCCGCAGCGAATTAAGAAATTGCGCCTTTTCACATCTCTGTAAACACAACTTTAGCATCCGAACATTTTGAATCCTTTCGCGGTCGAGTTGCGTATTTTGCCTCTAGAGATGAATACTCTATTGGCCTTTCTTTTATTGGTCACTTCAGCCGACGACATTATGAAACGTGTCGCCGAAAATCAGGATCGCGCACAGAACGAACGGCTCAACTTCATCTACGATCAGCACATCAAGGTGGATGTGCGTTACAGAAATGGGAAGCTGGGAGCCGAGGAAATAGCCGACTACACCGTCACTCCAGCCCCCAAAGGCGTGGAGCGAAAGATGACCGCCTTTTATGGGCGCTACCTCCAGAAAGGTATTTACGCAGAATTTACCAATGAGCCTGACGAGGAAGACAGTATCAATCCATCGCTCGCCAGAAATTTTCGAAATCACTCTTTCGACAAAGATGCAAAGGACGGTCTAGGCAGAAGTCTCTTCCCGCTTACCGGTGAACAACAGAAAGATTTGCGCTTCGAGTTAAACGGGACGCAAGAAGTGGACGGTCGGCCGGCATATCGAATCCGCTTCGGCCCCAAGGATTCCCATGACTACAAATGGGCGGGTGAGGCGCTGATCGATAAAGAGGAACTCCAACCCGTGCGCGTCTTCACGCGATTGTCCCGCAAGCTCCCGCTCGCCGTGCGTACGCTACTCGGCACAGATGTGCTAGGCCTCGGTTTCAACGTCCGCTATCGACGCCTCGACAAGGACATTTGGTTTCCCGATAGTTTCGGCACCGAGTTCCGACTGAAGGCCGTCTTTTTCATTGACCGTACCATCACGGTTTCCTTAGAGAACAAAAATTTCAAACACACGTCAACCGAAAGTCAAATTCACTATGCGCCTGTCGAAACAGTCCATTAAGACTTGAGGGCTTTCGTCTCTTCGTCGAAAAACACAGGCGCTTTCCGGAAGTAAGATTCGTTCGCCATGTGGCAAGCAATGGCCGCATGGTTGCCAAATACCGCATCCTCCGTCACTGAATTTCTTGATTTCACCGCTTTGAAGAAATTCCAAAGATGCGGACGAAGATCGTCCCAGTCATCTCCTCGATAAGTGACGCCTTCACTGATCGGTTCTTTGCCAGGAGATACTTCGTGTTCCGCGTGCCATTTGCTTACATATTCCTGACGCAACTTCGAAGGAAATCCCTGGGCGTAATAGCTCGGGCCTGTGTCTTCTCCACTCTGTGGAGAGATCCGAATCTCTGAACCATTCGCCTCCATGACTCCCTTCGGTCCCAAAAAGCGTGCCACTTCAGGCGTGGCAGCACCCAGATTCAGCCGAACGTAAACCGGAACGTCGTGATAGTCAAACAACACCAGCAGCGTGTCTGGCATGTTGCGTCCATCCTTCCAACGGAAAATTCCGCCGACTGAGCTAGCCGAACGCGGCGCTTCATTCCAGCCCAGCGTTTTCTGCATGCCGCTCAATAAATGAACCATCAAGTCGCCCGCCACCCCTGTGCCATATTCTTTCCAACAACGCCAACGCGCAAAGCGCAGCGGATCAAACGGGATCTTCGGCGCGTCATTTAGCCAAGTGTCCCAATCCAAATTCTGCGGAGAGAGATCCGGCGGGGGCGGATATTGCCAAGCGCCCGTTGGATCATTCCGTCCCATGCTCAGTTCCACCAACTCCACTTCGCCAATAGCGCCGCCTTTGTACAATTCATGTGCCTTTTCGCACAGCGCCGAACTCACTCGTTGCGAACCGATCTGCACAATCCGGTTATTGCGTTTGGCCGCATCCACCATCTCAAACCCTTCAGGAATCGTGTGAGACATTGGTTTTTCGCAATAGATATCTTTGCCCGCGTTGCAGGCGTCAACCACGACGCGCTTGTGCCAGTGGTCGGGCACGGCCGCCACGATGCAATCAATGTCCTTCCGTTGTAGCAGGTCGTGATAATGCCGGCTCACTGGAAGGTTGGCATTGCCGGTGATTTCGCGCGCCAGGGTGTGCCTGCCATCGTACAAATCGGCGGCGCCTACGCATTCGATTCCGGGCAACTGAATCGCATTGGGCAGCAGGCCGGAGCCTTGCATACCGATCCCCACCATGCCAAAGCGTATGCGGTCACTGGCGGCTACTGGCGTTTGCGCGGGTAGTCCATCGTGCAAGAGAAACAGATTGCCGGCGGCAAAAGCACTACCTTGCAGAAAACTCCGGCGCGGAAAAGACTTCCTGCTCTTCATGGCCAGATTGTATCGCTGTCTATCCGGCGACAGGCGCGTGCGAACCACCGAAGTTCATGACTCGGCGCGGTTGAAAGTCGGCAATGGGCTTCGCGCGCAGCGCACGTTCATTCAGAATCAATTCACTCGCCTGCACCGCTCGATTGTCGTGAAACCAGCGCTGGAAAGGATATTCACGCAGAACGTTACATATGGCGGTGAGACTCATCCCCTGATGGTGAGCCATAAAGCAACGGACCAATTCGTATTTGGGAGCCCGCAGTGCCCGGCTGGTGGAGCGCGTATAATCGGCCGATTCGTAGAAACCATACTCGGCGAGCCAGCCCTTGCGAGACATGGCCGCCAGATTCTGAACGGAACTCACCGGATCGATCATGAGCGCCAAACAGCTTGAATACGGCGAGGTCACCAAAGACCCGGCGCGCGCGACATTTAAAGCCATGCCAGGCACGCCAAATGCCGCGTACTGATAGTTACCTTGCTCGTCGGTCTGAGCATGAGCGCTTTCGGAGATTCCCCACGGAATGCGCCGTCGTTTTCCGTAGCTTTGCTGCGCTCGCACTGCCGCCGCTAACGATTGTGCAATCAGCGTGTCAGGGTGCGATCGCATCCAAATCATTGGCATCAAATACTCGAACATGGTTCCGGTCCAAGAGATCAGAACCGATTCATTTTCGCAGACAGTATGCTGGCGTCCAAGTCGAAACCAACAATCTTGCTCAGCTTCATCCTTAGCGACGGCAACAAAGGTTGCAATCCTGGCCTCAGATGCTAGTAAGTCATAGCAAGACTCATTGAGCGCTTCCGCTTCCACGTTGTAGCCGATCGATAGCAGCTTTCTCCGCGGATCGATGAGAAGAGAAAAATCCATTGCTTGCGAAAGTTCATCGCAAGTTGCGGCGATTTGGCGGAGATCTGCCGCTATCTTCTCCAATTGCAAGCGCGCATCCAAGAGCGACGCGGAAAGCTTCTGCACCAAATCTTGCGGTCCCACCAAGCGGTCAATCTGCAGTTTTAGAGCCGAGTAGAAAGAAGTTGCAGAACAGGGGCATGGAATCGTTTTGGGAAATGTGTCTTCAGAAAACAACGGCTGAAATTCAGTGGAGTACCACGGCAGCAGTTTCAGGGCGGCGGTGCGTAGCGCTCCGACTCGCTGGCTGAAATCATCTGCCGTTGCCGAGGTTTCCTGTGCCAACAAAAGCTTCAGCCATTGAACCGGTTCCTTAAGCCCCAACAACTTCTGCCAAGACTCACCTGGCTTTGTACCGCGTGAGTAATCGCATAAACCATCGAGCGCGCTCTGTTGAATTACCGGCCGATCCAACAGTTCCAGGCAGCCTTGCCGCAAACTCCAAAGCGAAGCTACTAAGTTGCCATTGTCAACACTCGATATCATGCGCGAACCAAGTGGTTCAAGTGTCAACGTGTCGTACCAGTTGACAAGATGTCCATGAAAACGCGGCAGTTTTTGGGCACTAGCGAGCGTCTGGCGCGTCAATTCTACAAACTCAGGGAGAGTGATGTACCCCATTTCGAGCGCTGCTTGGCGCGCGTTTAATAGAAATCCCAGATTTGTTGGCGAGACGCGTTCAGCTACTCGGTACGGCTCTTCCTGCACGTTATCCGGAATGAGCCAGTGATTCGCAGCGGTGCTGAACGTTGCGAAATATTTCCACGTTCGCAGTGCCGTGTCGCGCAACAGCGCACGTGCCTTATTCGAAATCGCTGTGTCTTCCTGGCGGGGTGGTCTGTTGAGCCATTTCGATAGTAATTTACTGCTGCACCACGCAATCAAAAAGGGGGCGGCATAAGGCGCTGCTTCACGCCTCAGAAACAAAGCTGCGCCTAAGGCGATACATAACAGAGGAATCCAATTAAGGTAAATATCAACGGGCGTTTGCTTGCGAATACCCAGTTCTGCCTCCGTTGCCGTCTCCCATTCAAGCAGGCTGCGGTGCGTAATGTGCGTGCGGACCACAGTGCGTACGATCGCGTCGATGGAGACGAGTGTCTGATGCGCCAGAAAGGCGATGTTCAGCAGAATAGCCACATGCGCAGTAATGAAATCTTCAAACGATTCGCGAACCGATGTCCAATTCCGCGCCGCGATGGCCCGCGTAAGCGCGAACAGCAAGCGAAAATAAATGGGCAAGAAAAGCAACGCCAGAGCGGTGATCGTCCAAAAACGCGGACCACCTGGCAAGAAAAACCAACCCGCAAGAAACAGTAGAAACGATGCTGGCTCCATCAGACTCCGGCGCAGATTGTCGACAATCTTCCACCGTGAAACAAGCGAAATTGGATTCTTTACCAGCCGTCTGCTCTCATCCGGGACCTGGCTAAAGATCCATCGAACGATCTGCCAGTCTCCCCTCAGCCAGCGATGTTTGCGGCGGTTATACGCACTGTAGTGCGACGGGTAGTCGTCGATTACCTCAATATCGGAGGCCAATCCAGCTCTCGCGTATGCGCCTTCGATCAGATCGTGGCTCAGGAGCGCATTGCGCGGGAAGCGGCGCTCCAAGACAGTGCGTAGGGCATCGACGTCATATATGCCCTTACCCGTAAAGATTCCCTCTCCATACAAATCCTGATAGACGTCAGAAACAGCGCGCGAATAGATATCGAACCCCGTTTGTCCGGAATAAATGCGTGCTAAGCGTGACGTTGCCGACGTGTGCACGCCGATACCCACTCGCGGCTGCAGAATGCCATAACCTTCTGTGACGATGTTCCGCTCTGGATCGACGAGTGGTCGGTTCAATGGATGCGCCATTGCAGCGATCAGCCGCTGGGCCGAATTACGCGGCAGTTGTGTATCCGAATCGAGAGTAATAACGTAACGAATTTTATTGTTTGCGAATTTAGAAAAATCGCCAACTTTTACCGGAAATGGATCGAACGCACCGCGAAGAAACTGATTCAGATCCAAAAGCTTGCCGCGCTTACGTTCCCAACCCATCCACGCACCCTCCCGCGGATTGAAAACTCGGTGTCGGTGAAATAGATAGAATCCACCGTAAGGGAGGGAAGCGTATTTCTGATTCAGCTCGTTAATCAACTGGATGGCGAGATCAACTCGCTTATCTGAGTCGCCGGTAGGTTCGGAGGTGTCTGGCAAGTCCGTGAGTAATGCGTAATAGATATTCGGATCGCGATTTACTAAATAGCGGATTTCGACGTCCGCAATCAATTGCCGGATCTGCTTCTCGTTGATGAGCAGCGTAGGAACCGCCACGATTGTCGAACTGGTCGAATCGACTCCTTTCGAAAAATCGAGTTTCGGCAGCGGATGAGGATTAAGAACCGTAGTCACCAGGTAGTTCACCAACTCAACCGCTGCCTGAGTTGCCGGCAGCAGCAGAACGAATGCGCTAAAGATCAACGCCCACCCATTGTGCTGTTCCACCAAGCTCATCAGGATCGCGACTACCGTGAGAAGCGTGACGAACTCGATGCCAATAATGTAAAACTCGTCTGGATATTTGCAAAAAAGGCGCGGCAGAAAGGAAGCGATAGCCGGCCGGTAACCGATTCGATGCAGAAACTCACGCGAGCCTTTCCGATCAATCAGGTAATAACCAACATGGCGCAGCCTCCCCCTCAAGGCCTCGGGGGTGGCAGGTTCGACGTTGGCATTCTGCGCGAACTCCACGGCCAAGCGCGCAATCTCTGTTTCGCCCACATCGGAATGCTGCGCTAGCGATGCCACCCGAGCTCGATAGCTGCCCCGACTCGTTTGTTCCATGCCCGCATAAACGCCCGCTGGATCTAGACAGAGAGTGCGATGAACAATTGAAAGCTTCTCAAGCGTGTCGCGCCAGTCTTCTTCACCAATAAATCGCAACGTCTTAATCGCTGGGCCCACTTCGAAGTTGCGCGCTTCTTTGCCGTTTTGACCAAACGCCTCTAACGCCTGCTGCCCACGCTGTGCCAGTAGCTCGAGCAATGCTAGCTTCAGGCACATCAGAAAATTGTCGATCTCCGCTAGCCGCAGCGCATCGATTTCTTGAACTGCTTCCAGGTAGCGAGTCACCTTGGCCTGAGTCAACCGCCCCTTTGCAGCAGCCAGCAGACCGCGCGCGAGAATAACGCAGCGCGGTATGGCATCTTCCGTTTCCGTTCGCACCGCGGGCAATCGCGCCAAGCCCTTCAGCGACTCGCTCAAATCCTGCAGCTCGGCGTGAACCAGGCGGAGATTATCGTAAAGCCACTTCAAGTCATCCGATGGTTCACCGCTGCGCAGCTTGTACAGTTCTTCTTCTAAGGTTTTGAGTCGCCGCAGGTTTTTCCGGTAGATCTCGCGGGTGCGGCCCGACGTGCTGCGTCCGCTAAGCCACGCGCACGATCGTGCAGTTTTACGTGCGTGCTCGGCAAGAGTGTCGAGTTCCAACGCGTCTACGTCAAGTTTGGGGGCAGGTTCGGGCATGCGAATAGCCTTAGCGATAGCTCGCCGCCTGAAGCTCAAACATGCCGGCGTATGTACCGCCGCGTTCTATTAATTGATCGTGGCTACCCTCTTCGCTGATCGAACCGTTCTCCAGAACAATAATCCGTTCCGCCATACGAACGGTGGAAAAACGATGCGAGATGAATAACGCCATCTTGCCGGTGGTGAGTTCGTTGAATCGTTGAAACACTTCAAATTCCGCGCGCGCGTCTAACGCAGCCGTCGGCTCGTCTAAAATCAAAACCTGTGCGTCTCGCAAATACGCACGGGCGAGTGCCAGTTTCTGCCATTCGCCTCCCGAAAGATCCACGCCTCCTTCAAAGCGCCGGCCCAACATTTGATCGTAGTGTCCGGCCAGACGCTCGATCACCCCGTCAGCCAAACTCTTTTCGGCAGCATCGCGGATGCGTTCACTGTCGGTCATATACTCGATGCGCCCAACGGCAATATTCTCGGCAGCCGTCATCTCATAACGCATGAAATCCTGAAAAATAACCCCCATCTGGCTGCATAGGTCTTCTATTTGATATTCGCGCAGATCCACTCCGTCCAACAGAATTCGTCCTGCGGTCGGATCATATAATCGCGTAATCAGTTTGACGATCGTCGTCTTGCCTTGGCCATTCTGCCCAATCAGCGCGATCCGTTCGCCCGGTTCCACTCGCAAATTCAGACGGTTCAGAATCAGCCGGGCGGTCCCCGGATAGCTGAAGTTCACATTCTGAAATTCAAATCCCTGCTTAATCGGCCGTGGCGCCGGCAAAGCATTCGGCTTCGACGAAACGCTTGGCTGCATCTCGAAAAACGCCAGTAGATCGGTCAAAAATAAGGCTTGATCGGCAATGCTCGAAAGCGTTGAGAAGATCTGCGAAATATTACTCGACGCGCTCATGATGGTTTGCGTCAAAAAATAAAGCTTGCCGATACTGAACGCGCCCGTGACGGTTTTGAAGATGACCCAAACGTAAGCGCCATAATACCCGCCGGTACTCAATATCGAAAAAAATGAGGCTGCCATTAACCGTCGGCGATTCAACGCCACGTTCTCATCCAAAATGCCATTCCAGATGCTGATGAAGCGGCGCGTGAAAAACTCACTCAGGTCAAAAAGCTTGAGCTCCTTAGCGGCTTCCTTGCTTCCGCCTAGTTGCCGTAAATAATCTAACTGGCGGCGAGCGGGGGTCTGTCGAAAGTTTTTCGCATAGCTCAGAAATGCGAAATGGCTCTCACCCAAAAAAGCGGGCAGCAGGCAGCCGATCAGGATGAGAAGCAGCCAGGGAGAATACCAAAGAATCGCCGCCGATAGAGAAGCTGTGGTGATCACCTGCTGGAACAGTCTGCCAATCGACTGAATCATGCCGAGTCTGTCCGTAGCCTGCACGCGCGCCCGCTCCAAACGATCGTAGAAAACCGGATCCTCGTATGACTGCAGGTCCAGCTTCGAGGCGTGCTCCATCACCTGAATGCTAACGTGCCGGGAGTAACGATCTGCCAGCAATGAGTCATAGTAGTCCACCGCGCGACCGAATATGCCTCCCAGAACAGCCAGTGTAAATTCCGTCGCGGTCAACCACCACAATTCAGCTGGTGGTGCTCCTTTGTGTTGCGAGTGGACCAGCGAATTTATCAGATCGATAATTAACTTCGTAACCCAAGCTGTGCTCACTGGGATCAGCGAAACAGCCGTGCGGAAAACCAAGCCGAGCACAACAGTGGACGGTCCGGAGTCCCAGACAATTCGTAAAACCGGCGGGACATTCTTAAGGGCCCGAAGACGGTCTTTCCAGGCGCTCAGAAATGGTTGTGGCGATTCTTCTGTCAAGTTTGTCTTCGTGCAAGAAGATGACCGGAATTCATGGCTAAGTCATTCAAAGGATAATTGCTAAGCCGTAAGCATAGACTTGGATCGAACGCAAAAGTTTCGCTCTGCGGAGCAGCTACTGTTGAGCAATATTGTATCGTATACTTTGCCTTAACGTTCGTCTTAATGCGAATGAAACCAACGATGGATATCATAAATAGATTATGAGCAGCACCAGCCCCTCCCAGCCGGCCTTGACTATTGAGTCCCTAGCCGGACCACACGAAGGCGAACGCATCCTAAAGGTGCACGGGCCGCTCGTGATTTCGAACTTCTTCGAGTTTCAGCAAATCGCCCGCGAAAATAAGGCCAACGTCCTGATCATCGATCTCGCCGACGTTCCCTATATGGACTCTGCCGCACTGGGTGCGATTTTGGGCATCCACGTCTCATCTGGCAACAAGGGGACCAAATATGCGCTCATCAACGTAGCCCCCCGTATCGAAAGCATGTTTACGATTTCGGGTGTGCGCGATACGCTCGTTATGTTCGCTACCTTGGCCGACGCCGAAAGGGCGCTGCTATAGTTTGACATTGCGCAGCCGCAGCGCATTGCCGATGACCGAGATCGAACTGAACGTCATGGCAGCGCTGGCAAGCATAGGGCTCAAAAGAATCCCGAACACCGGGTAAAGAATCCCTGCTGCAACCGGCACACCGATCACGTTATACACAAAAGCGAAGAATAGGTTTTCTTTGATATTCCGAACCGTCGCACGACTTAAGTGAATCGCCCTCACCAGCGCGGCTAAGTCGCCGTGCAGCAGCGTGATGCCGGCGCTTTGCATCGCTACATCTGTGCCTGTGCTCATGGCAATTCCAACGTTCGCCGCGGCCAATGCCGGTGCATCGTTCACGCCGTCGCCCGCCATCGCAACCACGCCGCTGGCTCGCAATTTCTTTACATATTCGGCCTTGTCTGCCGGTGACGCCTCCGCATGTACCTCGTCAATGCCTAGCTGTTGAGCCACTCCTAGCGTGGCTTCTTGCGAGTCGCCACTGAGCAAAACCAACCGTATTCCCTCTTGCCATATCGCCTCTACGGCGCTTTTGGTCGTTGGCTTGAGTGTGTCGGAAACGGTCAAAGCTCCAACCAACTTTTGGTCCACCGCTACCAGGATCTTTGAGTTGCTGTTCTCTGGAAACGAGGTCACAAAATCTAGCAGCGCACGATTACCTACCAAGACCGCATGCCCATTTACCGTGGCTTTAAGGCCTCTACCGGCAATCGCCTGGAATTCTTCCGCCTTCACCAAACTGAGTCCTCGCTCCTTTGCCGCCTCCAGAATGGCTCCCGCCAACGGATGCTCGCTGCTCTGCTCCACGCTGGCGGCCAGCGACAGCACTTCGTTTTCGTTGAGCGCACCCAATGTCTCAATGGCAATCAAGTTTGGCTTGCCAACGGTAAGAGTACCGGTCTTATCCACCACCAGCGTCTTCACCTTCTGTAAGAGTTCAAGCGCTTCCGCGTTCCGCACCAGTACACCCGCCGTCGCTCCTCGACCCGTGCCCACCATGACCGACATCGGAGTGGCCAGCCCCAGCGCACAAGGACAGGCAATGATCAGAACTGCAACCGCATTCACCAAAGCGTTGCTTAACTTTGGAGCGGGACCGAAAATCATCCACACCGCGAAAGTGATCGCGCTGGCCAAAATCACCGCTGGTACAAAAATGCCAGCTGCGCGGTCAGCCAGCTTCTGGATTGGCGGTCGTGTCCGTTGTGCCTCACTCACCAACCGCACAATCTGACTCAGCACACTATCGGCTCCCAAACGTTCAGCACGCATCAAAAAACTTCCGGTGCCGTTGAGGGTGCCTCCCGTCACCTTGCCCTGAACGGTTTTCTCTACCGGAATCGATTCGCCTGTGATCATCGATTCATCGATGGAGGAACGTCCTTCCGTAAT
Organism: Bryobacterales bacterium; assembly: GCA_963749105.1. Taxonomy (GTDB): domain Bacteria; phylum Acidobacteriota; class Terriglobia; order Bryobacterales; family Bryobacteraceae; genus Bog-105. The sequence continues at coordinate 188,521 of CAVVLT010000011.1, read as the reverse complement.
AATGCCATCGACCGGAACCGTCTCCCCAGGCCTCACTCGCAAAAGGTCTCCCACCTTTAGTTGGTCAAGCGGGACCTCGCGCCCATCGGCCATCCGCGTCGTCTTCGGCGCCAGCTTCAACAAAGATTTCAGTGCGCTCGTCGTTTTGCTGCGCGCACGCAACTCCAATACCTGCCCAAGCAGAACCAAAGTCACGATCACCGCTGCCGGCTCAAAATAGAGCGGCATCCCATTCACCAGTCCGATCAAGCTGAAGACGTAAGCTGTGCCCGTTCCCAAAGCAATTAAGGTGAACATGTTGCCGTGACGATTCTTGACCGACGCCCAGCCACGCGCAAAAAACGGCGCGCCACCCCATAGAACCACCGGAGTTGCCAGCGCGAACTCAATCGAACGCGTCGCCGCCATCGCTAGCCACATTGCATGCAGCAAATCCAAAACCATCAGAGCCAATAACGGCGCAGTCAGCGCTGCACAAACCATCAGCCGCCGCCGCATGTCCTGGTATTCGCCTTCGTCGTTCTCAGCCGTCGGATCTACCGGCTCGAGAGCCATGCCGCATTTTGGACAAGTGCCCGGTCCCATCTGTCGAACTTCGGGGTCCATTGGGCATGTGTATTCTACTGGTGCCGCAACGCTGGGTTTCCGAACTGCCGGCATCGCGCCCAGCGTCACCAACTTCGGTTTCAAATACTCTTTCGGTTGCGCCTCGAACTTCGTCTTACAATTCTGGCAACAGAAGTAATAAGTCTTACCCTCAAACGAACTCTCTGGCGGAGGCGGCGTTTTTTCCGGGTCAACCTTCATCCCGCAGACGGGATCGATTTGCGTGGCCACCCTAATATGATGCTCCGCAGCCAATGCCGATTCGGGCTATGATATTCGAAAGCCATGCCCCACTTATTGAAAACCGAACCCGCAGCTTATTCTTTCGCCGATCTTGAACGCGACCGCGAGACAATTTGGGATGGCGTTACCAATCCCGCAGCCGTCAAGCATCTGCGCGAAATGAAGCCCGGCGAAAAATTGGTGATTTATCACACCGGCGACGAACGGCGCGCAGTCGGCACGGCATCCGTGGTGAATGTGGATGCAAAAGACCCCAAGACTCCACTCGTGCGTATCAAACTCGGCCACGCTGTCAAGACGCCGCGCACACTGGCTGCGATCAAAGAGCATAAACTCTTCGCCAATTCACCGCTGGTCACCCAAGGACGTCTGTCCGTGGTGCCACTGACAGAGCAACAGTATGAGTGGTTAACGAAAGACTAGGCGTGCTGCATCGCGTACTTGCCTGGATGCGCTTTCTCCCACTCCACTGTTCGACGAATCGCTTCGCCCAGCGGCACAGATTCAGAGTAGCCGAGTTCGCGTCGAATGCGCGTTGAATCCATGAAAAGGTGTTGGGCAAAATTAGTGGGAGCAAGCCGGGGATCGGTGGGTTCCGCCTCGTGCGGAGGAGCAACCACGCGGCCCTTCCAGCCAACTGCTTGGCCTATTTCGGCAGCCCATTCGCCCTCTGAATAGGGCTCAGGGTCGGCCACATTGTAGATGCGTCCGGTTGCTTTTTCTGATGTCGCAGCCAAAGCAATCGCCTCAGCTACATTCTCAACGTAACCACGACAAGGTTTCCACCGCGAGTACGCATAATCTTGCGAAATCTCCGCGCGCCCGTCCAGCATTGGACGAATCGTCGGATAGAAGCGGTGAAACATATCTCCCGGCCCATAAACCATCGGTAGCCGCAAAATGGTTGCCGGCAGATCGGGATGGGAACTGATGGCTTGCTCAACTTGGATCTTGTCGTACTCGTCGTCGAGCCACGACAAAGTGACGCGCAACGCCGCCAACCTCTCCGGCGGATACGGTTGTGAATGCGTTCGCAACGGCGATTCTTCCGTCAACGGAATCGGTTCCACAGGTCCGTTGTCCAGCCGATGCACTACAGCCATCGCTCGATAAACGTCCCCACTGCTGATTGCAACTATTCGCTGCGCAACTCCAGCAAAAGCTTCCACCGTTGTTCGAGCCTGCTTCGCGCTGCTCAAGATCATGTCAATGACAACATCCGGACCCCAAGCTCTCGCACCCGCTTCCTGCAAATCCGCTCGGTCGCCTAGAAATGCGGCGACGTCCCAGCCCTTTGGCTTAGCGGTTTTCCCTCGATGCAGGATCGCTACGTCATGCCCACCTTTCAAGAGATGAGAAACCACATGTCGACCAATAAATCCAGTTGCTCCAATGATGAGGATCTTCATGGCTATTCTTTCTCGACGCTCTAGCTACCGAGCTCCGATAGAGCCGCACCCACCCGCGCCAACCCCTCCGTAAGAATCGCCGTCTCACCGCCAATGCCAATCCGCACGCGATCCGGCGCACCAAAAAAATGCCCCGGCGTGATCACTGTTTCGTATCTATCTCGCAGCGCCTGGCAAAGCTTATCCACAGGGACCGGCACTTTCGGAAAGATAACTGTTCCTGCGGTCAACGGGTCACTCTCTAATGCCGGTGTCGCCGCCAGAAACTCATTTGCAATCACTCGATGCTTGGCCAGCAGATCACGCGACCATTGGGCAATCTCCGGCAAATGCGCCAGCGCCACGCAACTAATCTGATCCGTGACGTAGGGATTATTCACGCCAAACAAATCATTCAGCCGGTAAATCTTCTTCACAATCTCTGGCGCAGCCAATACCCAACCACAACGCGGTCCGCTCAGCCCGTAAACCTTCGTCAAACTATTCGTCACCACAAACTGCTCGCCCAGTTTGAACGAAGTCTCGGGAGTGTTCTCATACAGCAAGTCAAGATAGACTTCATCCACCAAAACTCTTGGTCCCAAACTCCCAATCTCCCGCAGCGTCGCCTGATCCAGCAACGCGCAACTCGGATTATGCAGGTTCGTCAGCACAATCAGCTTGGTTTTGGCCGTCAGCATCTTGCGCAAATCGTCAACATTAACCGCAAACTTGTCCTCCGCACGCCGTTCAAAGAACCGAACCTCCGCACCGTGATAGCTCGCCGCCTCCCAAAGCAATGGATAGCCTGGATGCTCCACCAGCACATCATCGCCCGGTTCAATCAACACGGCCATCGCGAGATGATTGGCGCCCGAAGTTCCCAGTGCCGTCGCCACGCAGTCGCTTACTACCCCGGACTTCCGCGCCAGCGCCTCCACCAGCGGCGGATATCCATACGCACCTGGCCCAGTCAGTTGCAGGGCATTGAAATCCACCCGCAAACTAGCCAGCGGATAGCTTTTCACGCCGCTGTTCGCCAGATTGTACTTCACCCCAGCCGTACGAGTTTTCACCCACTCCATGTACGTCGAACCCATGCTTCGTGCTGTCATGCTTCGCTCTTTTTTTTCTTACTCCAATAAAAGTAAACCGGAATTCCCAACAACAAAATCCCCAAACCGATGAAGCTGTTTTTCGGGAAATTCCAATAAGTTGCCAGTACCACCAGCCAACAAGCCGCCACAAAAAAGATCGTCGTAAACGGATGCCCGGGCGTGCGGTGTTCGTTGCTCGCCGCCATCTTTCTCCGGAACACAAATAACGATAAGCCGGTCAGTCCAAAGAAAATAAAATCGACTGACACCACATAGTTCAAAATCTGTTCGTATTTCCCGGATTCCGCCACAATGGCCGCCAGCACCCCCTGTAAAGCAATCGCCGCCACCGGAACCCGCGTGCTCTTCGGCAGCCACGCCATGGCCTTAAAGAACAACCCATCTTTCGCCATCGCAAAAAATACCCGCGGCGCAGTCAACATTCCCTGACTCAGAAATCCCAGTGTTGAGACGGCAATCGCCACCGCCATGAAAATTGCGCCCTTTTCGCCAATCACCCGCTGCAAAACCGTGTAAGCCGGTGTCGGGGTGTTTGCTAGCCCGAGCGGCCCCAGTGTGCGCAAACAAACAATATTGACGCTCAAATAAATCACTGTTACGCTGATCACTCCCAACAGCAGCGCGCGCGCCAAATCCCGCTTAGGGTTGCGCATCTCCCCAGTCATGAAACTAGCCGTCTGCCAGCCTCCGTACGCGAACAATACCGGCACTACCGCCGCGCCAAATTTGATTACCAACGATAGCGACCACGGCTGGCCTGCATCAGAGCTGATTTGCGAGGCCACGTGTGGCGCACGAAATCCTACCACCACCAGTACCGCCACCGCGCCAATCTTCAGGACCATCAGCAAATTCTGCACCGTGCTCCCATAGCGCACGCCCAGGCAGTTGATCGCGCTCAAAAGAATCAGCACGAGAGCCGCCACCCATCCCTCTGCCATCGGAATGTTCACAACCTCGCGCGCGTAGCGGGCAAATGTGACCGCCACTGCCGCCATGCCGCCCGTCTGCATCACCAACAGCAGCGCCCATCCATAAAGAAAAGCCACGCCTGGATGAAACGCGTCTCTCAGATACGCATACTGGCCGCCGAGATTTGGCCGCAGCATCGCAAGCTCGGCGTAAATAAATGCGCCAGCCAGCGCTGTCAAACCTCCCAGAATCCAAGCTCCCAAAATGAGTGCCGAGGTGTGAACCTCCTTTGCCACTACATAGGGGTTCACAAAAATACCGGAGCCTATGATGCCCCCCATGACAATCATGGTGGCGTCAAAAACTCCCAGCCTGCGAGCTAACGATTCATCGGGCGTCTCACTGCTCACGCCCTAGCCGTGCGCGGTCCGGGGAGCGCGCTTCGCTCCACCGGCCTTCTTAATCGGCGTCACATTACTTTCTTCTTCTGACTCGATTCTCGGTTGACTGGTTGCTGGCTTGCGCGGCAATTCCCCCAAACTCTTCTGCAGCGCCTGCATCAAATCAATCACCGGCGCACGTTTTTTAGGAGCTTCAGCGCCCACTGTTAGGCCTTCCTTCTTGGCTTCGATCATCTGCTGCATCTTCAGTTGATACTCATCGTGGTATTTCGACGGATCAAAATCAGCCGCCAAGCCTTCCACCAACTTCTCCGCCAGCGCCACTTCCTGAGGCTTCACCGTGACGTTCTCATCGCGCCGAAACTCCGGTACCTCGCGCACTTCTTCCGGATAGAACATGGTGTGCAACAGCAAGCCATCCGCATGCGGCCGCACCACCACCGTATATTCGCGCTGATGCATAGCTACTTTCGCAATCGCACTGTAGCCCGATTTCCTCATCGTCTCCAGCAGCAGGTGATACGCCTTCTTCCCCGCCTCTTCCGGCACCATGAAGTAGGACGAATCATAATAAATCGGATCGATCCCTTCCGCCTTCACAAACTCCAGAATCTCCATCGTGTCGCCCGAAGCCGGCGCGATCGCCTTCACGTCTTCGTCGTTCACGATGACATAGCGATCTTTTTCTACTTCATAGCCTTTCACCAACTCGCTGCGTTCCACTACGCGCTCACATTGTGGGCAATAGGTCTGCTGCTTAATTCGCCCGCCACATACTTGGTGAATCTGATTGAAGCTCACTCGCTCTGTACGCGCCGCAGCGAACAATCGCACCGGGATTGTGATCAGACCGAACGAGATGAAACCCTTCCAAACGGTTGAAGCCATGAGAAATCCTTATTCGAGTACTTTTAAAACAATATCCTGACAGTATGTTGTTTGCAACCTACTATCCAAAGAGATGACCCGTACTAGTACTCGGCCCAGTGTTCTATGAAAATCTTCCTTTATTTCATTGGCAAACCACGAGATGAGCACGCCAACGCCATCGCCGCCGAGTTTATCAAGCGTTCCAATCGCTACTCGCCATGCGAAATGAGGGAAATAATACCCGCGCGTTTCGACCTCTTCACCCGCCATCCGTCCGCGCGCAAAATTTTCCTCGACCCTGCTGGCCGCGTGCTGGATTCGCCAGCTTTCATTAGGATCTTCGAGCAGGCGGAACGCGAAGGCCAGGACATCGTCTTCCTTCTCGGAGGCCACGATGGCCTACCCTCCGAATGGAAGCCGCGTGCCGATCTCCTGCTCTCTCTCTCAGCCTTGACCTTCCCCCACGAACTGGCGCGCGCCATGCTAGCGGAACAAATCTACCGCGCCTTTACCACGTTGCGGGGCCATCCTTATCCCAGATAGCTACTCAACTATCGGCAAGACTAGCGCCGAGGCATGCTCGCTATCGTGAAGCACGTTATTTGTCGCCGTCACGTTCCGCGTCTCAAACTGGCCACTCTCACCCGTATTGAGATTCCTGTCAAAGCGCGGGAAATTACTACTGCTAATCTCCAGCCTGATCCTGTGTCCTTTCTTGAACACATTACTTGTCGACCACAAATCCAAATCCACTTTGTAAGCTTGCCCCGGATTGAGGAACTCCGGCTTCTCTTGCGAACCGCGATAGCGCATCCGCACAATCCCCTCCGTCAAATTCTGCGCAAACCCATTCGGCCAAACATCCACCAGCTTCGCCGTAAAATCGGTATCTACCGCACTCGACTTCGCCCAGAGCTCCAGCGCCACTCGTCCGGTCACCTCGGTATCGCGTTCCAGCGCCGCCGTCGAATAAACAAGCACATCGTCACGAGCCTCCACAGCTCGTTGATCGCGCGGCCCCGCTGGCAAGTGCGTCGCATCGCAGCACAAAGGTCCGCCCGTGGTCGGCACTGGATTCGCCGGATCATAAATAAACTGGTCCGCTGCCTCAGCGCTCGGCGCCTCGCTCGAAAGCACTCCGTCCCCACGCAGCGAGTTTGCGTTCTTCGTGGCGTGCAAGAAATATTTCGTCGCCTTGGCGCGCTTTAGCGGCCAATCATCTTCGTCTCGCCACAAATTGGCACCCATGACAAATATCCGCACTGGTTTCTTCGCGAACCCGTTTTGTACGCCTTTGAAGAGAAAGTCGTACCACTGCAGGGTCACGTCACTTTCATTAAAATCGGCCTCTGCGCCAAAATCAACATCGCCAATCTTCCGCCCACCGCCCGCATGCCCACCGATAATCACCAGCAATCTTTGCCCGCGCCGTGCCGCTTCATTGCCCGCATGCTCCTTCAACCCAACATAGTTCCGCAAAGACCCGCCCTGAAAAATGTCATACCAAGCCGCCGTATGCAAAGCCGGCACCTGTATATCCGAGTAATGATCCTCAATCGACCACTTCTTCCAATACTCGTCATAACTCGGATGCGCCAGCCAATCCAAGAAATACGGCGCTAGACTGTCGGGCGAATCCACCTTCACTCCGCCATTAAAAAGCGGATAAGCGCTCAAAGGCAATTTCCAGGCCCCGTCCATCGCATTCGTCTCACTCTGAATCTTCCGGCCCAAAGTATCTTGCGCCAAACCCGACGTCCACGATTCGTTAAACCACTGTTCAAAAGCTCCACCCTGATAAGTCCAGTTACTGTGATAGTTACTCGCTGTTACTACCGGGCAAATGCCCGCCAAATGCGGCGGGTGCGCAATCGCCGTTAGCATTTGCGTTGCGCCTACATAAGACCCGCCCCACATTCCCACTTTGCCATTTGAATAGGGCAGAGCAGCGGCCCACTCAACCGTGTCGAAGCCATCTTGCGATTCCCATTTGAATGGATACCATTCACCTTCTGAGGTATATCGGCCCCGCACATCCTGAATGATCGCTACATAACCGGCTGCCGCCGCGCGCATCCCGAAATCGGACCCGCCCGCTTTGTTATACGGCGTCCGCTGCAAGAGAACCGGATAGCGGCCCTCCTGCTTCGGACGGTAAATGTCCGCTCGCAAGCCCACCCCGTCGCGCAACGCAACCCTAACGCCATGCTCCACCGTCACATCAAGAGATGTGGCCGCGCTACAGAGGGGAGTCAGCGCCACTGCGAGAAAAATGATTGCTCTCATATCGTCTGGTACCATACCACGATTACTAACCTAAATCCATGACCGTTTATTTTCCAGCTAACTCTCGCTCTTCGACGTCTCTCTAACAAGAGCACCTCCTATGCGAACATCTGAAGTTCTACGAGCTTGGAAGAAAATTCTGCAGGGAGACACTCCCTCACTATCCATAGAGATCACACGCGAATGTCCTCTACGTTGCCCTGGTTGCTATGCCTATGATGCCGGTCACTTGGGCGGCGGTATTACTTTACGCGAATTGACCGATTACAAGGGTCAGGAACTGGTCGAGAACGTTATGGAAGCGGTTGATCGCTATCAACCGCTCCATCTTTCGCTGGTTGGTGGCGACCCCCTTGTGCGTTATCGTGAACTGGAAAAGTTGGTCCCGCTGATCACCTCGCGCGGCATTTACCTGCAAATTGTCACGAGCGCGTTTCGACCCTTCCCCTTGGGGTGGACGCAAAACCCGCTTGTCAATGTTGTCGTATCAATCGACGGCTTACAACCCGAGCACGATGTGCGGCGCTCCCCAGCCACCTATCAGCGGATCCTTACTAACATCGCTGGCCAGAAGATAACAGTTCATTGCACTATCACCGGGCAGATGATGAAGCGCCCCGGCTACTTACACGAGTTCATGCAAGTCTGGAGCGAACGTCCCGAGGTCCGTAAAATCTGGTTCAGCATCTTTACTCCGCAGATCGGTGATTCACTCCCCGAAATTCTCACGTCGCAGGACAGAGCACAGGTCATAGACGATCTTCAGGCTCTCGGACAGTTATATCCAAAGCTCGACATGCCTATCGAGATGATTCGTCAATTTGCGAATCCCCCCGCTTCTCCCAAAGATTGCATCTTCGCGCAGACAACCACTAGCATCTCCGCCGACTTAACCAGCTTCATCACTCCTTGCCAGTTCGGCGGCAATCCCGATTGCTCGCAATGTGGCTGCGCTGCGTCTATGGGCTTGGCGGCCGTGGGAGATCACAGACTGGGCGGTCTTATCCCCGTCAAGTCAATATTCGACCTCTCATTCCGCATCGGTCGGGCCAGAGCCAAAACGCGGCCTGCTCTCGTGGCGAATGAAAAACCGTTTCATGTCTTGCCCTGAAACTGATATGCTGATCGGCGATTCGTGATTCTATCCCGCCGTGCAATCCTTGCCTCCGCCCTTTCGACTTGCCTCCCGAGTCGCGCCGGTCAGTCGCCCAGCCGTCTCAAGATTGTAGTTACCGGAGGTCACCCCGGTGATCCCGAATGCGGTTGCGCCGGTACCATTGCCCGTTACACCGCACTCGGCCACGATGTCACGCTTCTTTATCTGAATCGCGGCGAAGGCTTCTGCGGCGGCGCCGATCTCAAGCAATGCGCCGCCATCCGCACCGCCGAAGCTAACAAGGCTTGCCAAATCCTGAAAGCCCGCCCCCTGTTCGCTCAGCAAATCGACGGCCGCGCCATCATCGACAACGCGCATTATGCAGATTATCGCCGTCTACTCGACGCCGAAAAACCAGACATACTGTTCACCCAGTGGCCCATAGACAATCACCGCGATCACCGCGCCGTTTCCCAACTCACCCTCGACACCTGGCTCAGTTCCGGAAAGAAATCAGCCCTCTTCTATTACGAAGTCGCTGATGACACTATGATGTTTTCTCCTGCCGAATTCGTCGACATCTCGCAGCCGGAAATCGAATCTCTCCGCCATGCGGCGTGTTACGCACACACCTCCCAGCAGCCAGACGAATGGTATCCCCATCAAGTCCAACTCACACGATTCCGCGGCTCACAAAGTAACCACTCTCAAGCCGAAGCCTTCCTCCGTCATTGGGAAAGTCGCGGCGTTGAACTGCCGTAAGAAAAAGCCATGTCTCCGCGTCAATGCCCTCTGTAATCTGCACGAACGTCTTTAAGTTTTGAACGCGCAAGTCCATCTTGTCGCCCGGTCCGCGGAAGTGAAACTCCCGCTCCTTCTCCAGCTGTCCCTCCGCGTACTTGCGGCGATGCCGGTGATGTTCGCTGCGCGGCGCTTCTGATTTTAGCCGCGTCACCTGCTTTTCACCCATTTGCCAGAGCAGCGCTTCTCCGCGCGGCAGATCACCCGTCGGCGCTTCTGGAGCCGGTACATTCACCGCCTCCGCAAACTCATCAAGCGCCATCTTGGGCTCCCGCCCCACTACCATCACCGTGTTGATCTTTTTTAGTGCCGCCGCCGATACATGTCGCGGATGAACCGTGATCAGCATCAGATTTGAAAGCTCCTCCGGCATCGCTGCTGTCGTGAGCGCCCACTCGTGCGGCAGCACATGATGCGCCTCGTCAATCACCAGCCAATGCGGCCGCCCTGCTCGTAACCGCTGCTTTTGGATTTCTGTAATAACCGATGTAAAGTAAACCGCCCGATCTGCCGCTGGCACTCCCACCAGATTCACCACAACCTGCGTTTCCGGCGCATCCAAAACTTGTTTGACTTGCTCAATCGACGGCGCATGCTTTTCATCCCCCACCGTGCGGCACCCCGGCAGGTCTTCATAATCGCCTTCTGGATCAACCAGGCAGAATTGGTAGCGCTTCTCCATAATGCGCTCCAGCAGTCCCATTACCGCCGTCGACTTGCCGCTGCCAGATTGCCCGCACACCAGAACGCTAGCGCCATAAGCAGGAATCTTGACATCACCCGTCTCCGATTTGCCCATCAACATGCGGTGTCGAGTTAACTTAACCGCGGCGTCGGCGGCGTCATCGCTCAGCAGCTTTTCAATCATTTCCGTTACGCCCGCTCCACGCGCACCTTGCGTTACGTAATCAGCCTTCTCCTGTAGCGCGGGAATTGCGTTCGCCACTGCCACGGAGCACTCGCAACTCTCCAGGAATACGTGGTCGTTCTCCGCGTCGCCAATCCCCATCACGTTATGCCTCGAAAGACCAAGTTCGTCGAGCGCTGAACAAAGCCCGGTCATCTTATTCGTCCCGGAGGGCAGAATCATCACCGCGTCTTTGTTAAAGACAACCTGCAGTTCTAAGCCTGCTTCCCTTATCGCCTCGATCGCGTCTTTCTCGTGTGGATGCCACGTGGCTACGATCACATCCCCGACACTCAAATCGGACACGCCGCGGCTTCGCAATTGATCCAGAAAACTTTGTGGGGGTGCCTGCGCCAACGTGCGCTTTCCGCGCGTGCTCGGATCATAGAGAACCGCGCCATTCTCCGCCACCACTCTCGCGCACAGATCCAGTCGGGGAAAGACCTGTTGTAAATCCGGCAGTTCCCGCCCGGTTACCAGAATCAGTTTCCGGCCCGACTCAACCAGTCGCTCTAGCGCTCGAATCGTGGCGTCGTCCACCACCCCGCCATGAGCAAGCGTTCCGTCGTAATCAGAGGCTAGGGCTAGGTATCGCATGGCGTTCACATTTCCCGCAATTGTTTAGACCGATGCTGAGGTCCCGATCATTCGCTGAAAGTCATGACATTCGAATGAAAAATTTCGCACGCCGTAGATGTACCAGAGTCAGGTGTCGCTGCGTCTACCTCGTCGGCAAGCATCCGTGCTCTCGCGGACTGCAATCGAACTTGCTTCTGATATTGCAGCCGACCCACTACAGTGAGCGCTCGGAAATGGTGGTGAAGCGTGGAGGCAGCCATGCCCGCAACTTGCACAAGATCGACCCGTGTTACTTTTTTTGTTAACTTGCTCCTTGCGGCTGATAAGTCAAATCGAATCAATGGTTTACAGTCGGCGCGCCAGCCGGTTCGAGTAAGTCGCCCATATAGCGGGACGAAACTAACATCACTTAGTCAATCTGAATGCTTTCAACAACATGCCGAACTTACTGAACACCAGATAGGAAATCCAATCGATTCCCAAATGCACCGTTCACCGCTCCCGCCGAAAAAACGAGGGAAAGCATCTGCCCAATGAACCACGCTCCAAGCAGCGCCTATTCGCCGAAAAAATGCTATGATCGGTCTCAAAGTTACCGCTAAAGTCAAGGATAAGAATGACCCTTCGAACGGCCGTTCCCACGGTCAATGGCTGGCTGAGTTTATTCGTTCTGAGTATGGCGGTCGCTCGGGCCCAAACCCCAGCCGCCCTCGAACTCTTCGAAAAAAACGCCCGCCCCCTCTTTGTCCAGAAATGCCAGTTCTGCCACAACGCCAAAATGCGCAGCGGCGGTTTCGATCTAAGCTCACCGGAAGGCATCAAAGAAGCCGCATCTATGGGTATTTTCGGCAAAGCCTCCGACCCCGCCGCCAGCCCGATCATCCGTGCCCTCAGCTACGAAAACCAAATCAAAATGCCGCCGCAAGGCAAGCTTCCCCCAGAAACCATCGCTGCAGTTCGCGAATGGGTAGCCGCCGGTGCACCCGCTCCTGCTGCCGCGACATCCGCCGGCAACTCGTTAGCTGGAACTGGCGTGCGCCCAGTGGCACTCCGCGGCGTGATTACCGACTTCGACAAAAATTTCTGGTCCTTCAAGCCTCTCTCCGCCGCCGTGCCCCCAACTCCACAACAAAAGAATTGGGCTCTCAACGCGATCGACCAATTTATCCTCGCCGGCCTCGAACAGAAGGGTCTCAAACCTGCCCCGCCAGCCGATAAAACCACTCTCCTGCGTCGCGCGACATTCGATCTCACTGGGCTTCCTCCCACCGAACAGGAACTTGCCGCTTTCCTCGCCGATAGATCCCCCCGAGCTTTCGAAAAAGTCGTAGATCGCCTGCTCGCCTCTCCGCGCTATGGTGAACGTTGGGGACGTCACTGGCTCGATGTCATGCGCTACGCCGATTCTACCGGCAGCGACGAAGACCATCGTTATCCCCACGCTTGGCGCTATCGTGACTACGTCGTGCAAGCCTTCAATGACGACATGCCTTACAACGAATTCGTGCGTGAACAATTAGCCGGCGATATCCTCGCTGCCGATCCAAACTCCGGCGTTGGTTATCGTGGCATCATCGCTACTGGCTTCCTCGCTCTAGGCAAGAAAGCTCTCGCGCAAAAGGATCTCCCGCTCAAACGCTACGATGTGGTCGACGATCAGATCGATGTGACCGCGCGCGCCTTCATGGGCCTCACTGTTACCTGCGCCCGCTGTCACGATCACAAATTTGATCCCATCGCCACCAAAGATTACTACCAGATGGCCGCCATCTTCGCCTCAACTCTCAGCTACGAAAAAGGCGAGGAAGGCGACCCTGTGCAAACCCCTCTCACCGCGGCCAGCGAATTTGAAACGTTTACGAGTCAATGGAACGCTTATAACGACCTCGAAGAGAAGATCTCCAAGATCATCGACTTCGATGAAGATGCCAAAAAGAATCGCGACGAAGGCGAAAAGCACATTGCCGAATCTATGCTCGCCGCGTATCGCGTCTATGCCAAATCCGAACCCCTGGCCAGCGTCGCCACACAAACTAAACTCGATCCCCCACAGCTTACCCGCTGGGTCGAATATTTGAACGATGCGAAGCACCCCGAACTCGCGCGCTGGCGCGCCGCCACCGACGCCAACCGCAAAGACATCGCCGCTCAATATCAGGAAGAATTCCGCCAAAGCGCCTATCAATATGATCAAGACCTCAGCTGGTGGAAAGGCGCGCAACGCAGTTATCCGAAAGCCGGCAAAATGGCTGGCCCTCGTCCGCAACTGCGTCCCGATAAAGATGCGTTCGCCATTGCGATCTGGCAGAACGCCGGCCCTCTTCATCGCTCGCGCGAAGAGCAGCTAGCCAGCCTCACACCCGATAAGTCGCAGGAAGCCCAGACTCTCCTAGCCAAAGCCTCCGAGTTAGAAAAGACTCTACCCACGCGCGAGATCCCCATGGCGTGCGCCGTCAAAGAAGGCGAGACCATGAACCAGCACGTGTTCTTGCGTGGCGACTATCACAGTCTCGGCGATCCCGTCGACCGCACCCCGCCCTCCATCCTACGTCTGAACGCTCCCGCGCCTGAAGTGAAAACCAAGAGCGGCCGCCTCGAACTCGCCAATTGGATTGTCGACCCTCGCAATCCCCTCCCACCGCGCGTCATCGTCAACCGCATCTGGCAAGGGCACTTTGGCGACGGCCTTGTCCGCACGCCCGATAACTACGGTCGTCTCGGCGATCGTCCTGCCAACCCCGAACTCCTCGACTACCTGGCACGAGCTTTCATGGAAAATGGCTGGTCCATCAAAAAGATGACCCGCCTCATCATGCTCTCGCGCACTTATCAAATGAGCGCCGCCTTCGACGAAGACACCAAAGCCAAAGACCCCGAAAATCGTCTCCTCTCGCACTTCCCTCGTCAGCGCCTCAGCATTGAAGAAATTCGCGATGCCTTTCTTGCCATAGGTGGCGATCTCGATCTCACCATGGGCGGCACCCTCGACCCCGGCGTCGGCACCGACGGCGAAACCAGCGCCGGCCGCATCAGCATGAATCCCGAACGAACGAACCGCCGCAGCATCTATCTCCCCTTGCGTCGTTCTAACTTGCCGACCCTTTACACCCTTTTCGATTTCGGCGATGCCACTTCACCCGAGGGCCACCGCGGCACCACCACCGTCGCCACCCAAGCGCTCTTCGTCATGAACAGCCCGATGGTAATACGCGAAGCTCATAACCTCAGCGCCACCGTCTTAAAGCAACAAACGCAGGATAAACGCCGCATCGAAGAGCTCTACCTGCGCGTTCTCGACCGCAAACCCGATGCCAACGAAATTGATCGTGGCCTCACCTATATGTCCAGCCTCCGCCAGAAGTGGAACACCATCGACGAGTCTCAAGCCTGGACTAGCCTCACTCACGCCCTCATGGCCTCCAACGAATTCATCTTTGTTTATTGAAAAGGCGAAAAAATGGACATCAATTCTTTCGTAACCCGGCCCCCTAAAAATTCGCAACTCTCCCGCCGTGGCATGCTGCGCGCCGCCGGCTGTGGCCTCGGCTATATGGGACTGCAGGCGCTCCTCGCTGATGTCGCCCGCGCCGATGCCGACCCTCTTGCTCCCAAGTCGCCTATGTTCCCCGCGCGCGCCAAACGCGTTATCTTCCTTTTCATGCATGGCGGCCCGTCGTCCATCGACACGTTCGACCCTAAGCCTTATCTCATCGCCAACAACGGCAAACCTCTTCCTATCAAGCAACCCCTAACATTCGCCGCTGGCAAAACGGGCGGCCTCATGAAGTCCCCGTGGGAATTTAAGAACTCCGGTCAAAGCGGCCTCCCCATTAGCGACCTCTTCCCCAACATCCGCGAATGTGCCGATGACCTCTGCGTGGTCCGCTCCATGGTCGGCGAAGGCGTCGATCACGGTGCCGCGCTTCTGCAAACCTTCACGGGCACATTCACCTTCACCCGTCCCAGCATGGGCTCCTGGATGCTCTATGGACTAGGTTCGCAGAATCGCAACCTGCCCGGTTACATCACCATCAAGCCCGCTCTCTCTCACGGCGGCGCCAAGAATTGGTCGTCCGGATTTCTTCCAGGCTCAGTGCAAGGAACCGCCATTGGTAACGCGGGTATGCAAGTGGCGGAAATCAAAAAAGAACCCATTGAGTACTTGGTGAACCACGGCTTCACTCGCGAACAGCAACGCTATGAGCTCGACATGATCCAAGCCATCAACCGAAAACATCAGGAAATGTGGAAGCTCGACGACGAACTCGAAACCCGTATCCAGTCGTTCGAAATGGGTTTCCGCATGCAAGCTGAGGCTTCCAAGGTTTTCGATGTGTCGAGTGAATCCGCAGCCACCCAAAAGCTCTACGGCCTGGACGATCCCAAGACCGCCGATTTCGGTTGGCAGTGCCTTCTCGCACGCCGCTTAGCCGAAGCCGATGTCCGCGTCATCCAATGCACCCACAGCTACAAGTGGGATCAGCATTCCGACCTTTTTGAAAAGCACACGCAGAATGCGGGCGAAGTCGATAAGCCCATCGCCGGTCTGCTGAAAGATCTCAAAACGCGCGGTCTGCTCAAAGACACGCTGGTCATTTGGTCCGGTGAGTTCGGCCGCACGCCCGTGTCCGAGGGCGGCAACGGTCGCGACCATAATCCTTACGGCTACTCACTCTTCATGGCTGGTGGCGGGGTCAAGGGCGGCTTCGCCTACGGTGCCACCGATGACTTCGGCTATCACGCCGCCGAGAATCGCATGCACATTCACGATTTCCACGCCACCGTTCTCGCGCTTCTCGGTCTCGACCACTTGAAGCTAACCTATCGCTACTCTGGCCGCGACTTCCGACTCACCGAAACCGCCGGCAACGTCCACGACGGCATTTTTGCTTAATGCACCTTCAAATACTTGTCAAACCAGGCAAATGCGAGTTCATCTGCACGTTGCGCATCCGCGCCTTTGAACCCATGCCCTGCGCCCGGAATCGTTTCCAGTTCAGCTGTCGCCCCCGCCGCTATGAGTCGCTCCACAATCCATAGCGACTGCTCATAGGCCACGTAATTGTCCGCTGTCCCATGAATCGCCAGGATCGGCGCGGCATTCGGCGTTACCCAATTCAGCGGACTCGCCCGCTGATGCGCCTGCCGCTTATGCTCCAAGTCGCCGCCCAAAAACAGCGGCAACACATCCTTCGCATCTACCGACTTCGCATACGACTGGGTAAAATCCGTCGGCCCATAATCGTCCACCACGCACTGCACGGCACTCGATTGCTCCCGATTTGGCCCCGAACCTTCAAACTCCGCTACGCCCGCCGTCAGGCCGAGCATCAACACCAGATGGCCGCCTGCACTCCCACCCAGCGCTCCTATATGCTTTGCATCGATGTTGTACTTCCCAGCATTCGCCCGCAGAAAACGCACCGCTGCCTTTACGTCCTCTACCGCAGCCGGAAACGGATACTGCGGAGCCAAACGATAATTTATCGTCGCCGCCACATAGCCACGCTCAGCCAGCTTAGTCGCTAGCGGAAGATAACTTTCCTTGCTTCCCGCTCGAAAGCCTCCTCCATGAACCAACAAAACCGCGGGGCGGGGAACACTCGACGTATCACGCGGCCAAAGAAGGTCCATCTTTTGACTCGCGCCTACCGCCGAGTACTCAACATCCTTCTCCGTGACAACGTTGTCCTGCCCCCGCGCAAGCAGGACAAACAATGAACTCATCAATAGACTCGCTAAAAGAAAGCGCATCAAGTGAACATATGACATTTCAGCTCTGAGCGCAAGAGATTCCCGCTTACCTATTGGGACGTTTTGCCTGGCGGCACCACATCAATTCGTTGTGTGATCAGTGTCCGTGCGGTTGCTCTATCCAGATCGGCGGCTGCGTTACCTAAGTCTGCTTTTGCTCGAATCTCCCGCGACCGCGCGGCAATCAGATCGGTCTGCCGCTGCAACACCAGGTACACCGACGATGTGCCGGCCCGAAATTGCCGCTGTTCGCTGGCGTACTGCTCGCCAGCGAAGCCACTTGCAGACTCGGCAGACTCCAGCCTTGATCGCGCGGCGAGATACGCTTGCAGCGAATTGCGGACATCGGCCTCCACGGCCATCTCAACGGACTGTTGCTGCGCGGCCAGACGTTTTCCCTGTGCCGCATCGACGGCGACTTGCGCCGCAGCCGTTCTGTTGCGAATCGGCAATGACATCTGCACGCCAACTTGAACGCTAGGAAAGATTCCATTCGCCACGTTGTTCAATGACTGCGTATATCCGCCCGGGAAGATGGCGGGCAATGTCCCCGCCGCTAAGCCGAGTTCCTGCAGAATGGGGCTTGCTACGAAAGGGATGGGGTGTCCCGATAATCCCTGCGCGCTGAGCTTCGCCACTGCGTTGATTTGCGGACGGGCTTGCTCGCGACTCAAGCGTACGTCCAATCCATTGATGTCTAAATTGGCTTTGGCCTCCGCAATCTCGGGGCGGCTGCTTAATGCTTGTTGCAGGGCATCGGCGAGTTGCGGCGCTTCCGTTTCCAAATTGAGCGATGTTGTCGGAACCAAGGAAGCGTTCCAGGCGGGATCTTGCCTGGTGGCGAGGATCAATTGCTTGAGCGTGTTCTCCGCCCGCGTCAGTCCCGCTTGCGCTGTGAACACATCCTGTTGAAAGGTGGAGATCTGCGTCTGCGTTTGAATTACATCGACTGGCGCGAGAATTCCTTGCCTGACTTGCCGCCGGTTGCTTAAATCTTGCTGCTCGGCTAAACGGACCGCTTCGATCTGTACCGCCAGATTACGGTAGGCATAATCGAGTTCCCAGTAGGCTTGAATGGCTTGAGTCACGGTTTCGATAACCCGCTGCCTCAATTGTTCGTTGCTCAATTGCACGTTTTTGCGAGCCACTTGAAGCCGGTAACGGTTCTCGTCAAAGCGCAAACCTCGCCAGAGCGGCTGTGTCAGATTTAGGTTGACCGACGTAGGAAATTGCGGGTTGAGAGTGATGAAGGTGCTGTCAGTCGATTGTCGAGAGGATGAAAAGTCGAGCGCGTAGGTGCCGCCCAGCCAGGGGAAATTGCCACTCACTTGTGGGTCGGCGAATAGCTGTTTCTGCGTTAGTTTACCGTCCGCGGCGCCGCCCAGAAGTGAAGCTACGGGCGTCACATTCTTCACGCGGTAGGCGTTCAGACCTAAGATCGGATCGTAGGCGCCCTTTGCACCATTCACATTGAAGACCGCTTCTTGCGCGGCGATGCGGGCGACTTCGAGATCCCGATCGTTGTCCAGGACTTTACGAATCACTTCTTCTAAAGTGAGTTTTAACTCACCGTTGATACCAATGCGGACAGGCACTTCGAGCGGCTTTACTGCGGGAACGTCTGGCGCGGCCGGCTCGTTCGGCGCAATCGGCGCGGGGGGATTTTGGGCCAGCAAGGTTCCGAGACACATCCATACCAGGAATGCAGAGCGCATTCTCATGCCGCATCTCCCGACGCAACCGGTTGCACTGCTACTGCCTTGCGAACAGGCAGAAGCCGCCGAATCCCGCCGATGAGCTTGCCCAGCTTCTGCAACGCGGGCCATTGCGACACATCCTCAAAGAAGGAGTAGAAAACCGGAACTGCTAATAAAGTAAGAATCAGACAGAGCGATTGACCGCCGACCACCAAGACACCGATCGAGCGATTGGTGGCCGCGCCAGTTCCGCTGCTGATCACCAATGGCAGCATCCCTGCCACCAGCGCGATAGTGGTCATCAGAATAGGACGTAAGCGATCGCGGTTCGCCTGTAAGATGGCTTCGTAGCGCGGCAAGCCCGCTGCCCGCAAACCATTGGTGTGATCGATCTGTAAAATCGCGTTTTTCTTGACGATGCCAAAAAGAAGGAGCAAGCCAAGCCCCGAGAAGATATTCACCGTTTGGCCCGTCACCAGCAGCGACACGATGCCGAACGGAATGGCCAAAGGTAACGTGATCAGAATCGTGATGGGGTGAATGAACGATTCAAACTGGGCGGCCAGAACGATGTACATAAAGATGAACGTGAGAGAGAAGGCCAGCAAGAAGTAATAGCCCGTACGACCTAGTTCCTTGGAAGGACCTGTAAGGCCGGTACGATACTCGGGGTCCATTCCAACCTCTGTGGCGGCTTTACTCAGCGCGGCGAGAACGGCGGCTTGCGATCCGCCAGGCAGCACATTACACGTTAGAGTAACCTGCCGTTGACGCGCAATTCGGTTCACGGATGACGGCCCAGTGCCCGGCCGCATATGAACCACCTCGTCCAGCCCGACCGAACCGCGCTTGTTCGTAGAGGGCACCGTCATTTTGCTCAAGCCTTCAATGGTGCCGCGGAATTGTTCCTGGGCTCGAACTCTGACGTCATACTGCTCGTCGCCGGCGTTGAAGGTGGAAGCAACTTGCCCGGCTACCAGAGTATTCAGCGCCTGCTCAATATCCATCACCGAAACGCCCAGGTCGGCAGCGCGCGCACGGTCAATATCGAGGCTCACTTCAGGCTTGCCGCTGCGCAGAGTTGTATCGGCGTCGGTGACGCCCGGAATCTGCTTCATCTTTGCCATGAGCGCGTCGGAATACTTGGCGAGCTTTTCCAGGTCTGGCCCTTGTATGAAGTATTGGACCTCCGCATTGCTCTGGTTGCCACCAACGGCACTGACTAACTCAACCCCAGTATGTATATTCGACGGGAATTTATGCAGCAGCGCGCGTGTTTGCTGCATGATGTCAATTTGCGAAAAGCTGCGCTTGTCGAGGTCGGTGAGCTTGACATAGATGGAAGCGTTGTTCACCGAGGCATCGGCGCCGCCGCCGGTTGTCGTCAGCGTGTCCTCGACGCCCGCTAGAGCGCGTATTTGTTGAGCGGCGTTTTCTGCAATCTGCGTGGTGGATGCGAGGGAAGTGCCTTCGGGAGTACGGATCAAGACATTGAATTGCGATTGATCGTCAGCGGGAAGAAAGTTTTTGCCGACGAACATAAACAATGGAACCGTGCTGAGCACCGTTAGTCCGCTGCCTAGAATTACGACCTTGCGGTGAGCCATCGCCCAGGTCAGCATGGTTGTGTAATGGGTGTCGATCCATTTGAAAAATCCGCTATCTTTCGATACATGGCCGCCGACAGTGCGCTGAGGAGCCTTTACGAAGCGTGAGCACAACATGGGGGTCAAGATAAAAGAGACCAAGAGTGAAACGCCGATAGAGAATCCGGAAGTGAAGCCGAAAGAGCTCATAAAGCGGCCAACGATGCCGCCCATGAAGCCTACCGGCAGGAAGACCGCCAGTAGCGAGAGCGTGGTGGCCAAGACCGCCGGACCTATTTCGCGTGTGCCTTCGATGGCGGCTTCGAAGGGCGTCATTCCTTTTTCTTCGATAAAGCGGTAAATATTCTCCAGCACGATGATGGCGTCGTCAATGACTATGCCCACCATCAAGGTGAGCGCGAGCATCGTGATCTGGTTCAGGGTGAAACCCATGGCGGCCATCAGCCCGAAGGCCGAAATAATGGACGTGGGAATCGCCACTGAGGCAATCAGCGTCGTTCGCCAATTCGCCAAAAAGAAGAAGATGACGATAGAAGCGAAGACACTGCCTTCGACCAAGTGGTGTTTGATCGAATTTACGGCGGCTTCGATAAATACCGACTGGTCTCCGATTACCTGCGTTTTCACGTCGCGCGGCAAGCTTACGCCGATCTCGCGCAAACGTTCCTTAATCTCACTCGCGGTGGTGACGGTGTTGGCGCCGGACTGTTTAGCGACTACCAGAGTTACGGCGGCAACACCATTCAGCCGGGCGGTTGTGCGCGGCTCTTCGTAGCTGTCTTCCGCGTAGCCGATGTCGCTGACTTTCACGACGTAACCGTCTCGCGTGGCCACGGCGATTTGGTTGAACTGTTCGATTGTTAGAATTTTTCCCGTGGTACGGATGGTCAATTCGCGCGCGCCGGCATTTAGATTTCCGCCGGGCAGTTCAAGATTCTGTTGTTTAAGCGCGTTGAATACATCGTTCACGGTTAAGTTATAGGCGTGCAAACGATCTGGATCAACCAAAATATGGATCTCGCGGCGAGCTCCGCCGACGATGGTGATTTGTCCCACACCACGCGCGTTCTCGAGTTTCTGCTTGATCTGCTTGTCCGCGATCAGCGTGACATCGCGTAAAGAACGCGGAGCCGAAACCGCCACTTGCAAGATCGGCGTGGCATCCGGATCGAACTTTTGCACAACTGGTGTCTTGGCCGTCTGCGGCAGATCGTTGACGATCAAGTTGACTTTGTTCTGTACTTCCTGTGCGGCGACGTCGCCATTCTTAGCGAGTTCGAAGGTGACGATTACTAAAGACCGGCCCTCCGATGAAGTCGAGCGTACTTCGTCCACCTGGCTTATGGTGTTGACCGCATCTTCAATTTTCTTGCTGACTTCGGTCTCAATCTCCTCCGGAGACGCGCCGCGGTCTTCCACCAAAATCTGCACGGTGGGAATGTCAACTTTGGGGAAAAGGTCGACGCCCAGACTGAAGTAGGAAAACACTCCCACTACTACCAGGGAGAGAATGAGCATGGTGGCGAAGACAGGCCTGCGGACACAGAATTGAGCGAGTGCTTGCATGAGGGTACCTAGAGGTTGGCGGTGGCACGGTCCTGAACTGCGGCGCCATCGAAGAGTTGCGATTGATTTGTGGTGATCACCGATTCGTTCCCAGAGAGCCCCGACTGTATCCTCACCGAGTCGCCTGTTGCTTCGCCAATGAGCACAACGCGCATGCGAGCTTGCCCGTGATCCACTATGTAAACAAAATTGGAGTCGGTCGTCTTGTCGCGGATCACGGCTTTGCTGGGGACGAATACGGCGTTCTCACCGCCCGGAAGAATTACGCGTGCGGTAGCAAACATGCCGGGTCGCAGCGCATTATCAGGATTTGCGAAGCGCGCCTCTAGTACAAAAATGCGTGAGTTCGGGTCCACTGCGGGATGAATCGCCGAGACTTTTCCTTCGAACTGGCGGTCTGGGTAGGCGGAAACGCGCGCCACTACAGTCATGCCCACCTGCGCCTTGGCGGCCCGCTGTTCGGGAGTTTGCAACTGAAGCTTGAGAGTTTTCACGCGCACCACAGTGGCAATCTTGTTGGTGAGTGCCACATATTCGCCGGCGGAAACGGGCCGGTCGCTAATAAAGCCGTCGAAGGGTGCATGGATGTAGGTATCCGCTAAGCCTTTTTCTGCTTGCGCCACCTGCGCGCCCACCGCATCGAGGGATGCTTGTGAAGAGGAAATCACTTGATAACTCTGACGTGCGGAGTTCAGAGCTGCTTCCCATTGCTGGCGGCTGGCGTTGGCCTGCGCTTCTGCCGTTTCTTGCTGGGTGCGGGCTTTTTCGAAAGCGCTGCGCGATACGTCTCCCGATGCGACCAGATTCGCATAGCGTTGGGCGTCCGCAGCGGCTAGCCGCGCTTGTGCTTCGGCCGATTCGTAGTTGGCCCGGGCAGCTGCTACTTCCGGCACCTTGGCGGCGTCGAACTTGCCGGAATCGAGACCGATGCGCGTTTGCGCCTGCCGTACCGCGGCCTGGGCTTCCGCCAATTGTGCGCGGACTTGTTGCAACTTCAGATCGGCGTCGCGATGGTCCAGTTCGCAAATGACCTCGCCTTGTTTTACAAATGCCCCAACGTCCACCGGCGTACGCAAGATCCGGCCTGCCACCGGTGGTGCAATATCGGATAATTCCTCCGCAACAAAGGACCCTGTTTCGTCGAAAGCGGCGGGCACTTCTTTCACGACAGACTTGGCCATGATTACGTCCACTGACTTCGGTGCAGCCGCTTCGACTGCGGAGCTTTGCTTCTTCTCCATGCAGGAACCGGTAAAGACAGCCAAGCCGCAGAGCAGCAAAATGGTATTTCTCTTCATTATTTTTTCTTTGATGCCAATGGGCGCTTCGGCGTCGACATGCGTAGCCCGTGCATGGCAATTTGCGTAAAACTTTCGAGCGCTTGCTCGTCCGAGATGCATTGATCTTCAATTTCATGGACGTATTTGCCAAGCGCGTAGTTCTGGGCCATTCCCACTATGGCCGTTAAAGCTACCTCTGGAACACAGCGGCGAAGGTTGCCCTGTTTCTGACGACGCAGAAAATATTTACGAAAAAGGTCGACAATCTGCGCTGTCACTTGGCGCATGTGCCGTAGAGCAATTTGATTGCCTTCGAGAGCGGCGTAGAGCATGAGACGCTCGAATTTAGGATCGGTCTTATGAGTGGAAATGATCGCGTGGATCAGTCGGCGGATCACCGCTTCGTCGTCATTCCCATCCATGGCGGCGCGCAGGTCGGCCACCCATTGGGCGGCGTCCGGCGAACTCAGCCGCCGATCGATAATGGCGGTATAAAGCTGTTCCTTTGTGGCGAAATGACGAAAGATGATAGCTTCGGTCACGCCCGCGGCTACCGCAATCTCGCGGGTAGTAGTCCCCTTAAAACCCTTACGGGAAAAAAGGTCTATGGCCGTTTGTAATAACTGCTCGCGGCGTTCGCTGGCGGACAGCCGGAGGGGCGCCGCTTCGCTGATATTTGCGGAAATTGGATGCCGGGATCGAGCTTTGCGAAGTGCCACTTCTCAGAGTGTAAGTGAGTGCTTACTTACTTGTCAAGTTGGCAAGTGATTTCTTCGTATATGATCTTGAGATGCGTCAGTTTTTGTTTACTTGTCTGTGGGCCCTTGCTGCTTTGGGGCAGACCGGAAACCTCGGCATCTTCACCAATTCTGGCGACGTAGGCGCGCCGCCGATTCAAGGCTCCGCAGAGTTTGACGCCGCTAGCGGACAGTACAAAATCACCGGCTCGGGTGCGGATATATGGGGTAAGGCCGATCAGTTTCGCTACGTTTGGCGCACCATGTCCGGCGATTTTGCCATCACCGCGACGGCGAAATTCCTGACAGAAGGAGTAGGGCATCGTAAGGCGGTAATCATGCTTCGCAAGAGTTTTGATACTGACTCGCCGTTTATCGATCTAGCCATCCACGGTGACGGCTTGGCATCTGTCCAGTTCCGGAATACCAAGGCTGACAACACTAATACTGTCGATTTTCCGGTGGAAGGTCCGGGAACCTGGACTTTAAAGCTGGTCCGGCGAGGCAATGCGATTACCGTATCGATCGCCAAGAACGGCGCGCCGTTGCATGAACTAGGACACACCATGAATCAGTTGGGCAGCCCGATCTTGGTCGGACTTGGCGTCAGTTCGCATTCCAACCAGGCGATTAACACGGTGCTGTTTTCCAACGTGAGTATCGAACCACTTTCGATGGCCAACGACGCGCGCCAATAGCATTTGACGTCCAGACTGCTAACGAATCACATTATGTCGACCATATTCCAGTCCATTTTCTTCGGCCTCCTCTTGGCCCCAGCTTTTGCTCAGGGCGAAAATCTTGGGATCTTCACCAACTCAGGCGATGTAGGCGCGCCAGTTATTAAAGGGTCGGTTCAATTTTCCGACGGGCAGTACCGCGTAACAGGTTCCGGCGCGAATATCTGGGGCAAGCAGGATCAATTCCAATATGTTTGGCGTGAAATGAGCGGCGATTTTACGGTTACCGCCACGATGCGATTTCTTGGCAAGGGGGCAGAACACCGCAAGGCGGGCATCATGGTTCGCCAGTCTCTTGATAGTGATGCAACTTATGGCGACGTGGTGATCCACGGAAACGGCATGCCGGGGCTACAGTGGCGAAGTAGAAAAGGTGAAGACACGAACGCGTTCGATTTTCCAAACGATGGCCAAGGCACGTTCAAATTAAAACTGATCCGCACAGGGGTGAAGATCTTTATGTATTTGGGCAAGGATGACGCCGAGCCGAAAGAAATTGCCCATACTGAAGTGACCTTCCAGAATCCGGTTTTAGTCGGGTTGGTTGTTTGCTCCCACGATGCGAATGTATCGGACACGGTTGTGTTTTCGGATGTATCAGTCGAGGCGCAAGGGACATCGACAACTGCCGCAGCGAGTTTGACGAAACGGGTTGCGATCAGGAGAAGTAACATCTCTGTCTATGACCTTGCCGACAAGTCTGTGAAGGTTCTTTACAGCGCCGATCAGATGATTGAAGCGCCCACGTACTCACCGAATGGAAAAGATCTGCTGGTGAATTCGAAAGGCGATCTTTGGACGCTACCAGCCGATGGGTCAAGCCGCGAACTGACGAAGCTTGATCTCGGTTCGACCGGTAAATGCAACAACGACAAAGGATTTTCGCCCAACGGCAAGCTGATCGCGTTCTCGTCGAGCGCTACCGGCAAGGGCTCGCAGGTTTACACAGTTCCGTCGGCGGGCGGTACGCCAAAAATGGTTGTGTCGGAAACGCCCAGCTACTTTCACGCTTTTTCGCCGGATGGTAAATGGCTTGCAGTGGTGGCACAACGCAACAATAATTTTGATTTGTTCCGTCTGCCGGTCGAGGGCGGGGAACAGGAGCGGTTGACTGCCGACGCCGGCTACGACGATGGACCGGATTACTCGCCCGATGGAAAGTGGATTTACTTCAATTCAAATCGTTCGGGCAAATGGGAGATCTGGCGAATGCCAGCCAAGGGAGCGGGACCAGGCGACAAGAAGGCTCAACAAGTTACCAAAAGCGCTGAAGTAGAAGCATGGTTCCCACATTGCTCGCCGGATGGAAAATGGCTGGTGTTTATAGCATTTCCCAAGGGCACTGCAGGGCACAACGATCATCTGAACGTGAAACTCGATATGATTCCGCTGCCTGGCACGCGGATCAAGAGCGAACCGACGCAAACGCTGCTAGAGTTCTTTGGCGGGCAGGGAACCATCAATGTGAATTCCTGGTCGCCGGATTCCAAGAAGTTTGCCTTCGTCAGCTATGAGCAATGATTGGTGACGCCACGTCGGCGGCATGTCGAATATATTTTTGCCAGGTTATTTATGAATAGCCCAATCGCGCGGCGTAAACGTGACTTGTAGCCAAGCGGCAAAATCGCGTTGCGCAGGTCCAAGCTCCGGCACATAATAACGTTCGCCTTGCAGAAATAATCCGAAAAGCCATTCCTGCTTATAAGCAAGTTGGCTGTTCAGTGAAATGTCTGTTTGCGTGCCACCGCCGGGCAGAAATTCTTCGCCGGCTTTGATTTGTTTGTACTGCGCTTCTACGAACGTCTTTGCTGAAACCCAATAGCGGCTGGTGGCAACAAGGGCACGCGAGTCGCGGCCGACCCAACTTCCAATGATGTTCCCCTGGTTTGTGTAGGCATCGTGATAGACGTTGTTGTAGTAGATAAACTGACCGCCATAATCTTTGCGAAAGAGCCAGGTGGAGTAGCTTTCCACGCGTAGATCGAGATTACGGATTTTTGGAATCTTAGTGAGATAGATACCAGGCCCCCAAGCGGCGCGGCGCGGATTGTCAAGAGGATTTGGATCATCGTCGGCGTATGAATCGGAATACAGCGTGACATACTTCCGTATGCCAGGAAGTCGCCAGCGAAAATCAAAACCACTATGGCGATCGCCCGGATCTAAATTGCTTGCCACTGGATCGCCGTAGATATCGCTTGACGGGCTGGTGAGTGAGAACAGCGACCCAAAAAAGGAGTGTAAGGTCACTGGATGTCCGACACCACCGAAGAACGCTGATCGGGTGAAGCCCAACTCGAAATCGTCGGTTAAGTCGAGCGTTACCTTCTGCGCATTTACGTATGGATGCGGCGGCCAGGAGTGTCCCGACAACTGACCAAATAGAAACTGCGTTCGGATCTTGCCGAGATAGCGGAGTGGGCCAGGCAGGATCAGCGGCCTGGTTTGATCGAAGCGCAACATATAAATGGGCGCCGCATTGTTTGAAAATGCAAAGGCACTGCTCTCGCCCGGACCCCACCACAACGACTGCTTACCGAAAGTGATATTTTCCGGACCAAGTTGCATTCCCGCGTACATTTCGAGAGCCTGAAATTTGTTTGTCTTGGCAATGGCTGAAGGGGTGAGCGGATTGGTGTCGGCTGTGGCAATGAATTGCTCGATGGCGCTCGAATAAGCGGGTCGGCCCCCCGCTTCCTGAGCTTCGGCGCGCACGTAAAAAGAGAAGCGACTGGCTGTGCCATAGGCAGAGAAACCCGTGTTGTTGGTAACACCAGAGCCATAAGGGCGGCCGTAATCATCGGCCAAGGTTTGTCCGAAGTGATAGCTATCGCGGAGGGGTGTGCCGCCTATCCCCAACGTGCGCGTGTACACGCTGGCGAGACGAAGCTCGGTCGCCGGCTCCTCCTCAGAAAATTCGGATTGCAAATCCGCGATGAGGGTATGCGTGTCAACGTCACCGGATTGCGAAACGTAGTATGTGTGATTGAGCGTCTCGTGATTGGCCGCTTCAGCTGTTTGACGCCGGCATTCGGCCCGCGTCCAGGGCGCGGAATCAGCAACTTGCCCAGTAATATACCCAAGCGCAGCCAAGCGGCGTAATGCTGGGTAAACCCAACTGTCCACCGGCACATAAGGCGAACTGCGGGCGTGCGTAGGATCAGCTAAAACCATCTCAGAACCTGCCAGAAACGCGAAACTGGTCAGAAGAAAGAGAAGCTTGCGAGCCGAGAGTTTTCCTATCACCTGGAAACTTAGTGCGATAGAGAGGGTTTTTTCGCGCTAAAGTTTGAGGGTTCAGGAAAGATGACCCTCCCGCTTTCCTGCGATGGGGCCGATAACAGAAATAGTGCCGCAATTCCACCAAGCGAAAAATTTGCCAACCGCCATATGGTCTAATTCCCCGGGCAAGCGAATGTTCGATTGCGCTATCGCAACACTCGCCTTGATTGTTCTGAGTCCGCTCATGCTATTGGTTGCAATGGCAGTCAAGATTACTTCTAAGGGACCGATTCTTTTCCGACAAAAGCGCATGGGAATGAACGCACAAACATTTCAGATTCTGAAATTCCGATCGATGAATCACAATCAGTCGGGTCCGGCTGTTACGAAAGTGGGGGACTCCCGATTTACGTCGATTGGAGGATTCTTACGAAAGAGCAAGTTGGACGAACTGCCGCAGCTTGTGAACGTGGTCAAAGGTGATATGTCATTGGTAGGACCCCGTCCCAAATTGCCTCATCACCAAACGTATACTTTGCGAGTACGACCAGGCGTGACTGGAGCCGCGTCATTGGCGTTCCGCAATGAAGAACACTTTTTGCATCCCGTTCCAGAGCATGCGCTCGACGCGTGCCAGATTAATGTTTTGATGCCCTTGAAACGTGAATTGGACGACGAGTACGCGGCAAACGCGACTATCCTCTCCGATCTGTCGTTGATGTTAAAAACTCTATCGGGATCCCAAGGACTGATCGAGCAGGAACGAATTGGCGATCTGCAGGTTTCACTGATGTCCCTCAGCCAAGTGCTTGGGCAATCGGTAGCCCCAACTCAGTCATTGAGAAGTAACCAGTCCGATTCAAACCGATTGGCGCAGAACGTTGCAGTTTCGTAGACGGAGTCCACTCTGTGGATTCAGTACCGGTACCAATTTGCCCTTCAAAAAATCATAGATGCGAGTTGATCGGCATCTGGCGTCGTGTTGCTGTCGTTAAGATCGCGTCCCTGCTAGGTCGACACCGAGAAAAAACGCAGCGTCCTTCTTTCTTTTTTTCAATCGCTTCCAGCTTAAATTTCCACCAATTCCAACAAAAGATCTCACCTCGCGTCTGAGTTTTTGATCAGCCATCGCTCGGTCACCGAGCAGCACCACTGAGCGCTTAAACGGTAACGGCTTAATGCTCTTCTCGCCACAATTCAGCGCCAGCGGGTTATTAGTTTAGGTATCGTAAGTATTGCATCGTATTGAAAAGAAGGCGATTCACGGCTATGGTGAATTCACTGGCTCTCGTCAGGTGATTCTTCATGGCCCCCTTATTCCTCTTTCTCTTTTGGTCAGGTGTAGGCGGACAGTCCGCACAGGTGAGTGGAAGCGTACACGATGCGCAAACGGGCGAAGCTTTAGCGCGCGTTACGGTCAAATTGGTGGAATCAGGTGATCAGGCAGAAACAGACGCGGACGGACGTTTCAGCATCTCGGCTATCAAGCCGGGACACTACAAGCTAGTCGTCTCAAGCGTTGGTTATCGTTTGTTTGAGAAACCATTGGATCTTAAAGCGGATGATGCATCGAGTTTCGATCTAGCCATCAACCCAGAAGCGTCACAACATACGGACATTGTGGAGGTGCATGCGGATCCATTCGACCTCGAACAAGGGATGGGGCCAACCGCCTTCACCCTCTCCGGAACCGAGGCAAAGAATCTGTCGGGTGTCCTCGCTGACGACCCGATGCGTGCTTTGCAGAGCGCCCCCGGCGTCGCCGCGAACGACGACTTCGATAGTCGATTCACCCTGCACGGAGCACCGTATGACCGACTGGGATTGTACCTGGACGGCATTTTGCTTCATCAACCTTTTCACACGGTCCAGGGAGAAGGTCCTTCCGGCTCCACGGCAGTTTTCAACGGCGACATGGTTGCGACCATGACAGTGCAAAGCGAAGGTTTCGGCGCACAGTACGAGAATCGAACTGCTGGCGTCATCGACATTCAAACGCGCGAAGGAAGTGCTGACCGATTCCACTTTCGAGGCAACGCGAGCATCCCCGATGCCGGCATCCTAGCAGAAGGGCCCTACGCGAAAAACCACAAAGGTTCGTGGCTGTTCAGCACACGCAAGAGCTACGTGCAGTATTTCTTGAAAAATCTCACGCAGGACATGTCTTCGATGGCTTTCGGATTTCAGGACACACAAGCGCAGTTCGACTACGCGCTTTCAGATACTAATTCCTTCTCTTTAAAATTGATCGATGGAACATCGGCACTCGA
Organism: Bryobacterales bacterium; assembly: GCA_963749105.1. Taxonomy (GTDB): domain Bacteria; phylum Acidobacteriota; class Terriglobia; order Bryobacterales; family Bryobacteraceae; genus Bog-105. The sequence goes on along the minus strand of CAVVLT010000011.1, from coordinate 158,441 downwards.
TCGCAGTAGTGCCGTAAGCACCCTCGGCCTGAACGCAGCGGAGTTCGCGCGCTACCACTACACATTGCTCAACTTGGGATGGCGATTCACGCCTAACCATTCGTTTGCGCTGAATACTCGCGCGGCTTTCACCGACGAGAGATTCGACAACACCAACCAACTTGCCTCACCACTCGGCTATGGCTACTATCGTGAGTGGACTGCCAAGTCCGACGCGTCGTGGGCCTGGAGCGATGGCGCTCAACTTCAGTTCGGAGGAACTATTCGGCCGACGGCCGGTTCGGGTTTTTCGAACTACTACTTTGATCCCATCAACTTCACTGCGACAGACTCGTACCGAGGCCGCGCAAGTTACGGCGGCGGATACGCCCAGCAGTCGTTCACTCAATTGGCAAAAGAACTTTCGCTTTCCATCGGTGGCCGCTGGGACACCGTGACCGCCAACCATCAATCCGCGATTTCACCGCAAGCATCTCTGGCGTACATGCCTTGGGCAAGCGGAAGATTCTCCTTCGCCTGGGGGCGCTACTCTCAGTTTGCCGATTTGGATTCGCTCTATGCTGAGAACGGCAGCCCTCGTTTGCTGCCTGAAAAGGCGGAACACTTTGCCGCCACTTTCAACCAGCGTCTTGGGAACCAGACTCGCATCCGCGTCGAAGCTTTCCAGCGCAACGACAGAAATCTGCTTTCTCAACCGCTGGTTGACGCTCATTTGGCTGGCGGAATGATTAGCCCCGATTATTTCCAATCGCCCATCACAACTACGCTCACCGGGACTACAAAAGGCGCTGAAGTGTTTATTCAGAAAAGAACTGCAAATGGTTGGACTGGTTGGACTTCCTATACATATAGCCGTAGCGAAATGTTTGATCGGCTGACGCTCTTTCGTTACCCGTCCGATCAGGATCAACGCCACACCTTAAACAGTTACTTGAGCTATCGCTTGCGCCCGACCATCAACCTAAGCTTGAAGTTTAGCTATGGCAGCGGTTTCCCGGTTCCTGGCTTCCTAACTCTCCAAGACGGCACCTACTACCTGGCGGCTGAACGAAATCTGGTCCGGCTACCGCCCTACGAGCGGCTCGATATCCGTATGAACAAATCGAAAACTCTGAAGCATGGAAAGATGACGTTGTTTCTGGAAGTAGTGAACGTTCTCAACCACAGCAATTACCGGTTCGATAGCTACGACGGATACAATCCCAGCACCAAGCAAGCCTATATTTCGTTGAGCGAAATGTTCCCCTTGTTTCCATCAGCAGGCGTGACCTTCGAGTTCTAAAAATCAACTCGCGAAGTCGAGTGCGATCACTTCATGCAGGCCGATGCCCGGTACATCAAATTCGACTGCCCCGTTCGCTATCCGGTACTCTGCTTTCTCTTTGCTCACGAGCAACCGTACCCCGGCGATCGTTTTGCCAGCGGGAACTTCGACCCAAACCGATTGTCTGGACAAAGGGATGATCTCCCGCACTGGTCCCTTCATCATCATAGGATTTGTCAGGTTGACCAAGTGTACGGTCATCGAATTCTGTTGCATCCATAAAGAAACATCGAGCACACCGGGTCCGCGAACGTTGAGTGGCAGCTTGCCGCGGGTTGTCCAAAGAACAGAGTTGCGCAGCAGTTTGGCGTGATCGACAGCGAGCACTTCCCAAAATGTACGATCAATGTCCCACGGGAAAAAAACTACGCGTCCCTGACCGATCTCGCGCAACAACACGCCCGGATCGTTACTCGTTGTTGGGCGTACGTAAACTTCTTCCATCGGCAGATCCGGATAAGAAGGCACAACGGTTAAGGGCGACATCACAGAGCTGTCGATCGTTTTGACACCGACTCGATTCACACCATTAATGATTCTCGTCGCATCTTCCAATCCGGCGAGTAGCGGATGACCGAACCCCAGCGTTAGATAAGAATTGTGCATCGGACCTTCTGTGCGTCCATCGAACGAAGCGCCGAAAAGACGCGCGAGCCCGAAGTCGTTTCGCCGCGTACCCCACTCGTCATAGAGCGAAGTTTCGTACGTGGCTACAATGCTGCCGCCGCGTTTAACAAAATCCGTCAATTGTTCACATTGCTTCATTGACAAGGCGGCGATATTCGGAAGGATGAGAGTGTTGAACGGAGCCAAATGCTCAACGTCGAGCAAGCGGTCGTGCACCATCTCAAACGGAATCCTCGCTTCCACCATGGATTGGTAGAAGCCGAGTGCGGCATCCTCCACCTTGGCGCGCGCTTTTTCACCGCCATAAAACGCGGCTGTTTGCTGTGAGTAGACCATCGCTACATTCGCCAGCGGTTTCTCGTTCCGCAAGTAGCTGCTATTTTCGAAATGCCACTGATAAAGTTCGGCCACAACCGGCAGCCAGCGCTTGTCGATCGGTTTGGCATTAAACTTTGTGAACCACGGCCGCAAACCTTGCGCGATCCCGTCGGCCACCCACAAACGGATTTCATCTGGACTCTGCACCGAATCCTTCCAGCGATATTCCTCTTCCAATCCGACGCTGAAGATGCCCGCTATCGGCTTGCGGCCCATTGTGGCCCGATACTCCTTACCGTTTTTTCCATTGGTCCAAGGCGGGTTCACGCCACGCCGTGCTTGTCTATCAGCGAACAGCGTGGGTGCCAGTTGGCCGATGATCGTCATATCCAATTCGCTGAGTGCACCGCCGCCGGCATTCGCCAGGTAAGCAGCGTTCGGATTAATCGCTTTAATCTTCGCGTCCCACAACCGCCAAAGTTCAAAGAGGCGTTTTTGATGCCATAGAACATACGCACGCCGGCTTGGACTCTGTGGATCGTCTGTGCGCGGCAAATCCAGCTGCGCAAAATTCTTGAAGTTCTCACGACAGTGTTCGCAGTAACACATGCCCGAACCAGCCCAACGATTCGAGAAAATGCCATCCACTCCATAAAGCCGGACAATCTCTTCCGTCACCTGCGTCATGAAATCAAAGTTGTAGGGACCCAGAGCACAAGTCACCCAAAGCTCCGGATCGGCCCAGTGCTTACGTTTATTGCCTGCCGCGTCCACCGCAATCCAATCGGGGTGAGCTTCGTATACGTCCTGATGAGCGGCGTGCGGATCGGTGCGCGCTATGACATTCATACCGAGCGCGCGGCAACCTTTCACTAGATCGCCAAATGTGTCGCTATTCCCTAACCACTTACTACGGTAATGAAAAGGAATTTGAGTGGGATAAAAAGCCACACACCCTCCGGCACTCAAACAGGCGGCGTCGGCGTGGATGCTCCGAAAATAATCGAGCCAAAAGCCCTGATCGTAATTGCCAGGGTCGTCTTCGACAAAGGCGAGTTGTGCCCAACGCATGGGACGGTCATACCAGGACGTTTGTGCGAAGGTGGACGACGGCAGGAGCGCTCCTGCCACAGTAGATTGGATAAATTCGCGTCTGTTCATTCGAGACCCTTTTAGACTCTCTCACGATCCCGCGCACTGCTGTTACTTTTTTTCCCAAGTCTTACACTTTTTCCATAGTGGTGAATGATCGTATCGCGTCCGGGCGCTACTAGCGAATGGCCAGCGAACTGCTTGGAAGAGGGTATAGTTGCGGAAATTAGAAACGGGCTGGCGCAGTACGCAAGTACGACTGTCGGGCAAGAGTCCCGCCTGATGGGGTTTAGTTACTTTGGCATGAGACGAAAGTTCTGAGGTTGATGAATGAGCAATGCTACTAGCAGTAGCGCGGCGCGGCGGACTGAAGAGGATCTTCTGCTAGCCTTCATTCACGACATACGGCGCCACCTTCGGACTTCGGTCTCGCGTGCGCAGATGATCGAACGGGAATCCCATAACTCGCTGACTTCTTCCGTGCGTTCTCACCTTGACGAGATTCTCTCAGCGGGCCGGAACATGGATACATTGTTAAGCCGAATGGCCCAATATGCGGTAGCGGGCGCCACTGGAGAAGACATCCCTGAAGCCGATCTCGGGGTTATGTTTGATTCGGCTTTGCGCAGACTGGGCGACCGCAGCAGAGACGCTGAGATCGACGCGCATCCTATTCGAACTTGCGGCGTTCAGGCGCCTTACATGGTTGAGACGGTGATGCGTGAGTTATTGGACAATGCACTGAAGTTCCGTGAAGGGCCGGTGAAGATTACCATTTTGATAGATTCCCTTGAAGGCGGCAAAGTTTTCGGCATCAAAGACACAGGTATCGGCTTCGATCCACAATATTGCGAGAAAATCATGCTGCCGCTGGAGTCACTTCATCCACCCAATGTGTATCCCGGGTGTGGCATGGGGCTGGCGATTTGCCAGAAAACCATCTCTGCGTGCGGCGGGAAATTGTGGGCTGAATCCAAACCGAGTCAAGGCTCGACCTTCTGGTTCAGCTTGCCGCCAAACTAAGGTCTTTCACTTTTCGTCCCAAGCTCAGGAAGTCTTCCAACTCAAGAGGTTTTTCGAACACGCCAAGGACTCCCAACTGCTGAAGCTTTGCTGTTTCCTTGGTTGGCAGTACAGACGAAAGCACGATGACTCTGGTACGTTGGGCGAAACCATGGCTTGCCAACTTCTCCAATAGCTCCATGCCTGAAAGCTTCGGCAAAACCATGTCCAGAATTACAAATTCCGGAAGTGAGTCATCTTGCATGCATCGGGTTAACAGAAGTGCCGCCTCCTCGCCGTCCCAAGCTTCCTGCACGTCGTAATCGAGCCCGCATTCCGTCAAAGCCCGCTTCATCAGGAATCGATCTTCTTTGCTGTCGTCCACGAGAAGAAGTCTCCGCCTTGTTCCCAACATGTCTTAAATTAGCATTGCTGTCCTCGTCTCTGCCATAGCCATAAGTCGCTACCCGTTCAATTCTTCACACTCCGTGACGATTCGTAAAAGCCCGGCATACAAGGATTCCTGTTAACTCCCACAGAAACAATCTGGTAAACGATCGGCCAACCAATTGCCTGTAGATCGATGAATTTTTCAATTCCTTTGGAAAGAAAGGCTAGACAATGAGACGGAGTGCTTACCAAAACGAAGAGCGTCAACTGCAGGCCAAGATGGCCGAGTTGCTCTCGCAACAGCGAGATTCGGGTCCGCTGAAAATTGAAAATGCGGCCGATCCGTTTGATCAGATCCAAGCTTCGGTGGAACGCGACTTACTCGTAGGACTACTAAACCGCGATGCGCGCCTGCGCGACGATTTACGACGCGCGTTCGACATGATGGAAAACGGCAGCTACGGTCAATGTGAGGACTGCGAAGGTCCGATCGCTCCTGCACGCCTTAAAGCGATTCCGTGGGCGCGTTGCTGCGTGCGCTGTCAAGAACTACGAGACCGCGAAATCAACGAAACCGATATTTTTCCAGAAGCTGCTTGAGTACGTTCATCTGAACGCGATTTGTGCGACAATGGCGTTGCCTTAGATCGGAATGCGCCTATTAGTTATCGACGACGACTCCGCCGAACGACAGCACGTAAAAATGCTGGCTATCAGTTTGGGCTACGAAGTAATTGAAGCGGAAAATGGTATTCAGGCTCTGGAAATCTTGACGACTGAATCCATTTCTGTGATGATCACAGACCTTCGCATGCCACAAATGGATGGTCTTGAGCTAATCCAAAGGTTGAAATCGGACGGTTGTTTGCCCCCCACTCTTGTGCTTACAGCATATGGGAGTATAGATCTTGCGGTAGCGACCGTACATGAACTGGGCGTCTTCTGGTTCCTCGAAAAACCAGTCGATGCCCAGTCTTTGCGTCTCTTGGTGGATCGTGCAGCCGCCCATGGCCGCCTACAAAGCGAGGTGTACGAACTCCGCCGCGAACTAAGCATGCACGGCGCTTTGGGTGAGATGGTGGGTCAGTCGGAGACGATGCGCAATATTTTTGCGATCCTCCGTCAAGTGGCTCCTACCACAGCGCCTGTCTTAATTACCGGAGAGAGTGGAACCGGGAAAGAGCTCGTTGCTAGAGCCATTCACGGGCTGAGCAAGCGGAGTACGTATCCGTTTGTCGCGGTAAATTGCGCTGCCCTGCCTGAAACATTGATTGAAGGTGAATTGTTCGGGCACGAAAAGGGTTCGTTCACAGGGGCTGTAGAAAGACGCATCGGCTGCATTGAAATGGCACAGTGTGGAACGCTGTTTCTCGACGAGATCGCCGAGATGCCGGTCTCGATGCAGGCTAAACTTCTTCGGGTGCTCGAAGACTTCCGCTACCGCCGCATCGGAGGCAAGCAGGAGTTGAAGGCGGATGTGCGCATTTTGTCGGCGACCAACCGAAATCCCAAGAGTGCGATCGCCGAGGGCAAACTGCGGGAAGATCTTTTCTACCGCTTAGGAGTGTTTCACGTTGAGTTGCCTCCGCTGCGGGAACGGATTAGTGATTTACCGATCCTGGCAGCGGCCCTGATTGAACGTTTGAATGAGAAGCACAGCACTAAGGTTGTGGATATTGATAGAGCTGCCATGGCGCAGCTCAAAGCTCGCAATTGGGAGGGCAATATTCGCGAGTTCAGAAATGTGTTGGAACGCGCCGTGATTCTCGCCGGCGAGGGCACCATCGGTGAGGGACACTTGACGCCTCCCCAAAGAGCCTCATTCAAACCGAGTGCCAACTCGGAATTAGATATCAATGTAGGACTCACGATTGACGAAGCGGAACAAGCGCTCATTCGAGCTACGCTGCTGCACACGGGTAACAACAAGACGCGCGCCGCTAGCATCTTAGGCATTAGCGCCAAGACTCTTCACGTCAAGTTAAAGCAGTATAGCCTGGAGGCGGAAGAGGCGCCGGCATAAAGTCACCGAGTGCCGCGATCTCTGCCGAACTCCGGCTTCTTGGCACTTCCGACTACTTGGATTCTCAGAAACGTTCCTGCGCCGTGTTTTGCGAAAAATGGATCTAGCGGCTTCGCCAACCAACGCTTCCAGCCATCCAAGGTTTCTGAGATTTTTGCCTGAAGCTTTAGGTCGCCGTGGAAATCGAGAATGTCGTCAGCTAACCGATAGTCTCCGTGAATGCCGACATCCGCGCCTGGAACAGAAAAACTCAAGCGGCTGAACGTCAACACTTGATCCACAAGCCGGAAATCGCCAGTCATTCGAGAAAAGACATTATCGATACCTTTGTCAGAAGGTCTACCCTGCCCTCGCCGGCTTAGTTCGTCGATTTTATCTTGCACTGAATCCCTAAGAAATTCTCCTCGTGCAATATCAAAATCTCCGGTGACTAAGAGATTTTCTTTCACGGTGCCGCTCAAGGGAGGAATCGATATTTTGGCCTTCATTCCGATTAGGCCAGACATGAATGGCTTTCCTTTTACGGCTAGCAATAACAGATCCTCGATGTGTCCTTGTGGCATCTGGACATCAAGATCGATTGAGCGGCGGCCCTGCTCCTCATGCTTAATAATCGCGCCGCTTGTTTCAAATGCGGTATTCCTCAACCGCGCATGGACCGGCTGCAGAATGGTGTTGCCATTCATTCCGTCGACGATGACGTCGTATTGCGTCTCCAATGGAACGAGGTTGCCGCTGCTTTTCAAACGAAAATCGGGAACAGTGGCCTCACCGCGTGCACGGACGGCCGAAAGTGTTCCGAGAAAGTGTCCATGTGAATGCTGGATACCCGCGATCGCTTTGAACACGCTGAGGTCTGCGTTTGAAAAATCGAAATCGCCTTCCAGCGGAGTGCCGCCAGGGTTGTCGCCATCCCATGGACCGAACGTGCCTTGCGATTGAATCTGACCGGGAGGCTTGGCGTTAGCAAGAGTCGCTTGATATTTCATTTGTTGACCAACTCCCGCAGATGCGAGACGAATTTTTCCAATGGCGAAATCGAGCGGCTTGGCGTCCGTGCGTTTGGGCAGAATAATTAGTCGAGCATCGGAGATATTGAGAGTATCAATCACCACTCGACTAATTGCCTTACCTTTTTCCGGCTGGGGTCCGTTCGTTCGGGGAGGCAGGACGATGGTGAGCCCTCTCAGTGTCACTAGCGGGATGCGTGGTGCGGACTGTCGCAACATTCCAAGATCCAAATCGAACGAGAACGTGTCAGCAGAAAAAAGCGGCGGGACATCCGTCATGCCGTGATAACGAAGCGTGAGACTTCTACCTTTGACATGGGCGACCGTCCCTCGCCCTCCACGCAAAAACAAACCAACCGGAGACACACTGGGAACTCCAATACGAAGATCCGCGAGACTGACTTGGCTTTGGAAGCGTTGCTCCAGATAGCGAATGGCTTGTCGCCGTAGCTCTGGCTCAAAACTCCTAACGAAAATACCGGAAGCAACGAAAAGTAAGACTATTGCCGTAGCAACGACAAGCAGCGATACGACAAGTAAGCGTTTGCCGGCGTTAGACATAGCGTATAGCCATTCATATGGTCGCAAACCTGCATCTAAGGTTGACTGGTGAATGCTTCATGCATTCGTGAAAGGACTGGTTTCGACATGCTGGAAACAATTGCAGTGATCTTGCTGGTGCTTTGGCTGCTTGGACTCGTGACGTCGTACACGATGGGCGGCTTTATTCACATTCTTCTGGTAATCGCCATAGTAGTAATTGTGCTGCGAGTCATTCAGGGGCGTCGCGTTGTTTAGGAATTTACTAGAACAAAACGTCGCACGGCTGTGATTTCTACAACACCCATGAAGTTGCAATTGCCGCAAACCATTGAATTCATAGGCGCGGAACATGTGGCTTGCTAAGTGCAGTAGAAGAGTCGGAGGTTCATAATAATGAACTCAGATCAAATTCAAGGCAATTGGAAGCAGATGTCAGGAAAGATCAAGGAGCAGTGGGGCAAACTCACGGACGACGATCTCACCACGATTGCCGGAAAGCGTGATCAACTGGTTGGTCGAATCCAGGAGCGCTATGGCATCAAGAAAGAAGAAGCTGAAAAGCAACTTGATGAGTTCTACCGGACCCAGTCAGAACCGATGACTGCCAAAGCTCGCACAGGTTATTAATAAGCACTGAGCGGTGCAATTGGGTATGGGCTGGCCGGAGTAAACCCGGTCAGCCCATAATCTTTTATAAACTGTAACGACCGGCGGTAATCAGTTGATTTGCGATTTGCCGGCTGAGCGCTACCGTGTTTAGGGGCTCATACTTCGCAAGGCGGCGGCAAATGGCAACTTGCGTTCGCAGCATGTCGCCTTCGGCAACAGCAGCAATCACTTTGCGGGCCGATGCTTCGACAATCTGCAGTGCCTTGGCTGCGTAGTATTGAGTCATTGCAATTGCGTTCTTCGCGTTGGATTCGCCATTACGGGCGATCAGCTTCTCCGCTCTGAGCAACGCGGACTCAAGAGCGAAATTTTCGATAATGGTATCGGCGAGAGCCCCCATAATTTCCTGCTGATCTTGTAGGTCAGTCATATGCTTTTGTGAAGCAACGCCAGCGGCGAACAGGCTCAGTTTCTTGGCGGACTCGAGCATCTTACGCACTGCTGCGAGTGGCCCCTCAAGATCTTCACTGGCGGTCGGACCTTCCATCACTTCGTCCATGATGCGCTTGATCGCTGGCAGTAAGGGCAGCTGTCCTGCCATTGCACGCTTCATCAACCAGCCAGTGATAATTAGGCGATTGATTTCATTGGTTCCTTCGAAGATCCGGTTGATCCGTGCATCGCGATAGGCGGGAGTGGCGGGATATTCTTCCACATAGCCAAAGCCGCCGTAAATCTGCACAACGTGATCGACAACCATGTCGAGCATTTCCGAGCCCCACACTTTTAGAATCGAGCATTCGACGGCGTATTCTTCAATGCGCTTCTGAATTTCTTTCGAGGAACCGGGCGCGTGCGCGTCCACGTCGGCAAGTGCGGCGTCGATCATGCCAATCGTGCGATAGCTCAACGACTCGCCTACATAGATACCTGTGGCACAATCGGCGAGCTTCTCTTGGATGAGGCCGAACTGGCAAATCGATTTGCCGAATGCCTTACGGTCTTTGGCGTATTGCAAGCCGTGATGGAAAGAGGTGCGCGCTCCTCCTACCGCCGCAGCGCCGAGTTTGAAACGGCCAATGTTCAGAATATTAAAGGCGATGTGATGGCCCTTGCCGATTTCGCCAAGCAAGTTTTCGGCGGGGATGCGGCAATCGTTTAAGATGAGGGGACACGTTGAAGAACCACGAATCCCTAGTTTGTGTTCTTCCTTGCCGACCGATAGGCCGGGTGCGTTACGCTCAATCAAGAAGGCGGAAAATTTTTCGCCATCCACTTTGGCGAAGACCGTGTAGAGGTCGGCAAACCCACAATTGCTGATCCACATCTTCTCGCCGTTTAAGATGTATTCTTTGCCATCGGCGGAAAGAGTGGCCTTAGTGCGAATGTTCATGGCGTCGGAGCCAGAGGTGGCCTCGGACAGAGCATAGGCGGCCACCCATTCACCACTGGCGAGTTTCGGGAGATATTTTTTCTTCTGCTCTTCGGTGCCATACCAAACTAACGGCAGAGTGCCGATGCCGGTGTGCGCGGAGAAAGCGACGGAGAAACTCGCATTCTTGCTGAGTGACTCAGCGACAAGAGCGGAGGTGACTTTGTCAAGTTCCAAACCACCGTAGGCTTCCGGCACATCGACGGCCAGCAAACCGAGCTCACCTGCTTTGCGCAACAGGCCCTTGGTGACTTTGAAATTTTTCTCTTCAATGTCTGCGGCAGCGGGCAATACCTCATGAGTCGCAAAGTCGCTGGCTGTTTTCGCAGTATTGATTTGCTCGTGGGTGAAATCTTCAGGCGTGAATACCTCATCGGCGTGAGTCGCCTCAATCAAAAAGCTGCCACCCTTGGCCGCTTTTACTTTTGTTTCTACTGTTGTAACCATTGGGTTTCCTCCATCTCTTCTAATTCACACGTTCAAAAATTCCCGCTGCGCCCATACCGCCGCCCACACACATTGTGACCATGCCGTAGCGCGCCTTCCGACGGTCCATCTCGTGCAAAAGTGTCGCCGTCAACTTTGCGCCGGTACAACCGAGCGGGTGGCCGAGCGCGATGGCGCCGCCATTCACATTGACCTTCTCGCGATCGATGCCGAGAGTCTTGATGACCGCTAGCGCCTGAGCTGCGAACGCTTCGTTCAGCTCGATCAAATCAATCTGATCAAGTGTCAATCCTGCCATCTTCAAGGCTTTTGGAATGGCGTACACAGGACCAATGCCCATTTCTTCCGGCATACAGCCGGCGTAAGCAAAGGAAATATAACGAAGCATGGGTTTCAGACCCAAAGCAGCCGCGCGCTCTTCAGACATGACAATTGCCGCCGCAGCTCCGTCAGAGGTTTGCGAGGAATTCCCGGCAGTGACAACTCCATTAGCGTGAAATGCTGGCTTGAGTTTGGCTAGGGCTTGGAGCGAAGTATCGGCACGCGGACCTTCGTCTAATTTGAATTGGGTCTCGGTGGTTTTGAGCTTCGACTTTTCGTCGGGCACAGTTTGAGTCACGGGAACTGACACAATCTCATCGTCAAACTTGCCTGCGGACTGCGCGGCCAAAGCCTTCTTATGACTGGCTAGGGCAAATTCGTCAGACTCCTCCCGACCGATGCCGTAGCGTTTGGCCACGCGCTCGGCGGTCAGGCCCATAGACATGTAGGCGCCCGGATGATTTTCTTCAAGCCACGGATTTATGGAAGGCTTGTTGCCCATCTTTGGAACCATGGACATGGATTCAGCACCGCCCGCCACAATTACCTCAGCACCGCCCGCGCGGATTCGATCGGCGGCGAGCGCAATCGATTGCAAACCTGAGGCGCAGAAGCGATTTACGGTGAACGCAGCGGACTCGATGGGCAAGCCGGCACGGAGGGACGCAATTCTAGCCACGTTCATGCCTTGTTCACCTTCGGGCATGGCGCAACCAATAATGACGTCCTCTATATCTTTCAAGTCAAGTTGAGGCACGCGGGCTAACGCGCCCTTAATAGCGACGGCGGCAAGATCGTCGGGGCGGGTGGAACGCAAGGCTCCCTTCGGAGCTTTACCGACAGCCGTGCGAACGGCGCTCACAATGACAGCATTCTTCATGATTAGTTCCTTAGCGGCTTCCCGGTTTTTAACGTGTGGGCGATTCGTTCAGCAGTCTTGCGTTCACCGCAGAGTGAGAGGAAGGACTGGCGTTCGAGATCGAGGAAATATTGTTCGCTCACCGGAGTACCGGGAGTGACCTTCCCGCCGCAGAGAATATTCGCGACTTGATTGGCCACTTTGACATCGTGATCGCTGATGAATTCTCCCTCGCGCATGAGACGGACGCCGCTCCTCAAGGTGGCAAGGATGTTTTCGCCAGGCGCTGGAATATCTGTTCGCGGAGTCGGTGCAGAGTAGCCGGCATCGACCAGTTTACGAGCGCATGCTTTGGCATCTAACAGTAAACGTTCGCGATTCATAGTGATCATGTCGTTTGGCGTCAGGTAGCCGAGTGTGCGGGCTTCCGCTGCCGAGGTGGAAACCTTCGCCAACGCGATGTTTTCGAAACCGCGCCGCAAAGCCTCGATTAATCCAACCGACTCGTTTCGGCCGTCCTCGCGGAGACTTGCGGCCAAATCGATGGCATGCAGCGCAACCTCTTTGCAGCCGCCTCCGCCGGGCACCAAGCCGACACCGGTTTCTACTAAGCCCATGTATAACTCCGCGTGAGGCTGACGAGCGGCAGCGTGCAAGGAGATCTCACAACCGCCCCCAAGACACAGGCCGAAAGGTGCGACAACGACTGGCTTGGGGCAGAACTTGATCGTCTGCGTCATCTTCTGGAATGCTTTAATACCAGCATCGATTTCGTCCCAATCCTGTTCTTGAATGCCAAGCAACAATTGCATCACGTTCGCCCCAACGGAGAAATTGTCGGCGTCATTAGAGATGACGAAGGCGTCGAACTGACTCAGTGCGTCGCTACCGGGCCTGAGTGTTTGAGTGAGCAGGGAGACGATGTCTCCTCCTATGGCGTTCATCTTGGTGTGAAATTCAATGCAAGCGATGCCGTCACCAAGATCGATAAGTGAAGCGCCCGCATTCTTCTTCACGACGCCGTGAGCTTTTTTTAGGATTTCGACCGAAGTGACGCCTTCGACGGCAGTGACGGGTTCGTATTGACCGGTTGCTACATCGAAGAAGCGACGACCGGAGGGAACGGAAGAGTCATCCTCATACCAACTTGTTTTGCCACTCTGTAAGAGCTTTTCAACCGCTGGCGCTAGTGTTATACCTGCGGCTTTCATCTTCTCAGTGGTGGCCGCAACGCCGGCGGCATCCCACATTTCAAACGGACCCAACTCCCAATTGAAGCCGTTCTTCATCGCTTCATCAATTCCCACGATGTTATCGGATATTTCGGGAATTCTATTAGCTGCATAGTTCCACAACTCCGGCAGCACCTGCCAATAGAAGGTGGCTGCACGATCTTTCTTGGGATCGTTCGCGAGAACCATACGGATCCGTTCTGCGACTAAGTCAGTATTCTTCGTCAATTCAAGAGAGGGAAACTTTATGCGAACGGAAGAACGATACTCGAGGGTCTTCCAATCGAGGCCGAGACGCTCTTCTTCTCCGTTTTTTCCCTTGACCTTCTTATAGAAGCCCTGACCCGTTTTGTCGCCCAGCCATTTTCGCTCGAGCATTTCTGCAATGAATGGCGGAGGTACGACGTCTGGGCGTTCGTCTTTGATGCGTTCGATGAAGTTTTTGGCGACGTGAGCCAGGACGTCAATCCCAACCATGTCACTCAGGCGGAAGGTGCCGGACTTGGGCCAACCGAGCGTGGCGCCAGTGAGTGCGTCCACTTCTTCAATCGACATATCCATGGATTGCATGATGCGCAAGGCGTTCATCATGGCAAAGGTGCCGACCCGGTTGGCGATGAAATTCGGAGTGTCCTTGGAAACCACCACCGTTTTGCCAAGACGCTTGCTGACAAATTGCTCCACGGCCGCGAGCGCTGCGGGATCTGCATCGGGGGTTGGAATTACTTCGACAAGACGCATGTAACGCGGCGGATTGAAGAAGTGAGTACCAAACCAGTGCTTCTTAAAACCCGCGTCCATGCCTTCGGCAATCTGCGAGATGGGCAGGCCACTTGTATTTGTCGTGATGATGGCGTCGGCACGACGGAATTGATTGACTTTCGCCAGAAGAGTCCGCTTGATTTCCAGATTTTCCGCGACAACTTCGATGATCCAATCGCAATCGCGCAATAGATCGAGGTTATCTTCGAAATTGCCGGTTTGAATCAGGCGGATGTTGGCGGAATCGAAAAAGGCGGCGGGCTTGGATTTCTTCAGTGCTTCTACCGCGGCTGTCACGACTCCGTTGCGGGCAGTCGCGTTTGGGGAAACAATATCTAAAAGGACAACCGGGATGCCCGCGTTCGTAAAGTGAGCGGCGATGCGAGACCCCATGTTGCCCGCTCCGAGAACACCTACTTTTCGAATCAAATAAGTTTTGCCTGTTATAGCTCGCGTAGTCGGCTTTTCCATTGTTTCGGCGATCATGGCTGAAGGTTTGTAACAGCAGCGTTAGCTCTGTATTTCTCCGTTTGCAAGTTTTGAAGGAATTTGAATGGGCTCGAAAGCAGGGATGCGCAGCTTTGCAGTGCGGCGATTGGCGAGGCCTTGCGTCAAGGTCTGTGCGAACTCAGCGGCAACTTCTTCCGCAGTCAACGTGCCACGGGGCTCGAACCAGGTCGCCAATGAGTTGATGGCGCCCGCGAGTGAGAAGGAGGCGAGCCGGACAATGCAGGGGCGAACGGAACCATCGGCGATACCCTGCTCGATGAAAGAGCGGAGACTTTGATCGATTTTCCGCTTCTCTGCGCGGACCTCGGCTTGCGCCTTATGAGATAGCTCGCGATCATCCTGCCGCACCAGAAAGCGACCGAAATCGCGCGCAATGATCAGTGTATAGGTTTGAATGAAGCCGGCAACTTTCTCTAATCCGCTACCTTGATGTCCGCGAATTCTTTCAAGGCTCTGCTGGGTTAAGGCAATGCCTCGGCGATAGCACTCCAGATAGATCTCTTCCTTGTTATGGAAATAATAGTAGAGGGCGGGCTTAGTGATTTTTAGTTTCTTGGCTACATCGTCCAATGAAGTCTGCCGGTAGCCCTTTTCAATGAACATTTGAACGGCGGTTTGCAGAACAGCTTCCTTTTTGCCGTCCGGGTTTCGACGGCGGTTGGCAAAAGCGTCGGTGCCAATTGTTACTTTTCTGGCGACCGCCTTACTGCGTTTTGGGCTCGCTATTGACAGAGACATCCCCCACTTGATATCTTACTCATCGGTAAGAAAAACGCAAGGGGTGATTTTGGCGCTGCTGACTTTTGGTTACGCGGAACCCGTTGAGTTCTCCGGGATTGAGAGAGTTCTCCTAGCTATATTAATTCTGGCTTCGCTGGGTGGATTCTGGGCAAGGTTCGGGCAGGTAATTGCCACGATTCGCGCCTCCAAGAAGGATCCAGATTTTGACATTGGGTCGCTGGGAAGGCGGGTATGGGATTTCTTCTGGGAAGTGATCTGCCAAGCGAAGGTCATTCAGCAGCGTCCTCTGCCTGGATTGGCGCACGCTTTCGTTTTCTGGGGTTTTTGCATTTTCGCTCTTGTTTCGCTTAATCACTTTGCAGCGGGTTTTCGTTTGGGGTTTCTGTCACCCGAGGGGTTTTTTGGGCGATTCTATTTCGATTTTGCCGCAGTGTTTGCATTGCTGGTGGCGGTTTCGATCTTCGGCCTTTTTGTCCGGCGCTTCGTAGTGCACCCCATCTGGCTCGGCAAGAAAGTTTCGTATGAGTCGGGGTTCATTGCATTTCTGATTTTTTTGTTGATGGTTACTTATTTGGGTGCGTTCTTTGTGCCTGATACGAGCGCTACCGCTAGAACTCTTTGGTGGCTGCATTCGCTTTCTATTCTCGTCTTCCTTCCATTAATTCCGCATACAAAGCATCTACATCTGATTTTGAGTCCGCTGACCGTCTTTCTTTCGCGCGGTGAGTTTAGTGCGATCCCTAAGCTGGAAGGAGACGAAGATTTTGGTCTGGTCAAAGGCAGCGATCTCACGCAGTTGATTTCTTTACAGGCTTATTCGTGCGTGGAATGTGGACGATGCACGGAACACTGTCCAGCCAACAATACAGGGAAAGAGTTGAACCCGAAGGAAATCATTCTGGGTGTTCGCAGCTATTTGAACGATCTTGGTCCGAGGTCGGAAGAGCCGCTGCTGGGGAAGTACAACTCACAGGAAGCGGCGTTCCAGTGCACAACCTGCGGATCGTGTGAGTTTCAGTGTCCGGTGGGCATTGAGCACCTTCCCATCATCATAGGTCTCCGTCGCGGCAGTGTGAACACTGGAACTTGGGAGGACGACTACGGCACGAAATTGTTTCTGGCCATGGAAAAGAATGGGAACGCGCTGGGGCTCTCGAGCAACGAGCGGACCAAGTACATACAAAAGCAGCAGTTTCCGATTTTCGATGGCACGCAGGAATATTGTTTATGGCTCGGCTGTATGGGAGGTTATGATCCTCAAGGACGGGAGATTATAAACTCTTTTGCGCAGGTGATGAGTCATCTAGGTACAACTTTCGGAGTTCTTAAGAAGGAGAAGTGCACGGGAGATCCGGCGCGTAGGCTGGGTAATGACTTGGTCTTCCAGCAACTCGCGGAAGAAAACCTCGAAGCCATCAAACAGAACAAAGTCACGAAGATTGTTTCGATCTGCCCGCACTGTGTAAGGACGATTTCGATTGACTGGAAGGATTTCGGAACACCGCCGGACATTGAACACCACAGTGAGTTTATGGCGCGGCACAAAGACAAACTGCCGCAGACAAAAGGGGCGGATGTGGTTTTTCATGATCCTTGTTATTTAGGACGATATCGCGGTGTTTATGATGCGCCGCGGGAGGTGATTGCGCTTTCGGGGAATGTGGTGGAGGCGGCGCGAAATCACGAAAGAAGCTTTTGCTGTGGCGCGGGTGGAGGGCTGGCGTTTTTGGGAGAAGAAAAGGGCGAGCGAGTGAGTCACGCACGGGCCAAAGAATTGGCTGCAACCGGCGCCAGCGTGGTAGGTGCAGCGTGCCCGTTCTGCAATACGATGCTGCGCGATGCTCTCTCGGCCACTTCCAGTACGCCGCCGCAGTTACTTGACATTGCCCAGATTGCCGCAAAGTCTCTGCCTGTATGACGGTTCTGCCGCTGGACCGGATCTACCACTGGGAGAGCGCGACGCCCGACGACATTTTCCTAACGCAGCCATTAGGCGGAGTGGCGCGCCATTGGACGTGGAAGCAAACCTTGGACGAAGCGCGCCGCGTGGCCAATTATTTGATATCCAACAACTGGCCTCCTGGTTCTCACGTTGTTATTTTTTCGAAAAATAGTGCATGGTGGATTATGGCAGAGTTTGCCATTTGGATGGCGGGCCACGTGACGGTTCCGATTTACCCGTCGCTTACTCCGCAATCTGCCCGCCAGTTGTTTCAACACTGCGACCCGGTTGCTTGCTTTGTGGGTGTGCTGGAAAAGCCAGAGTTGGGCAGCGAGGCGATTCCGGCTAACTGCTTAGTGATCGGTTTGCCTGACTCCTCTGGCATGTACGGTGTGAGTTGGGATGAGGTAGTGAAAGGTACCGAGCCGCTGTCGACGCATCCGCTGCGCAGTCCGGAAGAGATCGCGACAATAATTTATACGTCAGGAACGACGGGGTTACCCAAAGGAGCTATGCACCGTTTTAGCGCATTTCCGTTTCTTGCGAAGGCGGTCGCGCAGGTGGTGGGTGAAGTGAGACACCGAGCAATGTCCTATCTCCCATTGGCTCACATTGCCGAACGCTCGTTGACTGAAACTACGGCAATTTATTATGGCTGGCATTTGTTTTTCGGTGAGTCTGTCGCGACATTTATCACCGATCTGAAGCGGGCGCGCCCTACCGTTTTCTTTTCGGTTCCCAGGCTTTACACAAAGTTTCAGCAGAAGGTTCTGGAGAAGATTTCGCGCGAAGCCTTGAACAGGCTGCTTACGTTTCCCGGAGTGAAGATGATCGTAGGCAAGTATGTAATTCACAACCTGGGTTTGGGATCGGTGAAGTTTGCTGCTTCCGGGTCGGCACCGCTGCCGCTCGATCTGCTGGCTTGGTATCGGTCTCTTGGGTTTCCTTTAACGGAAGGGTACGGGACGACCGAGACTGGCATCACTTACACAGCGCCGAACGGGGAAAGCAGGCCGGGTTGGGTGGGCAGGAATGCGCCGGGAGTGGAGACCAGAATCTCGGACGCGGGTGAAGTGTTGCTGCGAAGTCCAATGAACATGGTTGGATATTACAAGAACAGTGAGGATACGCAGCGGGTTTTTACGGAAGATGGATTCATTCATACCGGCGATTTGGGAGAAGTGAGTAACGACGGGTGGCTGAAAATAACCGGCCGCTTGAGTGAGCAATTCAAAACGTCAAAAGGGAAATTTGTTTCGCCGGCAAAGATCGAGGCATTGCTGAGCGAGAATGCGGCAGTGGATCATTGTCTTGTACTGAGGACAGCCACTGCACTACCTTGTGCGATTGCGGTGCTGACGCCAGAGGCGTTACAGCGAGCGGCAACCGAAACTGGCCGGAAGGATCTTGAAAAATCGTTTGAGGATTTGCTCAATTCGGTGAATGAGCGAATTGAACACCACGAGAAACTGGCGTTCGTTGCTCTGGTGAATACGCGTTGGACCATCGATAGCGGTTTTGTTACTCCCACGCTCAAGTTGAAACGCGCGGCGATTGAAGCGTATTACAGAGAATTAATGCCCGTTTGGACCGAGCAGGGCACGCGTGTCGTTTGGCAAATCACTGCGTAGTCATACTTGGATAAGCTGCTTTGCGCCAAGCCATTTTCGAGTAGCCTGGCCAGAGCGGTCTGCCCACGAGTCCGATGTGCGTGGTCAACCTAAGGCGTAGGGATTGTCGATGACGAATAGCCAATGCCCGTCCGGTTGCAGGCGGGCTGTTTCTGTATTCTGGCCTTCCCGTTGGGTCTCACTGCCGTCGGGCCCACGCTCGTACAAGATCCATTTCCCGCGCAGCATGGCGAGATCTCCGGCACGGGTCACTCCCAGCGTCTGTAATTCGAGGGTAGGACGCAAGGCAAGAATGCTACGATACACGTCGCGAATGGCAGCCGTTCCCTCGACAGATTTACCACCGCTCACCAAGACTGCGCAAGGCTCGTATAAGGCGAGAATCGAGTCAAGGTCGTGGCGATTGAAGGCGCGCTGAAACTTGCTATGCAAACCTTCGGGCGACTCGGTCATGGGATCATTATTTTCACACCAGCCAGGCAAGTCTGCTGGTCATTGGAGCAAATGCCCGCACACATAAAACTTCCGCCACGGCTGATTCTGGTAGGGGTGGCAGGACTCGAACCTGCTACCCCCGACTTAGAAGGTCGGTGCTCTATCCAGATGAGCTACACCCCCACATCTCCCCACGCTTCCGTGTGGGGCTTTTTAATTGTACTTCCCTTCATTGCAATCGCCTGCTCACCTCTCATTTCAAACCGCGAGCCGCAGTTTACTCAATTGTCAAAAGTAAGTCGCGCGCTTCCACTGTGTCGTGCGTCTTCACGCAAACCTCCTTCACAGTTCCAGCGACAGGTGCGTAAATGGTGGTTTGCATTTTCATCGCCTCCAAGACGAGAAGGCTATCGCCCTTACTGACCGTCTCGCCAGTAGAAACGTGTAACAACGTGACTGCTCCCGGGATGGGAGCGCTGACCTCACCTGGTTTGGTAGGGTCGACCTTGCGTTTGGTGGCTGCTTCTTCCTTGACGGAGCGGTCGCGAACCTCAACTTCGCGCGGCTGTCCGTTTAATTCAAAGAAGACGGTTCGCTTTCCGTCTGGATGCGGATCGCCAATCGTCAAAAGCCTTATTATCAATGATTTGCCTGGTTCAAGCTCAACGGTCACTTCCTGACGATCCTCTAGCCCATAAAAGAATGCCGGCGTCGGCAGAACTTCAAGTTCTCCATAACGTGCTCGCGCGGCCGCAAAGCCTTCATAAACTTGCGGGTACATGAGATAGCTCAAAAGATCAGTCTTAGTGAATCCAGGGTTGTTGAGATCGGCGGGTGGCAAACTTTCACCGGGTCGACCCGAGTTCGGCTTCTTGCCGCGCAGAATGACGGCCTGCAAGTTCGCTGGCCAGCCACCCTCCGGTTGACCGAGTGAACCCATGAACATATCTACGACGGAGTTTGGCAGTGTGAGTTGATGGTCGAGCGGAAGGTTTTCCAAATCTTTAACCGTCATGCTATGGCTGAGCAGATAGAGCGCCAGATCGCCAACGACTTTGCTGGACGGCGTGACTTTAACGATGTCACCGAATGCAAAGTTAACGTCGGCGTACATACGCGCGACTTCGGGCCAGCGGCCGCCAAGACCCATCGCTTCTGCTTGCGCTTTCAGATTGGTGTATTGACCGCCGGGCATTTCGTGCACGTAAACGCCGGCTGTACCTGCTTTTGGAGCTTCATCGAAGGGTGCGTAGTAAGTGCGAACGGTTTCCCAATAATCGGAACAACGGTTCAACGCCTCGAAACTCAGGCCGGTATCGCGATCTGTGTGCGCCAAGGCGGCAACGATGGAATTGAGATTGGGCTGGCTGGTCATGCCGCTCATCGCCGAGATCGCGGCATCGGCAATGTGTACTCCCGCGTCGCAAGCTTGCAGAATTGTAGCGGCGTTAATGCCGCTTGTGTCATGCGTGTGCAGGTGTATGGGCAAGCCAATTTCTTCGCGCAAAGCTTTAATTAATTGCGTCGCGGCGTAGGGTCGAAGAAGTCCGGCCATATCTTTAATGGCTAGAATGTGCGCGCCCATCTTTTCAAGTTCCTTGGCTAAGCGCAAATAATACTGTAAAGAATATTTGCTGCGGGTTGGGTCGAGGATATCGCCCGTGTAGCAGATGGCCGCCTCGCAAACGCGTCCGGTCTTGACCGCAGCTTCAACAGCCACCTTCATATTCGGCAGCCAGTTGAGCGAATCGAAAATGCGGAAGATATCGATGCCTTGCAGAGCGGCTTCGGCGACAAAGGCCTGCACCACGTTATCCGGGTACGCAGTGTAGCCAACTGCATTCGAAGCACGTAACAACATCTGGAAACAGATATTCGGAATGCGTTTGCGGAGTTCAGCGAGGCGGTTCCACGGATCTTCCAACAGGAATCGCATGGCGACATCAAACGTTGCGCCACCCCACATTTCCAAACTATAAAGTTGTGGTAATTCTTTGGCCACGTAATCGGCAATCTGCAGGAGATCGTAGCTGCGCACGCGCGTGGCCATGAGGGATTGGTGCGCATCGCGGAAAGTGGTGTCGGTCAACAGCAGGCGTTCTTGCGAGCGCGACCACTCCGCAAATTTAGCGGGACCCAGACGGTCGAGGAGTTGCCGTGTTCCTTCGGGTGCCACACGGAGAGTTGATTGTGGAATGGGCGCTTCACGAAGGACGGCGGGTTTGGGACGGCCAGCGACTTCGGGATTGCCGTTGACGCAAACCTCTGCCAGATACGTGAGGAGTTTGGTGGCCCGATCACGCCGCGGAACAAATGCAAAAAGTGCTGGCGTTTCGTCAAGAAAAGACGTCGTCGTGGCGCCGCTCTGGAAAGTCCGGTGATTCACCACGTTTTCAAGAAACGGAATATTGGTTTTCACGCCCCGGATGCGGAACTCACGAAGTGCCCGGTCCATGCGCTGGCAGGCTTGCGAAAAATTGCTGCCCCAAGCCGTCACTTTTACTAGCAGTGAATCATAGAACGGCGGAATGACTGCGCCGCCATAGGCGGATGCGGCGTCGAGGCGGATCCCAAAGCCGGCAGGGGAGCGGTAGGTATGGATCTTGCCGAAGTCCGGAATAAAGTTGTTGGAGGCATCTTCCGTGGTGACCCGGCATTGAAGCGCTGTGCCGTGCACTTCGATACCCTCCTGCTGCGGCAGCCCGATTTCTGGTCCGTGGAGGCTCAAGCCCTGGGCGATTTGAATTTGCGTTCTGACAATATCGATGCCAGTCACCACTTCGGTCACGGTGTGTTCCACCTGGACCCGGGGATTCACTTCAATGAAGAACCATTCGTGAGTGTCGGCATCCACCAGGAATTCGACGGTCCCCGCGTTGAAATAATTCGCCGTTCGGGCGAGTTTGACGGCGGCGGCACAAAGTTCGGCGCGCACTTTATCGGGAAGACCGATGGCGGGAGCGATCTCAACAACCTTCTGATGGCGGCGTTGGACCGAACAATCGCGCTCAAACAAGTGAATGATGTTGCCTTGTGTGTCGCCTAAGATCTGGACTTCGACGTGTTTGGCGCGCCGAATATAACGTTCGAGAAAGACTGCGGCGTTGCCAAACGCAGCTCCCGCCTCTTGGCTCGCTTCTGAAAGTTTTGCTTTGAGTGTTTCGGGCGAATCAACAACTCGCATGCCACGGCCACCGCCACCGAAAGCGGCTTTGATGATGAGCGGAAAACCGATCTGTTTCGCCTGTGCTTCGGCCTCCGCGCCTACGGCCGTAGTGCCCGGCACAACAGGGATGCCGGCGGCTTGGGCTAATCTTCGAGCGGCAGTTTTGTCGCCCAGTGCATCAAGCAGTTCGGGACTTGGACCTACGAACGTGATTCCGGCCCGCTGGCAAGCCCGGGGCAGCGCTGGATTTTCGGACAGGAAGCCATAGCCGGGATGAATGGCGTCGACTCCCTTATCGAGCGCCAGATCAACAATCGCGTCAATATCGAGATAAGCCTGCACCGGGCCTTTGCCCTGGCCGATAAGGTAAGCTTCGTCGGCTTTGAAGCGGTGCAAGCTGAGGCGGTCCTCTTGCGAGTAGACTGCTACGGTGGTGAGTCCGAGTTCAGTGGCGGCTCTAAATATGCGGGTGGCGATCTCGCCCCGGTTCAAAGCAAGCAGTTTCTTCATGGGTGTAGGAAAGACAAAGTTAACATGATGAGGTTGGTATGCAAGTCGATTTTAAAGATGTTTTAGCGAAGCTGCAGGCGGCGCCGGGACCTGTTACGTTCACGAAGCTCAAGAAAGAACTTGGCGTTAAGAAGAAGGGCGAACAGGAGCTGCGTGCGGCCCTGGCGAGCGAAGGCATTTTCGCTTGGGCCAAACCAAAAGATAGTTATTGGCATAGCGACCCGGCAGTTTGGCTGAGTGCGGAGATCTTGAGTCAGTGCGGCAGGAAGGCGTTGAAGAAGGCGGAAATTAAGGTGAAAGGCCGAACTGGCAAGGACGTCAGTGCGGCGGTTGCTGAGCTGGTGGCCGATAAGAAGTTGATCAAGTATCCGGCGCTTGCCGGAGCAGTGCCTCTTTGGGTAGCGGCTGCTGCGCCGCGGGCTTACTGGGCATATGTGGAAGAATTTGTCGCGGCGAAGTTGAAGAAGGCGGGCATTGAAGAAGTCTCGCTGGAGGAAAAGATTTGCCAGGAACTACTGACACTCGAACCTGACAAAGATGTCCCAGTCTCCGTTGTAAACGTGCGCAACCGGTTGGCCGCGGACAAGAATCTCTTTGACGCGGCCGCTTTGAAGCTGCGGGAACAACGTCGAATTCATCTGAGTCTTCACGACGACCCGTATAGCATAAGCGCGGAAGATCGAGAATCCCTCATCGACGGCAAGGATGGAAGGTATTATGTCGCTATCACACGTCGCGAGCAATGAGATCCAAAAGCGCTTGCCAAATCCATTCCTAAGCTCGGTTTCCGGCAGTCCGCTGGATCAGAATCTCAGCGACGTAAGTGAGATAAATTCTGCAGTCTTCGAAAAATGCCGTGCACTGATATCTGACGTTAGAGAACAGAAGATTACTCAAGCGCTTTGCCTTTTCGGCGAACCAGGCAGCGGAAAGACTCATTTGTTGAGCCGGCTGCGCGAAAGTCTGGAGAAAGACTCCGGAGCAGGCCAGGAAGCGCTTTTTATTCCGATTCGCATGGTGACCAGCGCGAGTATGCTCTGGCGTTATTTGCGGAGACACTTAGCCGCCGCTTTACTGCGCCACCGTTCGTTTTCGCGAGTGTTGAAGCAGAGTCGCGATCAAATTGCCGAACATGATCGCAATCTTGCTATCGTCGTTGCGAACCTCAATCAGGGAGTTCACTATGCCGATTCAGCTGCGTGGTTGCGAGGAGAAGATCTACCCGAGGAGGCACTAAAGATTCTCGGCGTTTCCGCTTTTGGCGACGAGGAGGAGCAGGATGCGTCAAGCCGGCGCATTGTGCTGACCGTGTGCAACCTGAGTGAGCCAATTCCATTTGTCTTTTGCTTCGATCAGTTGGAGGCTCTGCAGAGCTATGCCGGGGATTCAGCTGGTTTCTTCAAATTAGGGCAGGTCATTTCGGATCTGTACGACAATACCAAGAATGCCGCTCTCATTTCGTGTCTACAAACTTCATTGCTTCCCATGTTGGAAACCGCGGTTCGTGGGGCGGATCGAGATCGCATGATGGGCCGCCGCGCGGGCTTAAGCGCCCTCAATTTCGAAGAAGCTCTGAAATTAGTCGCTGCCCGTCTCCGCACGATCCCGGAACTGCAAGGCCAACATCCTATCAAGAAAAGCGATATCAAAGACCTCTTTGAACAGGACGGACTCTGCGTGGCCCGCAAAGTGATTGTGCGCTGCCAAGAAGTTTTCGATAAGTGGTCGCAACAGCCGCCCCAGCCTGTAAAGACTCTGGCGGAGGAATTAGAAGAGAAACTAATGGCGCTGCAACGGACGCCTCGCCTGGAAGATGCGGAGGGAATCCTGCGGAACGGTCTGCCAGCCATGCTGCACTTGCGGGGGATCAAAGTAGCAGGCAGCGAACGGCCGAATACCAGTCTGGATGGAGTTGTCGAGGGGAAGAAGAAAACCGCGCTGGCCGTTTGCAATCAAAGGGCCGGGCTTGTTTTGATCAGGCGTCTCGAGAGAGTCCAAAAGGATTGGCAATCGTCTGGCGCCGAGCGGCTGCTGATTTTGCGTGATGCGCGCAACGGAATTGGAGTCGGAGCTCTCAAGACGCGTGAGGCCGTAGACAAAATCGAGAAGGCCGGCGGCCGTATTGTCTCTGTCAAACCAGAAGCACTGGCCGTGCTGGAAGCGATCAGTCGATTGCTGGGGAATGCCCGCAGCGGAGATCTCACTTACCAAGGAGATTCCGTTCCCGCCACCACGGTAGAAGACTGGCTTCGTAACATGATGCCAAGAGAAATCGACGAATTGCTGGAGGAGATCGGCGGCGATCGAGAGGTCGCGCGCGACGATCTGGCCGGCATGCTGATGGATCTGCTGGCAAAGGCAAAGGTCATCGCAGTGGAAGACGCGGCTTCGCAGTTGGGAAAGACCGCCGAGGAGGTGGAAGAGTGTGGACGGCGTAATGCGTCGCTGGTGGGCTTTGCTGGCGGGAACAAGCGCGTTCTGTTCCGTATTGTTGAGCGGCAACAAGCCGGGGCGCTGCGAGAGTAAGTCCATGGTGGAACTCTCTATCTCCGATGTACGGCGCGCCTTATGGCGGGAACTGTCCGGGAAAGCGTCCGCTGGTGAAACATCGAGTCCTTTGCTGGGCCAAATGTTTCATGAGATGGCGGCTGATTTGTTGGGAGACGACAAAGTTAAACAGTGGCAAGCTGCGTTGGACCAAGAAACAGTAGGCGATAGCGCGGCGCTGGAAGATCACATTTATGAAAAGTTGATCGGTCCAAAACTCACGGCGAGGCAGGCTGCTTTGCAAGAATCGGGAGAGCAGATTCTCGCCCTTTGGAAAGCGGCCAGGGAGTTGAGTTGCTGGGTGTCTGGCTTACTGCGCGACGCCCACAAATTCGGGCGCATTCATTTCAACGAAGACGCGCGGCAATGGACTGGCGACCAACAACTGTGTTTGCCCGAGCAAGTGTTGACTTGGGATGTTACTGAGCCCGGCTGGCAAACGCCCGTGCGCGTTTCGGGGATCGCCGATTCACTCTGGAAGAATTCAGCTACCGGTCGCTGGTGTGTGGTCGAGTACAAACTGGGTCGCGGCGCACGCGAGATCGATTTGGCGCAAGTCTGTCTCTATCACGAGATGCTGGCGGCCTCTGGTTTGGCTGATCAGAACGGCGCAGTGGCATTGATTACGTTCAAGCCGGAACGGGAAGAAACATTTTTTCAGAGCAGCGATTTAACCGCTGTCAAAAAAGAACTCCGGCAGCTGATTGGCACTTTGGCGGGGGTCTCCGGAAATGGAAAAGTTATGCCAATTCCTCCGGACGTCGGTGATGAAGCGTCGACCGCTGGCCGCAGATTGGTAGAAATCTACCAGCAGTACGGCGTAGGTGTGATGTTGCTGGGCGATCCAATCGTTGGTCCGTCGTTCATTCGCTATGGCGTGATGCCCGTCGGGCGCGTGAAGGTTAGTGAGATTTGCAATCGTGCTGACGAGTTGCAGGTCCACATGAACCTGGAAACGCCGCCGATGATCCATACGGATCGCGGGCGATTAGTGATCGATGTACAGCGGCACGATCCCGAGCCGGTGCTCTTTAAGTCGATCCTGACAAAACGTCCCAAGCCCAGCGACGTTATCGGCCTGTCCCGCATACCGCTAGGCGTAAATCTGGACCGGCGTCTCCAGTCTGTCGATCTGTCGCAAAATACCTGCCCGCATCTGCTGGTAGCAGGGACCGCAGGATCAGGCAAAAGTGAATGGATGAGATCGGCATTGGCAGGATTATTACTCACCAACACTCCTGCGTCCTTGCAATTGGTGTTGATTGATCCAAAGCGTAGCGCGTTCAACGGGATGGAAGGCTCGCCTTATCTTTACCAGGGCTGGGGCGTGTTGCATCCGCATGATCGTTCCATCAGTGAAGTGTTGGATGTGTTGATCGAAGAGATGAACAATCGCAACCTGTCGTTCAAGCGCCAACATGCGGACGATTTGGCCGGTTATGTCATGAAGACAGGGAAACCGTTAGCGCGTATTGTGCTGTTTTGTGATGAGTACTTCGACCTGATTGCCGATAAAAAAACGCGTGCGGAAATCGAAACTAGAGTGGCGCGCCTGGGTTCCAAAGGCCGATCCTCGGGCATTCATTTAATCCTGGCGACGCAATATCCCAAGGCCGATGTTGTGACGGGAGTGCTCAAAGCAAACCTTTCGGGTCGGGTCTGTCTGCGTATGACTGATGCCCGCCAGTCCCAAGTTGTATTGGGGCAATCGGGTGCCGAGCAGCTTCTGGGGAAAGGCGATTTATTATTTCAGGACATCGGCGAGCCTAAGCGCCTACAGGCACTTTTTCTGCCAGAGGAAGATCGCCTGCGTTTATTTAAAGCGAATGAGTATTAAAATGAGGTGGTGCGATCATTCTGTCTGGCTCTTGTTTTAAGTATGGTGGGGTTTGCGGGACGCGAAGGTAACTTCATCATTCGCTTCGAGCCCAAAGCTATCCTGCAGACGGATGCGCAGATTCCCTTTGAGATCAAAGTGATGGATGATCTGAACAAACCCTTGCATCAGGCAAAAGTGACGCTACAGATTGAAACGAAAGATCACCAAAACGTCAAAGTGTTCAAAGCGCCGGAAGTTACCGAGGGCGTGTATCTAGCCAAACCGATTTTTCCGGAACCGGGTGAGTGGAGCGTATACGTCGAGGTACACCGCAACGACGAGATGAGCGCTCGCACGCTCGAATATACGGTACCCAAGTAAATCTCTAAACGGCGGCGCCAATCTTACCAGCCATCGGGCTGCTTGCCACTGCATATTCGCGGCGCGGCATACGGCCTGCTAAGAAAGCGGCCCGGCCTGCTTCGACCGCAAGTTTCATGGCGAACGCCATCCTCTCAGAATCTTCGGCTTCAGCAATAGCGGTATTGAGAAGTACGCCGTCGTAGCCGAGTTCCAGGGCGATGGCTGCGTCCGACGCTGTGCCGACGCCCGCATCGACAATCAGCGGTACTTCGGTGATCGCTTCACGCAAAATTTTGAGATTCGTAACGTTTTGAATACCCAGGCCAGAGCCGATGGGTGCTGCGAGAGGCATCACTGCAGAAGCGCCTGCGTCGATCAGTTTACGAGCATTGACGAGATCGTCGGTGGTGTAGGGAAGAACGATAAAGCCTTCCTTCACTAGCGTGCGGGTAGCTTCGAGGAGACCCTCGTTATCCGGGAACAATGTCTTTTGGTCGCCAATCACCTCAAGCTTGATCCAGTTCGAGAGGCCGACTTCCTGCGCCAGGCGAGCAGTGCGGACAGCGTCATCGGCTGTGTAACAAGCAGCCGTGTTGGGAAGGATGTGGATCTTGGAGCGG
Organism: Bryobacterales bacterium; assembly: GCA_963749105.1. Classification (GTDB taxonomy): domain Bacteria; phylum Acidobacteriota; class Terriglobia; order Bryobacterales; family Bryobacteraceae; genus Bog-105. The sequence goes on along the minus strand of CAVVLT010000011.1, from coordinate 130,166 downwards.
TCGATAAAGTCGAGTTCGGATTCCTTGCTGCGATCTGTGAGGTTGACGCGCCGTACAGCGAGGGTAACCATTTCGGTGGCGGCTGCGGCGTGACAGCGAGCCATGAGTTGTTTGCTGCGGTATTTTCCGGTCCCCACGAAAAGACGGGAGTGGAAAGTGCGACCGGCTATGGTTAGGACGTCTTGCATAACTTTATTATCGCCGTGAGTAATGAGAACTGCGGGAAAACGCTTGGCAATCCACACCTGCTCCGGCCGTTTTGCGGCGCCGATTGTCTAGGGCGGGGACAGATCATCTCCAGGTGACTCACAATAAATATGTAGGAGTTCCAAAGTTCTAAAAATCAGCCAAGGCCCATGCAGAAGCAAGCACGCAATCACGTCAACCGCAAGCTCAGTGAGTCCGACGGAACTCCCGCCAAGTCCATCGGCGCAGGATCGAGAGAGTTTGTCACCGAGCTGTTCGAGTATGACGGTGGAAGGCAGGTCACGGTATATGTTCCACCGGACCCGCCCGCAGCAATCGTCTTCGCCGGTGACGGTCAGGCAACCTCGAAGTGGGGCCGGTTGCTCCAGAAGGCCGACGTACCGGCCACAATGATCGTCGGCGTCCATCGACTGACCGATGAGACGTTGCGGATCCACGAGTACTCACCGGGCTTTGAGCCGGAGCGGTTCGCGGCACACGAGAAGTTTTTCGTCGCGGAGTTTCGCCGATGGAAGGATATCGTCGGAACGCTCAATCTGAAAATCGAGGGCGGGAAGCACCTTTATGATCTTGAGTACACGCTACCGGAGTAACTAAGCCACTTCGCGCCGGGTGCCTTCGCCGTCTTGCGAATTGGCGAATTGGTTTGTGCAGTTGTCGCAATTGCCGCAAGGACCGGTAAAGTCGTCGGCAAAATAGCGAAGCAAGTACTCGCGGCGGCAGGAAGCAGTTTCGGCATATTGCTGCATCTGTTCGAGGCGGTGGCGGCGTTTTTCGAGTTTCTTGCGCTGTTCGTCGGACGCGGCCTCGAAGCTTTCCATCAGATCGACATCTGCTGCTAGTTGTACCTCACCGGTAGCTAGAGTTTCGACCGCGCCGACATCCTCCAAGCGGTGCAGAGTGTTGGCTAATTTGCGTTTGGAAATGTCGATTTGGTCGGAAATTTCAGCGGGTTCGACGGGACCGTTCTCGTCGCGAAGGACGTTGGTTATTTCTTCTACCGTTTTGGCGTCGAGTTTGGCTTCGCTGGCGAGGAATTTCTGAGTGCCGATGTTTTCGGCTCGGTAGAAAAGAATGGCGTCGGCGGGTTCACCGTCGCGACCGCTGCGGCCGATTTCTTGATAGTAAGAATCGAGCGAATCACCGATGTCGTAGTGATAGACGAAGCGCGACTTAGGTTTGTCGACGCCCATGCCAAAGGCGTTAGTTGCCACTATCACCAGAGCATCCTCTTGCATGAAGCGGTCTTGGATGGCGCTGCGCTCCTTTGCTTTCAGGCCTCCGTGATAGCACAGAGCTGGAATTTGCTCCTTCGTCAACGCTTCCGTTACGAGTTCGGCATTCTTGCGGGTAGCCACATAGACGATGCCGGGCTTTTCGGCCCAGCTCACGCGGTGGATGAGAGCGTCGCGCTTTTCGTCCTCGCTTGAGAAATGGTCGACTCGCAACGCAATGTTCGGCCGGTCAAAACCGCGCACGAATAGCTTGGGCTGCTTTAAGCGCAGGCGATCAATGATGTCTTCACGCACTTCTGGCGCAGCGGTCGCGGTCATGGCTAACACCACTGGGCGACCTAACTTCTCGATTACGTTACCAAGTTGAAGATAGTCAGGCCGGAAATCATGACCCCACTCGCTGATGCAGTGTGCTTCGTCGACCACAAAGAGTGAGATGGATGGAAGTTGCTCCGTCACTTCGTGTTTGCTGAGTTGTTCGGGTGCTAAGAAGAGGTATTTGATTTGACCGGCTTGGATGGCGGCTAGTGTTTCTGCGGTTTCGGTGGCGCTTTGCGTGGAATTGAGTAGCGCGGCACGGCCAGCGCTTTGCGCGTTGATGGAATCCATTTGATCCTTTTGCAGCGCGATCAAGGGCGAGACGATCAGCGTCGGGTCAGGCAGCAGCGTTGCGGCGATCTGATAAATGGCGGATTTGCCGGACCCGGTTGGCTGGACAACCAGGGTGTCATGACCGTGGAGCAATGCGTCAACGGCATCCTTTTGGCCAGGCCGAAGACTTTCAAAACCAAAGTGTCGGCGAGCGGCGGCAGCAATATCGTACTTTTCTCTTTTGGACGTGGCCACATGCGATGGATTGCGTCAGCGTTGCGAAAGTTTCCTGATGTCGAGGATGAAAACCTTAAATTTCGTGTTGCATCTTACCAGCGAGGTAGTTCCATGGCAACGAAAGCACAATCACACACCACGACAGATCACGACGAAATTCAGCAATGGGCAGAGGCGCGGGGAGCGAAACCTGCTTGTGTGAAAGGTACTGGCAAGGCCGGCGACATCGGCATCCTGAGGCTTGATTTTCCTGGGTACACTGGCGAAGATAAACTTCAGCATATTTCCTGGGATGAGTGGTTCGAGAAGTTCGATGACGAAGAACTGGCGCTGTTGTATCAAGAAGAAACAGCGAGTGGCGAGCAAAGCAACTTCAACAAGATTGTGAGCCGAGAGACGGCAGAAGAGCACGCATCGGGCAGCCACAAACCGGCCACGAAGAAGAACTCACACGCGGCGAAGAAGTAAGGGCTATTTTGCTTCGGCGATCAAGACGCCGTAAGTGGCGATCGTTAAGATTGGTGAGGTGGGGGCGACAGCCTTCGGGCTCGACATCAGAACATGCTGGAACTTGGGCCAGGGACCGGGCATTCCAGTGACGTGAACGGTTTGTTTGTTGGCACTCGTATTCAAAATGACAAGCGCGGCTTCGCCAGTGGCGGCTCTGCGGCCGAATACGAAAACATTCGGATTGCCGGATTCTAGAGGGACGTAGCTGCCGTCGAGGAAAGCGGGGTCATCGTGTCTCAGCTTGATCAGCCTGGCGTACCACGAGTAAATGGATTCGGGATCTTTCTTTTCGTGCTCAACGCTGTACTTTTTGTAAGTAGATTCGACTGGAAGCCATGGCGACCGTTTACTAAAACCTGCGTTCAAGCTGGTATCCCACTGCATAGGAGTTCGTTCTCCGTCGCGGTCATCGGCACGAGGACGCTTGGGACCGAGGGGTACAGATTTTAGCTCGCTCGGCGGCATCGTTTCCATACCGAGTTCCTCGCCGTAATAGAGGAGAATGGCGCCGCGTTGTGTGAGCGTAAGCGCCGAAGTCAACTTAGCGATCTGATCGTTATGTGTACCATCTCCGAAGACACTCCACTGGCGCGGATGGTCGTGACTGCTAAAGAAGAAAACCGGTGTTTGGCCGCCCAGTTTGAGTTGGGCGGAGTCGACTTCTTTTTTGAATGTGGCGGCGTTGAGCTTAGTGAGATTGCCGAAAAGAAAGTCCATGGGCAGTTGAATCTCGTCTCCCTTCTTTCCATAGACCTTCGCAAGATCTTCAATGGTCGCTGTGGAAGATTCGCCAAGGAGCACGGGATCGCCTGGATAGGTGTTCAGGATCTGGCGCATTTCGCGTAAGACCTGATGGTTTTCGGGGCGTCCGGAATTATATGGTTCCAGCGCGGCAGGTCCACCCGGCGCTGGCGGATTGGGATCGTCTGGGAAGGCAGGGTCTTCGAACAGATATGGTGTGGCGTCGAGACGGAAGCCGCTCGCACCGTGGTCGAGCCAGAAGCGCACCACGTCAAACATAGCTTTACGAAGCCCGGGGTTGGCCCAATTCACGTCGGGCTGCTGAGGGAGAAAAATGTGGTAATACCACTGCTCGGTTGGAGCGTCCCAAGTCCAGGTGTAGCCGCCGAAGATAGAGGTCCAATGAGTGGGAGGTTCGTTGGGACCGCCGCCACTTTTCCAGATGTACCAATCACGCTTGCGATTGTCGCGGGAGGAGCGGGACTCTTTAAACCAGGGATGCTGGTCGGAGGTGTGATTGACTACGAAGTCGACGAGGATGCGGATGCCGCGTTTCCTAGCTTCGGATACGAGGTGATCCCAGTCTTGCAGTGTGCCGTATTCAGGCGCGACATTGGTGTAATCGGAAACGTCATAGCCGAAATCGAGATTGGGCGACGGAAAAAATGGTGTGATCCAAATGGCGTCAACGCCTAAATCTTTGAGATAGTCGAGCCGCTGCGTGATGCCGTTTAAATCGCCGACGCCATCGTCGTTGGTGTCCTGAAAACTGCGCGGGTAGATCTCGTAAATGACGGCGTGGTCATACCAGTGGGTGTTGCTTTGGGCAGAGAGCAAAGTCTGCAAACTCAGCAGGAGGAGCAGGATCTTCATCGAAATTATCGTAGCGCCTCGCTGATTCGATGCTGACGCATCAAGATTCCCAGTAGGACGGATTCGCAGCGGCTCACTTCGGACCTAAACCCGACCACTCATGTAAGTGACGTGGTAGGCGTGTTGGACCGGGAACCTGGAAGACGTTACGCTCGTCCCCGCTGGTTCCGGCTCGAGTCTTTCTTAGACTTTCCCAAAAGTCTCAAGGTTTTGTATAAATTAAATGTCAAAGCTTGGGATTTGCGCCATATCGCGCTGGGTGAAATTCCGCAATCCCTGGCAGCAATCCAGCCGACTTCTTTCTTGTTTGTAGCTCTTTCCAACGGCCCGATGAATGCAATGCTAATTCTATGGGACCCTCCGAAGCGCTCCCGCCCGACCTGCTGGAAACCTGTATCAGCCGTTTGAACGATATCGTTCTCATCACCGAGGCGGAACCGCAAGACGAACCAGGGCCGCGGATACTGTACGTCAACGATGCCTTTGTCCGCAAAACCGGTTATTCCCGGGAAGAGGTGCTAGGGAAAAGCCCGCGGCTTCTGCAAGGGCCGAAGACGAGCCGTCAGGAGTTGGACCGAGTGAGGGCCGCTCTTCGAGAATGGAAACCGGTGCGCGCCGAACTCATCAACTACACGAAAAGCGGCGCAGAATTCTGGCTCGAAATGGACATTGTCCCGGTTGCTGGTGAAACAGGTTGGTATACGCACTGGATTGCGATTGAGCGCGATATCACCGAGCGCAAACAAGCCGTAGAAGCGCTCAAAGCGAGTGCCGAGCGCTACCAGCTTTTGTTCGAAAACAGTCCCGTCCCGATGTGGGTTTGCGACGCAGAAACCTGGGCGTTCGTGGCTGTGAACGATGCCGCAATTCAAAAGTATGAGTATTCAAGAGAAGAATTCCTTTCACTGACTATTCGCGATATTCGTCCGCCGGAAGATATCCCGGCGCTCACCCACACGATGAGCGGTCTAAAGGCTGGACTTGACTATTCGGGCGTCTGGCGGCACCAAACGAAGAGTGGCAGGAATCTCACGGTCGAGATTCATACCCACACCTTCCTGTTTGACGGGCGACCCGCCAGGCTGGTGATGCCACTGGATATCAGCGAGAGAGTGGTGCTCGAAGAGCAACTGCAACAAGCTCAAAAAATGGAAATCATCGGCCGCATGGCGGGCGGAGTGGCGCACGACTTCAACAACCTGCTAACGGTTATCAACGGTTACTCGCAAATCCTTCTCGGTAACGCCGAAATTGCCGACAACGTTAAGGGCGTGGTTCGCAATATTTTGAAGGCCGGCGAGCGGGCGGCCGAATTCACCTCACGATTGTTAGCCTTCAGCAGGAAACAAGTGCTTGAGCCGAAGATCATTAATATCGCGTCGTCGCTGGAGTCGATGAAGCCGATGCTCGAACGTCTGATCCCGGAAGACGTTGAGATAGTGTGGCAGCTCGCCGATACCAAAAATTTGGTAAGCTTTGATCCGGCACGATTCGAACAGGTGATTTTGAACCTGGCGATCAATGGACGTGACGCTATGCCAGGGGGTGGATCGCTCACTATCGAGACAGGCACGGCCTATCTGGATGAATCATATAAACGGTTTCACCCTGATGTCGATCTCGGGAACTATGCGCTAGTGCGCGTGAAGGACAGTGGCTACGGAATGTCGACCGAAACCATGAAGCACATCTTCGAGCCTTTTTTCACAACGAAAGCCAAGGGTTCGGGAACCGGGCTAGGACTTGCTACGGCATATGGGATTGTTAAGCAAAGCGGTGGTCACATTAGCGCGTCCAGCCAGGTCGGGGTAGGCAGTCAATTTGCCGTTTATCTTCCGATCGCGGATGGAGAGACTTCCCACATAGAACAGAAGGAGATTTCGATGGACGAACTGAAAGGCACAGAAACCATCCTAGTGGTGGAGGACGATGCTGATGTTAGGCAGTACGCCAGCGCGATTCTCCGGCAAATGGGTTACCAAGTCTTTGAAGCCCGCAGCGGACCTGAAGCCATTTTGGAATCGGAAAAGCATCTTGGCTCGGTCGATCTGCTGCTAACCGATATTGTCATGCCCAGGATGCACGGGCAAGATCTAGCCGAGTTTCTGTTGGAGCAGCGAAGCACGATGAAGGCGCTTTTCATGTCCGGTTACAACGACGAAGCGCTCGCGCAACATGGAATTCCGGATAAAGGCAAGAATTTCCTGGCCAAGCCATTCTCTTCGCTGGAACTCTTACAGAAAGTAAGGTCTGTTCTAGCGCCGTCCAAGAGATCCAAGACCATTTTAATTCTTGACGATGAAGAGGGGATTCGCCACCTGTTCCGCGACGCGCTCGAAGCGGCTGGCTATGCGACCGTTTGCTGTGATACCGGAAAAGCCGCCATGGCAGAACTCGAAGAGCACCCTTTCGACCTGTTGATTACGGATCTCGTCATGCCGGACCAGGAGGGGATTGAAACAATCAGGCTTGTTCGAAAAGATTTTCCGCAAGTCAAGATTCTGGCGATGTCTGGTTATGGCGGGGGTGAATATCTGCACGTAGCTCGTCTCCTGGGAGCCAAGGACACTCTGCCTAAGCCAGTTGATTTGAAAACCCTACGCGACAAGGTCGCTGCCTTAATTGGCCATTGAGCGCTTTTGCGTAGGATTTTCGAGGTAAGTATCGTGAATGTATATAACTGAAGTAAGAAAATTTACTTGCTCCTTCACCAACTCGGTCGATGAAACGATAAGCTATATAAGTCAGAGGATCTCTCCAGCCGGAGATTTTCTCCAAATCTCCTAGACTTCTCTTTGAAGACACAGCTATTTGTTTCAAAAATGACAAGACGCAAACTTTTCCCAATCCTTATAAGCAGTTCTCTGATTACATTTTCTATAGCCGCTGCGTTTGACGCTCCGGCGCCGGACTGGCACATCACCGGTCCGTTTGGCGGCACGGCAACCAGTCTGGCTCTCGATCCAGAAAAACCGAACTTTCTCCTTGCTGGCGGTATGAATTCGCTGCTGTTCCGAAGCGAAGACGCCGGTGAGAGTTGGTCGCTTTTGGATTTTCCAAAGCGCAACTTAACAGAAGTGACATCGGTGCTGGTTGACCCCAACGATTCCAACCACTTTCTGGCGGGCATTATCTCGGCGGATGGCGGGGCGATGTTTTCAAGTCATGACCAAGGGCATACCTGGGCTCCGGTTCCTGATATTAAGGACTTCGGTGTGCGCTCCATCGTGGCGGCGGCGAGTAAACCAACCCGCTTTATCTCCGGAACGCTGCGCGGCGTTTGGATGAGCGACGATTCCGGCGCCACCTGGACACGCATATCCGATCCCAAAAATCTCGAAATGGGCGGCATCACTGCCACCGCGATTGATCCAAAAGATCCTGACATTCTTTACGCTGGAACTTCGCATTTACCTTGGAAATCCACGGATGGGGGTAAGACCTGGCATTCGATCCACACCGGTATGACGGACGATTCCGATGTCTTCTCCATTTACATCAATCCGGCCGATCCGAATAATGTTTTCGCTAGCGCCTGTAGCGGCATCTATACGAGCAATGATCGCGGTGACCAGTGGCGAAAGGTGATGGGGCTGACCTTTAGTCAGCGGCGTACACACGTGATTCGCAAAGATCCGCAAAGCGACAAACTGATTTACGCCGGGACCACCATGGGCCTGTTCAAAAGTCCGAACATGGGCGCAACCTGGAAACTGCTGACCAAAGAACAAGTCAACGCGATCGTATTTGACCCGGCGAATCCCGGTAGCATGTACATGGCCATGGAGTACGAAGGTCTTTCGCGGGCGAGTGAAACCGGCGAGAAGATCAAAATGTTGAACCACGGCTTCGTCGACCGCACCATTTCCGGTGTTACGACTGACGGTGACAAATTGATCGCGCTAGAAAGCGCACTCGGCGAAACCAGCGGCCTGTTTGAAAGCAGAGATAAAGGCGAAAGCTGGTCGCAAATGATGGGCGTAAAGGGCTTGAATGCAGTCCATCTGACAACGATCACTTCGTTACCCGGTGAAGAGCGCATTTTACTGGCGGCATCGCCGCGTGGGATGTATAAGTCGATCGATGGCGGCCTGATCTGGAAGCCGTTGCCCTTTAAATTGATTGAACCCAGCAGGGTGTCCGAGAAGGCGCCGGTTGTTTCGAAGACACGCGCCAAGGCAGCGACGCGCAAAACGGTGCCTCGCAAGCCAGTCGAGGTTGTGAAATTGATTTCGCCGCAGGAGATTCATGGAGTCTATTCCGTCAAAGACGGCCACAAAGACTTCATTTTTGCGGCCACCAATCTCGGGTTGCTGAAGAGTTCAGACGCCGGCGAACGTTGGACCATGGCTGAGGTGGCAGGCTCATCTGCGGTGAGTGGACTGTATCTGGCGCCAAACGCCGATGGACGTTTGGTGGCACGGTCCGATGCCGGTTTGTTTATTTCTAAAGACTTCGGTGAGCATTGGACAGCGCTCAATCTGCCGGCTTCTCCCGGCGACGTGAAGGATGTTGCGCTGGCGGCTGATGCGGCCTCGCCCATTCTGGTAGCGACCCGTCTTGGTCTTTTTTCCTCGAGCGACGAAGGCGCGAAGTGGCAGGCCAACCCCGGTGGAATGCCCGCATCCACTGTAAATTCTGTGGTTTACGGCTCCGGCAGTCTCGTTTACGCAGTGCAGTATGGCCACCTTTGGGAGTCGAATGACAACGGCAATACCTGGTCGCAGCGGGTGAGCGCGCTGCCCTCAACCCGTATCCGCAAGCTTTGGATTCCCGATCTGGCGACCAACCGGTTGTATGGAATTACCAGCGATCTTGGCGTATTGTTTCGCAACTAGCGGGATGATTCGGTAAGATTTAAGGTTGGTGCCCGCTATAGTCCTGTCCAAAAGAAGAGGTAGGGTGTTCCGTCAGAAACGGTTGCCCTACCTCTTATTAATTTGTTGCTGCGTGTCTGCTTGCGACCTATTGGGGCAGGAGGAAGACGCGTCCACCAAAAGCGCGCCAAAATATATATATACCGAAAAGAATCCCGACATTTTTGAGCTAAGCGCGTTCGGCGGGGCCAGTTTTTTTGGCGGAATCAACCAAACGGGATTTTCGGAGAAGTTGGTTAAGGGCGGTACCGCGGGCGGACGTGCGGCGTACAACTTCTCGAAGCATTTTTCACTGGAAGCAAATTACAACTTTTCGGTGAACAATGCGCGCGTGACTTCGTTCAACCGGGTGGGCGAGGCGTCGTCCGTTTTCGGCGATCAGATCCAATCCTTCTCCGTCAACCCGGTTTACAACTTCGCCATTCGTGGTTCGCGTCTGCGGCCTTATGTGACTGCGGGCGTGGGACCGAGTTGGTTCGTTCCCACTAAACAGGCGCGTGCGGCGGTGCCCGGTGTTGAAAAGACCACCGAATTTACCTTTAACTACGGGGGCGGTTTCAAATATCACTTAACGCCCCATCTGGGTCTGCGGCTCGATGCGCGCGGACTGTTCGAACGTAATCCAGCATTTGGTTTTGCGAATGTCCCTTCATCTCACCTAAACGGCTTGCAGGCGACGTTTGGCTTGGTGTTCTACTTTTGGCAGGCGCACATCTTAGCTCCCGCCGTCCAGCCCAAACCTGTGGCGACACTACAGCCGCTGAACCCGGGCGAGTTGACTGGAGCCACTGGGCAATTGTGTCAAGGGCGCGTGCTGACGCTGCATGCGACTGCTACCGACCCAGCCGGCCATGTGCTTTCGTACGCCTGGAAAGTAAACGGACAACCTGTAGGAACGAACAATCCGGACCTTTCGTTCACCCCCAACAATGCCGGCGATTTTGAGTTCGAGGTCGAGGTATCTGACGCCAGCGATCCGGCGCGTATTTTGCGAGTCGGTCCCAAAACGCTGGCCATCCAAGACTACACGCTGCCAAAGATTAGCGGCGTCACGGCTTCGCCCAACGTGGTCAATATCAACAGCGATTCTGCGATAGGCCAGACCGTAATTCTAGCGGCCGATGTCGCGTCGTCGCCGTGTGGCGGCAATCTTACTTACAAGTGGACGGTGAGCGAAGGAAGTTTGACGAATACCGCTGGTCCGAGCGCGACGTTCGATACGGCTAGCTTGAGTTTCGAACCCGGCGCTGGCCAAACGAAGACCATTACGGCCACTGTCACCGCCACTGATGAAACTGGCAAATCCGCTTCGCAAATAGGGTCGTTTACAGTAAATTATCCAGCTCAGTACAAGCGCCTGCCAGACGTAATTTTTGCCAAGAATAGCGCGCGCGTCAATAACTGCGGGAAGCGCATATTGATCGAACAGGCTGCCCCGCAAGCGGGCTCGGCATTCGACATCGTTCTGGTGAGTCATAGGAGCGCGGATGAACTGGAAAGTGTGCCGAGCACGGCGCGCGGCAATCCGCGGAGCAGCACACTGGATCAGCAGCGATTGTTGTCCGTAGCGGCCGTTCTTACAGGGAATCATGGCGTTTGCGGCAATCTCGATCTTTCCCAGATTCGCGTCAGCGCGGCTGGGACGGGCCAGATTTCACCCTTCGATCCAGGTCTGTGCGGGACTTCTAATCTTTCGCAAACAGTGGAACGCCGGGGAGCGGAGGTGACCGAAGCAGACAAGGAACGGCGCGTGGAGGTTTATTTAGTACCGAAAGGGAGCCAGGTTTTGCCGCCGGCGGCTCGTAGTGCAGGGCAGCTTTCGGCTGCTGCGGTAAAAGCGCTTGGCTGTCCGAAGTAAGATTGGTTAAAGATATAGCCGTAAAGCCGATGTTGTAATGTTTTACGCTAGAGGTTATCTAATGAAGTATGGTTCTTAAATTCTCGTTTGGAGGAGAAGCATGATTACTCGGCTCAAAGGTTGGCCGATCAGTTCAGCGCTCTTGTGCCTAACGCTGTGCTCGGGCACAGCTGTCTTTGCGCAAGATGCAAACACTACGAAAACTACGGTTAAAACGGCCGATGGAGAGGACCAATACCCGGACTTGTGGGAACTCGACCCGTTCGGAGGTATTCAGGTCTACGGGCAAGTGAACCGCGGGTTGGATACGAAGATGACTAACGGCGGTGTATGGGGCGGTCGTATCGCCTATAACCCGTATAAGTATCTGGGTCTTGAATTATGGATGGACTACTCGGTAGCGAATGTTAATTTCGCGCAATCGAACGGCACCATTCCGACTGGTCTCTCCGGAGCGGGTGGACCGATCTCGCCGTACTCGTTCGGAGCGCGCAATTGGACGTTTGGATTTGATCCGGTTTGGAATCTGCGTCCGCGTGGATCGAAGGTCCAACCGTATTTGACGGCAGGTGTGGATGGCATTCAATTCACGCCCACGTCAAAGGCGATTAACTTGGCCAATCAGCCTAACAATCTTCTGCTTTATCGGGCACAGGGTTTGAATGACAATTTGCAAGTCGGCGTCAACTTTGGCGGTGGCGTGAAATGGCATTTCACTGAACACGTGGGCGCACGTTTCGACGTGCGTGGCTTGATCAGCCGCGACCCAACCTACGGTTTACCGAACGCTTTTAATGGCGGTGGCGTTTACATTCCCGCGAAGGCTAAAGTGGACGGCATTCAGGCAACATTAGGCTTAGTATTCTACGCCGGCGAGACCAAGTGCCCGCCCATGCCTGCCGCTCCGGCGCCTCCTCCGCCGCTGCCTTCAGCCTCTGTTACTGGCGGCGATGGCGGTTCCTCGGGTGCGTTCTGTCCTGGCAAGCCTGTTACGTTGCATGCCAGTATTCCAGCCTCCGATCGCAAGCTTGCTTATGCTTGGACGATCAATGGCCAGTCACAGAGCAGTACGTCGCCTGACTTGACCTTCACTCCTTCGGTCGGCACTTCGAACGTTCAAGTAACAGTCACTGACACAACTCCTCCGCCCCCTCCCATGGAGAGACCGAAGAAGTTCCCGGTTAAGTGCTGGGTTCCCCCGCCTGCCCCCGCGCCAGTCGCGCCTGTTATGGCGAGTGCAAGTGTGACGGTAACTCAGGCTGGTCCGACCATCAGCAGCGTTTCCGCTTCACCCACCACGCTCACTGGGCCCGCTGCGGCTTGTGGCGCCGATGGTGTGAAGCAGGCGAACCTTTCGGGCGTTGCGCAATCTTCTGCTTGCGGCGGCAACTTGACTTACAAGTGGACCGTGAGCGAGGGTAGCGTCACCAACGACAGCAGCCCGAATGCGGTGTTTGATGCCTCGAGCTTGAACTTTGAGCAAAGCGCGCAGGCGCAGAGCAAATCGATCGTCGCCACCTTAACGGTGACGGACGAACAAGGCAAGACGGCGTCGCAGACGACGAACATCGCGGTGAATTGCACGCCGCCGTTTGTACGCCTCGATGACGCGATCTTCGCGAAGAACAATGCCCGTGTCAACAATTGCGCTAAGCGCTTGCTGATTGACGACGCGGCATCGCGCATGGCGAACGGCGACTACGACATCATCCTGGTTGGGCATCGCGACACGGATGAAGCCGAGCGGATCGCTGTCGGCAAGAGGAAGGGCCGTAGAGCCGCTACCACCGGACCAACTCTGGATGAACAGCGCGTTCTGAACACCGCAGCGATTTTGAGCGGCGGTACGGGCACTTGTGGTAAGGTCGACGTCTCGCGAATCAAGATGGATATCGTGGGCACCGACCAAACTTCTGAACCGCGTACTGGCCAGTGCGGTACGTCCAACACGCAAGAACGCAAGGGATCTGAGACGAGCGAAGCTGACAAGAATCGCCGCGTCGAAATTTACTTGGTACCTCACAACAGCACAGTGCTGCCGCCGGCCGTGAAGAACGCCCGTCCGGTGCCCGAAGCTGAAGTGAAGGCGCTGGGTTGCCCTCACTAAAAAGAAAGTAGTTAGCAAACGAAAGGGCCGAGCGGTTCGCTGCTTGGCCCTTTTTGTATTTGCAGTGCGTGCAAGATTGAAGTGGCGAATGCACGAATACGATACTGTTCGGAAATCCCTGCTAATGGATTCGGAAAAATTCCATTTTTAAGGACATCACCGGCGCAGGGAGTGGTCGCTGGCTCAACGTCGAATTGCCAGAGGTAATGCAGACTCGGGTCGATCTGCTCTTTGTGACCACCAAGAAACCGCGGCGGCTCATCTCCATGGAGTTGCAGAGTGCAAATGACTGGTTGCTGCCTCTCCGAATGGCCGAATATTCGTTGCGCGTGTACCGGATGCACAAACAATTTCCGAGAGCAATATGTGCTCTATGTGGGCAGCGATCCGATGCGTATGCAGTCGGCTTTGGTGGGACCGCAGCATGTCTGCTTTTACAAGATCGTCGATATTAGGTCGCTAAATGCTGAGACCCTCGTGGACAGCCCTTTTCACGCGGATGCGGTCGTGGCCATTCTGGCGCGCTATGCGGAACGTCCTGAAACCATCCGTCGAATTCTTGATCGCGTTGTTAGAATTAAAGGCGGAGAGAGTACAGCCTTTTCTAAGGTCCTGCTGCTTGCCGGGATCAGAGGGCTAGAGAAGGCCGTTCGAAACGAGGCGAAACATATGCCAATTCTTAACGACATCATGGATCATAAGGTGATTGGCCCGGCCATTCGAGAGGGCATGGAGAAGGGTCTGAGAGAAGGCAGCCAATTGGGACGGCGCGAAGAGGCTCTCCTTTTGCTTCGTCGCCAGATCGCTGCGCGGTTCGGTTCCCTCTCCGGCACGAACGAAGAGCGCCTTGGCAGCCTCTCTCTCCCTGAACTCGAAGACCTAGGCGTCCGCTTGATGAAAGCGTCCCGCATCAGTGACCTTTTTGAGCACGATTGATCTCAGAAACGGATTGCGGCGCTAGCCTTCGCCGCACCTTTGGGTATTATGAAGAACCGACAAATCTATGCGATTCTTCAAAATCCCGCGTGGGCTCCTCCCTCTCATTGCTTCGAGCCTGTTTGCCGCCAGCGGTCCATTCACGTTGAACCAAGTAATGAGTGCGCCGTTTGCCAGCGCGCCGCTTGCTTCGCCCAGCGGATCAAAAGTTGCGTGGCTGGAGAATGAACAAGGAAAGCGTAACGTGTTCGTCGCTGCGGCGCCCGATTGGAAAGCGCACCGCCTCACTAGCTTCACGCAGGACGACGGTCAAGAAATCGGCGAACTGGCATGGGCGCATGACGCGTCGTACCTCGTTTTTGTACGTGGCGGCGATCTGGAAAACGGCGGCGAAAATCCGAATCCAAATCTCAGTGCCACTACTCCCGAGCAGGAAATCTGGTTTGCTAACGCAGATGGCTCAGCTCTCAAAAAACTAACCACTGGACGCGCGCCCGTGGTGTCACCTTCTGGCGGTCTGATTGTTTTTTCGCGCGCGGGACAAATTTTCAGCATGCAGCCAACGGGCGAGGAGGTGAAGAATATTGTGACGCAAAAAGGCTACCAGACCGATCTCCGCTGGTCGCACGATGGTAAGTCGCTGGCATTTGTCACCATGCGGCAGGGTCATAGCTTTGTTGGTGTTTACGAACTGGAGGATCGCTCGGTTCGCTATTTCGACGCGAGCACTGACTACGATTTAGAACCCGCTTGGTCGCCTGATGACACGCACATCGCCTACCTGCGCACGCCATCTGGCTTTTCCGCAAGAGTCGGCCTAGGCCCAGAGCGCGAAGGTGAGCCTTGGTCGATTCGCCTGGTCGATCTCAAGAGCGCCGCAGCACAGCAGCTATTTCGCGCCCAACCTGGCGTGGGCAGCGTGTTTCACGACGTCGTCTCAAATCAACAGATTTGGTGGACAGCCACAAATCAGTTAGTCTTTCCTTGGGAACGTAACGGCTGGTGCCATCTCTACAGCATTCCGGCAGCGGGCGGCACAGCCGTTGAACTCACTCCAGGCGACGGCGAGGTAGAGCACGTTTCTCTCTCCAACGACGGCAAGACCATTTACTACGCAACGAATATCGGCGATATTGACGGCCGTCATCTGTGGAGCATAGGTTTACAAAGTGGAGCGGCGGCAAAACAACTAACCAGCGGCGAACATATCGATTGGGCGCCGGAGCCGGTTTCCGATGACTCGGCGCTTTTCTTCCTCTCGTCAAGTTTTCACGAGAAGGCGCATCCCATGCTGCGCTTGAATTCCGGTAAGACGCAGTCGTTGGCGGACGATCTCATACCCGCCGACTTTCCTGCATCAAGTCTCGTGAAACCGCAAGCCGTTATGATTACGGCCGCTGATGGCATGGTCGTGCATGGCCAACTCTTCGTCCCGCCCAATGCCAGAGCCGGCGAACGGCATCCCGCACTAGCTTTCTTTCATGGTGGTTCGCGCCGTCAGATGCTGCTCGGCTTTCACTACATGTACTACTACTCAAATGCCTTCGCAATGAACGAATTTCTGGCGAGCCAAGGCTACGTGGTGCTCTCGGTGAATTACCGCAGCGGCATCGGTTACGGCTTGAATTTTCGCGAAGCCTTGAACTATGGCGCGCAGGGCGGCAGCGAGTACAACGATGTGCTGGGAGCCGGCCTTTTCTTGAAGAACAGGGCCGACGTAGATCCGGCACGCATCGGCTTGTGGGGCGGTTCCTACGGCGGCTACCTGACCGCCATGGGGCTTTCGCGCGCTTCCGATTTGTTTGCGGCTGGCGTAGACTTCCATGGTGTTCACGATTGGAGCAGTTGGCGCGAATCCATCGGTGCTCCCACCGGCGGCGATCCGAAAGCGCAACAGGAATTCCGTGAAGCGCTGCGCCTGGCGTATGATTCGTCCCCCATGGCGTCCGTCGACAACTGGAAGAGCCCTGTTCTGCTGATTCACGGCGATGACGACCGCAACGTTTCGTTCCAGCAGACGGAGATATTGGCGGACGCTTTACGTGTGCGGCACGTGCCCTTTGAAGAACTCATTTTCCCCAACGAGATCCACGATTTTCTGCGCCATGAGCATTGGCTGGAGGCTTACCGCGCGACCGCAGACTTCTTCGCGCGAAAGTTGAAGTAGGAAAAATAATAGGGTTACTTCGAAGCTTTCAATTTACGGTCATTGATGCTAAGTAAACTAGTGAGACGCTCCAGAACGGAAGCGGGCGGCATTTTGAGGCACGACTGCCAACCTGGTTCGTCTGGCTGTTCCTGCGGTATGAGACGAACAAACTTAGCGGCCGAGTTCCTGTTCGAAAAGAACGAGCGCAGTTTTCGCCGATTCGCCGCGGACACGCCTTCCGCGTCACTAACCACGCAATCGATTTTGTTGTCGTACAACTGCCCTAGGAGCAAAGCCTCCGCAGCGCTCGAACAGCGGATCACTCCGTAATGCACTCCTTCGAGCCACTCCTCCATCCTGCCAAATAGCGTGAGGTCTGTTCCAACCAACAAAGCCGTACCACGCCGGTTCATGGCTTTTACGAAATCTTGGCTGGCGTATTGCAGAGGCAAGAGAATGTCGACCCGGCCCTGAGTGTCTGACAAAGACGTAAAGGTAATGGTTCCTTCCATGGCAGCAACCAGAGCCTGCGCTATGGACAAGCTGAAATCCGGATTCTCCATCTCCAGCGGAAAAGCCAGCGCATTCAGTGAAGGATCGCCCATATGTTCCAGTTCAAACACGATGGACACGCGGTTGCCGATCTGCCCAGTCGAAATACGGACGCGCCCCGACCCTGACATTCGTTCACGCGCATTGAGAAACACGTTCACCAACAGGATCGACAAACGGTCGGGATGGCAGAGCACGAGGGTCGATTCGTCGGTCAAGTGAATGTCCACCTGCAAGTTGCCAGTGCGTAGCTTGTTGAAAAGTGGCTCGACCGAAGCGACAATGCCGGACGCGCTGACTAAAGTGGCACGAACCGAGGGCTGAGCGCTTAAGCTGGTCAATTGCTCGGTCATAAGCAAGCCAATCGCGTTGACACGCGCAATGGTATCGGTTTTATCCAACAACCTCGTGCGCTGTTCGCCTGTTAGGGAATTGGCCAAAGTGGATAATTCGTTGCAAGTGGTGCCGAGGAGGCTATGCAGGCTGGCGAAATCGTGCGCAATATTACTGGCCAAGCGGCCAAGCGCCGACATTCTTTCTTCCTGACGCTCGATGCTTTCTTCCTGCTCTCGACGCGAAACGTCGCGCAGCGTGAAAATTGCACCCGCAGGCTGCTCGCCGTTGTAACTCACAGCTACATCTCCCTCCACCGGAATTCGGGTCCCGTGGGGATGAAGGGCAAGTAAAGTATCTTTTGGAAGAGACACACGATTGCCCCATTCGGCCTTGTCCAAAATTCGCGAGGCAATATTTTCGCGGTCGCCACTGGAAAGCTGCAAAACGGCATCGACCGGCTGGCCAACTACGGAGATACGGGGAACGCTCAGCATCTGTTCTGCCGCCGAGTTCAGAAACTGAACTATCCCAGCCAGGTCTGTGACAACCACCGCATCGGGAATGCTTTGCAACACCGTCGTTAGCCAAGCGCGATGTTCTTCGAGCTGCCGCTCGACGTGATGTTTGTGCAGCGCCATTTCAATAGTGCTGGTTAAACTCAGCGCCGAAATCGGTTTAACAATGTAACCGAAGGGCTCCGTTTCCCGAGCCCGTTCCAGGGTGGCCTTGTCAGCGTGGGCTGTCACAAAAACCACTGGCAAACGAAATGTGTCGCGGATCTGAAGAGCCGTTTCAATTCCGTCCTTAGTGCCTTTCAGATGAATGTCCATCAGCACCAAATCGGGCGGGGTGGTCTCGATAGCTCGAATAGCCTGTTCGGAGGTCGCCGCTACGGCGGCTACGCCATAGCCGGAACTCGACAATAACCGCTTAATATCAAGGCTGATGATTGCTTCGTCTTCGACAATCAGGACCTTAGGCAGGTGACCGCCTGTTGACTTCATGAGAAACTCCGTGGAAACTCAAGTGAGCCGTGTCGCGACCCATGTGAAGTCGACCGTTGCCGTATCCGTACTCGATACAAAGCATTTGTTCCCGCAATAAACAAAGCGAGGAAACAAACTCAGTAATAAAGATAAGCGTACTAATCTAGTGAATCACAAGCGCATTGCAAAGAACAGACTTTTCTAGCCACTTGAGCATCAGGCCGGTTCAAAGTAAGCATTTATACTTGGTTCTCAACGTTGAAGGAACCAGTGCCCGCGCTCGCAAAAAACGTTCAAACACCGGTGCGGATCGTCCTCTAGGCCCCGACCGCACCGGCAACCACCTGATCGATAGCGCCTGCGTAATTTAGTTGCGTCATGCTGCCTTCATCATCAAACGGCGGCAGGATTTCAGCAACTGCTTAATCAGGCTTGGGGAAAACACGAAGACGAACGGGTACCAGACCAGGGCAGTCCATAACCTCGAGAGGCTTAGTGGCTTCTTCTTGCGACTTGCCATCTTCGGCAGCCGCTTCAGCCCAGGCGAGCCATTGCTCATCTGCCCAAACCACGACTTGGCAGCAGCTATAAGCACCCGCTTCGAACTCTTCCTGAAAACCCAGGACCAACGCATCGGCCGCTGCCTGTGCAGCGGTGCATCCGCAATTTCTACAAATTGTCATTTCCTTCAACTCCAACTTCCTCGCCTGTGTTCGGCGATGTTCTACAGCTTTGATGCTGCAATCTGCTAACCAAGTGCAATTTGCCTTATATTAATCTTCGCCACCCTCTCTGCCAGAAAGAGCAAACCCCTAGGTTTTGTTTACTTTACGCCAAGCTTGTTTCTGTATGATCTGCCCCTGCGGAGGTAGTTGTAAGACTCCTGATATCCGAATTTGACGTGGCGAAGTCTCCATTCGGTACGATCCGCGGGATTTTTTGGATAGCAGTCGAAACAAACTGGTGCATTTCAACCGAGGTGGTTATCTGATTTGGCTGACACCAAGTGCAAGTGGTGCATTTCAGCCTTGCGCTTGGGGCGCCGGCAACTGAAATTGTGCGAAATCGTTGCCGGTTTCAGCGCACAGGGCCTCCACCACGAACTGATGATCGTCGCGCTGTGGCAGACCGGAAACGGTAGCGGCGCCGATGACGCCGGTGCCAATCAAACTGATCGGGAACGAACCACCGTGGGCCGCGAATTCGTTTAAAGTCAGCCCAAAACGCTCGGCCAGCGTCACGCCTTTCAACAGCAGTTCCAGTCCCATGTAATACGAACTGCGATGAAAGCGCGCCACCGTATTTGCTTTGCGCTGCGCCCAAACCGGGTTGTCCGGAGACGTACCGGGCAGCGCGCAATAAAACAGCGGCTGGCCGAAGCGTCGAACGTCGATTACCAGTGTTAGTTTTCGTGTGACCGCCATCTGCCTCAGGCGGGTACCTAATTGCCAGGCGTTTTCTTCGTTGAAACGGGAGAATTGCAGGGCCGCTTCCTGGCGGGCGATGATGGCGAGATCGTCGGTGAGTGACATGGCTTTTGATATTTTGTCATTCTGCCTGTCCAATCGCCACCTTCATCGCCCAACCTCGACCTTTCAGCGGAAATCCGGCCGCCGACAGAATCCAGGGTAGATAACTTGAAAGAAAGCTCGGGCTCTATTCGTAATTGATCCCTAAGCGAGTCTGCAGTTGATCGAGTTCATCGAATGTCAGGAAGGGGACAGCAAGCTGCTGGCGATCGTTCTCCGCTAAATCGACCATGATCCCGCGCGACTGCATTTCATGCACAAACTGAGCGTTCTCCCAGATATGCGAATCGACGCCGCTGGTTGCAATTGCAACGTAGTGCCCCGGAGCAATTCCACTCAAAGTGAAGCGCCCATCCTTACTGGAGGCGTGCCGCACCGGTGCGAGACCGTTCTCGTTCCAGAGATCTGGAACAAGCGTCACCTCGAACGATTTTTGCGACCCACTGGCTTCGGATACGCCTGAATCTAAGACCGTGCCGCTCAGCGAGGCGGCTCCAGAGCGAATGACAATCGTCAACTCGCCCCCGTAGCCGCGAGAGAGGTCGAGGGTCTGAGTTGTAATATCGTGATTATTGAACCCGATCGACTTAACGTAAGTCCCAGAAGGCGGAGTAAAACGAACAGCATAGTTCGCCGGGTCGCAATTAGCGATGACAAAGCTGCCATCAGTTTGCAGGTCCGCGCTGAGATATCCTCCGATCGCATCCGCTTCTACCGGTCGCAGTGTCACACTGCCCCGCAGCAGATTTGGTTCATTCGTCCCCTCCAGGTATGCGCGACCCGTGACGGTGATGGGCGGCGGAATCAAAACAATGAGGCCTAACAGATCTTTGCCGCTGACTTCAATATCTGATTTCGCCAGGAGGTGGACTGTCGGGCCAGAGGCCGCCTTCCGAACGCTCTTTGATTGCGGCAAAGTCAACGCGCCCGTAAGTCGGAATGTGTAAGATCCAGGCAGCACGTCGGTTTGAAAGCTGCCATCGGAATTGAGAATAATCTCTCTGCCGGGCAGGGAAGCGCCGGAGCTGTCGCGGGCATCCAGATGAAGTTGCGGCGGGTCGGATGCAACGGAGCCGACTGTTTCCATTTGCGCCCTGCCTTGCAGTCGAAAAAACGAGACTGGACGCAGATGGAGATCGACACTAGAGGCGATTCGGCCATTATCGACGTGGGTAACACTAGCCTGATCCAAACCTAGCGTATTGGGCGCAAAAAAGAGGTACGGATGGGTCGAGTCGTTTTTATCTTCGTGTGGGAGCGGTGTTGCCACGTAGTAATTGCCGGCGAGAAGTGAACGCAGTACGTACACGCCGTTGTCGTTTGTGATTGCCTTCGAAACGAACGTCACTTGGGTCCGGGCACCCGTCACGAATTGCCGATATGCTTCTACGACCACGGCGGCTTTCGGTTGACCTGCTTCGTCGAGAACCTTGCCGGTGATACCGCCCTCGGGCGCGAGTTTTAGAACCGCCTCGGACTTTGACGTGTGCGTGGTTAGATCGACGTCGAGTTGCGACCACCGAGTAACAACCATGCCAGGTGCGCCAGTGGTCGACAAGCGGTAAAGGAACGGCAGTACCCGATCAAGATGGAAGTTTCCGTCGAAGGCGGTTTTCCCGCTCAACTCTTTGCAATACCGTCCCCACCTTTGTTCCTCTTGGCAAGTGAGCTTTACGTCCGCTTGAGCGATCGGTTCGTTGGTTTCCGAATTGACCACGCGCCCTTCGATTGAGATCGCGAAAGCGTTTGTTGTTAGTAAGTAAGCGCAGAACGAAAAGAAGATAAGCCGTTGCCAAGACGGACACATCGCCGCAGCACCTCCGTCCCAGTTTATTCCAACTTGTGTACACCGCTCCTTATAGTCACGGCTCGGAAGCCACTATTACGGCGCTTTATTCGTAACGCAGTGCATACGTAGGATCTACCCGGCTCGCGCGCAGCGCAGGGATAAAACCCGCCAGACAGGCTACTGTCGCTAAAGCTAAGGTGGCAGCAATGAGAGTAATCGGGTCATGCGGCGCCATGCCGAAAAGCTGGTTCTTGATCAAACTGCTCAGCCCAATAGCCAGCGGCACACCGATCAACACACCGGCGCTCACTAAGACAAGAACTTCTTTCATGACCATCCACAGCACGTTACCTTGCTCCGCGCCGAGTGCCATGCGAATGCCGATCTCGCGTGTGCGTCGCGCCACGGTGTACGCCATAACGCCGTACAACCCGATGACCGCTAACAGCGTGGCGAGCGCGCCGAAAACAGCCGACAGACTGGCCACGAGCCGTTCCGTGCGAAGCGACAGATCGATCTGCTCTTGTGTGGTGCGCATTGCGTAAACCGGAATGTTTGAATCCAGCTTCTGCACTTTGCGCCGAACCGCCCCCATCACTTGCTGCGGCTCCAAGGTTGTTCGCAGATAAACAGTCATATCTCCCACATAGCTGCTCGCCAGATAAGGAACATACGCTTGCTCGGGTATTTCGTCGCGCAGATTTGTGTACTTGATGTCCTTCACAACGCCAATGATTTCCATATCGGTCTTGGTACCGGGATCGGAACCGAAACCAAGGTGGAGCCCCAGCGGACTTCGGCCCGCGAAATATTTCTTGGCGAAACGCTCATTGATGATCACGGTAGCCGGCGCTGTGTCGGGCGTTCCATCCTCATTTTTCCCATGCGGTACGGTGAGCGTGTCTTTGAGCGTAAAATCGCGGCCTTGCAAAACGGGTACGCCCAGCGTTGCAAAGTAATTCGGGCTGATGGAGTTCATATAAGGCTCAGGGCTTTGATCGGCACGAGCGCTGTAGCCTTCGGCGGTCATCGAGCTATCCCATTCATTGTCTTCCAGGATGCGCATCGAAGCCAAACTTACTGCGTTCACTCCGGGTGTTGCCGCCAGTTCGTCCGTGAGGCGTCGATAAAAAGCCTTCGAGCGCTCAACGGAATAACCGTTCAGCGAAGGATCTATGTTGAATCCTACTAACCGTTCCGGCGAAAAGCCAGGGCCCAGATTGCGCAGGTTATTGAGCGTGCGCAAGAACAACCCAGCGCCAATGAGCAGCAGTAAAGATAGGGTGACTTGCGCGGCCACCAGGGTTTTGCGCAGCAGCACGTTGCCGCCGCTCACCACTGAGCCCGCCTGGTCTTTCAAGGTGGGCGCAACATCGGTGCGTGAGCTATGGATAGCCGGGGCTAAGCCAAAAATCAAAACAGTTACGAACATCACCGCGATCGTGAAACCGAGAATGCGCACGTCGGGGATGGCGCTGATCGCAAGATCGCCGGAGGCCTCGGCAGGGAGATAGGCAGTGAGCAAAAGTCGATCGGCCGCATAGGCCAAGCTCAATCCAACAGCGGCGCCCGCGCCAGACAGCAACAGGCTCTCTACCAACAGTTGCCGGACGATGCGTGCGCGGCCCGCACCAATGGCGAGACGGATCGACATCTCTCGTTCGCGGCTAGCAGCGCGCGCGAGCATCAGGTTCGCCAGGTTCGCGCAGGCGAGCAACAGAACCGTTCCCGTCAGCGCCATCAAGACCCAAAGAGGCGTGCCCAACTGCCTTCGCAAGTAAGAGTGGCCCTGCGATCCGGGCAGTAGCTCAATCGATGATTTAAGAAATTGCCGGCGGGTAAAATCCGACGCATTGCGAAACGCCGGTTCCTTGACTTCCATTTCGAGCATGTTGTGCATGAAGGGTTGCAAGGCAGCCTGCGCCTGTTTCATGCTCACGCCCGGTTTCAGACGGCCAAATGCATTGACCCAACGCCAGCGGCGGTCTTTGAGCGCGTCCCACAACGGCGTCATTTGCGCTTTCATCATCATGGGCACAAATACTTTGGTGGAGTGACCTAACTGCACACCATCAAAGCCGGCTTGTGTCACTCCGATAACCGTCATGGTGTGGCCGTTCAGGGTGATCGTCTTGTTGACGATGCCGCGGTCGCCCGCAAAACGGTTCTGCCAGAAGTTGTAGTTCAACACCGCCAGCGGATGGCCATTGGGTGTGCGGTCGTCGTCCGGCGTGAAAGTGCGTCCAACCGCTGCACTAACACCGAGCACAGGAAAGTAAGTGCCCGAGACCAATTCGACCGCGACGCGCTCGGTGCGATTTCCAAACCCAAGACTGGCTTCCGTGGCGAAGCGGCAGAACATCCCGCTGAACACATCGTTGTGTTCGCTGAAGTCTTTGTACATCGGGTAAGACAGCGCGTTCATGCCCGAGTTGCTGCCATAGTGCATACCGTTTTCTTTGAGAATTACCAGTTGCTCGGGATTCTTTACGGGCAAGAGCCGCAGCATTACTTGATCGAGCAGACTGAAAACTGCGGTATTTGCGCCGATGCCAAAAGCCAGCGAGAAAATTGCCACTAGCGTAAAGAGCGGAGCACGCCGGAAGCCTCGCAATGCGTAGCGGATGTCGTTCCAAATCGTCATACTGAGTTTCCTTTGGACGTACGCATTTCGCAGCGGTTAGGTTCAATCGATTCCGTGTATGCGCAGATTGATGAGTTGATCGAGGGTGAGGTTTTGCATGCCGCGCGCGCGCAGCTTTTCGATGTATTCCGGGGTCACACCATGGATTCGACATGCAATCAGCTTCTCGCTATCGGGGTGAGTGTAGCCCAGGCGTTCTAATTGAGCGACGAACTCCGGCGACACACCATGAATACGAAACGCGATGAGCTTTTCCGGATCGCTGGTATTGATGCCCGACGCGTTGAGGCTTTTTGCAAATTCGGGTGAAACACCGTGAATGCGAAAGGCGATCAACCTTTCTGAGTCGACAGTCTGAATGCCAGCCGCGTGAATATCGCGCACGAATTCAGGCGAGACGCCATGGATACGGAACGCAATTAGTTTATCGGCGTCGTTTTCGTTTACTCCGGCGGCGTGGATGTCGCGGACGAATGTTGCACTGACGCCGTGTATGCGAAACGCGATCAGTTTATGTGTGTCGAGGCCCGTGACTCCGGCGGCTTTGATAGCGCGCACGAAGTTGAGGCTCACATCATGCACGGTATAAGCGAACAAGTCTTCATCGGTAATTCCGGAGAAGCCCAGCGCCGCCATTTCACTGCTGTATTGAGCGTTGCCGTGGAAGGTAAACAATCCTGCGCCGGAGCCATCTTTGAGAAAGCCTTCGCCATCGATAATGCCGGCGTCGCGAGCGAAGCTGAAATGGACGTCGTGTTTGCCTGCGGTGCCCCAGTCCAAACCTTTAAGGTCATCCGTATTCCAATCGGAACTGCTGCTGAACGAGTGGTTGTTATCGCCTCCACTATGCAGGAAGAGGCGGATTTTGCCGGGATCTTCCGATTGGCTGAGGGTCCACTCGCCTTTGTTGATGGCCGCGAATGCACTGGCAGAAGCGAGCAGGCACAAAACGACTGTACGAGTTTTGAACATAAACATATTGGAACTCTCCTTAAAAAACGTTGGCCATTTTGAGGCCGAGCAATTGGCGGAAGGTTAGATCTTTGAAGCCGTGGCTGCGCACCTTTTCGATGAACTCGGGCGTGATGCCTTGAATCTTGGCAGCCATCAAGTCGCGGATGGGCAGATCGCCAAATCCAGCCGACTGCATGGCCTTGATGAACTCCGCTGTAACACCTTGTATCTTCATTCCCATGAGTTCGCGAACGTTCGGCTTGAGTCCAGTAGCGCGGATGTCGCGGATGTATTCGGGTGTCACGCCTTGGATTTTCAACCCCATCAGTTCATGTACGGTGGGGTCGAAGCCTGCTGCTTTGATTTGACGAACATAGTCTGCGGTGACGCCTTGGATTTTTAGGCCGATCAGATCGTCGGCTGAAAGCTTGGTTAGTCCTACTGAGGCGAGACTATCGATGTAGGAAGGGGTTGAGTGCTGTTCGATACTCTGATCGGAGCCCGGTTTTAGGGCATACTGCAAAGCTATCTCGCGCGCCATTCGGTGCAACTGTGCGAATTCCCCGTCGAGGATGCCTTTCTCGGCTTGGCGCATGCTATCTGCACTGGAGCGCAGTTCGTCCGCTTGTCTTTGCCAATTTGTAAGTTCGTCGGAAGTAAGCTTGTGCTTTAACTCACTCTGCAACGCCTTTGTGGCGCGGTTGAGTTCTTTGATGTCAGGCACTGGCATTGGTTCCGGCGCTGCGGGCGGCTCTGGTGTAAGCGGCGGTTCGGGCGTAAGCACAGGAACAGGAGGGGCGGGCGGCGCATTGGGTACATCCTGTTTAAAAGCCCCGGCCGCCATCACTAAACACGAAGCGCACATCACGGCCAGCACTGCCAAACCAGTGCGCGGAATTCCATGAGTCATCTTTTGCATACCTAACAATCTCCCCACGCGCGCTCTTAGAGCGCCACCGTTGGCAGCCATGACCCAAGTCGGACGTGCGCCACCCATCATTGCCAGCGCGCGTGCATACTCACTGGCATTGCCGCAGACGGCCACCGCAATGTCGTCACAGCAGTTTTCACGCTCGGTTCGAATCACGCGATTTACCCACCAGACGGCAGGATGATAGAAGAGCACTGTCTCCACTGCAATCTGGAAAAGATTGACTATCGCGTCATAGCGCCTGACATGCGCTAGTTCGTGTGCGACGATCGCTTCGAGTTGCTCGGTTGACAAGCCGGAGATTGCCGAAAGCGGAATCAGCACCACTGGCCGGAACCAGCCGACAACCGCAGGAGCATCCACAATTTCCGAATACGCGTAACGCACCAGCGCCTTGATCCCAATTCGCTCCTGCAATCGGCGGCAGCTTGCCAGCAGCACTGGGCTGATCGCTTCCTGCGCGGTGTGCCTTAATTTTTGCAGCATGAGCCAACCCCCGAACGCGCGCACCCCAAAGATGCAAACGCCGCTGCACCATACCCAAACCAAAGCGCTCAGCAGATCGAACGACGTCACAGGCACGTCGTTGCTCAAGGCGACTGTCACGTTCGAGATCGCCGGATAGCTCGCAACGGTCATACTCGGCGCGGCTAGCGGCTTTTCCAGAAACGCCATCGTCGCCAGCGGGCACAAAGCCATGGCGAACAACGCGCCCACCGCCAAGACGTAGCGCACTCGGGCGTTGCGGCTAAACGAAATGGCCATCCACAAAAGGGCTGCCAGCGCAGTGCCCTCCCAAAAGAAATGGAGCAGCGACGTTCCCACCGTCTGAACTATCTGTGCGCTCATTTTACTTTCCTTTCGTACTCGTCCAAAAGCTCGCGAATCTCCGCAATCTCCGCCTGCGACGTTTTCTTTCCTGCCAAAGCGTGCATCATCAATTGGCTTGCCGAACCGGAAAAGGCTCTTTGCAGCAGATCGCCGACTAACTGACGCTTAGTATTCTCCGCCGGCACGCGTGCTTTGTATACATGCGCCCGACTGTCCTCATTACGCGCCACGCTGCCCTTTTGCGTCATTATTTGCATGATCTTTAAGACTGTTGTGTAGCCGATCGGTTTGCTTTCGGCTAGTACTTCATGCACGTCTCGCACAGTAGACGGGCCGCGTTCCCAGAGCACCCGCAAAATTTCCAGTTCGGTGGCGGTGGGCTTCTGAAGCTTCTCGATTGCCATGTTCAGAATTTACTACGAAGGCGTTCGTACTGTCAACGAAAATGTTCGTAGATTTTTGGTGCTATCCTCAACTTCGAGGCTGTATTGCGCGATCGTCTCCTAAAAGTGATGGGCCTTCTTATCGGCCTTCTCGGCTTATTGGGTGTGGTTTACGCCGCCCATCGCGATACGCCGCGTAATCTTCCGCAACCCTTCCGCCAATATCCAGGCGACGAATATCACGAGGGCCAGATTCCTATGCCGCCGAATTGGAGTGAACAGACGGAATGGGTGTTCGCGCGCTTAATGTATCCTTCGATTGACGACGCGCGTTTTCGACATGCTGGTTGGGATTGGCGGCAAGGCCACTCCAGTTGGACCAACGATTACCCGCGTGCCGATCGCCACTTTCTAGATGCTATTCGGCGTTTGACTCGCCTAAGTGCGCGCCCGGTCGAACAACCCGTCAGCCTTGACGATCCAGACGATGTTTTTAACTATCCATGGCTGTATGCGGTCTTCGTTGGCGAGTGGAATCTGACTGATGCGCAGGCGCACACGCTACGCGAGTATCTGGAGCGCGGCGGTTTTTTGATGTGCGACGATTTCTGGGGCACGCGCGACTGGGAGATTTTCCAAGCGAGCATGAAGAAGGTGTTCCCGAGCCGGCCGGTTGTGGAAATCAGAGACGAAGAGTCGATTTTCCATACCGTCTACGATCTTGATAATCGCTATCAGGTTCCCGGCGAGTGGTCGATTCGCATGGGCGTGCCCTATCGCAACGACGGCGTGGTGGCGCATTGGCGAGGTATCTATGACGACAAAAATCGCTTGATGGTGGCCATATCCTTTAACTCCGATTTGGGCGATTCGTGGGAATGGGCCGACGATCCCGGATACCCCGAAGAATACTCCGCGCTCGGTATTCGCATTGGCGTGAACTACATTGTTTATTCGATGACTCATTAGTGTTCTGTAGCTCCCGCTCCGGCATTGAAAAAGGGGCCGAACGATCCTGCCCGATCCTTGGTTGGCAGATACAAATAGTACGATAATGAACGAATCGCCGTCGTATGACAAGGACACGATCATTAGCCCTCATTTCGTTTATACTTCTAGTCTTTGTTTGTACGCGTGCTCTGCTTGATAAATTTGGCTTACATCAACATAGCTATAGCGTACGAGAAGTACGTGAGCTGACCAATGCCCGGGCCGAATCGAAGTTAGTGCTGTTCCGCGGCGTCGTTACTCTGGTGGAAGATACCTACTTCGTTGTCCAAGATAACAGCGGTGGCATTAAAGTGCGGCCTGCGGCTACTCCGAAGTATCCTTTGTATGGTCATCTAGTCGAAGTTAGCGGTAGGACGCCGTTAGGGCCAGGCGAAGATTCAATCAATCAAGCCGATTACCAGGATTTAGGAAAGGCGCCCTTCCCACAACCTAAAGTTCTCACTGCTGAAGACTTGCAGTCGAGCAATTTTGACGGCCTCCTGGTTACTTTGCGTGGTATCACTTGCCCCGGCCATTTTAATCGCCAAGATGAAATTCTTTTTCACGCCCGGCTTGATGGCGCTATCGCTCAGATCCGTTTGCGTGTCGGCGATGAGTCGGCCGCGCGTTCGACTTTTGCCAATGCCGACGTCGAGTTTACCGGTGTAGCCTCTAGCGGTTTGGACGTCGACGGGAAAGTGACTAGTTTTCAACTCTTCGTTCCTGATCGCCAGTCGGTCCTGGTGAAGAGCGCGCCGCTTGATTTTCGTAGCTTGCCCGTGCGGACTGTGCGCGAGATGCAGGAGATAGGTAAATCCGTTTCTAGCCTGCCTTTTCACCTGCGTGGAGCTTTACGTGAAACACCAGACCGCCAGGACTTGCAACTGTCGGATGCCACCGGGTCGATTCCCCTGCGCGTCGTCGACGGTTCAGGCTACTCACAAGCCGATGTCGATGTGGTGGGATTTCTCAATCGCGAAAACTCCTTGCTGGTGTTAGATGAGGCTCTCGTATTGGGAACGAGTGCGCCCGGTAAAGGCGAACAGATCCTGACCACGACCGACGCAATCCGCAAACTTCCTGTCGACCAGGCGCGCCTCAAAAAGCCGGTTTCCTTGGACGCCGTCGTGACCTATAACGATCCCATTCAGAGAGTTGCCTTTGTGCAAGATAGAACCGGCGGCGTGTTCGTCTGGTCGAACGATTTGAATTCCCGTCTCTCGATTGGTGATAGCGTCTTACTGAACGGCACAACCGGGCCCGGAGATTTTGCGCCAATCGTCATGCCGTCTTCTATTCAAGTCAAGCGCCATCTCATCTCCTTGGCTCAGCTTCTCCAAAGCAACGCCAAATATAGCGACGAAGACATTTTCGCTGGTCGCGCCGATAGCCAGTGGATTGAACTGGAAGGCATCGTACGCGATAACAAGCTGGTTTCAGGCCAGGACACTTTGCTGATCGCTCACAACGGCGCCAGGTTCAGAGTGCTATTCCCGAGTAATCATCCTCTCCCTGCCTCGTTGGTGAACGCGCGTGTTCGCGTGCGCGGCGTTTGCAGCACTATTTTCAACTCCACCCGACAGCTTATTGGCATACAGGTTTACGCACAAGATCCCGATCAAATCACGGTTCTCAAACCCTCGCCGTATGGCCCTTTCGACGGCCCAACAACCTCCATCGCAAGGTTGGCAACTTTTTCTCCTTCGAAGAGTGCCGGCTATCGCCTCCGCCTGCACGGGACTGTTTTGGCCACCGCCCGCGAGGGTCCCACTTGGATTCGCGACGCTACCGGCGCTGTGTTGATTCGCGACCATAACCAAATGCAATTGGCTCCCGGCGACGATGTGGACGTAGCCGGGTTTCAGGCTGTCGGAAAAGCCGCCCCTGAAATCGAGAACGCGGAACTGCATTGGAATGCTTCGGGCCAAGCTCCCCAACCCCTCTCGATCACCACTGACCAGGCACTATCCGGCGAGCACAATGCGCAACTTGTGCAGATTGACGCACGCCTGGTCGATCAATTTCAAAACGGGCAGGAACGCATTCTATTGGCGCAGGCAGGCCGCCACACTTTTGCGGTCAGGAGCAAGCCGCCCGTGGAGAGTCTCGATATCGGATCTTTGTTGCGCCTGACGGGTATCTGCGTCTCGGATGCGCCTGCCGGAGACAGTCTTCCCAGTTTCGATCTGGTCTTGCGCTCGCCGGCGGACTTGGTTGTTCTAAGCCACGCGCCTTGGATGACTAGCGAGCGCGCCTATCGCGTCTTAGGTTTTTTGGCTGCGCTCAGTCTTGCGGCCTGTATATGGGTAGCCATTTTGCGCCGCCGCGTGAGACGCCAAACGAAAATCATCTCGGACAAGCTCGTGGAAGTTGGCGCATTGAAGGAAAGGGCTGAGTCGGGCAGCCGCGCCAAAAGCGAGTTTCTGGCTAATATTTCCCATGAAATTCGCACTCCCATGAATGGAATCTTAGGAATGACGGAGTTGGCGCTCGAACAGGAATTACAGCCGGTACTCCGCGACACGCTGCGTATGGTGAAGTCATCGGCAGATTCATTGCTTTTGATCGTCAACAACATTCTCGATCTCTCAAAAGTGGAAGCGGGCAAACTCGAACTCGAAATGATCGAGTTCAATCTGACCAACTGCATTGAAGAAACTGTTTGTATGCTCGCCGCCCGGGCCGATGGCAAGGGACTCGAACTGATTTGCGATTTGCGTGCGGATCTGCCGCAGACGGTCATCACCGATCCTTCGCGTTTGCGCCAGATCCTTACAAATCTGTTGGGTAATTCGATTAAGTTTACCGATCGCGGCGAAGTGGAATTGTTGGTTTACCCGGAAGCGCACGACGGCGAAACCTCGGTGATTCATTTTGCCGTTCGCGACACGGGCATCGGCATCCCGCGAGAAAAGCAATCCTTGATCTTCGCCGCGTTCACTCAAGCGGATGCCTCAACAACTCGACTCTACGGCGGATCGGGTCTGGGCCTGTCCATCGCTTCGCAGCTTGTCGGCCTTCTCTCGGGGCGGATCTGGGTAGAAAGTCAAGTTGGGCACGGGAGCACCTTTCACTTCACGGTACCGCTCAAAGTGGTGCAAACTCCAGATAACCTCACTGTCCCTCCCGAACCTGTCTCTTCAAGAACCGAACAGGCCCTCATCATTGAACGGTGTTCCAATGCCTCGCGAGTTTTGAGCTCACTGCTGACTGAGCGCAACATCAACTCGGTTGTTGTGACCACTCCCGAAGAGGGCGAAC
Organism: Bryobacterales bacterium; assembly: GCA_963749105.1. GTDB lineage: Bacteria > Acidobacteriota > Terriglobia > Bryobacterales > Bryobacteraceae > Bog-105. The sequence continues at coordinate 98,659 of CAVVLT010000011.1, read as the reverse complement.
GTATTGCGCGCCACAGAATGGTGAAGTTCACATTCGTCTTTTGCGATGCCCACTCAGCCGACAAAGTGGCTGGCTGCCGCGAACTCAGCGAAGCACGAATCATTCTGCTGGGCGCACGTGGCAAGAACTCATCAGTCGGCTGCACCCATTACGCACATACCGCAAGTTATTTGGCTAAGCCCATTTTGCGCCGGGAGCTTGTTGCGGCGCTCGCCGAAAATAAGGATATCGAGGAGACCAAACCCGCCGCTTCCACAACAGTGGATGAACCCATTAGCCAGCGCCTCCGAGTACTGGTCGTAGAAGACAATCGCATCAATCAGATGGTGGCGCGACGCTTGATTGAGCGCTATGGCGGCGAAGTGGTATTAGCCGCGGACGGGCACGAAGCTGTCCAGGCATTGGATGTTCACAAATACGATGTGGTGTTTATGGATATTCAAATGCCTGGTATGGACGGCCTGGAAGTCACACGCGAAATCCGCAGCCGCGAGCGGGGAACGCCTCATCACCAGTACATCGTGGCTATGACCGCACACGCCATGGCCTCGGATCGTGAGCGCTGCCTCGCCGCCGGCATGGACGACTATCTTTCAAAACCGGTTCAGCCGCCAAGATTGAAGGCGATTCTGGAAATGGCCGGAGCTCGGCTGCATTCCGCTTTGCCTCCGCGATAACCTAAAGACTTCTTATGAAAACATTTGTACGTGTGGCCGCGCTGGCCGCCCTCGCTCTTCGTGTCTACGCTCCGCCAATGCCAACTGCGATTTCGCTCATGCCCTGGCCGAAAGACGTCACGGTCGGTATCGGAGCTGTCGCGATTACCGGCAGTTTTGCAGTAGCAGTTTCCGGCGCCGGTGCGGTGGATCCACGTGTGCAAAAGGCGATTCCTCGTTTGGTCGCCCGTATGGTGCGTCAGACCGGCATTCCGATGCCCACCATTGCCCCAGTCAGCGAAGCCAACGCCGTTCTACAAATCATTGTTGCTGAACCCGGCCATGATGGTCCGCAGAAATTGGGCGACAACGAGCGCTATTCCCTTACCGTCGCCGATAATCGCATCAAACTGGCTGCTGACACACCCTTGGGCGCTCTGCGCGGCATGGAAACGCTGCTACAGTTGGTCCAGCAAACACCCGCAGGTCCTGGCATTGCCCCTGGTTTCTCTGTTCCCAACGTAGCGATTCAGGATGAACCGCGTTTCCCCTGGCGCGGCTTATCCTTCGACGTCTCACGCCACTTCATGCCCGTCGACGTGGTGAAACGCACCATCGATGGTTTAGCCGCCGTCAAGATGAACGTCCTTCACTGGCATCTGTCCGACGACGAAGGCTTCCGCGTCGAAAGCAAGAAGTTCCCTAAACTGCAAGAACTCGGCTCCGACGGCATGTTCTACACGCAAGACGAAATTCGCGACATCCTGGCCTACGCAGCCGATCGCGGCGTGCGCATTGTCCCCGAGTTCGACATGCCCGGCCATTCCAGCGCCTTCCTTGCAGCTTATCCGGAGTTGGGCAGCGGCCCCGGTCCTTTCCATGTGGTTCACGATCACGAAGAAGAACCATCGCTTGTAATGGATCCCACTAAAGAATCCACCTATCAATTTCTGGACGTATTCATCGCCGAAATGACCGCCCTATTTCCCGACGAGTATTTCCACGTAGGCGGCGACGAAGTAAGTCCTAAAAAATGGACCGGTACTCCGCATATCCGCGCCTTTATGGAAGAGCATAAAATGGCCAACACCGTCGCTCTGCAATCGTATTTCAGCAAGCGATTGCTCGAAATCGTCACCAAGAATGGCAAGCATATGGTGGCCTGGGATGAGATTCTAAACCCCGCTTTGCCGAAGACCGCTGTCATTCAATCCTGGCGTGGACAGCAATCGCTTTGGAGCGCCGCCCGCGATGGCTACCAGGGAATTTTGTCGGCGAATTACTATCTCGATCTTTCCTATCCCGCGTCCTTTCACTATTCCATCGACCCCATGAAGGCACCCAGTACTCCCGATGGCGGAGCCGTTGGAAATGGCCCCGCTCCGGGCACGCCTGCCAACTTAAACGCCGAACAGGCCAAACTTATCCTGGGCGGCGAGGGCGCCATGTGGGAGGAACTCTGCTCCGTCGAAATGATCGACGCCCGCTTGTGGCCTCGACTGGCCGTTATGGCTGAAAGATTTTGGTCGCCGGAATCCACCACCGATGTCGCCTCCATGTACCGCCGGCTCAAAATCACCAGCGACTGGCTTCAGTGGCTGGGCCTGAATCATCAATCCAATCCCGAGTTGATGCGCCAGCGCTTAGCCGGCAATTATCCGGTGGCCCCGCTTGACACGCTGGCTTCTTTGGTCGAGCCGACCAAAGGTTACAGCCGCCACGCGCAGAAATACGGCATCTTCTCGCCCTTGAATCGTCTATCGTTTGCTATTCCGTCCGAGAGTGACACCGCTAGAGAGTTTCGCCATTCGGTTGACGCCTATCTCTTGGATAAGAAGAATAGTGAAGACCTGCAAAGAACCCTCGCCGCTTGGGAGCAAGCAGCGAAAGACGTCCGTCCGATGCTTGCCAATCAATCTGTACTGACGGAGAATCTGCCCGTCGCCGAAGGCGTCGCAACGTTATGTGAAGTAGGCCGCCAAGCGCTAGCGTATAGCAGTGGCGGTGCGATCGACGTTCCATCAGGTTGGAAGAAATCCGCTTCCGCCAAGATTGCTCCATACGTCGACAAACGCTTTGGCGATCTATTAATTCAAATTGCCCCAGGCGTGCAAAAGTTAGTCCTCGCGGTACCTGAAAAATAGCCCGAGGTCATTGCTTGCTTCGTTGGCCCATACGCGACGACATCTATTTGCGTTTGCCCGAAGAGCGAGACGTCGATCAGTTGCTTGAAGTGATAGAGCGGAATCGCCAGCGACTGGAATGCTGGCTGCACTGGGCCCACTTAACTCACACCAGAGAAGATGTTTTAGCATTTGTGCAGATGGCGCGCCGGGATTTCCAGAAGCCTAACGCGCTGCATCTTCTCATTTGCCGCCCCAACGAGATCATCGGTGGCTGCGGATTTGTCGCGCTCAGCGCAATCTCTAAATTGGCTGAGATCGGTTACTGGATCGACGCTGGTTATGCAGGGCGGGGAATCGTCACCGATTGTTGTCGCGCCCTGATTGACTACGCCTTTGGTGACCTGCAACTCAACCGCGTCGAGATTCGCTGCGCCGTTGAAAACGCCTCCAGTAGGGCGATTGCCAAACGGCTAGGCTTTCGCCATGAGGGCACCGTACGCCAAGCTCTGCTCACCAATGATCGCCTCGATGACGAGGATTGTTATTCGCTGTTGCGCACCGATTGGATCGTGCACTAAATCGGCAATAAGCTCAAAGCCGCCTCGATTTCGCCCCGCGTATGAGCGTCGCCGATGCGGCTTGTCACGTTGATTCCCTTTTCGTAAACAACGCGGGCTTCGTCAAGGCGGCCAAGTTTCTCCAGTGTCTGGCCGCCGTGATAGTAAGCTGCGGCGTAGTCAGGATTGGTCGCAAGCAGCGCTTGAAACTCGCTCACCGCACCAACTAGGTCCCCCGTTTTTGCCAACTCCATAGCCAAGCCATAGCGCGCAAAGCTGTTGGCCGGGTCTTGCGCCACCATCTGTCTTAGAATGTCGAGCCGGTTTGTAGCCACTCCCCTATTTTGTCATCCGCGCTAAGACGCGTATTCGCGCACCTGCCGGGCGGCACTCTCCACCGCGCTGGCCGCTTTTACCGTACCCGCCCGTGCCGCCTTTGCCGCGGTGTCGAAGTGTTGGCTCGCCGAACCAGCCACTTCAGCAAACGTATCTGCAGCGCTACCCACCGCTTCGCGCCCTCGTTTGAGCGCACGATCAGCCAAACTCAGAGACCAATTCGCGCAAGCGGGAACCACTAACGCAACGCCAACGGCAGCGAGGCCACAACCAAGGCCAATGCATAAAGCTCCGAGTAGACCCTGGTTTGATTTTTGTCTCATGGGAATTAAACCTTTCTTAATGTTACACCTAGTCAGTAGACGCCTCCCTAGATGTGATTTGTTTCAGTAGCAGTTTTTCGCGCTTTTTCCCAGTACTCTACCCTTGTGTAGCAGTTCCCCTAAAAGTACCGCAGCTCCCTCCCTTGGTACTTAAATTACCTAGTGTAATAGCGATACTCGTGCTAACCTTTAGTGAAACGATCAAACGGGTAATTGTTACACGGAATCCAGGGTTTTTACTGGTTTTCCCCTGGTAAGAATTTCCTGTGACGCTAGTGAATCGTTGGCTATTGGGGGGCAGGGAGACTTGGGGTCAATTCCTAAACGGGGATGGGGCGGTCCTGGAATTATTCCAGGTCTAGACCATTTGCTTTGGAACACCGGGCGTTTCGTGCGCGACTTCACTGCAAGCGCACTAGCTCCTCTCGTAGCGTCCACCGAGTGGCGTCGTCGCCGTTTGCTCATTCTGGGCTATCACGGCGTCTCTCTTGACGACGAACACCTCTGGGACAGCGCTATTTACATGGCCGCTGACATATTCAAGCGGCGTCTCAATATTCTCAGACAGTCCAACTGTGCCGTTCTCCCGCTGAATGTCGCGCTTCGCCAGTTGCAAGAAGGCACCTTACCCCCCAGAGCAGTAACCCTTGCTTTCGACGATGGTTTCCATGATTTTACCAGCATGGTAGCCCCCGTCCTTGCTGAGTTCGGCTATCCTGCTACAGTCTTCGTGAGCAGCTACTATGCGCAGTTTAACCGGCCCATCTTCGACGTCATGCTTTCCTACTTGCTTTGGAAAGCTTTTTCCAAAACCTTGGCGCTCCCCGGGATTTTGGACCGTCCAATTCAGCTTGACAACGCAGGCCAAAACGAGGCGCGCCATCTCATCAGAATCTTTGCATTTGAGCGCGGTCTGAGCGGCTGGGGCAAAGACAAGTTGCTCGCCGGCATTGCCGATACTCTCGACATCGATTATGAGGAGTTGTGCCGCAAGCGAATCCTCCACATGATGAATGCCGAAGAGGTAAGAAAAATGCGCGCGGCCGGTCATGATATTCAGTTGCACACTCACCGCCATAGAGTTTCCCGGAGACGTTCGCTCTTTGAGCGGGAGATTCGCGATAATCGCCGTTGGATTGAAAACGCTTTGGGCCAAAATCCTACCGTCCACCTCAGTTTTCCAGGTGGCGTTTGGCAACCCGTTGAGCGCGATTGGATGGTCGATCTGGGTATCGAATCCGCCACTACTTGCCACGCCGCTTTAGCCGAAGCGGGCAGTGATTTACTCCGTCTTCCACGCTTTATGGACGGCGGACACGTTCCCGAGCGCGTCTTCCGCGCTTGGATCGCTGGAAGCATGGCGTTCTTCCCGCAAGGCAAAGATACACTTACCGATGGCCAAATCGTGGAAGATACCCTTAAGGTGAGGAGTGACGAATCGTCGCTCGTTGAAACTTTCTAACGACATCACAGTGCGCGTTCCAGAATCTCAGTTAGTTCTGCATTGTTAAGGGTAATCGGATTAGCTTTCATGCTGCTCGCTGCGGAAGCTTTTTCCACCACGTCCGCGATGTCTCCTTGGGCCAATCCAAAAGAACGCAACGTTGGAATCTGCAAGGCTTCGCATAAGTTTGTCAGCGCACCGACCGCCGCCTCCGCTGTCGCCTGCCTGCCTTCCGTCAAGACAGCTGCAATATGCGCATAACGCTCCAGTGCAGGGTGCTGCGGTGCGCGTTGGCGAAGGGCCCGAATGTTCATCGCCGTACCATGTGGCAAAATAGCGGCACAGAGCGCACCATGCGGAGCGTCCAGCCTTCCTCCCAAAGGCGCAGCGAAGCCATGCACTACGCCTAAGCCTGCATTTGCCAGGGACAGTCCACTCAGCAGACTTGAGAAAGCCATCTCCGAACGCGCTGCTTGATTTACGCCATCGCCGTAAACGATGGGTAAAGCCTTACTCGCGCGCCGCAAGCCGTCCATACAATATATGTCGGTAAAAGCGTTGGCGCGCAAGCAAACATAAGGCTCAATCAATTGGGTGATCGTGTCCAATCCTGTGGTGGCAGTAACGGCCGCCGGCACCTCTATCGTCAATTCCGGATCTACAATTGCCAGCCTCGCCAGCATGAGCGGGCTACGAATACTGGCTTTCACTCTTCGCTCCGCTGATCCCAGTACTGCATTGCGCGTCACCTCCGCGCCCGTCCCGGCCGTCGTTGGCACAGCAATAAAAGGAAGTGGCGCTTTCTCCAAAGGCTTCGCTTGTCCAATCACTTCCAAATAGTCAAGCGGCTCCCCTGAATTCGGTGCGACGGCGGCAATCGCCTTCGCTGCATCAAGCGCGCTCCCTCCGCCAAATCCAATCACGAAATTGGCAAAGCAGGCTGCTTGCGCCCCCTCCCGAACCAACTCTACTGTCGGTTCGCCCGGCACACTCAAATAACGGCACGCAACACCGGCAGCTTCAAGTGCCATCAGTTTCTCTTGGGCTCGCTTCTGACTCCTCCCGGTCACCACTAGCGCGTGTCTTCCAAAGGCCGCTGCCAGTCCTGCCAGTTCAGAGACCGTCCCTGGGCCGAAAACGATCCGCGTGGCGGTGGCAAACTCAAAGCGCATCAATAATCCTCATCGCTCGGAAAGATGTTAGAAAGCTCCACCCTCGACCTCGGCTCCGCCATCATCTCCGCTACCGCATCACGCCACTTCTCATAATGCGCCGAGGCTTTATGCTGCGCCGGAGCCTCCGCCGTTCGGTAAACTTCACTAAAGACAAATACTTCCGGGTTCGCTTTGTCTTGCAGAACATCAAACCGCGCAATCCCCGGCTCCCGCAAACTTAACTCCGCGTTCTCAAGCGTCGCCTTTAGAAACGCCTCAACGAATCCAGATTTCACCCGCACATGAACATGAACGATGAGCATATAACGGACATACCACATCTGTTGAGTTGCGGCGAAGCATGCTGTAGAATTCCTCCCATGAGTCTGATTGTGATTGTTGGAACATTCGATCTGCACCCGGAAGACGCCTCAGCCGCTGCTGAGTTAATGACCGTAATGATGAACGAGACCGTTAAGGAACAGGGCTGTCGTCATTACGCCTACTCGCGCGACCTCTCGACGCCCAATCGCTTTCAGCTCAGCGAGTTGTGGGAAGACGATAACGCTCTGGCCGCGCATTTTCGGGCTGAGCATATGGCAACCTATCGAGCGGGAATCAGCAAACTCCGCGTGCAGCGGAGAACGGTAAAGCGCTACGATGTGACCAATGAAAAGGTGTTGTGAAACGCCGCCTATTTCGCGATCTCTACGTGATTCTTTCCCGCGACGAGCGGCCGATCTATTTCCTTCCACTGCAACTTCCCGGTGACTCCCTCAGGTAAATCGATCTCTGCTACTAAGTGCCTCTCATCTTTGCGTAGCAGGTCCACCGCAATTTCGCCTTTTGGATGTGGCATGCTGGCTGAGACGTGTTCGCCGCTGGCCAAATTAGGCGCGACTGTTACCTGCTCAAATCCCGGCGCCGCCGACTCGATTCCGGCAACCGTGCGGAGCAGTTCGAAGTTGGGACTTGCACCCCAGGCGTGACAATCCGACCGCGCATCGCTACCGCTCCATTCCGCCCAGGTCGTCAGCCCTTGCGACAACATCTCACGCCATGGTCCGAGTGACCCCAAATAACGCTCGCCCAATCCAACTTCTCGGAGCGCCCCATTTGTATAAGCCCGGAAATATATGCTCGATTGCGCCAGGGAGTTGTCGTCGAGCGTCCGTTGCATCACCGCTTTCGCCTTCTCGAGCGGAAGTAGGTGCGCCATAATCGCCAACGTGTTTACATGCTGAGAGTACGTTCGGTGCGAAGGTTGGTCGGCGAACAGACCGCGTGTCTCATCCCAATCCGTTGCTGACACTGTCGCCTTCAACTGGCGTGCAGAAGCCGCGTATTCCTGCGCCAGCGCCCTGCTGCCCAGCGCCGTCTCCAGATCGGCCGCCCACGAATAAGCTAAGGCTAACTGCAGATCCAGCGCTGCCGCCGACGAGCCATCCGTCTCGGCCGGGGGTTCTCCATCCGGCCAAGCTTTCACCCAATCCACAAAATTCCACCAAGGCATCCGAACCAGCGAACCGTTGGGTTTTTGATATCTCGCATAGAACGACAGGACCGCCCGAATCCCAGGCTGCATATCTTTGACAAACGCGGGATCGTTAACATACATCCAGTAGTCGTGAACCATGCCGATCCACCACAACGAGAATGGCGCAATATATTGCTGCAAGCGCGAAGGGGCGCGGCTGTAAGTGGCTCCCTCTGCCGTACGCGAAGCATTCAGCAAGCCGATGCCGTTTTTCATCAAGCGAGTATCTCCGGTCGTGTATATCGACACCATCATCTGTATGCGCGCATCGCCTGCGTACTGTAGCTGTTCATAGAACGGACAGTCCATGTACGTCTCGTGTGCACACAAGCGAGCAGTGCGAAATCCTGTTGTGAGAATGTTCTGCACGACTTCGTCATCCGGCGAATCCTTCAATGCGAATCGCGCTTTCCGCTGGAACGCATATCCGCTAAACGTACCTTGGATGTCATCTACCGTAAGAGGCTCGGCCGCAGTGCTGATAGTGAGTTGCAGGTAACGGTACGTGCGCCAAAACAGCGGACGGTAGCTGCGCTTCTGGCCGCCATCCGCAATATAAACATCCGCCGGACCCAGGAACAACTTGCCGGCAATGTCGTTGCGGTTGCCTTTGTCTTCTTTCTTGATAAAAAGCGTTTCGGCATATTGCAGTTCGACGCGCGCTTCGCTGCCGCCGCTCAGCGTGAGCTCCGGATAAGCCGTCGTGAGATAGCTTTGATCCAGCAGCAGCTTGGCCGTCGTGTTCGCAGGAATCGTCAGGGGCTGATGCCCGGCAACAAAAGCATCGGCCGCGCTCACGCCCTCACTCTTACGAACGCTTTGAAAGCGCTCCGCCGTTTGCTCTTCAAGCGGTATCTCACTGCGCACCAGCATCCAGCGGTTCGGAGAATCGCGAGCGTCGCGCGGCGCGGCACGCGTGATTTCGTGCGCAGTGAGCCAAGCGGAATCGTCGAAGCCAGCAGTTTCCCAACCCCAAGGGTATTGAACGCTCTTAAACATCTCATTGGGTCCCAGCGCATAGTAGCCAGTGCGCTGGGCGGCGGGCAGCATTTGTGGAGAATATGCCTTATCTTCCGCGCACTGCCATGTTTTGTTGCTATTCACTTGCGCATTGTCGTTGCTCGCGGCGTGCAGCAGAAAACCCGTTTGATTACTAATCTGCGCAATCGCCGCCTCTTCGCCGTCATTCCAAACGACGGCCGCCAACACATTAGTGCCTGCTTGCAACTGGCTCGCAATATCGACCGCTTCATACCGCCAATGCGCTAAATCGCCGCGCGCTGGTCCTGCCGCCACCCGCACACCGTTTACGTAAAGCTGGTAGCGGTTGTCCCCGGAAATGTCCACTACGAAGCTCTGCGGCTTCTCGGCAAGTTCAAACTTCTTGCGGAAATGATAAACGCCGTAGCCATGCGGCGTCGCTCCCGGGACGCTGATCCAGTATGCATTCCAGAACCGCGCCTCCTCTGTTCGCCCAATAGCACTCAACGCAGTCAGCATGGCAAGCGAAATCGCGATTCGTTTCATTCGGTTTGGTCTGTTCGATCATAACGCGATCGCTGCCAGTGTAGTGTCCACAAATTCACTCGACAAACTCCGACGAAAAAGGGTCACACTCCCATAAGCGCTAAGATAAGGCTGAAGTGCCGTGGAGGAGCTTATCGAGTGGGAGAATTGTGAGCGGTTTAACTGATAAAACTAAAGCGCAGTTACGGGTCTGAATACCGCGTCATTGCTTGCGGAGGCGGGAGTCCGTCATCCGGTTTAGGGCCCAGATTTACGAAAGACACGAAGCCCGAGTAATTTGGCCGGTATAAACGGCGTGGTGGGAAATCGTTTCCGCCATTTGGTCGGCAAACGCTTGAAGAATCGGGTGCGCGGACCCCGGCAGCGCCAAATAGACTCGGCCTTACTGCGAAGCAGGGCCGTGAGGATCACGCCGATCCTATGCCATCAGCACATGCAATCGACATCGCAGCCAAAAGAGATTGTCGCCTTCAGTTTGCGTTAGGGACCGCCCGGATTATACTGACCCAACAGCGTAACTCATTTTGGTTTGACCTCGGGGATTCAATCCGGTAGGGCTACTTACTGCTTCTCAAAGATTTTCACCCTGTGGACCTTTCCACCCTTCTCGTCGATCCCATCGTCGACCTCGGTCAGGACTTTCCCGTCCTCGGAGATGACCGTATGGGTGCGATTGATCACCTTGTCATGTATTCTGACTGTTACATCAACGGTATGGTCATTCACGAGCTTGATCGCTAGTGTCATAGAAGGTGCTGCTCCAGCCCCGCTGACGGCGTGTTCGTGCCCATCCCACGGAGTCTCATCACCTTCGGGACCACCTTGCATAATCGGCTTGCCTTGACCGTCAGTTCCGGAGGCCATGCGCTTGATCCGATTCCCGTCTAATTCAAACGTCATTGTCATGTCCCGGATTTCAGAGCCGGGACTGAATTTTGACTTCTCAGTATTGAGTTTCCAAGTGCCTATAAAGGGGTTGTCGGCAGCCGAAAGAACAGCAACAGAGGCACCGATAGCGAAGATTGAAAATAGTAACCGCATAAAGCTCCTTTTTCACTAACGATCATTCGCTACGGCGCCGGAAACAGCAATGAGTCCGCGATGAGGAAAGTCTGAGGAAAGCAAAACTCTTTCGCTGCAATGCGTTGCGGCGAAGCTGTGATCACCGTGCGGCTCCCCTAAAAGAACTGGTTTACACTTTTGTGAGGCTGCTGAAGAAGCGATGCGTGTGCGTTTCCATCAATGGGAGCTTGACCTGGATTGCGGTGAACTGGCTTTTTCGGGCCAACCAATTAGACTTCAGCCGCAGCCTGCCAAGGTGCTGGCACTCTTGGTCAGGCGCGCGGGCACACTGGTTTTGCGCGAGGAGATTCAGCGGGAGCTCTGGCATCACCAAAGCCAAGTCGATTTCGACCAAGGTCTGAATTACTGCATTCGGCAGATAAGGGTCGTTTTGAAGGACAATGCCGAAGAGCCCACCTATATACAGACTGTTCCCAGGAAAGGGTACCGCTTCCGTGCACCCGTAGCGCCGGTTGATTCTGGCGAAAGTTCGAACCCGGAGACACCTGCTGCCGCTCCGCCCTCTCAAAAACAAGCAGTCATTCGGCTGGCTTGGATAGTGCCGCTCTGTGCTGTAGTACTGGCTGTTTTGACAACAGTGTTTGTGTTGCAGATAACATCGAAACCGGCCGCCGTTGCCAGTTACAACGAGATTACGCACGATGGAGTGGATAAACGCGGCAAGGCTCTAGCGGGCACTGATGCGCCTCTGGCGACGGATGGCAGTCGAATCTACTTTACAGAGGGCTCGAACGATCATTTGTCTCTCACGCAAGTGTCCGCGAGCGGTGGAGAAACAGCCCAGATCAAAGTTCCTTTCGATTTCCCGCAACTTCTCGAGTTTTCTGCGCCTCGATCTGAATTACTGGTTGCTGAACATTCGGACAGGATAAAGGAGAAGCCGTTGTGGATTGTTCCGGTGCCGGCCGGAGTGCCACATCGGCTGGGCCAATTAGCGGCTGGCGATGCGTGTTGGTCACCGGACGGGCGTCAAATTGCTTTCATTCATGGCACTGAACTGTATGCCGCAAATGACGACGGCTCAGGTCAAAGGAAAATTGCCGAGCTTCCCGGCGTGGGCTGGTTTCCGCGTTGGTCGCCGGATGGCACGCGGCTGCGTTTCACCGTCGTAGAACCGAAGACTGCCAACCAATCGCTTTGGGAAGCGGCGGCAGATGGCCAGAGCGCGCGGCCCCTGCTGCCTAAGTGGAACGCCCCGCACGCGGAGTGCTGCGGAAATTGGACCCCGGATGGAAAGCATTATCTGTTTCAGGCAACTCGCAAGGGAAAGACCGAGATATGGTCAATGCCTGGTACGGCTGGCGTTCTGGATTTCACGAGGCTGCTGAATGCCCCAATACAGCTCACAAACGGACAAATGAATTCGCTCGTGCCCGTGCCCAGTCCAGATGGTAAGAAGCTATACGTAATCGGTCAAAAGATGCGCGGCGAATTAGTACATTACGACGCGGCAAGCCACGAATTTCTCCCCTATTTGGGCGGCCTCTCGGCTGACTTCGCGCAGATCTCTCGCGACGGTCAGTGGATGCTCTATGTTGACTTTCCTAATGGCACTCTCTGGCGAAGCAAAGTAGACGGAACACAACGTTTGCAGTTGACATTCCCACCAATGGAGGTCCATGTCCCACAGTGGTCTCCCGACGGCAAGCGAATCGTCTTCTTTGCGGTAGGCGCGGGTGGGGCGATGAGAATCTACATTGTGTCCGCGGCCGGCGGTACTCCTCAGCCAGCGTCAACCGCGGGTGGAAGAGAGATGTCGCCTTCCTGGTCTCCCGATGGAAACTCGATTCTGTTCAGTGATTTCCCATTCTTCGGAGGTGATCCGGCAAAAGTCGCGGTCCATATCCTTGATTTGCGATCCGGCAAAATCTCTACCGTACCCGGATCGGAAGGCATCTTTTCGCCGCGCTGGTCCCCCGACGGCCGTTACATTGCCGCGAGCCCGCCCGGCGAAAATGGAATCATGATTTTTGACTTCCAAACAAAGCGCTGGCAGAGGGTAGCGGACGGTTTTGGATTTATGAACTTTTCTCACGATAGCCAGTACCTCTACTTCAGGTCGCATGAACCGAGTCCGGCTATTGTCCGCCTCCGTCTGGCCAACAATGAATTTACTGTCGTAGCAAACCTGACTGGCATACGCGAGGGTGGCCGCTTGGCAGGGCTCCAATTTGCTTTGGGTTCAGACGACTTGCCTATGCTGTTGCGCGATACCGGGATTCAGGAGATTTACTCCTTGCCCTTCGCCGACCAGATCGGGCGCTAACAAGCGCTCGCCGCAGATTGTCCGCTTATGGGTCACACTCCCACAAGCCCTAAGATATGGCCCGATAGGTTCCGCTCGCTTAATCCCATCGCCTTTTGGTCCCCGTTCTTGGACCCCGATTGCGAAACCCTTGCCGACTGGGGGGATCGAATGCTGATGTAGACGAAAGAGGCAGACTTAAAGGCGGACGCGAAAGTGATACGCGCTGATGGTGAGGCGCTCGCGGAAATAGAAGCGGTGAGTCTGTTCTCGTTGAACGCCCGAGTCCAGATGGAGTTCTTCGCAGCCATGTGTCGTGGCTTCGTTCTTGAGCCAGTCCATGAGCAACTTGCCGAAGCCGGCCGAGCGGCACTGGTCATCGGTATTTAGATCATCGACATACATCACCCGGCCGCAGTAAAGCATCTCCATGAACCGGTAGCCGGCAACGGCTCTAACTACACCATGGTCGAGCACGGCCGCAACGTGATAGCCGTCGGAGTCCATCATGCGCCTCACGGTCGGCACATAGGCGTCCACTGCAATCTGCGGCCGCAGTTGCCGCATGACATCCCGAGTCTCAAGGATCTGTTCGTCGGTAAGCGCCTTGACGATGGAAATCATCTCTTGCATGGCGCGGAGTTACTTAGGGGCAGCAGCGGGTTCCAGGACCGGTTTGTCCTTGTCCTTCAGCATCATCACTAGGATCTTGGCGGGTTTGGTAGCGCTTGCATTTTTTGAAACGACATGGATGTCCGAGGGCTTTTCATAGAAAGTTTCGCCCGGCCCGAGTTGTTTTGCCTCCCCACCTGCGACCTGCATGACAACTGAACCTTCAAGTACGTATACAAAGACGTGGGCGCGGTGCCGATGCGCCGCCGAGGTCTGGCCAGGGGCATATGTGACGGTGAGCATGGTGACTTCCTTGCCTTGGAACTCGGGAATGTCCTTCGTGAGCAGAGGCGCGACGCTAGGACCTTGGGCGGCCCCGACGAGCGAAGCCACAAAAAGTAAAGGAATGAAACCCATCCCTTAGTGTATCCAGGCTTCCGGTTTCTCGGTTGGGCGGACCCGCCATCGTACGCAGCGTCTTACGCCCTTTGGGCGCTAGATCTCGGCTGACGGCGCACCGTTTACCGACGGAGCTTCGTTTAAACTCTAATTCGCACCGCTTTCACTCTCCGGCTGTTTATCCGCTGCGCCGCGGCATGGTCTAAGCGCTTATAGGACACATTCCGGGCTCTAGACAGCCGCTCGACTTAAACCAACACGGCAGGCGTGTCTCCTCTTTCTCGAATAAGATCCCCAATCGAACCAAGCTTCACCGGCCGCTCGCTAATCAGTGCCTCCCCAAAACGCACGCCCACGCTCGCACCGTAGTGCCGGTCGCGCGTCTCAAGTCCAAATAAGTAGTCTCCCAACCCGTGCGGCAAAACGCCGAACTCTTCGGCGGTTTTTCCGAATTGTGAAGCGTGCAATCTGAGGAGTTGCAGTTTACGCTCAAATACCGCAGACGTATCCACCACAAACGACGGCTGCACCGTTTTATGCAGCGGATAGTAGAAGAACGATTCTGGCTGATGTGGCGGATGGGGGTCGTCAACCTTCTTAAGCGCCGAGTATAAAGGAGCGTTTCGCACTGTCTGCCCAGCGGCGGCATGGTCTGGGTGACGGTCTTCCCACAAAGGGGCAACCACCACTTTCGGTTGGTAGCGCCTGATCATACTCGCGACCAACATCCTGCTTTGCGGCGTGTCCACAATCCCGCCATCGGGCAGACCCAGATTTTCGCGTGCCTGAGCACCCATGAATTCTTCCGCGGCCGTCGCCTCGGCCTTGCGTTCTTCCACCGTGCCGCGCGAACCCAGTTCACCTCTTGTCATATCGACAATCGCAAATGGAACGCCGCCGTCGCGCAAAAGCAAAGCGATGCCACCAACGCCCCATTCAACATCATCCGGGTGCGCGCCGAAAAATAGCACGTCGACGGGCATGTTGTTTAACCTAGCAGCTGAAAGTGTTCCACCACCGGCGGTTCCGCAAAGAAGGGTCCCACGATAGCGCGCCATTCCTGGAAGGCGGGTGACTGCCGGAACATAATCGTGTGGTGTTCCAGCGTCTCCCATTCAATCATCAACAAATAGCGGTTCGCCGATTCGATGCCCCTCTGAACCTTCCAACTCCTACAGCCCGCAGCCTTGGAAATAATCTCTTCCAGACCGCGCACGATGGCTGCATCGAATTCGGCTTGCCGCCCCGGCTGAATGCGAATGTCTGCAACTTCAAGTATCACGAGTCTTCCTCTCTGCTACTTGCCCGAACTGGCCTTGACCTTACGGTATTTTCGAATCAGCGCATTTGTCGAGCTATCATGCTTTAGCTCGGCTTCGCCCGAGAGCTCAGGGATGATGCGGTTCGCCAGCGCTTTGCCAAGTTCCACGCCCCACTGGTCGAACGAGTCAATCTGCCAGATCGTGCCCTGGGTAAAGACGCTGTGCTCATAGAGCGCAATTAACTTGCCTAGCGTCTCCGGCGTCAGCTTCTCGGCTAAGATCACAGTCGATGGCCGGTTGCCTTCGAACGTGCGGTGCGGCACTAGCCACTCCGCCGTGCCTTCGGATCTGACCTCTTCGGGAGTCTTGCCAAAAGCCAGAGCTTCGGCTTGCGCGAACACATTCGCCAGCAGTAACTCATGATGCGTGCCGAGGGGATTGAGGGTTTCCAGGAAAGCGATGAAGTCGCAAGGGATAAGCTTCGTTCCCTGATGAATGAGCTGATAGAACGAGTGTTGTCCGTTGGTGCCGGGCTCACCCCAATAGATTGGCCCAGTCTGATAACTAACCCGCTTGCCATCGAGGGTCACGTGCTTGCCGTTACTCTCCATCGTCAACTGCTGTAGGTAAGCCGGAAACCGCTTCAGGTATTGTTCATAAGGTAGAACGGCCACTGTCTGGGCGTCGAAAAACGTGTTATACCAAACAGTCAGCAAGCCCATCAGCACCGGTAAATTCTGCTGAAACGGGGCGCTGCGGAAATGCTCATCCATCGCATGAAAACCGGCCAGCATCGCCTGGAATTGCTCAGGACCGATCGCGATCATCGTCGAAAGCCCGATGGCCGAGTCCATGGAATAGCGTCCGCCAACCCAATCCCAAAAGCCAAACATGTTGGCGCTGTCGATGCCGAACTCCACCACCTTGGCCGTATTGGTTGAGACGGCGACAAAGTGTTTTGCCACCGCTTTCTCGTCCTTCAATTGTTTGAGTGCCCAAGTCCGGGCGGTGTGACCATTCGTCATCGTTTCGAGTGTCGTGAAAGTCTTAGAGCAGATGATGAACAACGTCTCCTCTGCGCTGAGACCTTGTGTCGCCTCGACAAAATCTGTACCGTCGACATTTGAAACAAACTGAAATGTTATGTCGCGCTGGCTATAGTGCTTCAGAGCTTCGTATGCCATCACTGGTCCGAGATCGGAGCCGCCGATCCCAATGCTAATTACGTTTCTGATCCGCTTCCCTGTATGACCCTTCCAGGCGCCGCTGCGAACTTGTTGGGCAAACGCCGCCATCTTGTCGAGCACCTCATGAACCTCGGGCACAACATCCGCACCGTCGGAAAACAAGCGCTCGGTTTTCGGAGCACGCAAAGCGACGTGCAGGACAGAGCGTTGCTCGGTGACATTGATTTTGTCGCCTCTGAACATTGCGTCAATATGCTGCCGCAAGCCGGATTCTTCGGCTAGTTCGATCAGTAACTTTACGGTTTCGCTGGTAATTCGGTGCTTCGAATAGTCAAAGTAGAGCCCCAGCGCCTCCAGACTGAAATTTTCGCCGCGCTGCGGGTCTGCGGCGAAGAGTTGCCGAAGCTGCAAATCTCGAACTTTTGCGTAATGTCCTTGAAGAGCTGTCCAAGCAGGACGGCTCTCGAGGGGAACGATGTTGAGTGGTTTTTGTACAGTTGTCATCTGAATCCTAAACGGTAGCCGCGAGTGCGGAACTCTTCGACTTTATGCAATTTAGCAGATATCTTTCAAGGTCTGATGAACCCTGGTGCGGTTGATTCACTTTTTTCATCGGACTTTCGGAGCTTTACCAGCGCGGCGAAGCTATCAGCATCGAGACTGGCGTCGCCCACCACTTCGCGCCAATCACCGCCAAGCGCATGCACTACGTCCAGTCAACAGTCTCGTTCATCTCTGGTTGTGAATTCACCACTCAACTCTAATGCAGATATCTTCAACATGCCGGCACACGCAATTCAAGATGTCATCAACAAGCGAGCGTGCTGCAGCGTCTGTCAAACGCTTCGCACCGGAATGCGCGCCCGTCCAGACCGGGCAATCGCTTTCATGCAGTACCTTCGCGGTAACCGACCCTAGTAGGAAACAGTGAAACGCTCCATATCCACGCGTCGCCATCATGATGAGATCGACGTTCCTGTCTTGCGCTGTGTTGGCAATTTCAAAAGCCGGGTCGCCGCGCAGCAGCAGTCGTGTGACAGCAATTCCAGCCAGCTCCGGGGGAACCGTCTGGTCCAAATCATGCTGAGCTCTGCAGACGGCACGCGAGGTCAGATCTTGCGCAGTGATCTCATCTCCCGCCTCGAAAATACCGGCTGGATAATTCAGCGGCTGTACGACATGCAGGAGAATAATCTCCGCCTGCAAGCGCTGTGCCCACCACCCGGCCTCCTGCGAAATATGCCGGGACAAATCTGCGAACACAATGGGCACCAGAATTCTATGCACCGAAAGGTGATCGAGCGGTTCACGCTGACGTCTTTGTTAGCGCTGCCACAAAATTTCGGACGCCTCCAGCGGAACAGCCACGCCTTCGAATTGCGCTATCGCCCGCACCGTGTAGTCACTGGCCGGGCGAGCTTTCGGCACATCTGAGCCGTAAATCCGGCCTCCCGCGTTGTGTGTCGAACGAAGAAATTTCATCTCTTGCCGCAGTGCGCTACCGCCACCCACTCCGTCGGCATAAAGCTCCACGCGCACTGAATTCAGATCCAATTCGTTAGCGAAGATCTCCACCTCAAATGCATTCAGTTCACCCTTTGCTTCCATTTTGGTTTCGCCAAATCGCAACTGTGGCCAATGTTCTTGTAGCGTCTGCTGCCAATCGGCCACGCGTTTGGCCAGTGCCCCCTTGTCGGCCGCGCGAGCACGGTAAGCGGCGGCCGCTGGAATATAGTGTTTTTCGGCGTACTCGCACACGGCGCGGCTTGCCGAAAAGCGCGGTGTCAGCTGCGCCATGCTTTCTCGCATCCGTGCTATCCAAGCGGTAGGAATCCCTTCGGCGTTACGGTTATAGAACTCGGGAATCACTTCACGCTCAAGCAAGCGATAAAGCGTCTCCGCTTCAGCACAATCCCAGGCCCGGTCAGCACCATGCTCCTTACCATCTCCCAAGGCCCAACCCACTTCAGGTGTGTACGCTTCCACCCACCAGCCGTCGAGCTCCGACAGATTAATTCCGCCATTCACCAACACCTTCATGCCGCTGGTGCCGCACGCTTCCCAAGGGCGCCGCGGCGTGTTGATCCAAACATCCACTCCCTGAACCAAGTGCTCCGTCAAAAGCATGTCATAGTCGGCGAGAAAAATGGCGTGCGGACGTACTGCAGGCTGCCGGATGAACTGCACCCATTTCTTGATTAAGTCCTGTCCCTCGCGGTCTGCCGGATGCGCTTTACCCGCAATGATTAGTTGCACTGGATGTTGCGAGTTACTCAATATTCGCAGCAGGCGTTGTGGGTCGTGCAGCAGTAAATCCGGTCTCTTGTAAGTGGCAAAGCGGCGGGCGAAACCCAGAGTCAGAACATTGGGATCAAAGAGATGCCTGGCGGCTTCGACGCTCTCGGGTGGCGAACCTGAAGCCTCGAGTTCACGGGACAACCGTTGGCGGGCATATTCTACCAGCGCCTTGCCAGCCGCACTTCTGAATTGCCAGAGCTTTGTGTCGGAAACACGGCGAATTTCCTCGTCCAGATTTTTTGTTGTTCCCAACCAGCGGTCCTTCCCGCAGGCCTCTGTCCAAAGGCTGTCCGCCGCTGCGGAGTCCCAGGTGGGCACATGCACTCCATTCGTCACAAATCCAACCGGGATTTCATCCTCTGGCCAATGCGGAAACAGCGGCAGAAAAATGTGGCGGCTCACCTTGCCATGCAACTCACTTACTCCACTAACGGCACCACAACCCCGAATCGCCAGGAATGCCATGTTGAATAACTCCGACGAATCCTCAGGATTCTGGCGTCCAAGAGCGAGCAAGTCGTGCAGCGAAAGGCCGAGTTTATCCTGTGCATAGCCACCCAGGTATTGCGCGATCAGCGCCGGATCGAATCGATCAAAACCGGCTGCCACGGCGGTGTGGGTTGTGAAAAGATTTCCCGCTCGAGTCGCCGCCATGGCCACTTTAAATGACTGACCCGTTGCTTCCATGAAGCTGCGCGCGCGCTCCAAGACCGCAAAGGCCGCATGCCCCTCATTCAAGTGACAGACCTCGGGAGTTAGCCCGAGTGCACTCAACAGGCGCCATCCTCCGATACCGAGTAGCATTTCCTGCGTCAGGCGCAACTCAGGGCCGCCTCCATAGAGCTCGCTGGTAATGCCTCGATGCGTCGGAAAGTTAGCGGCGTCATTACTGTCAAGTAAGTAAAGTTTCGCTCTACCCACTTGAACTTGCCAGGTGCGCAGCCAGACGGAACATCCGGGAAACGCAATCTCCAACCGCAGCCATTCCCCATTTGGTTAGAACAGAGGCCTGATGGGTAACTGGCCGGGGTCGTTATATGGGTAAAGCGCTTGCTGCTCTCCGTCCTTATCAATTACTTGACGAAAGTATCCCTGCTGGTACAGCAGTCCCACTCCCACAACGGGCACACCTAGATCGCTGGCCGCCTTCAGTTGATCCCCGGCGACATTGCCGAGGCCACCCGAGTAAATGGGTAGAGCCTCGCTCAACATAAACTCCATGCTGAAATAAGCGGCACAAGTAAGCGACGTTTTCTCGTGGTTCTTTTGAAACCACGCGGGAGACTCTAACGATTGCCGTCTCGCTTCCACCAAACCGTCAATATTCTTGCGAAAAACCGGATCGGTCAGAACGTGTTTGATCTTTTCATTCGATGCGGTCTGTAAAACCACCCACGGGTTGTTTGTGATCTCCCACAGCTTCGGATCCAATTGCCGCCAAACTTCGTCTGTTGCGTGATTCCACGACCAGCGCAAATTTAGCGCAAGATCTGCCAGGGCCTCAAATCCCTCGATTTTGTTTTTTTGATTGATTGTCACGATGAACGCCTAAACTCTACAGATCGATCGCCGCCAGCCGGGTTGGGATCGCCATCAACGAATAGTCACACATGGTCTTACTGCCTCCTTTGAAAAAGTCGACCTGCCCTCTTACCCGGAAGCAAAGCCGTTTGCACGGGCGTACGCTGCCCATGCTGAAATTTACCTCGAAAAACATCAAAACAAAGTCAAAAATATAGACCAATTAAAAAGGCCGGCTTTCGGTTCGTTAGCCGGCCGGCCCTATGCCCTGACTAATCATGCGGCGGGAGCAGTTTTCATCGTGAATGCCAGGAGTTTATCGGCGCGGAGAAGCACTTGCCGAACTGCGCGCAAAAAGTAAACAAACGCAATTTCGCGGCAAAGATAGCACGCTAGCGAACGGCGCCAGCCGTTGTAATGGCCGCTACCGGTTTATGCAACAAAAACTCGCGGAGAGTTTGGGTGAGTTGCGCCGGCTCAGCCCCCGATGCCCCGTTCTCTGAATGCGTCTCCAAAAAAGCAATGTGCGGCCGGCGGGCTCGCATTCGGTCGCGTGCACGAGTCAAATCTTCCGCCGGAAGTTTGCTGTTGTTCAGCACAACTAAGTCGATGTCCCCTTCATACAGCTCAGAAATCCAGGCGGCCTCTTCCGGCGAACTCGCGCCGAGCAGCATGACATCGGGATCTAGATTCGCCCGTAAAGACTGAATTATTGTCTGCGGCAATGCGACGAAAAGAATTACCTGCGAGTGCTCATTGGCCGCCGCGGAAGCCGCCAAGCGCGACTCGTGCCGTGGCAAAAATACTTCTATGAGAGATGTTGAGTCATTCGGTTCAGTCACTCGGGTGAAGCCGTCCGAGGCAATGGCGATGGTACTCACAATCGTCAGTCCCAGACCGGGCAGATCCGTGCCCAGCGGGAGCGATTCATCCACTTTGGGCGTAGCCGTGGACGATCTCTCCACTTTCATTGTCAGTCGAACATACGAGCCGACTCGCATTGCCGCCACCGGCTGCGAGTGGATGTCTACCCCGATCGTCAATTCGCCTGGACCCTCCAAGCGATGCTTTCCTTCCTGCACCAGGTTAACCAGCAGTTGTTCAAAATGGTTACCTGTGCTGAGAACGTAACCAACGTCCAACTCAGGTGAAATGATAAGCTTTATATCCTTGCCGCACTCCGCCTGCAGCAGCGTTTGCGAAGAACGCAAATATTGCGTAACATTAACAACGTGTGCCGCCCCATTCCCTTCGCGCAGTTCGAGCAGCTGGGTCGCCATGCCTGTCCCGGCTGCCGCAGCTTTTCGAACTAAGTCCGCTTCGCCTTTCTCCGCGCCTTTGGGGAGGCCCTCCAGCGCTTCATCCATCAGCCCGAACAAACTGTAAAACTCAAGCGCCGCTCCGTGAGCAAGTTCTCCCGCCACAAACATTTGCTGTTCTTGCCGAATGCGCTGATCCTCGCGATTCTGCAGTGTCACATCCTGCAAAGTCATGAATACGCCGGCTGCGCGCTTGTCCACCGCCATGAGCGAAAGTTGCCCGGCAACGTCAATTCTCTTTCCGTCTTTGGCGATCAGCGTGCAATGCGGCGGAATGCGAATCGTCGGTGAACCTTCGCCGCCCATGCTTTGCAGCAACTGAACTGTCAACGGGCTTCCGTCGTGATTGTGAATGGTCGCCACCTGAAACAGACTCTTGCCTGCCGCTTCCTGCAGTGTCCAGCCCGTAATTCGTTCCGCTACGTGATTGAGAAACAAAACCTCCCCGGACGCCCTCGCTACCACCACCGCATCTGGCAAACCATGCAAAATCGTTGAGAGCAATTTACGGCTGTTCTCGAGTTCGCGTTCCATGCGGTGTTTGTGCAGGGCCATCGTGATAGTGGCCTTGACGTTCGTATCGACTAACGGCTTCACTAAATAGCCGAACGGCTCTGTGTCTCGCGCACGTTCAAGCGTGGGGCCATCGGTATGGGCCGTCAAATAAATTACCGGCAAAGCATAGCGGCTTCTGATGATGGATGCTGCTTGCACCCCGTCCATTTCGCCTTTGAGGCGGATGTCCATAAGAACGATATCGGGATGTTCTCGTTCGATCTGCTGAAAAGCGGATTCCGCAGTCTGTGCTCTTCCAGCAACGGAAAAACCAGCGTTCGTCAATTGCCGCTGAATATCTAAGGCAATGATTGCCTCGTCCTCAACAACCATCACTCTGGGTGGGTCAGTCACAAGCACCTTCTTTCTTCATAGGTTGGAACCTGGCCCGGCAACAGCGGGCGGACTTACCCATGGATAGAAACAACGAAAAGGGAAGCTGCTTCGTTCTTCGCCGACAGCGGAGAGTCCACACTTCGAGTCGGACGACTCATAAGCCGCTTAATTCGTGCATTCGCAAGTGCTACAAATCAACGGTCGCTTCATTATCCTCCCTCAATCAATTGTTAGGCAAGCGCAATATAGTTCTCGCGCCGCAGCTGCCCGAAAAAGTACTATAGAAGTGACCAGTATCTTTCCGGGGCAGATCCGACCGAACGCGGTGTGGAGTCTCAACGCAGCAGCAGCACCCTGGCTCCGTCCGAGTAACCAGACAAACAACCCTACCGTCCCATAGCCTATGGTGCTGTCACGACGTTTTGCGTTGCAGGCTTTTGCCGGACTATGGGTTGCCGGTTCATGTTCACTCTCTGCTTCGGCGGACGAATTCTGGAATACCGAGCAGCCTGAAAGCTGGACGGCACAAGAAATTCAAGACCTGATTACGAAATCCCCCTGGGCGAAGCCAGTTAGTGCCGAGGTCAAAGCGTATTCCCCGTTGTCTACAAACGCCTCAGGCAGAGGAAGGCGCGGCGGCATAGGTAACACAACGGGCCGCGCCGGTGCAAATTCCGGCGAGGGCAGCCCCAAATTTTCCGGTGTCGTCAGATGGGCCAGTGCCAAACCCATTCGCTTGGCTTTGAAACTGCAATTTCCCCCTTCTCTCGCCGACCATTTTGTCATTAGCGTGAGCGGTCTGCCGATTGTCTCCGGGCACAGTAGTGACGATTCTTCAGATTCCTACGATGGTCTGAAAGCGCAAACCTCATTGCAGGTGAAGGGTCAAGAGGCGATCACACCCGGTGTCATCGAGCCAGACAAGAACGAGACTTCCACCTTGTACTTTGGCTTTCTTCCACAGCTTGTACAACTCGACGGCGACAAAACCGTCACATTCTCCACCGTCATGGCGCCGCTGAATGTGAAGGTCAAGTTCGAATTGAAGCAGATGAAATTTAAAGGCGAACTGGCAGTCTAACGTGCAAAAACCTTCATCATGCTAAAATGCGGGAATCCGTGTTTTGCCTGAGTAACGGCCGGATCACGGAGGAAGCCTCGTGTATAGGGTTGTGCTTTGGGTCACCCTCGGTGCCATCGCGTACGGCTCTGCCCCCATTGTCTCCAAAATCAAAAACGTTACCGGAAAATCTGCTTTAGTCCTGCACTCCTACTACAAAGGCTTCCGCTGGACCGATGACGAGGGCCGAGGTATCGATTCCGTTTTGCTGCCGGTGTTGGGCGCCAGCAACATTTACATCGAGTACATGGACACGAAACGCTTTTTCGGTCCCGGCGCGATAGAGCAGTTCCCGGAGATCTACCGCCGCAAGTTCATGCTGCACCACTTTGACGTAATTATCGCCACCGATAATAATGCCTTTGATTTCCTGCGCAAATACCGCGACGAGTTATTTCCGAACACACCCGTGGTTTTTTGCGGAGTCAATTATTTCAAAGAAGAAGATCTGCAAGGCCATCCTCTTTTTACCGGCGTCAGTGAAGAAGCTGATGTTAAGGACACGCTCGACTTGGCTCTCAGACTGCATCCTTGGACGCAACACATCTATGTAGTGAACGAAGTGACCGAAACCGGCCAGACCGTTCACGACGAAGTCGTAAGGCTGATGCCTTCCTACGCCGATCGCGTGAGCTTCAAGTTTCTGGAAGACTACAGCATGCCTGAACTGCTGGCTGCTTTAAGAACGCTGCCTCCGCACAGCCTGGTTTTCTATTCGTTTTTTTCGCGCGATAAAACGGGCCGGTTTTTCGAGTACGACGAGAGCGCCGCAGCCATTGCGCGCGCCAGCACCGCACCTATCTACGGCGCATGGGATTTCAATCTCGGCTATGGCATGGTAGGTGGCAAGCTGATCAGCGGTTTCTACCAAGGCGAGACCGCCGGACGCATCGCCTTGCGCGTATTGCGTGGTGAAGATCCGAATTCAATTCCGGTTGTGAGATTCAGTGCCGACCGGCCGAATCGCTACATGTTTGACTACAACCAACTGCAGCGGCTTGGCATCCCCATCGGCGCGTTGCCCAGGGACAGCGTCATAGCGAACATGCCGGAGTCGTTCTTCCGGAAGCACATGGCAGGCACTCTTGCCGGCGGGGGACTGTTTTTATTTCTCATTTTGGCTAATTCCGTGCTGTTTCTAAATGTACGCAAACGCAAAGCGGCAGAACGAGCTTTGTTGAACCAGCAGGAGCATTTAGAGGAATTGGTGGCGAGCCGGTCGGCGCAGTTAGAACAATTAAATGGCCGCTTGCGCGTAGATATTTCGAACCGTGAAACAGCCGAACGAGCGCTTCGCGATTCCCAACGCCTCCTGAACAAAACGTTCGCCAGCCTGCGCGACTGTCTGCTTATCATCGCCGCCGACACGCGTACCATTCTCGATCGCAATCCCGCCACTAAGACCCTGTTCGGCTATAGTCGCGAAGAAGTGGTCGGTCAATCCGTGCGCATGCTGCACGTCGATGAAGAGGCGTTTGAACAATTCGGGCAGTTGGCACACGACGCCATTCGAGATAAGGGTTACCTCCGAATGCCTACTTTTCAAATGAAGCGCAAGAACGGCGAAGCCTTCTCCACTCAGCACAGCGTCATGCCCCTGTACGACGAGGCGGGCCTCTTAGTGAGCTGGGTCAGCGTAATCAGAGACATCACCGAAGAGACGCGTTCCGGCGAGAAGCTGGTGGAATATCAGCGTAAACTCCGTAAGCTAGCGGCTGAGTTGACGGTTGTGGAGGCGCGCGAACGACGCGCCATAGCGGCCGAGCTGCACGAAAATTTGGGACAGGTCTTGGCCACCGCCAAACTGAAAGTCGCACCCCTCCGCACCTTGATCCCCGAACCGGAACTGCAAGCTCGTGTTGAAGAAGTCCAAAGTCTTGTGGAGGACGCGCTCCAACAGACGCGCTCGTTGACCTATCAACTTAGTTCTCCCATTCTGTATCAACTGGGACTCGAAGCGGCTTTGCAGTGGCTGGCGGAGAACATGCAGCGCCAGTACGGCTACCGCGTCGCTTTCACCCGTCTCGGAGAGTCGGGCGAGTTGCTTGAGGAAAGCAGTGTGTTTCTCTTCTCAGCTGTCCGCGAACTGCTGGTTAATGTCGCCAAACACGCCGGTGCAACCCAAGCAGCCGTGCGTTTGCGCTGGCTCGACGATGCAGTGGAGGTTCTAGTCAAGGATAATGGGAAAGGCTTCCGGCGGGAAAGCCTTTCCTATTCTCCGTTGGGCGCGCATCACTCGCACGACGGTTTCGGCTTGTTCAATATTTATGAGCGCGCCTCCGATTTGGGCGGCCGAGTCTTACTCCGCTCTGAACCTTTGAAAGGTACTGCTGTGAAGATTCATCTGCCGCTAGATTTTTCCGTTGCCAATCGGGAGGGCGAACATGAGCGTCAAAATACTGTTGGCCGATGATCACCGCATTTTACGCGAAGGGTTGCGCAGTCTACTGGCCCAGCAACAGGATGTCACCGTGGTGGGCGAAGCAGCCGATGGCGAATCTGCTGTGTCCCTGGCGCGCAAGCTGCGCCCCGATCTGGTGATTATGGATGTGGTCATGCCGGGTATGGACGGTGTGACCGCCACCCGCTTGATTCGTGGCGAATGTCCGGATACCAAAGTCATTGCCCTCTCCATGCATTCAGACCGCCGGTTTGTGAGCGAAATGGTGCGCGCCGGAGCATTGGGTTATCTCGTAAAGGACAGTGCTTTCGAAGAATTAAGCCAAGCCGTCAAGACCGTGATGGCAAACCGCCCTTATCTAAGCGCCATCATTGCTGGAACGCTAGTAGAGGATTTTGTGCGCCAAGCCAGTACCCAAGAACGGCCGAACGTATCCCCACTGCAGTTGCTAACTGCGCGTGAGCAGGAAGTGCTCCGGCTTCTCGCCGATGGAAAGCGCGTGAAGGAAATCGCCGGTCTTCTCAGCATTAGCGCCAAAACCGTCGAGTCGCATCGCCAGAACGTCATGGACAAACTCGAGATACACAGCACCATTGAGCTGACCCGCTACGCACTTCGGGAAGGTCTCACCTCTATCTGATGCAGGATCAAACGTTATCATTGCCCTTTAGGCTAATAGACAGCGCTTACGGCGAAGCGCTATAAACATAAGACAAGAAATGTTGCTGCGGCCCTTTCGGATGCTTAAAAAGTCCCTTGCGATGCGGGGCCTCACGGACACGGTCCTCTACGCCATACGCTGGCCGCTGGTGGTTTACAGCGAACAACGTAGTTTGCTCGCGCGCAATGCCATACAGTCGAAGTTCGATGCCCGCTATGGCACCGACACCGGCGGAGTGATCCCACTCAGTCGCTTCACCATCGACAATCCGAACTGGGTTCACGGCGTGCGGTATGCGCCAACCAGTCCCGAGAGTTTTGAAACCGCACTCGCTTTGTTGAATCTCCGCCGCGATCAACTGAAAGAC
This sequence comes from Bryobacterales bacterium, assembly GCA_963749105.1. Taxonomy (GTDB): domain Bacteria; phylum Acidobacteriota; class Terriglobia; order Bryobacterales; family Bryobacteraceae; genus Bog-105. Next base: position 71,633 of record CAVVLT010000011.1, on the reverse strand, counting down.
TTCACATTTGTCGATATTGGCGCCGGCAAGGGAGCCACGCTACTCTACGCAGCCGACTTGGGGTTCAAGGCGGTTATCGGCGTCGAACTGGTGGACGCACTGCATAAAATAGCGCTGGACAATCTTTCCCGCTATCCGCCAGCGCGGGGAGTAGGGTTTTCAGTGTGTCAGGATGCGTTGCAATTCGCGATGCCGGAGCCACCACTTGTGGTGTTCCTTAATTACCCGTTTTCGTCGAAGGAACTAATGGATGGCGTGATAGTCAACATCAGCGCCTGCGGAAATGGCCCAAAGTATCTAATAGCGCTCAATTTTCCTTACGATCTGGCGACCCTGCCGAGCGGCAAACTCCGCTTACTGAATAGTGTGAACAGTAGTGTCCGCAAAGAGAACAGCAATTACGGCTTCGAAGTGCTGTAGGCCGCGCTGTTGCACCAGTCGCGGGTTCCAGCCATAAACGCATCGCGAAATTTCGCGCGATTTTCTGGCTCCAACAATGTATGATGCGCGCCGGTCAATTGATAAAACTGAATTTCTGGACATCTGCGCCGCCACGCTTCATCATCGCCAAAATTAAGACCGGTTCGCAGCAGGGTGGCGGGCACATTCAGTACTGCCGGTTCCTGATCGAGCGTTGCCAGCCAGGGCGCTACTGCCCGCACTAACAGGCGCATGCGCAATTCCCGCTTCAGTATCCAATCCATTTTGGCCAGTCGGGGCAACCACCCAGCGTGGCAAAATTCATGGAGGCGATCTCCGATCACCCTCAGAACCGCACGCCAGAACCGCGAACGGATGAATTCGTTGAACTTGTCAATTTGCTTGGCACGCAACAACTCAATGCCCTCGCGGAACGCTCGCTTAAGCCATCCATCGGTCGGCTCCGCCGTATCGATCATGAACGAATCGATAGCGCAGAGACCGGCAATTTCGCGCCCCATCCCTTGTAGGTGAAGCGCAACCGCATATCCAAAGTGTCCGCCCATCGAGAGACCTACCAGACGGATAGGGCCTTCCGGCACTCGAATGTTGATCTCGGCGGCCAATTCGGCGATCAGCGCAGTCGGAGAAAAGTCATCCGCCACATAACGCTGCCAGTCTGGATAGTCAATCTGCTCAAAGATAATGGAACTACCGGCTGTCAGAAACGAAAGGTCAGGCCTACCTCCTCCGGAACCGGGCAAAAAAACGAATCTAAGAGATTGATCTTTCATGCCGCGTAAGAAACCTGCGACGCCGCGCCTGCGGAAACCTGAGAAGCCAACTTGGCGGAGACCACCCGTGCCGTATAGTCGGCGCCCACCACAAAGCGGAATAGCGGACCAAAGCTCATAGCCGAGGCAGGACCAACGAAATGCAAACCCGGTATCGAAGCTTCGAAGCTGGCGCTCAGGCGCGGAGAGCCCTGCACGCAATCTATCGAGCTTCGCAACTTACTATCCATAAAGTTCAGACGTTCAACATTGATATCATAACCGCTGCCTGCGATCACGTGATCCACCTTCAGTTGGCGTGAGTTTCCTCCATTGCCCGAGGAGATCTGCAGGGCCACGGAACCACCCTCTTCGTGCGCTTCGATGACCGTCGCCTCGTACGAAATTGGCACTACATTCTCTACCCGTTCGCGGAGCCACCATGCGCCTTCGGGCGGCAAATGATTTTTCGTCAACTGTGTCCGCCAAGCTTCGGGTAGCCTGTTCAGCGCGCCGGGGAAACTAAACAGCGCCCAAGCCTTCGGTCCTACACCAAGCCCAGACATTGGCTTGCGAACCCGCTGCCATAGGCTCCGGTTCCGCAAAACGCGCGTGTGCCAAAGGATTCGGTCTTCACGCACCAAGAGATGCGGCAGCGCGCCAGCTTCGTGCAGCAGAGCGGCTGCTTCCAATGCCGATTGTCCGGCTCCAATCACCACGACGCTCTTTCCTTTGAACGGCGAAAACGATCCGATATCCGCCGTGTGGCTCAACAGTTCCCTCGGCAAAGACTTCAGCACGCCGGGGGTTCGCGCAAAGCAAGCGAGTCCGGTTGCGACCACCACGTTCGCTGCCACAAAGCGTTCGCCGGTCGTAGTCGTCACGGCAAAACCATCGGACACCTGACAAAAATTAGCTACGTCTACCGGCTCAACGTCCGGTACGTTATTCCTTTGGAACCATTCTCCATAATCCGCGAAGTTGCCCATCGAACAGGGCTCGAACGTCTCCAACCCGCGGGGCTTGTTGAAGTCGGCGAACGAATAGCCGGGCTTCGGCGTCGAGAGATTGGTCGCAAAACAAAACGATTTCAGATAACGCTGGTTCGCGGCTTCCGCTACCTGCGACCAGAACTGCATGGGACGCCCCAAAATCCGATGGTCGATCTGGCGGTCCCTCAGGTGCGCTCCAATCGACAGGCCGTAAGGTCCTGCACCGATGATCGCAATAGGAACTTTTCTCATGCTTTCACCTTGGCTGAAACTGGCGTGCTGGCCAACTCGGGAGAAATCCGCGGTATGGAACGCAAGAATCTGCGCATGCCTTTAACTCCGAGAAATACATCGGACAAAGCGTGAATCAAGCCAGGCATCGGATCGTTTTCACCCGCTGCGAAGTCCACGGTATGCCCAGCATTGCGCTTCATCCACGCTCGCCAATATTCCCGCTCTTCGCGCCCAATCCGGCCTGTTATTGTTCGCGCCAACAGTATCGCGCGCAACGTGAATCTATCGCAAAAAACAGTTTGCGGATCGGCATCGCTAGCCTGCGCCTTCGCTACCGCTTTGCGTAAAGCGGCCGTGTCGCCAACCGCGTCCAAGTAAGCCAGCAGCGGAAGCGGCATACCGCGGCGAATGTCCATCCCAATTTGATTGAACATGCGCGGATTGAAGTCGATCGCGGCCCAACCGCCGTCAAAGCGCAAAAACTCAACTTCGAAGATCCCAAAGTAATCCAGTTCCCGGCAGAGTCGGCGCACGGCCTGGGACAGTCCAGGCTCATCGGGCAGCGATTCGAAACAAACTCCCACTCCCACCGGCTGCGAGCGTTGAAACACTTTTGTGGAACGCCGGGTAACGAACAGTTCTCCGGTTCGGTCGACGAACCCCGTTACCGAGCATACTCCTTCGTTCGCCACGCTCACAAATTGCTGAAGGATTGGCAAATCGGCATTGGGAAGAGAAGGATTCTCCGCCTCCTGAAAACGCTCGCGACCGACGAATCTTCGATACTGCTGAAGGAGTTCGCTCGTCGAATGAGCAACAACCCCCTTGTCATTCATCAGGCGATGAACATGGGTCCGTGGTTTTATCAGAACTGGGTATGGCAGGTTCTCTGCCATTGCAGTTACTTCTTCAAAGGTGCGCGGCTCCCAGGTGGGCAAGACTGCCAGTCCTGCTCGTGCAACGGCATCCGCGAACAGCTTTTTGTCCAATATCCTGCGCATGCTTTCAACTGAGGGTTGATACACGCAGAAATGCTTTTTCAGCAGATCGGCGTTTAGCGTGTACAGCCAAGCGGTCTCGTCTGACGTGGGCAATAGAATTTGGCCGGGATCGCTCTCACCGATTTCGATCAGACGCTTCAGGAAATTGTCAATCTCGGTTTCCGGCGGAGCCGAAAAGGATCGGGCTACGCGTCGCGACCAAGCTGCCGCCGAGAGGTAGGGGCCGGTAATAATTCCCACTTCCATGCCATGCGATCCCAACTCTCGCCCAGCGGCAATTGTGCCAGCCGCGGCAGCAGACGCTAAAAGCACTTTCATTGGCTTCAGCTGTCCGTTCGCCGCGTCACCCATCACTTTGGCCCGGTTTATGCCGTTCTTTGAAACCACGTTTTCTCCAACTTCCATCACGCCGCGGAAGACAGGTTCACTGGATTTGCGACGCGGAGCTTTTTTGCGGGCAATCGAGCCGATTGGCTCGCCCTGTTTTACTGTGTTTCGATTTTGGTCTTTTTTCGCGCTGTCTTCCATTGTTTTCGATCCCCGTGCATTCAGTTCCGCTTTGCGCCGTTTCGTTCACAAACAGCGGCAAAAAAATCTTGCCGTTTGGCTACACCTCGCACCAAACCAATTCGCTGCGCGATTCAGTTCGTCGAACCACGTGGTTTTTGAAGTGATTGTGAAGCTTGTTTACTGGGCGTTAGATAGCTAGCTAAACTCGCTGTTCGTTGCGAACAAGCGACCTACTGCCAGCTAGAGTGCCGGCACACCTCCCCATCGCTTGCAACGATAACTTGATGAAAGCTTCAAGAATTCCACCTCCTGGTTTTGGAACTCGACCTTGTGCCGCCGAATCTGAAAGCTGTATTTTCTACGGTAAATTGTTTCCCCCATCGCGTCAAGACGCGAAAGTTTTTTGATCTTGTAACTCAGAAGGGCGATAACCCACGAAATTCCAGTTTTATTTCCGTGAATAAGTAAAAACGCCCATAAACAAAAGATTTTTGTCTTACGGGTAAGGCCATTAGCAACGCGAGTCTTGGTGGTACTGGTATTACTAGACCCATCTAAGTTCCTGCCTAAGTTGTTTCGCGCGTGCTATCCGAGCTAACTGTGCCGCCAGAATCGCCCTACTTCCCCACTCAGTGTTTTGACTGGCCAGCGGAGTAGGGTCCTCCGCTGTCGCCAATTCCCTCAAGAACTAGTGTCAAATCACCCGCTACGGCCCTCAGCGGACCTCTACCTTAAGAAAAGTCCTCAATTTATTACCCTTTTGTCTAGGTGTTTAAACTGAGCTTCCGTGGGTGTAAAGTTGCATCTTCGTGAACAGTAAATTTAAGACGAAAGTAGAACGCCACGATGACACCTTGGACCCAGTCGTACACGCCAATCGGAAACAGTCTCCTTTTATCCGCACCGGTCGCCGCCCTTCCCATAGTTGTTTTGCTGGGAATGATCGTGCTGCACTTCAAAGCTCACTGGGCTGCGCTCGCGGGTTTGCTAACCGCGATCGCCGTCGCCGTAATCGTTCTTAAGATGCCGGTGCAAATGGCCGCCATGGCCGCCGTACACGGCTTGGCTTACGGCCTCTTTCCCATCGGCTGGATTGTGCTCGGCGCGCTTTTCCTCTACGACGTCACGGTCAAGTCCGGCGATTTTGAAATCGTCAAGCACACCATCGGCGGCTTAGCGAGCGATCGGCGCATACAAGCCTTACTTATCGCCTTCTGCTTCGGTGCGTTTATCGAAGGGGCCGCAGGCTTCGGAACGGCGTCGGCTATCTCGGCAGCCATGCTGATCGGCATCGGCTTTCGTCCCCTCGAAGCAGCGAAGTTATCATTGATTGCGAACACTGCGCCCGTGGCTTTTGGCGCGCTCGGAATTCCAGTGACGGCGCTGGCCGGTGTTGCCGGCGTGCCGCTGCTTCCATTGAGCGCCACAGTGGGACGCCAATTGGTGCCGTTTTGCATCCTGATCCCGTTCTGGCTGGTTTGGACTCTCGCCGGGCGCAAGGCCACTTTCCAAATTTGGCCGGCATGCTTAACCGCCGGCGGCGTCTTCTGCCTCGCGCAGTTCTTGATCAGCAATTTTCATGGACCTTGGGCAGTGGACGTCGGCGCTTCTATCATCTCCCTGCTGGCGCTCGTTGTTCTGCTCAAGTTCTGGAAGCCCAAGTCGGTCTGGTCCTTCGATTTCGAGAAGGCCAGCGAGCGCGCCACTGAAGAAGCCAACCGGCCTGTTTATACAACTGGCCGTAAGGTGAAGGCCTGGATGCCGTGGGTTATTCTTTCTGCCTTCGTGTTCCTTTGGGGTTTGCCGCAAACTACCACATTTCTTGATGGCGGCCCCGAAAAAGCTCCCAACTTCTTAAATCACGTTTCCAAGATCAGTTACAAAGTGCCTGCCCTCAACGAAGCAGTCATCCGCACGGTTCCGGTTGTTCCAAAGCCTACACCGCGCAAAGCGGTCTACGTCCTCAATTGGCTTTCAGCAACCGGAACCAGTTTGGTGTTAGCCGGTATCGTGAGCGGCTTGTTCCTGGGTTTCTCACTCAGCGAAGTCTTGCGAATTTTCTTCGGGACCATGAAGCGCATTCGGTTGTCCCTTCTCACCATTGGCACCATGCTCGCGCTCGGTTTCACGATCTCCGCCGCCGGGCTCGATGCCACCATGGGCCTGGCGTTCGCGAGCACTGGGGTTTTGTTCCCGTTCTTCTCGCCGATCCTCGGCTGGTTAGGCGTAGCGCTGACAGGCAGCGATACCTCTTCGAATGTTCTGTTCGGCGGATTGCAGAAAATCACCGCCAATCAACTCGGCGTATCACCGATGCTGGCTGCCGCCGCCAACAGCACCGGCGGCGTAATGGGCAAGATGATTTCAGCCCAGAGCATTGTGGTGGCCAGCGCGGCGACCGGCTTGAAGGGCGGCGAAGGCGACATTCTTCGCTCCGTTTTCTGGCACAGTATTGCGCTCGTTTCAATTGCAGGAGTCCTGATTTTCCTGCAAGCCTATGTGTTTCCCTGGATCACTCCGGTGATGCCAAAGTAGCTTCCCTTTAACCGTCACTGCAGCACCAATTGAAAGGACCACGACCATGTCTTTTAACTCTCTCTACCGAACACCTATCGGAGTAGCATCATTGGTGCTCTCCCTCGGGTTCCTGTCCTCGCCAATGCACGCGCAACTCACCATCAAGAATGGCGAAGACGTCAACATCAACATCGGCTTCGAAGGCCAGTTCTGGTACGACGCCACGCAAGATCCAACCTCTCAAGGCTATATGCAAAGTTTGTATATGCGCCGTATCCGTTTGATCGCCGGCGGCCAACTTGCCAAGAATGTAACGTTCTTTTTTGAGACCGACGACCCCAATCTGGGCAAAGCCAACAGCACCACGGCCAAAGCCCTCGGCACTGGGTTCCTTGTCCAGGACGCTTTTCTGGAATGGAAAATCTGGAATCAATTCCGGCTCGATGGAGGCTTGATCATCATTCCGTTCACCCGCCAAGCACTGCAATCGACCTTAAGCTATTACACGCTGGATATCAGCCCGATCGCCACCGTCAACAACACGTCAACCCAATCGTCCGGCTTACGCGATCTAGGCTTCCAAGCTCGCGGGTTTTTCTTGCACGATCGTTTGCAATACCGTCTCGGCCTGTTCGAAGGTATGCGAACCGCCAACGCGCGCAATTCTCTGCGCTCCGCCGGCTATGTCCAATACGATTTCCTGGGTAAAGAAACTGGTTACACCTTCATCGGCACCGCACTCGGTAAACAGAAAATCCTCGCGGTCGATGGCGGCTTTGACGCGCAAGGCAAATATCGCGCTTACTCGGCCAACGTGGCCTCCGATACCCCGGTTCATCAAGGCGATGAAATTGGCGGCAACTTCCAATTTGCGCATTACGACGGCAAGACTGAATTCACCGGTATCCCCGATCAGAACGATTCGTTCGTAGAAGCGACTTACTATCTTCATCAAGTCAAGTCCCAGCCCTTCTTCAAATATGAAGTGGAAGACTTTAATGTGGCTAATCAAAGTAAGGATTACCGCAAAGTCGGCGGCGGCGTAAACTTTTACCCGCATGCACAAAACCTGAAGTTCACTGCGCAAGTGCAACGCGTATATCCGCAAAACTCGCCGGTGAAGCCAAGTAACGAATTCACCGTGCAAATGCAGGTTTTCTACTATTAACCCTTAACTTCGTCAAGCGACGGAAACAGGAGCATGACCATGAACCCTCTACTGGAAACTTTCAAAACCCGGGCGACGGCCGCGAGCGCCGAAGTGCATACCGTTGCAACAACCAACGACGCTCTCGCTTTCGTTCGAAACTTCTTACAGCAGGAGAAAATTGCCGACGAGCCCAAATCATACGGTGTTTGGGCCAACGGCTCGTTTCTCAACGGCGTGGATAAACAAAGGCTGGCGGCCAAGATCCCAGGTTTACGATTTGACGTCACAAAGGATACCGCTGCCTTGGCAAAGGTCGGTATTAGCCAAGTAGACTGGGCGATCTCCGATACCGGAACCGTTGTGCAAAATGCGTTTGCAGTAGAGGACCGGCTGGTTTCCAGCCTCCCGGCGATACATATGGTTTTGTGCCCCGTGAGTGGAATCCAGCCGGATATGGCGAGCGCACTCGCCAAAATTCCTCCAACCCAGTGCGGCTACATTTCGATGATCACCGGGCCCAGTCGAACCGCCGATATCGAAAGAGTTTTGACAATTGGCGTGCATGGGCCTGGACGTCTCGTGGTTGTTTTCGTAGAAGAAACAGGGAGAATCCAATGACAACCGTTGAAGAACCAAAAAAGATCGATTTTCGCGAATCGATTAACTCAGCTCTGCACAACGATAACCTCACCGGGGCGCTAGGGCGATTCTCCGTGGCGTATCGCGGAAGCCGCGCCAAAGCTTGGGAAGGTAAAGATTTCGAGGCTGTCCGAAACCAAATCGCCGAGCGTAAAGGCTACGCTGCCGCCCATCAGGAAGAACTGGCCGAGCAATTCAAGATGAATGCCGAAGCCCGCGGCGCCAAAGTTTTCCGTACTAACGACGTTCAGAAAGTCAACGAATACATCCTGAATGTCGCCAAGGCAAATGGTGTGACGAGCATCGTCAAGTCGAAGTCGATGGCTTCGGAAGAGATCGGTCTCAACCATTTCCTCGAGAAAGCCGGCATCACCGCTTATGAAACCGACCTGGGCGAATGGATCGTCCAGCTAGCCGGGCAAAAGCCCTCGCACATGGTTATGCCCGCTATCCACATGACCAAAGAACAGGTGACCGATCTGTTCAGCAAAGAATTGAAGGAACGCTTGACCACCGATATTCCGCAGCTCGTTGCGCGAGCTCGCCAGGAACTGCGTCAGCGTTTTCTCACTGCAGGCATGGGTATCTCGGGCGCCAATATTGCCATAGCCGAGACCGGCAGCATCGTCATTGTCACCAACGAAGGCAACGCGCGTCACGTCACCACGCTACCGAAGATCCACATCGCCATCGTCGGCATCGAAAAATTGGTTGAAAAATTCGCCGATATTCAACCAATCTTAACAGCTCTACCGCGTAACGCGACTGGCCAATTAATGACGAGTTACGTCTCGATTCTCACCGGTCCCAGCCCGAACGTGGACGGCAGCATGAAAGATATGCACATCATTTTGATGGATAACCGCCGCTCCGAAATGGCCAAAGACCCCATGTTCAAGGAAGCGCTGCAATGCATACGCTGCGGCGCGTGTTTGAACGTTTGTCCGGTCTTCAACCTGGTTGGCGGCCATGTCTTTGGCAGAACCTACACCGGCGGCATCGGCACAATTCTCACCGCTTGGTTTGAAGAACTGAAGAAATCGGAAGACATCCAGAGTCTCTGCATTCAATGCGGCAACTGCAAGGAAGTGTGTCCCGGCAAAATCGACATCCCGGATTTAATTCTCGAACTGCGCCGACGCTTGGTTGTGGATCAGGGATTGACCCTCCAAGAGAAGGCGATCTTCAGCGTAGTGAATAACCGGCGTGTTTTCCACGCCATGCTGCGTTCCGCCTATTTAATGCAGAAACCCTTCGAGCGGCAAGGATTCATCCGTCACCTGCCAATGTTCCTTTCGAAACTGTCCGAATTCCGCAGCCTGCCAGCCATCGCAGAAACACCCTTCCGCGATCAGATCACCAAAATTAAACAGCCCCAATGCAAAGAAAAAGCCGCCTTCTACGTAGGTTGCCTGATCGATTTTTCATACCCGGAAATGGGCCAGGCCGTTGTCAAGATCCTGAATAAGGCCGGCATCGAAGTGGTCTTCCCCGACGATCAAACTTGCTGCGGTGCTCCGGCCCGCTACAGCGGCGCTTACGAAGTCGCCGCGCAAAATGCTGCCGACAATATTAAGGCTCTGACGAGGGAGAAAGTCGACTACGTTGTTTCTGCCTGCCCAACCTGCACCGTTGCTTTGAAACGCGAGTTCGTCAGAACGTTTGAAAGTGTAAAAATGACCGATCGAATTCCGCAGGCGCAGGAACTCGCGGCCAAGGCTATTGATTTCTCGACGCTCGTTAAAAAGCTAGTCGATGAAGGCCGGCTGACGCCGAAGGAAGGCGCGCATCTCGGCAACATTACTTATCACGACTCTTGCCACCTGAAAAAGACGTTGAAAGCTTCTGCTGCCCCGCGCGAACTTCTGGGCAAGGCTGGCTACGAAATCAAAGAGATGCTGGAAGCAGACGTCTGCTGCGGTATGGGCGGTTCGTATTCCATGAAGCTGCCTGAAATTTCGGAGCCGATCCTCAAGCATAAACTGGTTCACATCAAAGAAACCGGCGCGCCTATCGTAGCCGTGGATTGCCCCGGCTGCACCATGCAGCTTCGCGGAGGATTTGACAAAGACGGCGCTAAAATTCAAGTGCGTCACACGGCGGAACTCATCGCCGACAGCTTTCAATGAGCAGCGCCGCAACGTGTTATGATCCACACAAAGTTTTTCATCTGAGAGGTGAAACATGTGTGATTATTCGCTGGGTGCCACCCGCAGCCGTTCTGCCGAAGAAGGAGAGCGCCTAGTGGTTTATCGTTTTCCAAACGGTGTGCAAGGTTTTGTCTCGAGCGCGGAACTTTGCCCCGTTCGGTCATCGGCAGAGGGTTTTTGGAATAGGGTAGCCGCCCTGCTTTCGGGTGAGCCCGAGCCTTGTGCGGTTTGCCTCCAACCAGGAACTCGCTTGATCTTGCGGGATTTGCCCGTTTCCCTTTGTCAGAAATTGGGACTGCAGCGGGACGAAGAAGTAACGATTATGCATCGCGAGGTGGGAGCCCATAAAGATGGAGTCCTGTTTCGCGGTGGAAGAAGATTTCTGATTCAGTGGTTACCGGTGGGCTTGGAGGCCGACGTTCTTTCCGTAACGGTGCGGCCGATTCTTAATGAGCCAAACAAGGCTGCGGTGGATTCGGATGTTCTAAGGTCAGGTCGCCAGTAGCTCTCAACGAAAATCAATGTAGGGACGGTCGCACCTTGCGGTTGGCGGCTGCAGCCAGTTGTGTATTTCCCCAACAGCACCGCAAGAATTGATTTGGACCCATGGCAACAACAACTCTCGCTCCGTCGCAAGTCTCGCCGGAAGAAATTAAGTCCGCGCTCACTGCAAGCATTTCAAGCGAGCGCATCCTGAACCGGCCGATCGACCGTATCGCCTACGCTTCCGACGCTAGTTTTTATCGCCTGATCCCCAAGGCTGTTGTGCAAGCTCGTAGCGTGCAAGAGATTCAAGCACTCTTTGCATATAGTCACAAAGAAAATCTTCCGCTGACTTTTCGCGCCGCCGGAACAAGTCTGTCCGGCCAGTCGATTTCCGATGGCCTGTTGGTCGAAGTCGCACGCCACTGGCGCGGACTTTGGGTCGAAGATGGCGGCAACAAACTGCGTGTCCAGCCTGGCGTCATCGGCGTCAGCGCGAATCAGGCGCTGGCGCTTTATCGAAAAAAAATTGGCCCCGACCCAGCCTCCATCGCCACCTGCACGCTGGGCGGCATCCTCGCCAACAACTCCAGTGGCATGTGCTGCGGTGTTGAACAGAACGCCTATCACACCCTCCATTCGCTGAAGTTTCTGCTGCCCTCCGGCACGCTCATTGATACTGCGCTCCCGGATGCCGACGAAAAATTTCATGCGTTGGAGCCGGAATTGGCGCGCGGCATTCTTAATCTGAAGTCCCGCTTGATGGCCGACCCGGCTTTACGCGATCGCATTCGTAGGAAATACCTAACCAAAAACACAACCGGCTATTCGCTGAACGCATTCATCGATTTCGATTCTGCGGTCGATATCTTTCAACATGTCTTGATCGGCTCGGAAGGAACGCTGGCCTTCATTGCCGAAGCTGTGCTGCGCACGGTCGCGGATCTGCCGGTAAAATACACAGGCTTGCTACTGTTCAGCGATCTGTACGGGGCTGCCGAATCCATCGTTCCCTGGCGGCAAGCCGGGGCCAAGGCGCTGGAGATTATGGATCGCGCCGCTTTGCGCTCGGTGGAGGACCAACGTGGCGTACCACCTTCATTGAAGACTTTGCCGGAGAGCGCTGCCGGTTTGCTGGTCGAGTTTCAATCCACCCGCGAGAGCGAGCGGCCGGAACTGGAGAAAATTGCCGCCAGCGTAGTTGCTGAACTGAAACTTCAGGAACCTGCGAAATTCACCCATTCCGCCGCGGAACAAGCCCTGTTCTGGAAAATTCGCTCTGGCATGTTTCCTTCGGTTGGCTCCGTTCGGAAAAGTGGCACCACCGCCATCATCGAAGATGTTGCCTTTGCCGTAGAGCATCTGGCCGATGCTGCGCAGGATTTGAACCGGCTCTTCAGAAAACACGAATATCCGGAAGCCATTATTTTCGGACATGCCAAAGACGGCAACTTACACTTCGTCATCACGCAAACGTTCAACCATCAAAAAGCCATCGACCGTTACGCGCGCTTTATCGATGACGTAGTGGAGGTAGTGGTGAATCGCTACGACGGAGCGTTGAAAGCCGAGCACGGCACGGGCCGCAACATGGCCCCGTTTGTTGAAACGGAATGGGGCAGGGAAGCGTACGAGATCATGCGCCGGCTGAAGGAACTTGCCGATCCGCACAACCTCTTAAACCCGGGCGTCATTATCAATCCCGATTCCCAAGCTCACCTGACAGATTTGAAGCAGCTTCCATCGGTCGAACCGGAAGTTGACAAGTGCATCGAATGCGGTTACTGTGAGCCCAAATGCCCCAGCCGCGAATTGACCCTCACGCCGCGCCAGCGCATTGTTGTCCGTCGTGAGATGGCCCGTCTTGAAGAAAGCCACAGCGATCCAGTTCTTTATTCAGCGCTCGACGAATGCTATCCATATATGGCGCTCGATACTTGTGCCGTGGACGGATTGTGCGCGACCGCCTGTCCGGTCGCTATCGACACTGGAAAACTAGTCAAACGTTTCCGCCAGAAACGTTCCTCACCACGCGCCCACCAAATCGCCTCTACGATCGCCCGTCACTTCGCCCCAACCGAGCGGCTGCTCCGCATCTGTTTGCGTATGGGTCACCTGACGGAAAGCATTATTGGCGTCGACGGCATGCGTGCCATCACCCGTTTGATGAAACGCTTTGCTGGCGACGGACTCAGCGAATGGACCGCCGACATTCCATACGCCGCAGGTCCGGTGCCGCCAACACAGCGTTCCGGTGCCAAGGCCGTCTATTTCCCAGCGTGCATCTCGCGTGTCATGGGCCGCTTGCCGGGCGAAATGGCCGACCGTTCACTAATGGCCGTCATGATCGAACTTGGGCGTCGCGCCGCCGTGCCGTTGTACATTCCGAAGGATGTCGCGGGCGTCTGCTGCGGAACGCCGTTTTCCTCCAAGGGATTCGCCGATGCCAATAAAATCGCCTTGAATGTCGCCGTGGAACGCTTTTGGCAATGGTCGGAGCAAGGCAAGCTGCCCATCGTGGTCGACACCAGCCCTTGCACCTACGGCTTTCACACGGCGCGCCAAGCTTTGACCGAAGAGAACCAACAGCGTTTCGACAAGCTGACGATTCTGGATTCCATCGACTTCGCGCACGACGAATTGCTGCCCAAGCTCACGGTTAAATCCAAATCGCGTTCGGTTGCTTTGCATCCCGTTTGTTCGGTAACGAAGATGGGTCTCGCTGCAAAATTAGAAGCCATAGCCAAAGCGTGCAGTGCGGAAACCACCATGCCTGTCAGTGCCGGCTGCTGCGGATTCGCCGGTGATCGTGGCTTCCTGGTACCCGAACTCACCCAATCGGCGACGCTGCATGAAGCTGCGGAAGTAAAGGCCAAACACGCCGACGAATGCTATTCCAGCAGCCGGACCTGCGAGATTGGTATGTCCCGCGCCACCGGCCAAATCTACCGCTCATATTTGTACTTATTAGAAAAAACGACACGCTGAAGTTTGGAGGATTCTAATGCCAAAAATTGCCTTGTTTATCCCATGCTACGTCGATCAACTGTATCCCAAAGTTGGTCTCGCAACCTGGCGGATTCTGCGGAGTCTCGATCTCGACGTCGAGTTCCCCGAACAGCAAACCTGCTGCGGCCAACCCATGGCGAACTCCGGCTGCGCTGCCCCTACTGCAAAACTGGCCGAACGCTTCCTGGAGGTGTTTGGCGGCTACGATCAGATTGTCTGTCCCTCCGGCAGCTGCACTGCCATGGTCAAACATCACTATGAACAGTGGCTTCACGGTAAGCCGCGCTTCGAACACATGGCTGCGAACACCTACGAACTCTGCGAATATTTGGTCGACGTTTTGCATATCACTAAGGTCGAAGGCGATTTCCCCCGCAAAGTCGGCCTTCATATGAGTTGCCATGGACTGCGTGATCTGCGCCTCGCCAAATCCAGCGAACGTATGGATGCGCCTTTCAATAAACCTCGCTTCTTGCTTTCCCAACTGCGTGGCATCGAACTCGTGAATTTGGCGCGGCCCGACGAATGTTGCGGCTTCGGCGGCACCTTTTCTGTCAACGAAGCATCTGTCTCCTGCATGATGGGACACGACCGCATTGCCGACCATCTGCACGCCGGTGCGGACGTGATGGCCAGTTTCGATACTTCCTGCTTGATGCATATGGAAGGCTTGGCCAAACGCAATAAGCAACAGCTTAAGATGATGCACGTCGCCGAAATCCTCGAATCTGCGAGGCTTTCATGATCGGACATGCGGAACGCGCCAAGCCATTCGTAGCCGATGATGCGCGCGCCCATTGGCACGATGAGTCGCTGTGGTTTGTCCGCCAAAAACGCGATAAACAAGCGGCCACCATTCCCGAATGGGAAGATCTGCGCAACGCCGCCGCCGCTATCAAGGCGCACACCATGTCGCACATGGCCGATTACCTCGAAGATTTTGAACGTAACGCCACGGCCAATGGCATTCGTGTGCATTGGGCTGTTGACGCCAAGGAACACAACGAGATCGTTTACAAAATCCTGACTGACCGCAAGCTCACTCGCCTCGTCAAATCGAAATCAATGCTTACGGAAGAATGCCACCTCAATCCTTACCTTGAAGCGCGTGGTATCGAGGTTGTCGATAGCGATCTGGGCGAACGCATCGTGCAGTTCCGCAAAGAGCCGCCGAGTCACATCGTGCTTCCGGCCATCCATTTAAAGCGCGAAGACATCGGCGAGCTCTTCCACATCAAACTCGGCACCGACAAAGGCGCTTCCGATCCCAAATATTTGACGGAAGCCGCGCGTGGCCATTTGCGCGACAAGTTTCTAAAGGCGGAAGCCGGTCTTACCGGCGTAAATTTCGCCATCGCCGAATCGGGTGGCGTAGTGGTTTGCACCAATGAAGGCAATGCCGATATGGGCGCGAGCGTTCCGCCGATCCACATTGCATCGATGGGTTTCGAAAAGCTGATTCCGCGCCTCGCCGACTTGGGTGTGTTTATCCGCCTGCTAGGGCGTAGCGCGACCGGCCAGCCCATCACCACCTACACATCGCATTTCCACGGCCCCATCGCCGGCGGCGAAATGCACATCATCATCGTCGATAACGGTCGCAGCAAAGTGCTCGCCGATCCTGATTTCCGCCGTTCACTTAACTGCATCCGCTGCGGCGCGTGTATGAACACATGTCCGGTCTATCGCCGTTCGGGCGGCTACAGTTACGACTACACCATACCCGGCCCCATCGGTTCGATTCTCGCTCCGCAACGCGATCCGAAAGCCCACGCAAGTCTCCCGTTTGCCTCGAGTCTCTGTGGTTCCTGCAGCGACGTCTGTCCAGTGAAAATCGATTTGCATCATCAGCTCTATTTGTATCGGCAAAAGATTGTGGAAATGGGTGGAGTGCCTGTGTACAAGCGTTACGGCATGAGCATGCTGGCCATTGTTTTAGGCATGCCATGGGTCTACAAAACAGGGGGCATGCTGATGCGCCGCATCGTTCCATTCATGCCCCGCTTCCTGGTATTCGGCCCCTGGAACCCTTGGGGCCTGGAGCGCGAATTGCCGCCCATGCCGAAAGAAAGTTTCCGTGACCTTCTGAAAAAGGAGCAAGCCCGATGAGCAGTCGCGACGTATTTCTTTCGTCAGTTCGCAAAGCCATGCCGCCGCCGACTGCGATTCCACAGCTTCCTCTTGGCCTGGAGTTCCCCGATCCGATTGCGCAGTTTTCCGCAGTACTTAGCGGCGTTGGCGGCAAATGTGTAGGCGGTGATGTGCGCGATCTCGACGTTTACCGCAACGCGAAGCGTATTGTCTCGTGCATCGATGGCACCGAACAATCGAACGATCCGCACAACCTGGCCGACGTCGACCTCGCCATCGTGCGCGGTGAATTTGGCGTCGCCGAAAACGCCGCCGTCTGGGTGCCGAGCGAAAATCTCGGTGCCAACCGCGCCATTTTTGTGATCGCGCAGCACTTGGTCCTAGTGGTTCCCGCTAATGCAATTCTTCACAACATGCGGCAGGCTTACGAACGAATGCACGTCAGCCGCGGCGGCTTTGGAGTTTTTATTTCCGGTCCCTCAAAGACTGCCGACATTGAGCAGGCCCTGGTGATTGGCGCCCAAGGCCCGCGAAGTTGCACTGTTCTGCTTCAGTCTTGAAGTGAGAACGCATAAAGCGAATCGCCCGCGCCCGCAATCAAAAACTGCTGGCCATCCAGCATGTAAGTGATCGGCCCGTTGCTCAGACTGTCCGCTAATCCGGCGTGCCACAGAATGTCGCCGTTCGCTGGATTGAAAGCGATTAAATTCTGTGTACTGTCTCCAGTGAAAAGCAGTTTGCCTGCAGTGGTGAGCATCCCTACCGGACCCCAGCCAGTCGTGTAGTGATGCCGCCAAACAATCTTTCCGGTCTTGTAGTCGATCGCATTGAGGAAGGCGCCGAAATAGCCGGCGTCCCTTTCCGCCGCGCCCCAACCTTCCGGATGCGCATCGGTGTCCGTCAGATAGAACATGCTAAAATTTTCCGCTGTCCCGACATAGAACAAACCAGTCTCCGGATCGAAACTGGGAGGCGGCCAATTCGTCGCTCCGCTGGTATTAGGCGAAACCAAAACTCCTTCGATCGACGCTTCCTTGCCCGGATCGGGAATCGGTTGGCCCGAGGGCGAGATGCCTTTCGACCAGTTCATCGTCTTGCTAATCGGCGCAGTCGCGACGCTCTTGCCGTTGGTGCGGTCGAGCAGAAAGAAATAGCCGTTGCGATTGGCTTGCGCCAGCAACTTACGAGGGTTCCCATCGATAACACCATCAATCAACACCGGCGTCTGCGCTGCATCCCAATCGTGCGTATCATGCGGCGACGGTTGAAAATGCCACGCCAGCTTGCCAGTCTCGACATTCAACGCCACAATGGAGCAGGTATAAAGATTGTCACCTTGTCGGCTCTTGCCCGTCAGCACTGGATTCGGATTGCCAGTTCCGAGATAGTAAAGATGCAACTCAGGATCGTACGTGCCCGGCGCCCAAGTCATGCCGCCACCATGCCGCATCGAATACTCATCCGGCCAAGTCTCCCAACCCGGATCGCCTTTCTTCAACGGCTCACTCCACCATTTCCACTGAATCGTTCCCGTTTCCGGGTCGTGCGATTCCAGGAAGCCCGGCACGTCCAGCGAGTCGCCACCAGTGCCCACCAGAACGTGATTACCCACGATGATGGGCGCAGGCGTCGAGAAGTATTCTTGCTTCACGTCGGCAATCTCGCTATGCCAGCGCTCTTTTCCAGTCTTGGCATCGAGCGAAACAAGGTAATTGTCCGGAGTTTCAAAGAATAGCCAATTGCCATACATGCCCATACCGCGGTTGCCAATATGAATGCCGCCCTTGGTTTTCCAAAAATAATGCCAAATCTCGCGGCCTGAATGCGCATCGATAGCCCAAGCATTATCGGGCGTCGAAAAATACAAAACGCCGTTCACCATCAATGGCGTCGCTTTAATGGTCGAGACCCCTGGATCGGTCGGCGGTCCATCCGGCATCGGGCCCACACCGCCGATAATCGCGCCCGCTGTTGGCCCAACCTTCACACGAAAAATCCAACTCAACGAGAGATGTTTCACGTTCTTATCGTTGATTTGCGTCAACGTGCTGAAGCGCCGGCCCGAATAGTCGCCGTTATAGGTAGGCCATGCGTCCGTCGCGGGCTTCGCTAATAGAGCGGGATCGAGCATCTGTCCCGGTAGCGCGTCCGGCAGCAAGGCCAGCGCGATCGTTAACAGCAAGATTTTCGACGTCATTTAACAGTCACCAGGTAAGCGGTCAGATTGTGGATATCGGCATCTTTGTAGCGTAGAAGTTGATCCAGATGCGCTTGCAGTTTGTTTTTTACTTCCACTTTCGGAGTTCCATTATGGCGTGCGAACGAGTGGTAAGTTCCGTCGTCTTCACGTAGCGAGACTGTGAAGTCGTCTATCGCCACCGGCTTGCCCGTAAATGATTCTCCCGACGCCAGCGTGACAGTGACACGATTGATGGTCGACCACGAATCGTCCGGCAGAATCATTTTGCTCTGCAGCTTAATCGCGTCGTATTTTGCGCCAATGTTTCTTAAATCGCCATCCACCGAATGGCACGAGGAACACCCGCCCGCGCCCTCAAAATAAGCCTTCCCGGCTTTTGCGTCACCCGTAACAATGTTCAGAATCTTATAATTGTCGCGATCCTTAGCCGCCTCAATCGAATTGTGCAAAAAATTCGCGATGTCGCTGATCTGTTCAGGAGGCAACGGAAAACGCGGCATGCCTTTCTCCTGCCGCCCTTTCAATATCACTGGCCCGATGCTCTTGCCGCCTTCGTCATCGAGCACCAGCACAGAACGCAGCAGGTCTGGTCCCTTCTCGCCGCCTTTGCCGGTCGAACCGTGACAAAAGCCGCACGTCGAAGCGAAATTCTGTTTCCCCCGCTCCACTGAGGCGGGATTGTACTTGGGCGGTGCGCTAGGGTCGTCCGCCCAAGCTAGCGTTGCGCAAATGAACGTGCATGCGCAAATCAGGGCCAGCTTGTTCTGCATCATAAGGTTTTAGTCCGAATAAAAATGCCCAAATCTATTAATTTTCGAGCAGGGCACCACTAGCATAACGAAAGGCTTGCCGAGGTAAATGCGCGGAGTACACTGTTGCGTAGTGCGAATTTTCTTTTGGCTGCTCGTGCTGGGCGTAGCAACGCCCTTACTGTCAGCGCAACGTGGCTCGCTCGATCCGGCTTTTGAAAACGTTCCTTTCGATCAGTGGCTAAACCAAAACACCCCAGGCCCATTTCATTGGTCTGTAAAGGTGCCACGCGCCGAACTCTCGTTCCATCAGCGCTTCGTGTCCTCAATCGACATCAACTTGGATGGCAAGGACATGGACACTCGTCGCCGCAATGGCAAGCTCTTGTTGCTGATCCAGATCACAGATGCTGCGGAAACCCGGTATCAAGAGCACGGCGAAATCGATTTAAGTCAGCTCGATCCAAACGTGAAAGACGCCAACCTGGAATATACCCAGCATGCATTCTTCCTGCCCGGAGACTACAAATTGGCCGTAGCTGTTGTCGATTCCGTCGCCGGCGAGCACAGCATAAGTCAAACGCGATTTCGTATTCCGCCGGCGCACGATTTCCTCGCCTTGGCTTGGCGCAATCTCCCCGCCGTTGAATTCATTGGCAATGATGTTTCGCCGAAGAGCTGGTATCTGCCATATATCCAAGGTCAGTTGCAATGGGCTTCTTCGGTGCGTTCGGCCATTCGCTTGAACGTCATTCTAAACGTTGCGCCCTCGGGAAAAATGCGCGGCGGCGATATGGCAGCTCTCATTCCCACACTGAAAGTTATTTCGCATACCGGGTCGCCTTCGATCTCCGAACATGTTGCGTTGCTAGATATTTCCCGGCGTAAGACCGTGTTCGATCAAACCGACGTGCGCGATCTCGATTGGCTGAAGTTGAAGAGTTCTTTAGGAGAAGCAAACACCGCATCCATTGATCTGCATTCACTTGCCGACCGCCATGAAAACGCTCAGTTCTTTGTCTCGGAAGTACGCCGTATGCTCCGCACCTCGCTCGATAATCCTTGCGCTCTTATTGTCCTAAGCCAACCCGTGTCGTTCGATTCCGGCGAGGATCTGGAACCTATCTCTCTCGAAGCGTTGCCGCCCTGTCATGTTTTTTACCTTCGCTATCATGCACCGCCGCGCCCTCCCGGTCCTTTGATGGGACAAGCCGGAGGACTGGGACGGCGCTCTCGCATGAACGGCCCGATGTTAACTGGCCGGTTTTCGCAAGACCCATTCGATCAACTGGAGCCAACGCTCAAGCCACTCAGTCCAAAAGTCTTCGATGTCGACTCGCCCGAGCTGGTGACGAAGGCTCTGGCCGACATTGAGAAAGCGCTTCTGAAGCTAGCTGATTCAGCGCCTTAGCTGCGCGCCCTCAACGCTTGTACAAATGCGACGTATTCCTCTGTGCGCATTCCTTGCCCGAGAACCTCGAACACCTTCGCCAGGTCGCGGCGCCAAATTGCAGGCTCGTCGAGCCACAGGCCCGGGAAGACGCGCGACCGCAGAATACCCGAGGCGTCGGCGGCTACTTCCCGCCATGCTCCTTCGTGAAGTTCACGCCATACTACGCGCTCTTCTTCCACCAGGGCAGTGACATACTCGCGAACCCCGGCACGCAAATAGAGTCGCGATTTGGGTCCGAGGTCGCGGGCCTTGCTGGAGGCGGCCACTTCGACGATCAACTCGGGCGGCCCAGCCAGATAGGGTCCTTCGTCGCGTGATTGTCCCCCGAATGCGGGCAGTATGCGGAGTGCAATGTCCGGTTGCGGTGCATCATCTTCGATCAGCGCAGTGCCGTCCGCATGTGTTTCACAACCTGGAGTGTATGCCCTATATGTCGTGAGCCAACCAATGAATTCAGAATGAAAACTGCTGTGCTTGGTAGAGACAGGGGAGGCCATGTAGACGATTCCATCCAGGAGTTGCGCGTGCTTCAGATCAGGCAGAAGCTCCCAACGGCGCAGGAATTCATCGCGACTCAGGCGGTCGCCATCGCACAACATTGGGGGAATGACTGGAGCAGCCATTGGAATCACAATCGCAACTGGCACGAACATTTCCAACCTAGCATGGTTGTCAGCAGGCGAATTGCCAGGCTGCGAACCTTGACGCCTCTGCAAGTTTCCCTTACCCTAAGTGAATCTATGCGAGCCTATCTCTCTTTAACAACCCTGTTACTTCTACTGGCGGCGAACGCGCTTTCTCAAACGCAAGCGATCAACGGGAGTGTTCGCGGACGAGTTTTGGATCAAGCTGGCTCTCCCATTGCCGGTGCGCGAGTTGAAGCCGTAAATGACGGCACCGGATTTACTCGTTCGCAGGAAACTCAAGAGGATGGCTACTATGTAATCGCCAACCTCCCATTAGGCTCCTACACCGTCTCCATTCAGAAAAACGGATTTGCTTCCGAGCGGCATACTTCAGTGGTACTGGATGCCGGCACCACCGCATCCATTGATGCGCAATTGAAAGTGGGTGAAGTGAGTACGTCCATCGAAGTTACTGGCGGCGCGCCTGTAGTCGAACCCGATCGAGTAAGTACCGGCCGCACCATCACTAACATTGAAACGGACAATCTGCCGCTCACCTCGCGCAATCCTTATAACTTCATTCTCTTTCAACCTGGCGTAAGTGGGCATCCGAATCCTGAACTGGGCATCCCTCGTCTGCTGAATACCAACGGCCTCGTTGACCACGTTAATTACCAGCTGGATGGCACGACCGATACCGAAAGCGACCGCACGGGTCTGCGCCTTTTCGCCATCGCTGACAACTATGTGAGTGAAGTGCAGGTCGTCTCCAATAGTTTTTCTCCTGAGTTTGGCCGCATTGCGGGCAATATCTATAACGTCATCACCCAGTCCGGCAGCAATCAATTTCATGGAGAAGTGCAGTACCTGGGCCGTCCGCTCGACCTCGTGGCGCGCCCTATTCTTGCCACTCCCACCACTCTCAAACCCATCGCGAATGACTTCTTCGGCAATGCGGGTGGAAAAATCGTCAAAGACAAGCTCTTCTTCTTCGCATCTTATGAACGTGTAAATCGCAGCGTTCCTTCGCCCACAACTATCACCGCTGCCAATGCCGCGGCCATCGGTCTCTCACCCAGTTTGTTGGTCAATCCGCCCGCCATTGAGCATGCTCAATGGGTTGACACGAGGCTCGATTGGAGCATCACCCAGAAACATCAGTTCTTTATCCGCTATAACTATTTCCGCAATCGCTATCCTTTCAACACCAATGACGGTGGCCTGTTTGCTTTGGACGCTGCCTCCGATTTCCGTGATCGCGCCCATGTAGCCGGTGCGCAACTCCTGTCCACTTTCTCCCCAACAGTCTTGAACGAACTTCGCTTCGGCTGGCCCTATCGCAACGAGCAGCACATTGCCGATCCGCTCACCGGAACAGGTTCAGAGATTACTATCAGTGGCATTGCTAACTTCGGCGGCAGCACGGCCGTAGGCGATCGTTTTCAAGAGAAGATCCCAAATCTCAACGATAACTTCACCGTCGTGAAAGGTGCACACACGCTGAAGGCCGGCTTCGGCTTCCAACAAAATCTGGATACGCAGGCGGCCGACATCTACACGCAATACATTTTCCCGACAATTGCCGCCTATCAGTCCGCGCTCTCCGGCGCAAATCCACTCGCCTACAGCACCTTCAATGCCAGCGTCGGCGAGCCCGGCGCGTGGTATCACTCATTCTTTTGGGACCTGTTCCTGCAGGACAGCTGGAAAGTTGCGCCTAACCTGACTCTGATCTACGGTGTCCGCTACGACCGTTTCGACGCGCCTCCCGGCGACAAGAGCGCTCTCTTCCCGTGGTCGCAATCGTTTCGTACCCCCGGTGCTAATTTCGCTCCGCGTCTTGGTCTCGCCTGGTCGATCAACCCAAAGACCGTCCTGCGCGTCAGTTCGGGCATCTTCTACGAAGCACCACCCACCAACCTCTGGTACAACGCCATTTATAACGACGGCGGTTCTGCCTCTTACACCGCCTCCATTTTGTCGTCTGCCCCTGGCGCTCCGCTGTTTCCCGCCACGGTTGTCAATGGCACTCTGCCACGCTCCTCGCAAACCATTTACACCGTTACGCCCAATTTCAAGAACGATTACGCCATCAACTCCAGCTTCCAGATCCAACGGCAGCTTTCCCAGAATGACTCTCTCACGGTGGGCTTCGCCAACGTCAACGGCCGCAATCTCGAGTACCTGCGAAACCTGAATCTGATCAACCCGACCAGCTATCTCGCCGACGGCCGTCCGGTCTTTTCTTCCACGGCCAACGCCAACACGCGCCGCTTTCCCCAGTTCGGCAACATCGCCCTCGAAGACACCGGTGCCAACAGTTCTTATAACGCTCTGATCGTCAATTATCAGCGCCGATTTCAGCACGGCATAGCGGTGAATGCGGCTTACACTTGGTCGCATTCAATTAGCGACGCGCCGGAAGCCAACGCTTATGATCAAGGATCGAACTTCATCGAGGACCTTACCAATCGCCAGCGCGACCGAGGCAACACTTCCATCAACCGGCCGCAGGCGTTCACACTGAGCACTGTCTACCAATCTTCGTTTTCCGGCATTCAAAACCGCGTACTCCGCGCTATCGCCAGCGGCAATCAATTCGCCATTCTTGCGAATCTCTCTTCGGGAGACCAACAGAATCTGGTTTCAAACCGCGTACTGAATGGCGATAGTCTTGCCGTCGCCAGCGTTCAACGGCCCCTTTACATCGCTCGCAACACGCTTCGCACGCCCAGTGTCTATCAGTTCGATGCGCGCTACAGCCGTTCCTTCTTCAAGCTTTGGGAACGCCTCACTCCTCAATTCTTCCTGGAAGCCAACAACATTTTCAACCACCCCAACATCACAAGCATCAACACCACTGCCACCGTCAACACCGCTGGCGTCATCACAGCCTTGCCGACTCTCGCGCCAGTCTCCACTTTGCTGGAGGGCAGGATTGTTCAACTCGGCGTCAAGGCGAACTGGTAGCTTGTTAAACGTGCGCGTTGTCGGCAGCCCCGGATCTTGACTCTCTCGCCGGCTCTAAGATATCTTTGAGTTCACTTCATTACACGGATAAATAAATGAACATTGTTCGTTCCGGCTCCCCGTTGAAAGCGTTAGGCCTGCTGGTCCTCGGGCTGGCGGCATTTCATTCCGCCCCTGCCCAGACACCTCCGACAGACACCGTATTGATCGTTCCCCACACCCATTGGGAAGGAGCCGTTTTCAAGACTCGCGAGGAGTATCTCCAAATCGGCCTTCCCAACATCGAAAAGGCGCTTTACCTTCTCAAGAAATATCCCAACTACCGCTTTGTGCTCGATCAAATGTGTTACGTCGGCCCGTTCCTGGAGCGCTATCCATCGGAGGTCCCTGCTTTTCGTAAATTTCTTGCTGAGGGACGCCTACAGATCGCCGGCGGCACCGATGTCATGCACGATAACAATACTCCGTCTGGCGAATCCATTGTGCGCCAGTATCTTCTCGGTAAATCGTACTTTCGCGAGAAGCTTGGTTACGACGTCACCACCGGTTGGGGCTTAGACACCTTCGGGCACAACGCTCAAATGCCGCAGATTTTGAAACTGGCGGGCATGAAATCTTATTGGTTTCAGCGCGGCGTTTCTGCTCCTGACACACCCAGCGAATTCCTCTGGCAAGGCATAGACGGAACGCAGATACCAGCCTTTTGGTTGCCGGTTGGTTATGGAGCGCTCTATGATCTGCCAGCGGATGAACACGAGTTCAATTCGCTGCTCAAGAGCCGCTTCGCTAGCCTGACGCCCTATACACGCGGCCACGAACGCGTCCTGATGGCTGGCGCCGATGTCTCCCTGCCTGAAGAAACTCTGCCCATCATGATCGGCAAATTCAACAGCTCCGCCAAGGAACCGTTCACCGCGCAATTTGCCGTGCCCTCCGAATATGAAGCCCTGGTTGCCAAACGCACCAATCGGCCCGTGATCCAAGGAGAGTTGAACCCGGTTTTTCAAGGCATCTATAGCAGCCGCATCGAAGTGAAGCAGGCGATTCGTAATTTAGAGCGGCTATTGACAAGCGCAGAAAAACTGAGCGTGATCGCCGGAGTACTGGGCACGCCTTCGCATCCCGAATTAATTGATCAGGCTTGGGAGCCGCTGCTGTTCAATGAAACTCACGACCTCACATCGGGAGTTATGGTAGACAAAGTTTATGACGATTCTATGCAGCGCTACGCTCACGCGCGCCTGCTCGCCGAGTCGTTAATCCATGGCAGCCTTGATGCCATCACAGCCCGCATCAACACTTCTGGCAAAGGCGTTCCTATTGCCGTTTTTAACACACTGGCTTGGCCTCGTACCGACCCGGCCGAAGTAGATGTGCCCTTCTCTGATGCGGGAGTTCAAACCTTTGCGCTTTTTGATGCCGAGGGTAATGCGGTGCCGCTTCAGTTCCTGAATGTCTTACGTAATGAGGACGGCGGCATTCGCCAGGCCCGCATCGCCTTTCTGGCGCGCAATGTACCAGCGCTGGGGTACGCCGTTTATCACGCAGTTCCAAATGCCAGCTCCCCTGCCGTGCCTACCGAGCCGTCCCATAACACCGAGCGAGACGATTCCGCAGCCATCGAAAACGAGTTTTATCGCGCGACCTTCAACCTGTGGACGGGCGAGATGAGCAGCCTCGTTCTGAAGGAAAACAATTGGGAAGCACTGGCAGCTCCGGCGAACGTTGTCGCCCGCGAATACGACGGCGGCGATTTCTGGGAACTCTACGGTACTCTCAATGGCGCCAGATTCACTTCTATGAAGAAAGAGATTCTACCTCCACGTCCTGCCTACACACAGTGGAGCAGCGATTTCGTTGGCGGTAGCGGAGCCACCTCTTCCGGCCCTGTCTTCTCCGAATTCCACATCACGCATCCCTTTGGCAAGAACCAGTTTTCGACACGCGTCCGCATCTACCAAGGCTTGCGCCGCATTGATATCAGCACCAGCCTGGTTAACGAGGAAGAGTTTGTCCGCTACCGGGTGCTGTTTCCAACCGCAATTCAGAACGGAACCACCATGGAAGAGATTCCCTTTGGCGCCATCGAGCGGCCGCAACGCCAGGAGTTTCCCGCGCAAAACTGGATTGATTATGGTGATACCGCTCATGGGCTCTCTCTCATCAATCAAGGCTTGCCGGGCAATAACGTTGCCGATGGCAAGTTGATGCTCTCGCTTATGCGTTCAGCGCGGCTCATTTCCTATGGCTTTATCGGCGGCTATGAGCAAGGTGTCGGATCTGACACCGGGCTTGGCATCGGCGGAAAATACACTTTAAACTATGCCCTTGTTCCACACACCGGCGATTGGCGCACGGCAACGCCATGGCGCGCTGGATTGCAGTTCAACAACCCGCTTATTGCGCAAACCGTTGCCCCGCATCCTGGCGATTTGCCGGCTAGCTGGGGACTTTTGGAAGTCTCGCAAAGCAATGTCGTGACGTCTGCGCTGAAACCTGCCAAGGATGGAACCGTCATTGTGCGCGTCTATGAGGCCGCCGGCAATCCGGCTCACGGCGTCTTAGCACGTTGGCAAACTCCCATCGCTCAGGTCCATGAAGCAAATCTGATTGAAGATGCTGGTGCGTCCGTCACTTCGCAAAGAGAAAGCTTCGCCTTCGACCTCAAGCCCTACGAAATCAAGACTTTTAAACTCACGATCAAACCTATCTCCGGCAGTTCTGGCCAAACTGCTGAACGCTAATCCACCGAAACGCCAGCAAGCTGCCCGCTTTTCGGATACAATCCCATCATTGTGAACGAACGCCCCGTAAACCAGCGGATCTTCACCAATGGATTCGCTGATCTAAAAGATCGTCGTTGTATTGACGTAGCCTGTGTCGGCATTCTGGTGGCGGATTTATTCGCCAATCCAATTCCTCGCCTTCCCAATCCCGGCGAGATAACCACTACTTCGAGTTTGGTCTCGAGCGTCGGAGGCAGCGCTGCCAATACCGCGGTAACGCTGCGTATTCTCGGACACGAGGTGGACGTCGTCGGCAAAGTCGGCTCCGACTTGCAGGGGGATTTCGTCGTCTCGGAGTTGCAACGCCGCGGAATCGGTGTCAGTCGCATTCGGCGTAGCGTACACTGCTCCACCTCGGGCACTGTGATTCTGAATGTGATGGGCGAAGACCGCCGGTATCTTCACAGCATTGGTGCGAACGCCGAATTTTCATTGGAAGATCTGGAGTTCAGCTTCTTCGATTGCGCAAAAGTCCTCTACTTCGGTGGCTATCTTGCGCTTCCCGCATTTCAGGCCGCAGATCTGACAGAGCTCCTCCGTGCGGCCAAGCGCCGGGGAATTACCACTGTGGTCGACGTGACTATGCCCGCTGGAATGTCTTACGGAATAGCCGAAATTACTTCTGTTCTGCGGCACACAGACTACTTCCTGCCTAACTGCGAAGAAGCCGCACGCCTTACCGGGGTGGCCGACTGCTACGGCCAAGCCAAGCGTCTAAGTGAACTGAATCCCGAATGCGTGGTTGTCATCACGAGAGGCGTGGATGGGCCGCTGGCCAAATGGCGGGGCCGTTTTTTCGAGACACCACCCTTCCATATGGTGAGTGTCGACGAATCGGGCGCGGGCGACGCCTTTGCCGCCGGCTTAATCGCCGCCGTACTCCGCGGTTGGGATTTAGAAGCTGTATTGATGTTTGCCGCGGCAGTGGGTTGTTCCAGCACGCGCGCGCTCGGTTGCTTTACCGGCGTCTTCAGTTTTCAGCAGGCTCTTTCGTTTCTTGAAACAGACCCGCTGACTCGTGCCAGGTGGGACACTCTTTCAGGGGCCCATCGCCGCCCTGCCTGACCCACCTATGAAAAAACTTGAACCGCGCAAGCCGCTTCTTGTATACATACAAGCGATTTTGCCATCGTTAAATCACACTGAGCGTCTGATCGCCGACTTCGTTTTGCAAGATCCCGAGCGCGTTCTGTCGTCCTCTATCAGCGAGATGCGAGATGGTTCGGGAGCCAGCGTCGGTTCCATCGTCGGATTCTGCCGCCAGATCGGTCTGAATGGCTTTGCTCAATTCAAGATTGCCCTTGCACGCGACCTCGCGCAAAGCGGCTTTTCCGGATTAGGCGCTGGAACCAACCGTTCAGACGCGAACGATTCCCTTTTTGAAAAAGTATTTCAGTTTCACGCGCAAAGCCTCATCGAAACGCTGCAAGTGAACAGTCAGGAAACCATGCGCCAAGCCGCCATGGCGATGGATCGCGCCCGCCACATAGAATTGTTCTCTACCGGCATTTCATTTCCGGTCGCCTACCTCACCGCCTGTAAATTCAAGCTCATCGGTTTTCCCGCATCCACCCAGTTTGATTCGCACATGCAAATGGTGGCCGCCACCCAGTTGCGGAAATCCGATTTGGCTTTTGCCATCTCTTGTTCCGGTTCAACCCGTGAAACGGTGCGCTGCCTGGAAGTTGCCCAAGCTCGCGGCGCGAAAACGATTTGCCTGACCAACTCCATGAAATCGCCCATCACCGCCTGCGCGGATCTCGCGCTCTTCGCCACTCCCAGCGAAATCAAATATTTTCAGGCGCCGCTGGCTTCGCGAATCACCCAGCTGGCCATCATCGACGCCCTTTTTGTGTTCCTCGCCCAGAAGCACAAAGAACGCACCGCCATCGCCTTACGGAATGCCGGCGAAGAGCTGCTCAAACAGCGCCTCACTTGAGGAACGTTCACGTAGTATGCTTTCTAATGAAGTAAATTCATTTCCTTGGAGAGCCTGGACCTTATGTTTAGCGGTTTGCATCATTTCAACCTCATCGTGGCGGATAAAGAAAGCACCAAAGCTTTTTATCATGGGCAGTTGGGACTCGAAATCGCCCTCGAAACAGAGATTGAAGACGACGAATTCTCGCGCGGCGTTGGACTTCCCGGGACAAAAGTCTTAGCCACTTTTTTTAAGCTCCCCGCCAACACTGGCTTGATTGAGACCTTTCAATACGTGCGTCCTCCAGGTCACGCCATTTCGAGCGACGCCAAAGCGAATGACGCCGGATGGCAGCACATCTGCTTTCAGGTGGATGACATTGAAAAGACAGTGTCCGATCTGCAGGCCAAGGGTATTAAGTTCCTTTCAACCCCCGTCACTATTAGCCGGGACCACCCATTCTTTGCTGGTGTAAAGTTCTGTTATTTCAAAGGCCCCGACGGCGAAGTCTTGGAAATACTGCAAGGATAGGAGGCAATCGTGCCAGCCGGAATGTTTGACTTGCCGGGCAAAGCGGCACTGGTCACCGGAGGCGGCTCTGGACTCGGTCGCGCCATTTGTGTCGGGCTCGCGAACGCTGGGGCGCGCGTTGCCGTGGCGGATCTTTCCCTCAAGGGTGCGCTGGAAACGGTCCAACTGCTAGAGCAACAATCTGGCGCGGGATTTGCATGCGAGTTGGATGTCACGAAGAAAGGGCAAGTTGAAAACGCCGTTGCAAAGGTGCTCGAACAGTGGGGCGCTATCGATGTGCTGGTCAACTGTGCCGGCCGCGCCATTCGCGGCACCGCCCTCGATTACCAAGAGAATGACTGGAATACGATTATCGATGTCAACCTGAAGGGCACGTTCTTATGCTGCCAGGCTGCCGGACGATTCATGGCCGCTCGCCGCTCTGGAAAAATAATCAACCTCGCTTCCATCGGCGGGTTTGTCGCTTATCCGGGTAGTATCGCGTACCTGGCTAGCAAGGGCGGAGTTGTCCAACTGACGCGCGGTTTCGCCGTCGAACTCGCCCCGTATAACGTGCAGGTAAACGCCATTGCCCCTTCGCTCTTCGACACGCCGATGGTGGCCGGCACCCGCGCCGACTCGGATTCGCTTAAATATTTCATGGACCGCACCCCCGCCGGCCGCAAAGGGCTTCCGGAAGAAATTGTCGGCGCAGCACTCTTCCTGGCAGCGGATTGCTCCAACATGGTCACCGGCCACACGCTGGCCGTCGACGGGGGATTCTTGTCAGCCTGATTTGTATTGATAATTGTTCAGTGTTCTGATTATATAGTGAATAACGATCAACTCGACTAACCTCAAGGAGCATACGCTTATGCCGGCTCAGCAAAAGAACCCGCTGGTGAGTACCACCGAAAAGTCTCAGGTCACGCCGTTTCTGGGCGTGAACTATTCGGTATTGTTACCCCGCGAACGAAGCGAATGCGTCGAGATTCTTTTGGAGCGTTTTCCCAAAGGTCTCGCCTTCCCCGTTCACCAGCATAAAGAGTGCGAGCAAACCTATCTCTTCCTCGAAGGCGAAGCGGAGGTTAACGTTGCCGGTCAGTTGCACACGCTCACCAAGGGCGGCGTAGTTTACATTCCGCGGTTGACTGATCACGCTGTGAAGAATATTGGCGATGGCGAACTCGTTTACATCGTCGTGGAGACTTATCCCGACGGCTATTTGCCGGATGAGCCAACCTGGGATTCACACATTGATGCTTTACGCAAGCGCTACAACATAACGAACTAGGTCAGACGGTTGGAGGAAACGATGAACCTTATCGGGAAGACAGCGGTCGTGACAGGAGTCGGGTCCGGCATTGGATCGGCCATCGCCGATATTTTCGCTTCGGCTGGCGCTAGCGTTGTCGGTGTTGACTGCAACGCCGACACGCTCAATAAGACCACCCAACGAATCAGCAGCCAAGGCGGCGTCATACACGCCGTTCTTGCCGATGTCAGTTCCCAGCAAAGCGTCGCCAAGGCTTTCGAGGAAATTACCTCGGTCTATCAAGCGATCGATATCCTGGTGAACAACGTTGGCGTTGAGTTCTACAAGGATTTTGTCGCTGTCCAGCCCTCCGATTGGGAGACCCAACTCGCCGTGAATCTCCGCAGCGTTTTTCTGTGCTGCTCGCAAGTAGTCCCTCTCATGATTCGAGCTCAGCGTGGGTCCATCGTCAATACGGCGTCGGTTCAGGCATTCGCCACCACCGGCCAAACTGCACCCTATGCAGCGGCTAAAGCGGGAGTTTTAGGACTGACTCGCGACATGGCCAGAGACTTAGGTCCTTACAACATTCGAGTCAACGGTATCTGTCCAGGCTGCATCGACACGCCGATGATGGACCGGTCTTTGGAACGTAACTCGGACGCCAATGCCGCCAAACAGAAGATGGTATCAGCCGTGCCCTTACGCCGCCTCGGCAATCCCAAGGAAGTCGCTCAGGCGGCAGCCTTCCTTGCCTCCGACCTTGCCTCCTATATATCAGGGGTCTCGTTAGTGGTCGATGGCGGTCTTATGGCCCAGTTGCCTGTCACCTAGGAGTTTATGCAGATCTCACTCGATCAATTTGAAACATATGCGGACGGTTTGGATCATCCGGAAGATCTGGCGTTCGATGCGGACGGCATCTTGTGGGCCGGCGGCGAGTTGGGTCAAATCTACCGAGTTGCCGAGAAAGGCAAAGTAGAGGAGGTTACGAATCTTGGCGGCTTCTGCCTGGGCCTCACTTTCTCAGCTGCCGATGAATTGTTTGTTTGCAATCCAAAACTGGGCTGCGTTGTGCGGGTGCAGAAGAATGGCAAGTCGAGCAGGTTTGCTGATTTCGCCGGTAGCCACAAGCTGAAGCAGCCGAACTACAGTGTGTTCGACTCGGCTGGCAATCTGTACGTCTCGGACTCGGGCGATTGGGCGCGAAGAAGCGGTTGCGTTGTACGATTCGATCAGCATGGCCACGGCGAAGTGTTCTTGCAAGGGCCCCAACCGTTTCCGAATGGCATGGCGCTCGATGCCAGTGAACGCTTTTTGTATATCGCTCAAAGTCACACAGACGATGTGCTTCGCGTTGAAATCCGCAAAGACGGTTCGGCGGGCGAGCGCGAAGTGTACGCCAAGGGTCTGGAACGAGTGCCAGATGGCTTGGCTTTTGATGTAGCGGGCAATCTTTATGTGAGTTGTTACGCTTCTGATAACATCTTTCGAGTCTCGCCTGACCGCAGCGTCCACTTACTAACCTACGACCGCGACGGCACCACCATCGCCAGACCTACTAACATCGCATTCGGCGGACCGCGGAACGAATTCTTGTATGTCGCGAACTTGGGCAGGTGGCATATTAACCGCGTAAATCTTGGCGTCAAAGGACAAGCCCTTGCGAACCAGCGTTAAACGAGTGACAAAGAAATGCAACTAGACTTTCCCGCGTTAAAGCGCTTGCTGGCGGTACTGTTTTCTTCGGCGCTTTTCTCTACACTGCCCGCCGCTGCCGAAGTACAAACGATTTGGCAAATTGGTGTCTTCGACCGCTCTCCCCTGGAGTTCTCGGACAAGGCCTCCACTGCCGATGTTACTTTCGTGGTCGGCAAAAGCGCTTGGAAAGAGAGTTGGCCCGCCCGCCAGCCGATCAATAAGCCCTACAAAATTGAGTTCTCGCTCGATTCGCTCCAGGGCCAATACTCGCTCAAAATCGCCACCCTCATCGAAAAGCCCAGGGTTCCGAGTGTCGTGGTTACGATCAATGGACACAGCGGCGTGTTCTATTTGCATCCCCGTCTTAGTTACTACCCTGGAGATTTCTCATATGCCTTCGACCCACACGAGTCAGATGGCGATTTGCAGATTGAGATTCCTACTGCGTTCCTAAAACGCGGCGCCAACGTCGTTTCGCTGATGTGCGTTGACGATCCCCCCGGACCTCCAGAACAAGCATCCGCTTCCGGATTGACTTACGATGCCCTCAGTCTGATTCATGACGCCTCCGCCAAATTTGCCGCGGCGGCCACAAAAGCGGATGTGCTGCCGACGATTTTTTTCAAACAGACGAACGCTGGATTGATCGAAGTCGTCGATGCGTTCATCCGGTCGAACCACCCGCTTTCCCCTGGCAGCGCTGAACTCCAGATGCAAGGGAAACGCTATCAGGCAAATTTGGCGGGGGGCCGGGAGTTTGGAGAAGAGAAGATCTCTTTCGAGGTCCCGGCTTGGGATGGAACAGTTCAGGCAAAACTGCTGCTGCCCCACGCCTTGCGATACGCGGATGAATTCAGTCTCACCACACAAAGGAAATGGACAATCTACGTCGTCCCCCACACGCACTTGGATGTGGGTTACACAGACTATCAGGGAAAGGTGGCCGAGACGCAGGCTCGCGTCCTCGGACAAGCCGCTGACCTGATCCACGCCAATCCCGATTTCCGCTTCTCCATGGACGGTTCTTGGAATCTCGACCAGTTACTGGAAACAAGGCCACCGGCGAAGCGCGCAGAAATCATCCACTTGATTCAAACCGGCAAGATGGCGCTGCCCGCCCAGAATTGCAATCTTCTTACTGGCTACGCCTCACTGGAAACACTCTATAGATCGCTCTATGAGTCGAAGCGTTTAGCAAAGCAGTACGGTTTGCCGTTCGAATACGCCAATATCACAGACGTGCCTACCTACTCGGGCAGTTATCCTTCCGTGCTTGCCAGCAGTGGAGTGAAATATTGGGTAGCGGCCGCGAACAATGACCGCGCTCCGATTTTTCATGCTGAGCACTGGAATGAGAAATCTCCGTTTTGGTGGCAAGGTCCCGATGGACAGAAGATTCTTTTCTGGTACTCCCGCCATTACATGCAAGTGCAGACGCTATTTGGACTCCCGCCTGAACTGGCCGCAATCCGTGAGTCTCTGCCGATTTACTTGCAAGCTTATTCCAGCGCCAATTATAAGCCGGACGTCGCGCTCATCTATGGAACTCAGGTCGAGAACACTGACTTGTTCCCCTCCACAGCGACCTTCGCCACCGAGTGGAATAAAAATTACGCCTATCCAAAACTGAATTACGCGACCTTCCCTGATTTCTTTCATTACTTGGAAGAACACTACGGGCAAGATCTTCCGACTTACAAAGGAGACGGCGGACCTTATTGGGAGGACGGTATTGGCAGCGACGCCTATTTCGCAGCCGAGGATCGGCAGAATCAGAATCGCGCGTTATCCGCAGAGATTCTTTCAACGGTCACGCACACCGTTGATGCCAATCTAAATCCTCCCGCGAATGTGTTCAGCGATATTTGGCGCAACATCATTCTGTTCGCTGAGCACACCTGGTTATCCTATAACTCAATTTCGCAGCCCGATCACGAGGAATCCGTGAAGCAGTTGCGCGTTAAAGATGACCGCGCTGAACGGGCATCTTTAGAGATTGAAGATGTCATGAACCGTTCATTGAGTCAATTGGCGGACCAGATTCATATTCCTGCAGACACGTTGGTGGTGTTCAATTCACTCAACTGGCGGCGCGACGCACTCGTGGAAACCGACCTTTTTGCCAATCCCAAATTGACCGATTTAACTACGCAGCAGGATGTCCCATTACAAATTCTGTACGAAAAAGAGAATTTCCTGCATGTACGATTCTTGGCAAAAGATCTTCCGTCGGTTGGCTACAAATGTTTCCGAATCGAATATGGCAAACAAGCTCCACCGCAGCCTCCGCAGGTTTCCGAACGAACGATCGAAAACTCTTTTTACAAAATCACTATCGCGGAGAAGAACGGCGCCCTCACCAGTATTTACGACAAGCAACTGCAGCGTGAATTGGTCGACCCCAACAGCCCTTACAAATTCGGTCAGTATCTCTACGTGGCGGGCGGCGATGGCAATTCAGGATTGATCAATCCCTTTACGTCTCTTCCACCAGCGGAATTGAAAATTGATGGCGCGTCTGAAGGCATGTTGCAGCATGTGCAGCACCAGCCTTGGGGGACTTCCATTCTATTGAAAAGCTCTGCCACGAATACTCCGTCCCTGGAAACGGAAATTCTGCTCTTCGATAACGAGAAGAAGATCGATTTTCGTTACCGCCTGCATAAGAATTACACAACCGCAAAAGAGGGAGTCTATTTTGCCTTTCCCGTCGCGGTCTCCACTCCCACTTTCGCCTATGCCCCGCAACAGGGTTGGCTCGATCCTGCGCACGATTTGATGAAGGGCGCGAGCCTCGAATGGTTCAGCATTCAGCATTGGATGGCGTCGTACGATTCAGCCGTCAGCGTCGCCGTTGTGCCGCTGGATGCGCCCTTAGCGAGTTTCGGAGATATCAATCGCGGGAAGTGTCCCGAACGTTTCCAGCCCGCCAGCGGCACCCTGTTTTCCTACGTGATGAACAACTATTGGGATACCAACTATCGCGCAGGCCAGGGTGGAGATTTCGTGTTTCGCTATGCGATGACGAGCGCGGCCAAACTCGCTGGCGCTGCCTTGACTCACTTGGCCATCGATGAAATGAGGCCAGCCGAAATCGATTACGTGGTCAGCCAGGACAAGGCGGGCAATCCTCCGCGTCCACTGCCTGCTACCGGCCAAAGTTTTCTCGAGACGGATGGATCGGGTGTTTCATTGATCACCTGGAAAGCAGCTGAAGACGGCGGCGGAACCATTCTGCGGCTCGCCGAAACTACCGGCAAACCCAATGAGGCTACTCTGCGTCTCCTGCATGGAAAAGTGAATTCGGCGAGTCTCTGTTCCGCAGTGGAAGAGTCGCGCTCGCCGCTGTCGGTTCAAAACCAAGGCGGCCACAGCAGCCTCCATTTGTCCTTCCAGCCGTTTCAAGTGCTGACCGTCAGGCTGATGACCGAGTAACTCCTTGTTCGCAATTCGCGCTCTCCTTCAGTTCACAAACACAGATTCGCTATCCTCAAAACCAGCAGGATTTTTCAATGCCCAAGATTGTTGCGCAACGTTACGAACTCAGGGAGACCCTCGGCGAAGGGGGGATGGGCATTGTCTATCGCGCTCTCGACACTCGCACCAACAGTTTTGTCGCCATAAAAACCCTGAAAGATGCCTCCGATCCGGAAACTCTTTTAATGTTCCGCAAAGAGTGGGGCGAACTTGCCCACATGTCGCATCCGAATATCGTCGGCGTGCGCGATGTAGGCGAATTCGAAGAGAACGGCAGGTCGATACCTTTCTTTGTCATGCCCCTGTTGCAAGGTTGCACTTTAGCCGCCCTGATCAAATCATCAAGTCCGCGCCTCACTGTTGAAAATGTCGTCGAAATCATTATGCAAGTGTGCCGGGGTTTGAACGCCGCTCACGAAATGGGGCTCATTCACCGCGATATCAAACCGAGTAACATCTTCGTGATGGAAGATGGCACTGCGCAGATCATCGATTTTGGTCTGGTGCAATCTTCCAATGCGCGCACCGATACCGGCTTTAAGGGCACCCTGCAATACATGGCCCCCGAACAAACAGAAGGCAAGAAAGTAACCCGTGCGTCCGATATTTTCTCGCTTGGCATTGTTGGCTACGAAGCTCTGACCGGCAAACAGCCCTTCTCGCGTCCCGACAGCGCGGATATGGTCGAAGCCGTCAGACGATTCAGTCCGCCGCCGATTTCAGAGGTCAATCCGCAGGTATCCGACCTTGTCAGTAAAGCGATTCACGTGGCAATGGCTAAACAACCCATCCATCGTTACGGCAGTGCCCGCGAGTTCGCCGATACTTTACAAAAGGCTTATCGCAATCAGCCGATAGACCGCTTTGATCCCGCTCGAACGCAGCCAAAGATCGAGCGTGCGCGCGGCGCGTTCGAAAGAGGAGACTGCGACTTTGCTTCGGAACTTCTGTCGGAGTTAGAAGCCGAAGGGAACGTCGATCCGCAGATTTCCTTGCTGCGCGCGCAAGTCGAAGAGTCGACCCGCCAAAAGTATATTCGAAACCTGTTTGAGGCGGCCCAAACACGTTTGGAACAGAATGAAATTCCGCTGGCGATCGCCAAGCTTTCTGAAATCTTGCGACTCGATCCCGGCAACGCGCGCGCCCTTTCCATGATCAAGGCCATTGATGAACAGCGTAACCGGGAGCAGGTTTCCGGCTGGATGAGATTAGCCAAACAGCATCTGGAACGTAATGACTTTTCGGAAGCCCGCAAGAACTTAGACGAAGTATTCAAAGTCAAATATGACGAGCCGGAAGCGCAGCGCTTGCGGACAGATATCGAAGTTCGCGAAAAAGAAGCGGTCCAAGCCCGGGTCGAAAAGGAGAAGCTCTATAGCGCTGCTTTGAAAGCTAGCGAACGCGGCGAAATTAGCTCTGCTATCAGTTCGCTGGAGAGATTGATCGGAGTAAATCGCGCTGTTCCGGGCTCGGCGATTCCCGAACGCGACAAAGTCTATCAAGCGTTCTATAACAACATAGTTTCCGAACGAGACTTCATCGACAACGCCTACGCCGAAGGCAACCGCTATCTGAACGAGAAAAACTTCGATGGTGCGCTGCATGTGTGCGACCGTGTGCTTGCCAAATATCCGAACAATGCACAGTTTAAAGCGTTGCGGATCAAAGTGGAAGGTGCGCAGCGGCAGGAACTTTCTTCTTACATCGCGGAGGTAGGCAGGGCGGTCGACAGCGAACCCAGTCTGGACCGGCGAGTTGGTTTGCTTGAGGAAGCCAGCAAGAAGTTTCCCAACGAGCAACAGTTTGTCCGCCAGTTGCATTTGGCTCGCGAACACCGCGATCTCGTTGCCTCCATTCTTGCCAAAGCGCGGGCTTATGAAGAGCAAGAACAGTTTGGCGAAGCCATCCAACAGTGGAAAATTTTGGCCGGCACTCACCCGCAATATGTCGGGATAGATTCTGAAATCAGCCAACTGGAGGTTCTGCGAGACCGCCGCACCAACGAAGAAAAAAGGACTGGCTGGGTACAAAAGATTGACCAGGCGCTCGACAATTTCGCCTACGCTCAGGCACTGCGGCTGGCGGTGGATGCGCAGTATGATTTCCCTGGCGATCAGGAACTGGCAACGCAAGAAAGAATCGCCAAGCAGGGTCTTGATCGCATTCTGAATGCCGAGCGTCTTTTTGAAGAAGCTAAGACCGCCCGCACTGCTGGACAACCAGACAACGCGTTGGAGCTTCTAAGAAGCGCGGTTAAAGAGGATGAGCGTCACTTCGCCGCGCGCAGCATGCTTGTCAATCTCCTGACCGAGCAGGCGCATGCCTGTGTCGATTCGGATATCGTCAAAGCCGGGTCATTGGCGCAGGCCGCCAGAGACTTGGATCCGGGGCATCCCTCGGTAAAGCGGATTGCCGACGTTATTAGAGAAAAGCGCCGCTCCGAGTTAGTTGCCGCATACAGTTCCAAAGCGCGCGAACTGCAGAACACGGATCTGAACGCAGCGCTAGCGGTTATCGACAAAGGGCTGGCGGAATACCCCGGCGAACCGCGACTTGTGCAGCTAAGGAACAGCTTTGCCAATCAGACCAAAGGCCCGCCCGTCGCGCCCGACGTGAGTAATGAGCGGACGAAGCTTTATGAACCGCCCAAGTTGGAAGACTGGTCAGTGGATTCGCAAAGCTTCAACGGTGGTAGAACGGTAACTCACGTTGCGCCGGTCGAAAAGCCGCAGCCGGTTTCACCAAAGCCAAAAGCCGCTCCCGTTCAAATTCCTGCACTGCCGAAAAACCGCTGGACACTGATTGGGATCGGTGTGGGAATTGTTGTGCTTGCAACCGGTCTCTACTTAGCTCTTCGCAAGCCCGAGGACAAGGGGCCAACAAAAAAAGTATCGAGATTAGTGACCGTGAATATCACTACCCGGCCGGCGGATGCGCAACTCAGGGTGGACGACACACCTTATGATGTTCAGGAACGCAGACTTTCCCTCAGAAACGATAATCCGCACCCAGTGAAAGTATCTCTGTTAGGCTTCACGACTTTCGAGGGTTCCAAATCTGTGGACGACATCTGGGACTTTACGTTGACCCCAGAGCCGATCCATCTCAACATCTCAACGAACGGGGCGGAAGGGGAAGTCCTTTACGATAGCAAAAAGATTGGCGATCTGAATCAAGGTTCTTTCTCGAATTCATCCATCGTTCCTGACGGCGCAACCCATAAGTTGTCCGTAACGAACGCATCCGGAGAGATCTTCGCGGTCAATTTCCAAGACGTACCCGGTAAGCCACCCGTCGTTCAGCCGCTGACAGTACCCGAATTGATTGTGACTGGCAGTTTGGGGAATCAAGCCACTGTTTACAGCGGAACTCCGGCTAAATTGAGCACCTCCGATGGTCAACCGCGAACGGTGGACAGCAACGGCGTGGCTGTAGATTTGACCAACCTTGATCTCAATACCCCGGAGGCGGCGCACCTGGAAATCAAGCCGGCCAAGAGTCGCCATAGCCAACCTATATCAATAGCGCGCGGCAATGCTCCGACGCTGAATTTCATATCGAGCGCCGTCCCCAATCCTAACGCCAAGATTCCGCCGGCAGCCAAGACGCCGGCTCCAAAGAAAACGCCCTCTGCGTTGCCAGGCTTCGCCACTCTGGTTATTAGGAACGGGACTCCTCGCGCCAAAGTCCTGCTCGACCAACAACCAATCGCAGAACTGGATTCCAATGGTGCGCTTAGTTATGCGAAGGTCCCAGCCGGCGATCACGATCTGGGATTTGATGCCGACGGCTATGCACCTCTAAGTTCACGGCGCTCATTTAAGGCTGGCCAGACTCTTGAGCTGAACACTGATTTGAAGTTGAGCCAACTCATGGGTCAGGTAACTATCTCAGTTTCGCCACCTAACACCAAGGTTGAATCCAGTCCCACTGGCAAGAACGATTGGCATCCTGTGCAATTACCAACCGTTTCGCTTCCTATCGGGACCTATGATTTTGCTGCTTCGGCGCCAAACTTCGAACGTGACCAGAAGACGCTTACGGTTCAGGCCAACAAAATGGCTCATCTTAGTTTTGGATTAGCGCAGCAACAGGCCACTCCCACAATTGCGCCGGCTCCTTCGCTGCTTGAAAAATTGCCTGGGCTCAAGCAGGAGAGCAATTGGTTTTCGAGCGAGACAAATTCGTGGATAACTCTTTCGCCGGGCTTGGCCAAATACACAATGATCTTTCTTCGGCCCGACCGGTACACGGGGCGGCACAAACCGAAACGCCTGGAGTGGACCATTTCTCTCGACAACGATCATATTGCGTACACAGTGGATTCGCATGGTGTCAATCGAAAATCGAAGATCAATGGCGTTTCAGATTCGAACTCTCACAGCGTAAGTCCCGCGGACAACTTACTCTACAGTTTTACGGTGGTTCTGGATGCACATGGCGTGCAGATCAGGAACAAAGATGGCTCGCTGCTAGACGAAGTGAAAACCGACGCTAAGGACTGGATTCACGCCAGGATTGCCATCAAGGGCGACGCCTTCTTCGACGTGCGCCGTTAAGCTTATAGCGGCACACCATCGATCCCGTCGCTGTGCGAAACCTTGGACGGCTGCTCGCCGTGCAGAAAATCTTCGATGTCGCCCACTTTTTCCGCAATGAGATTCAGCTTGCGCGCGAGCCCTTGAATCTCCGATTCCGCGCGCCGGTTGACATCATAGTCCAGCTCGCCACGCAAACGGTCTTTGGTGTCTTGGCGGTTCTGACTCATCATGATGACCGGCGCTTGGATGGCCGCCAGCATCGAGAGAAATAAGTTCAGCAGGATAAACGGATACGGGTCCCAAGCTGCTTTGCCCAGCACCACATTGATCGCGCTATAGACCACCAGCACAACGCCGAACATAATAATGAAAGACCAGGAACCGCCAAAGCGCGCCACGGAATCCGCGATCCGGTCCCCGAAGGTCGCTTCTTCCTCGATCACTTCGTTCGGGTTGCGCGTGGAGCGCAAACGCACCAGTTGCTGTGCCGCGTGAAACTGACGCCCCAACACTGCGAGCATATCCATTCCCGCGTGCGGCTTGCGTTCTAAGAGTACAGAAATGTCATGACGGTCCACTTCGATGCAAACAGATTCTTCCAGCGCAATGGCTTCCGTTTGATGCGGCGTGCCGTCGAGCATGGAGGCGAATCCGAAGAAGTCGCCAGCCGCCGGTTCGTCCACAACAACTTCCTGCTGATCTTCGTCCACAGTGGTAACGCGCACACCCCCCGACACCAGGACAAAAGCTTGACCCGACGGATCGCCTATTTTGTAGATTCGTTGTCTAATAGCAAAGGTCCTCACCTCTACCTGCCCGGCCAGTACCGCTCGCTCTTCCTCATCCAGCAGCGCGAACAGAGGCACGTTTTTCAAAATTTCGGCATCACAAGGCATAGGTTCAGCTTAATAAAGGAACCCGCGAAAACTATGACGATACGGTGAATTGCCAAGGGTAACGAAAACACTATTTCTTAACACCGTCAATCCGGCGGGGTATGGGCGGAACTCTTAGAGCTGTTTCGTCAGTCACGGCCCGACTCTGAAATATATTTCCTTTCCTATCTACCACCTCCAAATTCTTTCCGTCCCCACCCGTTCCCTCCTTCCGTAAAACTGAAACCGAGCCGCGCCCCTCGGCAAGCGGTCTACTTTAACCAAAGGAAAACTTACGATATGGCCTCTGCCTCTCAAATCAACGCCAACCGCGAAAACGCAAAAAAGAGTTCCGGACCAAAATCCGCCGAGGGCAAACAATCCTCTTCCCTCAATGCCCTCAAACACGGTCTCTGCAGCAACGGCGATTTCTACCTCCTCGAAGACGAGGACCAAGACAAGTTCGCAGCCCTCTGCCAAACATTCATCAAGATTGAACAACCGTCAGACGAAATCGAACGCATTCTCGTGCGCCGCTTAGCCGAACACCAATGGCTCATCACCCGTGCCATGCGTTTCCAGAACCATTGCTTCTCCGCAAACTCTCACATCCTCGCCACCGGGGCGTTTTCCGTCTATCTTCGCTATCAAGCCCAGCACGAACGCGCCTTCTACAAAGCCATGAAAGAGCTCCGAACTATAAGAGAACTAAAGCTCAAACACCGCATTGGCTTCGAATCGCAAAAACAGCAAGCGCACGCTCATAATCTGCGCCAACTGATCGATGTCGAGAAGCTCAGACTCCTAAAATCGAAGGCTACACCGAAACAAACCACCTCTCCAGCCTCCGTTCCGCCAGAAACCAGCCCAGGAGACCTGCCAAAGGCCGCCTGAACCCCGTCAAAAACTCTGCGTCCGCTCAAGCAAGCACCACAAATGTGCCCAAATGCTCAAAAGGTCTATATTCTACCTTCGATCTTCTGTATTCCTGTTCACTCAAGATAAACTGACAAACAGAGATGCCTTTCTCAATCCGGATACCATCTCCCCTTTTTATAATTGGCTTCGTTTTTTCAATTCTCTTCGCGCCCAAAGCAGCACAGGCCGCCGAACACTGGACCGAACTAAACATTGGACCGTTCTATGTCGATTCCGATGGCGATACTGCCGCCGCCCGCGACGTCCTCACCCAGCTCGAACAACTCCGCTGGGTCATGGGTGGTCTCCTCGAAGCAAAAGACCTCCATTCCGTCTGGCCCATACGTGTTCTCATCAGCAAAGCAGCCAAAGCGAACCCAACCACCTCCGGCACCGAGTTCGTCTTACAAAACGGCTCTTATCAATTACTCACGCTGCCCGGTGCGCACCTTCCGCTGGGCCAGGTTGCGGGCATCTTCCTCGAATCCAACACCGCCCGTCTTCCTCCCGAAGTCGAATCTGGCCTGGAGCAACTCTTCGATACCCTCGAAGCCCGCGGCAGCCGCGTCACCTGGGGCGCCAACCCACAGCATCCCGATCTCGCGTGGGCTCGCATTCACCTGATCGCTACCAAGTTCGAATACCAGGCGCACTTTCACATTTTTCTTGCCGCTCTCCGCAGCGGCAGCACTCTGCGAGCGGCCGAGCGCAACTCGTTCTCTGTACCACCCGAAACTTTAGAAAAGGAAGCGGCCGATCATCTGGCGCAAGGCAATTGGGAACCGTCCTCTTTCGGTGCCCGCCCCCTCGACCCCAAGCGTGATTTTGGCGAGCACTCTCTCGATCACACCATCGCCGATGTCTACGTGGCCAACACCCAGCTCACCGCCAATCCCAAGATGGCCGAAGCCGCTTACAAGAGCGCCGTGGAAGCGGGTGGAGATGCCGCCGCCCTTGGCTTCGAAGGTCTGGCGCAAATCGACAAGTTCAACCACCAGGATCCCCACGCCGATTTCGAAAGCGCTATCAAAGCGCACAGTAAAAGCGCGCCAGTGTATCTCGGTGCAGCTCTCAGCGGTCCAGCAGCCGATGCCTTGCCCTTGCTGAAAAAAGCGGCCGAGATCAACCCCCTCTGGGCTGAACCGGTTTTCCGCCAAGCCGAACTCACCGCCAATCTCAACGAGAAAGAAGC
This sequence comes from Bryobacterales bacterium, assembly GCA_963749105.1. GTDB lineage: Bacteria > Acidobacteriota > Terriglobia > Bryobacterales > Bryobacteraceae > Bog-105. The sequence goes on along the minus strand of CAVVLT010000011.1, from coordinate 28,490 downwards.
TCTCATTAAACGCGCCACCCAGCTCGATCCGCGCATCTCGGAATACTGGATTGAGCTCGCGGAACTGCAGACCACGAACGGACATGCTTCCTTAGCTCAAGGAAGCTGGCTGAAAGCCGAAGACTCCGCTAAGAACGACCAGGAGCGTGAGCGCATTCACGCCCTTCGCACCGGTTCCGAGCAAGCGCGTCTCGATGCCATGGAAGCCGAGCGTAAGCGCGAACGCGAAGAGGCGCATGAAGCTGACCGGCGCGCCCAACATTCCGAGGCCGACGCCATTCACGCCGCCGAAGAACGTGCCAACCGCGCGCTCGATGCGGCTGCGGGAGGCACAGCCGTTGGCGATCCGGTTCCGTACTCCTCGCTGCTCCCCAAGAAAAAGATGATCGGTGTCTTGACCCAAGTCGATTGCCTCAATCACGGCGTCCGTCTCTTGATCAAAGCGAAGACGGGACAAACCAGCGCTTTCTATTTGGCCGAAACAGTATCTGTACCTTTACAGCTTTCGTGTGGCGCACAAAAAGTCGCCCGCCGCGTGTCGTTGACCTACACCGTGACCAACGATGATATTCGCCACACCATCGGCGACGTTACTGAATTTGCATGGCAGTAAACGCTATTCTGCGCGCGGCCATTGATGACGATGTTCCGGCGCTCGCTGAAGTAGAACGACTCGCCTTTGCCGTTCCGAACTGGCCGCCCGATACCTTCCTGCGTTATGACTGCACGGTGGCGGAAGTGGATGGTCGCATCGTTGGCTTTCTGGTTTCGCGCCAGATTTTCGCCGGCGGATCAACTACCCCCACTGAACGCGAAATTCTGAATTTGGCCGTGATGCCCGCTTACCGCCGGCTTGGCATCGCAACGCGTCTCCTGCACTCTGAGTTCCGTAATAAAGCGATCTTCTTGTTGGAAGTCCGCGAATCGAATTTGGCTGCCAAAGCCCTCTACGAAAGCCTGGGTTTTGTGGAGATCTCCCGCCGCCAAGGCTACTACGATCACCCGCCCGAAACTGCCATCGTCATGCGGCTGAAGTAATTGGCTATTTAATTGCCAATGTTTTTCACCTTCCAACGGAAAAATGCCAGCGAACTGTGATATTTACTACATCTGCATGAAAGACCTATTGTCATAGCGCTGAAATAGTGATAGTTTTGGGGTGCGGATGGCCACTGGTGACCAATCCGCGAGTGAAAAGAATGCACTCAGTACCCACCGGGCCAGCTTCTACAAACTACAACTCAGAACCGACTCGGCGTGGTCACTCGATAAAGGAGATACCTTTCATGGAGAATCACACGCAAGACGAAGACCTCAAGGCGCATCTGCTCGCCACCAATGAACACTTTCGGCAACTATCCGAGCAGCATGCGCAATTGAAGCACCAGATAGAGGAAATTGAATCCAAGCCACATGTTACGGGCGAGGACGAACTTGAGGAGCAGCGCCTCAAGAAACTTAAATTGCATGTTAAAGATGAGATGAATGAAATTCTGGCGAGCCAAAAGCACGCTGCCGTCCATTAGCCCAGTCCTAAATTCCGTCCTCTGGATCATTGGTTTTAGGGAGCCCGTTCGTCGGGTTCCCTCGACCGCCCCCTCAAGCCTCTTTCAAGTCTCCTGTTAAAATTTCACTCGTGAAGATTTTGGTAATCGGCGCCACCGGCGCAACGGGTCGCGAATTGATCGCGCAAGGGGCCGCCTTGGGCCATAAAGTCACTGCAGCAGTGAGGCACCCCGAATCTGCGGGACTGCCACCGAACGTGAAAACGTCCCGCGTCGACGTCGCCGACGCCGCCTCGCTGGCCATTGCCGTTACCGGCCAGGACGCGGTCGTCTCTTCTCTCGGTTCAAAGCTGAGCCGCAAACCAACAACTCTGCTTTCCGACGGCACGCGCAATCTTTTGAACGCCATGCAACAGTCTGCCGTGCGGCGCTTCGTCTGCATCACCGGTATCGGTGCAGGCGATAGCAGGGGCCACGGCGGATTCTTTTACGATCGAATCATTCAACCGCTGCTCCTGAATGAGATTTACAAAGATAAAGATCGACAAGAAGCAATCGTGCGCGCAAGCGATCTGGATTGGACCTTGGTGCGTCCCGGCAGTCTGACCAACGGCGCCAAGACCGGCAACGTTAAGGCATTCACCGATTTGACCGGCGTTACCATTGGCAAGATCTCGCGCGCCGACGTCGCCGCCTACATCCTGGCGCACCTCGATGACAAGCAGTCCTTCCACTCCACTGTCACCCTGTCTTACTGACCGCCCGTGGAAAACTGCGCTTCATCTTGAAATGCGTACTGCCCCAGTCGCACAGCTCATCCAGGATGGGCACCAGCTTTCGCCCGTCCTCATTGAGGGAATACGTGACCGCTGGTGGAACTGATTTGGAAATATCGCGCTGAACAATGCCGTCCGCCTCCAACTGTCGAAGCTGCGCCGTGAGCACTTTTTCAGAGGTTTTCGGCAGCTTCCTGCGCAGTCCGGTGAAGCGCAATTGTCCCCGTGAGAGGTGCCACAAGATCAATACTTTCCATTTTCCGGATAGAACGTTGACTGCGGCCTGTACCGCACAACCATGATGGTCTTTCAATCTTTTGCAACCCTTCTGAAATAGATTTAGTGGCACGTTAACTGGGCACTTACATTTTTGTGCGCTCTTGCGGAGATTCCCAACTGAGTTTACGCTAAATCTCATGATCTTAGTTACTGGATCCTCTGGAACTGTCGGGCGCGCGGTCCTCGACGAACTGCGCAAAAGCGGCAAGCCGTACCGTGCAATGTATCGTAACGACGAAGATGCGCGCAAGGCTCCGGCTGACGTTTCGTCTGTCATCGCCGATTTCTCCAAGACGGACACTCTCAACGGCGCTCTCGCGGGTGTTGACACGGTCTATCTGGTCTGTTCACCAATCCCGGCGTTGGTGCAACTGGAAGGCAATGTTATCGACGCCTGCGTCGAGAATAATGTCAAACACGTTGTCTTGAATTCGGCCCTGGGCGCTGCCGATTATCCCAAGTCGTTTCCAAGCTGGCACAAAGCTGTTGAAGACAAATTAAGAGCGTCCCAGTTGTCCTACACGATCCTCCGGCCCAACGGCTTCATGCAAAACATCCTTGCTTACCAGGCACCCAGTATCCGCACACAAGGAGCGTTTTACGCCGCCATGGGCAACGCACGCATGAGCATGCTTGACGTGCGAGATATCGCAGCCGTCGCAGCCAAAGCGTTGCTCTCGCCAGGCGACCATGCCGGCAAGATCTATGAATTGAACGGTCCTGAAGCTGTTACGTACGCTGAACTCGCTGATCGCATTTCCCGCGTTGCCCAGAGGAAAGTAAGTTATATCGATATCCCGGAATCAACCCAGCGCCAAAGCATGCTGGACTTGGGGATGCCAGAATGGCAGGTGAATGCACTCCTTGAATTGCAGCAATACTATACCAGTGGGCAAGGCGGCGAAGTGACCGGCGCCTTAGCATACTTGCTCGGCAAACCCCCAGTTACCCTTGATCAGTTTCTTGAAGAGTTCAAAAAACAGTTCCACAACGAAGCGGCAGGTGCATAGATGAACCCAAAAACTGGCATGACCCTCGAAGAGGTGAAAGACTTTGTCCGAAACCACTTCGAAGAATTCGTAAATCGCAAGAACCTGGACATCGCCGACCGGAACTTCGCGCCCGAATTCGTCGATCACGGCGCGGACGTTCCCCCTGGCATGCCACCCGGGCCAGCCGGAGCCAAGGCTTACGTCGGCGGAGCGTACAAAAAATTTCCCGACATCCACGTCGATATTCTCGACCTGATTGCCGAAGACGATCGTGTGGTGGTTCGCAATCATTGGACCGGCACCGAAGCCGCTTCTGGCACCGTGTACGAATTCTCGGGCATCGTGATCTGGCGCATTGCTCATCGCCAATTAGTCGAGCGCTGGGCGTATTTAACTCCCCCACAGATCGTCAAGAGTTAACTTGCGCCACGATCAAAGTGATGTCATCGTGCTGTTCTAGCGATTTGAATTGTTCAAGTTCGTTGATCACCGCTGTGATGACATTCTGCGGGGAATTCTGCGCATGCCGACGCAGGGCTGCGATCAGCCGTCCCTCGCCGAACTCTTCGCCGCCATCGTTGAACGATTCGGTCACGCCGTCTGTATACAGCATCAGCGTGTCGCCCGGAGCCAAAGCGAGTTCAACGATAGAGCAATCCCACTGCTTGAACAATCCGATCACCGTCCCTGTTGAATTGAGAAGTTCGAGCGAGCCATTTTTTCGTAGCAAGAGCCCGGGCAGGTGTCCGCAATTCGCATAGCGGAGGTGGCGCGTCACGTCGTTGTATTCAGCAAAGAAAAGGGTGGCGTACGAACTATCTGAGGTATTCTCGCAGAACGCTTTGTTCACCGACCGCAAAAAATGCTGCGAACCATTCACTGCGGTGGCCGACTGGCTGCGCAGATTAGCCTGCAAATGAGCCATCAAAAGCGCCGCGGCAATGCCCTTGCCGGAGATATCGCTTACCACCAATCCTAATCGCCTTTCGCCGAGATCCAAAAAATCATAGTAGTCGCCGCCCACCTGTCGCGCCTGCACACAAAGCCCGGCATATTGCAGTGTTCGCATCGTCGGCGATGTTTGGGGAAAAAGCCTTGCTTGCACCTGTTTCGCAATTTCGAACTCTTGCTTGATCCGGCGTTCGGCTTCCTGGGTTTCCGCAGCCATCCGCCGCTGCGCCTCAATAGCTTCGCTCACTTGATCGTGGCTCACCAGCGAAAAGGAGTTGCCGTCCGGGTCTTCAAACTCTGCCGATACTCCGCCCCAGCGCTCTGCTCGTGGCGGTTGCGCAAAGACGACCCCGCGTCCGTGCCACTCCTCGAACTTGGCTTGAACATCGTCGGTGGCGAACACCAGCAGCCTCTTGCGTCCAACGTACTGCAATTCGTCTGATTCTGGTTCACGAGCGATGAGCGTCATCGCCAGTCCGTCCGGCGGAGCGACCGCGATCCAGCGTGTCCCGGAGGCCAGGCGGGCATCGAACGCCATCGCAAACCCTAGTTGGTCCACATAGAATCGCAGGCTGCGATCCAGGTCGCGGACGAATACATTTGCACACTGGACCCGCAGAAATGGGCCGGGGCCGAAAGGACGGTTACTGGCCATGCGGGTAATTATAGGCCGTTCCTTGCCACTGGGCACTTACTCTAGATATACTGTGCAATCAGCACTCAATAAAATTTAACTCTATCCCCGTGTGATCACCATCACGGGGCGACGTTATCTTGAAGGTATTACATCGCAAAGGAGCGTACTATGAAGTCGGAGGCTATTAGAAGTCTAAGCCTAGCTGCAGTTTTGATTCTGATAATTGGATGCGGACCCAAGAAGGTGGCAAAGGCCCCGCTGCCGCCGGCGCCCGCGCCGGAAGTGGCGAAAGTGGTGCCGCCGCCGGAACCGCCTCCTAAACAGGAAGAGCCCAAAGTGGAGGCGAAGCCGGTAGAAGCGCCGCCCGCAGAAGTCAAAGTTCGCATCGAAGATCTACTCGCCAGAATCCAAGATGTTTACTTTGATTACGATAAAAACAACATTCGCCCGGATGCGGAGGCCACGCTGCAATCGAATGCCATCGCACTTCGCGAAATTCTGAAGCAGTTTCCCGGCTACAAACTGCGGATTGAAGGTTTCTGCGACGAGCGTGGCTCAGATGAATACAACTTGGCTCTCGGCGACCGCCGCGCCAAGAACGCCCAGGAGTTCCTGGTCAGACTTGGCTTGCCGGCCAGCCAGTTAGACACTGTGAGCTATGGCAAAGAAAAACCTGTTTGCTCGGACCACAGCGAGGATTGCTGGCAGAAAAATCGGCGCGCACACACCGCGCAGAGTTCGTCGTAAACCTCTTTGCTGCAATCATCAAACCGCCATGCAAGATTCTGCGTGGCGGTTTTTCATGAGCGTCGATTTAACGCTTTCGGTGTAACTTTCGCTGCAAATCCGGCCAAAACTCTTTCAAGATATTGGAAGCCATATCCACTCCCAGTTGGTTGCCCAGCTTAGAAATCGCGTCTCCTACGTCACGGTTATTCGGATAATACGCGGTCGAAATCGCAACAGCCGTGGAGTTGCCTAATATTTCCGAGTAGTTAAATACTCTGCTGCCCTCATAGTCGCTATGGGTAAAGAAGATTTGCCCGGCGGCGTATCCCAGGCGCGACCATCCCGAACCCGTGCCCTTGCGGAAATAGCGCGGATCTTGATGAAGGAGCGAGGGATAAATTCCCTCAGTCATGTAGTCGCCAATCACGTAGTCGGCGTAGGAAGTGCCGAGATATCTTCCGTAGCCCGCAGCGCCTTGGCCAAAAGATCGATTGGCATTGGTGAGTTGCCCTTCGCCTGCAAACGCTGCCGCAAGAACGACAGTGCCCCTGTCAAAAGCATCCTGCGCCGCGAGTTTGAACTTCTGCTTCGAGGAAATAGGGACATAAGGATGCAGCGTCGGAGATGTTCGAAAATTGGGAATAATGCCCAAAATGCGTTTCGCCTCGGCCGGTGCGTTCGGTGCGTCTGCCGGTGTAGCAGGAGCCACGCGAGCGTCAGCTGGCTTTTCACTATCGGGCGTTGGACCGGTTTGTGCGAAAGAGTGAGCTTGGCTCAAAGCAAAGGCGAATAGCAAGCTCAGGGAAATCGATAAACCCGGTAGTTTCACAGTGTTAAAACGACTTAATAGGAGAGACACTAAATTTGATGTTGCTCTGGCAGCGTTCGTTTCTCCTTAATAGAGAACGCCAGAAGTCTGCTATAAATATGCCGCTTGTGTTGGCCAAAGGTCATGCTGGCATTGGCGCAGGCGGCACTATTTTTCTGGAACGACGCGTGTTTTATCAGGCCGCTCGCCACTTACGACCGAAAAAGATCGAGTTGCGTTTCCTGGCGCAGATGAGCAGTAAAATCCCTCCGGAAGCAACGGCGAACGGCCACGCCACCGGCTCAGGAACGACTACAGGAATAGGCGTCGGTGTGGGACTATTCGGTGGCAGATAGAGCGCTGGTGCTGCCCCTGCAAAAGGCAGTAATTGCGGCCCGATGGCTTCTCCGCTGAACGGTCTGGCTGGGGTAGGCGGACCGGGAGTCGCACCGCTGGTAACGGGCGGCGCAGCGTAGGAAGGAAACTGAGGCAATCCATAGTAATTGGAAGTCAACACTGGATCGGCGGGTGAGGCATTGGCCGGTGGCGGCGAATCTATATAGTCGAACTGCGGCGGCGTCGGTTCATCGAAAGCTTGCGAAGGCGGCCGGAAGATCGGTGTGATCCGGTTGGCGCAACGAGCTCGCGCATAGTTCTTGCCATCGGTAATAACAACTTCCCCTTTGCAGACTTTGTGCTTTTTCTTGGTATACAGAATTTGATCGCCTTTGCGGTAAGAGACGTAGACATACATATCCTCTTTCAAGGTGGTAATTCTTGTATTCTTCCCAAAATCTGCGAAATGTGCAGCGACGACGGGATCGTTTCGGCGAGCCATGGCAAGCTCTTCCGGTGTATAGACGCCGCCCGGAACTACCGAATATTGATAGACCTTCCGAGGGATCGTTGAAGCGAAAGTTACAGCTTCGTGTCTAGCGTCAGGCTTATCAGCCTTCTGCAGGTAATGGTTCGAACCCACTAGCAGGTAGGCTACGACCAAGCCTCCGGTAAAGAGATGTTTACGAGTATGCAACAATTTCACAACTCTTAGGCTCTACTAGCCATATTTCTGGTTCCGATTATACACCTGTTTAAGCGTTACTCTTTTGACTTTATCTCACATGAAACATCTTGAAGCGGGAAAAATGACCCGATGGAACCTTTGTCAGAGATCAAGTGAACCCGGCGGCCTGGGCTTTTTATCAATAGTAGGGAGAGTCGCGGTCCAATGCCACGAGTGCAGCCAATTCCAGCCAGCGCGACTGGCGCAAAGTGTCCAGACAGCCCGACAAGCCGATAAAATGCTGCGGTTTTATGCGCAGAGTTGGGCGTTTGTGCACGAATCTCCAATGGCGGTGGCGACCAGATAAAGGAAAAGGGCCGCCGAAGCAGCCCCTCTTTTGACTAAGCTTTCACAGGATGGTCGCTGGTTTTCCAGTTCTTTTCGTCCCAGTAGCGGACGCGGCCGTCGCGGTACGACTCCACTGCCAACGTGATCAGCACCTGCGCGTGGGCGGCGGTTTCCACATCCAGGTGTGGTTTTTCGCGGGTGCGCATGCACTGCAAAAAGTTCCCTACATGCGCTTGCATCATGTCGTACTGTTCCACCGGAATCTTGATTTCGTCTTTGCCGAATTTGTAATCGGGGAACACACCGTGTTGGGCCATGCCGTCGGCGCCTTTGGGTAGCCGAACGATTTGTGGTTTCACGGTAATATCCGGCGTCGAGCCTTCAAACTGGCCGTGCTCCACCATGATGATCGTGCCTTCGTGACCGCGAATCAAGCCCGGGATGTGCTGTGAATTCCCCATCGAGGAACTGAGCACCAAAGAGTGGCCTTCGGCGTATTCGGCAAGCAGGTGGAACGTGTCGGGAACCTCGCGATTATCGTTGAACGCGTAGTTACCGCCGGATGCCATCACTTTGGTTGGATATTGCGGCTTGTCCCAGCAGATATTGAGCGGGGCCACGACGTGGAAGAACAAGTCGGTGGCGATGCCGCCTGAGTAATCCCAGTACTTGCGGAAGCGGAAGAAACGGTCGGCATCATACGGGCGCTTTGGTGCGGGTCCAAGCCACATGTTCCAATCGATATGATCGTCACCCGTCGCATTAGGACCAGCGGCGGCATCGATGTCGTAGTTCCACTCGCCTTCGATTGAATTGCGGTGATACGAGCCTTGGCTCATGATCATCTTGCCGATCATGCCGTCTGCGATGGCTTTCTTGGCCTTCCACCATTGATCGGCGGAGGTGGTTTGCGAACCGACTTGTACCACCCGCTTGCTCTCGCGCACGGTGGAGATGAGATCTTCCACTTCTTTCAAGGTGTGGCACATGGGCTTTTCCATGTACACGTCTTTTCCCTGGCCCATAGCATCAAGCGCGATCTTGGCGTGCCAGTGATCCGGTGTGGCCACGATGACGGCGTCGACATCGGGCATGTTAATGACTTCGCGATAGTCGGTAAATCCCTTGGCGCTGTAGAGTTCTGCCTCTTTGCGTTTGCGCTTTTCGTAGGGGTCGCAGACGGCCACAATCTGGCAAGCGTTATTGTTGGCCTGAGCGAATTCAGTGAAGGAACGGGCGTCGGATGAGCCTCGGCCGCCACAACCGATCAGACCAATGTTGATACGGTCGTTCGCGCCGATGATGCGAGATGGATTGAGCTTGGCGGCGGATTTGGCAAAGCCTTGAGAGGCGAGGGCAACGCCTGCTCCAATCCCGCCAGCCTGCTTGAGGAAGCCACGGCGGTCTAAGTTGTCAGCAGACATGTAAATATCCTTTCACTGTGAGTCTACTGCAAATGCCGACGCGCCGCTGCACTGACAGCCCGACTGTACGCAGGAAGTCTACATATTAGTACGATATTATGCTGCTTAGTTTATGAAAATGAACCGCCAGATTTGCGCTTTCTTGTTGATTTCTGTGGGCTCGTTGACGTTGGCGCAGACCGCACCGGACATCGCCGAGCAGCCAGCGCGCAGTTCGCCGGAGTGGGTAAGGTCAGGAGTAATCTATCAAATTTTTCCGCGATCTTTTTCAGCAGAAGGCACGCTGGCGGGCGTAGCGGGCCGCTTAGATGAAATGCACTCTTTGGGCGTGAATATTCTTTGGTTGATGCCAATTCACCCACTTGGCCAGTTGAAGAAGAAAGGTACGCTGGGCAGCATGTATTCGGTTCGCGATTATTACGCGATCGATCCATCGTTAGGCGGCAAAGAGGATTTACGCAGGTTGGTGCTACAAGCGCATACACGGCAAATGAAGGTGATTATCGACATTGTGGCGAACCACACGGCGTGGGATAGCGTGATGATGGCTCATCCAGAGTTTTATAAGAAAGACAAGCAGGGTCAGATTACGTATCCCTATGACTGGACCGATGTGGCGGCGCTGGATTATTCGAATGCAAAGCTGCGACGATACATGCTCGACATGCTGGTGTATTGGATTAAAGAATTCGATCTTGATGGCTATCGTTGCGATGCGGCGGGTGAAGTGCCGACCGATTTTTGGGAACAGGCGCGTGTAGAGCTTGAGCGCGTGAAGCCCGGGATTATGCTTTTGGCCGAAGCGTCCAAGCCCGAACTCCTGCGTACTGCCTTCGACGTCGATTACTCGTGGCCATTGCTCAATACGTTGAATGAAGTTGTGATGAATGGCGAGGCGGTGACAGCGCTCCGGACGACGATCGAGCAACAGCGCGCGCTGTTTCCAAAGGGTGCGCTGCATATGCGGGTGAGTGACGATCATGATGAGCTCCGGGCAACGACGAGATATGGATATCCAGGGGCGATTGCCGTGTCAGCTGTGTTGTTGACGCTGGATGGCGTGCCACTAATCTATAACGGGATGGAAGTGGGAGATTCGACGCAATCACGCAGTCCGGCTTTGTTCGAGCCGCAAAAGATTTTCTGGGGGGCAGCGCAGTGGCATCCGGAATACCCGAAGTTTTATGCGGCGATGGATGCGTTGCGCAAAGAGCACGCGGCGCTCCAGCAGGGAGAGATCGTTTGGCTGCACAATTCCGATGAGCAGCATGTGGTGAGTTATTTGCGGCGGTCGACCGCGGAAGATTTTTTGGTGGTGGTGAATCTTTCGAACACGCCGTTTCGGGGGACTGTTGAGGCGCAGGGTGCGAATTGGAAGCAAGTGCATTTACCGCTCGCGCAAACCGGGGAGACGGGGTTGCCGTTTGTGGCGTTAGATGCGTTTGGGTTTCGGGTTTATCAAAGGGCGAACTAAGCAGCGTTTATGTTCGCCCACGCAGCCGGTCAATTTCGCGGCGATCACGCTTGGATGGTTTGCCTTCGCGAAGGGCTTCGAAATGCGGCATGCTTTTGCGTTCCTCAATGAGTTTGAAACGGGCTTCGCGGCTGGCTTCGGTTTCTCGATAGAGTGTTTGAGCGACCGCCGCCGGTCCGCGCATTTCGCTGACGCCGAGAACCTCCACCTGAAACAGGCCGCCGTCGTTCTTGATGTGCAGTAAGTCGCCCACACGCACTTCACGCGCGGGTTTGGCGGTTTGACCGTTGGATTCGATGCGTCCCAGTTCGCATGCGTGGCCAGCGAGCGAACGCGTCTTAAAAAAGCGAGCGGCCCAGAGCCACTTGTCCATTCTGACGTGGTCCATATCTTTATTCTCGCTAGGCTAGTAGTGAACGATGAACGAACCCGCAGCGGACAGCCGGGCCGCTTTCCGCTATCCGGATTTTCGCCGCTACCTGCTGGCCCGGCTGCTGACGACTCTTTCTTCAGAAATGCAGTCAGTGGCCGTTGGGTGGCAAATTTATTCGATTACGCACCGTCCGCTTGATTTAGGTTTGGCGGGATTGGCGCAGTTCTTGCCGGCCGTCTGCTTGTTCCTCGTGACTGGGCATGTGTCGGATCGCATTCCCCGCAAAAAAATTTTACTCGCGTGTTTCTTGGCCTTTGCTTGTTGCTCAATGCTATTGCTCCTCTTCACTTGGCAGCATATTTCGAACGTTTATCCGATCTACGCCGTTTTGTTGATGAATGGGACCGTGCGCGCGTTCAATGCACCGGCCGCCCAGTCTTTTCTTCCGCTCATCCTGCCGCGCAGCGTGTTCTCGAATGCCGTGACTTGGAATTCGTCGGCTTTTCAAGCAGCGACGATTGCCGGGCCGATGGTCGGCGGCATCCTTTACGGAATTACAGCAAGTCCGCAATATGTTTACGGCACAGCGATGCTCGGGTATTTGGCCGGCGCTTGGGCGCTGAGTCGCGTACGACCGGCGGCGAGTGAGCCATCGCCGATTGGAGACTTGGCAGCAAATCTTCTGGGAGGTTTGCGCTACATATGGCACAACAAACTGGTTTTGGGCGCAATGTCGCTCGATCTCTTTGCGGTGCTCCTGGGCGGAGCTGTGGCGCTGTGGCCGGTTTACGCGCGCGAGATCTTGAAGGTGGGCGCTGTCGGATTGGGCTTCATGCGCAGTGCTCCTGGAGTGGGTGCTTTGCTAATGAGTGTGGTGGTCGCGCATTGGCCGTTGCGGCGCCGGGCGGGTTGGGCAATGTTCTGGTGTGTGTTCGCATTCGGTTTGTTAACGGTGGTTTTCGGCGTTTCGCGAAATCCGATTTTGTCGCTTGTCATGTTGCTCTTCTTAGGGGCAGCGGATACAGTGAGCGTCATTGTGCGATCGACGATGATACAGCTAAGCACCCCGGATTCGATGCGCGGCCGCGTGAGTGCGGTAAACATGGTGTTCATCGGCGCGTCCAACGAAGTGGGGCAGTTCGAATCCGGCGTGACGGCACAGTGGTTTGGTACGGTGCCTGCTGTAGTACTGGGTGGGGTGGGCACAATGATCATCGTCGTCCTGTGGGCTTGGATATTCAAAAGCTTACGACGGCTGGACCGGCTGGACGCGATCAAAACTGTGTCGACTTGATAAGCTGTTCATTCATGCCAGTAAGCCGCTTGCGGTGGATCGTCCTCTTTCTCTTTGCGGTGGCTGGCTCGTTTGCAGAGGATCTCGCTTCGTTTCCAAAGCCCACGGGCTATGTGAGCGATCTTGCCAACGTCATCAGCGCATCGGACAAGGCGGCTCTGGAAAGCTTCTGCACCAAAGTTCAGCAGCAGTTGGGCGCACAGTTTGCGATTGTGACCATCAAGACGCTGGATGATCGACCGATTGAGGATTTCGCCAATGAGTTGTTTCGCAAGTGGGGCATAGGGCCTAAAGCGGATAACGAGGGGCTGTTGATCTTGCTGGTGATTCAAGACCGCAAAAACCGGATTGAAGTTGGACGCGGTCTTGAGCAGTACATCACCGATGGGATTGCCGGTGACACGCTGCGCAGCATGACGCCGCAATTAAGGCAGTCGGATTTCGGAGGCGCGTTGCTGCTGGGAGCGCGAACGTTGGCGGCGCGGATTGCCGAGGGGAAAGGGATTTCGTTTTCAGAAGCGGCTCCTTTGCCACCGCGTTCACCACCGCGAAGTGACGATGGCGGTGGCATTCCGATAGCTAGCATTATTTTCTTTGTGGTCATTCTGATTTTCATTTTGAGTCGCCGCGGCGGTGGTGGACGTGGAAGCGGCGCGGGTTTTTGGACCGGCTTGGTGCTCAGCAGCGTGCTGAACAGCGGCCGGGGTGGCGGTGGAAGCTGGGGCGGCGGTGGTGGGTTCGGGGGCGGGTCTGACGGTGGTGGCGGCGGTTTTGGCGGTTTTGGTGGCGGCGATTCCGGTGGTGGAGGGGCGAGCGGTGGCTGGTAAAACGCAAGAACAGGCAGAAGGATTGTTGATCGATTTGACGGGGCGACTCAAGACCGTGTTCGGCGATCGTCTGGTTTCGGTCGTTTTGTATGGGTCGGCTTCGCTGGGGGATCGCCTCGACCCAATGTCTGATTTGAACGTTCTTTGTGTTCTCGACCGCATCACTACGGACGAGTTGGCGAAGTCGGAGGCTGTTTTTCATTGGTGGTTGGAGCGTGGCAATCCGTCGCCTTTACTGCTGACTGCCGAAGAAGTGAGGACATCTTCCGACTGCTTTCCGATAGAGTTTCACGATATGCGTGAGCAGAGACGCGTGCTTGCTGGCTTGGACTTGGTGGCGGACTTGCAGATCGATAACTTCGCGTATCGCACACAAGTGGAACATGAACTGCGGACGAAACAGATTCGCTTACGGCAAAAGGCGGCCGAGTTGTTAACGCAATCGGCACGGTTGCTTAAGTTGCTCACGCATTCGATCTCCACATTTTGTGTGCTGGGGCGGCATGCCCTAATTTTGAGCGGCCGTGACCCGCGGTTTAAGAAGGCTGAGGTTGTGGTGGAGTTGGAGACGGCGATGGGTCGAAAGTTGGAGTCGTTTCAGTCTATCTTGGCTGTACGTGAGGCTGGAAAATTGGCCGGAGGACAGACCGCAAAGGCTTTGCTTGAAGGATACTTGAGTGAAATTGACGCGTTGGTGCGTTTTGTGGATGCGCTCGGCAAGTGAGTATGATTTAGAAAAGGAGATCGATGAAAAGCGTACTGGTGGGGATCGGGGTTTTGGTGGTAGCAGCTCTTTTCATAGTTGTGCCATTGATGGGTTCGCGCAACGACCTGGTGGTCGAGAAAAACGACATTGATGGCAAATGGGCGCAAGTGGATAACGATATGAAGCGCCGTGCGGACCTGATTCCAAACCTGGTGGCGACTGTGCAGGGTTATGCGAAGCAGGAACAAAGCGTAATCACTGCGGTGGCCAACGCGCGCGCCGCCTTGATAGGTGCACCCAGCGGGGACAGGGCTGGGGAGATTAGAGCAAACGATCAGTTGAGCGGGGCGCTTGGCCGTTTGCTGGTGCTACAGGAAAATTATCCCGATTTGAAATCGAACCAGAACTTTCTGCGGCTGCAGGATGAATTGGCCGGCACGGAGAACCGAATTGCTGTTTCGCGCCGCGACTACAATAACGCGATCACAAAATACAACACCGATGTGGAGTTGTTCCCCAAAAACTTAGCGGCTACGATTTTCGGGTTTAAACGCGACGATGCGTACTTCAAAACGACTGAGGAAGACAGAAAGGTGCCACAAGTTAAGTTTTAATCGTCGGAATCCGGCGGTTCCTCCCAATCGGCTGCACGCTGGCCGTGGCGTTTGAGGGCGGCGAGTGAGGCGGAGGAGCTGAAACCGGCTGTGCGCAGACGCCGGTATGCAGATGCGACGTTCTTGTCTTCCTTTAGGAAATCGCGCAGCACAATCGAACGGTATTTGCGAGCGAGGTACGTATCGATTAGCTCTTTTTCGTCAGCGCCTTCGAAAACTTTTGCGACGGCGTGCTCGGCAACGGCAGAGGCGACCCGTTTCGATTGTAGATCGCGCATGACACGCAAGCGGCCAAAACCTTGGTTCTGGAGGCGGGAGGAAGCGAAGGATTCGGAAAACTTCTCATCGTCCGTGTAGCCATATTCTTTTAGCTTCTGCATGACGGCAGAGAGGGTGGTGGGAGAATCGGCCCGCATAAAGAGTTTGGAACGCAGTTGGTTCGCCGAGTGGGCGCGCCGGCTCAATTGCTTAAGCGCCAAATCCCACAGCGCGTCTTCGCCGAGTTTTGCGGGCCGCGTGCGAGGTTTACGAGGAAACGATTGTTTCGTTGCCATAGTCCTAATAGTTGTAAACTGCAATTAAAGCTTGTATTTCAAAATGAAGCAAGGAGAATGTGATGGAGGACAGAAGCGGTTTTGGATATTTCCTTCTGGGACTTGGCATTGGCGTAGCAGCGGGAATGCTTTGGGCGCCACGATCAGGCGAAGAAACGCGTGCCCTGCTAGCCGACAAAGCGGGAGAGGGTGCTGAGTATTTGAAGAATCGGGCGCAGGATGGTACAGAGTTCGTCAAGCAGCGGAGCGACGAAGTCCGCCAGTCCGCTGCGGATATCTACGAGAAGGGGAAACAGCAAGTGTCTCGGCATCGTGAAACTCTGAACGCCGCGGTTGAGGCAGGGAAACAAGCCTATCGGGATGCGATGGGCGATGCTCGCACGGCCGCTAGTTCAGTGGGCGCGGGGCACCCTGGAGACGGAGTTTAGCAGTTCTTTTTATCTCGAAGGCTATGAAAGGAAGCTGAAAGGCTTGAGATGAACCAAACGACTTTGCTGACGATCATGGCCGTGTTTGTTGCGATTGCGGCCATCGCTTTGCTCGGACAAGCGGTGGCCATGCTGGGACTGTTTATAGTTGCGCGCGACTTGCGGACGAAGGTATTGGGGTCTTGGCCGCAAATAGAGAGTATTATTGGCTCGTCCAAAAGGACTGTTGAGCAAGCCGAACAGCACATCGGACGAATTGGAATCACCAGCGTGGCAATTCTCGACGTGACCAAACAGCAGTTGGTGCGCGTGGACGAATTGCTTAGCGATGCAAGTATGCGCGCCAAGGTCCAGTTAGAGCGTGCTGAAATGGTTTTGGACGATACTATGACGCGCGTCCAACAAACTGTGGGGATTGTCCAGCGAGGAGTGTTATCGCCAGTGCGAGAGGTGCATGGGATCATCAGTGGAATCCGCACAGCCTTTTCACACTTGACGCGTGGTGGCCGAACGAGCGTTGATCACGTCACTGCTGACGAAGAGATGTTTATCTAATCCTGTGTTCCTGGACAACTATAGTCGTAGGTGCTCTAAGTCTTTGTGTAACGCGAAGGGGGTGCGGACTGCGGCGATTGGTTCTCCTATCTGACGCACGAGATGCGGATCCCAAGCAAATTTTTCTTTCGCTAGAGTCAGGTAACGGATCTTCGCAGGGTTTAGACCCATGATCTGACAGCAAGTCGAATCAACACTGGGTGGGTGATAACCGGCGACCAGTAGGCCAACGTGTTTTGTGGTACCTAGAATCGGTCCATTCCCTTCCATTGCTTCTACGCCGTCAACAATGGCAAATTGTCTTGGGAACAGTGCTTGCAGATCGACGATCGATTCATCGATTCCCGACCAGTGCAAGATATTTTTTGGCCAACCGTAGACGCTTCCCGGTACGACGCCGAATAGATTTTTCATTGCCAACGTTGCTCCCGCCCAGTGATGGGTCTTCATTTTGGGAAGACTGACGAGGAGGTCGCAATCGAACACTGTGTTGGGAAGGTAGAGCTCTTTCAACGTCGAGACCGGATTCGTAAGGCGAACGTGTTGCACATCGTCGGTGTTTAGGTCGACAAAAATATCCTCGAATTTGGGGATGGCTGAGAAGAACCCGGCAGCTTCCGCCATGTCTAATGTCATTCGCCGATGACCAGGCCCTTCCGCGATGGTTACGGTAGCGGCACCCAGCGAATAGAATGCTTCAGCAACAGCAGAGACCAGGATTGGGTTGGTGTTAATTGGTGCTTCGGCGTTGAATTCCACCAAGTTTGGCTTGAGGAGGATTCTCTTTCCTATAGTGGCGACTTTATGTTCTGAGAGAATGCGCCGGACGATGTCGGTCAACCCGTGTTGATACGAGGGCGCCCGAACGATGGATACGAGTTGTTGTGTTGAGGTCTTAATGACGCGCCGGGTACAACCCAGTGCTAGCCCGAGCCCCCCCAGAAAGAAATATCGGCGGTTAATTGCTGTAGTTGACATGTCTTTGCTAAAGAGCTGGCTGTAAGAATGGATTATGGCCGTCCAGAGCTTTAAGAGTGATCAAACGTAGGGCCACGTCCTGGACAGTTTTGGTCCGGATTCTAAACTCCGCTTCCTCTTTGCGGATTCCATGTGCGGCTAAACCCATGAGTAGCCAACAGACGCCTTCGTTGGAATTAGCCTGCTGCAGCAGACCATCGGCCATGCGAAGCGTGGGGCCGAGTGTCGGTGAGGAGTTGTTTGACAAAGCCAGGAGGGCCAATCCAGTTGTCTCAGCGTAGGATGTCGCAGCCTCACTTCTCATTGGCGAGCCACCGTGATTCCAACCGCCATCCGAGCAACGGCGGGAGAGAAGATATGCCTGTGCCCGATTTACGGCGTGCGCGAGATTTACGTTTTGCACACGTCGGGACCAGGAAGAAAGTGCCAGGATGCTGAAAGCCGTTGGAATCACCCAACCTGCGGTTCCTGGAAACCAAGGGACGCTCCCTGGGGCCTGAGAAGGGCTTAGCCCCAGGGTACGTTGCAGAAATGCCTGGATGGCGCTTTGTTCAGGGTAGATCAAATTTGTCAGCCATACAGCGCCGTTCGGACATCCTCGTGAATGGGTACTCTCTTGCCCCAGGGCGAGCAATGCTAAACTGCTGACCCAGGTACTTTTTGGGACAGTGGCACAAGGGGGCCAACCACCGTCGTAGGATTGTCGATCGGCAAGCCACGATGCCGTGAGGGAACGGGTCTCACTGGAAACATGTCCACTTTGAAGTGCGATAAGTGCGAGGGCCGTAGGTTCGGTCCAAGAGCGGCGGCCACGCCTAGACGGCCAACCGCCATCAGGGTTACGGGAACTGAGAAGCATCGCTTGAAGTTCGTCAGCATTGTTCATTTTTCGCCGTTGCGAATCACGCGGATACTCTAAGGCAGTAATTTCCGATTGCGGCGGCGTCTTAGATAAAACACCAGGAGAGCCCCAGCGCCGATCCAGATTACGGATTGCAATATTACGTCATTCATGTTTTCTTACCTCTTTTTGGCATTGAGCGGGTGGCAGTATGTGTGCCTACTTATTCTTTCGGCACAAAGCCGGGGAAAGTTTAGACTTTGTCGCAGCAAGTTTCTTGTGGATTTAATGTGCTTTGCTGTTTCTGCAAAGAATTCGACGAGGGGTGCATAGCGATTGCCATTTTGAAGGCGACGAATTCGGTTTTGATGGCAGCCATTCGCTGAGCCTTAAAGCAGGAGGTAATGGAGATTCCGATAGCCACGTCCGCGGCGCAACGGAGTTTTGATATTGCAATTGATAGCTTCTACGACTCCAAACCACACCTTGACCCGGCAGTATGAGAGGACGCGATCAAGGTGATCTGCAAATGTTCCCCACTGTGCTTTCCGCCACTGTACTGTTTTGGTGATACGCCGGACCGCTGCGTTTTCGCAACGCCCGGGCGCATTGACTCATCACTTTTGTTACCAGCGCGGAGTGATTGTCTCATGAAAATGTTACCTGTCCTATTTGAATGGGACAAGGGACAGATTGAGGAGGCAATTGAGTTTGGCAACCAAACGCGCATTGATCGAGGCCATTGCCGGGGCGCTATCGAGAAGTTGGGCGAGGCGAGAAAAAGACGATTCTCGCTGAGTTTGTTCAGGTGACGGGCTTTCATCGTAAGCACGCGATTCGGGCATTGAGAATTGAGAAACAGCAGCCATCGGCAACGGTACCGCTATCACGGATCTATGACGAAGCTGTTGTCAACGCGCTCACGAATCTATGGGAGGCCGGGGATCGGATCTGTGGCAAGCGGCTAAAGCAAGCGATCCCGATCCTGGTCGACGCGATGGAGCGGCATCAGCATATCCAGCTAAACGAAGAGGTGCGCCGTCGCCTTCTCGTTATGAGCCCGGCAACCATGGATCGACTTTTGAAGCCGGTTCGCGATGTGACCAGGCAAGGACGACGCAGATATCAACAATACGCCGCTGAGAAAAAGCATAACCGTGCGAACGTTCAGTGATTGGAAAGATCCGCCGCCAGGCTTCTTCGAGATGGATATGGTGGCGCATTGTGGCAAGTCGGTAAGCGGTAGCCACGCGCACAGCTTGGTGATAACGGACATCGCTTCCGGTTGGACTGAGGCCGCCGCCATGATTGTGCGCGAGCAGACGCTGATCACAGCGACCCTCGAAAATATTCGATGGCAATTGCCGTTTCAGATGCTCGGCTTGGATGCGGACAATGACAGCGCCTTTTCTGCGCTTGACCCAGTGCACGTCTGAGTAGGATTCGCGAGGCTCAGCGAAACCTCTCATAAAAAGAGGTTGGTAACGGGAGCGAGGTTCCTCTCGAAATCAATCGGGATCTGAATCAATTCGTGAAGCGTATGTCGACGGCCTGGCATGGCGGAGAAAGTTCGTGCCACTCGTCGCAAGCCAATGACGAGCCCGCGGTCTTGGAGAACTCGCGCTGATCCGTTTGAACACGTCTGGTCACTTGTCCAAACATGGCTTGACGAAGAGCCAGAGATCAATGCCGGAACATTTTTCAGCGCCTTCAAGAAGCCATGCCAGAACCATTCCAGTCTGGCCAATTGAGAACACTTCAGCGTCGCATCAAACAATGGCGCACGGAGATAGCACGGCAACTGGTGCTCGGTGGCAATGCAAGCACTTCAGCAAACCACATCGGTAGAAAAGGAAGAAGTTGATGAATCCGGTCGATTCCGAACGCGATTCCGGTGGGAAGCCGAACGGCATTCCGGTCCGAAGGTGAACGCGATTCCGACGCGAAGGTGAACGCCATTCCGGTGACGAAGCCGAACACTTTTCGGTCACGACCGGAACAGCGTTCACCTTCGCCGGAATGTTTTCCACAGGCGGCGAAAGCGGCGCTGGACATTAAACATGGCGGTCTGCTCTTGTTTCGGACAAGGGAGAGCAGATTTGCCAACAAGGAGAATGTCCATGCGTAAATTGAAAGACGTTTTAAGACTACGTTTCGAGCTGGATCTGAGTCATCGCCAGATCGCCCGGAGCTGCGATATCGGCTTAGGCACGGTGCATGATTATTTGCAGCGGGCCGAAGCGGCGGGCGTGAAGTGGCCTTTACCCGAAAGGTGGGATGAGCAGCGGTTGGAAGCGGCTCTGTTTGCCGTCAACCAGCCGAGCACCCCGCCGAAGGCGGACGAGGACGGCGGAAAAACTTTGCCCCACTTCGCGAAGATACACGAACAACGGCAGCGGCACCGTCATCTGACATTGCAGCTGCTGTGGGAGGAATACAAACAGGCGAACCCGGAAGGTCTCGGCTATAGCCGGTTTTGCGACTCTATCAGCGTTGGCGCGGCAAGCTCGATGTGGTGCTGCGCCAGGAGTACAAAGCAGGCGAGAAGATGTTCGTCGATTGGGCAGGAGCTACGATCCCGATTCACGATCGCGAAGGAGGAGTAACGCAAGCCGGCCACTTGTTTGTTGCAGTGCTGGGCGCCAGTTCGTACACCTACGCGGAAGTAACCGCCGATGAGCAGATGGAGAACTGGCTGGGCGCGCACATACGAGCGTTTGAGTTTTACGGTGGCGTGCCCAAGCTCTTGGTGCCTGACAACACCAAGACCGGCGTCAACAAAGCCTGCCGCTACGATCCAGAACTCAATCCCACCTATCAAGAGATGACGCTGCACACGGCGTAGGCGTTGTGCCGGCGCGTCCCTACAAGCCGCTCGATAAGGCTTAGACTTCATATTGCACTCCTTTGGCAGATGTGAGGTTGGTTGCCTTTGCAAGCATGTATGGGCGTTTCTTTTTGTGCTTACCGGGCAGGTCATCGGGCGGCGGCTCATACAGGCATTGACCCTTGTCGTTGTAACGGTGCGTCTGCAACAAGCCTTTGTGGCGCCAGTCCTTGACTGCGGAAGTTACAATCCCGAGTCGGTCGGCTATCTCCTCGATCGTCAGTAATCCGAGAGCACGCATCCGTTGAAAACGATCGCGTAGCCGTAATGCCGCCGGATATTGATGACTGTCATGAGGGTGAACGATTGTCCCGTTCCTGATCGTAGACCTTTTTCATTCAGGAGGGCGGCGATCTCTCGTTCGGTGTGCTGCTCCAAGAGTCGATCAACCTCGCTTACCACAGCCAAGGGTGTTTCCTCAGCAGTGGCGCGCCGAGCGGAAGCGGCAATGTGAAGCTCTTGGTCGCGCCGCCTTTGAAACGCACGTGCACTGCCAGTTGATCGCGCTTGACGAGTGTCACGTCCTCCAGCAACAAGCGGACCATGCGTTTCTTGTCGTCGGAAGTTTCAGGATTCTGCCATACCCGAGGAAAGTCAGTGGCCAGAGCGGCTATGCGTTCGAGTTGCGTCTCATCCATAGCGAGGTGATCGGCTCGACGCAACCGGTCACACTCTTCTTGTGCCTCATTCAGCGCACGGAGTTTGCTGTTCCATTCGGCCTCTAAGGAATCGGCGACGAGGCGGTTCGCAGGGTCGACGTGCAAGTAACGGCGTTGCGCCAGGTCAGCTTCATAACGTGCGCGTTCCACTTGTTTGCGGCGTAATCGGTCCACTTCCTCGATGCGGGCTTTGATCTCCTGCTGAACTCCCAACGCAACATCAAGAGCCATCGGCGTCATCGTCTGAACGAGTAAATCGCTGATGGTCTTGTCAAGCAACTCTCCGTTGACGCTTTGACAACACGGTTCCCATGTTCGATGCCATCCTTCTGACAAACGTAATCGGGCACGGGGCGCGTGCCGCGATTGTGATAGCGCACGCTCATGCGGTGTCCGCAGATACCGCAAAGAACCAACCCCTGCAGCAAAGCCGCACCTTCGCGAGGTGGGCTTTCGCGACGATCGTGTCCGTGCGCTTGTGCATTCTCTCGAAGCCGGCGCTGATGTTCTTCGTATTGCTCCCATGAGATGTAACCGGCATGCATGCCGGGTATCAGTATCCACTGTTCTTTAGCACATTTCAGGAACGTGTCGCGCCCATTCGCTTGCTTGCGTATGCGTGTCCGCCCATATACAAACGCTCCCGCGTAGCGTGGATTGTGCAGCACCTGCAAAGTGCGGCTGTGCGTTAACTCCGCCCACAGCAAGTCACCTTTACGCGGCCCCTTCTTCAGCCTACGCGGGAAGAGCAGTCCTTGTTTCCGGAAAGCCTTTAAAGTGGCAACCGCCGAGCCCGCACGCTGAAACGTTTCGAAGAAGAATCGTATACTCTCTTGAACCTGTTTGTCAGGATCGATTACAGGCTGGTTGAGCGCGTTGTAAACGAAACCAACTGGCAAAGAGCACTGCAACTCTCCGCGCCTGGCTTTGTTTAGAATGCCGCCTTGCAAGCGAGCTTTGATGATGTGCAACTCCGCCTCACTCATCGTGCCTTTCAAGCCGAGCAGAAGCCGGTCGTTGAAGTGAGCCGGATCGTACACACCATCTTCGTCGAGAATCAGCGTATCGGTCAGGGCACAGATTTCCAGGAGACGATGCCAGTCGGTGGTGTTGCGCGCCAAGCGCGAAACCTCCAGTCCGAGGACAATGCCCGCCTTGCCTAAGCCCACTTCAGCCACGAGCTGCTGAAAGCCTTCGCGGTCGACCGCAGAAGCACCGGACTGTCCCAGATCGCTGTCAATGACTATGATCTGTTCAGTCTGCCAGCCTAACGCTACGGCCTGTTGGCGAAGCGCATACTGACGCTTGGTGCTCGTATTTTCGAACACCTGGCGAATCGTGGACTGCCGAACATACAAGTAAGCGTTGCGTTTCAGACGACCTGCGTTCACTTTTTGGTGAGCGTCTGACCTCATTGGTTAACCTCCCATCGTTGACTCAAAATCACACCTGCAAGAATGGCGGTAAGTTGGCTTCGGATCTCAAACGAGCAAAGCAGCGGGACCTGTGATGCGCTCTCCAGCGGGGTTGTTGCCGTATCGCTATTCCGCATGTAAGGAGACGAAGCTTGCATCCAGGCAATCATTCCATTCCTGATGAATAGCGCCAACCCTGGAGCCAGCGACTGTCCCGATCGCCCCGCTAACGCATCGCTCCGAAGCTGTTCGTACTGGGCAGTCACTCTCGTGACTTCGCCCGCACGCAGTAGAAGCGTCATCCCGGCGTTCAGGGTTTTTTTTGATGGCGAGATAACCCGCGTTCGATCGTTCGCGGATGGACGACCAGTTCGAAACGCTCCTTGATCTTGCTCGCTAGATCCGCGCTGCGCAACGATGGATCTTGTTGCCGGGCCTGCTGCACGAACTCGATTATCTCCGCTGTTAGCTTGTGGGCCTCCTTGGGGCCACGCTTGTGCGGAACAAAGCCGGAGAGGCCGCTGGCTTCGAAAGAGGTTTGCGCTTGATAAAACGAAGGGCGAGAAAAGCCGAACTTCGCCGCTGCTTCGCTGATGGGCTTTCCGTCTTCTTGCACGCGGCGCAGCATCTCGTACTTGACTTGAACCAGGTCGCGTGGGTCGAAAAAATCGCCTTGCCCAAACAGCTCGTCGCGAACACTCTGCGGGCGCGGGTTGAGTGAGCCTTGCTGACGCAGACTTTGGAGCTTCGGATCGACTCGCGGTTGTTTCGCCATAAGAGGTTTCCCACAACAGCCAATATACTGTAAAGATAATTATGCCTCTGTGGATTTTTTTGTCAAGTGCTTTGTGGCCCATGACGAACAGGTACAAACCACATTTATTGTCAATTGCAGCATTTTCCACCGCAAATACGCTTTTACGCCTCAGTGGGCGCTTCTGCGTCATTTTCTTTACGAGTACGGCGTTATTTACTTTACACCGCATTGGCGAAGCGCCTCCAACAGATCGGCCAGCCTGACCAGGTCCTCATAGCGAAACCACGATCGGCCGCGGCTGATCTCAACGAATGGGTCAATGCCTCCGCATCAGTGCAGTTCGCCAAAATCGACCGTACGTGGCCTTCCGCATCCTCAAAACACACACGGTCCTCGCCCCAGTTGTTCCGATATTCAAGCAGTTCGAACTCCTGCCCGTGTAGCGGATGGAAAGGATGAATTACGCGGAAACGCTTACGCGCACCGTTGTTACTTGGTGTAGTTGACGACCTTAGCGAAAGTAGAAAGCGGTGTGTTGCTAATCGAACGCTGGATCATTGCCGCACTCGGACATCATCGCTTCTTCTCGGTTATCGATGCGAACCAGGCCGTGCGCAAGTTACTCGAACGAGTCAACCAGAAAGCGTTTCGCAAACGTCCTGGTTCGCGTGCTTCGCTCTTCATCGAACTGGATAAACCCGCGTTGCGCGAGCTGCCGGCGGAGCGCTTCGATATGAGCCAGTGGACACGCGCGCGAGTCAACATCGATTATCACGTGGCGTTCGACAGCAACTACTACAGCGTGCCGTACAACCTGGTGCATGAAGTGGTGGAGATCCGCACGACACCAACGACGGTGGAGATTCTGCACAAGGGTCAGCGCGTCGCCTCGCATCTGCGCGGACGCGGCCACGGGAAAGCCATCACGGTGAATGAACACCGGCCGAAGAGTCATCAAGCGCATCTGGAGTGGACGCCTTCGTGCATGGTCAACTGGGCGCAGAATATCGGTCCGCAGACGGCGCAGTTGTTTGAGCGTATCCTCGCGGATAAACCGCATCGCAGAGATGGGCTATCGCGGCTGTTTAGGGCTGATCCGGCTGGCCGAGCAGTACACGCCGCAGCGCATGGAAGCAGCCGCGCAACGAGCGTTGCTAACGGGCGCATGCAACTACCAAAGTGTCAAGTCGATCTTGAAACACTCGCTCGATGCCATGCCGGTGGCAAAGCCGCCGCCGCCAAAGACACCGCCGCCGCATGACTTTATTCGCGGCTCGGAGTACTTCAACTAAGGAGAGGAGAACAGACGAACATGCTACAACAACCACTCATCGAAAAACTCCTCGCCTTGCGGTTGCCCGCCGTGGCGGATGCGTTGAAGACGCAAGAACAAGATCCGGCTGCGAAAGAGCTGAGTTTCTTGGAGCGTCTCGGAATGCTGGTGGACCAGCAATGGACCTGGCGCGAAAATCAGGCGCTAGCGCGCCGCTTGAAAGGAGCCAAACTGCGCGGCAACGTTTGCGTGGAAGATATCGAATACCGCGCCGCGCGTGGTTTGGATAAAAGCGTCATCCGCGCGTTGACGCAGGAATCGATTTGGGTCGCGCAACACGAAAACATTTTCGTGTTGGGACCTACCGGAGTCGGTAAGAGCTACGTCGCTTCGGCGCTCGCGCAGAAAGCTTGTCGCGACGGTTACTCGGCTTACTACACACGCGCAGCCACGTTGTTTCGCGACCTCACACTGGCGCGGGCCGACGGCAGCTTTCGCACTTTGCTGGCGCGTCTCAGCCGCATCGATGTACTGGTGATCGATGACTGGGCCATGGCGCCGCTGGCCGAAGCAGAGCGCCGCGACTTCTGGGAGATCTGCGAAGACCGCTATCAAACGCGCTCGCTGCTTCTCACTTCGCAGTTGCCCGTCGGGTGCGCGACATGAAAGTGACGTTTAACGGGTTTTCTTTTTTTGCAGGTTCTTTCTGAGCGTATATAATACGTACAGAAAGGAACACCATGCCCTTGTCTCTCTCCGACCTCGAAAAGCAGCGCTCTGGACTGGCCGCTCAACTTTCCGAATTAAGCGATTTACGTCCCGGATCGGTAACGGGCATCGTCCGCCGCTGCGGCAAGCCAACCTGTCACTGTGCGCAAGCCGACGACCCGGGCCACGGTCCCACTCTGCGGCTCACCTACAAAGTGCAGGGCAAGACGATCACCGAGACTTTACCCACGCCTGCCTCGGTCCGCAAGGCGGAACGTGAGATTGCCGAGTTTCGGAAGTTTCAGGAACTAAGCCGCTCCTTCTTGGATGTGAATGAAAAGATCTGCCGCCTGCGGCCCGTGGAAGAACAACCGCAGAGTCATCAGGAAAAAAACGGCGGACGCCATCCAACAGGAAGTCAGTCGCGAAATAGAGCAACTGCTGCGCACCATCTTCACCAGCGCGCGCAAAACTGGCCAACTGGACTTGGAAGCCGTCGAAATGCTGGTGCGCTCGGCGATGCATCGGGCGGGCGCCAGCGCTTTGAGCGAATTATTGCGTTTTCCGGTCCCAGCCTCGGACCAGCACTTGATCCCCTGCCCCTGCAGGCAGCAAGCCCGCTACCGCGAGTTGCGCTCCAAGACGGTAATGACAGCAGTCGGCACGGTGGAGGTCGTGCGGCCCTACTATTTGTGTCCGCACTGCCGCGCAGGACAGTTCCCGGCCGATCAGCAACTCGATATCGCTCACAGCGACTTCTCACCCGGCGTGCGGCGGATGCAAGCGCTGGTGGGGCAAGACGCGCCCTTTGAGCACGGCCGTGAGCAGATGAAACTGCTGGCTGGCTTGGAGGTGACCGCCAAATCCGTCGAACGCGTGGCCGAATCGACTGGCGCTGACATCGCGCGGCAGGAGCAGCAAGAAATCGAGCGCGCCGTGCAACTCGATCTTCCGATCATCGTGGGCGAGTCGGTTCCCTTTCTTTATGTTCAGATGGATGGCACCGGCGTCCGAGTGGTGAAGAAGGAAACCGCTGACAGTCAAGGAAAGCTCGACGGCCTGCCCGCGCACACCCGCGAAGCCAAGCTTGGTTGTGTGTTCACCCAAACCAAGTGGGACCAAGACGGTTACCCAATTCGCGACCCAGGCTCGACCACCTATACGGGCGCCATCGAAAACGCCGAACAGTTCGGCAAGCGACTTTATGTCGAAGCTTGGAAACGCGGCTGGAGCCGCGCCCGGAAAAAGGTCGTTCTCGGTGACGGTGCGCCCTGGATTTGGAACTTGGCCGATCAGCATTTCCCCGGCGCGATTCAAATTGTGGACCTCTTTCACGCACGCCAGCACCTATGGGACTTGGCGCGGTTGCTTTTTCCTAGTAACGCAAAGCGCCGTAACGCCTGGATCGGCCTTCACCAAAAACGTTGGCTCGATAAGGGAAAAATCGGCAAGCTCGTCGCTTCGCTCCGCCAGATTCAAACAACCGATTCCGACCTTGCCAAAAAAATCCGCAACGAGGCCGACTACTTTCAAACCAACGCCGCTCGTATGCAATATCCCTATTTCCGCAAACAGCATCTTTTCGTTGGTTCCGGCGTCATTGAGGCCGGCTGCAAAACCGTCGTCGGCCACAGGCTCAAACAGTCCGGCATGTTCTGGTCCGTTCAAGGCGCTAACTCTATTCTGGCCCTTCGTTGTTCTCATCTAAACGCTCGTTTTGAGGACTATTGGGAGACACGTCGTGCAGCTTAATCGCCACTTCTATGTCGCGCACCCTTGCCCGTCGCGCGCTGGCATGAGCAGATCGGCGATCCGACACTCGCCGACGGCATCCTCGACCGCATCGTGCACAACGCGCACCGCATTGAAATGCGCGGCGACTCGATGCGTAAACCCCGCAGCAAGCCGGAGCGCTAACAGCGCGCTCCGGCCTCTACAGTACTGAGGCGGGGAAAAGGACTGCGCCCCTTTCCCCGCACCCCTTTCTCCGCTAGTGGCCTTCTTCCTCCGCTTCGCTTCGGATCACGCTTCCAGCCTCCCTCTAGGTCTTCCTACTTGACGAAGCCGAACACTTTTTGCACAATCGTAGGGCCAGCGTCGCTTCGCTCCGATGGGTGTTCACCTTCGGACCGGAATGCCGTTCGGCTTCCTACCGGAATCGCGTTCAGTTTCGCCGGAATACGCAGAAGTCACATTGTAATGGGGTCTTGCCCGGGCTTCGCCCCCAATCCCCGAGGATTTAACGCTTCTATCGCCATCCCAGCCAACAGAAAAACCGGAGCGAACTCTCTTCGCCCCGGTCTGGTCTGGCCCCTCAGTCAGCGCCCAGGTCGCATCCCTGCGTTGCCTTATCCTTGCCGAGGTCAGGCCCAGTGTGCCAAAACTAAATCGAAAAATCCATGGCCCATCAACTACGCCGCCAAACCATCTGCAACGTCGGTAACATTTCTGGCAATAAATCACTTGACTAACCTTGAGCGGTTTAGTATTGGCGCTATTCAGTTTTGATTTCCTGAGCGAAAACTTGATGAATCAGCGAATCAATTGAAACTTTGGGGAAACCATAAATCTTTAGAGACGAATTCGGAGACTGGCCAAGTGACGTTCGGGTGACCTTTTCATCAGGGAAAGCTAAGACTCTGCGAACTGCTTATGGGGCCAGAAAAGAGATTCACGGCATTTACCTTGGATGGTG
>CAVVLT010000010.1:0-9836 GCA_963749105.1 Bryobacterales bacterium | reverse complement strand
GGTTGGAAGAAGACGCCTCAAAGACGAGGCCGTTGATGTTATGGATCATCTCCGACAGCGTGTCGCAGGGTCGAATAGTCTGTCCTCTTAAAGAAGCTTGCAGACTGGCCATCATTAGTGCGGCAGCAATCCCCTTACCGGAAACATCCCCGACAGCAATGCCGAGAGAGCCTGTCGCCAGGTGAATGAAATCGTAGTAATCGCCGCCAACTCCCTGAGCGGGCCGGCAGTAACCGGCGAAATCGAGACCGTTTACGTGGGGCAGTTTCTGCGGAAAGAGGCGCTGTTGCACGTCGCGGGCAATTTCGAGTTCACGATCAAGACGTTCACGCTGGGCGATTTCTTTACGGATGCTTTCGGTGAGATGAGCGTTCTCGAGCGCCAAGCCGGTTTGTGCAGCAACAGCGCCGAGGAGTTGCAGGTCCGCTTTAGAGGTCACGGCAGCTCCGATCGTTTTGAACCGAGACTGATGATGCCCAGCATCTTGGTGTCGAGACTCACGGGGAGCAAGACCTGTGTCTCTAACGTTTGCAATGTCGCTTGTTCGATTTGGGGGGTACCATGCACCCACGATTGCGGATCGTCAAAATAGACTTTTGAAGGGCCATTGATCCTCTTAAGTGTGCGGACGGTAGATGTCCTGTCGGAGAGTTGCACTGGGGTGAAACCCCATTGAAACCCAGCGCGTAAGCCGGTTGAAACAAGCCGCCTTGATCGAGTAGGAATGCGACACGTGGCACGTGCAGGGAATCCGCGATGCGGTTGGCGACCGTTTCGACGAGACGCTTTGGGTCGCGAATGCCAGCGACCGAACTGCTGAGATCGGTAAGAATGCGGTCGGCGTTATACGCTTCACGGAAGAATCTGCGATCAATCCACCCTCCGACCCAACGAGCCAAGCGGCTCAGAAGAATGACCACGACGGCGCCCGTAGCAAAGATGGCGATGCCTTCGATACGGTGCTCGCTCTGCTGAACAAAATGAACGGTGAGAAGCGCGACGGCGACGATCAGCAGAACGCGCAGGATCTTGATGCAATGGCTTGCCAGAGCATATTGCAATCCGCTCCTCACCACCATACGAACATCCATCGCGCGCTGCACTACGATGACGTAGGCCACGGTCAAGGGAAACAAGAGCAACATGAGCAGCGCGATGACGGCGAGCCAAGGTGGCATCATCGGCATGAGACCCACTTGGGCCAGCGCGAACGGGATCATAGGGGTCAGCGAAACACCACAGCCGGTGATCAGGACGCGCATGCGGCGGTTGGCATCGGGCGATTTGACACTTCTCCTTTTCACCGCCAGGCAGAAGAAAAACGTGAAGACGTAAGCAATAAAGAGAACGGTCTGGGGTCTGGCCACAGCCCTGTCGAGTGTGTACAGCCAGCGGATGTCCGCCAGATGATTGCCCTGCATGAGACTGCCGTAAATATCCAGAACCGCGAAACTAGCGGGCAGCAAGGAAATGGCGACGAGGAGCCAGGTGCGCTGGCGGAGAAAGGCAAACGGGTTAGGAAAGTAGAGCGCGAACAGCAACATCCAAAGCGGCCAAGTATTGCTGAGGATGGCGTGATAAATCAGGAGCAGTTCGCGCCAAGGCGACCAGATCGACCACGAGATCAGGCGCCCTTCTGAGGCGAGTTGGCCGAAGGAAGCGAGCATAGCCATGGTGATCCAAGCCAGCGGATCGCGCGGTCTTGCAAACGCGATGTAGAAACCGACGAGCAGGCACATGACCGGCAGGCCAACCTGGACACCGATTACATACGTCCAGAGAATGGCGGGCGGCGATTCCGCACGGAGTTTCAAGGGCATGGTGAGGATTTTGGTCTGCGACCCTTCGCCCCGCTTCACGGTGACCTGAACGGTCACGCCAGGATGAACACGCTGGTTGACGGTGGCTATAGTGGCGCGGCCCATGACAGGTTCGCCATCAAGTGCGATCAGTTCATCGCCTGGCCGGAAGCCGCTACCGCGGTAGTTCGGCTGCACGCCATTAATGACACTACTGTAATCGTGCAGGAAAAATGGCAGGCGCGATTCCCGATTGGACTCGCCGCCGACAGCAAGACCCGAGAAGATGCCCTGTGCGATCAGCGCCCAAAGCAGTAGTAGCCCAAGAAGGACCGTTTGTTTGGTTGCCGAAACTTTCATGATGAAAGGCTCAGGTCGTAGAACGGAGCAAACTGCGCTTGGTGCTGTAAATGAAGTAGATCGCCAAGCCGATGATGAGCCATACCACGAATCCCATCCAAGCTAAAAGCGGCAGCCCCAGCATAAGTCCCAGGCAACAGACCACGGATAAGACCGGCGTCACAGGCGAGAAAGGTACCTTGAACGAGCGTGGTCTATCGGGCTGCGTTCGCCGCAAAATGATTACTGCACATGAGACGAAAACGAAGGCGAACAAGGTCCCGATATTCGCCAAATCCGCAAAAAAATCGATGTCCATAATACCTGCGGGAATACCGACTGCTAAGCCCGCTAACCATGTACTGACGTGCGGCGTCTTATATTGTGTGTGAACTTTTGAAAAGAGACCGGGGAGCAGGCGGTCGCGCGACATCGCAAACCAAATACGCGCTTGTCCATATTGATAAACCAGTAGGGAAGAGAGCATGCCGAGCAGCGCTCCAACAGTGACGATGAATTTCAGATTATCCATACCTATTGCGGCGAGTGCATTCGCCACTGGCGCTGCGTTGTCTAGTGTTTTCCAGTTGACGATGCCGGTCAGAACCAGTGACACCGAAGTATAAAGAACGGTGCAAGCGATGAGTGTGCCGATGATGCCGATGGGCATGTTGCGCTGTGGGTTCTTACATTCTTCCGCCGCCGTCGATACCGAATCAAAACCAATGAAAGTGAAAAAGACGATGGCCGCGCCGCTCAACACACCCGCCCCGCCGTTAGGGAAAAAGGGATGAAGATTGGAAGACTTAACGGCATGCGCGGCGCCGAAGACAAAGAGCAAAACGGCGGTAATTTTGATCGCCACCATGATATTGTTGGCGCGCGAACTTTCTTTTACGCCGCGCACGAGAATCCAACTGAGAGCCATTACGACCAGGAATGCCGGCAGGTTGAAGATGGCTCCGGTGTATTTCATGTCGGCAACGATGGCATGAGACAGTTTGAAGGGTAGAACATTATTTACCAGTTCATTGATATACGCGGAGAAGCCCACGGCCACGGTCATATTCGACACAGCGTATTCCAGAATGAGATCCCAGCCGATGATCCAAGCGAAAATTTCGCCCAGCGCGGCATAAGCATATGTGTAGGCGCTCCCGGCGATGGGAATCATGGAAGCGAGTTCGGCGTAGCAGAGGGCTGCGAATCCGCAAGTAAGGGCGACTAATATGAACGACAGAGCAAGTCCGGGGCCTGCGCCAGGTCGGCCGCCCAGTGTGGTCGCGGCTGAACCATGCAGCAGCAGATCGAGCAGCGGCGCGTTGAGCAAAGATGGCGTGGTGCTATGCTGGCCTGCTGCTGCCGTTCCAGTAACGGTAAAGATGCCAGCCCCGATGACGGCGCCAATCCCGAAAGCGATAAGACTCCATGGGCCGAGTGTGCGTTTGAGCCGCGTTCCCTCCGCTTGGGTGTCTTCGACCAGCAAGTCAATATCCTTCGTTTTCATTAGCGATGACATTACTGCGAAGTATAGCGAGTAGTGGAAAAATAGAAAGATGGAGGAAGGGTTGGAGCACGTTTTAGAATAAAAACAGCCCTAGACAACTTCTAATTATTGAGGACCTTGAATACCAAGACGCTTGGATTTTCACGGAGAGAATTTCTTTGTGCCGCCGCCGGATCGATAGTGGCTGCGCGCAATGCGTTTGCCGCTCCCGACAACCCACGCTCGCTGCCCGCAATCAAACCGGAGGATGCGAAATTCCTCGAGGATTGTGCGCACCGTTCATTCGGTTATTTCGCCGATCACTGGAATCCGCGCACTGGCTTGGTGCAAGATCGCGCCGGGGTGGATGGTTCGCCAAGCGTGATGAAGGTAGCTAGTACGGCGGCGACCGGTTTTGGCCTCACTGCCATGTGCATTGGCGTGGATCGGGCGTGGATACCCAAAGAGCAGGCTCGTCAGCGCGTGTTGTCGACATTGCGTTTTCTTTGGGGAAGCGCCTTTCACGACCACGGCTGGTATCTGCACTTCATGGACGGGAACACGGGCGAACGGCGGCTCAATTCTGAAATATCGAGCATTGATACGGCGCTGTTACTGGCGGGCATTTTAACGGCACAAGGTTACTTTTCGAGCGACCGCGAAATTAGAACTCTAGCCCGACAAATTTTCGAACGCGTCGATTTTTCCTGGATGCTCGATGGCAGTGGCAAGATCTTGTCCCATGGCGTTCAGCCTGGTTCGGGTTTCCTGAAAAGCCGCTGGGACACCTATAGCGAGGCTTCGATACTATATCTTCTCGCCATCGGCTCGCCGCGACATTCGATACCGGTTGACAGTTGGTACGCTTGGCTGCGGCCGGAAGTCCGTTTCGATAGCTGGAAGTTCATTAGCGGCGGTCCGCTGTTTACGCATCAGTATTCGCACGCGTGGATCGATTTCCGTCATTTACGCGACGGCGATCCTTCGTTCCTCAACTACTTCCAGAATTCCCAGATTGCCACTTACGCCCATCGTGATTTTTGTCTGAGTCTGCGGCCTAAATTTGCAGACTATGGACCTAACATGTGGGGAGTTACCGTTTCCGACAGTCCGCTTGGTTACATGAACTGGGGCGAAACGACCACAGCTCGAAATTCGGTGGATGGCACCCTTGTTCCGTGCGCCGCCGCAGGTTCTTTAATGTTCGCGCCTGAGATTTGCTTGCCTGTATTACGTGAAATGTTCAATCAGTATGGGGATAAGATCTACCGACGCTATGGTTTTGCCGATGCTTTCAATCCCAGTTGGAAGGATAAAAAGTTTTGGGTGAACCATGACGTGTTGGGGATCGACGTCGGCATTACTCTGCTTAGCATTGAAAACTTACTGACGGGCAATGTTTGGCGATACTTCATGCGCAACCCCTATATACCCAGTGCTATGGAAAGAGTTGGCTTCCGTATCTCGACGCCCGGCACTGGCATTCGCGAAGTAAGAACCGGGGCGAACCGCGGCTAACGTGTTCGCCCTGACGATGCAAGCTTCTTAACGTTTACGTTGGCCCTTCGCGATCTTCTTTACCTTCTTCTTATTTGCTCCGCGGGCAACTCCAGCGGCCCTCTTGGCCTTGGGCGCGGCTTTCTTCCGGGAGGCGCGCTTCAGCTTCTTACGTTCGTCTTTGTCTGTAACTGTCGTTGTATTCATTCTTCGATTTTTATACCTGCGTACTTTTCTACGATCTTCTTTAACCCGTGTCCGGGAAAGCTAATTGTTAGTTTCGCATCGTCGCCATCGCCTTCGCGGCGCAGAACAGTGCCGCGGCCATATTTGGGGTGGTTCACTACCGCTCCGCTCTTAGGTTTGGCTGTGCGCGGGGGTATGCCACGAGGTGGTGAAATGGCACGTGCTGGGGCTTGCGGCGGCGGTGCGGGTGGCGCCGGCGGCTTCGCTTGCTCGGGGTTATGGACGCCGAGACCGAGTTTACCTTGTTCGGGACGGCGCGTTAGGCCCGCGGGAGGTGGCATGCCTCGTTCGGCGAAAAACTGCGAGATGTTATCCACAGAGTTATAAGTCTTGCCCGTAAATAGATTGCGCTTAGCGGAATCGCGCACTTCGTATTGTTCTGAATAGAGGTCCACCTCACCTGCACGCAGACCGCTTTCCACCGACAGGCGTTCGCACAAGCTAGGCGGAACCTCTTTAAGAAAGCGGGAAGGCAGACTTATTTCGGGTTGGCCTCCGCCAAAACGCCGCCGGTAACGGGCATTCGACAGGTAAAGGCGTTTTTCAGCGCGCGTCATACCGACATAACAGAGCCGGCGTTCTTCTTCCATCGCCGCTTCGGATGTGAGCGAACGGCTGTGGGGAAACAAACCCTCTTCCATGCCCGCTAGAAAAACGTTCGGAAACTCCAGACCTTTGGCGTTATGGATAGTGAGGAGAGACACTGCCGCCTGTTCGTCAACGCCGTCGGCATCCGCAACGAGTGCGGCGTGGTCGAGAAATTCAGCTGGGCTTTCGCCGCGTTCGGCCGCTTCTGCGGCGGCGTTAATCAATTCTTCCAGGTTGGCCAGCCGCGTTTCGCCTTCGGGCGAACTGTCGCTCTTGAGCATGTGTTCATAGCCTGTTTTCTCCAGAATGGCGCGCAGTAGTTGATCGACAGGATCTTGGCTGGCGATTTCGCTGAGTCCTTCAATCAATCTAATAAAAGAGCGCAGGGAGGCCTCGGCGCGGGTTGGGAAGACTCTCGCGTCGAGCATGGCGGGCAGCGCTTTCCACACGCTGAGGCCGTTTTGTAAGGCGTACTGCTCCACCTGTTCGACCGTGCCTTTGCCGATGCCGCGCGCCGGCGTGTTAATGATGCGCAACAAGGCAATGGAATCTTGAGGAGTGAACAGGATTCGTAAGTAAGCCAATAAGTCTTTAACTTCCGCGCGTTGATAGAAGCTGAAACCGCCGACAACGAGATACTTGCGGCCATAGCGGCGCAAGGCTTCTTCAATCTGACGCGATTGCGAGTTCGTTCGATAGAGAACCGCGACGCGATCCAGCGGGTTACGAGAAATGATCTTCTCGATGGTGCCTGCAATGAACAGCGCTTCGTTTTCGCCATCGGGCGCTTCGTAATAGCCGATCTTGGTGCCCGCTTCGGAATCGGTCCACAACCACTTTCCTTTGCGTTCTTTATTATTGGCGACGACGGCACTGGCGGCTTCGAGGATGTTTTTGGTCGAGCGGTAATTTTGTTCGAGCCTGATGACGACGGCGTTTGGATAATCCCGTTCAAAATCCAAAATGTTGCGTATGTCGGCACCGCGCCAACCGTAAATGGATTGATCCTCATCGCCTACGACGCAAACATTTCGGCGGGTCTCCGTCAGCAGCCGCATGAGTTGATACTGGCAGGCATTGGTGTCTTGATATTCGTCGATCATGACGAATTCGAAGTTGCGATTGTAGAGAGCGCGGAGCTCGTCGTCGTGTTTAAGAAGCCGAACGGTTTCGATCAGGAGGTCGTCGAAATCCAGCGCATTGGCCTGCCGCAAACGCTCTTGATATAGTTCGTAGATTTTCGCCTGCCGGGACAGCTTTGGATCGGTGGCCGCCTTTAGCCAATCGAGCGGCGATTCGTCGTGACTCTTACCGTGGCTGATGCGCGAAAGCATTCCGCGGTAAGGCATGAACTTTTCATCTAAGCCGAGCTGCTTGTAAACGGACTTAACTAGCGCTACTTGATCGTCGGCGTCGTAGATGGTGAACTGGCGTGTGAAGCCCTCGCGGATATCGGCCAGCATCGCGCCGTCGCGTCTTAGCGTGCGAACGCAAAAGGAGTGAAACGTAGAGACGAATGGAGTTTTGGAGCGAGAAGAATCGGCCAACAAATGATTTACCCGGTCGCGCATTTCTTGTGACGCTTTGTTGGTAAACGTAACTGCCAGAATCGCCGGGCCAGGGATGTGATGCGCCTCAATTAAATGCGCGATGCGGTGCGTAATTACGCGCGTCTTTCCACTGCCAGCTCCGGCGAGGAGTAACAACGGACCTTCGACGTGCGCAACGGCGTCGCGTTGCTGCGGATTGAGACCTTCCAAAAAATCCATGAAATGTTTCTGAGGTGGGGGTGGGCGTTTCCAGAATAGCATCGCCCGCGTCTGGGCGGCGTAGCTCGGAAACAACTGCCATGTACTCTAGAAGCTAGTAGTGTCCCTCCTATTCATGTTCCGTCGAATAACCGTGTTTGTGGCCTCGCTCGCCATTGGGTTACCGTTCCTGTTGGCAGCCGAGAAGGCGAGCAGTGACCCGACTTTTTCGCAAATCGACTCGATCGTGAAAACGCTTTCCGATATCACTGGCCTGACGGAGAAACACCCAGTACCGTACGGGCGGATGAGCAAACACCAGCTGCGGCAGTTTCTCAATAAGCGCATAAAGAAGACCTTGAAGCCCGATGAGATTCATGCGGATGAGCTGTCGTTAAAGATGTTTGGCTTGGTGCCGCAGGGTTTTGATTTGAGGAAGTCGACCGTCGATTTACTAACGGAGCAAGCGGCCGCTTTCTATGATTACGACGAAAAGAAACTGTTTCTTTTGAACGACGCTTCGGTGGGAGGCGAGACTACCACGCTGGCGCATGAACTCTCACACGCCCTCGCGGATCAACATTTCAACCTCGAGAACTTCATGGAAGAGACGCCGAGCAACGACGATAGAACCTGGCGCATACGGCGGTGGTAGAAGGCGAGGCTTCGTGGTTGATGATCGCGTATGAATTAAAACGTGGGGGACAAAATCCGGAGCCCACAGCAGAGATGTTGAAATCGGTGGCTGATTCGGGCGAGACCTCTATGGCGGATTATCCTGTGCTGAAGAATTCACCGCTTTATATCCAACAGTCGCTGCTGTTTCCATATTCGGAAGGCACGCTTTTCTTCGACGTGGTTTATCGCAAGTTAGGGAAGGCCGCGTTCGGGGAGGTGTTTACTCACCCGCCGGCCAATTCGTCGCAGATTATTCATCCCGAGAAATACTTTGCCCATGAGAAACCAACTGAACCCGCCGTTCCGAAACTGGCGTGGGAGGGTAAGGAAATAACGGACGGCTCAATGGGCGAGTTCGATCATCAAATGCTGTTGCGGCAATATCTGGGTGCGCCCAAAGCTAGTGAACTTGCGCCACATTTGCGAGGCGGGCAATTCCGAATCGTTACATCTCCGGGACGCGATGACAAAACCGGTGCTGCTTTATTCGGCGGAGTGGGATTCGCCTCACAGCGCAAGCGATTACTTTGAAGCCTATCGCAAGATTCTACAGGCCAAGTGGCAGCGTTGTGAGTTTACTGTGAAAACGCCTAATCAGCTTGCGGGAGAAGGGGCCGATGGCTCGTTCGTGGTTTGGCTCTCGGGAAACGTCGTGGCCAGCGTGGAAGGCTTGAAGGACGACGCGGAATGGCGCCGTCTACAAGCGGCAAATGCGCGTTAAGTTAAACTATTAGCGAGAGTTTTTATCCCATGAAAACCATTCTTGCCGCAGCCATCTCTTCTGTTCTATTGGGTGTTTCCCTTTTTGCTGCCGATGCCGGTAGCTTGCGACCAGCTCCCGATCTGACGTTTAACCTGCCGGGAAAGGTCCGCAGCAGTTGAGTCAGTACCGCGGCAAAGTCGTGGCGCTTGAATTCATCCATACGACGTGCCCGCATTGCCAGGCGGCTTCAAAAGAGATGACAAAGCTACAGGAGGAATTTGGCGCGCGCGGTTTGCAGGCTATCGACGTGGCAGTCAATCCGAACGCGGATTTGCTCGTTGAGAATTTTGTAAAGGATTTCAAGGTTGGCTTTCCGGTAGGCTATGTGTCGGTTAAGAGCAGATGTACAGTTTTATGGGCTTTGATTCTAAGGGAGGCTATGTCATTCCGCAGTTGGCGTTGATCCACCGTAAAGGCATGATTCACTACCAAACGCCCGCGAAAGAAAATGCCGATTGGGATAAACTGATGGCACCGGAAGCAGTCCGCGCCCATATTGAGGAGTTGCTTAACATGGGTGCCGGCCGGCCTACTGCTTCGACGGCACATAAGAAGGCGTTACCTGGGTTAGATGTGCCGGCTCGCCAGTAAATTTTTGGTTTGTAAAGAATGCGCCCGTAGCTCAGCCTGGATAGAGCGTTTGCCTCCGGAGCAAAAGGCCGTAAGTTCGAATCTTACCGGGCGTACCAAGT
>CAVVLT010000009.1:0-14713 GCA_963749105.1 Bryobacterales bacterium | reverse complement strand
TACGACGAGTATCGCGACAACTTTCCGGGTGAGCCGACTCCGTATCAACCATCCACCCCGCTCGCGGCCGAATTGCAGCGCCAGATGCTTTCGAACAATGTAGTGAACGGCGAGATTGTGGTCCCGAAGGACAGCTTTTTCGCGATGGGCGACAATCGCGACAACTCGCTGGACAGCCGCTACTGGGGATTTGTGCCGCGTGAAAACATTATCGGTAAACCGATTATCATTTACTGGTCGTACCGGGCGACAACAGACGATCTGGCTGGCTCGAGTTTTGGTTCACTTGTTTCGCACGGCGTGGATTTAGCCGAGCACTTCTTTACGCGGACGCGCTGGAACCGTACCCTCAACGTGATCCGCGGCTATCCAGATTCGCAGTTACCGAATCACGAACTTCCGCTCAATCGGGGCAATCCGAATCCGTAAAGCGCACTCGCCAGCGCAGTCTAACTTTTTATGGCAAATCACCGATACGGCCTGATCATGGCCGGCGGACGCGGCACTCGTTTTTGGCCGCGCAGCCGCAAACGCAATGCAAAGCAGGTCTTGCGGTTTTTTGGAGAGCGCTCGTTGATCCAGCAAACGGTGGATCGTATTAGCGCCATCGTTCCGCCCGAGAATCTCTGGGTGGTCACCAACGACTATTTGCAGCAGGAGATTCGCAAACAACTGCCGGAGGTGCCCAAGAAACAGATCATTGCTGAGCCAGCGCAGCGCAACACTGCCCCCTGTATCGGCTTGGCAGCCCACATCTTGGCAGGACTCGATCCGGATGCGGTCATGGGCGTTTTTCCAGCAGACCACCTGATTTTGAAAGAGGCGCGCTTCCGCAATTTTCTGCGCGCCGCGTTTAAAGCGGCCGAGACCGACGATGTGGTCGTGTTGGGCATTCAGCCGCGTTGGGCCGAAACAGGTTATGGCTACATCGAGTTTCCGAAGAACGTGATGCCGGGCGGAAATGCCGCCATTCCAGTAAAGAGTTTTCGCGAAAAGCCAGATCCGCGGACCGCCAAGCAGTTTGTCGAACGCGGACATTTCTTTTGGAATGCCGGCATGTTTTTCTGGAAAGCAAGCACAGTCCTCGAGCTAATGCGACAGCATCAGCCTAAGACCGCGACGCTGCTGGCCGGATTACCGCCGGTGGATGCGAAGAACTTCACCAAAAAACTCGCTGAGGTCTATCCGCTGTGCGAGAACATTTCAGTGGACTACGC
Source organism: Bryobacterales bacterium (assembly GCA_963749105.1). Classification (GTDB taxonomy): domain Bacteria; phylum Acidobacteriota; class Terriglobia; order Bryobacterales; family Bryobacteraceae; genus Bog-105. The sequence continues at coordinate 13,496 of CAVVLT010000009.1, read as the reverse complement.
AATCATCGAAAAGGCCAAAGATGTGGTGGGCCTGGCGCTGGACGATATCGGCTGGAACGACGTGGGAAGCTGGGAAGCCGTCTACGAGATTGCCGACAAAGATGCAGACGGGAACGCTTCGCGCGGTGAGGTCATCGCGGAGAACAGCCACGGCAATTATGTGGATGCGCAGAAGACGGTGGCGCTGGTCGGCGTGGAGAATCTGGTGATTGTCGATACCGCCGATGCTCTGTTAGTGGCGAGCCGCAGTAGCGCGCAGGATGTCAGCCGGATTGTGAAGAGGCTCGATGCAGGAAATAGAGAACAACTGCTGTAAAAGTTAGGCGACTCTCATCACCTTTCCGCTGTGCGCGCGCGGACAAGCATGACCGTGCCCTTTTCGCCGGTGGAATCGGCGGTGGATTCCGTCCATGCAAAGAACACCCGCCCTGCGTTGCCAGCGGCCATAGTGGGAAATTCAACGGGCATGGTTCCGTCTGAGACAAGAACTGGATCGGTAAGATCGCCATGCACATCAATTTCGACGGCGTAAGGGCGCGGCGGGGTCCACCCGCCACGCCTATATGGATCACGCGCTTGGAACGACAGCAAGATCGTGCCATCGTCTTCTAAAGCGAACGCTGGATGGTTGGCGTCCAAAGTTTTGGTCGACGCCATTACAGGTAGCGAGAACGTTTTGCCGCCATCGTCAGTCCAAGCAAGGCGCACGCCGGAGCGAGTGCGACTGGCTTCCGTTAACCAGGCAACATAAACTCGGTGTCCAACTTTCAAAACGGCAGGACCAGAATCGGGACACCCTTCCAGCTTCCAATTGTCTTCCGCCACCCGCACAGGTGGAGCGAACGTATTACCTTGATCGGTTGAAATGGACACCACCATATCGCGAATGTTGCCCGGAAAAACACGCCGCCAGAAAACCATCAGCTGACCTTGCGGACCATAAACAATCATTGGCCGGCAGCATGGACAAACCCCATCGGCGACCTTCAAGTTTTTCGAAAATGTTGAGCCCTCGTCAATGGAACAAGACAGATAAATCGACGCCGTATCGGATTGTGCGGCCTGATCTCGAAAATCGAGCCAAGCCGCGCATATAGTTTTATTGGGAGCGACGGCAAAGGTGGGGTAGCCGCTGTAAGTCGGAGTGGTTTGGTCGGAAACGCGCACGGGCTTCTCAAAAGTGGCGCCGAAATCCATGGAAGCGGCGAACATGATAGCCGCGGCCTCGCCATCCTGTTGCTCCCAAATGGTGTAAATTTTTTCCGACGGTCCGAAGATGAGCTCGGGACTATTTTCACCGTGCGAACTTACGTTTGTGCCGGGTTCGTTTACCGGCACAGGCGGTTCAAAGGTGTCGCCTCCGTTGACCGAAGTCAACAGAACTAATTGCGACACCGGATCGGAACCCGCCACTGCCAGCACATAAACGGTATCGCCCGAAGGATCAAGTGCGACTCTCGGATGCCGGGCAGCCGGAATATTCAGGCGCCTGGAAATAGCATGCGGGTCGGGCTCTAGTTGAAGATTGGCGTGCTTACTTCCACACGAACTAAGAAACAGCACAGCTAGCGCTGGGAAAATCAATAAATAATTTCGCTTCGTCAAAATCGCTCTTTCAAGGGTACAACTTTGGCGCTTGGTTAGCGAAGAAAAGGAGTAACCGAATTACTGGCAGTTCGCTTCACTAACCTTGACCTACTGAGGTTTAACATTGCGGAATACTTTTACCAAAGCCGTTAAGGCACGGTCCACATCCTGCTCAGTCAGGATATAAGGTGGCAAGAAGCGCAGCACATTCTCATGCGTGCAGTTGAAGAGAAGTCCTTCCTTGATGCCATCGAGGACAAGTTCCTTACCTGGCATTTCGAGCTCAACACCTATCATCAGTCCTTGACCGCGAACTTCTTTGATGAAAGAAAACTTGCCCATGAGTTCAGTGAGACGCATCCTGAAATATCCGCCCACCGAATTGATGGCAGGCAGCAGTTCTTCGAGAATGTCAAAGAATTCAAGAGCCACACGACAAACCAGCGGGCCGCCACCGTAAGTTGTGCCATGCATGCCGGGCTTAATGGTAGCCGCCGCTTTTTCATTCGCCACAACAGTTCCGATCGGCAAACCACAGCCCATGGGCTTCGCTGCAATCACAACATCGGGATATAAGGGCGGATCGAGCAATTGATAGGCGAAGTACGCACCTGGCCGACCCACGCCACATTGGATTTCGTCGAAGACAAGCAAGGCGTTGTGCTGGGCTGCGAGCTCATGCGCACGCCTCGCGAACGCTTCGGAGATGGGGTAAATGCCACCTTCTCCCTGAATAAATTCGAGTACGATTCCGGCGGTGTTGGCGGTGAAGGCCGCTTCGAGAGCCGAAATGTTATTACGCTCTACAAAACGCGCGCCCGGCAGGAGAGGTTCGAAATCCTTGCGATACTTCGGTTGACCGGTAATCGAAAGGGCGCCGAAAGTGCGGCCATGAAAAGAATTTTCTAAGGAAATGACCTCGAACTTCGTCGGCGAAATCGCGTGGCCGTGGGCGCGAACCATCTTGAGTGCGCCTTCCATAGCTTCGGTGCCCGAGTTACAGAAAAAGCTGCGGTTTAGACCGCTCACTTTGGCCAAGCGCTCGGCGAGACGGCCTTGATACTCGTGATAATAGAGGTTCGATGTGTGCACCAGCAGCCCGGCCTGCTGACGGATGACTTTGGTAATACGCGGATGTGCATAGCCGAGCGAATTTACGCCGATGCCGCTGATCAGATCTAGATAACGGTTACCTTCCAAGTCGTAAACGTAGCAGCCTTTGCCGCGGTGCAAGGCGAGAGGATAACGCGCGTAGTTCTGAAGCAGGTATTCCCGCTCGAGATTCATAATCTCTTGAGCGGGAGTCAACACCTCAGGCTCGGGAGAAACAACGGATGCCATGTTCTTATGATACGGGGCGAGAGAAAAAAGAATAACAAGCGAATATGTTATCCGCTTTTCAGAGCCGTGTCTTTTACAAAAAAACGGGCAACTGGGCTTCTCAAATTATCTAACAGCTTGCAGCGAAGCTACCGGCACTGTCGCATCCTGTGGAATGACCGTGCGTAAGTGCTCGCGCCGCCGCATCTCGGCCCGCAAAAGAGCGGCGAACCGCCGGCGGCGCACTTCATCATCGCCAAAACAGCTAGTAAAGCTAGCCGAGAAGCCGAGGAAGTTGTAAGCCTTCTCCGCTTTGCCAATCCGCGAGGACGGTGTAAAAAAACTCGCAAAACGGCGGGTCTGAGCAAGATCTTTACGGCGCGCGTGCCAGTAGTGTTCCCGGTCACAGTCGTGACCCGTATGCAGGCGTTCACTGTAAGTGACACCCATTAAGCAGCCGCAAGGGTTGCGGAAGCTCATTTTGCCGTCAGCGTTAAACGCGAGAACGCTGGCAAGCTTTTGATCGGAGAAGTGGGTGCGAACCCAGTCACGAACGATCTGTTTGGAGTTTCGTAATTCGCTCTGGAAGTTCATGTTGTGATTTTGACTGCGGCGGAGAGTTGAAGGTTTCACGGAAAGTGTCGTTCGGCAGGCAGTTTTCAATAATCGAATCGGAAGAAAACGCGCGCAATCTCAGCGCATCCGCGAAGCCCATTTCCACGGCTTTGCGAGGCACTAGGCCAATCAATTCGCTTTCGGCAACCAGCACTCCTGCGGCAGCCGCCAAGCGGCTCACTTCCGCGAACGCCACGTGCGGAGGCGTTACGTTGAAATCGGTTAGGTTCATGGACACTTGCACCTGTCCGCGTAATGCCAGCGGCAGACCCAGCGCCTTTACGCAGGGCAGGCCGCCACTGCTTGTGCGAATTGCGCGCGCGATATTCTTGGCGACACTCAGGTCTGTAGTTTCCAGATTGATGTTATAGGCAATCAGAATGGGTCGAGCCCCCACGATGACAGCGCCCGCGGTTGGATGGAGCTTGGGACCGCCTATATCGGGGCACTTCGTTACGTCCACTTGCACGCTTTCGCGCAAGCCTTCGAACTCGCCCTGGCGCACTTTTTCGAGCAACGTTCGTTCAGGCCGCAGTGCGGCGGCCTGATAAAAGTACACGGGAATATGCAGTTCACGCCAAATACGTTCCCCGGCGCGATGGGCGAGCGCAGCGCAATCGCTGAGAACGGTCTCACCTAGCGGAACAAATGGCAGCACATCCAGCGCACCCAGGCGGGGATGCACTCCGCGATGCTGGTTCAAATCGATAAGTTCCGCGGCACCAGCAGTGAGGCGCACGGCCGCCTCGAGCACTGCTTCTGCCTCGCCGGCAAATGTGAAAACGCTGCGGTTGTGATCGGCGTCGCTGGTGCGATGAAGAATGTGTACGCCGGGAACCGCTGCAATTGCTGATTCAAGCGCCGCTACACGAGCAAGATCGCGTCCCTCCGAAACATTCGGCACGCACTCAACCAGCAAAATCAGACGCTCGCTTTCGCGCGCTTTCGGTTGATTAGGAAATTACCATCGCGCAAAGCCATGGCGACCTGGTTAACGCCAATGCGCCTGGGAATTTCGCGATAATCGCCCAGATTGAGCACCAGCACGTCGGCGCGCTTACCCGCTTCGAGGCTGCCGACTTCATCGCCGCGGCCCAGCGCGTACGCTGCGTTGATAGTTGTGGCGGTTATCGCTTGTTCGGCACTCAGCCGCAGACGGAGCACGGCTAAAGCCACCACCATTTGCATACTGAAAATAGGCGCATCTTTAGAATCATACCCGCTCGCAAGGGCGATAGCGCCGCCCGCCTCTGCCAATTTCTTAGCGGAGGGATTTTCGCGTTCTTCCAAAAGTTCCTTACACGGGCTAAAAACTGCGATCGCCGGCGAGTGGGCAAGAATCGCGCACTCAGCATCGGACAACTCAGCCGGACAAAACACAGATCGCGCGCGCGATTGCGCGAGTAGGTTGCGCAACGTTTCCGCCGGGCCGCCGGGCCAAAGCAGGTTCAGCGGCAAGCCTACCTTATGCAGCAACTCCCAAAACAGGGCGCTCGGATATTCCTCAGCATAAGCTGAGAGTTCCAGAAATTGTGCAAACTTGCGACGCCGGAGGACTGCGAGTCTAACGGCTAAGGTGGCGAGATTGGTTTCATCGAACGCGTTTCGGCCTAGGCGCAGACTTCGGACAGTGGCAACAGGTACCGCCCCGATGGTGTGAAGCTGGCGTAGTGCGGCCGCATCCGCCGCTGGAGACCCCGCATCAGAATAAACTTTGAATTGCGCGTTCAAAGTGCCGTGTTGCAAACAGGAACGCATAAGCGTGAGACTCTCTTCGTAAAAGTTGAGCCCTTTTTTCCGTTTAGCAACAGCTTCAGGAGATACTGCCGGTTGATAGAGGCTGACGTGGATGGCAGGATCGACAAAACCCGGCATGACAACGCAACCGTAAACGGGGACATTGATCGCGCCCCGGCTCTCCTTCAAGTTCTCGATTCGGCGGGTTGGCCCGACCGAAAGAATTCTCCGATCTTGAATGAGGATAGAACCATCCTCGATCATTCCTAAATCATTAAGGCCCGCACCACGGCGTACGCCACTGGGTCCACGCAAAGTCAACAATTGCTTGGCCCCGCGAAGCAGGAGTAGCTGTGCCAAGAGCGATCTTTGCCTTCTATCTTACATCTATTGGCCAGAATGTTTTAGGTAATACGAAATATTAGCGAAATCCAGGTACCAGCAGTAGAGGACTATGGCAACGGCGGTGTATGCGACGACTTTCCAGAACTGCTCGCGCGGCGACGCTGGCTGACCCGGCCGGCCAGCGATTAAACCAACCACGAACCCGCCAAGTAGCCCACCGATATGACCGGAAAGGCTGATACCGCCTTGCAGGCTCATCACGATGCCGATAACGAGCCACTGCCCGTAGTGCCGCCGAACCGCTTGCGTTAAAGGGTCGGCGCGTTGGCCAATTCCCATCGCAAGCATGATGCCCATCAAGCCGAACGCCGCACACGACGCACCAAGAACTGGATGCGGGCTCAAGAAACAGGCCAGCAGAAATCCGCTGAAGGTAGAGAACACATACGCCACGATCAAGCGGTTTGTCCCGTAAAATTGCTCTACTTCCGTAACCAAAATGAAAAGCGACCAGGAGTTCATCAATAGATGAAGCCAACCGCCATGAAGAAAACCGGAGGTGATGAGACGCCACCATTGGCCCTGACGAAAAACAGCGAAGGAATAGGCAATGCCCGGATCTTCAACCCGCGAACTTAGCGCAAGCTGCCCAAGAAAAAACGCCAAGTTGATCGACAAAACAATGATCGAGGTGAGATTGGCGCTCGGCAAAAACGAAGCAGCAAACGCGTTGGGGCGAAGGTCGACGGCGCGCGGCCCCACATTCGCTTCGCAATATGGACACACGCGATCGTTGATGGTGATAAAGGCCCGGCAGTTCGGGCACATTCGCCTTTTTTCCACGGTCTAATTGTAGCGGGAGCGGAAAGAATGGCCGTAAACACCGCATTCCGGACCCAAGCTTGCTAAAATCAGATTCGCATGGGTAAGACTGAGCAGGAGCATCGGGAAGACCTCGTGCGGGTGTGCCACCTGGTATACGAAAAAGGCTGGGTAGCGGCGAACGATGGAAATGTAAGCATCCGGCTGAGCGAGGAACATATTCTTTGCACACCGACAGCGGTGAGCAAAGGAATGGTGAAAGCGGAAGACCTGATCATCTGCGACATGGGTGGGTCTAAAGTACGCGGCCAGCGCGCCTGCACAAGCGAAATTGCGATGCATACGACCATTTATTCGCTGCGTGCAGACGTGAACGCGGTGGTGCATGCGCATCCGCCCGTGGCTACCGGATTTGCGGCGGCGGGTCGAGCCCTTGACAAAGCGCTACTGCCCGAAGTGATCATTCAATTGGGTGCGGTGCCTCTGGCGCAGTATGGATTGCCCGGTACGCCCGCATTGAGCGATGGCATGTTGCCTTTTATTCCTAATTACGACGCACTGCTTTTAGAGAATCACGGCTGCACTTCCTATGGCCAAGATGTTTGGCAAGCGTATTTCCGCATGGAGACCGTTGAACATTTCGCCAGGATTACTTTCGTCGCCGAGATGCTAGGTGGAGCACAGGCGCTACCTCGCGAGGAAGTAGAAAAGCTGTTTGCGGCGCGGGCGCGTTATAACGTTAAGTCGAATGCGTGCATGGAGCCGGGCATGCCTCTAGTAGCCGAAGATTGCGAAGCCCGTCGCCGTCGCTAAGGCATGGTCAACGCCTTCTTCGCCTCTACCCTCGGAATTTGACGCTGTCGGAGGCCATTCCCCAAAAACAACCCGGAGAGCCCGAAAAAGCCGCTTAAGCCGCCCCGAAAATCCCCGCAGCTCAACGCAAGCACCCCCCCCCCGCGTGACCACGCCCAGTCACTCTATCTGTATTCTCGATCTTCTAACTTCTTTTCCGCAAACTGCCGATGATCGAAACTGAAAGAGCATGCGCACCCCGGCAGAGATCAAGTTTCGTTTGCGGCAGGAAACGGCCAACCTTTATCTGGCAATCGCCAAACCTCGCTTTACCGGCGAACCCCCCGCCCGCCTTCCCCTCCCCGACCCCAGGCCTTGTGCCGCTGCCTTGCGTGGTTCGCTCTTTGAATTCACCGTCCTCGCTACCGCCCAAAGCATCCTCGCCCATCGTTTTCCCCTTCTCGGCACTACCGTCGAAACCGGACCCCAAATCGAGTGGCGTCGCGATTACGCCCACAAAAAAATCTCGCCGGCCAAATATTTTCGCCTCGTCCCCTACCTCAATTTCGAGGCGGTCGGCGATCATAAATTCATCTGGGAGCTGAACCGCCATCAGCATTTGGTCGTTTTGGCGCAGGCCCATCTGCTCACCGGCAAGCGCGAATATCTCAACGAAGCCTTCGCCCAGCTCGAATCCTGGCTCAACCAAAACCCGTTCCAGCGCGGCATCAATTGGGCTAGCGCGCTCGAAGTCGGATTCCGCGCCTTATCCTGGGTCTGGCTCTGGCACTTCGCCGGCGAGTCCATGGCAAACCCTTTGCGTGATCGCTTTCTCACCTCGCTCTACCAACACGGCCTCCACCTCTTCGAGAACCTGTCCATCTACTTCTCCCCCAACACCCACCTACTCGGCGAGGCAGTCGCTTTGCACGCGCTCGGCACTCTCTTCCCTGAATTCCCCCCCGCCCAGACTTGGCAGCAGCGCGGCGCAGAAATCGTCGAAGCTCAACTCGCCTTTCAGGTCAAGCCCGACGGGTCACACTTCGAGCAATCCAGCTACTATCACGTCTACGCCCTCGATCTCTTCCTCTTCTATTACGTCGTTGCCGGTAAACCCGCTCGCCTCAAACGCACTCTCAGCCGCATGGCCGAGTACCTGCAATGGCTGCTTGGTCCTGCCCGGCGCATCGCTTATTTTGGCGACGACGATGGCGGCCGCCTCTTCCATCCACAAGGTAAGCGCGACGAATTTGGCCGCGCCACTCTGGCAACCTGTGGTGTATTGCTAGGCCATGAAGAATGGACAGGCACCCGCGATGAACTCGCCGAACAGGCCGCTTGGTGGCTCGGTAAAGAAGCTCTCTCCCATGCTCGCGCCTCCTCCGACTTACCCGCCGGAGCCAAATTATTTCCCGACACTGGTGCCGTATTCCTACAATCCAAAGAATTCTTTCTGCAATTCGACGCCGGTCCCTTCGGTTTTGGCGGCGCTGGCCACAGTCATGCCGATACCCTCAGCTTCGTTCTTTGGTACAACAACGAACTCGTCTTCATCGACCCTGGCACCTTTACTTACATGGCCGATGCGAAAAAGCGCGATCACTTCCGCGGTACCCCCGCCCACAACACCATCTCCATCAACGGCCAGCATCAAGCGCAAACCGCCGGTCCCTTCCGCTGGAACAATAAACCGCTCGTTACCCTACGTTCTTTTACTTCCACCGAGCACGGCGGCGCCATTGACGCCACCTGCGAATATCGCGGCTTTCAGCATCGCCGCCGTCTCCGTCTGCACGATGACCAACTCACGCTCATCGACGAAATCACGGGCCCGCCCGGTTCCCATCTGATCGAACAAATTTGGAATCTCGGACCCGCCGCCGAGCAAGTCCACTTATCGTTCTCGGAACCACCCGACAGAACCACCGCCGACATCTCTTACTGCTATGGGTCGAAGTCGTCCTCGCCCGCTCTGATCGTGCGGCATAAGAGCCCGCTTCCTTACGCCGTAGCAATGTCGGTTAATACTCATCAAAAGGTGGCAATTGACATAGCCGAAGCCCAGCAGATGTTCGATAATGAAATGTCGAACTTCCACACATAATCCCTTTTGCGTGTTAGGCCGATTAGGTTCAAGAGAAACCAACTTAAAAATCAAGAGACTGAGATCTATACGTGAGCAACAGCTTTACTCCAAGCAACATCGCCGTGATAGGACTAGGTTATGTCGGTTGCGTTACAGCCGCCTGCCTAAGTAGCTTGGGTCACATTGTAATTGGAGTCGACCGCGACGATCATAAAGTAAATAGCGTTCTTAGTGGAGTAGCGCCATTCTTTGAACCGGCTCTTCCGGAAATGGTCAAAATGAACGTGGCCGCCGGCCGTTTGAGTGCCAGCGCTTCCCTGCCCGATGCTATTAAGAACGCCGACATTGCGCTGATCTGTGTAGGCACTCCGTCCGAAAAAAGCGGTAATCTGGGGCTCGATCAACTCCGCCGCGTAGTTGAGGAAATAGCCCAAAGTCTCCCAGGTCGTAACAAACCCCTAATTGTCGCCATTCGCAGCACCGTTTTCCCCGGCACTTGCGAAGAAGTGGTCATCCCCGCTTTAGGTGGCACTGCGCAGGTCGTTTCCAACCCTGAATTTCTTCGCGAGGGCGTGGCCGTCAAAGACTTCATGGAACCCTCGCTCGTCGTGGTCGGCGGAATCGATCGTGCCGCTGTCGAAAAAGTAGCGGCCCTTTATCAACCTTTAGGTTTTGAAGCTTGCCTCGTTTCCCTGCGCACGGCGGAAATGATCAAATACGCCTGCAACGCCTTCCACGCCGTGAAAATTTCCTTCGCCAACGAAATCGGCGCACTAAGCGCGGCTCTTGGCGTCGATGGCCGCGAAGTCATGGACACGGTCTGCAAGGACGTCAAGCTCAATGCCTCCGCCGCTTATCTAAAACCCGGTTTTGCTTTTGGGGGTTCATGCTTGCCAAAAGATCTGCGCGCCCTGATCTATCGCGCCAGCCGCCTCGATCTGAAACTTCCCCTACTCGAATCTTCCCTGCCCAGCAATGAAAGCCATTTGGCGCGCGCCATCGGCAGCGTTCTCGATCTTCCCGGCAAGCGTCTCGGAGTTCTCGGTCTTGCCTTCAAAGAAAATACTGACGATTTGCGCGAAAGCCCCGTTGTTTCTCTTCTGGAACAGCTGATCGGTAAGGGTCGCGACCTGCGCGTCTTCGATCCCCACATCCGCCTCGAAGAAATCTACGGTAGTAACCGGAACTTCATTCTGCAGCAAATCCCCCACATCGGCCGCCTCTTGCAACCCAGTGTTGAAAAAGTTCTCGATTGGGCCGACCAACTCATCGTCGCGCAGAAACCAACCGCTGAAATGGCCGCCAAGATCCAGGCCTCCGGTTTGCCTGTTTTAGATCTGGTGGGTTCATCGCTGAATAAAGCCGCGCCGCTTCCGGTTACGGTCGGCTAGTGATAGCAAGATGCAACAGATCATTCGCAAAGGCATAAAAGACATTCAGGTCGAAGAGGTTCCCGATCCCATCGCCGGGCCCCATCACGTCCTAATCCGCCCCGTTTTTTCCCTCATCAGCAGCGGGACCGAAACCGCCAGTATCCATCAAGAAGGCGTTCTCAAAGAAGTTGCCGACAATCCGTCCCACATCAAAAAGGTGCTGGATGTGATGAAAACCAACGGCGTTTTTCCAACCATTCGCGAGGTCAACGCCAAATTCTCCGAATACGCCGCCCTCGGCTATTCAGGCGCTGGCATCGTCGTTGAGAAACACCGCAGCGTTACCGACCTTGAACTTGGCGATCGCGTCGCTTACGGCGGCGAAGGAACCGGCCACGCCGAAACCATCGTCACCGGCCGCAACCTGGTCGCTCGCGTCCCCATCGCCGTTCAACTAGATCATGCCTGTTTCGCCACCCTCGGCAGCATCGCGCTCAATGCAGTTCGCATCGCTAATATTAGTTTGGGCGATCGCGTTGTCGTCATCGGTCTCGGCTTAGTGGGGCAGCTAGTCTCACAGTTGGCACGTCTTGCAAGGCGCCGTCGTCATCGCCACCGACCTTCGTACCGACCGGGTTCAACTCGCCAAAGATCTCGGCGCGCACGAACCCATCTTCGGCGGCGCACTCAAGGAACAAGTAGCCGGCATCACCGATGGCAAAGGCGCAGATTGCGTCATCATCGCCGCCGCCGCCAAGTCGTCCATTCCCTGTAAGCTCGCCCTCGATGTTTGTCGCGACCGGGGCCGCATCGTCGTCCTTGGCGCTGTCGAAATGAGCTTCCCGTGGAATGACATGTACCTGAAAGAAATTCAGCTCTTCATGTCGCGCGCCTATGGTCCCGGCAGCTACGACACCGCCTACGAACGCCAAGGCCAAGACTATCCATACTCCTACATCCGTTGGACCGAAAACCGCAACATGGAGGAGTTCCTGCGCCTTGTCGGTCGCAGCGACGTCAAAATCGACCCACTCATTACCCACCGTTTCCCGCTTGCCGATGGCCCCAAAGCCTACGCGACGATCATGGACCCGGCCTCCAACAGCCTAGCTGTGCTGCTCCAATATAAGACCGCTGATTCCCCGCAAGCGGCTGACGAATTCCAGCCCCACCGCCGAGTCTCCTTCACCGACGCCAAGAAAAAAGAAGGCACCCTCGGTGTCGCTCTCATCGGCGCCGGCAATCTGGCACGCTGGGCGCACCTCCCGAATATCAAGAACATCCCGAACTCAAGCCTGCGCGCCATCCATTCCAACAGCGGCGTCCGCGGCAAGAGCTATGGCAACCGCTTCGGTGCGGCCTATTGCGCCACTGATTACACACAGATTCTCAACGATCCCGAAGTCGATCTCGTCTTCATCACCAGCCGCAATCAGCATCATGGTCCGCAAGCCCTCGAAGCCCTGCGCGCCGGCAAACACGTCTTCGTCGAAAAGCCAATGGCCATTACCGAAGAAGAGTGCCGCGATTTGCTGCGGGCCAGCCGCGAATCCAACTGCCAGTTAACGGTCGGCTTCAACCGCCGTTTCGCCCCGTTCTACAAGCCTCTTAAAGCGCAGCTCTCGAAACGCAATGCGCCGGCTGTCATCAGTTGCCGCGTCAACTCCCCCGGCATCTCCGGCCCCTACTGGATGGCCGATCCAGCTATCGGCGGCGCAATTCTTGGCGAAGCTTGCCACTTTGTCGATCTCATGTACTGGCTGCTCGAATCCGAACCTGTCAGCGTTTCCGCTTATTCGCTGCCCACCGGCAAGCAAGATCCCGTAGGCGAGAACAACCTGGTCGCCTCGTTTATCTTCGCCGATGGCTCCATCGGAAATCTCACCTACTGCACCATCGGCAGCCGTACTTCCGGCGGCGAGTTAGTCGAAGTTTTCATGCAAGGCATGGCTGTCCAGACCGAAGACTTCAAGCGCCTGACCACCGCTGGCTCGCTCCGCCGCACGCAGAAAAAGATGTTCGCCCAAAAGGGCTACGATATCCAAATCGAAGAATTTGTTCGCGATCTGCGTAGCGGCAAAACGTCCGCCGTTACCGTTCGCGATGGCGCTCGAGCCACCATCGGCTGCCTCCGTATGCTGCAATCCGCCCGAGAACGGAAGCCTTTCTCCATGGATTGGGAAAGCGTCGTTGGCTAGCCCCATCCCCGTTTTGCTCATGGTCCGCGAACTCGGCATCGGCGGCTGTGAACGCGATCTCGCCAAACTCGCCAAGGCTCTCGACCGGTCCGAGTTCTCGCCTCACGTCGGCTGTTTTCATTCCGAAGGTCTGCGCTCAAACGAATTGCGCGCCGCCGGTGTGCCCATCGTGCGCTTCCCCGTCACTTCATTCATGTCGCCCACTGCCATTCAAGGCGCGCTGCAGCTTCGTAATTACGTCCGCCAACACCAGATCAAAGTCGTCCATTGCTTCGACGTGCCGACCGTCTGCTTCGGCATCCCCGCGGCCTATTTCAGCCGCGTGCCGGCAATCGTCTCCGCCCAACTCGGCGAACGCGACCTCCATCCCAACGTCTATCGACCAGTCTTACGTTTCACCGACAAGTTAGCCGACGTTGTCGTCGCCAACTCCCGCGCCGTTCAGCAGTCTCTCATCCTCCGCGAACACGTTCCCGCAGACCGCACCTACCTCTGCTACAACGGCGTCGAAACCTCCGTCTTCCATCCGGCTGCCGATCCCAAACCTCCCGTCGTCGCCGCTGCTCCTTTGGTCATCGGCACCGTCTGCGCCTTACGCCCTGAAAAACGTGTCGACCTGCT
>CAVVLT010000008.1:0-17165 GCA_963749105.1 Bryobacterales bacterium | reverse complement strand
GAAACGTTTTGCTTCAATGCCGAGCCAAGTGAATAGCTTCGCCCATAAGACGCCGCAGGCGCTGCGATTCTTGCTGCACGATATCGATAAGATCGTCGCGCTGCTCTGGCGATACGCGACCGGAGTGCAGCATGTCGGCGGCGGGCTTTGATGGCAGTGAGGGGGGTTTCAGGTCGTTGTGCAAGGGCGTCGATCATGACCGATTTCAGTTCTTCGCTGCGCCGAACAGCTTCGGCGCGGCTGGTGGCCTGTTGCGTTTGCGCCTGGGCTAAACCTACGGCAATCGTGCTGCCCAGCGACTGAATCAAACTACAGACAACGGGTCGCCGACAAAGGCGAAGCTTCCATAATCTTATTGCCGAGCGGAATGGGAATCGTGGTGAGACGTTCGTTTTTCTGAATCGAACCATAGCGCGCGGCTTTTCGCAAATCGACTTCGGCAATGGTGCCCCCTTGCGCCGAGCGATAATTTCGCCGGTCGCACTTTCGAATAACGCAGCCTCGTCCAGCGCGAAGAGCTCTATACACTTGTTGACAAGAATGCGTTGCACAGCTTGTGCGCCGCCATCGCTGAGGAGAATAGCGCGATTAAAGCATGCAGCTTTCGGACTCGGATTGACGAATCGCGATTTCATCTCTTTGCTTGCGGAGACGGGTGGAAAGATTAGTGGCGACGATGGAGACCGTGAGGAAGACGCCAAGAGCAACCCATCCTTGCGGGTCGGCGATACTGATCTGCCATACCGGCGGGATGAAAAAAAAGTCCAAGCAAAGCGTCGACGCGATGGATGCGGCGATCGCTTCGCTGCGTGATGCGTACGCGCCGACCAGCAAAACACCCAACAAAAGAAAGAGAGCGGCGACGGTCGCATTGCTATGGAACAGATAGAAGCACAGAAGAGAGATCGCAAGTGAGCCAGCCGCAGCTGCCAGAGAACCGAATAAAATCCTGCGCATCTTGACTCTAGTCTAGCGAGGTTCCGCTTCAGACCGAAGCGTTGCCAATTTCCGATCGAGAGTAATGGGTTGAATTGTTGCGTTAGGCTGCCTCCTGATGGCCCAGTTTCTTGAGATAGGCCGCAATATCCGTCGCTAACTTGGGGTCGCAGGCAGTGGATTTCATGAAATTTAGGAATTCGATCGTTTTAGGGGACGGGGGTGGGGTTTGTTCTTGCGGCGTTTCGGTTTCTTTGGCTTGTTTCTTGATTTCGTGGCGCTCGGTTTTGAGGCGGAGCTCTTCGTCTTTGCGCCGCTGCGCTTCAAAGCCATTGTCACGCTTCTCTCTGCGCGCTGATCTTTAGGAGGGCGTTGAGGCATTTGTGGTACTGATTCGCGTGCGTGGTTTCGTAGCGGAGGTACAGGTCGAATTTTTTTGCGTCAATGATCTCGCTAGTGACGGGGTCGAAGCAGGTGTTTTGGAAGTTTCTGGCGCGCTGCACGAGCCAGAGGTTTTCGGCGGTTTCGTTGATGAGTTGGAATTCGGGTTCGGAAGTAGGTTCATAGTCGGCGGCCAGGGATTGTTTTAGCGCTTCAAAGCCATTTTGGTCTTCGGAGGCGAGGACTTGGAAGTGCTTGTTGTGACGGGCGAGACCGTGGGTAGTGCGATTTTGGGAAGAGCGAGCGCGACCTTCGGGGGTAACGGGACCGGTTGAGTGTTGAGAATTGGCACGGTTCGCGGCGAGTTGAGCGGCGGAGGGGGGAGGTGGGTCGTTGGTTGGTGCGAAATGGTTTTGGCGCATAGCAGCGCGGCGTTGAGTTCTGTTCATCTTTGAAGAGACCTTTCCGATATTAGAAATAACGCTCAGCGCGGACGAGGTGAGATGGAAAGGGAGGTTTTGGGTGGGCTGAATAAGCGGGAAGCTATTGTTGGGAATAGGGTTAAGAATATTTATGGATTGTGGGCAAGATTGGTGACTCGTGGAGGACGATGCCGATGAACCGGTGCGTGCGCTCCCGAAGAGAACTGACCGATTCAATGGCTAAGTAGTCTCGTACCGAAAGGAAATGATGGCCGGCGATTCTTAAATGCTTTCCGCTAAGGGTGGAGCTATTTTCGGGAGACTCGCCGTTCTCACCAGAGCCGAAAAACCGTCCATCTGAACCGAGCTGAGGCTTTAGGAGGTAGGAATCTGGATATCGGAATTCGCAGTACACTGGCCTTATGCTTGCCGTGCGAGCACTTTTGGCAGCAGTGGTTTTGGCCGGATTGACCTGGGCACAGAATCAGGTGTCGTTTTCAACCTCGGACGGATGGACGATCTACGCAGACCTATACGGAACAAGTGATCGTTGTGTCGTGCTAGCTCACGGAGGCCGGTTCGAAAAGGGTAGTTGGGAGAAGCAGGCGCGTGCATTAGTGAAGGCTGGATTTTGTGCTTTGGCCATTGATCTCCGCGGATTCGGTTTGTCCAAGGAAGGACCGCAGGCCGCGCATGCTGACTTTGGGTCGCCGCTGACGTCTTGGCCGCCGCCCGTTACCTGCATGGGAATGGCGCAAAAACAGTTTCGGTCGTGGGGGCTAGCATGGGAGGCGACGCTGCCGAAGGAGCGCTGGGTGAGGCCAAGCCCGGTGAAATCGAATCGGTTGTGCTACTGGCACATGGAGCGTACGGCCCGCCCGAAAGGCTGAAGGGCCGCAAGCTGTTCATCGTGAGTCGCGATGACCTTGGCTCGGGCGACAAGCCGCGGTTAGCTAAGATCCGCGCGCAGTACGAAAAGGCGCCCGACCCAAAAGAGTTGGTAATTCTCGAAGGGTCGGCACATGCCCAGTTCATTTTTCAGACTGATCAGGGAGAGCGGCTGATGCAGGAGATCCTCAGATTTTTATCGGCACGTTAGGGTCGGACTCCGTAACGGGTGCTGAGAACTGCCGCTTGGCCGTATACGCGCAAACCTGAGTTTTTGAGGCTGTGGCGGGCTACTTGGTATTATACTGTAGTAGGATACTTTGTATGCCGCGCGGAAATCCGTCACCGAAACTTGCGATAACGATCGACCCGGAAGTTCACAAAAAGATTCTTGCAGCCGCCATTCGCGACAAAGTGAGCGTCTCGGCCTGGATGACCCGGGCAGCCCGGGAAGCACTGCAGCGGCGGGCCGGTTTAGTGGCAGTAGCCGAGTGGGAAAAACAGCACGGATTTTTCACGGCGGAAGAGATGGAAGAAGCTCGCCTCAATGTGCGGGCGCAACTGGGGACTTCGCGATCTGTCCGGCGCCCGGCATGAACAATGTTGTCTACGATGCCGCCGTTCTCGTGGCGGCGGACAGAAACAAGCGGCGTATATGGGCAGAACACAAAGCGCGGTTGGAATTTGGCGTTCTTCCCTTGGTTCCCGCGCCGGTCGTCGCTCAGGTCAGCCGGTCACCACAACAGGCGCAACTCCGACGCTTCCTGACCGGGTGCGAGGTCGTTTCTCTTGGCGAGTGGGAGGCGCACCAGGCCGGACGACTGCTAGGCAAGACTAGAACCGCGGATGTTGTCGACGCTGTTGTCGTGACCACAGCCCTCCGGCAAAGAGCTTTGATTCTCACAGGCGACGAGCACGATATCAAGCGGTTAGTCGCGGCTTCGGGACGCAATCTCGTGGTTCTCCCCTTTTGAGGTGTGGCAAAACGGGGCGCTTGCCGGCACTTCGGCACGTGTTTACGTCGTCACGACGTCTCGACACCGAAACTCGTGCCATGCTAGCCCACGAAAAGTTTCGCATGAACTTGCCCCCGGGTGTGACGTTGCCAACCCCTTACACGCACCCTCCCGCCCCAGAAAGTTTGTAAGCGAGCATGACGCTATTTGACTTCGTGCGCCAAGCGCGTATAGGATTTTATACGTAGAGTTTCTTTGGAGAAAGAAAAAGAGATTCGGTGGGTAGGGTCGGCCTACGAAAATCTCCTGGCATTTCCGAAGACGCCCGCAAGGAAGCGGGCTTCCAGTTGGGGAAGGTCCAAGCCGGACTAGAGCCTTCGGATTGGAAGACGTTTGACATTGTAGGCTCCGGCACGCTGGGGTTCGCACCGGAGGAGGCGAAGCGGCTACAGGCCGCGTCGCGCAAGCAAATCAATGACACGCGGCTGCTGAAGCAGCAACTGATGGAAGAGTTGTCTAGCTGGATTCGGGCACATCACTTGAAGCAGGCCGATGCTGCCGAGATTTTGATGGTTTCGCGCCCGCGTGTGTCGGACGTGGTTAACAGGAAAACGGCAAAGTTTACGATCGATACGCTGGTCGAGATGCTGAGCCGGATTGGCAAGCCGCTGAGGCTGGCGGCTAGCTGACTCGCAGAGTGTGCAGGTTTACTAGCGAGGTTTCACTTGCCGATACAGAATGTTGAGAAGATGCGGTTAAGAATATCGTCGGCGGTCGTAGCGCCCGTCACCGCATCGATAGGACGAAGAGTGGCGTAAAGATCCAATAGCAGCATCTCATGAGGCAGGCCAAAGCCGACGGCGCGGCGGGCATTCTCCAAAGCAGCGAGACTCTCTGTAAGCAAAGCCGCGTGGCGAATGCTGGTGATGACGCCGCTTTCTGGAGTTGCCAGACCGGAAGGAGCCAATCTTTGGATAATGGCATCTTGCAGATCGGCGATGCCAGCGCCGGTTGTGGCAGATACCCGTAGCAAGTTTGGCAAGCCCGCGAAACGGCTCGGCAAATCGCTTTTATTGCCTACCAGCACAGGCTTGCTAGGGGTTAGCTTGTCAAGGAGTGCACGGTCGTCTGGCGTGCTTTCGACCGAGAGATCGAACACCAACAGAGTAAGGTCGGCGTCGGCGACGGCTTGATGGGTTCGTTCGATGCCGAGGCGCTCGACCAGGTCGTTGCCCTCACGGATGCCTGCCGTATCGACCAGCTTCACGGGAACACCGTTAATAGTGGTGGTTTCAGAAACCGTGTCGCGGGTAGTGCCGGGTATCTCGGTAACAATCGCGCGGTCCTGCTGCAAGAGCCGATTGAACAGACTGCTCTTGCCGACGTTAGGACGACCGGCAATCGCCATGGTGAATCCTTCAAAAATGAGTTTGCCTGCCGCGAAGCTAGCCAACAGCGTGCGGAGGCCAGCCTCGATAGGAGTCAAGCGTTCGAGAATTTGTTCGGCACTCGCGACGCTGATATCGTCTTCGGCAAAATCGATACCGGCTTCCAGTAATGAAATCAGTTCCAGCAATTGCTCTTTGAGAGGGCGTATGCGCCGCGAGACGGAGCCTTCCATCTGTTGGGCGGCGACACGCGCCTGGTACAAAGTTGTGGCATCAATGAGTTCGCGGACGCCTTCGGCCTGCGGCAGATCGATGCGGCCGTTGAGGTAAGCGCGCAAAGTGAATTCGCCGGGCTCGGCCAGTCGAGCGCCCGCCGCGACAGCGCGTTCAAGACACAACTGCAAAACGACGGGCGCTCCATGGCAGGAGATCTCGACCACATCTTCGGCTGTGTAGGAGCGCGGCCGTTCGAAGAAAGAGACGACGACTTTATCGACCAGTGCACCTGCTGGATCGAACAATTCAGCCAGTTCACTGCTCCAGGGCTTCCAACCTGGTTGGTGAGTAAAGCGCAAGAAAGTCTGGGCGATATTGCGGCTGTCGGTTCCCGAAAGACGTACGACGCCGAGACCGCCTCTGCCCAAAGGAGTTGAGATGGCGACGATCGTGTCGCGCGTATCCATTTGAATGAGGGGTTAGCGGCCGCGGCCGCCGCGCGGTGGACGGTTGCCGCCAGCGCCACGAAAACCACCAGGAGGCCCGCCCCTCGGTCCACCGCGTCCAGGAGGTCCGCCAAAGCCGCTTCGCGGAGGACGACCACTGGCTTGAAAAGGTCGCGGTGCAGGCGGAGGTGCGGGCGGTGTTGGCATATCGGCCGGCACAACTACAACTGCGCGCGCTGGACCCAAGCCAACACTTTCGCTACGCAATTCCTTCTCGTCGCGCAAAGCCAAGTGGATGACGCGGCGTTCGCGGCTGCTCATCGGATTAAAGAAGAATGGCGTGTGCGTCTTTTTCACCTTATCCGCCGCAGCCAGCGCGCTCATGCGCAGCTCTTCCATGCGCAACAGGCGGTAATCGTTGGCATCAAACGAAATGAGCGAGTGATCTTCGGGCGGGAGGCGCAACGCTTCCATCGACAAGTGCTCGAGGGCGAGCAGCAGTTCGGCGCGGTTTTCCAGCAGCAGCTCAACATCCGGCCCGGAGAAGTGCACGGTTACTTCCGGATTTTCAACTTCCGGATGCGGGTTCTCCGGCGTTTTCAATTCAAAACTGAGATTGAATCCGGCGTGCGCCAGAACTGGCTTTAGAAACCCCTCCAACTTTGGGTACAACGCTTCTTTGGTGTATTTCATGCGTATCTATTTCTTTACCGTGCTTCGAACCGACGTCTTCGGAGGAGGGGGTGATGGAGGTATGGGCGCTGGCATAAAGCGATTCACTATTAGCTGAAACACGATTCCGACTAAGTTTCCTGTTAAATAGTAGAGTACTAATCCCGAAGACAGATTATAGAAGAAGAAGCCCAGCATTAAAGGCATGAACATGAACATCTTCTGCTGAGTAGGATCTACGCCGGCTTGCGGAGTGAGCCTTTGCGTTAGGAATTGCGTGGCGATCATGATGATCGGCAGCACGTGAATGAAGAAGGTTTCGGGACCCGAGAGGTCGGAGACCCACAGCCAGGGCGCGTGGCGCAGATCGATGGAAATGCTGAGTACCTTATAGAAGGCATAGAAGAACGGCAGCTGCAGCATCAGCGGCAAACATCCACCCACCGGATTGACGCCTTCCTTTTTGTAGAGGTCCATCACCTCCTGGTTCTGCTCGGCCTTCTTGGGGTCGTTGATCTTGATGTTCTTATACTTCTCGTTGATTGCCTTCATCTGCGGCTGCAGCTTCTGCATTTTGCGCGCCGACTTCAGGCTCGATAAACGAATCGGGAACAAGCAAATGTTGATAATGAGGGTGACGAGAATAATGGCCCAGCCATAGTTATGTCCTGTCCAATGATCGGCCACATAGTTCAGCCCAAGGAAAAGCGGCTTGGCCACTCTGCCCCAGAAGCCCCAATCGATCAACGTGCCGAGCTTGGGATTCACGCCTTCCAAGAGGCGATTGTCCTTCGGGCCGACGAAAAGCGAAAACAAATTCTGGCCGCCGACGGCTGATACACCCACGCCGGCGTATTGCACCGGATCGCTCTCGCCGGTAATTCTGACGCCATCGGAATAAGTGCGCACCTCGAGTTGCGTGTTGTCGGGCGGCAAAACCACAGCTGCGAAGAAATCGTCTTCGATTCCGCCAAAGGTAAAGTTGCCCGTCTTGGGGGGATCGCTGGCATTCTTGGCGACGCTTTGAACGAGGTGCTCGTCGATAAACCCATATTTGTTGGGTGCGTCGGGGTCGTAGAGGACGGTGCGAATTTTAGAAAAAGCTTTGAAGACTTTGCTATCGCCGAAGCCGCCACGCCAGGTGATCAGGCTTGGCAGGTTGACGTTGTTATCCACAACGGAAGATTTCAGCGTCGCAAGATAACTGTCTTTCTCGAATTCAAGCGATTTGTGGATACTTGTTTTTCCATCTGAATAGGCGAAATCGATGGCATCGCCGCCATGAGAAACCTGCGTTTGATAAAGCACCAGATTGGCATCGAACGCGGGCTTCTGTCCGGGGAAGTCGAGCGCCAACGGCAGTGGCACTTTCGACTCCGGGTTGATCAACTGCAGCGGCTTGCCCGCGTCGTCTTTGTATTTCTTAAGAACCCAGCTTTTAGCGACGGCACCGCGGTTGGTGAACACGATGTGATACAGATCGGTGTCGATCTCTGTCGTGGTCTCGGCAGTGGCGCCCACAGGTGCAACGGTCGCCGCCGCGGCGGATTGATTTGCGGTCGCCGGCGTTACGGGCGGCGGTTTTTCCTCCGCCGTGCTTTGTACAATCGGCGCGCTGGCAGCGGCGGGTGGTGTGGCGGGCTTGGGAGCAGGCGCGGGCTTGAAAAAGTATTGCCAGCCGAGCAGCACCAGCATCATCAAGGCTAACGCCAAGGGCAAACGCTTTTCAAAGGATGGCGGTTCGGGTGGGATGCCCCCCGGACTAGTAGACATAAATAGTTCTCACAATTGGTACAAGTAGAGGCGGCTGAGGCGCCTTAAAATCTTTAGCGGACCGGATCATAGCCACCTTCATGAAACGGATGACAGCGGCCCAGACGCTTCAAACCCATCCACACACCGCGCAGTGGTCCGTGAGCTCTAATGGCATCCAGCATGTATTCCGAACAAGTGGGCCGATAGCGGCACGCCGAAGGCAGCCAGGGCGAGATCCACAACTTATAACCCTTTAAGAGCGTAATCAGGATTGTTTGCATCGCTCCAAAATCCGGCCGACTTCGCGGCACAGATCCTCAAACGGCGCGTCGGCGACGGTGCGGCGCGGATTAAACACGATCGACCAGCGGTCCGGCGCTTCGCTAATCTGCCGGCTAATCGCTTCGCGCATACGGCGTCTCAAACGATTGCGAATCACAGCCTTGCCCAACGCCCGCGGTGTTGTCAAGCCAAAACGCGCGGGGAGGGTTGCTGCTTCGTCGCCGGAGCGCAAGCAAAAGGCAGCGAAATAACGACTGGTCATGCGAATGCCAGACTGGTATGCGCTACGAAACTCCGCTGGCCGTAAAAGGCGCCTTGGTTTAGAGAGTGACAGCGAAACAAAATCGCCTTTGCCAAAAGTTTAGTGTGACTCGCGCACGGCGCGTTCGTCGCTCACAGTCAGCTTATGACGCCCCTTTGCGCGGCGGCGCGACAATACAGCGCGCCCGTCCGCCGTCTTCATACGCTTACGGAAGCCGTGGGTTTTCGCACGCTTGCGATTGTTCGGCTGAAAAGTACGTTTTGGCATTGCAGTTCCTTTTGGGTGATTTGGTCGGGGACGGTAAGGAAGAGAACGCCTGCCGAAACGGACTCGCGGAGACGCACTACTACTGATCCACTGAACCTAAATGAATAGTATAGCGCCCTGCAAACGCGGCATCGCTCAGAAAAAGATAGGGACGGATTTCTATCCGTCCCCGCTTGCGTTCAGGCGCCAACTCTCAAGAAACACGGGCAAGACGGGCTCGGTGTCAAGCGGCCACAGAGTGAGAGGCGGAGTGTTTCTTCTCCCTTGGTGGCGCTCATCCGTGCCCTTCGCGTTTTTAAAAAACTGATTAATGCATCCAGTGTTCGTGATGTTCACGATAGTCTTTTAGCCGGCTCGCATCGTCGGCCAAAACTTCTCGATCACGCGGCGCCAAGCGCTGGTCATTGGACGATTTTACGAGCGAGTCGATGGCGTCATTCAATTCATGCTCGTTGTAACGGCCGCCGCTGCCCAACTGAGCTTGCAAGTCGTTTAACTCTCTTTTGGTTATGTCCAAGCGACGCCGTTCCCTAGGCGATGCGTTGCCCGCGCTCCAGATGTGGTCCAAATCCGATCTCACGTGTTCGAAAACATGGCCGCGCCATTCCTCGCCGCGAAAGCGCTGCTCGCGATCGTGGTACCAGTCTTGCGCGACGGCGTTGAGTGCAAAGCACGCTAACATGATCAGCCCAGCTTTAAAAATCTGCTTCATTATTTAGGAAATCCTTTCCTCGCGTATTATCACCCGGTCCAGCGGTGTATTGCAACGCGCAGGAATGACAATAGCGCTGCTGCGCTTCGAAGCCATTGTGGCCAAGTTTCTTGAAATCAATGGGATAAGCTGCGTGCTCAGCGATTCTTCCGTCGACATTAAGGTGTTGTAACGCGACGAATTTCCGTGCCGTCCTTGTTCTGGGTGGTTTCTAAAGAACTTGGGGGTTCAATAGAAATGAGTGGATATTGGGTTCGAAGCGCAATATTGATCGGACTGTTGCCGATTTGTGCTCCTGCTCGCCAACTGTTTTCTAACGGTCCAGTCTCGCCGTTTGCCAATGTCCCGCATAGAACTGTAACGGGAACGGTGGTCAATGCGATCACTGGCGAGCCAATTCGGCGGGCTTTAGTGCAAGTCAACGGTAGCGCGTCGGGAACTGCCTTCACTGGGCCAGATGGGCGATTTAGATTCGATGACATTCCGGAAGGACCGGTTAATCTCATTCCACAAAAACCGGGTTATTTCGATTTACAAACATCGAACGGCGGCCAGTGGAACCAAGAGAGCACGATGTTCACTGTTGGCGCGGAAAAAAATGATTTTCGAATCAAGTTATATCCATTCGCACGGATTAACGGAACCATCAACGATCAAGAAGGTGAGGAAGTGGCGGGTGCCACTGTGGATTTGATGTCGGAGCAGATTATTGAGGGTCGTAAGCAGTGGACAAATCGTGGAACGTATTCCACCGACGATGATGGTTCATTCCGCTTGGACGACCTGGCTCCTGGACGCTACGTTGTTTTTTTCGGTGGACGTGCAACGCCGCCGCAGCAAGCCAACGCGCCGTGGGAAGTTTTCGTGCCTGTTTATTATCAGGATGCCGCCGATTTGGCTTCTGCTCAAATGATCGAATTGCAGCCGGGTGAACATTTTCGCGCCGATTTCCATGTGAAGAGCGAACGCGGTTTTAGCATTAGGGGCAGAATCGCGAGCTCGGCTGCGTCGGCGGGTCTCTCTTTAACGGCTGAGGACGGGCAAAACATCCACTTTGGTCAAATGGAACTCGACCAGGGCAAGGGCGAATTTTCCATCAGCGGTGTTCCACCTGGCAGATGGACCTTTTCATATTTTGGGAACGATGGTCAGGGTCATACTCTGGCGGCAAAACAGGAAGTCGCTGTCAGCCACGCCGATATTTCCAATTTGCAGCTTGTACCGTCTGCTTTGAGTCGTATCCCCGTAGTTGTGAACCATGCAGCGAAGGCGGATCAAGCACCGACTGGCCAGCAGCCATCAGCCCCAAACTTCTACGCCACGCTAGTTGCACAGGATTCTTTCAAGCCCATGCAGTATGGGCCCAGCATGCTTGGTGATCCGCCCTTGCCGGGTTTTAGTGACGTTCAGCCGGGAAAATATCGTTTGCGGGTGCCAATCACTGGTAATGAATGTGTGGAGTCGGCATGGTACGGGAACGTCGACCTGCTGAGCGATTCTTTTGTGATCTCTGAGGGCAGTGGAACTACGCAGCCGATCATTGTAAACATGCAAGCTGGCTGCGCGACCTTGCGAGTCAATCTAAAGTCGAAAGATCAACGGACGGCGGGGGTTGTTTTGCTTGTTCCGAGCAAAGGGGTCTACGGTTCGATCCTGCTGCCTTTGCAAAGCAGAAACAGAATGCCCCTCTCGACTGTGCTACCGCTGCTTTCGCCAGGGTCGTATGAAGTGTACGCGTTTTCGAACATCGCCGGCTTGGAGTATGCAAACCCGGAAGTTTTGCGCAGCTATGTAGGTCGAAGCGTAGACCTAGTGGCGGGCCAAAACTCCGAGGTGACCGTAGAATTCAGCGAACGCAAGGGGAACTAAGTTGACCAGCTTGCGAATGCTAGCCCTTGTAGCTGTTGCCACTTTCCACGGCCAATCGCAGCAACTGGCTACCTTCAAGATTTCTGGCCATGTAGTTCGGCACGCTGACCATCGACCCGTGCATGAGGCACGCGTCACTATAACAATGGTGGATAAGACAGACCGCCATCTTTCCGCTGTTACCGGTGAAAACGGGGAATTCCTGTTCTACGGACTGCCTGCCGCCAAATACTCGCTACAGGTGGATAACCACGGATGGTCGCAATCGTATGAGCAGTTGGAGGGTTATTCGACTGCGATCGTTACCGGAACCGGTTTCGATACTGAACATATTGTCTTCCTGCTCGACACGCCCGCAGCTATTACGGGCGCGGTTGTCGATGAGGATGGCGACCCGGTGCGTCAAGCGAGTGTTTTTCTTTTTAGCGGCGGAATGAGCGATGGAAAGTCCAGCAGCGGAATGCAGGCGACAAATACCGACGCAGACGGACGCTTTCACTTCAAGAACTTGCGAGACTGCGTTTACTACGTCGCTGCTTTTGGGCGGCCTTGGTACGCACAGAATCCCGTGCAATTTGTAGCGGGTGATCAGCTGACGATCACGGAAACAAAACCAGAGCTGGATGTGGCGTTCCCGTTGACTTACTACGGCGGCGGCGTAACGCCGGAGGCAGCGGCCCCTGTGAAATTGGCAGCAGGAATGAAAGCGGAGATTCAGATCACCTTGCGCGCCGTACCCGCTTTGCCTGTGACGTTTGATGGGGTAGAAAAACAGGCGGACCAGCAGGTTCAAATATCTGTGACCCAAATTGGTCCCGGAGGCACTCCGATACAACTTCCATTGTTCGGAAACAATGGCTTCTTGAGCGGAGTTCCTCCTGGTGACTATCGCTTCTCCGGTTCTTTAAGTGGCCCGAACGGACTGGCAACTCTTGGATCACAGACCGTAAAGGTGGCAAGTAATTCCACTGTGCACCTGAATGAATCCGCAAGGACTTCTGTGCGGGGCAAGGTGGTGATCGATGGCAGCGATCTACCGGAAGGGCTGGCGATTCTGCTTCGCAGCGCGAACATAACTGATCAACAGGTGGCAACGGTTGCAAAAGACGGACACTTCGAATTCCCACAAGCATCCGAAGGACGCAGTGAGCTTCGCCTGGCGAATTTTCCAGACGTTTACATTTCAAAAGTGACGGCGGATGGCGGAGTTTATGCGAAGGGTGAATTGACGATTCCGCGCGGAGCACAGGTGAACCTGGTGATTCAAGTTGCGAAAGGAGTGAGCAAAGTGAGCGGCATTGTGGTTACGCGCGACAAGAAGGCCGTTGCTGGTGCAATGGTTCTCCTCATTCCGAAAAATGTGAGTTACTGCAATTTTATTCCACGAGATCAAAGCGACAGCGATGGAACATTTACGATGGGCTGGGTGACGCCGGGACGCTACACGTTGGTGGCTATCGAGGACGGGCGGGGCTTGGCGTACGCCGATGAAGCAGTGATCAAGCCGTATCTACCAGGTGGCAAGGAGTTGGACGTGCCGGTGCCGAAAGAGGCACAAGTGGAGGTTGAAGTACAACCGCGCATTCGCGAACGGTAGGTAAGTTTAACTGCCAGCCGTAGCTGCTTGCGTTTTCGTGCGCTTGGAAAGCAGCTCGGCGGCGCGCGCGAAAACGGAATTGCCGCCGGCCAAAGTGTCCAACCCCTGGAGCCCTTCCAGGTGGAAGAGATTTCCGTTCTCAGCAATTTCGTGAATGAGCAGTTGCTGCTTCTCGGCACTGGCTTTTCCCAACATGCCGATTTTCATGCCGATAGCGGCGTCCATATCGGAATCGCGAAGAAATTCGGAAAGCTGGTAGCGCATTTCTTCAT
This sequence comes from Bryobacterales bacterium, assembly GCA_963749105.1. GTDB lineage: Bacteria > Acidobacteriota > Terriglobia > Bryobacterales > Bryobacteraceae > Bog-105. Next base: position 3,844 of record CAVVLT010000008.1, on the reverse strand, counting down.
CCGGGTCGCGGGAAAATGCTTCTAACAAAGCGGGCAAGCGGTCGGGAAAGCAGCTGCGCAGATAGCGGACGGCTTCGCCGCGATTGGGCGCGGTGGGATTCGTGATACATTGCAACGCAAGATCGAGCGCTTTGGAAGAAGGCGCACTGTGCTGCATGCGACGCCAATAGACGCGCTGCTTTGCTGGGTCAGTCTCAGCCGTGAGCGACTGGCAAATACTTGCGATTTGGCTCGCCGGAATCGGTGTCGTGTCAGCGGGCGAAAATTCAATCGAGCCGGCAGGCGAAGTGGGGCCAAGTCCTGCGGCAGGAGCGGGTGTTTGATTCTCTTGATTCACGCTTAGGTTGATCCTCCGCGTTGCAACCAAATGCAAGGGCGAAAAGTGCTTAACTAGAATTTATCAGAGAAGGGACTCGCGTGGCCATGCGACGCCCTACAATGAAAGAGAACCCCGCATCATCTCTCCGAACCAAAGAACTAATGAAACTATCGCAAAGACTGGAAGGTGAATTCAATGCCACCATCCGCCAGCGAGGGCAGACCTATCACTGGCAGCACTTGATTCGCATTCGGGGCGGAGATGCCCGCACAGTGCAAGCCGATGTCACGGGTACAGAGCGGTACGGCATAACAATGAATTGGGATGCGCCGTTTCTCACGGTGTGGTGCGATTGTCCCTTCTTTGAGAAAGAAGGTCCGTGTAAACATTTGTGGGCAGCGATTTTGGCGGCGGAAGGATTGGGTTATTTGTCGGAAGCGGCGGCGGCGCCGGAGCTGATTCTGGATGACGGCATGCTGCCCTATGAAGGGATCTTCGACGAAGATGAAGAGGGCGAAGCGCCGCCACTTCTCAAGGCTGCCAATCCGACGGGCCTGAAAACCACTGAACCTGCGGCTTGGAAGCAAGAAGTGAATAGCCTGCTCATGAGCAAAGTTTTGCGTGAGCGGCTACACGACAACTGGCCGGCTAAGCGCGAGATTGTTTATCAGGTGGACGTGCAAGCGAGTACCGTGGCGGCGGGTTTGGTGTTGGCACTGGAAACGCGCGATCGAAAGTCGGACGGCAGTTACACGGCAGCGACCCGCGCGAGCATTAAGCGCGGGCATTTACGTAATTTGCCTGCGGCTGACCAAGCGATTTTGTCACTGTTAGCAGGAGGGTTCGAATATCACGGTTGGGGCGATCCGGATGCGTATGGGCAGCTGCCGTCGTCGAGCTTAGTTACACCTGCGCTGGGCAACGTGATTTTGCCGATGGTGGTGCAAACGGGGCGCTGCTTTCTTAGGAAGCCAAGAGAAGCGGCTGCGCCAGCACCCTTGGAATGGGATAACGGGGAGCCGTGGCGCTTTGAGTTGGAAATGAACGAGCGCAAGATCACGGGTTGGACGGTAACCGGTTTTTTGCGCCGGGGCGAAGAGCGAGCGGAGTTATCGGATACCGCGCTGGTGAGCGAAGGATTTGTTTTTATCGATCACAAGGTGGCGAGATTGGCTCCCGATACACAGACCGAGTGGATGCGGCATCTGCGCAGAACGGGTGGCATTACCGCGTCGGACAAAGACGCAGATGCACTGATGGGAGAACTGCTGACGCTGCCCGATGCGCCGCCTTTAACGGTGCCGCATGAGTTGCAGTTTGAAGAGACTGCGCCGGTGCCGCGCAAGGTGCTTAAGATTCGTGCGCGCAGTGGCGCCGCTCAACAGGGCAAGGTGTGTGCGGAACTGATCTTCGACTATGAGGGCACCCTGGTAGCCGGCGCCGATAAACGGCGTGGCGTCTACGACAGTGCCGCGCGGCGGTTTGTGAAGCGTAGTCAAGAGGTGGAAGAGGCAGCGGCCGCCACACTCAAGGAGTTGGGGTTTCGGCAGCCGACTACCTTTGATCCGCGTGAAGACGGCAGTTGGCATACGAGTACGAACAAGGTGCCAAACATCGTGAGGAAGCTGATTGAAGCGGGATGGCATGTGGAAGCGGAAGGAAAGATCTTTCGCAAGCCGGGCAGTTACCGCATGGAAGTGGCTTCGGGTGTGGATTGGTTTGAGCTGCGCGGTGAAGTGCAATACGGCGAAACAACGGCGGCATTGCCGGAACTGCTAGAAGCGGTCCGGCGCGGTGAGAATACGGTGCGGCTGGGGGACGGCACGTATGGTGTGTTGCCCGAAGAGTGGTTGGCGCGCATTGGTTTAGTGGCTGGTTTAGGAACGGCGGAGAACGGACATATTCGTTTTCGCGGTAACCAAGCAGGACTGCTGGATGCGCTCCTGGCCGCACACCCAGAGGTCTCCTGCGACGAAGCGTTCAACCGGGTACGCCAACAACTAACTCATTTCGAAGGTATTCTGCCGGGGGAGCAGCCAGCGGGGTTTCAAGGCCAGTTGCGCGATTACCAACGCGAGGGATTGGGCTGGATGGAGTTCTTGCGGAGGCTGTCGTTTGGCGGGTGTTTGGCGGACGACATGGGTGTAGGTAAAACGGCGCAGGTGCTGGCGATGCTGGAGACAAGGCGCGAATTGCGGATGAAGGGCGAACTCGATCGGCCATCGCTGGTGGTCGTGCCGCGTTCGTTGATTTTTAACTGGCAGGAGGAAGCAGCGCGCTTTACGCCAGAGTTGCGGCTTTTGGATTATACGGGCGCAGAGCGGGGCGAGGATAGCTTCAAGGGCTTTGACGTTGTCCTGACTACCTATGGCACCTTGCGCCGCGATGCGCCGCGCATGAAAGATATCGAGTTTGATTATTTGATATTGGATGAGGCGCAGGCGGTGAAAAATGCGGGGACGGAATCGGCCAAAGCGGTTCGTTTGCTGAAAGGTTCGCACCGATTGGCTTTGAGTGGGACGCCGGTTGAGAATCATTTGGGCGAATTGTTTTCGCTGTTTGAGTTTTTGAATCCGGGTATGCTGAATGCGGCGAATGTGTTTAAGATTGCGGGCGGCGGGTTGCGGAATATCAGTGAAGAGAGTTTAAGTTTGCTGGCGCACGCATTACGGCCTTTTATTCTGCGGCGCACGAAAGAAGAAGTGGCGCGCGAGTTGCCGCCGAAGACGGAACAGACAATTTACTGTGAGTTGAAACCGCCGCAGCGTAAGTTGTATAACGAGTTGCGCGAACATTATCGAAATACTTTGCTCGGCAAGATCGCCAAAGATGGTATGGGCAAGGCGAAGATTCAGGTGTTAGAGGCGCTGCTGCGATTGAGGCAGGCGGCCTGTCATCCAGGGTTGATCGACACTAAGCGCTCCGGCGAGGCAAGCGCCAAGATGGACGTTTTGTTGGCACAGTTGCGCGAAGTCACGGCGGAAGGGCACAAGGCACTGGTTTTTTCGCAGTTCACGAGCTTTCTGAGAATTGTTCGCAAGCATTTGGATGAAGAAGGGATTGTCTACGAATATTTGGATGGCACGACGCGCGACCGGCAAGCTCCGGTGGAGCGGTTCCAGAACGATCCGGCTTGCAAATTGTTTTTGATTAGTCTCAAGGCCGGTGGATTGGGTTTGAATTTGACTGCGGCGGGGTATGTGTTTTTGTTAGATCCATGGTGGAATCCAGCGGTAGAAGCGCAAGCCGTGGACCGGGCGCATCGCATTGGGCAGATTCAGCAGGTGTTTGCCTATCGCTTAATTGCGCGCGATACGGTGGAAGAAAAAGTGTTGGATTTACAGAAGACGAAACGGGATTTGGCGAGCGCGATTATTAGCCAGGACAATAGCGTAATTAAGAATCTGCAGAAGGAAGATTTGGAGTTGCTGCTCTCGTAATATGAAAGATTAGAGGCCCGGGTGGCGAAATCGGCAGACGCAAAGGACTTAAAATCCTTTTTCTCGCAAGGGAAGTGCGGGTTCA